>NZ_DATHHT010000001.1:0-34498 GCF_035317045.1 Occallatibacter sp.
TTTACTTCCGTCTCTGACCTGGCCCGCAAGCTGCTTCGCTACATCAATGCCTACTCCGCAAATGCTCGGCCTTTTCAATGGAAATACTCAGACCCAACTCGACGCATCCGCAGTAACGAATTCACTCAGACAGGCCACTAGTTGGGAGTAAAGGTCCGCTTGATTTGACGAGCACGGTCCCGGGTATCAGCTTCTCCGAGGTGCCGATAAAATGAGCCTCAATGAACACAAATGAGAAAATTTCGCTGGACCCAGAAGCAAGGAGTTAGTGCATCCCGAAATTTCAAATCCGTGAACGTTCAATACTCCCAGCGGAGGACTGAGAGCTCTGTGCCTTGTTCCCTTGGTCCCAGTCCTCAGGCCACTTTTCGAATCGTCAGGTTGTACCTGTAGGGCCCCGTCAACGGGTGATGTCCCGGTTTCAGCGGCTGCACCCCGTGGAACCGCATTCGCGAGGGCCCGCCCCACACAATCACATCGCCGTGCTCCAGCAGAATGCGTTTCGTCTTGTCCGTCCGCTGAAAACCGCCCAGCAGAAAAATGCACTCCAGTCCAAGCGAAATCGACACGATCGGCTGATACAAATCGAACTCGTGCCGGTCCTGGTGGATCCCGAGCTTGGTGCCCGCCTGGTAACGGTTGATGTGGCACATGTCGGGCCTGAAATGCGGAAATCCCGAACGCACCGCGCAACGAAGCGCAAAATCCAGGAGTACCCGCGGCATCGGCGGCCACATTCGGCGAGCACTTGGATTCTGCGGATCCCAACGTCGCCGGAATGCCTCGGGTGCGCCGCAGTCCGACACCATCACCGACATCGGCAGTCCACTGGGAGTCGTCGCATGGTGTAGAGGCGCCGCAGCGAGAATGCCCTCCACCGCAGCGAAAAACTCGCCATCCTGCGCGAGAGCCAGGCCCCGCATTAACACCGCGCCGGGGAAGATCTCCTCATGCGTAGGCTCCGCCGCAAGTTGGGAAAAGAGATTCATAGCCCGAATCTCATCCTACCTCAAAAGCGAACAAAAGGCGAAAATATTTAAGAGTCCCTAGTCCCTAGTTAGTCCCTAGTCCCTAATCCCCAATCCCGAGCCCGCCTCCATCAGCTCCAACACTTCCTCATCCGTCGTCGCCCCAAACTCGCGATAAAACAAGCTCACGGCATCCAGCGTCTCTGGAACCAGTACGCACACGACCCGGTCCACCTCATGTGCCAATTCGTCGCACGTGCTCTTCGCTCCGACAGGCACAGCCACAATCACTCGCCCTGCCCGCCCGCTGACGGCGCGAATCGCCGCACGCATGCTCGCTCCGGTAGCCAGCCCATCATCAACGAGAACCACAGGCCGCCCCGCAATCTCAACTGCCGGCCGTCCCTGGCGATACAACGCTTCCCGCCGATCCATCTCCTGCCGCTCGTGCTCGATCACGTGCCCAAGCTTCTTCTCCGATACATGCCACGACCGCACGATCTGCTCATTCAGCACGACACCGCCGCCGCTCGCGATCGCTCCCATCGCCAGTTCTTCCTGCCCCGGCACGCCCAGCTTGCGAACCACCTGGATGTCCAGCGGCAGTCCACATGCTCGTGCGACCTCAAACGCAACCGGCATGCCTCCGCGCACCAGCCCCAGCACCACCGCATCCTTCAAGTCGGGAAGAGAAGCGACAAGTTCCCCCAACACCCGCCCCGCCTCCCGCCGATCCTGAAACACAATTTCACTCACGCGCAGGATTGTATGCCTTTGGAAGTCCCGAGTCCCGAGTCCAATGTCCCTTCGTCCCTGCCGTACAATCCCAACAAGCACCACCGAGGTCATCTCATGCGCCCGTCCTTCTCGCTCGGCATCGAAGAGGAATACCAGACCATCGACCCGGTAACACGCGATCTCCGATCCCACATCGAAACCGAAATGCTTGCCGAGGGTAAACTGCGTCTTCAGGAGCGCGTCAAGGCCGAAATGCACACCTCCGTCGTCGAGGTGGGTACGCGCATTTGCCGCAACATCGATGAGGCCCGCGAAGACATCTACGAACTTCGCCGCGAGATGATCAAGCTCGCCCGCGAACATCACCTCGAGCTCGTTGCCGGCGCCACCCATCCCTTCGCCGACTGGCGCACGCAACAGATCTATCCTGACCCGCGCTATCACCAGGTGGTCAAGGATCTTCAGCTCGTCGCTCGCGCCAACCTCATCTTTGGCCTGCACGTCCACGTCGGCATCGAAGATCGCGAAGCCGCTATCCGCATCATGAATGCGATGCGCTACTTTCTGCCGCACATCATGGCGCTGGCCACCAACTCGCCCTTTTGGCTTGGCCTCAACACCGGCTACAAGGGCTATCGCGCCAAAGTCTTCGAGAACTTCCCGCGCACCGGCATCCCCGATGCCTTCTCCAGCTACTCCGAATTCGAGAACTACGTAAGCCTGTTGGTCCGCACCAACTGCATCGATAACGCCAAGAAGATCTGGTGGGACATTCGCCCGCATCCCTTCTTCAACACCATCGAGGTGCGCGCCTGCGATATCCCGCTCCGCGCTGAAGAAACCATCGCAATCGCCGCGCTCATCCAGGCCACCGCGGCTTATCTCTACCGCCTGCATGCCGCCAACCAGGACTACCGCCAGTACGCGCGCCCCCTCCTGATGGAGAACAAATTCCGCGCTGTCCGCTATGGCCTCGACGGCATGCTCATCGACTTCGGTCGCCAGCAGGAAGTCCCCGAGCGCGATCTACTCGAGGAGTATCTCCTTCTCATCGACAGGGAAGTGGACGAGCTCGGCAGCAGGGAAGCGATCGATGGCATCCGCAAAATCATGAAGACCGGCACCGGTGCCGACCGCCAGCTAAAAGTCTTCGAAGATTCCAAAGGCGATCTCAAAGCCGTAGTCGACTACATGGCAGAAGAAACCCGCGCAGGATTATAGAGCGCAGCCGTCCGGTTGCCCATCGCGTAAACCTTTACGGCATGATATTTAGACGCGGTGTCATCCTGAGCGACCAGCGGGAGTCGAAGGACCTGCATTTGCTTCTTGCCGCTGCTGGCGCTTCCGCCAATAAAGGGAGAAGCCGCCCTACTTCACCACCTCCGCCACCACCGACACCTCCATCCGCATTCCCCCGGCCAACTCCATCGACCCGAGCATAATTGGTTTGCCCATCACTACGATCGATTCGCATTCCAGTACCGATTGGTGAAGAAGCGGATCCTGTATCCCCACGTTTGACTTCTCTTCGGCCACGCTTGTCTGCTCGATCTTTGTCCTCAATCGCAGTCCATCCCCACTCCCCTCGAGCGTGGCATCGAGATTCAGGCCAATATCCTGGTACTGCACCTGCGTGTTCTCATCTGTGCCCTTCCCATAGGAGCCCGTCACGATCGGTACCCGCGCCCCCTGTTTCAGCATCGTCTTGCTCCACTGCGCGACTACCGCGACAAGATGCGTAGCGTGCGCACTATCGCCGTCGCCGATGGTGTACGTCAGCCGATACGTCTTCCGCGGCCGATCGATATCCGCGAGAATCTTTTGCGCCTTCGCAAGATCCTCTGCGGTTGCGTACATCGAAATCGCGTTAGCCGACTCGACGTGATAGATCTTCGCCTTCGGCAGCATATTCCGCAAATCCGTGACAGCGTCGTTCGCTTCGCGGACCTCCGTCAAATTCGTCAGATAAAGCGTCGCATAGCTCTCCGCCGGCTTCTGATCCGCACCCTGCGTCTGCGCAACCGCGTGACCAGCCGTTGCCATCGCCAAAACCGCCCCGGCCGTCATCAAGACACACAACGACCCTCGAACTGCATATTCTGCATTCCGTCTCATCGCAAGCCTCTCCAAGTGATTGGTCTGAAGCGCGCTGCTTCCCTGTACCGTCTATGCTGCGCTTCTACTTAGACAGGACGTCGGGTTTGCGTATTCGCTCGCTGTATTCTGCGAATTTGTAGGCTGCCCGCTGCGCAATCAACGCGAGGCAGGATAATTCCAGTAGCGCTCTGCTCGCGCGCGAGGCCGATCCATGCGTTTCTCTGTAGTTCGAAGAATTACGGGAAGTCTCTTCGCGGTTTTGTTCATCACCGGCGCTCCGCACGCGCAGGAGTCTGATGGTCCAGCCATCATCCGCGATCTGGACGCCGCCAACCAGGCCCGCTTCGACAATGTCCTGAGCTTCACTGATGTTGAGCACTATACCGTCTTCCGCGGCACCGACCAAACCAACCCCGCCGCCGAGATGACCGTGAAAATGAGTTACAAAAAAGGCGTCGGAAAAGACTACGTCATCCTCAAGCAGTCCGGCTCATCGCTGATTCATAAATTCGGCCTGCAGCCGCTCCTCGAAAACGAGAAGTCCATCAACAATCCCGCCACGGTCGGGCAGTCCTGGTTCACATCCGCAAATTACGAGATGCACCTCGAACCCGGCGTCATCCAGACCATCGACGGCCGACAATGTCTCGCTGTCTCGATCACTCCGCGCCGCACGGCTCCAAACATGATCGACGGAACCCTCTGGGTCGACGCCATCAACCACACACTCGCCGAAGTCGAAGGCGTCGCCTCCAAAAGCCCGTCCGTCTTTGCCGGAACTACAAAGATGATGCGTCGTTACAGAATCATGCAGGGCTATGCCATGGCCATTCACGCCCGCGCCGAATCCAGCAGCACGCTCTTTGGCAAGACCGTCATTGTCATCGACTACAGCGACTACCACTTCGAGCTTCGCGCCGCGCAATGACTACGCCGCACGATAGCGAAACGCGTCGACATTCTCCGCAACCCATCGATCCAACCCAAGCGGCTTTCTGCCGAGCACGTGTTCAACTCCGTCCGTCGTCATTCCCAGCCGTCCCTCGCGAATCGCGCGCCACAATTCAACATGCGCCTCGGTTTCTTCAACAGAAGCGCCCGTCGCCCGAAAGCGCCTCCTCGCCTCATCATCCGACAGCCTCTCATATCTAAGCTGTCTTCCGATCGCCGCGCCAATCTTCGTCGCAACTTCTGCAAAGCTCAATGCCTCCGGCCCTGTCAGGGCCATCGCCTTCCCCAAATGTTCGTGACTCGTGAGCGCCCGCACGGCCGCCGCCGCAATATCGTCGGAATGAATAAAAGCCCTTCTGCCGTCTTCCGTAGACGTGCGCACCACACCCTCTGTCTTGATCGGCTCGGCCCAGGCCAGCAAGTTCGTCATGAACCCCGATGGTCGCAGAAAAGTGAAGGGAACTCCGCTCGCTCGAATCGCCGCCTCTCCTCGTTCATGCCATGCTCCAATCGCGAGGCTCTGCTCTACATCCAGCGATGAAAGTTTCACCACCAGACCCACGTTCGCGACTCTGGCCGCACGCGCCGCCAACTCATCCAGCGTTGGAATCTGTGGACCTGAAGTGACCAGGAAGAGCGCTTCCACTCCCCGCAGAGCTGCCGTCAGAGATTCCCGATCCCCCAAATCGCCAACCCGAACATCGACGCTCTCGCCAAACCGCGCCCGTGCTTTCGCTGCGTCCCTCACAAAGATGCGAGGGCGCTCTCCTTGTCTCACGAGTTGATGCACCACTCTCGCCCCAACTTCTCCCGTTGCTCCAGTAATCAGATGCGTCATACGTCAACCTCTCCATAATGTGAGGAAAGCTCACAAACTATAGAGAAGATATATCCATAACTGCACCCGTATACTCGCTTGGTATTATGATGCAAGTTGTTGAAACAACAATCCCGTGAAGAGTTGATATATAAAAAAGCTCACATTTGCTTTAAACTAACCCGGATGAGCAGACGACCCGTCGAGCCTCCGAGACGTCAACCCCAGCAACTCCGCGCCCGTCAAACCGTAGACGCAATCCTCGAAGCCGTTATCCGCATCCTCAAGCGAGAGGGAACTGACGCCGTAACAACCAACCGCATCGCAGAGATCGCCGGCGTGAGCATCGGATCTGTCTATCAGTATTTCCCTGACAAGCGAGCCATCTTTGCCGCACTTCATCAGCGCCATCTAGAGGAAATCGACCGCGTGATCGAAACCACGCTCATTCAAAATGTGTCCGCGCCTCTCGACCGCCTCGTATGCGCATTGGTCGATGCCATCATCGACGCACACTGCGCCGACCCCGAACTTCACGATCTGCTTCTGTCGCAAGTGCCGCCTCACTCGGGAGGATCAAAGAGTTTTGCCGAGCGCACCCACGGCGCGTTTCTTCTCGCTCTCTCCGCTAGATCAAGGGAACTAAAAAAGGGCCGAGACCTCGACAAAAGCGTATTTGTCGTGACCCACATGATCGAATCGCTTTGCCATGGCGTCGTCCGACAGCGACCTCCGCGCCTGCCACTTGCAGACGCCAAAGCAGAGATCGTCAGAGCGATCCTCGCCTACCTTCGTTCGTAGACCTCTCACACGGTATAGGGAAACTGTGCCCACTTCGCGATGATTTGTTCCACGTCCTCGCGGTTGACCGTCCATGCGGGAGCATTATCCAACCCGATCGCAACTTCCGTCACATCCTCTCGAACTCTGAATCCCTCTTCCGCGCTCTGTCCATCGCATCCAGATCGGGCAGATCGTCATACCACGCATAAAACGCCGCGTCGAATACGTAGAATTTTTGAAACCGGATCATCGGCAGCAACGGGTCGCGTGGGACCACTTGCAGATACCGGATATAGCTGCCGTCAAAATTCCGATGCACTGTTTCGCGCCGTCCTCGAATCTCCGCGAAGCGAAGGCTATCCGTCTTCAGCGGTGTCCGTTTTTCGATCGTGTCTTCTGAGAGCACGATCACTGCGCCGAACACATAGATAGCCCAGCACACCGCAAACAACGCGATCGCTGCCCATTCCACCGTCTGCGCTGGATTGCGGCCCTGCGCACCGGCGTGCTGGCTCCACAGTAGTCCGAACAAACCCAGCAGGCAGAATGCGAGAAAGGCTACCGCAAACATGCGAATCCACGGGCTCAGCCGATACACGCGCATCCGATGTTTTTCAGTCATCTGTCATCCCGTCAGGCTCGTCGCTCATGTACCTTCGCAGTCTTTGTTCAACGCCAGTTAGTCTCGCCGCCAGTGCCGCCGCACCAAATAGTGCTCGTTGCAACCCTGGCGGGACTCCGGGAAGAAAGCCTTGGCTGATTTCAATAAACCGCAGTCGCACGATCGGATTCTTCGGCAACCCGTCTTTCGCTGCGCCTCCTTCATTGGCCACTCCGTACGCGAGCTCAAAGGCCTTGACTACGCCTCCGGCTGGAACCGTTTCGACTGTCATCGTGCAGGGCTCATCCGAGCAATTGGCAAATGTATGGAGTTGGCGGATTTCAGCAGTCACGCTTTCGCCCGGCAACAATTGCCGGTGTCGTCGCTCCCGACCAAGGTACACATCAAGCTTTCCGTCCAGTGCTGTGAACGTCTCGCTAAATGCAAGATGATAGTGCAGCGGCGGGCTCTGACGACGCGCTGGCAGACGAACTCGATAGAGTTGTCGCGCCCCATGGTTCTCTGCTTCGCTCACCAGTACCGTCAACGTTTCACCCGAATGTCGGTTGCGGATTGTCTGGCCCGCTCTCATTTCACCTCATTGCTGATGAATTTCGCCTGGCCGGAAATCGATCCGCCGTCGGTCCGGCTATCCCCCTTTGCGCGCTTTAGTACCCCAACCCCCGCACCACCGCGCGAATTCGAGCCGCGCTCTCGTGCAGCCCGCTCTCCTCATCCACCGTCATCGGAATCGGCAGCGGCGCTTCAATCCCGCCGCGCCCCACAATCCGCGGAAGGCTAAGGCACACATCCTCCATGCCCCTGAAGCCGCGCAGCAATCCACTCACCGGCAGCACGCGCCGCTCATCAAATAGAATTGCTTCGAGGATGTTGCACACTGCAAGCCCAACCGCGTAGTTTGTCGCACCCTTGCCCTGGATCACCTGGTACGCCGCTTCCTTTACGTTCTTCACAATGGCTTCCTTGTCCGCCGAAGTCAGACGCCCGTGTCCCTCCACGCTCCATTGGCTCAGAGGAATCGAACCAATCGTCGCGCTCGCCCACAGGGGGATCTCCGAGTCCCCGTGCTCGCCCGCAATGTAGGCATGAACATTCTGCACCGCGACATTGCAGTGCTTCGCCACCAGGTAGCGAAACCGCGAACTATCCAGAACCGTCCCCGAGCCCACCACGCGCTGCCACGGCAATCCTGTCAGCTTCAGCGCTATCTCGGTCACCACATCCACCGGATTGGTCACCATCAGCAACAGCGCATCCGGCGCCACCCGTACCACTTCCGGCAAAATCTTTTTACAGATCTGTGTATTCGCCTCCGCCAGATCCATCCGTGTCTGCCCCGGCTTCTGCTTCGCGCCGGCCGTCATCACTACCACGTCCACGCCGCGCAGCACCTCCACATCGTCTGAGCCAACTACCTTCGCCTGCGGGACAAACAGCAACCCATGGTTCAGGTCCAGTACTTCCGCGTCAACCTTCGTTCGGGCGATATCAAAGAGGCAGATTTCCCGCGCCACTCCGCGAATCAGTGCGGCATACGCAATCGTCGCCCCCACACTACCGGCGCCAATAATTCCGATCTTCCCCATTCATCTCCCCTGCCCGACCTGCGAGAATTCGGTCGTCGCTCCTTGTATCTGCACAACCCGGGTGCGTATCTGCACGATCCGGGTGCCCCATCCTTGGCGCGTTTTTGCGCCAAGGGTGGGAAAGCACGAACCCCTGCGCCCCATTGAAAGGTCCAGGTCAATGGGTGGTTTACACCGAGTCCCAGCGGACAGGTCTTCGTCCGTGGGGTGGTTAAACCCACTCTCCCCCGCGCATCAGTGGTTCCAACTTGCCCGTCGCCGTAACGCCGTCGATATCCAGTTTGCCCGATCCGATCATCCAGTCCACGTGGATCAGGCTCTCGTTCGCGCCTTTTGCGGCAAGCTCTTCTTTGCTCAGCTTGTCGCCATCGCGCACCGTAGATGAATACGACTGCCCCAGCGCAATATGCGACGCCGCATTCTCGTCGAACAATGTGTTCAAGAAAAGCTGACCGCTCGAAGCAATCGGCGATGAGTGCGGCACCAGCGCCACTTCGCCCAGCCGCCGCGCACCGTCATCGGTCTCAATCAGCTTGCGCAGTACTTCTTCTCCACGCGAAGCATGTGCCTCCACTATCCGGCCGCCCTCAAACCTCACGTGAATGCCTTCGATCATCGTGCCCTGGTGCGACAACGGCTTGGTCGCCGTTATTGTTCCATCTGCGCGATCCTTGTGCGGCATGCTGAATACTTCCTCCGTCGGCATGTTCGGAATGCAATAAATCCCGTTTCCCGCCGTCGTTCCGCCGCCCATCCACACGTGATCGTCGGCCATACCCAGCGTGAAATCCGTTCCCGGCCCGCGATACTTTAGCGCCGCATAGCGCTTCTCATTCAGATAATCCGCACGCTTGTGCAAGCCCGCGTCGTGCCGCTTCCAATCGCTCACCGGATCTTCCATGTTGATGCGCGTCGTCTGGAAGATCGCCTCCCAAAGCTTCGCCAGGGCCACATCCGGTGCGTCGTTCGGAAATATCTGCACCGCCCACGCCTCCGTCGCACACGACACGATCGTCCAGTTGATTTCGTGTCGCGTAATCAGCTCAAGCGCCGGCCTATACGCCAGCGACACCGCGCGATTCGCCCGCCCCACTTTGTCCGGATCCTCATTCGAAAGCAGTGAAGGATTTCCCGCGGCAATTGCCAGCCGCGCCGCTCCACTCTTGAATGCCGCGCCCATTCCGTCGTACAGCCACTTCGCCGCTTTGTCGAACGATGCATCCGGCGCGTGGTGATAGCGCATCAACGTAGCTTCATCATCGGTGTAGAGTGTTGTCACCAGCGAAGCGCCCGCGCGATACGCCTGCTCCGTAATCCGCCGCGCCAAGGCCACAGCGTCCAGCGTCGCCGTCATCACCAGTTCCTGGCCTTCCTTCAATCCCAATCCCACCTTCACCGCTACTTCCGCCAGCAGATCCAGTTTCTGTTCATGCGTCCGTTCTACCGCAGCCACCGCTGATCCCATCGGTTACCTCCTGATTTCTGTGAAACGATCCTGCCGCGTCCTTCACTTTCTATTAAGCCGGACCGCGTTCCTTCATTCTAGGTCCCGACCCGTCTGCTATCGGGAATCCGCGGCCGTGGAGCCAGCTCTATGTCGTCGTAGCCTCCGTATGGGCGTGCAATCTCATCCTCAGCCCCATCTGGCTTCGCCACTTCCAATTCGGTCCGATGGAGTGGGTCTGGCGCTCGCTTACCTACTGGAAACGACAGCCCATGCGCCGCAGCGCCCTCGAAGAACAAGAAGCCATGGCCGCCTGAGCGAGCGCTCCAGGAGCAGCAAGTTGAGCGCCTCACAGCCTGCCCTGAGCGAAGCCGAAGGGTCTCGCTTCTGAAACCTGGGAGACCTTTGAGTGCTGGAGCTCTTCTGCGCGAACCCTTTCCCACTTTTTGCTCAGTTCTTATTCTGAATCCCTAATACATGTATATACATCTACTCTGCATGAAAGCATCCTCCATGCCGGTTCTGGACTGCTTGTGCGCAAGCTTCCGCCGTGCCTCCCGCGCACTCACGCAGCACTACGACGAAGCGATGCGCCCACTCGGTCTCACACCCACCCAGTTCACAATCCTGCAGGCCCTATCGATTACCGGAACAGTTCTACAGGGAAGGCTGGGAGCGATTCTGGCAATGGACAGCACCACCCTCACACGCACCCTCGACACCATGGTCCGGCATGGCTGGGTCGAAAAACTTCAAGGGAACGATCGGCGAGAACGTCGACTGTGCTTGTCCCAATCGGGGCAGGCTCAACTCAACCACGCGCTCCCTGTCTGGCAAAAGGTGCAGGCACGCCTTCGGCGGCAGCTGGGAGACGAACCCTGGCAAGCCCTGCTGACCCTAACCAACAAAGTGACCTCCACGGTCACAAAATAGGAGATTCCCCATGTCGAAATACGCAAAGTTCACCGGCGGAATCATCGCCGCCTGGTTCGTCTTTTCCCTCGGAGCCTCCGCTCTGCACCTCTTCACGAACGCCCCCAACCAACCGCCTTTGCCGCTTGGACTGGCTGCTCTGACACCCATCGTCCTCTTCCTGGCGTGGTTCATATCATCGGCAAAGTTCCGGCAGTTCGCCCTGGCCCTCAGTCCTCGCGTACTCACACACGTTCAGAGCTGGAGGATTGCGGGGTTTGCTTTCCTTGTCCTGGCTGCTTACGGAATTCTTCCTGGCCTGTTTGCTCTACCGGCAGGATGGGGCGATATGGCAATCGGAGCGACCGCGCCATTCGTGGCTCTCCGGCTGGCTGCTCCGGACCATCGCAGAAGCTTCATCGCGTGGCAGCTTCTGGGAATCATGGATTTGGCGACCGCAGTGGTGCTCGGCCCGATTGCCAGTGTGCTCAACCCTCACGGAATTGGAGCAGGCGCAATGACTGTGCTTCCGATGAGTTTGATTCCCACATTTGCCGTGCCGCTGTTCCTGATCCTGCACATCATCTGCATCGCGCAGGCAGTCCGCTGGCCAGAAGTTGAAGCTTCTGGGTCTTCAGCGCAATCGTGGAGTGCTCCAACCCCAAGTCAGCGCGCGTCCTCGTGAGCGCCGAACGACCTGAACGGTAGAGTCAAGTGCCCAAGGTCTCGTCTGAGATCTGGGAATGCAAGCCCGCGCCCGCACGAACCCGAAGGATTCGTGCAGGCGCGCCCTCAATCCATCAGCTTCATCGCCAGGTACGTAAATTCCTCGGCCCACGTCCGGGCTGCCTGCCGGTTGTCTGCGCCCGCTCCGTGGCCGCCCTCCGTGATCTCGTCGTAGTAAAACGGCTCGTGAAACTCTTCCATCTTCGCCGCAAATTTCCTTGCGTGCACCGGTCCAACGCGATCGTCCGCCGTCGTCGTAAAGATCAGCGGCTCCGGATAATGCACGTCCGGCTTAAGCTGGTTGTAGGGCGAAATCGAGGCTAGAAATGCCCGCTCCGCCGGCACCTTCACTGACCCGTATTCGCCCACCCACGATGCGCCCGCCGACATGTGTTCATATCCCAGCATGTCCAGCAGCGGCACCTGGATCACCACCGCCTTCCACATCTCCGGATGCTGATTAAACTCCACGCCCATCAGCAATCCGCCATTCGAGCCGCCCTCAATACCCAGCCGTTCCTTCGACGTAAACTTCCGCGTAACCAGATCCTCGGCCACTGCGTAGAAATCGTCATAGATCCGCTGCCGGTGCGTCTTCAATCCCGCGTCATGCCACGCCGGACCAAACTCGCCGCCGCCGCGAATATTCGCCAGCACAAACGTGCCTCCCCGCTCCAGCCAGAGCTTGCCAAACACCGGGTTGTAGGCGGGAAGATTTGAAACCTGGAACCCGCCGTATGCCGTCAGCAGCGTGGGCGTGCTTCCATCCATGGGCATGTCCTTGCGATGCACGGCAAAGTACGGCACCTTCGTCCCATCCTTCGAAGTAGCCTCCAGCTGCTCCACCACGTCACGCGAGGCATCAAACAGCGCCTTCTGTGTCTTTCCCGGTTTCAGCGAACCGACCGCCGCATCGCCCAGCAGCACGCTCGACGGCGTCAGGAATCCCGTCTCCGACAGGAAGAATCTATCGTCCAGCAGGCTTGTCGTCGAAATCCCGATCGATTCGTTATCCGGCACCGCGAGTTTGCTTCGCGTCCATTTTCCGTCTTTCCCGTGCGTGTAGACGTAAGCTCGTCCCTGCACGTGTTCCAGGGTCGTCACCAGAACGTGATTCTTCGTCGTCGCCACCTGCTGCGAAAACTCCTGCGCGGTCGGCGCAAACAGCACCGTTGGTTTCAGATGCACTGGGTCCGCCTTCACCGCCTCCAGATCCAGCGATACCACCGCTCCCTGCGGATAGGTCTTTGTCTGTCCTTCCGGCGTCCACTGCTCCTCCAGAGAAATAACTACCTGGTTATCCTGGAGCCCTCGCACATTTGCCTTCATGGGCAATCCCAGTTTTTTCGGGCCACTCGCCAGCACCAGGTAGTATTCAGTTTCAAAAAACGTCTTGCTGTTCTCGATAACCGCAACACTGTGCCCCAGCCCGTCCGTAAGCACAACCGGATCAACTCCGGAGCCCTCATCTTTCGCATCTCCGCGGAACACTTCGACAGCGCTTTCGAGCGGCGTGCCTCTCTTCCATCGCTTGACTTCGATGGGATACCCCGCAACGCTCATCGTTCCCTCGCCCCATTCGCGCGCAATCAACAGGTTGTCCTTGTCAAGCCACGCAATTCTCTGTTTCCCACGCGGAGACACAAAGCCGTTCTCAACGAACTTTCCTTCAGGCAGATCGAACTCGCGCAGCGTTGCCGCATCCTCGCCGCCGGACGAAAGGGAGACAAGACACAGTTTTTCTTCGGGCTGCAGACACTCCAACCCATGCCCAACCCAGCTCTGCTTGTCCTGCTTGCCCAGCGCGTCATAGTCGATCACCGTTTCCCAGTTCGGAGCATCTGAGAGATAGCTTTCCAGTGTCGTCCGCCGCACGATGCCGCGCACATGATCCTTGTCGCGCCACGTGTTGTACACCATCCCGGCTCGAAACTGAGGAAACGCCAGTTTGTCCGGCGAGTCCAGCACCTTCAGCGCGTCTTCTTCCAACCCGGCAAACGGCTTCTGCTTCTCCATCACCGCCGCCGTCCGCGCGTTCTCCGCCTTTACCCAATCCATCGACTTGTCGCCGTGGATATCTTCAAGCCACGTGTACTTGTCCGGCTGCTCACTCGCCGGCCCCTGCGCGATCCCCTTCGGAGTTCCCACGCTCGCAGCCAACAAAACCCCCGCCGCCAACAAAACAGTCTTTCGCGTGAATGACATATCCCTACCCCTCCCAAAAACCTAAGTTAATCAAAAAGGATTGCTAATCTTGGCCAGGAAGACCGTGAAGACCGCAATACGACCCGCCCCCAAATAGTACTCGACCCGGTGAGCCTCTTTCACGCGGAAACGTATGATGATTGGACCGACAAATTCCGGAACCCACCCGGCGGAGGACCCTCAATGAAGTTGCGCACTTCATTTGCACTGCTGTTGGCTCTGTTCGCGCTCCATATTCGTTGCCAGGCCCAGTTGCCTGAACCCGATGGCGGCTCGATCCAGCGTGGCGTCCTCCCGGAGCACTGGGCTACCGGTGGCCCCCGATGCATGGAAATGCCCGATTGGCAGGTGCAAGAATACAACCCGGGCCTCTACATCCTTCGCCAGTCCGGCTGCACCGACTTCGAAAAGCCCTTTGTCTATCTTCTCTTCGGCAAAGAGAAAGCGCTCCTGCTCGACACGGGCTCGCGCAACGGCAATCTCGCGCCGGCTCTCCAGAGCACCATCCACCGCTGGTTGAAAAGAAATTCCCTGGCAACCATTCCGTTGCTCGTCGTCCACACCCACGAGCATGGAGACCACGTCGCCGGAGACGCTGCCCTCCAGGCCCTCAACGACTCCGCAATCCCCATCACCCTCGTACCGGCGAAGGTCGACGCAAGCAGGAGCCTCTATCACATCGCTCATTGGCCCAACGACATCGGCAGTATCGATCTTGGCGACCGCGTGATCGATGCGATTCCCATTCCCGGCCACTCGGCCGCAAGCATCGCCCTCTACGACCGCAAGACCGCCATTCTGTTTTCGGGCGATACGCTCTATCCCGGTCGTCTCTACGTACACAATTTCCCCGAGTTCGTTGCCAGCATTGCCCGTCTAGTTCAATTCACCAGCGGCAAGCCCGTTGCCCAGATCCTCGGCAACCACATCGAGCAAACGCGAACGCCCTTCCTCGATTACCCTGAGGGAACGCTCTATCAACCCGACGAGCATGAACTGCAATTGTCCCGCGGATCGCTGCTCGAACTCGAGGATGCCCTCGTCTCCCTCCATGGCCGCCCCTCCCGCCTTGCGTTCAGAGACTTCACCATCTGGCCATCGTCCACCACCGCCGAGGAGCGCAAGGCTGAGGAGAAACGTTTCGAAACCACCCAGAAGCAACAACTAAGCCACATGTGGGATCAGGCCCAACCCTGACCCCGTCGGGAATTACGACCACAAAGATTACCAGGGTTCCAAACGCCGATAAAAGGCCACCGCGTTCCGTAACTTCGCACACGAATTTTGTTAACCTGAATAGATACGCGCTGGGTGCCCTATCCAAGCTTCGCTTGGGTGGGAAAGCGCATCCCCACCTGACGGAGCACTATCATCGCAAGCCTTACCCCAACCGCCTCGCATCTTCTATCGCAACCCTACCCATCCGACTTCATGCAAGGCGCCCGCTCCGCCGTCTTCACCTGCCTGCGCATCCAGCCTGACGAAAAAGTCACACTCATCACCGACCGCGTAACCGAGCCTATCGCCGCCTCGATTGCCGCCCAGCTCGCTGAGCGCGGATGCCCCTTCAACGCCTTCATCCTCGAAGACCTCGCCCCGCGCCCGCTCACTGACATGCCGGCCGCCGTTCTCGCCGACATGGAAACCTCGCAGGTCTCCATCTTCGCCGTCCAGGTGCAGCCCAATGAGTTGAAGTCCCGCATGCAGATGACCGACGTCGTCAACCGCCGCCGCATGCGCCATGCCCACATGGTCAACATCACGCCTCAGATCATGTGTGAAGGCATGCGCTCCGACTACGACAAAGTCGATCGCCTCTCGCAGCAGGTACTCGATCGCGTCCGCCGCGCCATTCGCATCCGCGCCACCACCGCCGCCGGCACCAGCATCGTCTCGGACATGAACCCTGCCTACAAGTGGTTCAAAACCTCGGGCATCATCTCGCCTGAAAAGTGGGGAAATCTTCCCGGCGGCGAATGCTTCACCTCGCCCGGCGAAGTCAACGGCACCTTTGTTGTCGACGGCGTCGTCGGCGACTGGCTCTGCGCCCGCTACGGCCTGCTCGACGCAACGCCGCTCACCATTGAGATCGCGCAGAATCGCATCGTCTCCTGCACCAGTCCCAACCAGGAGCTCGAGCGGGACTTCTGGACCTACACCCATACCGATGAGAATTCTGATCGCGTCGGCGAATTCGCCATCGGCACCAACATTGGTGTCTCTCGCGTCATCGGCAACATCCTTCAGGACGAAAAATTTCCCGGCATCCACATCGCCTTCGGCAATCCCTACGGCGAACATACCGGTGCCCCCTGGCGATCCGGCACCCACATCGATGTCGTCGGCCTGGGCTTCAACATCTGGCTCGAATCCCCAGACGGTGAAGAACAAATCATGCGCAACGGCAAATTCCTCATCTCGGGATAAAACCTCGCTTGCGATTGCCTCTAGAAGGAGGCCAGTTCCATCGATCTATCGCGTCTGTTGACTGTCCAGCACATCCAGAATGTACTCGCCCGCGCCATAGCCGACCATCGGTCGTGCGCCTGTCGGGTCGCCGAGGTTACCCTGAAAAAGCTTGCAGTTCAGTGCCACGTACATCTCGGGAATGATGTTGTGGTCTGCGGCAGCCTTGTCAACTATCCGCTTCACAATTGCGCTTGCCTCGTTCATCCGCGCCAGCTTTCGATCAACCTCTGCAAGGCTGAAATCGACAAAAAGAAATTCCTGCCGCTCGTACCAATACTCGAAGATCTTCGGATCGTTGTAGGTGCTGCGCACACGCCGGTAGCCGCCCGAGTCCACCTTCAGCAGTTCCATGCGCTGTAACGTATTGCGTATAACCGTGGGATCACTGACGACGCCAAAGTGAACGATCGCCAGCAAGGCGCCGTCGATATCGTTTTTCACTCCTTCTTCCAGCGTCCCACGCAGCTTTCCATTCCGAATGAACGCCGCATCGAAGCCCCGGTGTAACTCTCCAACAAACCTCCGAGCATCTGAGCTGGCGCCTTGATCGCCCACCTTCGCTGCGATCCTGCCAAACTCCTCGAGGCCCACGATTGCCATTGCCGTTGAAAAGGCAAAGTGCTTCTTGTCCTTCTGCCGTTCCTCCCAGATCGAAGTGTCCGCCTTCACAATCAGCCCGCCACCGTAGGGCTCCATATTTGCCTCGAGCGGCTTTACAATGAAGTCCCGCGCACTTTCATAGAGTTCCCCGCGATATGTCTTGGTCTTGAGCAGGGAGTCATCGCCATACTTGCGCATATACTCACCCAGTACCCACAGCGCTTCTCCCCAATCGTCATATTCAATGTTGGTGCTGCCCTCTTCCGTGAAGAAGGGCTCCTCCTCCCCATCTCCGAAGTAGCGAACCACTGAGATTTGATAGTTCGCTGCGGCGGTCGCAGCGCGCATTTTTCCAGTGGGTTGGGCATTGAAGTACGCCAGCACCGCCGCTCGCGCTTCTTCGCGGTGTCCCATTTTTGCCAGTGCTACTGTCGCCCACGCCATGTCGCGCACCCACGGGGTAAACCAGACGCCATCGGGCATGCTTGCGACAATCAATCCGTTCCCATGAAAATCTGCTCGATTCGGCTCACGGCATTGCGCCATGCGAAGCATCACCTCGCTCTGCCGCCAAAGGTGTCGGGCCTTCTCGTCCGCAAATCGCACTCCCGGCGTAACGCGCCACTGTTCCAACTCGTCGATCTCTCGCTTCACCAGCGCTCGCGGCGCAAGACCTGCGCGCCACTCTGAAAACTCACGCAGTGCTGTTTCTGCTTGGCCGTCGTCTCCAATTGAAACCAGCGCCCATGCCTGACTGCCGGAAAGCAATTGCTGATCCTCCAACTTGGTACTTCTCGCTGACAATGGAATCAGCAGAAGCTTCTCAGCAATCGCTTCAAATCGAACCAACTCCACTCCTTCGCCTCCGGCCATCTCGTGCCCTTCGATGCGCGCATTCCATTCCACATTGAACCCGCGATTTGCGGCTGCAGTTGCTGGCTCCCACATCAGAATCAGTGCCGCCCGGTGAAGTCGAAATGGCATAAAGATGAATCCTTCACCCGTGTTGCCCCGGGCGTGGATCACGTGTGAATCATTCTCGTATTCTGCTGTCGCTCCCCCTGTTTCCCAAGTCAACGTTTTGATAAAGTTCGTCGTTGCGATGCCCTCGCTTAACGGATTCTGTGCATCGGGTTTCGCAAAGCTGTAAGGATGCGCATAAAACTTGGTCACTGCGGCATTCTGGGGAGTCACTACCGTAAATCCGAATCCATTTCCGGTTACAAGGTTCGTTGCTCCGGCCTGAAAAAATGCCGGAATCACAATACCGAGACAGAGAACGACACAATGCAGGTTTTTCATCAGGAAACAGTGTCGTTCGCCGCATCGTGTTTCGGCAAACGGCATCTCTACCAATCCACGACGCCCTCGCGCCGAAGTCGTCCTACGCCGTTCGATGGATGTCCCAATCCTCCATTAAGCCGATGCTCCTGGTCGGGTAAGTGCAGTAGAGTCCGCATAAGCTTCAGCCCCAGACTTCAAATCCCCTGTAACCCCGGAGGCTGATTGTCCACGCAGTCGCAACTATGGAGGTCGTTTTGTTCGCATCCCGATTCTGCAAATCAATCTACGTGTCTCTGTTTCTCGCCTTAGTGCTGCTCCTTCCTTCCACCGCGCAACAGTCCGCCACCGGCGACATCGGCGGCACGGTCATCGATCCTGGCGGCAAGTTCATTGGACAAGTAGTAGTCACACTAAGCAACGATGCGCAGGGCACTGTCCGCACGTTTACGACCCGCAACGGTGGTGAATTCAACTTCGCTACACTCGAAGCCGCGAATTACACGCTCTCTGTCGCTGCCCCCTCCGGCTTCGCCCCGTGGCACGAGGCCATCAATCTCGAAGTTGGACAGACCCTGAGTATCCCTGTCCGGCTCACACTCTCTGCGACGAAGGTTGATGTCGAAGTCAATGGTGGAAGCCAGCTTGGCGTCAACACCACAAGCTCCGATCTCGGTGGCGTCATCGGATCGCGCCAGATTGATACGCTGCCCCTCAACGGCCGCAACTATCTTGAATTAGCTTACCTCGTTCCCGGCAACGCCCCCGCGCCCAATTTCGATCCCACCAAGGAGAATACGGTCGTTATCTCCTCTGCGGGCCAGACCGGCCGCGGTGGTAATGTCATGATCGACGGCGCAGACAACAACGACGATGCCGTCGGCGGCTCTCTCGTCAACATCCCCGAAGATGCAGTACAGGAATTTCAAATCGCCAGCAATCGTTTCTCCGCTGGCCTCGGCCGCTCCGGTTCCACGGTCGTGAACGTCGTTACCAAGCAGGGTTCCAACAATCTTCATGGCGGCCTCGCCATCTACGAGCGCGACCGAGCCCTTCAGGGATTGCCCGCAACCTATCAGCCCATCCCAGGCGAGTCGCCGACGTTTCATCGCCAGCAATACGCCGCCGACGCCGGCGGTCCCATCCGTCGCGATAAAGCCTGGTGGTTCGTCGCCATCGAAGATCGCCAGCAACTCGGCGCCGATCTCGTCGGTAAACGCGACACTACAAATCAGGTGATCAACCGCGTCTTCGCCACCGCTCCCTTGCATGACTTCCTCGCGACCGAAAGACTCGATTGGCAGCTGAGCAATCGCGACCGAATCGGCTTCCGCCATTCTCTCGAACTCGAAGACGACCTCAGCCAGAGCTCGCTCGACCGCGCGATCGGCACTGCCGCTTATCGTCAAACCGCCGTCAATCACCTCCAGGGGCTCACCGCCGACTGGGTCCACATCTTCACGCCCAGCGTCATCAATCGAATGAGCTTCGCCGACAACAACTTCATCAACACCACCTCACCCACCTCCACCGCGCCGCAGATCACCTATCCCGATCTCGACGACGGCGCCACCTACCGTGTCCCTCAGCAGACCCTGCAGTTCCGTCTGCAAGGCGACGACATCGTCAGCTGGACACACCACAACCACACCCTCAGCTTCGGTGGCGAAGTGCAGTCCATCGACGCCGACTTCAATCTCGGCGTATTCCAGCAAGGCAACATCCAGACCGTCGAGGATTTTCCCGACTTCGACCGCAATCAGGACGGCAAGGTCGACGACAACGATCTGCTCTTCGCCGTTGGTCTCCGCAGTTCCACGCCCACGCGCCCGCTCGATCTGCCTAACGACGACAGCTACCATTTCGCGCTGTTCGCTCAAGACGATTGGAAAGCCCTCCCCAAACTCACTTTCAATCTCGGCCTTCGCTGGGAAATGGATTCCAATCTCAACAACCTGAGCTGGTACGGCCAGCGGAATCCCATCGTGCAATCTTTCTATCAGGGCACGCGTCATCGCGACTTCAACAACTGGGCGCCGCGCGTCGGATTCAACTACGCCGTGAATCCCAACCTCACTTTCCACGGCGGCTACGGAATCTACTACGATCGCATCACCCTCGAAATCATGTCGCTCGAAAAAGGCTTTGACGGCCGCGCCCTCGCGCTCAACGTTACCGCGGGCAACGTCATCACCGACCAGAACGGCGTTCCCATCTATTTGAATCAGGATGGCACCTTCAAGCCCTTCGCGCCTCAGGTGCTGTCGAGCCCGTTCAGCGGATTCGTCTTCACCGGCGCCGGTGCTGCCGGCATCGATGTCATCAGCAACCACATGCGCAATCCCATGGTCCAGCAGTTCAATCTCGGCATCGAAAAACAGGTTGGCCGCGGCCTGCTCGTCAAAGTGGATGGCGTTCACAACCTCGGCACGCGCTTCATCATCGGCCGTCCCGTCGGCACCGTCTTTAATCCCGACACGCAAGGCCCCGACAATGTCACCGACCTCGAGTCCGCCGTCAATACCAAATACGACGCGCTCTGGGTCAGCGTTCGTCAGCGCTTTGCGAAATACGGCGAATTCGACGCCGCATACACTCTCGCCAAGACTTTCAACTACGCCAACGACGACCAGATTCCCTTCGAATACTCACCCATCGACCCCACCAATCTCCAGCGCGAGTACGGACCTCCGCCGAACGACCAGCGCCACCGCCTCGTCATGTCAGGCATGGCCAATCTCCCCCTTCAACTCCACTTCGCGCCTATCTGGACCATCGCTTCCGGTGTTCCCATGGACATCCTTCTTCCCGATGGCAGCGAGCGCGTTCCCACACTGCAGCGCAATGCCGGCGGCCGCAAATTTCACAATGCCCAGCAACTGAATGCCTTCATCGCAGCCACCAATGCAGCCGGCGGAGTCTTTGAAGCCAGCGCCAACGCCAGCGTAATCCTCCCGCTGGTCAGCCCCAACGCGCGTTTCAACGACAGCTTCAGCTCGCTTGATTTCCGCTTGGATCGCTCCTTCCATTTCGGCGAGCGCTATACCGTAAACCTCCTCGGCGAAGCTTTCAACACCTTCAACGTGACCAACATTCTCGGCGTCAGCAACCTCAACTACTCCGGCTTTGCCAACGCCCTCTCGCCGGATCGAAACAATCCCGGCTTTTCATCAAGCTTTGGAACGCCAGTCTCAACTGCCGGTGGAGTCTTCGGTTCCGGCGGTCCGCGCGCCTTCCAGCTGGCAGCGAAGTTCAGCTTCTAAACACGGGCAGGGAAGCGGCCGGTGAGTTATTCGGCCGCTTCTCGATTCCGCAATCCCTCCCGCTACTCAGGAATTCTCCATTTCTCGCGATCCCCTCGGCCGGCCGCCATACCCCACTGTGAGAGTTTCTCCCGCTATACTCACAGCAGCACTCTCGCAGGAGACCCCGCATGCCCCCCACCCGGAGACTCATCGCACTCGCCCTCTCTCTCGCCGCGATTTTTTCTGTCGCATCTTCCGCGCAAGCCGAGCCCGCCATCTGGGTCATCAAGGGGCCCCATGCCACTGTCTATCTCTTTGGCACGGTCCACGCGCTCGCCAAAGACGACCCCTGGCGCTCTAGCCTTAAGGTCGACGCCGCAATCAAGCAAAGCCAGACCCTGTGGCTCGAAATTCCCAACGTCGACGACGCAGCATCCATGCAGCCCCTCGTCATGCAGCTCGGCATGGATCCGGCACACCCGCTCTCAGCCAAACTCACTCCCGATCAACTCGCCAAGCTCACCAAAGACGCAGCCGGCTCCGGCATCCCCGGCGGCGAGGCCGTCTTTGAATCCATGAAGCCCTGGCTCGCGGCCCTCATGCTCAGTCTCACGCCCCTCATGCAAGCCGGATACGATCCCAACAGCGGCGTCGAGCTGGAACTCAAACCTGAGTTCGTCAAAGCCAACAAACCCGTCAAAGGATTCGAAACTGCTGAGGAACAGATGCACTTCCTCGCCGACATGCCCGACAAACAGCAAGTCGACTTCCTCGTCTCCGAGCTCAATGACTACGATTCCGCCGTCGATAAATTCAAGCAGATGCTTGCCGCCTGGTCCGCCGGCGATGTCGATGCGCTCGACAAACTCAACAACGCTGAATTCCGCGACAAGTACCCCGACCTCTTTCAGACCCTCGTAGTCAAGCGCAACGAGAACTTCACTAAGCAGATTCAGGACCTGCTTAAAGGCGACGGCGTCAGTTTTGTAGCCGTCGGCGCTGGCCACCTGGTCGGCAAAGAAGGCGTCCCCGCCATGCTCGAAAAGCAAGGCTACAAAGTCACCCGCGAATAACCACACACTCTGATCAAACGGCGTCGTCATCAACAACGTTGTGATCAAACAACGTTGTCGTCACAGAGTTGTCACCCTGACCGCAGCGAAGCGGAGTGGAAGGACTTGCAGTTGCCTTTCGCCCACATTGCCACGACTCTGGGTGCCCCATTCATGACGCAGTTTCATCGTGGCATGAGTGGGAAAGCACGAACCTGGGTGCCCCATGTCTGGGGTGATGATTCGCCTTTGAGACATGGGAGAGCACAACCATCATCTAGCCCTTCCCAAAATCCAGAAACGTCTTCACCACACTCTCCAGCAACTCCGCCCGATTCCGTGCCGTCATCAACTCGTGTCCCGCGCCCGCAACCATCAGCAACTCCGTCTTCGCCGGAATCAGCTTCAGAGCGCTCTCCATCTCCGCCTTGGTTCCAAATCCATCCCGCTCCCCGCTCACAAACATTGCCGGTGTCTGCAGAGAAGGGAAGTGCGCAGTCCGCATCTGGTCCAGCCGCTTCGGTGGATGCAAGGGATACGAAAGCAGCAGCAGCCGCTCCACAAGTCCCGGCGTAGTCGCAGCGAGCATCGAAGCTTGCCTGCCGCCATACGAGTGCCCGCCCAGAAAAATCCGGCCCGTCGTCTCCCGTTGCAGAGCAGACACCGCAGCACGCAACCCTGCCCGATCCCGTTCCCCGCTCCCGCGCATCGGTGGCCCGTGCGGACGCGCCTGCCTGAACGGCAAGTCGCATCGCAGCACCGTCACACCCGCCGAGCAGAAGGCTTCCGCCAGCGCCTTCAAGAGAGGTGTCTGGCAATTCGCGCCCGCCCCATGCGTCAGCACCAACCCGTCTGCATCAGCACCACGAGCCCGATGCAGAAACCCTCGCACCGGCGCATCGTTGATGGAGTCGTCTTTGTATTCTTCGCTGTCCAATGTTGATCACTCAAAACTGACAACTGACAACTGACAACCGATAAGTTACAACAGACAACTGCATCTAAGAACTGCGGTACGGCAATCCGCACCTGCGCAGCACCTCGGCAAATCTCCGATCGCCTCGCAGCGCATCCCACTTGGGTTCGGTTGGCAGCATCGCCAGGTGCACGTCGTGTTCCTCAACGCCGCGTTCTAGCCACGCAAACGCCTGGTCGTCTTCGCGCAGTCCTGTATACACCTGCGCAATTGCATAGGGCGGGATATAGCGCTCCCGCGCCATCGCCTCCAGCGTCTTCAACACTTCGCGTGCCTCGTTCGCGCGTCCCGTCTTCGCCAGAATGTATCCGCGCATCGACAGGACTTTGCTGTTCTCGCCCCCGACTCCGCCACCGCGACCCAGCGCCTCAAGCGCAAGCGCGTCCTCCCCGAGTTGTTCGTAGGCCTGCGCCATCTGCAGATTCGCAATCCAGAAGTCCGTCAGCACTACCGCGCTCTGCCGCGCAAATTCGAGCGCCGCCGTGTAGTCCCGCGCCAGGAAAGCCACTTGTGCCGACAGCGCGTGATGCATCGCTTGCAGTGGATCGATAGCCCGCGCATGCTCCATTGCCTGCCGCGCCTCTTCTTCGCGATGTCCAATATGTCCCAGCACGATGCCCAGCAACCGGTACACCAGCGAGTAGTTCGGATCGATCGCGATGGCTCTGCGATACGCTGCTTCTGTCTCCTTCCAATCCCAATCCAGCCAGAACTTCACAAACCCCCACGAAGTCTGCGTCTCCGCCAACTCTGGCTCCGCCGCAATCGCCTGCTCCGCTGCGCGCCGCGCCTTCTCCCAGACATCGCGAGGCCGCACGTCCGCGTGGATCGGGCTCGATGTATACGCATCCGCCAGCCCCGACCACGCCAGCGCATAATTCGGATCGAGTTGCGTCGCCCGCAGATAGCATTCCACCGCTTTCCGCGTCGTCGCCGGCGTAAACAGGTTCCAGTAGTAGCGCCCCTGCAGATACGCGTCGTATGCCTCGGGATTGTGCGCCTGCCGCCGCGCCAGCGCATCTAGCCTCTCCGGCGAGAGCCGCAGTCGAATCTGCTGTGCAATCGTCGTGCTCAACTCGCGCTGAAACGCCAGCATGCTCTTCGGCTCGCTGTCGTACGTCGCCGACCAGATCTGAACCTGGTCGCTTGCCCGGACCAGATTTGACGTCACACGGATTCGTCCGCCTTCGCTGCGCAGCGAACTCTCCACCAGGAATGCCGCTTTCAGCTCGCTTCCGATCTCCTGCAGCGATTTCGTCGCGCGCTTGTATCGCATGATCGTCGTCCGCCCAATCACGCTCAGCCGCACCGGATCGATCTGCCCCAGAGCCGCAATCACTTCCTCCGTCAGCCCGTCCGCCAGGTATTCACGCTCCGCCTCCGGTCCCAGGTTCTCAAAGGGCAGCACTGCAATCACCGACGCTGACGTCGCCGCCGCGGGCGCCTTGAGTTCCGTCGTCTTCACCGGCAACAGAAACCGGTATCCTCGCTTCGCAACAGTCTCGATAAACTCCGCGCCGTTACTTTCCGCGCGCAATGTCCTGCGCAACTCGGAGACGCAATGTGCCAGCGTTGCCTCTTCCACAAACGTATCCGGCCAAAGACCTTTCAGAAAGCTGTCCTTCTCTACCAGCCGCCCGTGATTCTCCACCAGCAGCAGCAACGTGTCGAAGACTTTCGGCTGCAGCTTCACCTTGCGCTCTTCGCACACCAGTTGCTTCTCCTGCGGCAACAGCCGGAAGTTCGCAAACTCGTATGCAACCTGGGATCTTTCGGTCATTCCCTCGGCCCGCCTGAATGTGCGGCGATTTTAGCAGGATCAATCAAACGCCTCCTCAACATTTCCGGCACGAATCCTCCAGCGATCCTCAAGACTTCACAACTGAATCTCGGCTACTGTGTCCCTGCAGTCACAAATCACTTTCCCCAAAGGAGATCGCCACCATGCTCGCCGCCTCAAAATCCCAGGTCCTCGTTCGTCTCATCTCGCTCACCATCCTAACCGCTTGGTTCGCAGCCCTCATCCCCCTCCACGCTGAATCCCCTGAATCGGCATCCCGCCACCGTCTCGAAGGCGCATGGTGGGTCACTGTCACGCAATACGACTGCACAAGCGGAGTCAAACGCCCGTCATTCTCGTCGATTCTCCTCTTCTCCCGCGGTGGCACCGTCACTGAAGCCACTTCCAATCCCGGCTTCCTGCCCGGCCAGCGCAGCACAGGATTCGGCATCTGGTCCGAGTCAGAACACGGCACCTACTCGGCCAGCGACGTCGCATTCATTCTGTTCACCGGCGGACCCTTTCAGCTGGGATCACAGAAACTCACCCACACCATTACCCTCGACCGCGATGCCGACTCCTTCACTGATGAGGCCAAGGTGCAGTTCTACAACGCCTCCGGAACTCTCCTCATGGCCGGCTGCGCCTCCGCCACCGCCACCCGCCTCCAATAACCCCATTCAGAGCCAACCAACAACAGGGCGGATCCCAAACATCCGCCCCAATCCCCGTTCCCAGATTCCAGTCCCTATCCCCTAATCCCTAATCCCTAGTCCCTACGTCCCTAGTCCCTACGTCCCTAGTCCCTACGTCCCTATTTCAGCTCTCCGCATCTCACCTAAAGCAGCACCCGCATCTGGAGAGACAATGAACCCCACGTCCACCGCACGCATCCTCATGCAACTCTGGTTCATTGCCGTCGCGGTCCTGGCCATCACGGTCCTCTATCTCGGCAAAGTCCTCCTGCTCCCCTTGGGATTCGCCATCCTCTTCGCGTTCCTTCTCGCTCCCGTTGTCGCCGGCCTTGAACGCCTGCGCCTTCCGCGCCCTATCGCCGCCATGGCCGTAATCCTCGTATTCGCCGGCCTCCTCTGTGTCGCTACCTGGAGCCTCTTCACTCAGCTCGTCGCCATCACCAACGACCTGCCCACCTACGGCGGCAACATCGCGCAGAAAATGCAAACCCTCCACAGTCCCAGCAACTCCGCCTACAGCCGCGCGCAACGAGAAATCCAGCAGATCAGCGAAGAGCTTGGCATCGCCAACTCCACCGGCGCCATCCCGCCGCCAGGACAGGCCGACGCCAATCCCATCGGCACCACCCCCGAACACCCCGTCCAGGTTCGCGTCGTCGGCCGCCCCACGGGACGCCTCGATCAACTCGGCGGCATCATCGAGCCCGCCACCACCGCCCTGCTCGCCGTCGTCTTCACCTTCTTCGTCCTCCTTCAGCGCGAAGACCTCCGCAACCGCCTCATCCATCTCTCCGGCAATCGCAACCTCTCCCGCATGACCCAGGCCATGAGCGACGCCAGCCGACGCATCTCCCGCTACTTCCTTCTTCAGGTCGCCGTCAACATCGTCTATGGAGCCATCGTCTGCGCAGCGCTCTATTTCATCGGACTTCCCCACGCCATCCTCTTCGCAGCACTCGCCCTCATCTGCCGCTTCGTCCCCTACGTCGGAGCCCCCATCGCCGCGCTCACCCCCACCCTGCTCTCCCTCGCCGTCTTCCCCGGCTGGACTCACACCGCGCTCATCTTCGGCCTCTTTGTCGTCCTTGAAATCGTTACCGCCAACTACGTCGAGCCCCGCGTCTACGGCCACCACACCGGCCTCTCCTCCCTCGCCGTCCTCATCGCCGCCGCTTTCTGGACACTCATCTGGGGCCCCGTCGGCCTCATCCTCTCCGTCCCCCTCACCGTATGCCTCGTCGTCATGGGCAGCCACATCCCCGCGCTTGAATTCCTCGCCGTACTCCTCGGCGATCAGCCCGTCATCCCGCCCTACACTGCCTTCTACCAGCGCATGCTCGCACACGACGAACGCGAAGCCTCCGACATTCTCCAGAACTCCCTCAAATCCGAATCCCTCGCCGCCGTTTACGACTCCATCCTCATCCCCGCCCTTACCCTCGTTGAAATGGAGCGGCAAAAAGGAGAGCTCGAAGAAGCCACCGTCCGCTTCATCCGCACCAGCACCTCCGAAATGGTCGACGAATTAGGCTTCCGCGCACTGGAAGAAAAAAATGAGTTGGCCCACTCCGCGTCAGACGCCGCCAGCGCAGTCCCTACGTCCCTGGTCCCTGGTCCCTCGGGTAGTTCTTCCGTCCCTCCGTCCCTAATCCCTGGTCCCTCGGTCTTAGTCATTCCCGTCCGCGACGGCTCCGACGACCTCATCTCCACCATGCTCACCCAGGTCCTCGACCAGGCCGGATTCCACTCCACCTGCATGCCCATCCAGCGCATCGACGAAACCGTCTCCGCCGTCGCCGAGCAGAAGCCCGACCTCGTTTTTCTTTCCGGAATGCCGCCCGTCGCCATGGCCCGCGCCAACCGCATCTTCCGCAGTCTCCGCTCCGCCAATCCGGCCTTGAAGATCATCATGGGCATCTGGCACTATAACGAAGATCCCACCCGCGCAGCGCAAATGATCAGCCGCACCGAAGACCTTCACATCTCCACATCATTAGCGGATGCCATCGCAGAAGCCCACGCCCACACAGAACCCCACCCCGCCGTAGAAGATCCCCTGGACAATTCCCCCCACCTCGTGACCACCCCCACCGACACCGCCGCCTAGCGCGCACGATTTCCGGCACCAAATCAAGATGTGTCATCCTGAGCGCAGCAAGACTCGGTGAGTGAGCGTTGCACGTTTCACCTAGTCCCGATGGAAAAAAAAGCACGAACTGAACTCGGTGACTCGCTGCCAGGACATAGGGGATTTCTCGCGAAATCCGTAACGCCCCATCCTCCCCAATCACTATTAGAAAAGGCGGAGAGAACAATCCCCCTCACGCGTGCCCTCACCCGTGAAATCCCGTTCCCTCCGAGAAGGTGTCCCATGTTCCTTATCAACGGATTCACGCGTTTTGGTACAGTCGACGGCCTCGGCGACGAAGAAATCCCATGGTATCTCGCTCCCTACGTGCGCGATTTCGCCAACCTCGCCAAAAGCTTTGCCGTCAGTGAAGCCCAGCGCGGCACAGCCGAGGTCGAACCCGCCCTCGCCGTGCTCACCCAGCGACTCGCGCAAACCGCCGCCGTCGCCCACGTCGTCGCCCGCGTCAAAGGCAACGAAGGATTCGCCGCCGGCGTCAGCGCCACCCTCGCAGCCGACATCGACGAATACTGCGGAACCCCGCCCCGCCCCAGGCACGTAAACCAGGCCGGCCTCGCCGTGTCCCTGATCGCCGCCAGCCTCCCCGCCAGCGATCCAGCAAAAGCCGCACTAGTCTCCCAAGCCGAACGCCTCCAAAACCTGAGAGGCCAGCTCTCCGCAGCCGCATAACCGCGGATTCCTCATGCGGCATCCCCAAGCACGGCGCGAGTCGCAACCCCGACTCGCGCCCATGCGATCCCACACCAACACCAGGTCTCTTTCACCACGCCCCCCAACGCCCGTCATAACGAACACCACTAGCACTCACGGCGTGTCATCCCGAGCGCTCCGGGGTCCCGGCGACAGGTCTTTGTCGCAGGGGTGATAAGTCGAGGGACCTGCAGTTGCTTTTCCCTTTGCCGTATCAGGCAAGACTTTAGTCGTGCCAATAACAATCAATCAGGAGTCGGTCAGGCCCCGAGCACAGCATCGAGCACCACAACCCTGGGTGCCCCATGTCTCGCCTCCGAGACATGGGATCTGGAACTCCATGCACTGGACAATCCAAATAACAGCGGCACTCACTCCCAATGAAATAGAAGCCGTGTCATCCTGAGCGAGTCGAAGGATCTGCGGATGTCGCCCGCACCACCACCAACCTGGGTGCCCCATCTATGACGCGCGTCTTTTTTCGAACAGAGCTTGGGCGGTGCCGACATCGTGGATTGGAAAAGAGATCGCGATATCCCATTTCTTCGCTGCCTGATCTGCTGATTGGCCCATTGTTCTTTCCATGCCATCACGATACTTAGTATTTTGGAGGTACGAGGTTATTTCTGAGCGTTGCCATCGCTCTTGGTATCCAGGAATCGCGACCCATGTCCAATCGTCACCCTGACCCCGCCCAATCCGCCATCAGCATCTTCGCCGCCAACGAGCGCCTGAACCAGCTCCTCATCGACCATCTCGCCCCCGCCGTCTGGACAGCCAAACCACCCGGCAACGTCCGCACCATCGCGGCGATCTTCACCCACGTGCACAACGTCCGCAGGAAATGGATCAGGCTATCCGCACCGCATCTGAAAATCCCCGCACAACTCAACCGCGCCGCCTGCACGCCGAAGCAGGCACGCAAGGCACTGGCTGAGAGCGCGGCACGCTGCGAAGACATACTTTCCGAAGCGTTGCAAATTGAAAACGGAAAAAGCGGAGAAGGGAATCATCCGCCACGCATCACCCACTTCGTGCGCGACGGCTGGGCCAAACCCTGGCCCGCCGGCCCCGGGCTCTCAACGCAAATGCTCTGCTACATGCTCGCGCACGAAGCGCACCACCGCGGCCAGGTCTCAATGCTTGCCCACCAGCTCGGCCACCCTCTGCCCAAAGCCGTCACATCCGATATGTGGAATTGGGAAAAGCTGTGGAAGCAAAGCGGCACATCAAGGAATTCACAGTTCTAAGTTTTAAGGCACAACTCTCGGTTGTCAGGTAATGGAACTTCGGCCTCATAGCTTGCTACGGCAGCACTGATGGTCGAGTCCAAAAACCAACGCCGGCACGACTGCCCGCGTAATACTGACAACTGTGAGCGAAGAGCTAAGAACTCACAACTGTCCTTCACCGCTCCCCATCCAACGGCTGCACCCGGTTCGTCCCCTGGTACACGCTCATCAACTTGCGATCGGCGTCCTTGAGATCGGCGACGGTCATTTCGGTGACCTTCCCCGTAGTCGTTTGTTTAGCTGGCTCAGATTCGGCACAATAAATAGTCGTAACAATAATCATCTTCGTACCTCTTCTTTTCTATTCAGATCTAAGGCGTCTCTACGACTGCGTCTAAAAACCTCTGTCCTATTGGAGCGTTTGCCGCGCACGGAAGATGCACATATGCGCAGATATTTCTCTGCCGCCATCAAGTCACCTGTCAATTTATTTCGTGATTGAGGCAACCGCGAAGAATCAAAATGCGATTGCGCTATCAAGGAAAACAGATGGTACCCACCCGATCACAACTCCATACCAATGTTCTCTAATCTCTGTTCCCTTGTTCCCTGTTCCTACTCCGAATCAATCGGCAGCACGCGATTCTTGCCCTCGTAGATGCTGAGCCACTGGCGCGACGCATCCTTCAGCTCAGCGGCCTCCTGCCACGCGGGTTCGTGTGCCTCACCCTGGGTTGGATCTTCCGCTTCAGCGATGTAAATGGTCGTAATGATCAGCATTGGGGAACCTCTGCGTTAACAAGTTGGACACCCAACAGGCAAAAAGGACTCGAAAATCTGTTCCAGCCCGTCACTTTCTACGCCGTCTTGCGTTCCATCTCGGCGATTCGCCCGGCTAGAATGCGCTTTAAGTCGGCAATCTGGGGCGTTTCGTCTCGTTCACTCTCAAGCCCGTCAAGTGTCTCGCGCAGCCTCGAGAGTGTCTTGCGAGTTGGGTTAATCTCTTCGACCTTGCGATTTGTAAAGAACGACATGTTACGCCGCCTCCGCTTGCGATACGCGCTCTGCCTGAACATGGATGCCGCACCGCGTCAAGCTCTCCGCCTCACGGATGCGCACCAGCAAATGCCGCCGGATCGCCGCAACAGCCTCTGCATCGCCAAAGTCAGGACTGCGGTCGAAGTGCTGCAGTTGTGTCTGGAGCCGATGCAGCAAATCCGTGTGTGAGAGCCGTTTCATATGACGAAACAAATAGTGCCATGTTTCGAAAGGTAAGGAAGTGATTTAGGTCACGCTATTGTTGATTTTGATTCCCCGCGCTGGGACGCTCGCCCGCCCCGCCGCACACTAGGTAGACGCGATAGATGCCCCAAATGCCGCGAAAAAGCGACAAAACGTGCCAAATTGCGCCCGGTCGCTTTCGGGGATAAACATCAATAAGCCAACAGCATATATTCGACGCCCGCTTCTCCCAGGAAGCGCCCTTTTTGATCCCTCCCGGGCAAAGCAAAAGCCCCGGCGTTTGCCGGGGCTTTTTGTTCAAAGACCGAGATTTACATCGCAGCTACAAAATCGGGAACCATCGTTGCCGCGCTCTCCTGCAGCAACTGGGTCATTCTCGCTGCCATGCCGGTGTACATTGAAGCCGCACGGAACGCATTCACTCGAACGCCCTCGCTCGCATGGCTGAATGCATACTGTGCCAGCGCCATCAGGACGCAAACTTTAATCTGCATCGCATCGCTGCGCAGTGTCTCCACCAGCACGCGATCCACATTTTCGCAATGCCGTGTCGCGTAATCTGCCATCTCCAGCATGACCCTGGCATTCTGGAACATCACCCATAGACCGCGCGGACCTTCCATGCGTGTCCACGTATCCTCAGGCGACGCGTTTAATCCTTCCTTCCACAGGAACTGATCGCTCAACTCGCGCGCGCTCCAGTCAGGACGAAGCCGCATCATGAGCGACTCCCACGATTGCGAATTGCGGCGACGAACACTCAATCGCCAGCGGCCCAGATACAAGGCAACCACAAGAACTGCACCGAGTTGAAGCAGCGGGAAGATCATGAGTAGTCCTCAGTCCGGTCTTTGGTAACTGTTCTGTCATTCCGTGAAACGCCGGACAACATTTCACTGTTCCCTACACTTCTATCAGAAACTACACGGTTTGTGGATGTTTTTTTCTGCATTTCCCCGCTATTCCCCCATCCAAGGGTAATCCATACCACTGGTCACATCAGTAACTTAAAGTAATCGGTCCAGGGAGTAAATGACACTTTCGGGTCGCAGAATGGCCGGAAGGGATCAATCTGAAGCTCTTTTAAATGAGTGATTTGAAACACAGGGAAATGGGTGATTTCAAACACAGGGAGAAGCGGAGGAATTTGGGTCAGGAGGCCATCGGGTCAGTGGTTGTTACGCCTTCCGGGTTTAGATCCCGATTCGTTCGTCATGGCCACCCGTGCAGCCCGTGCGTTGCCGGCCACCGCCAGCAAGAAATTCTGCATCTGCGGCGTAAACTGGCGCCGCTCGGGCACTTCCTGAACAAAGCTGAAAACCCAGTAAACCAGTGAACCCGTGTAGCACGCGCTCATCATCTGGTCCAAAAGATGGTACTGCCGGTCGAGACCCGGGCTGCCAGCCCCCAGATTCCAGTGCAGAATTCCAACGGTGATGCTGGCTAGCGCATAAAAGCCGAAGCCGGTGGCGATCTGGAGTTCACGATCACGCCAGCCGATCGACAGTAACTGGCTGAAACCCGCCAGGATCAGAAAGAATAGAAGCCGCATTGCGGAGACGGTGAACACAAGATGTGCGTAGGTCTGAAAGTCCCCTTGAAGTTTGTCGAACCCTGGGAATTTCACCAGGAACCAGATTAGGACACCTGCCAGGCCGATAAATGCGGCCACTGCCAGCATTGCCCATCGCGGAAGGAGAGAGCGAACCGGCTTCAGCACCGACATCGAAATCTCAATCAGCACACAGAACATAAAGAACGAATCGATGATCGTGCTCGCGAGAAACACACGAAGGGTGGTGTTTGGGAAGTGCCGAATCAGCAAAAACCCGCCCAGGTCATTGAGCAGGCTCCATGCAATATAGGAAAAAAAAAGGGGAAGTAGTTTGTATATCCTCTTATAAGCCAGCAAGCACAGGATGACCGCTTCGGTGAAACAACCGAGAAGAATGAGTGCGGAATCCAGAACCGGCCTCCGTCTCCTGTAGAAATCGACTGAAGACCCTTGTAGTTTAGCAGTCCTGTTTCAAATCCCGTCGAAGCTGCTTAAACGATAGTTACCAATTTGTATACCGGCCGTGGCCCCACCAGAACCGGCGAAGCTTTGTAAACCGGCCTGGGTCCTACGAGCACAGGCGAACTGGCCATCTTGTAAACCGGAGCAGGCCCTACGAGCACAGGCGAACTGGCCATTTTGTAAACCGGAGCAGGTCCTACGAGAACCGGCGAGGCTTTGTAAACCGGAGCAGGCCCTACGAGAACAGGCGAACTGGCCATCTTGTAAACCGGAGCAGGCCCTACGAGAACAGGCGAGCCTTTGTAAACCGGAGCAGGCCCTACGAGAACAGGAGAATTAGCGGCAAACCCGCTCTGCGCGGGAAGAGAGTGCGTGGTTGGCGCTGCAGCCGCTGTGATAGCCGACAGAGCAACAGCCGAACCAAGTGCCACGCATGAAACTTTCAACCATGACGAAGACATTTTGTATACACCTCAGGGTGTGTAACGAAACCTGTTGAGAGACTAATGCAGACCGCTCAGTTCCGTACAACAAAAGTACTGAGGTCACATGAAAAAAAATGAAGATAACGCTTACTCATACCACATCATGGGAAATCGCCCCCTTCGCCTGCATAAAAGGTCACGTTACGGTGCATCCGGCCTCAACTCCGCCCTCGGCTACAATCTTTGCGACGGCTATCGCGGTGAATGCGCTTGCCTTCAATCGACTTTCGCGATTGGCGGTAGAGCTCTTTTCAGGCGCGAAAAGCCCGCTTCTTCCGAGGAGATGGCTTGATCCCCACGTTGCGCAGTCAATTCAATGCCGCGTTCCATGAATCGGCGTATTCCGAGCTGCTGGCGCTGCTCGATCGGCGCTGCGGCGGTCCCATCCAGTTTCCGGTGGCGGAAACTCCGATCTTCGTTCCCAGAGTTCTCCTTGAGGAGATGGCTGAACAGGGGTCCATGCTGGCTCTCTATCTCATCGCCGATGCGCCGTATCTCGCCGCTGCCCGCAAGGCCATTCCCGACGGCTACTGCGTTCCAAACGAGATGCCGCACCCACACTTTCTGACCGCCGACTTCGCGCTGGTGCGCACCGCCTCCGGTGAATTGGCCTCTCGCCTGGTTGAAATTCAGGCCTTCCCGTCGGTCTTCGCCTATCAGGCTGAACTCTCCTCTGCCTACCGCGAAGCCTTCTCACTTCCTCGATCGCTCGGCACTTTTCTCGGTGGACTCAACG
>NZ_DATHHT010000002.1:0-344401 GCF_035317045.1 Occallatibacter sp.
GCCTGGGTGCACGCGTTCGAGGATATTCAGAGCAAGTAGGGGCGGCCAAACAAGACGCCGGGGCTAAAGCCCGGTGATTCTATGACCGCTTTTCGTGGGGCTGAAGCCCCACGCTCCCTCCGGAATACACCCTAGTTTCTCTGCAGGCAGTGGAAGCGTGCCCTGATGCGTAACAGATCGGCATTGGAAACTCTCGCCGAGTGTTATTGGCGGGAGACCTGGCCGCTCACGACATCCTGTGGAGGCACGGAGAGGACCTCTGCGGCTTCGGGCATGGGGGTTGGCAGTGGGCTTTCAAGGGCCAGGGCCAGCACCTCGTCCATGGTGTCGACAAAATGGAGTTTCATGAAGCTCTTGATGTTGTCGGGTAACTCGGCAACATCTTTCTCGTTGGCCTTGGGCAGGATGGTTTCGAAGATTCCTGCGCGCAGGGCCGCCAGCAGTTTTTCTTTCAAGCCACCGATAGGCAGAACCTTGCCGCGCAGCGTGATTTCGCCGGTCATGGCAATGTCGCGCCGGACTGGGATCTTGGCGAGCGCACTTGCAAGGGCCGTTGCCATGGTGATGCCTGCGGAGGGGCCGTCCTTGGGTATGGCGCCCTCGGGAACGTGCAGGTGCAGGTCAACATTGCGATAGAACTCGCGGCTGAGCCCCAGGGCCTGCGCGCGTCCGCGAATATAGGCGAGAGCGGCTTGAGCCGACTCCTGCATGACGTCGCCGAGCTGGCCGGTGATGGTGAGCTTGCCCTTGCCATCGAGGACCGTGACTTCGGTGGTGAGGATGCTGCCGCCGACTTCAGTCCACGCAAGGCCGGTCACGAGGCCCACTTCGCTCTTCTCGTGCACTTCGGAATCGCGGTAGCGCGCCACGCCAAGGAAGTCGCTGATGGATGCGCTGGTGATCTCTTCCTTGTGTTTCGCACCCTTCTTCACAACGCGCCGGGCTACCTTGCGACACACGTTGCCGATTTCGCGTTCAAGGTTGCGGACGCCGGCTTCGCGTGTGTAGTTGCGGATGATCTCGAGGATGGCATCGTCGCTGAAGACGACATTCTTGTCGTTCAAGCCGGTCTGCTCGCGCTGCTTCCTGACCAGGTATTGTTTGGCGATTTCGAGTTTCTCCTGCTCGGTGTAACCCTGCAGACGCAGAACTTCCATGCGGTCCTGAAGGGCAGCGGGGACTGTGTGCAGCACATTGGCAGTGGCGACAAAGAGGACCTGCGAGAGATCGTAGTCCACGTCGAGGTAGTGATCCTGGAAGGTTGTATTCTGCTCAGGATCGAGAACTTCAAGAAGCGCCGATGCCGGATCGCCGCGGAAGTCGGACGCCATCTTGTCGACTTCGTCGAGCAGGAAGACGGGGTTCTTGGTGCCGGCGCGCTTCATGTGCTGGATGATCTGGCCGGGCAGAGCGCCGATGTAGGTGCGGCGATGGCCGCGGATTTCGGCCTCATCGCGGACGCCGCCGAGAGACAGACGAACGAACTTTCGTCCGGTGGCCTTGGCGATGGACATGCCGAGCGAGGTTTTGCCGACGCCCGGAGGGCCAACGAAGCAGAGGATCGAGCCTTTGGGATTCTTGACGAGTTGGCGAACCGCGAGAAATTCGAGGATGCGCTCCTTGATCTTCTCGAGACCGTAGTGGTCCTCGTTCAGCACCTTTTCGGCGAAGTCGATTGAGCGTGTTTCTTTGGATTTTTTCTTCCACGGTACTGCGAGCAGCCAGTCGATGTAATTGCGGCTCACGGTGGACTCGGCCGACATGGGCGGCATTGCCTCGAGCTTCTTTAGTTCCTGTATCGCTTTCTCGAGTGTTTCCTTTGGCATGCCGGCGGCTTCGATTTTCTTGCGGAGCTCGTCGAACTCGCTCTTCTCGCCGCGCCCGAGCTCCTTCTGGATGGCCTTGATTTTTTCGTTGAGGTAGTACTCTTTCTGCGCGCGCTCCATCTGCCGCTTGACGCGCGACTGGATGTTGCGGTCGAGATCGAGTTTTTCGATTTCAATGTCGAGCACGTCGGCGATGCGCGCGAGGCGAGTAGCGGGATCGAAGATGCCGAGGAGTTCCTGTTTTTCCTCGATGCCCATTTGCAGGTTGGCGGCGATGGTATCAGAGAGCTTCGCGGGCTCGTCCATCCGCACGGTTGCAATGATGGTCTCGTAATTCAGAGATTGCTGCAGTTTGACGTACTGCTCAAATAGCGACGTTACGCGCTGCATCAATTGTTCGACGGCCGGCGTCATTTCAAAATCGGTTTTGCCGGTGCGCACGGTGGCGACGAAGAAGCCATCCTTGTCGTTGACCTCGGTCGATTTTGCGCGCTCGACGCCCTCGACCAGCACCTTGATGTTGCCGTCGGGCATTTTAACGCTCTGGACGATATTGCAGATGGAGCCGACCTGATAGATCTCCTTGGCCTTTGGCTCGTCGATGGAGGCGTCGTGCTGCGTGGCGAGAAATATTTTGCGATCGCCATTGAGCGCTTCTTCAAGTGCGCGGACGCTCGAGAGGCGGCCGACGACGAAAGGCGTCATCATATAGGGGAAGATCACCATGTCCCGGATGGGCATCATGGGAAGTTTGCGCGGCTCGCTCTTGTCTTTTGAAGAAGTCATAAAAGCACCATGGGTGTTAGACGCGGGGCGATGTCATGGGACTCAGGTATCCAGCGCGCCTTGTTGGGATTGTACAGCGGTTTGGGCAGACGGAGGGGGGCACGAATGCCTGAAGACTCAAAGGTCACATCTCCGAGTGAAGTGACCTTTGAGTATACGAAAGTCAGTTGCGTGTGAGGAAAGTGTCGAGGTCGCCGATGATATCAGTTTGCAGCCGGAATCCTTGTTGCGTCATCAACGACCACAACTGCAACGTGATCCATTCGGCTTTCAATTTTCAGGCCGAGTTGATCTTCAAGGGCTCTCTTCCACGCTGTAAAGATGTCAGTCCCCAGCTCGGGCGGCAGCTCTACGCTGAAGTCGTAGATGCCTTGCAGTCCCGTCTTGTCGAGGACCGGGATCGCAGGACCACCGGCTTTCACAGGAACTCCGGGGTTCTCCGGCGCGGGAATTGTGAATTGAATAGCCAGAAGATCGGCGAACTGGCGCATGCCACCGCGGAAGCGAAGTCCAGGGCCCGACGAGGAAGCGCTTGCATCCTGGACTGGTTTGATTTTCGGGCCATTTTTGACGATTTCCAATTCGTACACGCGCATCAATTTGCTTTCGCTGTGTTGTTTCAACCCGAAGCGGTCGACCAGAAGCGCGCGCAGCATTGGCTGCATCTGTTCTCTGGTCGCGCCCTCGAAAGCGCGTGCGGCAATGTCGTATTCATTGTGGTCGAGCCACGGCGGCCCGCTGACCTGATTGAGCTGGCAGTTCCATGCTTCCGCGATGAGACGCTTGAGCGTGACGTTCTTTCCGTTGAAGCCGGCGGGTGAGTAGGTTATCTGGTTGTTGTAGTCGGGGCCGACTTCGTGCTGGCTGGGCCGGACGGAGGCAGCTTCAAACGACGATGCCGGTGGCGGGGACTGCGCAAATGCGACGGCGCCGAGGAAGACGAGAAGAATTGTGGGTCGCCGGAAAAGCATGCGATTCACCATCTCGATCGTTTGATGCAAATGCACAGTCATACGAACACGGCGTCAGATCGGCTCGCGGAAAAAAAGCAACCCCTCCAATGGGAGGGGCTGCGGGAAGGAACAAATTGCGGATTGCTTAGCCGGCCTTTTCGAGCAGGCAAAGCGATAGATCGCGGCGCTCGACCATGTCTTTGGTGATTTCGAGGTCACGCACCTTCTTGTTGCTGGGCAGGTGATACATCAGATCGAGCATAAGCTCTTCGAGAATCATGCGCAGGCCGCGCGCGCCCACCTTGCGGGCCAGAGCTTCGCGGGCGATGGCGCCGATGGCGTCCTGCGTGAAGTGGAGGCGAACATTCTCATATTCGAGCAGGCGCTGATACTGCTTGACGATGGCGTTGCGCGGCTTGGTGAGGATCTCGACGAGAGCAGCTTCATCGAGTTCATCGAGGATGCCCATTACGGGGAGACGGCCGACGAATTCCGGAATCAATCCATACTTGATGAGGTCCTGTGGTTCGGTCTTGCGCAGCAACTCGGTGTCGCGATGCGAACGTGTTGTTGCCGCATCCGCCTCGGCATCCGCGGCTTTGAAGCCGAGAGCCTTCTTGCCGATGCGCCGACCGACTACGCGCTCGAGGCCGACGAAGGCGCCGCCGCAAATGAACAGGATGTTGGTGGTGTCAACCGCGGTGAACTCCTGATGCGGATGCTTGCGTCCGCCTTGCGGCGGCACATTGGCAACGGTGCCTTCGAGGATCTTGAGGAGTGCCTGCTGCACGCCTTCGCCGGAGACATCGCGGGTGATGGAGGGGTTCTCGTCTTTGCGGCCGATCTTATCGATCTCGTCGATATAGATGATGCCTTGCTGCGCGCGGGTGACGTCGCCGTCGGCGGCTTGGAGGAGCTTGAGGATGATGTTCTCGACATCTTCGCCGACGTAGCCGGCTTCAGTGAGTGTGGTGGCGTCAACAATGGCGAAGGGAACATCGAGCATCTTGGCCAGGGTGTGCGCCAGAAGCGTCTTGCCGGAGCCCGTGGGTCCGATGAGAAGGATGTTCGATTTTGCGAGTTCGACTTCGTTGTTGCGCATGCGGTTCATCTGCACGCGCTTGTAGTGGTTGTAGACGGCGACAGCAAGCTTTTTCTTGGTCTGGTCCTGGCCGATGACGTAGTCGTCGAGGAAGCCTTTGACCTCCTGCGGCTTGGGCAAGTGTCCGGCAGCATTGGCGGGATGCGTGGAATCTCCGCGATCGTCCTCAAGGATGGAGTTACAAACAGCGACGCACTCATCACAGATGTATGCCCGTGGATAGTCGCTGGGCGACGAGATCAACTTCGCTACAGCGTCCTGCGATTTGTGGCAGAACGAGCACCGCAGCGCTTCTTCAGGTCCCGTGCGCGTTTTCATTTTTCTGCTCCCTTTGGACTGGCCTTTTCAAAAGTGCTTGCAGTGTGCGGCCGCTATGTGCGCGGCCGATCGATGATTTCGTCAATGATGCCGTAATCTTTCGCCTGCGCCGAGTTCATGATGAAGTCGCGTTCCACGTCGCGTTCAATACGGTCGAGCGGCTGACCGGTGTGCTTCGCCATCAGGATATTGGTGATCTCGCGGATGCGGAGGATTTCGCGTGCATGAATATCGATATCCGTCGCCTGGCCGCTCAGCCCACCCATCGATGGCTGATGGATGAGGATGCGCGCGTTTGGCAGCGCAAACCGCTTGCCCTTTGTTCCGGCGAGCAACAGGAATGCTCCCATGCTGGCCGCCTGACCAATGCAGTATGTCACGACATTGTTGCGTATGAACTGCATTGTGTCATAGATTGCCAACCCGGCGGTAATGGAGCCTCCGGGAGAGTTGATGTAGAGCTGGACGTCCTTCTCCGGATCTTCGCCCGAGAGAAACAGCATTTGAGCAACGATGAGATTGGCTACCTGATCATCGATCGGCGTGCCGAGGAAAATGATGTTATCGCGAAGCAGACGGGAATATATGTCGTAGGCGCGCTCGCCGCGACTCGTCTGCTCAACCACCATGGGAACCAGTGCCATTCGAGTTTTATCCCTCGCGGGGTTATTGCCCCGTCCTATTTGATGGCCGTGGGGCCGGGGAGGTGCAAGTCCCGGTCAGCACAGCAGTTTCGCCAACTCAACGACTACGCGGGCAATCTTTCATACAGCAGACTTGCGGTTTTTTCGCGTTTCAATTGTTCCCGGATTCTAGCTAGCCCGCCGTCGTCCGTCAAACGCTGGCGGAGGGTCTCGTACGGTTCGCGGGACTGGATTGCTGCCAATTGTAATTCCCGGTCCAGCTCTTCGTCGGTGACCGTAATCCCTTCTTTTTCAGCGATCCGGTCCATCAGGATGTGAGCTTTGACCTCGGCGACGGCGGAGTCGCGCTGGGCGCCGCGCAGGCGGCTGAAATCGAGCTTGCGCATCTGTTCAGGGTTCATGCCCTGGGCGGCGAGGGCCCGGAGGCCACGCTCGAGGCGGGCATCAATCTGGTCCTGCACCAGGCTTTCCGGAACAGGGAACTGATACTTATTGACCAACTCGGCGAACAGGCGGTCCTTGGTTTCGGCTTCAACGCTGCGACGCTTGCGGCTGGCCATGTGCTCGCGGATACGGGACTGCAAATCGTCCAAACTTTCGTAATTTCCGACTTCCCTGGCGAACTCGTCGCTCAATTCGGGAAGTGTCCGCTTTTTGATGGCTTTAACGGCAACGTCGTAGGCGACGGTCTTGCCCTGGAGCTTGGTTTCAGGATAGTCGGCCGGGTAGATGACTTCGGCTTTCAGTTCCTGTCCGGCTTTTGCGCCGCGCAGAACCTGGGTGAACGCCTCAACCGTATCCTTGCCGCCGACCTCGACCAGCGAGTCTTCGCCGGTGATAGGAGCCGCTTCGGCGTCCTCGGTCATCAGGCCGGTGTAGGAGATCTCGGCCCAATCGCCGTCGACGATGGAGCGATCTTCTTCAACGGGCTCAACGACGGCGCGGGACTCGCGGAGCTGGGTCATTTCGTGCGCGTATTCTTCGTCGGTCACTTCGACGGAGGGCTTCTCGACGACAACCTGCTCGTAGCCTTCGATGGAGAAGTCAGGCAGGTATTCAAAGACAGCCCTTACGTGGAGCGGCTGTCCTTCGTCCACCGTCAGTTCCGTTACCTGCGGCTGGCCGACGGGGCGGATGCCGAGTTCGCGGACACCTTTGCTGAAGCGGTCAGGGAGCAGGCCGTCGATGACGTCTTTGCGGATCTCGGTGGCAAAGCGGCGGCGAACTACGGCCTCGGGCACCTTACCGGGGCGGAAGCCGGGAAGCTTGGCGTATTTCTGATAGTTCCGAACAACATTGCGGAAGGCCTTGGAGACTTCGTCCGCGGGGACATCCAGCACAAGCTCGCGGGTGCAATCCGGATTGAGTACCGGGCCGTGTTGATGTTCGTGGTTATGGTCGTGTTCGTGATCGTGGCCTTCGTGGCCGTGTGCGTCTTCGGGTGTACCCGATGCGGGATTCGTTTCGAGTGTGTCAGCGGTGCTCAACGTTGTACCTTCCGGGCGCGACAGGCGCCAAATCTTGCTGCTACAGCGGGCTGCCGCCAGACGGCAACAGCGTCGTGTGGCGGGGATACTGCCTCAATATCATGGTAAGAGGGTTTGCGGGGGCGGTCAAACGGGCCAAGCCGGAAGGGTTGCCTGGCGGACCGGAGAAGACACGTTACTGCTCGGACACCTCTGGTTTGCGCACATACGGAAGGAAGCGGGGGTGGGCAGCGCCGCACTCGGAGTAGTGCATACGGGCCTGGTTGAGGCTCAACTCGCCGTTTACGGTGTTCCGGACGTCGGAGGCGTCGGCATCCTCCTGGCCATCATCCTCCCACCAGCACACCGGACATAAGGCCAACGTGCTTGGCGCCTCAAGAGTCCTGTACCCGCAGCAAGGGCATCGAAAACGAATCGGTGCCATCCCCATGCCAGGATTGACGGGTTTCGGCGCGTGGGCGTTTACATGCGCGGTTCGGCTTGAAAGTCTGCGGATTCGTCAGCAGGAATCTGCCGGTCCCAAAGATATCAGGAAGCAAAAATCAGGCCAGCGGCGGATTGGCCCTGGCCTGATCTTCTCTTCCGCGCCTTGACGCGTCGCAGCTATTCCTTGCTGCTGACCAGGTTGAACATCGCACCTTGCGGATCCTGGCACTGGATAATCCATCCCCCTCCCGGCACCTGCATCGGTCCGTTGAGGATTTTGCCGCCCCCTGCTTCAACGCGGGATTTGGCTGCGTTGATCGAGTCCACGTTGAAGTAGAAGCCCCAGCACGACACCGGCATGTGAGGAGCCTTGGCCATCATGCCGCCGTCGCCCATCTGCTTGTGGTCACCCTCGTCAAAGAGGCGATAGAGGCCCATGGGGCCCATATCCATATCGGTAAGCTTGGTCCATCCGAACATTCTGCTGTAGAAATCGAACCCGGCTTCGATGTCGGTTGTGTAGAGTTCGTGCCAGCCGATGGTTCCGGGAGTGGGCGGCTCAGGACGTTGCGGTGACGGCATGGCGGGGTCAGGGGTAAAGACGACAAAGGCCGCTCCCTGCGGATCTGACATGACGGCGAAACGAAGCATGCCGGGAACGTCGGTTGCCGGCCTCCACAACTTTCCGCCCGCTTCCACGATCTTTTGAATATGCGCATCCACGTCATCGACGGAGATGTAGCCGATCCACGAGGTGTGGCCCTCCATCTTCAACATGCCGGCGAGACCGACACTGCCAATGTTGAAAGTCGTGTATTCCATGCCGCCGGTGCTGGGCATTTCCTGGGTGGTCCATCCGACAACCTCTGAGTAAAACTTTCCCGCGGCCTTGGTATCGCTCGTCATGAGTTCGTACCAGCCAAATTTTCCTTTGGGGGTAAACATTCCGGGGATCTCCTTGTTGCCGGGTGCAAGAGGCTTCGGCGCCCAGTCAACTTGTCGTTGATATCAATCCAACTCGCGCCGTGTCAACCAACGCTCGGTGAATTCTGAGTCAGAATCCGGATTTGAATTCACAGAGCGGAAACAGGCAGATGCTGCGCAAATGCGGAATGTAGAATCAAGGCCGCAGGAGGAATCCGATCAAGATGATATTCGTGCAGAGTTCTCGTCGTTCCCATTTGTTCATCACAACGTGCATGGTGGTGTTGTTCAGCGGCTCCCATTTTTCTGTGGCGGCTCAAGAAACGCAACCGCTGAAAGTTGCGATCGTGGGCCTCGAGCACGGCCATGTGGAGGGCTTCCTGTCGCAGCTTCCGAAGCACACGGCTGTGCAACTGGTGGGAATCGCCGACGCAAACACCGAATTGTGGCAGAAGTACGGCAAAAAGTATTCGCTGCCGGACACGCTGTTTTACAAGAGCGAAGCGAACATGATCGAGAAGACTCGACCGCAGGCGGTGCTGGTGTACACCTCGATCGGCGAGCATCGTCATGCTATCGAGATTGCTGCGCCGTACGGTGTGTCGGTGATGGTCGAAAAGCCGTTGACCATTTCACTTGAGGACGCGCTGGCGATTCGGAAAGCGGCGCGGGACCACAAGATCCAGGTGCTGGTGAATTACGAGACCACGTGGTACACGAGCAACAGGGCGGCGTACGAAGAAGTTCGCGAGGGGCGCATCGGCGAGATTCGGCGGGTGGTCGTGCACGACGGGCACCAGGGGCCAAAGGAAATCAATGTGCCGCCGGAGTTTCTGAACTGGCTCACAGATCCTGAGCAGAACGGTGCGGGCGCGCTCTACGACTTTGGCTGCTATGGCGTGGACCTGATGACGTGGATGATGCACGGCGAAACGCCGCTGACGGTGACGGCGGTGGTGAATCACGACAAGCCGCATCTCTATCCAAAGGTCGATGATGACTCCACGATTACGCTGCAGTATCCGCGCGCGCAGGCCGTGATTATGGGATCGTGGAACTGGCCGTTTGGGCGCAAGGACATGGAGGTCTACGGAGCCACGGGCTACGCCATCACGGTTGCGGCCGACCAGATTCGAATTCGGCATGAGCACGACGCAGAGGAGCACACGACGACTGCGCCGGCGTTGCCTGCACGGGAGCGCGATTCGCTTTCGTATCTTTCGGCAGTGTTGCGCGGCGAGATTGTGCCGAAGGGAGATCTGACGGCTCTCGATACCAACGTGATCGTGATGCAGATTCTGGATGCGGCGCGTGAGTCGGCGCGGACGGGACGCACGGTGAAGTTGAACAAGCTGGGAGATTGAAATCTGGCGTCGGACGGGCTTTCCCGGTTAGGGTTGCGCTTCACCGGTGCTGAGGTTTGATGCGTGAATGTGCACGATCTTCCATGCATCTCCATACCGTTTGAACACAATTGTGCGTCGATCAATCTCAGCCTTGTTGAAGATATGGAACGTGGCGAGCGCAACATCCGGGGAGAGCATTGTGATCTGCAGATTCTCAGGGTGCAACTGCATATAAGGCGCAGCATTGCGGCCCGACGTTTTCCGTATCCGGTCAAAAACGCCTTGCCATGCCTGGTCGAACTGTTCGCGAGTATCTACGCGTTTCGTATTGGGCGCCGCAGGATGGAACATCGTTGCGTCCGGTGCGAAGCAAGCTCGGAAGGTCGGCCAATCCAGATTGTCGAACGCCTGCACGAAGCCCCTAAGCGCAGCGTGCACCTGAGTCTCCGGTGAATCTCCTTTTGTATCCGCAGCTCGCCCGCAGACTGCAATGATCAGGATTCCCAAAAACCCAACGCGCGCTATGCTTGCCAATTTCATGCGAGTTCCTCCGGGGAATGTAGAATTTCGGCGTTTTCGGAGACAACGGCTATTTCGGCATATGTTCGATGGATACGCAACCGTGTGGTTGCGGGATGCGCTCTATTCGCCGAGGTGGCGGCGGAGATCTTCGGGGTGGCTGGAGTGGGCGTAGGCTGTGTCGCGGGAGATGCGCTGGTTGCGCACGAGTTCAGCCATGGACTGTTCGATGGTCTGCATGCCTTCGGAGCGGCCGGTTTCAATGTTGGCTCTGAGTTGGTGGTCGTCTCCACGGCGAATCAGATTGCGAATTGCACTGGTGGCCATGAGAATCTCGACGGCGGGATACCGATCGATTCCGTTGATTGCGGGTAACAACCGCTGATGAATGACGGCCAGCAGGGCGAGTGAGAGCTGACGTCGCATCTGGGATTGAAAGCCAGAGGGGAAGATATCGAGGATGCGTGAGACGGTCTGGGCGGCGTCGTTGGTGTGCAGCGAAGTGAGGACGAGGTGGCCGGTTTCAGCGGCGGTTAGAGCGGCGGCCATTGTCTCGGCGTCGCGCATCTCGCCGATGAGGATGACATCGGGATCCTGGCGCAGGACGGCGCGGACTGCCTGGGCAAATCCGGGGGTGTCTGATCCTACTTCGATCTGTTCCACGAGTGAGAGCTGATTCGGCTGCTGAAATTCGATCGGGTCTTCGATGGTGATGATGTGATCGTGGCGGGTGCTGTTGATGGCGTTGATCAAGGCCGCCATGGTGGAGGTTTTGCCGCAGCCGGTGGCACCGGTGAGGAGGATGAGTCCCTGGCGGCGCTCGGCGAGGACGGAGAGCGACTGCGGGAGGTGGAGCGACTCGAGGGTTGGGATCTGGCTGGGAAGGAGACGGATTGAGGCGGCGATGGTTCCACGCTGGAAATGGACGTTGGCGCGAAATCTTCCGGCGGATCCACGTTCGAAGCAGAAATCCAGACACTTTTGGCGATTCAGCTCTTCGAGCCGGGACGGCGTGAGCAGGGGCGTTAGCAGGACCCAGATGTCGTCGACCGAGAGTTCGCCGCCCGCCAGTGATTTAAGTGCACCGTTCACACGGAGGGTCGGAGACGACCCGTTGACCAGGATGATGTCTGATGCGTTCAGTGCAAGGGCTTCTGACAAAAGATGGTCGATGAGCTCTATGGTTTCCGCGGGGGAATCGGTTGAGGTGTATGGGAGACCGGCGGCCGGTGATGATGAATCTTTGTGCATACGGGGTAATGAAGCTCTCTGGGGGACGAGAGTTGCTTGTAGGACGCGCGCGCCGGAGGTTTCGCTCCATGGGGCGGAGATAAGAGGCAAAGCGTTCGAAGATTTGAAAAGCCCGGGTCTTGGTGAGCCCCAGGCCGTTCAAGGTTAGTGAAAACTGTTATGGGACGAAGAGCTTGAGGCGCACGTGCCACTTGGTGTTCTGGCCGGGTTTCAGGGTGACCATGCCGGTGTCCATGGAGCCCCAGACCTTGCTGAAGGGGTCGGCGAAATTGTACTGATCCTCGACGGCGACGAAGTTCTTGTCAGGGGGCGCGTAGGCCTGGATGGTTTTGATTTCAGGCGAGAGGCCTTCGATCCTGACGCCGTATTTGGCTGCGGGATCGGAGATGTTCACCTGGACGACGCCGTTCTTCCAGTCGAGTTGGCTCCAGTTGTCGTCGTAGAAATTCTTGTAGAGCGGCGCGCCGGCGCGGAGGTCATATTGCCCGGCGACGGGTACGAGCTTGCCGGTGGGAAAGACGTTGTCGTAGCTGTCGACGGTGGCCTGCATGGAACCTGGAATCTGCAAGCGAGCCTGGGTGCGGTCGCCGGAGGGAAAGTTGAAGTAGGGGTGCCAGCCGATAGCGATGGGTTCGGCTTCAGTGCCGACATTCTTCGCCACGACGACGGCGTCTACCGCGTCGGCGGTGAGGCTGATGGTGAATACCAGGTCGGTTTTCGAGAGCCAGTGACCGCCAAAGTCGCCGGCATGGATGACGCCTGTGACTTCTTTTCCGCCGGGGATGGTTTTCTCAGAAACGTCGTCGGTATGGGCTTTCAGGATGAGGCCGTGCATGGCATGGCGCTCGGCGCCGGCGAGCTTGCCAATATTGTTGGCGGGAAGGGTGATGGTTTTTCCCTGCCACTCGGTGGTCAGGGTCTTGCCGTCAGCGGAGAGTTTTCCGCGGATGCGGTTGGGATAGGGAACGAGGAAGGCCGATCCGAGGCGGTATCCATAGTCGCCATTGGCGTTATCGGTTTCGTCGAGCATCTTTTTGGCGCCTGCGACGTCAGGAGACGCGAGAACGTCGACGTTCCCGCGGCCGGGAAAGTTGGCGGTGATCTGGAGCAACTCCATGCCGCGGCCGGGCATGACGGTGATGCTGGTGAACTCGGGCTTCGTGGTGCTGGCTGCCTTGCGGGTAAGGGTGACGATTTTTTGTCCGCCAATTTCGGTCGAGGACTGGGCTTGGGCACTCATCATTCCCCAGCTTGCCACAGCGACCGGGAGAACGAAGAAAAGAACAGAGGTTCGAAGAGAAGGCTTCATTGCGATCCATCCCTGAAGGTGCGTTTGGATTTCCGGATTTGTGCTTTGCGGTCCGGCAATTCGCGGCACGTGAAAGCGTATTCCGAAAGCGGCCTCATTCTACGACATGGCGCCTTGGGCGGGAGGGAAATGGAGGGCCTGTGCGACGGAGTTTTGAACCCGGAAAGGACGGTTGCAGAGAGGGGATTGGCCATCCGTAACCGGGATGCCAAATGAGTTTTAGCGGGCGCGGACTCCGGATGATAAGTGGAAGTGATTCAACACAAACGCGATGGTCCCCGGAAAGTAACTATCGCTGCGCGAATTGGTCATGTTGCGTCGCGATGGAATAAGGGTACAATTCGACCCAATCACTGCCTTCTCCATTGCGCCAAGAGCAGGTGCCGTCTGCCCTGGCGAGTGCTCCGGTCTCGCCACTCACGTATCACTTCTTCGGGGGAATACCCCGAGAAAGGTCCACGGTCAGGAAAATGCTCCCCCTGCATAGGATTGCTCTTCGTTGCTTTGCCCTGGTATGTCTCTCCGTAGCTTTGCCCCATGCGCAGCCCAGCGCGCTCGCGCAGACCATCGCGCCAAAACGGTTGATCCTCGAGAAAATCAACGAGAGTCAATTGGTGAAGCTGGAAGGCAACACGCCACCAGCGGCAATCGCACAGAACGACCGCGGCCGTGTGAGTCCCAATTTGCCCATGGCGGACCTGATCCTGGTTTTGCGTCGCAGCCCTGAGCAGCAGGCCGCGTTTGATGCTTTTGTGGAGAGCCAGTACGACGCGACATCTCCGAATTTCCATCACTGGCTTGCGCCGGAGGAGGTTGGCGAGAAATTCGGCACAGCGCCGGCGGATATTGCGACTGTGTCCTCGTGGTTATCGAGCCATGGCCTATCGGTCGAGGAAGTTTCGAAGGACCGCATGACGATCCGCTTCAGCGGGAGCGCGGCGCAAGTGGAGGAGACGTTCCACACAGAGGTTCACAACCTTGTGGTGAAGGGTGAGCCGCACATTTCAAACATGAGCAATCCGCAGATCCCCATGGCGCTGGAGGCGGTGGTACTGGGACCGAAGGCGCTGCACAACTTTATTCCGCGTCCGCTGCACCGGACGGGAAGCGCCGTCGCGCTGAACCGGGAAACGGGTAAGTGGAAACGGGTTCCAGCGGGGAATGCGACAACCGCGAGCCCACGGCCGGAAATGGGTTTTGGCTGCGGAACAAATTGCGAGGTTGAGGATGTAGCACCGTACGATTTCGCGGCTATCTATAATGTGCTTCCGCTGTGGAATAGCTCAATCGACGGCACGGGGCAGACCATTGCGATTGCCGGAAGAAGCGACGTAAGAGCAGCGGACGTGGCTACATTTCGCAGCGCTTTTGGGCTGCCCGTACTGAAGACGGGGCAATTCAAGGTGACTAACAACGGTACGGATCCAGGGTTCTGCACGACACTCTCGGGGGTTTGCACGCTTGACGACCAGGTTGAGAATGCGCTGGATGTGGAGTGGTCGGGCGCGGTTGCAAAGGGCGCAACGGTAGACCTGGTGGTGACGCAGCAGACAAACACGAATGACGCGATCTTCCAGTCGGCGCAGTACGTCATCAACAACAATACCGCCACAATTCTCAATGTGAGTTACGGTCAATGCGAATTGTTTCTGGGGACAAGCGGAAATACCGCGTACAACAACCTGTGGCAAAGCGCATCGACGGCAGGGATTGCCGTGTTTGTGGCTTCGGGCGATTCCGGCTCTCCTTCGTGCGACCAGGGTGGCGACGCTTCGGGCACTCCTTACGGAGCGAAGTTTGGCTTGAGTGTAAGCGGCATTGCGTCAACCCAGTACAACACAGCGGTTGGCGGGACCGATTTGAACTGGGGTTCGAGCGCGGCGCCCTATTGGAACAGCACAAATAGTGGCACCAACGGCTCGTCGGCGAAGGGCTATATTCCCGAAGTTCCGTGGAACGATACCTGCACCAATCCGATCATTGTCGCGATTCTCAATGGCAACCTCGGCCAGAGTCTTTCAGCGAACCAGCTGTGCGATGACATCGCGACCAAGGCGGTCACCTCGACCAACGAGCAGGCCCTGCTTGACCTCGTGGATGTCGTCGGCGGCAGCGGCGGCCAAAGCAATTGCACCGTCAACAGCACTACATCGACGACCGCGCTCCCAGATCCGACTAGTTGCTCGGGCGGATATGCGAAACCAAGCTGGCAGACCGGGGTGACCGGCATTCCAGCGGACGCCAAACGCGACATTCCGGACGTTTCATTCTTCGCTGGGAACGGATTTCTGGGAACTGCCTACTTGATTTGTGTTTCCGACACCGGAACATGTGTCGCTTCGGCGACGTCGACCACTGAGCCCGGCGGGGAAGAGGTTGGTGGAACCTCAGTTGCTTCTCCGGCGATGGCTGGAGTGATGGCGCTGATCAATCAGAAAGCCGGAACGCCGCAGGGCAATCCAAATACGCAGCTTTATAAGCTTGCGGGCCAACAAACCTATGCAAGCTGCTCCGCCGAAACGGTCACCACGTCGTCGAGCAGTTGCTTCTTCAACGACATCGACACGGGAACAATTGCGATGCCGTGCCTTGCCAACTCATTGAACTGCACCTTGGCTGCAACTGGAAACGCCTATGGTGAGCTGAGTGGTTTTGCCGGGGGAACGGGTTATGACGAGGCAACCGGACTGGGTTCGCTGAATGTGGCCAACGTGGCGAACGCGTGGGTTTCGCCGACGGGCACGGCAACGGCGACAGTGGCTGTGGTGGCTACGCCGAGCACCATCAACGTGAACCAGACTACGAGCGTGACCGTGACGGTGAGCGGCGCAAGCGGAACACCGACCGGGCAAGTGTATCTGACAGGCGGTGGATATACATCCGGAAGTAGCACGCTGGCCAGCGGCGCTTTTACCTTTACGATTCCGGTCAACAGTTTGAGTGGCGGAGCCGATACTTTGACTGCGCACTATACCGGCGACTCAACGTATGCGCAGGCGACCGGCACAGTCAGCGTAACCGTGAACAAACTTACGCCGACCGTGGCGGTGGTTGCGAATCCGACTACCGTGAATGCCACGGTAAACAGCGTGAATGTTTCTGTTACGGTTACCGGCGCAGGACTGACACCGACGGGGACCGCGCAGCTGAGCGGCGGGGGATATACGTCGCCAGCCTGTACGCTTGCGGCCGGCGCCTGTACGATTACCGTGCCTTCGAATAAGCTGAGCAACGGTTCCGACACCCTTACTGTTACCTATAGCGGCGACACGAGCTATGTGACTGCGAGTGGCACGGCGACGGTGACGGTGACCGTCTTTACGCCGACGGTGACGGTGACTCCCTCTGCGAGCACCCTAGCGAAGGCATCCACCTTGACAGTGCAGGTAGCTGTAGCGGGAACCAGCGGTACACCTACTGGCTCAGTGCAACTTAGCGGCGGCGGATTTACCTCGCCGGTGACCACACTCGTCGGGGGCAGCGCAACGATTACGATTCCCGGCGGAAACCTGAGCGCGGGAACCGACACGTTGACCGCGAATTACTCCGGCAACACGACTTACCTGTCTACGACTGGAACGGCTAGCGTAACGGTTACGGTTCCAACTCCAACGGTGACGGTGACAGCGGCGGCTGGGGGCATCAACTCGGGTCAGAGCCTGAATGTGACGGCAGCGGTCGCGGGAACCAGCGGAACACCAACCGGCACGGTGACATTGTCGGGAGGGGGCTATGCTTCCTCAGCGCAGACGCTTGCATCAGGCAGCGTTACGATCGCCATTCCTGCGAACAGCCTTAGCGCGGGAACAGACACCTTGACCGTTAGCTACAGCGGAGACAACAACTTCGCAACGGCAACGGGAACGGCAAGCGTTACGGTGACGCAGTCCACTTATACGCCTGCTGCGTCAACGCCGGCGAACGTCAACCGCGGCACTCCGGCGACCTCGACGGTCACCTGGACGACTAGCAACAACTACTCTGCCAATGTGGCGCTGAGCACTTGCACGCTCAATTCGGGGAGTCCGACGAACTCGGCTGCGGACGCTCCGAAATGCACGGCGAATACGACAGCGTTTGGATCGAGTGGAAGCGCGACTGTAACCGTAAGCACCACGGCGGCGACTACAGCAGCGCTCAATAGGCCGGCGTTTCCGGGCATGGCTGTGACCGGATCGGGCGCGATTCTTGCGCTGGTGGTGTTCTTCGGAATTCCGGCACGTCGGCGTGGCTGGCAAGTGATGCTCGGGATGTTTCTGCTGCTGATGACCCTTGGCAGCCTCGCAGCTTGCGGTGGCGGCGGCGGCAAGAGCAACGGCGGCGGAGGTGGTGGAACCAGCGATCCTGGAACGGCTTCAGGCAAGTATGTGTTCACCGTAAATGCAACAGGCACCGATCCAGCCAAGACAACGGCGACAACAACCTTCACTGTAACCGTGAACTAGTTTCATCATTTGCTCGGCAAGCTGGCCCTCCCTGCGGGGAGGGCCAATTTGTCTTCAAGGCATTTGCAGCCCGGCATGATTGGATTACAACGCGACTTCGACCAGGGGTTTACGCTGCGCAGCGGATAGAATCGGAAAAGGCGCAACGCCATTTCTGCCTTAGTTCGCACAGGAAAGTGGACGTGAGCAATCGATGAAATCCTTGTTGCTGGAAGAGTATGGGAAGTTTGCCATTGCAGACCTGCCAAGGCCGGAGCCCGGCGAGCAGGAAGTGCTGGTGCGCGTGGCGGCTTGCGGCATCTGCGGCAGCGATGTGCATGGGTACGACGGATCGTCGGGACGACGCATCCCTCCGCTGGTGATGGGCCATGAAGCGGCGGGAGTGATCTTTTCAGTTGGCACTGGTGTCACGGCGTACAAGCCGGGCGATCGGGTGACATTTGATTCGACGGTCTATTGCGGGCAGTGTGTGTACTGCCGTCGCGGCGAAATGAATCTCTGCGACCGACGCCAGGTGATCGGCGTTTCGTGCGGCGAGTATCGCCGAAACGGAGCGTTCGCGGAATTCATCGCGGTGCCCGAGCGCATCCTGTATCGTTTGCCGAGCAAGATGTCGTTTCCCGAGGCGGCGATGCTTGAGGCTACTTCGGTGGCGATCCATGCAGTAAAAGTGAGCGGGGTGAAGAAGGGCGATACAACGCTGGTGGTTGGCGCCGGGATGATCGGCCTGCTGACCATGCAGGCATTGCGCGCGGCGGGTGTGGCGCGGGTGATGATTGCGGACATTGATGAGACGCGCCTTACGCTGGGCGAACTGCTGGGCGCCGACGAAGCACTGCGCGGGACCGGCGAAGAGATTGCCAAAGCTGTGCTGGAGCGGACGGGCGGTGTGGGTGCGGACGCGGTGTTTGACGCAGTGGGCCGCGCCAAGACGGTTGCGGAATCGATTGACAGTGTACGCAAAGGCGGCACGGTGACGCTGATCGGGAACATCGAGCCGGAGGTCAGTTTGCCGCTGCAGAAGGTAGTTTCGCGGCAGATCCGGATCCAGGGAACGGCAGCTTCGGCGGGCGAATATCCGCAAGCGATCGAACTGATCTCGAGTGGTCGGATCCAGGTGCGGGCGTTGATCACGGCGGTTGCGCCGCTGGAAGAGGGCCCTAGCTGGTTTGAGCGCCTGCATGCGCAGGAGCCGAACCTGATGAAGGTGGTCTTGTCTCCGAATGAGGAAGCACGCTGAAGACAGCGTGAAGCGAGGCTGCACTGTGACTGATTCGCTTTTCGATCTAACGGGCCAGGTTGCGATTGTGACGGGGACAAGTCGCGGCCTGGGACAGTACTTTGCACGGGCGCTGGCGAAGGCCGGCGCAGACCTGGTGCTGACGAGCCGGAACCTCGATTCACTCAGAGACTTTGAAGCGGAGATGCGAGGCCTGGGGAGGCGCACGATCGCGCTTGAGCTTGATGTGCGCGAACCTGCCAGCATCGAACGCATGGTGAGCGAGGCTACGGCAGCGTTCGGGCAGATTCATATTCTGGTGAACAATGCGGGATGCAACGTGCGCAAACCGGCGCTTGATATTACGTGGGACGACTGGAACCTGGTCCTCGATACGAATTTGCGGGGAAGCTTTTTTGTTGCACAGGCAGTGGCGCGCGGCATGATCGAACACGGTTACGGGCGCATCATCAATATCGGGTCGGTGACCAGCGTCTTCGGCTTTGCGGGACTGGCGCCTTACTGCGCGAGCCGCGGCGGGATTCGGCAACTGACCATGAGCCTTGCGGACGACTGGGGCGGGCACGGCGTTACGGTGAACTGCCTGGCTCCCGGCTGGTTCAGGACAGAGCAGAACAAGGTGCTCTACGAGGATTCGGAGTGGGTGGAATATCTGACGGACCGGATTCCGGTGAAGCGTGCGGGGCTTCCGCATGACCTGGATGGAGCGGTCGTGTTCCTGGCGTCTGAGGCGAGCCGCTACATCACGGGGCAGACGCTGCTGGTGGATGGAGGCATCTCGACCGGCGCAACGCGGGCGACGGTCGCGCATAAATAAGCCACGGAGAACCGCGATGACTGCTCATCACGAGTAGAAACCCGCTCGCAACAAAAAGGCATTACGAAACGATTGTTGGCGCATCCAAGATGCCACAGGGCCCGGGGGTACGGGGGCCTTGTTGACAACTAAATCCTGACGGTGCTTCAATTACGCCGTTGCACAATCGATTGCGCAATGTGCGCAAGACAGTTCAACTTCCCCGATTGCGACAAAAGAGACAATTTGCCGGCAAGTCGGCAACCCGTTGAGGAGACCCCGATGCAGACGACTCATTTTGTGAGGTCGAACCGATCTGGCTATGGCGACGCCATGCCCGAATATCAAAAGCCTGTCTGGTGGATCGCGTTGATGGTGCTGATCGTTCTTACCGTGACACCTGCCCACGCGCAGTTTGGCGCGAGTCTTGGCGGCACGGTGTTGGATCCGAGTGGAGCGGCGGTTCCGAATGCAACGGTCACTCTGATCAATACAGGCACTCAGCAGACGCAAACGAAAACAACTAACGACACCGGGTTTTTCATATTCAGTGCGCTGCCGCCGGGAAACTACTCACTCGACGTGAAAGTGCAGGGATTCAAAGAGAAGAAGACCGACAGTATCGCGGTGGTGGCGGAAACGCCTCGTAACCTCAACGTCAGCCTGGAGACAGGCGGGGCGTCAGAAAGCGTGACCATTTCGGCGAGCACACAGCCTGAATTGCAAACGGCGGACGCCAGCATCGGCTCGACAATCACAAGCGAAGAGGTGGAAAAGCTGCCGATATTCGGCGGCGATCCCTATGAACTTCTCCGCACCGCGCCGGGGATTACCGGAGATGCAGCGCGCGCCGGGAATGGGAATGCCGTGTTTCTGCCCAATGGAGCTGGACCGGGCGGATCGAATAGCGGTGTGTTTCAGACAGAGAACGGCGTGCAAATTGTGGCCGATGGCCAGCGCCAGGCAGACAACAATTTCATGATAGACGGCGTGAGCGTGAACTCGCTGACCCATGGCGGCAATGCGGTGGTCACACCGAACGAAGAAGCCGTAGGGCAGATGACGGTGATTTCCACCTCCTATGATGCCGTGGATGGACGCAACAGCGGCGCGCAGATCAAAGTGGTGACCAAGAGCGGCTCAAACGCCCTGCACGGCGGCGCATTCTTTCTCTACGATGACCCGGGGTTGAATGCGTACAACAAATTCGCCGGACCAGCGGCAGGAAAACCGGTTCGCGACAATAACGCGCAGCGGACATGGGCGGGATCGCTCGGTGGTCCGATCATTCGAAACAAACTGTTCTTCTTCGCTTCGTATTCGGGCTTCAGCGTGCACCAGAACGCGATCACGAACGAGTGGGTGGAGACGCCGGAGTTTCGTTCGACCTATCCGGGGGAGCGGCCGGGTGGTATCAGTGCCGGAATCTTTGCCCTGCCGGGCATGGCTCCACGCGTGGTTGGGGTGAATCCGTCGCTTACGGATTGCTCTGCGTATGCGAACCAGGGAGGGTTTCCGCCGGTTGGTGGTGTAATGCAAACAGCGACCTCGGGTCCTTACTGCAATGTGGTCGGCGACGGAATCGACATCGGCTCTCCAACTGCGGGCGGCGCATCGCAGCTGGGTGTTTATCCGCGCCTGAATTATCCGGATAATCCGACATCAAACGCGGTAACTGGTGGTGGTCTGGATGGCGTGCCCGATCTTTACAATGCGGCGATCAGCAATCCGAGCCATAGTCGCGGCAACCAGTTCAATGCGCGCGGCGATTGGAATTTGAGTTCGAGGGACCTGCTTGCGGGCGTGGTGTACTTTACCAAGCTCGATAACTTTGGCCCCAGCGGTACGAATGGCTCGCGTCCGCTGGACGACGTGCCGTTCAAGCCGTTGAATTCGGCTGCTTCGGCGATCTTCATCCATACCTTCTCGCCTACATGGCTCAACGAACTTCGCGCGAACGGCACGCGGTTTGCAGAGAACGGAATCAGCGACGCAGGGAACGCAGTCAATTTCGGGCTTCCCTACATCAATGTGCAGAGTTTGCCGGGCGGCATCAATCCTCAATATGGCGTCAACTGGTCGCAAACCAGCCCGGCCGTATTTGCTGAAAACACATACGAGATACGTGACCTGGTAACGCATACGTGGGGAGCACACACGCTGAGATTGGGCGCTGAGGTGCGATTCGAGCAGGACAATGACAATCTCTCTGGAGAGGATCGTCCAATCTATGCCATGCAAGGACCCTGGTCGATGCTCAATGATGCGCCAATTTTCGAGCAGATCACGGCGAATCCGAACACCGGCGGCATCGCGGAGACGCAGAGGTATTTCCGCGATCAGGACATCGCGATCTATGCACAGCACGACTGGAAGCTGACGCCGTACTTCACGCTGAATACAGGCTTGCGGTGGGAGGATTTCACCCCGCTCCACAACAAGAATTTTAAAATCAACTATCCGGTGCTGGGGCCTCCGGGTCTGGAACTCGCGAACATGGCGCTGGTACCGCATGACAACCTATGGGCTTCGCATAACAACAACTGGGGGCCGAAGCTCGGGTTTGCGTGGCAACCGGGTGGCGATCCGAAGCTCGTCGTGCGCGGCGGCTTTGCGGTCGCTTACAACCACCTCGACATCGCACTTTTCAATCCGGCAGGGGAGGATGGTCCGAACGTAGCGCTGTATAACCTGTGCTGCGGCACTAACCCCCTGGATTTCGGTACGCCGTTCGCAGCCGGGTCGATTTTGTACGGGGTTGGCTCAAGCAATTCGCCAAACAGCTTCCCGACGAATGCTGCTCTGGCGACCGGAGTGAATTCCAACGGTTTCCCGAATCCGCTGGGGGGAGGCACTCCGAGCGTGGAAGTGTATGGCGCGCCGGCCGCCACGCGGCCGCCGATGAGCTATCTGTATTCGTTCGAAAGCGAGTACCAGATGCCGTGGAACTTTACGGCGACGCTGGGCTATGCCGGCAGCGAAGGGCACCATTACGCGCGGCTGGTGAACCAGAACTTCCTTTATAGCAATGCGAACTCGCCGGTATTTGCTGCGTACTTTGCGCAGACCGATTCGAACCAGAACTACAACGCGATGAATGCGCAGCTAAGGCATTCTGCGGGTCACGGCGTGTCGTTCAGCATGGTTTATACATGGTCAAAAGCACTTGACCAGGTATCGAATGGCGATCTCGCTGACGCTTCCGCGAACCAGACCAACCCGGTCGATAACAGGTCGGAGTGGGGGCCATCGGACTTCGACGCGCGTAATCGCATCACGACCACCGCCCTTTGGGATGTGCCGAAGATTCATACCAGCAACGGCTTGACGGACACGCTGTTGAACGGGTGGCAGGTGAATGGCATCTACACGTGGCATGGCGGTTTTCCCTACACGCCGGTTACATTCAACCTCGCAACATCGGCGTTGGTGCCGGGTTCCGGTGTGGTCAGCCCCACGCGTCCGCTGGCTTATAGCGGTGGAGTCGTTCAAGGCTGCTCGAACGATCTGTACATGAACGGAACTGATTTCCCAAATCGCGGTGGGGATGGAACGGCCGGAGGAACGAACTACTTCAATACAACTCCGCCGACGAACTCGCACAAATACGTTCCTGGCATCAGGCGCAACAGCTTCCGGGGGCCCTGCTACAAGGACCTGGATATGAGCTTTGCCAAGCAGTTCGCTCACGACTTCGGCGAGCATCACACGCTGCTGCGGTTGCAGATGAACGTATTCAACGTTCTGAACCTGCTGCAGCTTCAACCGATCACGAACGGAAATTCGAATCCCGGCGCCAATATCAACAATCAGTTTTTCGGTTATGCGCAAGGAGCCGATTCGGGCCGCGTGATCGAGTTAAACGGCCGAATACAATTCTGATGTTTGTTGTTCAATTGCACTGGGCGGACTACGTGTCCGCCCAGTATTTTTTGATGAGGAGATTCAGCTGGCCGCTTCGTCCTTTCCCGTAGCGGGTGACTGTTCTTCAGCGCCTTGAGCGGCAGCTTCAGAGTGCAGCGCCGTGTGTCCCGTGGATTTTCGCACGACGAGCTTGGGATAGACGGTGATTGCTTCGGGTTGTGGATGCGGGATCTCGTTACGGATAAGCGAGAGCAAAGTGCTGGCCGCTACCTGGCCCATGCTGCGGAGGGGCTGATGGATAGTGGTCAATGGCGGATGGTGCATCGATGCAGCCTTGATGTCGTCAAAGCCTAGAACGGAGATATCTTTGGGGACGCGCAGGCCAGCTTCGCGCAATGCGGAGATGGCGCCGATGGCAGTGACGTCGTTGAAAGCGAAGATTGCGGTGAACGGATGATTCGTTTGCAGAAGCTGCCGGGTCATTTCCTGTCCGGGATCAGGGCCGGGCTCGGGGCTTTGCAGCTGGACCACCAGGCGGTCGTCGATTTCAATTTGGAGATCGCGTGCGGCCTGGACGATAGCCTGCCAGCGCAGGACGGTGTCAGAACTGAATGCCTGGCCTTTGATGAAGGCGATCAGCTTATGGCCAAGAGACTTCAAGTGCGCAAGTGCGAGGTGCGCGGCCTGGTCATGGTCGAGCTCGATATTGATGACCCCATCGCGGCGATCGTGGCCGGAGATTGAAACAACCGGCACCGGCAGATCCTCGCTCATGGAAGAGTCGACGGCGATGATGCCTTCTACGGATCGCGCGAGCATCATGCGCGGATAGCCTTCGAGCAGATCGTCCCGGTGGCGGTGGCTGGCGACGAAGTAAAAGTAGCCGTCCTTGAGTAACTCGTCTTCGATGCCGCTGATGACGGTGGTGGAGTAGCCTTCGCTGATTTCGGGGACGATGACGCCGATGGTGTAGGTGCGCTTCTGGCGCAGGCCCCGCGCCATGGTGTTGGCTACGTAGCCATTGAGGGCGGCAGCATGGAGAACGCGCTGCTGGGTTTCTTCGGCGATGCGGTGCGCTGTCGCTTCTCCGTTGATGATGCGGGAGACTGTGGACTGCGAGAGCTCGAGCATGGCAGCGAGCTCTTTCAGCGTGATCGGCTTGATGGGTACTTTGGCCAAGTCATCCTGCTTCCGGAATTGTCTTATACGCAATCATGCGGTTGCGTGGAATCCGGCGCGCTGCATTGCAGTGGTCGCTTCGGGGTTGCGCATGAATGTATCCCAAACCAGGCCCGTTCGGAGGTTCTCTGCCATCAGGACCGAGATGCCCTGATCGATGCCGAGAACGTCGGTGTCATACCAGTTCGCGGAGGGATGAAAGGCGTCGACAAACCCGTAGCGTCCCCACGCCTGTTTGCCCCACTTGTCTCGCATGGCGCGTTGTACGGCAATGCAGTCGACGGGCACAAAGGCCAGCGAGCCCGCTGAAGCGTTGGGAACCACGGTTCCATCCAGCGGCCCCTGCGGCGGCGGCCCTCCCCAGGCCGTGTAGCCGCCCTGGTAGTCGGACGCGGATACCCCCCAGTAGTCTTCGTTGTACCACTTGGGATAGGAGAGGCAGAACGCCTTGTGCGCGCGGGTTGCGATGACGGAATTCTCAAAATAATTGGTGTACGCGTCGCGCTTATTACGGAAATCGAACCATGCGTGCGAGTACTGGTGCGTGAAGATGGGATCGTTGCCGCTGATGAAGTTGAAATCCTTGTAATGAACGACGGGACGGGTCCAGCTCTTCCAATACTCGCCGCCGACGGGATGCGTTGGCGAACCGATGGCCAGCAGATAGATCATCATGAGTTCGCAGAAATGTTCCCAGCGAGCATCGAGGAAACCGGCATCGGAGTGCCATCCCATGGAGAATGTCTTCCCGCCGTTGAGCATCCATGGCCAGTCCACGCGTTCGTAAATCTGGCTGGCGAGTGATTTGATCTTTGGATCGTTGAAGTGCGCGCGCGCGGTGAGGACGCCGCAGAGCAGTAGGGATGTGTCGATGGAGGAAAGCTCTACGCCTTTGACGGGTTCGCCAGTCTCGATGTCGCTGAAGTGATAGTAAAAGCCATGGACTTCGGGGAATTTGTTCAGGTGCCAATCGAGTGTGGTTCGAACGCGTTCGACGATCTGCGCATGCGGCAGGTAGCCGCGCTTGTCGGCGATGCACAGCGCGGTCAGGCCAAAGCCGGTAGCGGCAATGCTGGCCATGCGGCGCGGGTCGCGGCTGCCATTGAGGTCATTGCGAGCGCGATCGAGTACCTGGCCGGTCTTGTCGCTGCCCTGCTCCCAGAAAAAGAGACAGCCCTGTCGTTCGAGATCGTCGAGGAAGGCTTGATCGCCGCTTTTCGGCTGCCACGAACCTGCGCCGAGGAGTTTGGAAGGCAGGAGCGCGCTTCCGCCAGCAGCGGCAAGTGATTGCAAGACCTTGCGGCGTGTTATGGATGTCAACGGCGCACCGTGATTCAAGATAATCCTCCTGCTTTGCTCAGACGGATCCGCGACGAGGCGGGTCGTGAACGCTCGGCAAACTCAGTAGCCTAATCCTTGACTTGAAATGTTCGAGCCCAGTATTCGAATCCGACAGGCCAATTGGGGTCAAAGGCAACGGGCGCTCAACCTGGGTGCGCAATCGATTGCGCACCCGCCAATTTCTATCATTTGCAGAATTGCACCGTCAACATCTTTCGAACGGCGTGCTCTGCTTCAGCACTTACTGGCCATGAGAAACGCGCACTGTCGAGCTGAGCAAATTGCACGGGGTCCAGTCATTTCCGCCTGCTGTTGAGGGTATTCAGCTTGGTCTTTAGCTGTTCCAGTTTTTGTCCGGCTTCGCTTAGCTTACCCTGCGCAGTGAGGCGCTGATAGTCATCGAAATCTTTGGCGGCGCCTTGGATGAGCGCGTTGAGATCGTCAGGCTTTCCCGACAAGTTTGCTGCCGCAGGAGCCGCCGGGGACGACTGTGCGTTTGCATTTGATTCCGAGGCAAGGCTCGAGACTTCTCCGCCGAAGAGGGAACGGAGGGCGGCTTCGAAGGTCGAACCGTAGGCGAGACGATCCTGCAAGGCAAGCACGACGAGGCGCAACTCGGGCATGGGACTGCGCTCGGCCTGGAGGTAGATGGGCTCGGCGTAGATGAGAGCCTTGCCGCACGGAATGACGAGCAAGGTGCCGCGGCGTACACGCGACCCCTGCTGGTTCCACAAGCTGAGCTGCCCGGAAAGTTGTGCGTTCTGATCGATTCGCGCTTCTATCTGGAGCGGGCCGTCGACGAGGCGCGTCTTGGGGAAGTCGTAGACGACGGAGGTGCCGTAATGCACGCCATCGCTGCGGCCTGCGATCCAGCCAATCAGGTTGTTGCGATTCGAAGGCGTGAACGGCAGGATCTCGATGAACTCGGTCGAGGACTCGTCGGGGAGCTTCATCAGAACGAAGTTCGGATCCATCGGCTGCGTAGCCTGGTCGCCGGATGACGTCATGCCGACCTCGGAGGCGACGGTCCACAAATCTTCGCGGTTATAAAAGACGACCGGATCCGTCATGTGATAGAGACCGTAGGCAGCGGCCTGCAGGCGCAGGAGCAACTCGGGGTAGCGCACATGCCGGCGAAGGTCGGTGGGCATGTGGGATGCATCTTTGAAAAGCTGCGGGAAGATGTTGCGGTAGGTCGCAATGATCGGATCGCTGGGATCGAAGACGTAGAAAGTTGTGGCTCCGTTGTAGGCGTCGATCACCACCTTCACGCTGTTCCGCATGTAATTGATCTGGTCGTTGCCGAGTCCGAAATGCGTGGAGTAGGGGTAGCTGTCAGAGGTCGTAAATGCATCGAGCATCCACGAGAGCCTGCCGTCATCGCCGACCACGATGTACGGATCGGAATCATAAGTGAGGAACGGAGCAAGCGTCCTTACGCGCTCCAGGACATTCCGCCGCATCAGCAGCCGGCTCTGCGCGTCGATGTCGTCGCTGAAGGGGAGTTTCGTGAGGTCATCGCGATCGAACGCGATCAGGAGACGGCGCAGGAACGATCCCAACTCGATGCCGCCCGTGCCTTCATAGGACGTCATGCTGTTGGTTTCGCCCTGGGGGTAGTCGAACTCCTTCTGGCGCGTATTGACATAGACATCCGTGTTGGTGAGCTCGCCGAAGTAGATCTCTGGACGTTTGACCTGGATCGACGGGACAGTGCTTTGGATGGGCATATTGCTCAACATCAACGTCGGCAGGCCCTCCGACGTGAACCCGTTGACGGGATTCATAGTGATTCCGTAGCCGTGGGTGTAGATGAGTTTCTCGTTGATCCAATTGCGGCTGCTCTCGGGGAGCTTCTCGATATTCAACTCGCGAGCCGCCAACATCACCTGGCGTTCTTCGCCGTTGATCTCGTATCGGTCAATGTCGATGTCGGGGAAGTCGTAGTAGGTGCGGATTTCCTGGATCTGGCGCAGGGTATCCTGCAGAGCGTGCCAGTCCCAGAGACGGATGTTCTTGAGAGTGGCTTGATTGTTTTGGGCATCGGCGGCTTCAACGGTGATGTCGGCGGGGAACTCATGTTGCGCGACTTGATCGAGATTGAATGCCTGGCGGGTGAACTGAATGTTGTGGCCGATGAACGGCTGCTCGCGAACCAGTTCGTTAGGCTTGACGATAAAGCTGCTCATATACCAGGTACTGATCTGCAGAACAAGAAAACAAGCTACAGCCGGCACGGGGGATATGAGGAGGCGGCTTACGCGCGGGCGAACAAAAATGTTTGTTGCGGCGATGCCGGCTCCCAGGAGGAGCGCGGCGCAGACGACCAGCAATCCTCCGAGGAGCAGATGATCGTCGGTGTAGGTTACGCCGCTGAATACGGTGTGATCGGCGAGGATCGTGTCGAAACGGCCCAGCCAGGTTCGCATCGCAACGACGATGAGGAGAAATGAAACAGAGGCGGAGAGAGCGCGCCAGGGATGCGGAGAAGATCCGTAGGCGCCCTCCCGGAAGAGCTGCGAACTGCCCGTGAACATGATAAAGAGCCCGGCGATCGCGCAACCGAGGATGGCAATCATCAGGAGCCATCCGAAGACAAAGTGGAGCGCCGGCAACGTAAAGAAATAGAAACCGAGGCTTTTTCCAAAGATGGGATCGCGTGGTCCGTTTGTGGCGGCTCCGGCAAACCAGAAGAGAACAAACCGCGTCCACTCGCTCATGAAACTTGCGCCGGCCAGCAGCGCAAAAAACGCAGAAGCAATCAGAGAGCCGATCCGCAGGACGAGATCGACGGGAAGCTCGAATGTGCGGCCGCCGAGAACGATGGTTCCGGCGCTGTGCAGTTCGTCGCGGCATGCACGTCTAAGGGCCGAGAACCATGCAAACAGAATGAGAAACGTCAGCACCGTCGGAATTGTGAATGCGATCCACTTGAAATCGAGTGTTTTCCAGAAGACCTCGGAGTAGCCGAGGGAGGAAAACCAGAGCGAGTCGACATAGTAGGAGATCGAAGTGCGGGCACTGAAAAGGATGACAAGGAAAGCCAGGATAATCCAAAGAAAGGCACGGCGGGGCTTGATTGGCGGCTCTTCTCGAATGGGGTATACGACGCGTTCGTGGATCACTCTCACCAGCTTTCGCCGGCAGATTATTCTTCAATATCCGGCAAGCGCAATTGTAAGGCCAAAGGGGCGAGCAGGTTGTGAGGCGACAGAGTGCCTGCAACCAGCGCTGATTCGCGCTGGATTCATTTTTGAGGGCCAGGCCGATCTGCATGCAGAAGCAGGGCCGGGGGCGAAATTGGTGGAATTTCATCAACTGAAGAATTTACTCACAATTCCCGGTGGTATGCTTGGGACTTCCCGCCTGGGGCAGTCCCCGGGACTCTCGAAACTACTCAACCACATAAGGAGAAGGTCATGGGCATACTTGAAGAAGCTGCTGGAGCATTTGCCGCCGTTGAGGGCGTGAAGAAACTCGATCCCAATGCTGGAATCATTACCGAGGGAGTCGCCGCCATAGCAGGCTTCGAAGGCACAGAAGCCATTACCAACTTCATTGAAAAGAAGGAAGAAGAGCACAAGGACCAACAGGGATAGTGATGTTCCCGAAGGGGCCTGCGTCCTTCCGAAATTGATTTCGTCTTCCTGCTGTTCCTCGTACCCAAACGGGGGATGGCGGGAGGAGCGCCCAAGCGCCAAGAGGCTCTCGCTGGGGTCGCGGATCCCTCCTGTCAGAGTCACATTGAATTCATTTTGCAATTTATCTGGTTGCCGCCAATTGATCGTCGGGAGTTTGACTCCTGACCGCAGTCAAGCGTCCCGCGCGCAGATCTCGCCGCTTCATCAATAGGAAAAATACCGGCACGAGGATCAGGACGTGAATGGTCGACGTGATCATTCCGCCGAGAATCGGCGCAGCGATGGGCTTCATCACATCTGAGCCAATACCCGATTCCCAGAGAATGGGCGCCAGGCTCAGCACTACCGCGGTGACGGTCATGAGCTTGGGGCGCAGACGTTGGACGGCGCCGTCGATCGTGGCTTTTTCGAGGTCGTCTTCGGTGATGGGGCCGCCGGTCTTGAGGCGATGCTCCAGGGCTTCGTGAAGATACACCACCATCACGACGCCCGTTTCCACGGCGATTCCGAAGAGCGCGATGTAGCCGACCCAGACCGCAACGCTGAAGTTGTAGCCCAGGGCCCACTGCAGCAACAAGCCGCCAGACATCGCGTAGAGCGTGGGAAAAATCAGGATCGCCGCTTCCGCTACTGATTTGAAAACGAGATAAAGCAGCAGAAAGATCACGACGAAGACAACCGGAAGGATAATCAAGAGTCGCTGTCGGGCTCGGACTTCAAATTCGTATTCGCCGGCCCAGTGCCACGTGTAACCCGGAGGCAGTGCGATGTTCTTTTCAAGCAGATGCGTGGCACGATCGACGTAGCCGCCATAGTCGTTGGTCTTGAGGTTCAAATAAACGTATCCGGTCAATGCGCCGTCTTCGTCACGGATCATTGCCGGTCCGCGCGAAAACGAAATGCGCGCGACCTCGCTGATCGGAATTTGCTGGCCGGTTGGGGTAGGGATGAGAGCTTTGCCAATTGCCAGCGGGCTATCGCGAAAATCGTGCTGATAGCGCACAGCAATGGGAATACGCTGACGGCCTTCAACATTTTCGGCGATGTCGGCTCCGCCGATTTCGGAATTGATGACGCGCTGAACGTCTGCGACGGTCAGACCATAACGCGCTGCCACAGGACGATTTACTTCAACGTTAAGATAAAAACCCTGCGACACGCGCTCTGCAAATACAGCGCTGGTGTCGGACATGCTTGCCAGTGCCTGCTGCATCTGAGCGCCGATATCCTGGATGCGTGCGAGATCGGGGCCCTGGATCTTGATGCCGACAGACGTCTTGATGCCGGTGAGCTCCATGTCGAGGCGATTTTGCACGGGCATGGTCCAGGTGTTGGTGAGCCCGGGAAATTGCAGTTTCTCGTCCATGTCATGAATCAGTTTTTCGTACGTCATGCCGGGACGCCACTGTTCGCGCGGCTTCAGCATGATGGTGGTGTCGTACATATCGAGCGGGGCATTATCGGTGGCGCTGTCAGATCGGCCAACGGTACCGAAGACGGTTTCAACTTCAGGGAAAGTCTTGATGATCCGATCCTGCTGTTGCATGAGCGTGACAGCCTGCGTGACGGAGATTCCCGGTAGTGCGCTGGGCATGTATAGCGATGAGCCCTCGTAGAGCGCGGGCATGAACTGGGTGCCAAGACGAAAGTAGAGCGGAATGGTCGCCGCGAGGAAAGCGAGATTCAGGACCACCACCAGCTTCCAGTGCCTCAGGCACCAGCGCAGGACGGGCAGATAGATGGCCTGCGTTATGCGTGCGGCGGGATTTTGCGATTCGGGGCGAAGCTTTCCGCGAAGACAGAGAGGCATGAGCGCGGGGACAAGCGTGATGGAGAGAAGGGAAGAGAAGACGAGGGCCAGAGTTTTTGTCCAGGCGAGAGGGCGGAACATGCGGCCCTCCTGCGCTTCGAGGAGAAAGACGGGCAGGAATGACACAACGATGATGACGAGGGAATAGAAGAGAGCGGGGCCGACTTGTTGCGCTGCGCCGACGAGGATGCGATGGCGCTCTTCGCCACTTGGCGTTTCGGTGCGTTCGGCGAGATGACGATATCCGTTTTCGACCATGACGATGGCTGCATCGATTAGCACACCGATTGCCAGCGCAAGGCCGCCGAGCGACATGATGTTCGAACTGACGTGCAGGTAGTACATGGGAATGAACGCCGCGACAACGGCGATGGGCAACGTGAGAATGGGCACCAGCGCGGAGCGAAAGTGAAAGAGGAATGCGATGCTGACGAAGCTGACGATGACGGCCTCGAGGATCAGGTCCCGCTTGAGCGTGTGAATCGATTCGTTGATGAGCCATGAACGGTCGTAGCCGGTATCGATTTCGACGCCGGGAGGCAGTGACGGTGCAAGCTCGCGAAAACGCTGCTTCACTGCCTGGATGACGTCGAGCGCATTCATGCCGTCCCGCATCACCACGATGCCGCCTACGGTTTCGCCCTGTCCCTGCCAGTCGGCTGCGCCGCGCCGTTCACCGGGCCCAAACGATACCGTGCCCAGATCGCGGACCAGGACTGGCGTGCCGTTTTTGGTTGCGACAGCCACGTTTTCGAGATCGGAGAGAGTGCGCACGTAGCCCATTCCGCGGATCATGTATTCGGCGCCGCCCATCTCAAGAACATCGCCGCCCACTTCGTTGGTGCTCTGGCGGACTTTGTCGATCACCATGGATGCGGGAATGCCATAAGAGAAGAGTTTTTTGGGATCCAGATTCACCTGGTACTGGCGTACGAATCCACCGATGCTCGCTACTTCTGCGACACCCGGAACGGTTTGAAGCTGATAGCGAAGGTACCAGTCCTGTAGCGCACGCAGATCTGCGAGGCTGCGCGTATGGGTGCGATCGACGAGCGCGTACTCGTACACCCAGCCGGCCCCGGTTGCATCGGGACCGATGGCCGGATGCACATCCGCGGGCAATTTCCCGGCAATCTGCTGGAGATACTCCGTTACACGCGAACGCGCCCAGTAGAGATCAGTGCCATCCTGAAAGACTACGAAAACGTAAGAGTCGCCGAACATCGTCTGTGCGCGTACGTTGCGCACGCGGGGCGCAGAGAGCAATGCGGTGACGATGGGGTACGTCACCTGATCTTCGATTACGCTAGGTGGTTCTCCCGCCCACTGGGTGTGGATGATGACCTGGACATCGCTGATGTCGGGTAGCGCGTCGAGCGGCACGTGCGACATGCACCAGGTACCGGCGACCGCGAGCAGAATTGCAGCCGCGATGACAAGGAACGGATTGCGCGCGCACCAGGAGATGGTTCGGGCGATCATTACATGCCTCCCGTCGCGCTCACGCTGAACTGCTTTGTCGCAATCGTGCTGCCGCCGCGCTGAACCGAGATGGTCACCTGCCAGGTTCCACCTACGTCAAGGTGTATCGGCGATTCATAGTTCCCGTTACCTTTTTCGGTGAGAGATGCAGAGGCATGTTGCGCGGCCATTCCCATGGCGGGCATTGCGGGCATGAAGAAGGACACAGTTGCCTGTACTCCGTTGACGGGCTTGCCGTCAGGGCTGGTCAACCGCACGCGCACGGTATTCGTTCCCTTTCGCGGGGGATTAGGTTCGGTGATGAAGTCAATCTGCAACTGTGCGGTTGCCTGTTGTGGACCGGGCCCCGCTTGTTGTGGTGCCGGAGCGAAGCTGCCGATTGCGCTCTGCAACTGGGCCTCGGAATCAATGAGAAAATTGGCGGAACTGACGATGCGATCGCCTGCTTTGAGTCCTTTGAGCACCACAATGGAATCGCCAAGCGTGGGGCCGGTTCCAATCTCGCGCGGTTCCAACGAACCCTGGCCGCGATCGATGAACGCGATCTGGCGCGAGCCGGCCTGCAGAACACCGGAAGCGGGGATGACGAGTTGGCGGCCCAGTGGAGCGGCGATATCGACATTGACGTACATGCCGGGCTTTAATGCAACCCCAGGGTTGCTCATCACGAGGCGCACGCGCACGGTGCGCGTGGTGAGATCGACATCAGGAAGGATTTGATCAATGCGGCCGTTGAATTTGCGTCCGGGATACGCGTCCACCGAAACTTGGGCGCGGTCGCCCGGCTTGAGACGGCCGATGTCTGTTTGAGGAACGTTGGCGTAAACCCACACGGTGGAAAGATCGGCGATGGTGTAGAGCTTTGTCTCGGGTTGTATATATGCGTTGGGCAGCGCGTTGCGCTCGGTGATGTAGCCGGAGGCCGGCGATTCGATTGTGATTTCGCGATTCGCGGTTCCGCTCGAGTCAAGCTGCGCGATTTCTGCTTCGGGTATATCGAAGCGGCGCAGACGTTCGGTGGCGGCCTGCAAAAGCCAGTTGCCTTCATCGGCCGGCATGCCATGCATATGCTCGGAGACGGCTTTCTGGTTCTTCTTCGCCAGCAGGTACTCCTGCTCGGTGCTGACGAGATCGGGACTGTAGATGGTGAAAAGCTTCTCTCCCTTGCGTACGTATTGATACGTCGCATTCGCAAAGACATTGCGAATCCAACCTGGAAAGCGGGTCTGCACATACGAGATCCGCTGCTCATCAATCGCAACGCTGCCCGGAGCCTGCAGTTCGTCGCTTACTTCTTTCATTTCCACGACCGCCGTGGTGACGCCGATCTCCTGCATGCGCTGCGGAGAGATTTGAATCGGCGTGAGCGCGGGCTCTTCCGGGTTTGTGGCTTGAGGCTTGCCGCCGCCGTCGTTCTGCGCAGGTGTTTCGGGACCGCGGGCCACGACCGGGCCAGCGTCGGTCTGCGAGGTTGCCGGCGTCCAGTGACGCCAAAGTACGTATGCAAGAGCGGAGGCAAGACATAAGCACAGCAACGCACTCACAGCAAACGCGCTCTTTAAGGATTTTTCAGTCATTTCGAACCTCCCGCGCAGTCAGCGGCGCGCCCACGGCCATCTCAAGGTCGGCCATCTTCATGTTGAAATCAGCGAGAGCATCAACGGATGCGAGGTCGACATCCACCACGGTCATCTGGCTGTCGAGCAGATCGAGGAACGAGGTCTGGTCGTTCTCATAAGCCACGACTGCGGCGTGCAGCGTCTGATCTGCCTGCGGTTTCAGCGAGTCCTGGTAGACACGCGCCAGGCGCTGTGCGGCGCGTGCCTCGGCAAGGGATTCTTCAATCTGACCAAGGGCCTCGGCTTTGATGGCCGTGACTTCAGCGTCTTTTTCGGAAGTAGATGCGGCGGCTTCTTTGACTTCAGCCTCATGTTTGTTGCGGTTGAGCCAAGGCAGGGTCATTGAGCCCTCAACCATGTAGTTGTTGCGCGGGCTCTGTCCAGAGGGCATGAGCATGTAACCGGCGGAGACGCTGAAATCAGGCACCATCGCCTTTTTGGCCAGGTCTTGTTCCTTGCGGCTCTTGGCTTCGGCAGCCAAGGCCTCAGCCAGGTCAGGGCGCGCTTGCATTGCGACGGATAGAAGTGCCTCGAGCGTTGGCAGCGGAGCGTTGACGGCATAGTCGCCTTGAACTTCGATTGGAGTCGCGGGTTGCCGGCCCATCAATGTATTGAGGTGGGCTCGGGCCACTTCTCCATCGCGATCAAACCTAATCATGTGTTCGGCCAGACGCGTGAGGGCGAGCTGCGCCTTGAGGATTTCGACCTGCGGGATCTTGCCTACGCTGTACTTGATGCGCGCGGCTTCAATTGCCTGCTGCGCGATCCCCACATGTTGATCGTGGATGCGAATTTCATCCTGCGCATGAAGCATCTCGAAGAACGCTTTGCGCGCATTCACGCGCACATGCAGGCGCGCCTGCTCCAGTTCGTCCTTTGCCAAATCAACATCGGATTGCGCAATGGTCGTTCGCAATCCGCGCTTGCCACGGCCGGGAAAGGACTGCCCGAGCATGAACATGTTCTGCGCGCTGTTGTAGTCATAAGGGTGCGACAGGGGCACCTGCCATCCGCGATACATGGCTTGCGGATCGTCAAGCGCGCCTGCCAATGGTACGTGCGTCTCGGCGGCTGCGACCTTTCGGGCTGCAAGGGCGATCTCGGGATTCTCAGCGAGCGCGATGCGCTCCACTTCGTCCAGCGTGATCGCGGACCCGGGTGTGGTGGCGGCGTGTGTGTTGCCGATCAGCGTGCTCAATTCGCTAAGCGCGGTTGCACCGACTGGGGTCTGTGCATTGCAGAAAGGCAACGCCAGCGCAAGGCTGAACGCACCTATCCCCAGATTTCGAAGAATTCGAGTCTTCATCTCTCCCTCAAAGGCCGGACGAATTCCGGCCAGTTCATTCGCACCCGGCACGTCGCGCCGGGCACACGAATCCTGATTGCATGCGGAAGGAGAGTTCTTAGATTCTGAGGATGGAGGAGCGACCCGAAGCGGGTTCGCCGGGCGGCGTCTTGGCCGAAGGAGTAAGAGCTGCGCCGTTCACTGGAGCGGGCACGAGAATGGCAGCAACGACGATTTGAGACGACAGGCCGTTACTTTCCGGTTGCGATGCCAGCGCGGGAGGGAGGCTTGTGTCGGTCGAGCGCATCTTGCAGCAGGTGTCAGCCATCGCGATGGACGACCCGCAATCCTGCATCATCTGCCGGCAGCACGCTGAGTGGCGCGCGGTCGCGAGACAGGCCAGAGTGGGGAGAGCCGCCGAAAGCAGCATGATCGCCAGCAATAACCAACTGCTTTTCCTATCCACATGCACAGTGTAAACCTGCCCTTGCTATGAATATGGTGTCTGCATGGGCCAATTGACGGTGATTTGAATCACACAGGTCGAATGGGGGAAATTCGGGGGTGAAGCGCCAAGACCATTAAATCTAAGAATAGAGACAGGTTAGAGTCGGTCTGCTGTCACGATCAGGGTGGGATTTTTAAGTGGATGGCTGGATCTCAAGATTGAAACAGGGCGGGAAAGTTCCGGACTGCGAAAATGGCACAAAAAAACGGCGGAAGTTTGGTAGAAACCCTTCCGCCGTTCTCCTATTTCGTTACCACATCGAAACCGTAAGGTTGTCGACGTAGGCGGTGACACTCCCACTGCCAATCCCGTCAATCTGGAACTGGGTGTTGACGACCGGGGCCCATCCAAGATCGGCTGCAACGAACGCTTGCGTGTTCAACGTGGTCTGAACACCATCGAGCCAGACGGAATGATAGGTGACGGTACCGGTGCTGCTGCGGTAGAAGCTTGCCTGAACGTGGTGCCACTTATTGATCGACCAACTGCGCGGATTGCAATGGGTGCCGCTCTTGCTGACCCAGGCTGGCTTGGGACTTCCCGCAGACCCCTTGTTGACGTTGTAAGCCCATTCCCCCGAGTAGCCGTCGCACTGGAATCCAATCAGCGCCGTCTGGCCATTGGGCATTACCTGATTCACGTCGAACTCCAGGTTGCCAATCTTGCTTGAAGAACTCGTGAGATATACCCATGCATCGTAGAACAGGTTCTTGGCGTCGACATTGTCAGAGAATGATTTCGAAAACCGTACGTCCCCGTTGTTTGAGAACGAAGCGGAGTATTTTCGTGTGCTTCCATATAGTGCCGGGGAACTGACGATCGCCGTTGAGCCGCTTGATGAACCGGGCCCTCCCGAATCATGTACAGCTTGCCAGCCGCTTAATGCCTGAATATGGCTGACGATGTCGGCAGTCGAAGGGATAATCGACTCACCGCTGGTGCTGCCCGCTTTGATGGTGATGGAGATGGATGTAACGCAGGAGGCTCCGTTCTGACCCCACGCTTTCACATGCAGGGTGTGCCCGCCGGTAGAAGATGAAATCGATGTATCAATGGATTGACCCTTAATGACGGTAGTATCCGAGCTGCTGTCGAACGAATAGCCCATGGTAACGACACTGGATGATGAGCATGTGGATGCCGAGGCGTTCAACGTAAAAGGCGACGTGACATCGGTGTTATTCGAAGGATTGTTGACTGTTACTCCGGCGATGGCGGGCAAAGTCGTAGTGAGGGCAAGTGCGGAGGCGAGGGTGAAGCGCCGAGCAAGGTTCATCGATTATCCTTTGCGGTTGCGTGCTTCTAGGCGGCCCCAGAATGCTCGTTCAACTGGGAAGCCGAAAGTTTTTCGTTGTATGTGGGTATGTCTGAGTTGCAAGCGCAAAGCGTCGACTTCGAACTACTCAGCAACCTCTGATCGCGGCATGACGGCGCGCAATGTGCTTGCAACTGCGTGCCGAGCCGATTCCGGCCTAATCTGAGATCCTTCAGTGAAATACTTACAGCTACATCGACGTCAAACGTTCACTGACGTGTCGATTTCACTTGGATATTGATGGCCCCAGGCAACCTTTTGAAATATGTCTCTAGGAATACTTTCATAAACATTCGCATCCGACAACGAGGATTCCGCATTTTTTTGTGCAGAAATTGAATGTTTTGTGCATTCTGGAAGGAATTACCCGCATGGTGCAAAAAGTTCCCAGCGATCGCGTAAAAATTAGCTACCAGTGGGTAAGTCATGGGGCATAGGCAGGATCTGACGCGCTGCATGGGATTCGCTTCGCTTTGTAGAAACCGCCAGAGGACTCGGTTGCGCCAACGTTTTCGCTACTTCAAAGAACGTCGGCAGGCCTCTGTCATCTGGCGGTTCTGTGTTGCGCAGTACTCACCATCTGTACATGGTGAAGTTATCGAGATAGAGCGTTGCAGAGCCGTCTGTGCGTGTCGGACCATCGATCTGGAAGTTGGCGATGAGAACTCCGGCGGCCCATCCGAGTCTGAAATCGGAATTCACAGTTTTGTTGATCTGCGTTTCAACGCCGTCAAGCCACACCGAGTGGTAAGTGACATTGCCGACGTTGTCGCGAGAGTAGCTGATCTGGACATGGTGCCACTTATTCGCTGTCCAATTTTGAGGGTTGCAGGGAGCGCTTGAGCGAATCCATTTCACCGCCGGCTGGCTTGGGGTTCCGGCGTTCGAACTGTACTCCCAGGTATTTGAGGCGCCGGCACACTGGAACGCAAAGATGACGGTATCTCCGTTGGGGATGACCTGGTTGTTGTCCATCTCGAGGTTCATGATCTTGCTGCCTTCTTCGATATAGACCTCAGCATCATAGACGAAGTTCATTGGCGCTGCATCTTTCGCGTAGGTGAGGGAGTAGAGTTCTCCGCCGCCATTGGTGAAACTGGTGTCGAACCTCTGCGCCAGTCCGCTCAGCGAAGGATCTGCAACTTCTGTCATCACACCCGTCGATGTGCCCGGTGTGGCTGGATCGTGTTTGACTCTCCAATTTGGCATTAACTGCACGCCGGCTACTTTGATCGCGTTTGAAGGGATCGACGGTCCTTTCGAAGTGACGATCCCGTAGTCCGCTCGCGCGATGCCGCTGGTTGCATAACCCGAAGCTACAGCCAATGCTTGCACCGTCATTGAATTCCCCACGAGGATGGGGCCACCGTAAACAGGCGATGATGCAGATGGGCCGGAACCGTCGAGGGTGTAGTGGATCGTCGAGCCCGCCGTTTGATCTGACAGCGATACATATTGCTTTGTTGTGTATTGCCCCGGCGCGAGCGAGAACCCGGGCGTTGCCGCAGCGGGCATTGACCCCACTTTGATGCTGAGGAGGACTTGATCCGCGGCGTTCTGGCCCCAGCACTTCACATGCAACGTGTGTGTACCCGAGCTTGCGGAGACTGAGGCGGTGAAGGAAGTAGGCTCGATGGTTGCGGTTCCGCTATCGATCGAGTAGCCCATGGAGACGGTCGGTACTGAAGCGCATGTCTTTGAGCTTGCGACCAGGGTGAACGGCGAGTTCAACGTCGCGCCGTTTGCAGGACTGGCCACGGAGATATTGGTAGTTGCGGCAACGATTGTAATGTTATAAAGCACCTGGGCGTTAACTTGCTTGCCCCAGCATTTCACGTGGAGAACGTGTGGCCCGGGGCTGGCAACGACGGTGGCACTGAATGATGTGGATTGAATGATTGCCGTGTTGTGATCGATCGAGTAGCCCATCGAGACAGCGGGGACTCCGCCGCATGTGCTGGTGCTTGCCACCAACTTGAAGGGTGAAGTTAACACTGCACCGTTGGAAGGCGTAACGACTGTAATGGCTGACACCGGGATAGTTGACACGGCGAGAGCGAGCATTGCAAAAAGGCGAGTCTTCATGGACATTCCTCAAATCAGGATGGCGAGTACTCGTAGAGGCATCCCCGATTGCGGATTGCTTCACGATTCGAAAGGCATCGAGAAAGCGACTCTTATGGTTCAACGAAACGAGTGAACATAAGGTCACGGTATGACTCAAGCCTCTCCAGTACTCGGTTTGCAGCACATCGCGGAACCTGCGAGTGAGAAAAACGAATCGGTGTGGGCGCCAAATGGCTGCGCCCGATGGATCGCAGAGTTTGAGGAATAGCCGTCGGTGAGAACACTCCCACCTTGGAAGGCCGGACAATTGCGCACTTGAGGTCGGCATCTGTCCCAGGCTGGATCGTGGTCCAGATGGATTGCTCGTTCTACGGATGCTCGCCGATCGTTTTTTAACTCTGAGCCACATTGAGTGCGCCCTACCCAGCGTCGACGTGCATGTCGTTGGGTAACCCATACAGAGCTCGAGACGCCTTAACATCACGATGTGCCGTGCAGGGTTGAATTAAGTGAATTATTTGAATGTCAGTATAGGAGGGGAATAGTTGTGAATCGGTGACCTAAATCACACACCGCATTACTTAGGTTTTGCCGACTATTGCGGTCGGATAACTTCTTAATTTGCAACAACCCAAAGGTCCCATAAATGAACGAGGACCCTGGCAACGCTGACTCATTTTGCGGAATCCCATGAGCCGACGTTACCAAGGTCCAATAAATTCCCGATCGTACGGTACGCTTTCGCTTTTCTACTGCACGGTGACGGAGACATTCATGGTTGATTGCATAGAGCCGCTCGTGCCCGTAACGGTGATGGTATAGGCCCCTGTCGTGGTGGCGCCGCCGCCCTGAGTTGTGACTATAGATTTACTGACACCGCATCCGCTGGCCACAGCAGCGAGTGTGGCCAACAACAGCAATCCAAACATCGTTTGCAACTTGCGGCGACGGAAGGGGATCCAGAAGAGCAGGATGGCCACCAGCGTTCCTTCGCCTAACTTGACGATTGGGCGCATGGGCCGATGAAGCGCCGCGGTGGAGGCGGACGTAGTGTTGATGGTGAGCTTGGAAGTCACCGGTTGGATGCCCGAGATGGCAGCTGGCTGGGAGACGGAGCAGGTGGGTTGAGCGACAGCTCCCGCTGGACTGCTGCTGATTCCGCAAGCGAGAGTCACGCTACCGGTAAATCCTCCGGATGGGGTGATTGTGATAGTTGAAGACGCTGAACCACCTGCCACGATGGCCGGAATCGAGTCCCCAGTCAAGCTGAACGATGACGGAGCTGTCGTCCCTTGAATCACATAGGCCGCGCTGACGGTATTGCTGCTGCCGACTGTCGGACTGATCGCAATGCTGTTGATGGTTTCGGACGAAGCAACCGCAATGGGGCCTGAATACTTGTTCGACTGACCCGTGGGAGTCGAGCCATCCGTGGTGTAGTAAATCGTGGCGTCAGATGTTGCACTGCCGAGTGCAACGTTCTGTGTTCCACCGTAGGTACCCGCCGGCGGCGCAAATGTTGGCGGCACGGATTGCGTGCTGTACGTCCAGCTAAGAATCTTCTGACTTGCTGATAGTCCGCCGGTGCCTCCCGTGAAGCCGACATAGGCTGTGTTGCCGCCCACAACCTGAGGGACGTTGATTGCTTGCGACATTGTAAAGGTATCGTTGGTTACAAGGTCGTGAAGGTTCAAGGTAAGAGTAGTTCCGTCATAGGTTATTGTCGCCTGAATCGAGTCGCCGCTGCCTAATTGGATGCCGCTCGGACTTATATCCACCGTGGGAAGCACGGGCGGTTCGCCGTCGGTGTACACACCCGTAGAATCGCTTCCTTCGTTGTTATAGTTATAGAAGTTGAACTTGACGGCGACACTGTTCAGAATATCCTGATAGCCGAGGCCGGCGGAGTTTCCACCGAGGGCCGTCGGTCCCATGTTCTGGATTGTGAAGGTGAAGCCGTTTCCTTGCGCATTCGACAACTGAAACTCGAAATTAGTTGTAAAGGCCTGTATGTTGATTGGAGCGTTCCAGAAGACGCTTCCCGCCTGCGCCACTCCTCCATTGGTTAATTGCAGGCGAGTGTCATTGTCGGCAACAGCGCTGCCGTTCAGGGTCAGGCCTGCAGTCGAAGAGAAGCCGTTCCCGAAGTTAATCGAGTTTCCGCCGTTCTGGATCACATACGCAGCGGTCCCAATATTGCTGTTCTGCAAAGTTGGATCAATGGCGACTGCTTTGATTATCTCGGAAACCGAAATCTGGATCGGGGCCGTATACAGAGTCGAAGAGGAGGACGGTGCGCTGCCGTCGGTGGTGTAGTAAATCTTTGCGCTTGTATCCGCATCCGTAAGGGCTACTGTTTGCGCGGCGAGATAGGTTCCGGCAGCCGGCGCGAAGGTGATCGGCGGTGTCTGATTCGTGAAAGTAAAGGTCGCGCTGGTTATGCCGCTCTGGATATATCCCGGAGCGCTCGCAATAGCCTGGAGGGTTGTGTCGGTGCTGATCGCGATTGGCGCCGTGTACTGTGCCGATGTTGGTGTCGGCGTTGTTCCGTCGACGGTGTAGAAGATCGTCGACGATGGAGTGGAACTGGAAATCTGGACGCTCTGGCTCGTCGAGAAGGTTCCGCCATTGGGATTGATGACGGGTGCCGCAGCACTCGCCTCGCCGTTGAAGAGCCCGTAGATGTCTACCTCTCCGTGTGCAGCTACGTACACCTTGCCGTTCGTAACCACGGGGATGGAGAACTTGTTGGCGGGACCGGCAGCGTCGCGTGCTGCATTTGTGTCGCTCTCGTAAAGCGTCTCGGTCAGGTCGTTCGCGTCCCATGCGTAGAGCACGGCTGGTCCATTGGTGTTGAACTGGTCAGCCCGCACTGCCCAGGCGATGCCATTCTGCGTGCCGTTGGAAGAGATTGAGAATGATGGGTCGGGGAAGGCGGACGTGATAGTCGACTTGCTGTCGGGCGAACCGTCCATCACCCCCTGGTCGATTCTGAACATCATGGGAACGTTGTTTTCGGCCCACAGATAGACTTGCCCGTTCCAGTATGCCGGCGTGCTCCAAAATCCCACTCCCTGAGGAATTACGTCAGAAATGTCCTGAAGGGCATTGGTGTTCGACGTGGCCCCGGCATCATAGCCACCAAGGTTGTCGGCGTTCAGAACCAGGATCCGTCCTTCTTTGCCGGCCTGGATCAAGATATGCGGATTCGGTCCTGACTCATTCACTATCAGCGCGCCGCCGGCCCCCTGGTCCCAATCGTGAGCGTTCAGGGCTTGATAGTTAAACGAGGTAAATGCGTCGGTTGCAGTGAGGCCCCCATTGGCAAGACTGAAGTTGACGACACTTTCGCCTAACTCAGTGTTTGCGCTGAATGGAGGATAAGTAGAAAGAGTACCGTTACCGGTAGCAACGAACATTCGTCCGCCGGGGGTGCTTGTATCAATGGGCATGCCTGCGCCTGATGCCCAGATTCCGGCACCAGATCCGTTCGGAGAGAGACACAGCGCCGCGCTTTGTGCCAGCGTGGTTGCATTGTATGCAAACAACCATCCATGCCACGGTCCGTTGTCACCATGGGCGCCGTAGCCGAAGTATACATAGCCGTTGTAGTAATTCAGGGCCGTGCGCTGGTTCTCCCAAAGAGCGCTGAATGCGAGTTGTCCGCCCGCACTTCCGTTGCCTGTGCCTGCGACGCTTGCAGTGATATTCGCGGGGCTGTTCGGTTGCTCGGCCCCGGTAATGATATTGATCGCATGGAGACGCGAGAAATACGCGCCATTTTCTTTGGTATTTGCGACGACGTACATCGTGGTTGTTGAAGGATTGATTGTCGGTGTGCCCGTGATACCAACGGTTGGCGCAACGTCGGGCGATCCGGTATCTGCCCAGGGTACGGCCGTGGCTCCGGCTCCCGCCCCATGGGCGGCGGTAAGCAGGCTAACTTGCCAGATAGGATCCGCATTGGCTCCGCCGTTTGAATCAGCGTCAAAGGCGTAGATCGAGTCATTCTCCGTCGCAACAAAGAGCACGTTATGGATAAGGCCATCGCTCATCTTCAGCGCTGGAACATAAAGCGGCTGTGCATACACCGTGCTATCCACCGGGAGCGAGAACAACTTGCCGAACGATTGCGTGTTCACGTTCGCCTGGGTAAGCGCCGTTTCCTGTGTGTTCCCGCCGGCGTGCGTCAGATCATAGCGCCAGGTCAGAACGGGAACGGGTGTCGGTGTTTGGGCTATGAGGCCAGTCAGCGGCGTGCATATGAGGGCGATCGCCAGCATTCGAGCGAACCGCACCGAATGCCTGGAAAGATACATTGAACAGAGGGAACTCGCAAGAGCAACAGGAGTCAGGCAGACCCGTTGAACCATACAGACGCACCTTCACCGAAGATAGACTGAACACAAGTCCGCCAGGAAAATGAAAGGCGGACAACAGCAATCCCGCGGAATGCGGGGGCTTGAACTGCCACTGCAATGAGATGACTTAGTGATCGAATCTCGCGTATTGAACGCGGGAACACCGCACTAATACTCTTCGTCGCTGGACTTCCCTGGTTTGCCAACTGATGAAAATACCGTGAGAGAGCAAAGTGGAGTTTTCTCGAAAGGTCCCGCTCCCCTACTAAAAGGGAGCTAGTTGTAAGATGGTTGTCTGCACGCGGCGGTTGCTTTTGGCGCCGTATCGACTTTTGAACCTGTCTTCCGGCAGAATATCCGGTATGCAATCTGCCGGATCGATCAGAAGGTCTACTCGTGTATGCGGTTTGGCAATAACTTGCCTATTCGTCGATTGGGGCTGGTATTTGCTGCTGCTGTGGATCGCTCTTGCGACAGTTGTGAGCGCTCAAAGCGCACCGGAGATTCCGCTGGGCGTTGCCTGGCAGGTCAAGGGACTGTGGCGTGTTGATGGCCAGGCAAGCCCAGTTCAGACGGGTGATGCAGTCAAGCCGGGGTCCCTTCTTTGGCCGATTACGGGATCTCCTGCGCATTCAATTACGATTCTTCTTCCTGACGGTCAACGCATACTGTACGAGTGCTTCCAGGCAGAAGATTGCGGTCGAGGTTTTCGCGTGCCGTCACTTTATCGCAGACCCGATCCGAAGGCAGTAAGCATGATGTGGCGCATTCATGCGGCCCTGGCGGGAACAAGCCGGGAGCCGGAGTCCGCACTCCGCCAAGAGTCCTCGCTTCCGCGCGACGAAGCCGTAGCGATGCTCGATGCGCAGGCTCGGGTCGAAGTCACCGGTCTGGTCGCGGCTCTCCCCGATGGCCAATACACCTACACGGCTCACGCGCTCGGCCATGGCGATGCGCTTCCGATTCGTAAAACGTTCGACAAGAAAGGGGCTTCCGTCATCCTTGACATTCAGTCGCCGGGATTGTACGACGTGATCATTGCTGATCGTCTCAATACGCCCCGTGTTGATCTCCTGATTGCCGGAGTGAAGCAGCCGCAGGGCGCGATCATACGAGATTCGTTCCGCGATGCGAAAGCACGGATGGAGGATTGGAATGGTGACTATCAGGGATGGCCCATGCATGACTTTCAGAGAGCCTATCTGGAGGCTTTGGTGCTGGACATCAACCCTCAAATCCCTCACACTCTCTCCGTCTCTCCGAGCAGTCAGAAGACTCGTTCTGGAGAAGTGGCAGAACCTGTTTTCACGCCTAAGCCCGGACTGTTTCAAGGTGACACCGCAGTGACTTTGCGGTGCGATACGCCCGGCGCAACGATCCACTTCACGGTCGACGGATCGCAGCCGCTCACGTTCTCACCGGTATACACCGCGCCAATCATGGTGAAGGGAACGGCATTGACCATCAAAGCGTTCGCTACTGCGGAGGGCAAGAATCAAAGCTCCGTAGTTACCGGGATATTCAGGATCGCAGACTAGCCGGGCCCGCCATCGGGCAACCACGACCCCTATCCTGTCATCAAAAGACTTGCATCATGTGTGTGTGATGTTGGCTCGGTGATCGGAGGGAACCGAGTTCACGCGTTCGCGATGTTTTCACAAAAAACTGCATAGCGCATGAGGAGCCTTGGACCGTATGCCTTGGGCTTCAGCGTTGGAGTGTGCGCGCCGGGGGAACGACTTTTTGGATAACCGTATGACAAGGGCCCTGACGATCCGTGTATTCATAAGCCTCCTCTTTTTGGGGATATTCGGCTGCGCCTCCGTACATCAGAACAATCCGCCTCAGGCCGCAACAGTAAATATTGCTGCATCCTCTTCCTCAATCACCGCCGGAAGTTCAACAACGTTGACCGTCAGCGCGACAAATGCACTAAGCGTTCAGATCACGGGTTCTGACGGGAGTTCCTACAACCTATCAGCAACTGGCGGAACGCAGACTGTGAGCCCTGCGGCCACTACGACTTATACCGCGGTTGCGACCGGATCCACGGGGAATGTAACCGCCACAGTTACAGTGACGGTAAGTGCCGCATCGAACCCTCCCCCAACGGTCAGTATCACCGCAAGTTCCACTTCGATCTCTGCCGGAAGCTCTTCAATTCTGACAGTAAGTGCCACCAACGCAACCGCGGTTGTCATCACCGGATCGGATGGGAGCACTTATACATTGCAGGTGACCGGAGGTACCCAGGCCGTAAGTCCGGGATCCACGACGACCTACACGGCAACTGCAACCGGTGCTGGAGGAAAAGTAGCAGCGTCTGTGACCGTCACCGTGACGCCAAACCCCGCTCCAACCGTGCAAATCAGCGCGAATCCGAGCGCCATCACGTCAGGGAATTCCTCCACGCTTACTGTTACCGCGGTGAATGCGACGCAAGTCACGATCTCGGGGAGCGACGGGACTTCGTACACTCTTGTGGCCAGTGGGGGGACGCAGACGGTGAGCCCGTCTGCAACAACTACATACACCGCCAATGCCACTGGAGCAGGTGGAACCGCAACAGCCGCGGCGACCGTGACAGTTTCTGCAAATCCGGCGCCGACCGTGACCATCACGGCAGACCCGACAACTGTCGTTGCCGGCAATTCGTCCACACTGACGGTGACCGCAACGAATTCAACCGCGGTAGCGATCAGCGGTTCTGATGGAAGTTCGTATACGCTTTCGTCCTCGGGCGGAAAACAAGCGGTGACACCTTCGACCACGACGACATATACAGCGACTGCGACCGGAACCGCGGGTAATGCGAGTGCGGCCACGACGGTTACAGTAACGCCTGAGGGCAGTGTTCAATCGATCGATCATGTCATCTTCATGCTCCAGGAAAACCATTCGTTCGATAACTATTTTGGGATGCTGAACCCTTACCGCGTAGCCAATCACTGGAATGTGGGGGATGACGGGGTTACCTATCAAGTTGATGGAATTGATGACAAGCTGACGACGATCAGCAATCTTGACGATGAAGGCACGGCATTTCCGCTTTTCAAGTTCACGAGTACCTGTGTTGACGACGAATCGTCTGACTGGCTGTCAAGTTATGGCGACGTAAACCGGTATAACTTCCTTGCGACGCGTCCCATTCAGATGAGCGGCTTTGTTCACGACGGTGAAGGGTTTGCAAAGAGCTGCTCCTTGCCCGGAGCGACCTGTTCCGGGAGCTTTACGGACCTGACTGGCCAACGAGCCATGGGTTACTATGACCAGGATTTCCTGAACTACTACTACTACATGGCTTCGCAATTCGCGATATCAGATCGCTGGTTCTCGCCGATTGCGAGCAAGAGTGTCCCCAACAGGTTGGCTACATTCACGGGCGGCACAACACAAGGGCTTGTGAAGGATCCTGGCGGAAACGATCACCTTGATCAACTCGACATCAATAACATATTTCAGGAGCTTGACCAGGCGAACGTTACCTGGAAGATCTACTACACGGTAACCGAGGGTCTCTGTCTCGATGAAGATGACTGCCTCGCAACGGGCAGCAGCGCATACCCTGCCATTCACTTCTCCAACCTGACTTACTCGTTCCGCTATATCTATGAGAATCCGACGGGCGCTGTTTGCAAAGCTCCCACACAGCCATCGAGCGTGGTTGGCGACTCGTCCAATTCTTTCTGCATCGACCCAACACATATTGCTCCGATATCGACCTACTTTACCGATTTGACCAACGGCACGCTTGCCAGTTTTGTTTTCATCGAGGCGGGCTATGGCCACAATGATGAGCATCCAGGTTCAGGGCAGTCGATTCTGAATGGGCAGGCACAGGTGTCGAATATCGTGAATTCACTGATGGCGAGCAGTGAATGGAAAGACTCGGTCTTCTTCCTGAGTTACGACGAGGGTGGGGGCCCTTACGATCACGTTCCACCGGTGCCGGGGCACTCAAACGATTTCACAGATGCATCGCTGGGAACGATTCCGGATATCGCACAGATAGCCGTCAACGCAGATAGCTACTTCCCATGCGTACCTGCGGGCGGGGTGCCCACTCTCCATTGCGATCTTGGAACCACTGACCCCGGGGCCAACCCGGCGGACGCGGCGGCTCTACAGGGATTCAGTGCGCAGCTCGGCTTCCGCGTGCCAAATATAGTGATTTCGCCGTTCACGCGACGGCACTATGTCTCCCACATTCCCATGGATCACACGGCCGTAATCAAATTCGTGGAGAATCGGTTCATCGGGAGCTCTGCACAACTAACTCCGCATGATGGCGCGCAGCCCAACCTGCTCGACTTTTTCGACTTCACCAACGATCCATGGGCTACGCCGCCGTCACCGCCCGCTCCGGTCAGTGTCCAATCGTTGGGGCACGATCCGTGCACGCCGGCTAGTATCGGTCCCTGAATCGGTATGCAGACGATCGCGTCCTCGATGCTTTGCAATCGATGATTGAGTTTACAAAATCTGCACGTCGCGCGAGCCGATCTGTTCCAGGATCGGAGTTCCACGCTGGGCCGGAGCACTCGTGAGACCGTGCACTTGAGCACCATCCACATCGTCGAAGATGACCGCAGGGCGTGCTTCTCCGGCGGTCGCAGTGAAGACAAGATCATTCAGGTGCAGGTTCCGAACGTGGCGAACGTACAGCCCGGATGCAGGCAGCATGCCGAACATGCGCGCTTCGGGATACGCGCTCTCTTTTTCGGGTACCGAGCGGCTAATCGATTCCGGGCGTGCGGGAAGCACGTTCTGGACCTGAATGTGGGAGAGTGTTACGTCCTGGACACTCATACCCGGCAGGCCGGTGATTGAACTTGCCAGCAGCGCCTCAGTCGCCTGAACATTTTCGATGCTCACATTCCGGATGCCGTGTTGCGGATTATCGCGCGCATGCTTGCGGTTTTCCAGACGGATAAAAATCGCCGTGCGCGTCCGCTCCATCCGGATTCCTGTGACTTCAACTCCGTCGATCCAACCGCCATCCACCACCTCGAGCGCGATGCCGGAGATGACTCGCTCTCTGAACGGAACTGGGCCATTGCGGACAATGGAATTCGAGAACTTGATGTTTTCAAATCCGCCCTCGGACGAGGTGCCGAGCTTGAATCCGTTGCAACATGTCGTGAGCGTGCAGTTGGTGACTTCGATGTTCTTGAGAAGGCGCGGTTCAGGCCCGAACGGGTTTTCACTTTTCAGGCAGATGGCGTCGTCGCCTGTATCCACCACGCAATCGGTGATCAGTACGTTCTGACATCCGGTGATATCCATTCCGTCGGTGTTGGGGCCAACGGTCGGATTCTTGATGCTCACTCCGCGAATTTCGACGTTGTCGGAGTTCACGGTTCTCAGGGTCCATCCCGGGGCGTTCTCAATGTGCACGCCCTTGATTTTCAATCGTTGGCAGTTAATGAACTCGAGCATGGGGCTCGGACGCCCGCTTTTTTTGGGCGCTAACGAATGCGAGGCAACATCGGCCCATTCTTCATCGGGCGGCAAAGGCGCACGGCCGGAGGGCTCCCAGAAGCTCGGTCCCTGCCCGTCGATTCTTCCGGGGCCGGTCAGGGTCACGTCGTCAGCATCCTGCGCGAAGATCAAGTGTCGAGGGTTGTTGTGAGACGATCCGCTCTCGGCGTTATAGTCATTGATCGACGTGCTTCCAAGAAGCGTTGAGCCTGTTTGCAGGTTCAGAGTCACGCGGGCCTTCAGTTCGATTCTGCCAGTGAGAAAGGTACCTTCCGGAACGTTTACCGTTCCGCCGCCGGCGCGGAAGACGTCATCGATCGCGCGTTGGATGGCCCGCGTGTTCAGCGTTCTGCCATCGGGCTTAGCTCCGAATTCCAGAATGCTCTTTGACGCCTGAGCAAACTGTGAAAACCCATTTCCGGTAGCGGCGACGCCCAAAGCGAACGGCACGGTGGAGAGAAAATCTCTTCTCAGCATGGGAACCCCGCCGGGTTAGATTCTGTAAAACGTTCCTCGGGATGTACGTTGCAAACGGGTTTTCGATCTGCGTGGCTCATGGACATCAAGGAAGGATTCATTCGCCTGGGCAAGCACCGCAAGTGCGAACAAGTCGCAACACGCCGACGAGTTCGGCGGCTAAACGGCGAGTGTCTTGTGTGATAGCCGGTGCAATGCGCCGTTCGCCGCAACCTTGATATACTTCCTCATGTTTGCGAAACGTTGCATGGCGCGCAGAGGTGCTTCGTGAAATTCACGGATTCCGAGTCAAAGCTTGCGGATTCTGTATGCAAATCGGATAGCATGGCGCCACGCAGATTGCGACTATTCGATTTCGATGGGCGGGAGTAGTTCAGTGGTAGAACGTCAGCTTCCCAAGCTGAATGTCGCCGGTTCGATCCCGGTCTCCCGCTCCATATAATCAATAAGATAACGAAAGGTTGGCCTCGGAATTTGGTCCAGATTTAGTCCACTTTTCTATTTGTCTAGGAAACAGTTTCTCCCATTGCCAAATCGCTCACTATTGATATGTGCCTGACGGGCGCGCTGGCGAAGCTGACTTTCCATAGCGGATATCGGTGCGCTCATCGCCTTGGCGCAGAAGTTTCATTTGCACCTCTTTCACCTTCCTTGCGTCGTCGGTCGCGACCTGTGCGATAAGCACAATAAGCGTGACGGAATGCGTGGAAGCTGGTGCATTTCGGAATCCCATAGGGTATCTCCTTCCTGAATGTCCACCGCATATGTGAGCATCTGCACTAGCAGGGTGCGCAGGTGGCTTAGTTCAGAAGGTGCTGGTGCACCTTTTCAAACAGCTTGTGATTGTCGCGATAATCTACTCGAATCCCAATCAGAACGGGGCCGGTTATCTCAAATGCCTTCTTCAGCGTTGGCCCAATCTGATCAGGCGTCTCGACCATGAAGCCGACTGCTCCAAAGGCTTCGGCGTACTTCACAACATCGACGGGCCCAAAATCCACTCCTGACGTACGTTCGTATTTGGGCTGTTCCTGGACTGCCACCATATCGTAGGTGCCGTCAATCCAAACCATATGAACGAGGTTGAGCTTCAACCTAACTGCGGTTTCGAGTTCCATCGCGGAAAACAGAAACCCTCCGTCGCCTGACATGGAGAGCGTCTTTTCGTTTGGCCTTACCAGGCACGATGCGATGCCCCAGGGAAGTGCGACGCCCAGCGTCTGCTGACCATTGCTGATCAGAATCTGCCGTGCTCGGAAGCTGAAAAGAAAATGCGCGATCCAGAGATGGAATGAGCCCATATCCAGGCACAAGGTGACGTCATGTGCGAGCCACTTCTGAAGTTCCGCGATGATCCTGAGGGGATGGATCGGATTCTCGGTATATCGATCTGCGTTTTCAATCCTCAGAACCCTCTTCGAGGCAAGCGTCGAGAGGAAGCGCTCGACGTCCGGTGCAAGGACAAGAGGGTTGACGAGGTCCGTTAGGCCGGCCACACTGGCTGCAATGTCTCCAAGAACTTCGATAGCCGGGGAGTAGAAATTATCGACATCCGCCCGCGTTGAATCGATATGGATGATACGCGCGGATCGAGGATGATTCCATATGGACGGGTCGTACTCAACCGGATCATACCCAACTGTGATAATCACGTCAGCCGTCGCCAGGAGTTCATCTCCGGGAGTATTGTCCAGCTGTCCGATACGCCCGGCAAAGTTCTTGAAGAGATCTGCAGAAACCGTTCCTGCAGCCTGGAAGGTGCCGACAACTGGCAGCCCAGTCTTACGAAGGAATGCCCGAACGGCGTCCGCGTTCTCTGGCCTGCTGGATAGTAGCCCCAGAAAGAGGACAGGCCGTTGCGCAGCGTTGATGATCTTCGCGGAATCTGCCAGCGACTCGCGGCTGGCAGGCCCGAATTTGGGACTCGCGGAAACATCGAGGGCATCGCATTTTGCCTCTCCCTCCATGATGTCTTTCGGTAAGTTCACATATGCTGCCCCTGGACGATCTGACTCCGCTGCCCGGAAAGCGTTCGCCATGACCTCGCCAATTGATTCCGGGGACCCTACCTCGGCGCAAAACTTTGTCACAGGCTTCATGACCGAGACGGCCTGCAGGGTCTGGTGAATCTGCTTCAGGCTCTGGGAGGTGGCCACGGATCCACCCAGGGCCACCATCGGATCACCCTCGCTGTTTGCGGTGGCAAGCCCCGTGGTGAGGTTGCTGACTCCGGGGCCCGACGTTGCGATTGCCACTCCGGCCCGGCCTGTCAGTCGTCCGATACCTCCGGCAATGAATGCCGCGTTTTGTTCGTGGCGGCACACAACCGTCTTGATCGAAGAAGACTTTAGAGTATCGAAGACTTTGTCTATCTTCGCGCCGGGAATGCCGAATACGTGCGTGACTCCGTGCCGTTCCAGAGATTCGACAACAACCTGTGCACCTGTCTTGGAAGTATTTGAACTCACAGTTTCCTCTCGAGGTTCGAATGGGGTTATCGCTCGTGATTCCGTTCCGCGCTCGTCAAATCGTCACTGGGATCGCGACTGAGGTCTGCTTGTAGAAATTCCGCGGTCTCAGGCAGAGAGACATGCATCTCGTGCATTGCACATCCATCGATCGTCACGTTAACCGCTCTGCACTCCAGCACATGGCCGCCTCTTTTTCGATCCGTGGACAAGAAATGGAAGTGGTATCCGGGGACGCTAAACGAACCAGCAAACCCCGGTGACCAAAGGCCGACGAGGGTGCCTTCCTGATCTTTGAAAGTGAATTCCTCTTGCACTGACGAAGCGGCCTTGAGACCAGTCCCGTGAGGGACAGCTTTCATGGCTCGCGTCTTCACGAAGGAAAACTTGCCTTCGACACGAAAGGCGAAGAACACGTTCTCTGACGAGCGAAGTGCATCGCATACCGCGACGAGCTCGGAGAAGGTATTAAATTGCTGCGATGTCTTGGCGAACTCGGTGCTGAACCGAGTCACGACTGCATAGGGGACAAGGCGGTCTCCGTCGACCGACGTGACCACGCCATCGGACGAGACCCTGTAACACACACCTTCCAGAACGACCATTTCTCCATCGAGGTCGATAAATGTACCGAGGCCGAAGTCACCATGGCGCAGCAGCCGCGAGACTCGAACCGCACCCTGATAAAGCCCTTCGACAAGCGCCGCCGATGTCGACACTTGAAATAACGTGTGAAGTGGCTTGCCAAGACATTGCGACAAGGCTGTCGACACGACGTGATCGCAGCTTGTCCTGTCTGACTGCATTCGCTCCAGGAGAGCGTCATAGAGCGAGTCAGGCAGATTGAATTCGATTCTCTTCACGAAGCGCTCCGTATCGTTAGGACCCTCTCTATTTCGCTCAGTAATTCATCAGTCTTGACTTTGGCTCTTTCCTCAGATCGCGGAAGAACTGTTCTCTTCGTTGTTTGTCTCATCGCTACCTTGTCTATTAATGGAAGGCGGTCTTGGGTCCCGTGGACTCGAGCATCGATGAAAGATGAGACAGCGCTCTAGTGAACGCTGTCTCCTATCATCAGTGAGTCAGGTCCTTCAATGTCTTGAGATCGTCCACGATATAGGCCATTGAGGCACGAATGCCAATACCGCAACGAACGGGGGCGAGATCCGAGATCTCTTCTCCATCTACAACCGGCAACGTGAGCAGTCCGTCGCCGATCCACGCCTGCTCGATCTTGATATCGTGCGGAACGTTTTCGACGAGTTCATGAACTGCGGGCTTGTCTTGTTTGCCTGCTGCCAGCCGCGGTGTATGCAGCAGATTGACGATCGGCCGTTGCTTCAGAGCTACACGGTCAGTGATCGGCGCTTTCAGCGTAACCAGGGCTTGAGCCAGACGGCGGCCACTCGCGGTCAGCGAGGCGGCAAATTTCGATCCTGGAGCCAATGAGGGACCAGCCTTACCGGTCGCAGCAAAATAGCGGGTCTGAAAGACCTGGCCAAGGCGTTTGGGGTAACCTTGCGTCCATCCGCGAGCGATGGCAGCGTCGTTGTCGACAAAGATGTATGGGCAATACGCTACAGGCTTGCCTTCAAAGAGGGCATCGACAAGAAGAAAGAACTCACGATACTGGTAGCGTGCCGGATCCAGATATTCCTCGTTGGCTCCGGTGAACTGCCAGTCATAGAAGAGAGCATTGCCGTGTCCTTTGGCCGCAGGATCAGGATCCAGTCCTGGAGGGAGTACGGCAGCAACCGCGGCCGGATCGGACCAGAACTCAATGTTGAGAAAATCGGCTGAGTAATACCAGGGCGGGGGCGGGTTGAGCGTCGACTTTCCTTTCGGCGTAAGCGGATAGTTGAAACCTGTGAGCACCGATATTCTCCTTTGTACCGGGATTCATTTCAGGGATTGGTCACGATCGCTGTGAGATTCACTGAGATAGAGGGAGCAACTTCTCATATACGCCGACAGAGGCGTACTGCCGTGACCTCTCATGTCGACGGAATTCCATTGACCCCGGAATCGTAACAATCAGATCGATCATCGAAAATTACATATTCCTGTTAGTCCGGCCGAATCAAATCTAGTTTCGCGCTACCAGCTTCATGTAATTTGCGGCTCTGAGGCCGATGATTAAGATCACGACAAGCTTGGCAGGCGTGGTATGAAATCGTTGTTCTTCGTGAGCGGAAGAACCTTCTATCATTTCTGCGACCGACACAATAGGAGTCATACAAATGCCCCTCTACACGGCGATTACTCAAGAGGGTACTGTCTCTGTTGAGACCAAGGCTAAAATTGCGGAAGAGATCACCCGAATCCACACAACTGTGATGAAGGTGCCGAGGAACTTTGTCCGCGTGGTCTTTCTCTCCTATCCGAAGGGGTCTGGCTTTACCGGTGGAGAGGAAGCTCCTACCGCCGCGCTCAATTGTGTTCTGCGAAGCGGGCATACCCCGGAAGAAAAGATGGACATGTTGCAGCAGCTCTGGACGATGTTTCAGGGACTGACCGGGATTGCCACCGATCAATTTGTCCTCTCACTCCAGGAAATTCCATCAAGCAACGCTATGGAGATGGGTCAGATCATGCAAGCGGTCGGACACGAATAGATGTTGCTCAAACTGATGGCTGTAAATTGAAATAAACGATGAAAGCACTGAGAATTGGATTCCAGCCGGTTCAGGTCATGCGATGAATTGATGTTCGAAATCAATTTGCAGGTTAGATCGCAATACAGAATCCTAGCTGGAAGCCCGCCTTTTAGAACCTCCAACACATCAAACCTCTGCATGTCTCGTCAATCTTACGCGAGGAAGCGCAGCACAAAGCAAGATTGCGCGCTACGCAACGCTGAGGTTTTCTGATCATAGATTCTCAACATATGAATAGGGACTCAATAGACCCGGGAGCTCACGGTCAAGCTGGCAGGTTCAACTTTTTCAAAAGCGCGATCTATCGCGGGTCACTGTGTAAGGTCTTCAGTAGGGCACAACTTTTATAAAAACCAAACCATCCTCAAGTGGCAATCCGCGATCGCCGCAATTATCTTATCGAGGAGAGTCTCGAGATAAACTCCATCTCCAACTCGCCTTCATAAGTTTCGGCGCCGACCTTCAATGCTTCCCTCACGCGCGCTTGCGTCACTTCGTTAGCGACACTCAGATCGGACTCATGAGCTTCCACCAGAAGCCCCTCTGCCATCGAAGCAAATGCTCCGAAATCTACAGCCGCTTTGACGTGAGCAATGGTATGCGCAGGAAAGGAGGCGATGCGTTGGGCAAGGTTCTCGACAAAGGACGTCAGTTCGTGCGCAGGCAAAGCTCGATTGATATAGCCGTAACGTTCTGCCAGTTCTGCTGCGAAATCATTGCAACCCAGGAGCACCTCCAAGGCGCGTCCACGGCCGATCAGTCGCGGCAACCTCTGCGTGGAGCCCCCACCCGGAACTAGCCCAACCGCCACCTCAGGTTGGCTGAAGATCGCTTTGCCAAGGGCAGCAAAACACATGTCCATGGCCAGCGCGATCTCGCTCCCTCCGCCCCGGGCGCGTCCCTCTACTTTGGCAATGGTCACCTTGGGCATGTTTCTGAACCGTTCGCCGATCGACTGCGTAAGACGAAAGCTGCGTGTACGAGACACAGTTTTGGAAGCGGCTCCCACCCGGCCCAAACCAGAGTGGGCTATAAAGAAATCGGGAAGCGCGCTCTGCAAGACCACAACACGGATGCTCTCGTCGTTCTCGAGTTCTCGGCCGAGTTTGTCGAATTCCTGCGACAGATCTTCATCAAGAAGATTTATTGGTGGGTGATCAATGCTGACGAATGCGACTCCAGAATCAAATTCGAACCGGAAGCATTTGTAATCAGAATATGGCAAGTCTTGCTCCTCTTCGGTGAACGTTCCAGTGAGGCCATTTCGGCGAGGCCGGCAGTCTGCAATTGGCGATGTACTGCAATCGCAGTTCGGCACGTGCGCTTTTTCAGTCTTCCTGCACGGGGTTGGTGAGGACACCGAGCCCCTCGATCTCCACTTCGAAGATATCGCCGGGCTGCATGTAGACGGGTGGCTTACGCGCCGCTCCGACACCACCAGGTGTGCCGGTGATGATCACATCGCCTCGCTCCAGACTCATCGCGACACTGATCATTGCAATCAGCTCCGGGACATTGAAGATGAGCTGGTCTGTGCGTGCATCCTGCATTACGCGGCCATTTAAACGGCCCTCGATGCGCAATCCGCTGGCCCCGGGCGGCACGGCATCGGGCGTCACCAGCCATGGGCCGAACGATCCAGTGCCATCGAAATTCTTGCCGATCGTCCATTGCGGTGTGCGGAGCTGAAAATCACGCACGGTCGCATCGTTGAACAGGGAGTAGCCCGCCACGTGACCGAGAGCCTGTTCCTGGGAGATGCGGCGCCCCGGCTTGCCGATCACCACGGCCAGCTCGGCTTCGTAGTCGAGCGCAATTGATTCGCGGGGTCGCCGGATCGGCTCTTGATGAGAGATCAGACTCGTCGCGAAACGAGCGAAGATTTCGGGATAGGCCGGCTTCTTCAGCCCGCTTTCTTCCAGGTGATCATCGTAGTTGAGACCGACGCACAGAATCTTCGGCGGAACGGGCACCGGCGGCAGCAGATGGACAGAGTTGAGGTCGATTGTCGGCGATTGCCCGAGGCTTCTGCCGATGCGCAACAGGTCTGCGCCTTGTGCGATCAACTCGGGGAGTGTGCCCGGAAAGTCGCGATCTCGCTGCGTGAGGCCATGCCAACCTGAGCCTTCATCTGCGGCAATTCCGGAGACTCCGCCTGTTTCAAAATGAATGATGCGCATAAGGGTGCTCCTTTAATTCGCCTCCGGACGACTTAGTTCCTCGAGCAGGAAGACAAACGATTCATACGGTTGGCCGGTCGCGTGTCGAAGGCCCATCTCACAGGTTCTGTTCGCCGAAACGTAGGCGTCGCAGGGCCGATCGATCAGCACCAATTGAACCTCCCGCGTTGCTGAAACGACCAACTCGGGATGCAATAACCCTCGGTCGCCGGCAGTCCCGCAACAGGTTGTGCCGATGGGGACCTCCACTTCATCGGCCAGGCGGCCCGCAATCTGTTTGAGCGTGCCGACCAGCTTGAGATCCGTTATCGAGCACGTCGGATGCACAGCGACGCGCTGCAGCTTGCGCGAGATATGAAGATTCGGCAGAAGATCACGACACCACGCGATCGAGTCGATGATGTTGAGGCTCTCGTAGTGCTCTTTTTGCAGCCCTTCCAACTGTGTCACGATGTCCTCTTTAAGGCCAAGGGTGCAGGATGCGGCGTCGACGACGATAGGAAGAGTTCCTCCATCGCTCCAGCGCCACAGCGCATCGGCAACGGCATGTGCCATGTACTTATGCCCCTGGTGGTAGCCTTTCGATCTCCACGGCGTCGAGCAGCAAAGACCAGCAACATCCGGTGGAATCCACAGCGGCTTACCGGCGCGTCTGGACAAGGTGACAAAGGTCTCCGCAAGTGAGGGAGCGGCAGGCCCGGCGGGATCGCGACCGAACATGCGGTTGATGCACGCGCAGAAGTACACTGCCGCGGCGCCGCTCCTGTCGGTTTTAGGCAAACCGGAAGCGGCACGTGGCATTGGCCCGGGCACGGCGGGCATGAGGTCCGGGCTGATAACACTTCGCACGGCAGCGGTAAGAGCAGTGAGTGGCTTGACTCCAAACACGGAGGAAAGCGCGTGCGCTCCCCATAGGCTCACGCGCGCTAATGGTTCGACCGCTTTCCAGTGCTTCGCGAGGCTTAGCGCTACTGCTTCCGCACCGGGGCTGTTCTCGCGCCCGCGGAACTGTTTGATCAACGTACCGGTGTTGATCCCTATCGGACAGGGAATGGAGCACATGCCGTCGCCCGCGCAGGTCTCGATCCCGTCGTACTGATACTCCCGTTGGAGTTGCGCAAGCATCGCGGAATCATTCTTCTGGCGCACCATCTCCCGACGCACCACGATCCGTTGACGTGGGGTCATGGTGACATTGCGGCTCGGACAGACAGGTTCACAGAACCCGCACTCGATGCATTGTGAGGAACCCGTAACCCCCTCGATCTGAGGAAAGGATTTCAGATTCTCAAGGTGGAGCTTGGGATTACGCGTCAGAATCACGTTCGGCGCCAGAATTCCGTGAGGATCGGCGAGCTGCTTTATGCGCCACATCATGGCGGTAGCTTTCTCACCCCATTCTGATGCGACGAACGGCGCCATGTTCAGGCCAGTTCCGTGCTCGGCCTTCAGAGAGCCTTCATGCTTCCCGACCACAAGATCTACAAGCTCCGTCATGAAAGCCGAGTATCGGGACAGTCCGTCGGCCTCCCCGAGGTTTGCGACGAGAGTGAAATGAAGGTTCCCGTGAGCTGCGTGTCCCGCGACACCGGGAATGAATCCGTGCTTGGAAAGTAGGTCCTGCACGTCTCGCGCACCTTCTGCCAAACGCTCCGGCAGAAAACAGACGTCCTCCGTGATGAGCGTCGAGCCCTCAGCGCGATTCTTGCCGACCAAACCCAGAAGTCCCTCCCGGACGTGCCAGGCGAGTTCGATGGCCTCGCTGATGCTCGTGAAGTCCACAGGCTTGATGAGCCTGGCCGTACTTACGAGCTCGAGGACTTGGCGTTGCGTTGCTGCGAGAGAGTCTGAGTTCTCGGCGCCAATCTCAACGAGCAGAGCAGCCGCCTTGGGGTCGAGGGTTTTCCAGTAGGCGGGCGTTTCCTCAAACGCCTGACCGGCCGCAGTGAGCGCCGGAGCGACCATCAGCTCGACGGCGGAGGCGCCGAGGCCGACCAGGCCAGGAACAAGGGCAATCGCTTCATCGATCGTGGGAACTGGAATCCATGCCACGCTCGTCACGCAGGGCGATGGAATCGTCTCTAGTACAGCTTCAGCGATGAACGCGAGTGTACCCTCCGAGCCGACAAGTAGGCGTCGAAAAATCTCGAGCGGCGTTTCACCGTCGAGAAGAGCACAAAGCCGCAATCCATGCGTGTTCCTGATTGCGTACTTGCGACGCATGCGGTCCGTCAACACTTGATCTGCCAAAAGCTCCTTGCGAAGCTCGAGCAGTCCTTCCGCAAGCTGCGGCTCTGCTTGCAGAAACGCTTTTTCGGCATCGGGTCTCGACGTGTCAACTACAGCGCCGGATGGCGTTACGAACGTGAGCGCGGAGACGGTATGGTAGGCATCTTTCTGCACGGTGCACCGCATGCCACCAGCGTTGTTCGCGATCACGCCTCCGATCGTGCAAGCTGCGGAGCTAGCGGGATCCGGTCCCAGCCGGCGACCGTGCCGCTCAAGCAGCGAGTTGATGTGGCCGAGGATCATCCCGGGGCGTACCCGCACTCGCCGGCCGTCATCCTCCACTTTGCCGCCATTCCAGTGACGGCGCACATCGATCAAAATATCGTCGGATAGCGATTGACCGTTGAGGCTCGTACCCGCCGCCCGAAACGTCGCGTGTCGCCCGCTCTCGCGGCAATAGCGAAAGAGCTTGACGATGTCATCGGCCGTGCGAGGCAGCACGACAACCTGAGGGACGAGCCGATACGGGCTCGCATCGGAGGCATATCGTACGAGATCTATTGCTCTGTGAAAGACGTTTTCTTTTCCCATGAGGGCGATGAGATCGGCCTTCAGGTCACCTGGTGTCCCGTCGACCAGAGAGGCGGGGACTGCATCGCTCATTGGTGGTCCGTCGAACCGCCCTATGCGCGCTGGGTTCGCGGAGAGTAGCTTTCTGAACATGAAATAACCTCATATTCTTCAATGCTTCAGTACCAGCTTGTCCGGATAGTAGACACGGTGCGCAAACGGCGGCAATTACATGAATCTGGTATCCCACTCTTCGCATGACATCAACACGGTGCTTGGTGGATGCTTACGATTGATTCTTGATACGCTCCAAGTCGCCAAGGCACTCGTCGGTCTTTCGTACTGCGAAACCGGGATGCGATTGTTCCCCTGGGTTATCGCTAGATAGGATCGCGTATGAACAGTTAGGCCTGCCAGTTCTATCTATCTCCTCCTGAGATGCGCTTCATGGGTAGGCCATGCCGGAGCTTTTGAAAATAGCAAATTTCGACAAGCGTGGGCCACAACTCGAGCGTTGATTTGATTACACCAATTGCATCGTCGACGATCCGTACCAGATTGTGTTGGAAAAAGTCTGACTCGAATCCATAGAAGGCTTTTTCTAGATTTGCGGAGAACATGCGCAGTGAGTCTGCACGTCCCTGGGTCTTGGCTGCCTCAGCGGCTTGTAGAGCCCTCTGGTGTAGGTTCGTGATCTTACCCAGGATCATTTCCGCATCTTGCGCAGTAACTTCGCCAGAATAATCGAACGTGATTCCGAGTTCGTCGCGACACGAAATTGAAGAATTGATCTTCTTCTTGAGAAGATTTGCGATTTCCTCGTTAAGGATTTCAGATGCCGGCGGATTTCGCATGTAGTTGCTCTTGGTGTGGTGTTGCGCGGCATCGACATGGGCAGAGACCATGCCTCGCTGCTGAATCCAGAGACGATAGATGTAATCCTCGAACCGCAAACGGGTGGGAAAGAATGGAGGAAGACCGAAAGTATTGTCGTAACCTGCGACGCCGCAATCCATCCTCCAGTTGCAATTTGTAATGGCGGGACGGAAGTTCACAAGGATGTATATGTCGTTCAAGTCCTCCGGGCTCGTCTGGTTCTCGTCTTGCAGAAACATCTCAACGAAGTCAATTGCATCGATATCGTTCGTCCCGGAGCGGAACGTCTGAGCGACCTTGACGATTGCGTCCTGCTGAATCGGGCCAGGTTCCAAAAAGATCGTGTTCTCGGAGGAGAATCCTTTGCTGGAATTCGTTTCAAGTTCCATCGCCGAGTCAATGAGATTCTCGCCACGCTCATAGTTGTCAGGGACCTCGGCAGCCGGCTTACCGAGAACGTCGAGGAAGGCGGACATAATGTCGAATGATTTTCGGACGTAGCCGTTCTGTCCGAGTTTGTGCAGACGCCCTCGGCTGATCTCATGATCTTCGAGCGACTCCGGGCTCTCCTCCATCAGCGAATAGGGGCGCATATCATCATCGGCGCTGACCAGGAGGCCGCCCAGGGAGTACATAAGAGAGAAGTTTCGATTACCTCCGTAGCTTGGCCGAAATATGTTCTTAACGAGTGGCTCCAGTCTCTTGTTGCGCAGCCGGGAGTTGACGTATGAGATGAATTCCTCCTTTTCCCGTGGTCCGACGTAGAACAGTTCCGATCGAGTTCTGGTCTGTTTGAAATCGGGCAGATATTTGTCCACATTTGCTTGTGTGGAATCGTCAAAGACGATCATCTGGACGGAGTGTCCATTCCTCCAGAAGTGTTCGTCATAGTCGCGAATTGCGGCTCCGACGTCACGCAAGCGATGCGTGGGTATTGCAAAATACGGCTCTGGGTCTGTCATATGACCTGTCTCTCCTGAGCGAATGCCTTTGCTTCGGAGCTTTCGTTACGATTGAGGTGGGAAGTGGCTCCTACGGACCATGTGCGACATCGTGCGAATTCGACCTCGACGAGGGCGGGGTTGAGAAGGAATCTGGGCAGGGTCGCTTTCAAAATGTTCCGAACGCCCCCGAAGTTTCTGCTCGGCTGGTTCCGGTGTTCGGAGATATTCCTGAACGGAAACAAAGGTGCGCTGGAAGAAGGCGTCATCTACCACATAAGACTCGCCGCCTTCTCCGCAAATAACCCATTCCCCGCGTTTTACATTGATAATGCCAAGGTCGGTGGCGATCGTCTTCGTCTCAGTACACTGCACAGCGTCCACGATCATTGGTCTCGAAGTGCGATAAATGCCCATAATGATTTCGGCCCACTTTTATGGCCAACCGTTATCTATTTGACCGTGCCGTCCATAAAATATGTCGAGGGGATTTGTAAGGGAATCATTGGACTCTTCGGTGAAATAGGGCCGCCATCCGAATGCTTCATCTTCATCGTTCCGTCCACGAAACGCATAGGAAGGGAATAGTAAGCCTCGGATCTATCTATCAGTTGAGGGACTTTTGGGTGCGATATCGTTCTAATCTCTTGTCCGCGAAAAGCGGCAATTGCGGAACTACCTGGTGAGGTTATTACCGCCACTCGTTTGCGTGCAAAGTTGCTGTCTGTGGGTTCACGAGCGGCTTTCGAACGTGAGCGGTTCGTGCTGGAAATTATTTGGCATTCGTGGGAAGTGGCCTGAGATGCTTGAGTCTTGTCAGTGCGAGCGCCGCATAAAATCCATTTGGATCCAGTGCGACAGAGTCTTCAAGGTACTGCCTAGCGCGGTCGAAATCTCTCAGGTTGATGTACACCATTCCCCGCATATAAACCGTGCCCGATCTCCTCTCGGGATTCGTCTCAGTGAAGCGCTCTGCGTAGTTGATCTGCTTTAAAGCAGCCTCGGCATCTCCGAGTCCCAGATGAGTGAGGGCTGCTTCGAAATATATGAGCCAAGATCCGGGCAAAAGATGCGCCGCACGATCGAGTGGCTCCTGAGCCTCTTTAAGGCGATTTTGAGCGATGAGTGACATTCCGAGTCCGAGGTATGCTGAACCCAATTCAGAATCAGCCTGGATCGCCTCTTGAAAGTCTTCAACAGCATTCTCAAAATGTTGCGTCTCTAAGTGAATTGCCCCTTGAATGTTGAGAGCCAGTGCACAACGTGGGGAGATATCAAGCGCGTGTGTGATCTCCTTTTGCGCTTGGTCAATGCGCCCCGCGATGAGCTGGTTGCGTGCGCGTTGCGCTGCCTGAAGCGCTTTGCCAGGTGTGAGCAGCTGATTGGCCGATACCGTATTCTGGCTCGACAAATCTCGGGCCAACAAACGTGAGGAGCTGCCTTGAGCGAACAGCTCCGTGACAAGTGTTGCTAACGACGCGATCAAGATCGCAATCAACACACGCTTAAATGGAAGCCCCTGGTTAACGCAGTGTTCGTGATTCCTCATCGAATGGGTTGTCTTCATACAAACCTTCTTGACGGTCTCGGTGAATCCGTCTCGTTCTTCCCACCAGCCGATGTGGGAGCTTCCGATGTGATGTAGTCTCAGCCGAAAGCCTGAGGATATCCGAGAAAGGCCGCGGGAACAGCCGTTGACTAAGATGCTACGGAAGATCTGACAAACGGTCTATTACATGTTTGTATGAGGTTATTGCAATGTGTAACTACAGTCGGAGATGGTGTTCGCAGTTACTCTCGTGGAAAAGATCGATGCCACCATTTGCGATGGAAGCTCTCTGATCTAATTTCAGTTCGCGCCTACATAAACATGTGCTTGGCGACGGCTACCAGCTTTGATCTTATTGATAGTGCACATGTCACAGATATGTGGATGTGGAAGTTAAGACGCATAACGAACTCACATTGCTCACCCGGTAACCGTGAAGACGCCGATCCGGATGCAGCGTGGGACGAGAGGGAGCACCAACTCATGAAAGCCGACTCACTCGACCGATATGTCGCAGAGGACTATTCGAGAACAATGAATACTTCTCGTGGCATCGGACCAAACGGCCAGGTCAAGGGCACAGTTCTCGTGGTTGAGGACGAGCAATCGATGGGACTCTCGTTGCAAATCATTCTTTCCAGCGTACGCGTGGCGGTCGTTAAAGCAACGCGGAGTGAAGACGCAGTGTCTATACTCCGAAATGCACACTTTGATGCTGCCCTTCTCAATATCAATGAACCTGGAATGTGCGGAACCGACATCTGCCGCAGATTGCGCAGAGACTCACCGCGTCTTCCAATTCTCATGCTCGGCGACTCGAACGATGAGGACCAAGTGCTCAAAGCGTTTGAAGCGAGGGCGGACGACTACATTGCGAAGCCGTTTCGCCACCTCGAGCTTATCGCTCGCCTTGACGCAGCGATCCGCCGCGGAAGATTGTCCAACGGTTATGGAGCGGTGCTCACTGTGGGAGACATCAGTCTGGACGTGTCACGACATCTGGCAAAGAAGAAGAGCCATCCGATTCATCTGACACCGACGGAATTTAAACTACTTCACTTTCTAATGGCGAACCTGGGAAAGGCGATCCCTCATGCGAAGCTCTTGATTCACGTGTGGGGACCGGAATATGGCAGTGAACTCGAGTATCTCCGGACGTTCGTTAGGAACCTGCGAAAGAAGATAGAGGACGACCCTGCGAAGCCGAGATATCTTCTCACAGAACCGCACTTCGGGTATCGGCTGAACGAGTCAGCGTAGTAGTGCAGTTCTCCCGCCCCGGGCATGTCCCACGTGCGTTCGCGAATCGCTATTTCTGCATATCCTCGAGGGCGTGAACCCAGGCGTTCATCACGTCATCGAACGTCATACCAGGCTCCATCCTGCAATTGGCGAAGACGTCGTCTTTCCTCTCACACTGCGCAACCCGTTCGCCCTGGGCGTTATACAGTGTGAGGCTGTGCGGCCTTTTCGGAGGCTGCACAAGTGCCGGATGCGTCGCAGGCGGATGAGTGATCTTAGGGGGATGGAACGCGGAACCATTAGCCGTGACGGCCAAAAGACAGATAGTAAAAAAGGTGTGCACCTGCGTACTCCAAGTGTTTGCGGGTCAAGATTAGCCGGTCGCGCTTCTTATGCGAGAAAGAGTACCAGCACCAGTACGGGGATCACCGTCCACGTCAAATCGATTTCTGTATTCCGATAGGCCTGCGCCGGCCGGGACAATGAATCGGTTTTAGGTGTGCGAAGTCTGAAGGGTGCGAACGCCAGTAACCCACCCACGACCAGAAAGATCCCGCCTGTAATCCAGATTAGAAAGAGGGACGGGTTGGCGACGTAGTGAACTGGGTTAAATCCGGGAGCGAGAGCGCTCGGCATTGGTAGCGCCTCGCCCGCTAAGGCGACTGGAGCCAGACATAGCCAAGCTGCTATGGCGCCGAAGAAATTGGAAAAACCATATCTCATGGTCTGCATCTCCTGATGATCTCTTTTGCTTGGGGGCGACAATGCATCCGTTCCGCCACTTCGCGGATCGACAATGATGCTTTCGCCGAGGTGATAGTAGCAATGGCGCCGCGCATCCAAAATTACATGTTTCTTGTAGCGAGGTCCCGGAGTAACTCGGAATGCGGAAAGAGATGAATCCGCTGCCTCACAATAGACACCGGTTGAATGCGAAGAAGAGTGACCAGGCATGGTTGCCGTTGGTGACCAGGCACTACAAGGAACATGTAATTTATTCGGCTCTCTCACGTTGCTACTATCACTCAGTCGAAGAGCAGGTCACCCAGGAGCCTACGTAATGAGGTCTGTATCCGCAGTTAAGGAAGACACTCAAGTCCCAGATCGCCTATCCGAAACTATCGTCGAGAAACTAGACAATCCCGCCACGTCCGCAGGGTTTGATTTTCATGAAGGGGTGAATCAAGTCTTGGCAGACGTTGGAATGTCAGCTGCGGACTGTGGCGGGCAACTAACTTTCTATGGCCAGGATCCGATTGTTCCCAGCCGGATCCGGTTTGCAACGATGGCAGGCATAGGCCTCGCCGCCAAAACCATTGCGGCCGCTGCGGTATGGAGAGACCGAACTGGAGAGGGCCAGGATATTCATGTCGACGTTCGCAGAGCCTTTCGACGCTTCGGCGGCTTCTTCGAAGGGATTTGGGAGACCGTAAACGGGCGCTCTCCCGCGATGGGTTTCTTCGACAAAAATCCCTTCTTTGAATTTCCACTCTTCCGTGAAACACGCGATGGCCGGCATGTCGTGACTCTGAACTTCTACCCTAAGCTGCATCAACGTGCACTCAACTTCTTCCGATGCAGTGACAGCCTCGAGTCGCTCCAGAATTCGATTCTGCAGTGGCGTGCAGATGACCTGGAGGCGGCTGCTGCCGAAGAGGGACTAGTCCTTGCCAAAGTCCGTACGTTTGAAGAGTTGCGCGAAGAGTTGCAGTACACCGAAGTGCTCGCAAAGATGCCGCTAATATCCATCGAGAAAATCGGTGAAAGTGAGCCGATTCCTTTTAAGCCAGATGCCAGAGCTCCACTCGACGGAATCCGTGCCCTCGGAATGGGTCATGTAATTGCCGGCGCTGCAATTGGGCGAGACCTGGCCTTCTATGGTGCCGACGTCCTGAATGTCTGGAGGCCCAACGACACCGAGGTAGAGGCCTTTTTCTGGGACGTTCAGGTTGGCATGCGCTCGACCATTCTGGACTCCTTTAAGGAAGATCGCGTCAAGTTCGATGCGCTACTCAAGGATGCCGACATCTTCTTCGCAAACAAGCGCCCGGGATATTTGAAATCGCACGGACTGGATGCGGAAGAGTTAGGTGCAAGAAAGCCAGGACTGATTCACGCTACCGTCGTTCTTCACGGAGAAAGAGGGCCGTGGTCGAATCGGCCCGGCTTTGATGAGATTGGTGCAACGGTATCGGGTCTCTTTGCTCTCGAAGGGTCGCTCACCAGTCCGAAGCAGCCCCCTATTGTACCCATCTGCGACAACGTTGTGGGTTGGCTCGGCACTGTGGGCGTTCTGGCAGCGCTGCGCAGGCGAGCGGTGGAGGGAGGAAGCTACAAGGTCGTTGTCTCCCTCACACGCACTGTGCTCTGGCAACTCGCGCTCGGCATCTTCGACAGGGCCTACGCTCAGTCGACGGCCGGGTCTTCTGAAGAGCACAGAAATGTCGCCCCGGATCTGTTCACCGCAGAGACGCCTCTCGGCACTTATCAGGGCCTCGACGAGCAGGTATACCTGTCCAAGTCTCCCGGGTCCTATCGGACTGTGATGGTTCCGCGAGGATCGAACAAACCTGAGTGGCTTTGATTCCACGTTGAAGAAGAGAGGACAACATGAGCTCCGGAAAACTCTACATTCTCCAGTACCGACCTGGCGGCGAAATCATCGAGATGGATCCCGATGGTGGCAATCGCCGCACCCTGCTTGGAAACCTGCTCGACAACGTGGACGGAATCGTTATCGACAAGTTGACGAAGACGTTGTACTGGACGAACATGGGACCGGCCATCGGTCCACATGAAGGCGAATTCTTCCAGGCTGACGGATCGATCGAGTGCATCGGGCTCAGCGGTGCCAATCGTCGTATGTTGGTCGGTCATGGTCTCACAGTGACGCCCAAGCAGGCAGCCGCCGACTTCGGCGCTGGATTGTTGTATTGGTGCGATCGCGAGGGCATGCGTGTCATGCGCTCGAACCTCGACGGTTCGAATGTGACTGTTCTCGTTCGCAACGGTGTGTTTCCTGGGGATTCGCACGACGTGATGCGCCACTGCGTCGGCATTGCCGTTGATCCGGTCAACCGCTACATCTATTGGACACAAAAGGGTCCACCGGATGGTGGAAAGGGGCGCATCTTCCGAGCCGGCCTTGAGATTCCGGCGGATCAGCAGCCCGAGAATCGCACGGATATCGAACTGCTGATCGATCACTTGCCTGAACCGATCGATCTCGAAATCGACACCAAGAACAACGTTCTCTACTGGACTGACCGAGGCAACCTCGATGGCGGCAACTCGCTGAACCGAGCCCGTATTGGTACCAGGCAACTGGAAAACCATGAGGTACTCGCGACTGGAATGCAGGAAGGTATTGGGCTTGCAATCGATCACGCCAATCAGCGTGCATTTACTACAGAACTCGGAGGAGAAGTGCGCGTAGCCCCGCTCGAAGCCAAAGCGCAATTCACCACCATCGCAAAGTTGGGTGTCTTAACAGGAATTGCCTACGTTGCCTGAGCGGCGAGGCTCGTCTCTCTGGTCTTCTTAACCGCGACCTTCAAGCCGTGATGGAATCCGGATGAAATGCGCGTATTCAACATCCAATCGAGGAGAATATGAAGAATGATCTCAATGTGAAAACAGTCGGTATCGTGGGATGTGGGCTGATCGGAATGAGTTGGGCAGCTTACTATCTCGCGAAAGGATTTGCAGTGCACGCAACCGATCCCGTGGCCGGCGCCGAGGGGAAGTTGCGCGCGTATATCGATAACGCATGGACGCTGCTGGAGGCGATGGGTCTGGAGGAAGGCGCCGATAAAAACAACCTGAGGTTTTCCACGGATCTGAAGGAGTCTCTGAGAGGCGTCGACTTTGTCCAGGAAAACGGCCCAGAGCGGCTAGATCTCAAGCTCAAGCTCTTCAAAGAAATTTCTGACGCTATTGGCCCCAACGTCATCATTGCGAGCAGTTCTTCGGGCATTCCTGTTTCGAATTTCCAAACAGAAGCGACCAACCCGGCGCGTATCGTGCTCGGACATCCTTTCAACCCACCACACGTCGTCCCTCTGGTCGAAGTCGTCGGAGGCAAGCTGACATCGGCTGAGAACGTTACACGCGCTGTCCAATTCTATGCACAGATCGGCAAGAAGCCGATTCGCATGAAGAAGGAAATGAAAGGTCATATTGCGAACCGGATTCAGGCCGCGGTGTTCCGTGAGGTGCTGTATTTGCTGGATCAAGATGCGGCTAGCCTGACCGACATCGATATCGCTATGGCGCACGGTCCAGGGCTGCGATGGGCGATCCTCGGGCAGTTCATGAACGCAAACCTGGGCGGTGGAGACGCAGGAATCAAACATCTTTTGGAGCATCTCGGCCCAGCGATGGAAGGTTGGTGGGCGGATCTCGGTCGCATCGAGCACATAACTCCGCAGATGGCTGAGAAGGCCGAAGCTGGAATCAACGAGATTCTCAAAATGCACCCAGCCAGCGATATTGCAGCTGCGCGGGACAACGTCTTGTTACAGACCCTCAAGGCAAAGGCTGCAGACAAAAGGCTGCCGTACTAAGTGCGTGAGCTGAAGCACCGCCATCGCAGCTCGAACCTGGGTTGCGATGGGGGTGCCGATCTGCTGTCGACTCTCCAAAATGCCGAATCACGCGGCACCCACGGGAGGGTTTGTTTCCGCGGGAACCGCTGGCAGGGAGAAGTGGAACGTCGCTCCCCGCCCGCGGTCGCCGTCGGTCCAAATCCGGCCGCCTTGCAATTCGACGATCGACTTACTGATTGCCAGGCCCATGCCGCTGCCTTGGGGCTTCGTCGTAAAGAATGCGTCAAATATCTCGTCGGCCTTGCCCAATGGCAGCCCGGGGCCTGTGTCATTCACAGAGATCTCGACTTGGCCGTCCTCAGGCAACTGCGACTTGACCGTGAGCACTCCGCCAGTCTCCTTCATCGCCTCGATGCCATTCAGCATCAGGTTCATCAATACCTGCTGAAGTTGCACCCGGTCCGCCGTGATTTTGGGAAGATCGGCGGCAAGGTCTGTACGGATAGAAACAGCATGCTCGTTGGCTTCGCCCCGCAGCAGCAGGACCATTTCGCCGACGACCTCATTTATCGCGACCAACTCCCGCTTGGGAGGGGCCTTCTTGTAAAGCGATCGAAGACGGTTGATGATTTCCGTGGCAAAGGTGCCCGCTTCGATGATGCTTTCTGTCCCTTTGCGAACTTGCGTCAGATCGGGCGGGTCGCGCTGAAGCCATCGCAAAGACGCCTTGGCATTATTGGTTGTCGCGGTGATGGGCTGTGCGAGTTCGTGCGAGATAGAGGCGACCAGTTCTCCCATCGTGCTGACCCGATTCATGTGCGCAAGTTCTGCCTGCAGCTCTTCCGCTCGCTTGCGATCCTGAATGTCGGTCGCCACGCCATACCATTTCACGACCTTGCCTCGCTTGTCCCGCAGCGGCACGGCGCGGCTCAAAAACCACCGATACTCCCCGTCGGTCCGTCGGATGCGCATCTCCTCCTCGAACGGCTCGCCACTGGCAAAGCTCGCGTCCATTCTTCGCTCAATTCGATCCAGATCGTCGGGATGAACTGCAACTTTCCTGACTCCCTCCGCTTCCATCTGCGACAAGCCGGTGTACTCAACCCAGCGTCGATTCAAAAATTGAAGGGCCCCACGGGGTCCAGAGATCCACGACATCGCCGGAATGGTCTCAACGGCTTCGCGAAGTTTTTGTTCCTCCCGGCGCAATTGTTGCACTCGGAGTAGATACAGCCCCGAAAGGACTGTCAGAAACGCACCTACGCACAACAATCGGAACCAGTAAGTTTGATAGTAGGCCGGGGCGACGCTAAACGCGATCACAGATTCTGGCCCGTTCCATAATCCCTCACTGTTACTGGCAACCAACCGAAATCGATAGGAACCAGGCCCAAGGTTCGTGTAAACGGCTTCTCGCGCTGCAACTGGCTGGCTCCAGCTACGGTCGAAATTTTCAAGAAAATATCGAAAGCGAATCCGCCCGGGAGCTGCGAGGCTGAGCCCCGTGTACTCAAATGTGATTCGTCTTGGGGATGGAGGAATTCGAACGGTGCCAGCGAGGTCTACGGAGTTATCATCGGCGCTGATCGCCTCGATGTGAGGCAGCGCGGGAACTGAATTGTCATTTATCTGGGATGGATCAACAACCGACAAGCCGCTCCTGAGTGAAAACCAGATCCTGCCCGCTGAATCAGAGACCACTGACCGGCTCCGGTTTAATCCATCAGTGCTATCGAGACCATCGGCCTGGTCGTACTCGTGAACATCGACTGCCTTCACAACACCGCTTAGCAGTTTGCCGCGCGGAACGCGCAAAACATGATCTGAGGTCGCGATCCAAAACCTTCCGCTTTTGTCCTCCGCCATTCCGACTATTTGTTGGCGCAAAACGTCGGGCGATTCATGAGGAACTTGAAATCGGTTGGAGACGAAAAAGGCAAGACCAGCAGAAGTTCCACTCCAGAGGGTTCCAGATGAATCCTCGAAAAGGCAGTTCACCTCTGACGAAGGCAAACCCTCTACCGTTGTATAGGTTCTCCATTGGCCGTTTGAAAAGGAACTCAGGCCGTCAGGTGTGGCAAACCACATTGCACCATCGCGGGTTTCAAGGACGGACGAGACGGAATTCGAAGCGAGACCATCGGTCGTCGTGTAGGTGGTGAAGTGCCCATCTTTGAATTTGCTGACGCCGCCATTTAGCGTGCCGGCCCACACTGAGCCATCGCCGCTCTCATAGACAGCATATGTACTGTTTTGTGCCAGTCCGTTTGCCTCTGTATAACTCTGGCTCGCTATCTTACCGTTGCGAAATCGTAGACGGGTCAGTCCCCCACGTTGACGTCCGACCCACACCACATCTGCCCGTCCACTGATGGAATAGACGACCTCATTTGATGGAATCGACGTAACGGGCTGAACGTGGCCACTCTGGAGAACGTACAGCCCACCTTGAGTAGGAGCCAACCAGGTGCGGCCCTCCGGGTCGACATATACAGGGCCGTTGTGTTCGAAACGACGATCGCTAACAGATGAATAAGTTACGAACGCACTGTCTCGAATGCGGCCCAGCCCTCGCCCTCCTCCAATCCAGAGAGTCCCTTCGCGGTCCTCGAACAGAACGTTAATCCCGCCGTCTCCGCGAAGCTCATTTTCTTCGGAGAACGAAATGCCTTTCGCGTTGATGCGCAGCAACCCGCGCGTCGTACCCACCCAGATATTCGAGTCATGATCGCGCAAGATGCTCAAAACCTGGACATTACCGAGGAACGACGGCAATTCGAACCGACGAAAGCCTGTGCCGTTCCCGTGATACAACCCTTTGTCGGTGCCGACCCACAACTCTTCACCGATCGGCAGCAGAGAATTGATCTTTCGGTCGGGCAACCCTGCGTTCACGTTGGTAGCTCGCCCGCCCGTAAGAAAGAAGAGGCCATCGCCGAGTGTCCCCAGCCAAACCTTGCCATCGGCTGTTTCGGCCATGGAGATTGCTGGCGGTGAAGTGGGGCCCAATTTATGAACGTCGTCTGCGGTGAAGCGGAAAGTGCCCTGCCCGATGCCCGAAACCAGTACTCCGCCATGGTTATCAATTGACAGGGCGGTGATCGCGGGTAAGTCGTATGGGACACTCTCAAACTTGCGATTCTTTTGACGTATGAGAAAGGCTCCCTGTGGACGGACCCACAGTTTTCCGCCGGCATCCGTAAGCAGTTGCACTATTGGAACGTTTGAAGCGGTGGCGATGGGAGCAAGAGAGACAGGTCTGAAATTAAATCCGTCGAAACGTATCAGACCTCTGTCAGTTCCAACCCAGAGGTATCCATCTGCCGTCTGCGCGATGCCATTGACAGCGCCGCCGGGAAATCCGGTTTCTGCCGTCCATTGTTCGCGGACGTACTGCGAAGGCAGACGGTTGGGATCGAGTGCAGGTGCATCGGTGACAAGGCCCGCTAGCACGATCCCAATAAGAGTCCATCGAGTTTGCTTCAACCGGCAAATCACGGGAGGTACTCGAATTTGTCGATTATGACTTCATTTTCGTTTTGCAGGGGTATTGGGCCTTGAAGAAATACATACAAAGCGATGCGTACTGATTCTCCCCCGGGCGAAGGCACACCGGAGGTGAACACATGCTGGTTAATGACACGGCCGCCGCCTGAACTGCCCGATCCTGTTACCGTCGAAAACGTGACTTTCCCCGGTTCCCAGCGGAAGGAGTGTGTGCAGGCACCCGGCGGCGCCCGAAAGGCAACAGAGTTAGCTGGAACGTAGTAGGGTTGGACGACATAATTCACGTTGGTATTCTCGAGGTGTCCCCAACGACCAAGCTCAACGTCCAACTCGCGCCGGGCGCTCTCTGCGCCAACGCCGTCCCAGGCGATCAGGGTTAGAAGAGCAGAAGGTTCGAGATGAGAGACATCGCGCAGCTGGAACCTATAGGTTCCGTATCCCAGGCTGCGCGTGAGCTTCACCTCCGCCGCGGCCCACTTTCCCGTGCTTCCCGAAATGCGAAGATGCAGTGCACCTCCTTCGTCCGTCCAAACGTCCGCAGGGTCGAAAAAGTTTCTTGATCCAGCGTGAAAAATCGGCCCAGCACTCGTTGTCCACTCGTAACCGCTAAAATTCAGTATCTTCGGCGTCGGGAGTACCGGCGCTGGACCTTCCCCGTTAACGACTGCCAGCGCCACCACGCCGTTGCCGACGACCGGCAACGATTCAGTTTGTTCAGGCGGATTGTAGGTTGGATCAACCAACAGAGCGGCATATTGTAATCCCAGGTGGACTGAAGCTTTCCACCGGCCGTCAGCTTCGATATTGGTAAACGGCTGAGCTGATTGCCGGCACACGCCCCATCGTCCATCTGTCTTTGCGTACAACACGATTCGCTGTCCGGGTCGAGGCCCTGTGACACGACCATCAATTATGTCTGTCTTGTAGTCACTCTCGGTTATGTCTGTCTTGTAGGGACCCTCTTGATAGGCGGCGGCAACCTTGCTGAAAGCAACTGTAGGAGCAGAAGTTCTTGTCGAAGAGTGGCATCCGGTGAGCACAAAGTACACCAGCAGGACTGATAGCGCTGCGGTATGTGCGGCTATGTGCGGGCGCGACATCATCGATCTCCCTTACGATCCAAGGTAAGGCGGCGAGGGCTGCTGCGCAACGCAGAAAACCATCGGCAGCGATCGCCGCAAGAAAACTGGGACCAACAGTCGCCGTTGCATCTAACCCCACGATAGATGGCCGGTGCGCAAGGGGAGCGGCACCCGGCAGAGTGCTTGATGCTAAATCGTACCGCACTGTACGCGAGTGGCCCTCGTCTTTTACCGTTTTTGTACTACTGGGAATATGTAATAGCGATCTGTTTTTTCGCCCCAGTAGAATACGCGCTGGCCAGATTCGGCCGAGTCGCTCTTCGTCCTCCGCAACAGTCGCCGCCCTGAAACAACTTCCCGAGTCCAGCGCTCTACAAGCGCAGAATCCGGAACGGTTGCGCAACGACGTGAATCCGGAATCGGCGCCTTTGAGAAAGGGGCGCGCTGTAAATCACGCTACTTGCTAGTTGCGATTAATAGAGCAAACACGACAGGGAGATACGCTATAGATGCAAGGAGCAATTGTCTTGCGTGTCGATTCGACTTTTGCAAAGCGAGGACAGATCCGCGATAGAGAAAGACAGCTCCCGCGAGGAGAGTTCCCAAGGCGTAGATTGCATCAGTGTGTCCGGAAAATGCAGGGAACAGGCTTAACGGGATAAGAACAAGCAGCGGCAGGACGGTCATCCAATTGATGAATGAACTATGCCTACCTGACATTGGCAATACGTGATAACCGGCTCGCTGGTAGTCGTCGCGGTACATCCATGCAATTGCCATGAAGTGAGGGAATTGCCAGAAAAACAGAATGCCGAAGAGTAGCCACGCGTCGGAGTTCAAATGCCCCGACGCGGCTGTCCAGCCGATCAATGGAGGCATTGCGCCGGGGATCGCCCCAATCACTGTGCAAGCCGGCGACTTTCGTTTGAGGGGAGTGTAAATCAAAAGATACGAAGAGAGGGTGAACAGTGCAAGTACACTGGCAAGTAAATTCACCCTAAGCGCCAGGAAGAGACTCCCTAGCGAGGCAAAGACGATCCCGAGCGCAAGGCCGCTGGAGGCCCTTAGACGGCCTGCAGCGAGCGGACGGCGTGCGGTGCGCCGCATCTGTGCGTCGAAGCGCCGTTCGATGTACTGATTCAGTGCTCCGGTGCCGCTTGCTACAAGAAATGTCCCGAGGAGCGTGCGTGCCAAAAGGTCGAAGGGAAAATGGCCCGGTCGATGTGCATGGCCCAAATAGAATCCGGTAAAGGTCGTCAGAGCGATCAGGAAATTGACTTCCGGTTTGGTGAGCGTCCAGCAGTCCAAGATTTTGGAGTGAAGGCACGTAGCATACGCGAGTGCTTTGCCCGCGAATTGCGGACTTGCCGTCAGACCGGGGTCTCTGTCATCGTGAGTGAATTCCACCTCGGCCTGTGTTTCTAACATGAGTGCTCCCTTGCTTTGTCTTGATCGTCACTTTCCGAACGGCGTCGATAACGGCGGGACCAGGATGAGCCGCATTTCCCTGGTAATTGGGGCTGAGCATCCTATCTTCGCGCGAATGTCACAGCTCCTCCTGATCGGCCGTTTCTAGAGTCGAAAGTCGGCCGCGATTGCGATTGCGTTATTGACCTTGATGTTGATGCCCGGCTCCAGAGTGGCTCCCAAGTGGCCCGTGCCAACATCGAAAGTCCACCGGGAGTCGGGATACCGCGAAACTCTCACGGCATAGATAAGGTCCGTCGGAAGATGAGCACCCGGGATGTATTTGATGTAACGAGGCTCCTGGTTAACTTCCAGGGCCGGTGCAACCACGATTTTTCCCTTGATGGGTATTGGAAAAGCGAGACCGCCAAAGGCCCGTGCTTCCCAGTCAACGGTGTTGCCGCCGTAGCCGTATTTCTGGGCGTTCGTGCCGCGGACACCGCCAGTGCCTACAAATGCGAATTTCTTTCCGAAGGTGAACAACTCAGTTGCCACACCGTAGATGTCCCCGTTTGTTGCGTTCTTGTGTTCAACAAACTGGACAACGAAGGGATCATTTGTTCGGAGCACGCCGCCGATTGAAACCGCAGGTACGTATTTGAACTTGTGTGCACCTGCGGGAATGATCTTTGCCTTGGCGTTGAAGATGTTCATGCCTTCAAAGTTGAAAAGAGGGCTGATTGCTGGATCGCCTCCATCGGTGTGATTGCTGCGGGTGTAGCCGAATTCCAACCAACTACCGAAGCCCTCTTCAACCCCCACGTTTATGTAGTCCCCGGCGACCGGTCCAGCATCAACGGCATGAAAGCTGATAGTCGGAGCGCCGAATTTATGATGAGGTGCCGGTACCACGTCGGCCTCTGGCTGGAGGAAAATGCCTGACTGGCCGTCCATGTTGAGTGCTTGGCCAAATACCGTGTTTTGGACGCACGGCGCCAGAAGCACCAGTGCGAAGAGTGCGATCCTTCCGGCGTCGTTCGTGAACATCCTTTTGAACATCGTTAGCGCCTTTATTGAGTTGAAGCTAGTCCGCGTCGGGAACCAGCGGCCGAAGTTGATGCGCGACGCGAATGGCAATTACGGTGGGCCCGTCGGCGCTTAGGGCAGTTCTGAAAGCCGCCTTGATTTCCTCTGTCGTGTTAGCGGCCACTCCGGTACAACCAAAAGCGTTGGCGGTTGCGACGATATCGAGTCCGGGCAGATCAAGCGCGGGCACATTGGGAGTCTTTTCAAGCACCGCAAACTCTTTGAGAATGGCGTACTCGTCATTGCACGGGACAATGTAGATGAGCTTGAGTTTTTGCCGAGCGGCTGTATACAGGCTCTGCACGGAATACTGAAGAGATCCATCTCCGATCGCAGCGATGACCGGGCGCCCAGTTCCCAGCTTCTTCTGGGCAATCGCAACGCCGACCGCCGCCGGTTCTCCCCATCCGAGTCCGCCACTCGCAAAGGTGTAGTACGTACCGGGCTCGTTGATTGGCCAGTATTGGGCGAGATCCGCAAAATTAGAAGCTGTCTCGTTGACGAGGATGGCATTCGCGGGCCGCAACTCGCTCAATGCGGCGAATGCCTCAAGCGCCGTCAAAGGACTATTCGGGGGCGATGGAAGTTTTCGTTCGATGTGTGGTGCCGTGGGAGCGGGCCGCGACTTCACCTCCGGGATCGCATCATTCAATGCCTCCAGGGCCAGCTTTGCGTCTGCTAACAGGCTGTCTCCGACGATAGCGGCGGCCGCATCGTAGGGGTCACTGGTGATCTGCAAGAGTTCGGCACCTTCGGGAAGGTAGTCTCCTGCAACATAGGGGTAGTACCGGAAGACCTGGGCTCCAACCACGATGATGAGGTCATGGCCGCGAAGCTTTTTGCTAAGCGGCCCAATCGCGATCGGCGCCATGCCTCGAAACTGCGGATGAGTCTGAGGGAAGGACGCTTTCTCAGAGAGCGGCGTCATATACACCGGAGCTCTCAAGCGCTCAGCAAGCTTGATGCCGGCATCCCAACCGCCTGCGCGCTCAATCTCAGGTCCATAGAGCAACACAGGGTTCTTACTTTTCCGAATCCTTTCGGCGAACTGAGCGAGCCGATCAGGGTCAGGCGAGTACCGCGAGCTGGCAGTTCGAACGACCGCGTCTCCGAGAGCCGGCTGATCCCAGTCATCCAACGGAATTGACACGTATACCGGGCCTGCGGGAGGCTGCAGAGCAACCGTATAGGCCCTCATGATTGCACCGGGGACGTCTTGTGCCCTTGCCGGTTGATATGCCCACTTAACCCAGGGCCGCGGCAGGGTCGTCTCCTCGCGGTTCGTAAGAAGTGGATCGCAAAGGATCATCTCACGCGTCTGCTGGCCAGCAGTGATGATGAGAGGCGTCTTATTCAGATAAGCCGTCATGATGTTGCCCATGCCGTGCCCAGTTCCCGCTGAAGTATGGAGATTCAGCAGCGCCGGCTTTCCAGTAGCTTGAGCAAATCCGTCCGCCATAGCCACGGCGGTCGCTTCCTGCAGAGCGAGTACATATTCGAAGTCCGGCGGGAAGTTTTTAAGAAACGGCTGCTCCGTCGAGCCGGGGTTCCCAAAGATCGTCGTCAGCCCAAGCTTCCTCAAGAGGTTGTAGGTTGCGTCGTAGACGGTCAGCGCTTTCTTGGTTTCATTCACGAGTTACTCCAAGGGTTATGTAGGTTGAAGCAATGGTCGTACCTTCGCCATTTCATCTCATCGAGGAGCTTAAGCCGCAGCTAATTGAACAAGGATCAGCATTTTGCTCAAGAGCTCTTCGAGCGGTAGACGGGAGTTTGCTGACCTGGTCCAATCTGCGGTGCTACCGCTGGAGGGCGTCACAAACTGAATGCAGATAGTGTCAGAGCAGCAATTGATCCGTGCAACTCTCCTGGATACACTACGAGCCATCTCTCTGGCGTCCATCGAGCGGGTTGTAGAACTCCGTCCTCACCGAGCAAACATCTGGGCAGCCTCGCGGCCATTCGTACTCGCGCGGCCCGATGAAGAGCTTGATCCCTGTTTCCTCTATATCGATCCTCACTTCGACTTCCGGATTCAAATCGAGGATCGGAAGAACGTTATCGTCGATTGCGTAGTGTTCGCCAGTAGTGCCATACATGGCCTTGAACCTCCATGGCTTCGTTCGTTCGACTGAGACGCGATTGGCAATCAGACACATTGCTTTCCCCGGTCAGAATGGAACCTCTTACCTCAGTACAAAGCGATGCTACCGCTGGAGCAGGCACTAGAAAATTACATGTTCCTGTTACTGGCGGATCTCGCCGTGCGCATCCTACATTTCTGCGTCGAATGGTGAATGCAGCAATGAGAACGTCTCTCCGTAACACGGCGCGATGAGCGTGGCTCGGGCGTGGATCTAATTGGAAGATGTAATTGGAATCGCGTGCGTCGGTCTTTACGATTTCTAACGGAGATGCTTTTTCCCGACGAGGATTCATGAGCATAGCCACCGATAGATTTCCAAAAACGCCTGAAGCTCAAGTCACGAGGAAGGTGAATATGAAGGGTCAGGTTGCGCAAGTCACGCGGGCTATCTCGCAATCGAAAGAGGAAAGCCCCTTCATGCAATCGAAGTATCCACCCTCGACAGTGACTTTGCAGAAAATCCATCGGTCGGCAAAATTCATTCCAGTCCTGGTCTTTATTCCTGCACGTGTCGATGGGGATCAGGTTTCTCTTCACAGATTGTTGGGAGAGGAATCGTTGGCCCATATCGATGACGGATGGCTGACTGAGGTCCTGGAAAAAGGAGATGGAACTCCTCAAGGGCAAATTGACGAAGACACCATTGCGTTTGGCGATGTGACCGTCGATTTTTTGAGGATGGAGGCTTTTCGCAAGAAAGAGCCTGTCGTACTTACAACGCTTCAGTTCAAAACGCTGAGATATCTAATTCGACACGCACGACGTGTGATTTCGCGAGATGAACTGCTTGACAAGGTGTGGGGATATGAACACTACCCCACCACTCGAAGCGTCGACAACGTCATTGTGAAGCTGCGACAAAAGCTCGAGTCCAATCCCTCACGGCCAGCGCACTTTTGCACGATATATGGAACGGGATACAAGTTCTTGCCATAGGACCGATCAGCCGAGACGTGATCAGGTTCTTGAAGCGGGGTGCCTGAGTGGATGGCGCGCTCTTAAAGAGATGTCCTCCAGGAGCAAGGGCAGGCGTGGTTGTCCCGATTGGCTTAACAGGAACATGTAATTCTCTGGACACAGAATCAGCGGTAGCATCGGCCTGTGTTCAATGGCAGGGTCACATCTCTGCAAAAAATCGAGAGTGAAATGGTGCAGCCATGAAGGCATACGGACAAATGCGATGAAGATCTGTTGGTTCGGCAAGCAGGTAAGCGAGAGATGCGAATGTGCCTGCAAGGAAGAGTTTGCCAGCGTATTCGCGTCGGAACGAGGAGCTTTGCAAAAGCTTGCCTTATTGCTCACTGCGAACTCGGAAGTCGCAAAGCGATGCTTGATTCGTGCCTTTCAGGAATGCATTGAAAGTAGTTCGGTTTCCAAACAATGGGTACTCAGCTGGACACGTCGCATGGTTATTCGCAACGCCATCAGCCTCGTCATGGGCCCCGGACGTGAATCATTCGCCAACGCGAACCGTTATGCAGACGACCAGTTAATCGCATTCTCGCCAGATGACTCGCTAAACGCAAATGCGGAGTCCGAATCGATTCTCGACCTTCCTGAGTTTGATCGGTTTGTTTTCGTTATTTGTGTTCTGGAACGCTATTCGATGCATGATTGCGCATTGCTGCTAGGCAGGACGCCTCGTGACATAAACGAAGCGCGACAGCGGGTTGGCAATCAAGTAGGACAAATCGATGGACTCAACAATATTTCACAACGTTTCGCGATCGGTTAGCCCGGCGTGTCCGAAGCGGAGGAACAAATGAGTACCACTTCCTGCAATCCGAATGAGGCATATATCGAGGCGGTTATACCCTTCAAACAGACTCCCGCCAACGCAGAATCGAATGCCGGAAGTTTCCCCAACTCACAGCCGGTGTCAGGAGCGATCATGCACCATGGCAACTACGTTTGTGGTCACTCTGAAGCCTCAGACGATGATTTGATTACCGCCGCACAACGCGGAGATCAGCGGGCATTTGTGACACTGTGTGAGCGGCATTCCACTGTAACGAAGAAAAAGATATTCAGTATCGTTCGGAATCAAGAGGACACTGAAGACGCACTCCAGGACACGCTGTTGCGAGCCTATACGCACTTGACATCCTTTCGCCGATCCTGCAAATTCTCAAGCTGGCTCACAACGATCGGAGTGAATTCGGCGTTGATGATTTTGCGGAAACGAAGGACTCGCAGAGAAGTGTATGCGAGTACGATCAGTCCGGATACGGAGAGATTGGAACTCCCGGAGCCCGTAGACCGATCACCAGGACCTGAAGGGACTTATCTCAGACAGCAAGCCATTCTTGTTGTGAGACGAGAAGTTAAGAAGCTGAAACCGAACCTGCGCTCGGTTGTCAACCACTATTACGGGTCTGAATGTTCGTTGGAAGAAGCGGCAAAGGCGCAACAGATTTCTTTGGGCGCTGCCAAGTCTCGTCTTCTGCGGGGTCGAGCGAGGTTGCGTTCTTCGCTGGCGAGGTATGGAATTGCGCAAGCCGACAATTGAGTTCGATCGGCCAATCTTTCGATTGCCAAGGGTTGGATTCAGTAAAGGCCAAACTGAGGTTTACATTTGGGTGCTGCGCTCGTCTCGTACGCCACAAGGATGTTCCGTGGCTATTCCATATTTATGTAATGCTGCCGCCGAGGTAAACGCGTCCTGAGGTTGGATTTACCGGTATAATCCCTAACGTAAAGAACCTCGCAAGGCATGTCCAGAGTGCACCGTTCCCGCTGGGCCGCAGATCGTCAGGTGGTTGTTCCAAAGGAGGTATTTATGGAACCGGCGAATGATCTCGTCTATATCGTGGACGATGAGGCTAGCGTAGGAGAGGCCTTGTCTACGCTGCTCCGGGCTAACGGCAAGCGCGTGCAGCTCTTTACATCTGGACAGGACTTTCTTGATTTTGCACGCCGAGACTCTTGCGCTTGTCTCATTCTCGATCTCAAGATGCCCGGATTGGGCGGCTTGGAACTCCAGAAGTTGATTGCGGAAAAGACTTCTATACCTGTGATCTTTCTCACCGGGCGAGGTGACATCCCATCAACCGTGAGAGCGATGAAGGGAGGAGCAGTTGATTTTCTGACCAAGCCGGTTGATGAAGAGGCGCTCCTCGCTTGTGTTGAGCGGGCCTTGCGACAAGATCGCGCGAACCGCCAAGAGGCTGTGGAGCGTGCCAGGTTAGTTGCCCGATATGAATCGTTGACACCGCGGGAACGAGAGGTCCTTCCACTTTTGGCGAGAGGTTTGCTGAACAAGCAGGCAGCCTTCGAGTTGGGGATCACTGAATACACCGTCCAAATCCATCGCGGGCACATTATGCGAAAGATGGAAGCCGATTCGTTTGCAACATTAGTCAAACTTGCTGGCAAGCTCAAGCTCGAGACGACTAGCGCATCTAGTGGGAACACGTAAGACAGTGTCTTTGCAAAATTCGGTAGAGTCAATGTGGAAGACTCGGGGGCTCCGATGAACGTTGAAGGCCATACGATCGCAGTTATAGATGACGATCTCAGAGTTCTCGAATCGCTTGTCAATCTGTTGAAGTCGTTTGGATACTGCACGGAAAGCTACAATTCCGCAGAAGAATTTCTGGAATCCGGTACCCTTTCCCGAACCTGTTGCATAGTCACGGACGTCGAGATGCGGCAAATGAGCGGTCTCGGCCTTTTGCAATATTTGAAGAGCAGCAACTGTGCTGTGCCCATAATCATCATTACGGGGAAACCATCGGCACGGTCAGAGGCGTTTTATCTGGAGAAAGGGGCTGTTGGCTTCTTCAGAAAGCCAGTTGACGGAGATGCCCTGGTCGAGCTGATTGGTTCAGTGTGTGTCTAGCTGGATTGGCGACCGACTCTGCGATTCAAACAAATGAACCCGATATAGTTGGCACCTGGCCTTCAACGGTGGGTTAAAGAACACGGTTGCGACCCGGACCTGCGATATCTCATGATGATCTCTTGAGGAAGGTCGATGTTCACTACTCGCCGAAACGCGATTGCCGGACTCGGTTCAATCCTCATTGACTGCTGTACAGCTTGCCAGCGTGGCAAGCCGGAACCCGTGACCATTCTGTTCATGGATCCCGGGACTCGGTGGTTGCAACAACAGCATTTGGCTGAAACAGTTCTGCGGCAGTTCGAGAGTGAGACGGGGACCAGGGTAAAGCACCTTCCCGCACCGGAAACTTCTCAGGAACAATTGATGTTGATCCAGGAGCTCCTTGCGGAAAAGGACACACCAGATGTGTTCGGAATAGACGTCATTTGGTCTGGAATTCTGGATGAGGCTCTTCTTGATTTGAAGCCCTTTTTCAGTTTGGAGCTCTCTGCCGAGGAGCCCGATCTGGTTTCACCCTATACGGTAAAGGGCAGAGTCCTTGCTATTCCCTATCACCCTCATGTCAATGTGCTTTATTACCGAACTGACTTGCTGGCAAAGTACGGGTATCACATCCCGCCTCAAACCTGGTCAGAGTTAGAGAAAATGGCTTTCCACATTCAAGAAGGTGAGCGCGCAGCTGGTGAAAAGAACTTTTGGGGATTTGTCTGGCCAGGGGCAGCAGATGAGGGTCTGACTTGTTTGGCCTTGGAATGGCAAGCGTCGGAAGGAGGCGGAAGGATTATCGAATCTAACCGAACGGTCAGCGTTAACAACGAGAACGCGATACGCGCATGGCAACGTGCCGCGCACTGGATCGGTTGGATATCGCCTCCAAGCGTTACTGCGTACGAAGACGTGGACTCCGTCAATTATTTCGAGAACTCATGCAAAGCAGCATTCTCGCTCGGCTGGACTTCTGACTATTTCCTCACCATCCCGGCGAAATCATCGATATACGGGAAAATGGGTGTGACCAGCGTTCCGTCAGGGAAGATCGGCGTAGGAACGTTTGGCGGGTTTGGTCTCGGAATATCGGGAAAGACAAAGCACCAACGAGAAGCTGTTGCGCTAGTGAAATTTCTCTCACACAAGGAGGCGGAGCTGGAGGCCGCCAACACAAGTGCTCAGTTGCCCACAGGGACTGCGCTCTACCGCGTACCAACCATCCTCAAGGCATACTCGCGATCGATGCCGGCCACTCAGCCTCCAGGTGACGGCATCGTGAGCCGTCCTTCAACGCTTTTAGGTAGAAATTACGAGGACGTCTCGCGGGCCTATGCCAAAGCAGTGCATTCCGTACTGACTGGAAAGAATAGCGCTCCCAAAGCTGCGGCTGCGTTGGAGACAGAACTCGAGCACATCACCGGTTTCCCCAAAGGTCCGCCTGAACCAATCGAAATCGACGTATCGCGCGTAAAATAGCTCCCAGATCGTAGCTGTTGCATGCGGCTCTGTTACCTGAGATGTGAAATATGGACGGACTTTCTGATAAGGCTCAGCCATGGACGACGTAAGCAGGCCTGTAGATGGCGCATCGCCATCGGTCAAAGCAGCGTGGATGATCGCGCTGATTTCGCGCGTTGACATCAAGACCCGTTTAACGCTCTGTTTTGTCCTGATCATCGCGTTGATGTCGGTGGGCACGGGCATCCTGTTTTGGCAGTCGCGCGTGATGCGCGCGCAGGCAAACCGTCTGAAACAAATGGACGAGCAGTTCATGGAAGTTCAGCGCGTCCATGCGCTTGTACTGTCGTTCCGCGACCAATCAGAACAATTAGTCAAGGCTCGGAATCTTGCACGTCTGCAGCAAGAAGCGCCTGTCCTGCGCAACCAACTGAACAATAGCCTAAGACAGACCCAAGCCGTGTTCCGAGGAATCGAACCAAACAATACTCTCGATCCCACTGTCTTACCCACGCTCGAGACAATTCAAGGTTTACTGCCTTCGCAAATCGATTCGCTTACTACCCTCGCCTCAGTGGCAGACTGGGATGCTCTGAGTCAGCGGAGAGAACAGCCGGTCGAAACTCTGGAGACCCTGAGCGCTGAACTCGTGGATACTGCCAGTCGTGATTTACAAGGGATGCGATCAGAGTCCACTCGAAAACTTGAGTTGGCTCAGAATCGAGCAGTACTCATAACGGCCGGCGCAAGTGGCCTAACGATAGTGGTTGCGGCTCTTTTGGGATTCGTTGTCACTCAGAGCATCACTCGCCCCCTTCGATCCATGGTTAATGGAGCCTCCGCTCTTGCGAGTGGCGAATTTGGTCACCATCTACCTGTGCAAGGCCGAGATGAACTCGCTCATCTCTCCCAAGTTTTCAACCAGACCGCTGTTAAGCTTCAGAATCTCTATGAGAACCTCCGGCAAAGTGAACAAGAGCTCCGCAATGTCGTCAATTATCTAGCCGAAGCGCAACGTCTCGGCCATATTGGCAGTTGGGTCTTCGAGCCTGCTGGGGCCTTTGTGTACTGGTCTCATGAACTTTTTTGCATCTACGGCCTTGATCCGGAAAGCGGCGCACCCACCCTTGACGAGTATCTTGCACGTGTTCATCCACTTGATCGTGAGTTCATGGCATCATTAATCAAGCGAATGATCGCGGAGGCTTCAGGATGTGATGTCACCAAACGCATTGTGCGACCTAACGGCGAAGTCAGGCATATTCGTTGCGTCGGTGCCCCCGTTGTAGAAGACGGGATTCTGAAAAGAATCGTAGGCAACGCCATTGACGTCACAGAGCACGAGCTTCTCACTCAGGAGCTCCGCCGTCGCGAAGCCTATTTGGCGGAAGCCCAAAGACTCAGTCACACAGGTAGCTTCGGATGGAATCCTCATACGGGAGAGATTGTCTGGTCAGACGAAACCTATCGCATCTTCGAGTACGATCGCGCCGAGAAACCGACATTGGATATGCTAGTTCGGCGTCTTCATCCTGAAGATCGTGCCTTCTTTCAACAGGTCATCGATCGTGCATCTCAGACAGCCGCTGACTTCGAACATGAGTATCGCTTACTGCTTGTTGATGGGCGAGTCAAGCACGTCCACGCAATAGCTCGCGCTATACCGGATGCATCCGGCAATCGCGAATTTATCGGAGCGGTCACCGACATCACCGAGCGCAAGACGGCGGAAGAGAAGATCCTCTGCAACGAGAGAGAGCTTCGGACCCTCATTGATATAATGCCCGCCTACCTGGAGACCTCGTTGCCTGATGGAACGGTCGATTTTCTGAGCCAAAGCTGGTTGGACTATTCCGGCCAGACCAGGGAAGAAGTAATGGGGTGGGGCTGGGCAGGTACGATTCATCCCGACGACGTGGATCGAGCATTGGCAAACTGGCAGGCCGGAGTGGCTTCAGGAGAAACTGTTGAGCAGGAGCTACGTTGCCGTCGCGCCGACGGAGTCTACCACTGGTTCTTGAACCGTAGCCTCCCTCTTCGTGATGATGAAGGGAAGATCGTCAAATGGTATGGGATTCTCTTCGACGTGAATGCATTGAAGGAGACTGAAAGCGCTCTTCAGATGCGAGAGCATGAACTTCTTGGAATTATCGAGACGATCCCCTCAATGCTTTGGTCAACGTCGCCGACCGGAGAGCTAACTCATATCTCTCAAAGATTGCTTGAATATTATGGGGCTCCCTTCGAAGAAGTGGTTAATCGCTGGTGGGAGAGATTTCTTCATCCGGATGATCGAGAGGAAACTGCGAAGGCAGTTGCCCGGGCATTTGGCTCTGGAGAGTTGTACAACGTAATACACCGCTTGCGACGCGCAGATGGAGAGTACCGATGGCATCACTCGATGGGCGAACCATTGCGTGATCCCCACGGCGAGATCATTCAGTGGTATGGCCTCGCGACCGACATCGATGAGCGGAAACGAGCAGAAGACCATCTTCGTGAAACGCGTATCAAGCTCGCTAAAGCTTCGCGGTTGGCGACCGTCGCTGAACTTGCAGCTTCGATCGCTCACGAACTGAACCAACCACTCATGTCGATGCTTGCAAACGCGCAGGCGGCGAAGAGATGGTTGAATGCCGATCCGTCGAATGCGACGGAGGTGAATTTGTCGATTGGACGGATCATACGAGATGCCCGTGCGGCTGACGAGACAATGCGACATATTCGAGCACTCTTCAAGCAGGAGTCCTTCGTCAAGAAAGATGTGAAGATTCCGGACCTACTCAATGAAGTTGTCCGAATTGTGCAGGAGGATCCGAAAAAGTGCGTCGTACCCGTCGAGTGCCACTTCGACGAGTCTCTCCCTGCGATCCCTGTAGACCAGATTCAGATGCAGCAAGTCTTCATTAATCTGATCGTGAATGCTATCGAGGCCTTGGAGGAGCAACAAGTGGCCCCGCTGGTCGAACTCCGTGCGGTGACAGACTCAAACGGGATGTTAATCCAAGTGATCGATAACGGGACGGGAGTCGATGATCCGGACCGAATCTTTGACGCTTTTATGACGACAAAAGAGAAAGGCATGGGAATAGGCTTGGCCGTGTCACGCTCCACCGTTGAAGCCCATGGGGGGCGTCTTTGGGTTGAGAACAATGAAGCTGGTGGTGCAACCTTCAACGTGGCTTTACCGCTGTCCAATGCGAGCCCCACGACGGCGCAGATCCAGGAATATGCATGAACTAGACCTGCTTGCGATATGAAGCATTTCATTACTAGTTCACACCAATTCGTCTATTCCATAAATATGTAACTCAACCAAACGGTGCGCTAACATTCCCTGGTCTAATCTGGTGATATGGCGCGTTTCCGGCCGAAGTCTCCGGAAGAATCTGGCGGACGTCGCGCCACCACTGCAAAGTAGGCTTCTGGGACTCTGCAGGAACGCTAACCAATCCACTATGTGACGCCGTTATTGATCCTGCCGATTTTAAATGAATGAATCGGAACCCAAATCCGATGTAGTGACGCCTGTTGGCAACCGAACCGTCGACGGAACACGACCAGGTTACTGCCGCATCGTGGATAGCGTTCCGGGTTGCATTTTAGTGGCCGACGCCGAAGGACAGATTGTCTACGCAAATAAGTTCGCATTGGCAACTCTGGGACGTTCTCTGGAAGATCTTTTAGGGGCCGGATGGCTGAAGAGCCTGGATTGCAGCCCCATCAATGAGGCCGAGAAAACGTGGCGGCGATGCGTACAAGAACGGGAACCCCTCAATGCGATCTGGCGGTTCCGTCAACGTAATGATACATACAGATGGCAACACCTCAAGGCGGAACTGACCACCGACAGTGACTCCACGGCAGTCACATGGTACATCCTTGCTGTTGATGTCGACCAACTGTGCAAAGCTCAAGAAGCTCTCGCGCTCGATACGACCGCCCAAAAGAACGCAGAGCTGGCGCTGCTGCAATCTGAGCAGGAGATGCAGAGCGTGATGGATACGGTTCCCTCAATGGTGTGGTCGATGGCGCCTGATGGCAGCGTGACGTTCATCAATAGGAAGGTACGCGACTATACCGGAATGTCTCTTGATCAGATACGAAGGTCGGGGCCGCTCGAAATGATACATCCTGAAGAGCGAGAAACTGCAGGCAACGAATGTCAGAAGGCTTTGGCTAATGGCAGTCACTGCGAGGCTGAACATCGACTTCGAAGAGCAGATGGCCTGTATAGATGGCATCTGGTCCGTGCAGAGCCAATGAGAAACGAGAATGGTCAAATCGTCCAGTGGTTTGCAGTTTTTATAGACATTGACGACCAAAAACGCGCAGAGGAAAGGCTTCGCGAACTTCGCGCCAACGTGTCAGACACATCGAGAAACTCGATGGGCGCAGAGATTGCTGCATCCATTGCACACGAGATCAATCAACCACTGACCTCCGTTCTCGTAAACGCGCAGGCATGTGCGCGTTGGCTTAAAGTCGTTCCTCCAAAGGTTGAGCAAGCGGTCGCTTCAGTCGACCGCATTGTGAGAGATGCACGCGCTGTCAACGCGGTAATGCACAATGTCCGATTGCTATTCAAAAGGCAACCAGCCGTCAAAGCGCAATGCAATATGGTTGACCTCATCCAAGACGCTGTCAGCCTCATCAGGGAAAACGTAAACCGCCGATTTACTCCAATTGAATACGATTGCGAGGAACCAGTCCTCATGGTGCTCGCGGATCGTTATCAGATCCAACAGGTCATCATCAATCTTGTTGGAAATGCAATTGAAGCGATGCAAGGCAGTAGTCGATTACCTTCATTGCACATCCGTATCCTACGAAGGGCTGATGGTCAGGTGCTCACTGAAGTTATCGACAATGGATGTGGATTGCCAGTCCAGAATGTCGACAATATGTTCGACGCTTTCGTCACGACCAAAAAGAATGGAATGGGCATCGGGCTCTCCATCTCACGTTCGATCGTAGAGGCTCACGGCGGACAACTGTGGGCGGAGAACAATCCGGACTATGGAGCGAAATTCAGTCTGCTACTTAGTGTTCCAGAGACTGCACCTAGCCAACAACCAATACCTTAATACCGTATTCCATTAAGGCGCGGAAAGATTAAGTCGAAGCTTGCAGCTAATGCGAAGCGGGTCCGACCTGCGGACTAATTGGAATATGTAATTTCTTTCGTGCCTCAGTCTTGGATAGGATGACCTCGTGCCCTGAAGATGGGTTCGTCGGATTGAGACGAATTTGTAGGTTTTCATCAGTCCCTGGGCTGCGGCAGACTTTACGGTTTTACGCGGGGCGTCTCTCGACATCGCTGAGATGTGTTCTTAAAAAGGGAAGGACCGGTGTCTTCAGAGATGCTATCCATCGCATGGCCACGGACCCAACTCCAAATGCCGAAGAGAGGCTCCCCTTACACCGCGAATCTCGACGGTAAGACGCAGAAGGTCCAGTTCGCTGTTCAGGGGAACCTGACCCACACGGCGTACACGGACTGAGCCGAATGCAGTCACCTTGTTTCGCACAACAGTTCCGGTTGACACAACCGAAAGAGAAGGCACTGGAGGATCCGATGTCAGACACACAGACTCAAAAAGCAAAAAAACCGATTGTAATCCCGAAGCCAAACAGCGATTTCTACCAGACCTTTCAGATGCTGTCTGAGACGGAGCAAGCAACGGTCACGAAAGTCCGTGAATTTATGAAGGCATCGGTTGAGCCCATCATCAATGGCTTTTGGGAGAAGGACTCATTCCCGTTTGACGTTTTACCCGGCTTCCGGGATCTCCAGGTTATGGGATTGGGATACGAGGGGTATGGCTGTGCCGGTGGCAGCAATCTTCTGGCCTGCTACGTTGCGATGGAGATCGCCAAGGTCGACTGCTCCTTCGCAACCTTCTTCGGTGTGCATAGCGGCCTTGCGATGGGATCGATCTTCCTTTGCGGGTCGGAGGAGCAAAAGAAAAAGTGGTTGCCCCCGATGGCGCGTCTCGAAAAGATCGGCTCTTTCGGTCTCACTGAGCCTCTGGTGGGCTCTGGCGCCTCCCGTGGTCTCTTGACGAGCGCACGGCGGGAGGGCGACACATGGATTCTGAACGGCCAGAAGAAGTGGATCGGCAACTCGACGTGGGGTGATGTCACCATTATCTGGGCGCGAGATGTGGCTGATGGCCAGGTGAAGGGCTTCATCGTCGAAAACAAGACCACCCCCGGCTTCAAGGTTGAGAAGATCCAGCACAAGATGGCGCTGCGGGTTGTACAGAACGGACTGATCACCCTCGAAGACTGCAAGGTGCCGGAAGAGAACCGCCTGCAGAATGACACTTCCTTCCGTGACACTGCCCGCGTACTTCGCATGACCCGAGGCTTCGTCGCGTGGGAAGCTGTCGGATGCCAGATGGGCGCCTACGAAAATGCATTGCTGTACGCACAGCAGCGCGAACAGTTCGGCAAGCCGATCGCTTCGTTCCAACTCGTTCAGGACCTGCTTGTAAAGATGGTCGGCAACATCACCGCCTGCCAGTGCATGGTCATGCGGCTTTCCCAGTTGCAAGACCAGGGCAAGCTAGCAGACGAACATGCTTCGCTCGCCAAGGCGTTCTGCACCGTCAAGATGCGCGAAACGGTGGGGTTTGCAAGAGAGCTTCTCGGAGCGAACGGAATCCTTCTTGACTATAACGTAGGCCGTTTTGTTGCCGACTCCGAGGCGATCTACTCCTACGAGGGAACGCGTGAGATGAATACCCTCATCGTTGGCCGCGCCGTCTCGGGTTTCAGCGCGTTCATTTAATCAGACCCGCGTCTGTCACTACCGAGTTAGAGGCATAGATGATTTATACCCATTCCGTTGGCCGCGCCTTGCAATACTTCCCGCAGCACACAGCTCTGCTGCGGGACGGCCGGGCAGTAACCTTTCTGGAGCTGGACGTCAGAGTGAGGAAGATCGCTTCGGCGCTTCGGCGTCGCGGTTTGCAAAGTGGAGACCGGCTTGCTTTTCTAATGCCAAACGAGACCGACTACATCGAAATGGTGTATGCATGCAGCCTGCTGGGAGTCATCGCAGTTCCCATCAACACCCGTTACGCGGGCGTCGAGATCGATCGACTGCTGGAGGACTCGCAACCACGTGGCCTCATCCGGCATTCGATGTATCCCGCTCCGACGGTGCAACCCGATTGGGAGCACGTGATCGATCTCGAGCCCGTCGACGAGATTGAGGAGCAGCCCCACACAGAAGAGTTTTACGATCCAGATGCGATTCTCGTGCTCCTGTATACAAGCGGAACGACAGGACAACCAAAAGGGGCTGCGCTTACACACTCGAACGTCTTCTCAAACATTCATGATCTCAACTACTGGCTGGCGTACCGGGAGAGGGCCGTCTTTCTTCACGCATCGCCAATGTTCCATATCGCCGATTTTCCGGCATTGTTCGCGGCCCCTGTCTTCGGCGCCGCACAGATGGCCTTGCGGCGCTTTGACCCCGCATCGTTCTGCGCTTCCGTTCAGGCAAACGGAGTAACGCACACCGTTCTCGTCCCCTCCATGATCAACACGCTTTGCCAATTTGAAGAACTTCATAACTACAACCTGGAATCTCTCGATGTGCTGGCCTATGGGGGCTCGCCAATCGCTCCGGTACTCATAAAGGACATACGCAGGCTCCTGCCGAAGGTAAAGTTGCTGCAAGTCTACGGGTTGAGCGAGACCGGTTTTCTGACAGGGTTAACGGATGCTGAACACACCAATGACAGAATTCAGTCGTGTGGACGCGCTTGCCCCGGTATAGACCTGAGAGTCGTTCATCCAAATGGAGGACCAGCGCCTGCCGGCGAATTGGGCAACCTGGTAGCACGGGGCCCGGGCATCATGGTGGGCTACTGGCACGACATCGACGAAGACTCTCCGAAGGCAGAGTCTTCAGTCGACGAAACCACGAAAGCATTCAATGGCGGGTTCTTTCAAACGGGAGACATCGGCTTTCAGGACAAAGACGGCTACTTCTTCATTGTCGATCGAGCAAAAGAGATGATCGTCAGCGGCGGGGAGAATGTCTACTCCGGCGAAGTTGAAGCCGCCATTTATGAGATCCCCGAAGTGAAAGAGGCCGCGGTATTCGGCATCCCGGATGAGAAATGGGGAGAGTTGGTGGCTGCAGCCGTTGTTTTACGACCAGGAACCAAGTTGTCTGCAGACGAACTCGAGCAGTACTGCCGGACGCGGATCGCCTCATACAAGGTCCCTCGCCATATCGAGTTCATGACAGAGGAACTCCCCAAGTCCGGGTCGGGCAAGATTCTGAAGCGAGTTTTACGGGAGAAGTACTGGGCCGGGCAACCGAGGCGTGTGTGATGCGCCGGCCGCCAGAAGAGGGTTGAAGTACGAAGCAGATCCGGAAGATTGTGACGAGCTTCGCTCTTCAAAGATGACGAACAAATGGAGATGTTGGAGATCCTATGAGCGAAAACAATATTTTTTCTGGTTTGAAAATTGTAGACCTTGCGAGTTTTATCGCGGGTCCCGCAGCAGCAACAATCCTGTCCGACTTTGGCGCGGATGTGATCAAGGTCGAGCCGCCCGACGGAGAGCCGTGGAGAAACGGGCATAAGATCCCTCCTCAGCCGCATTCAGATGAGCCTTATCCGTTTGAATTGGCCAATCGAAACAAACGTGGCGTTGCGCTCAATCTAAAAGCTGCGAGCGCGCAGCAGGTTCTCGAGCGGTTAGCCAAATGGGCCGACGTGTTCATCGTCAACACTCCCCATGCCGCGCGCCAAAAATTGAAGCTCGAATATGACGATGTCGCGAAGTGGAATCCGCGTCTGATCTATGCGGATCTCACCGGATTCGGCGAGAAAGGACCGGACGCCGCTCTTCCGGGGTTCGATCTCACAGCCTTCTGGGCGCGAAGCGGTTTGTTATTTATGACGCGCGATGCTGGAGAGCCGCCGACGTGGCCCGTGGCCGGTAGCGGCGACAATGCGACTGCGGTCGCCATTTATGGTGCAATCGTGACCGCTCTTTATCGTCGCGAACGCACCGGCAAAGGATCCTACGTCACGACTTCGCTGCTCGCGGCAGGTGTCTGGTCGGCCAGCGTATCTATCCAGGCCGCTCTTTGCGGTGCGAGTTTCTATGGGCTGCACGATCGAGCACATCCCGCAAATGCAGGTTTGAACACGTATCGTTCTTCCGACGGCACTTGGTTCGTTGTGGTAGCTACTCCGGACAAGATACCTGCGGTTCTAAAGGCACTAGGTCGTGAGGATATCCTGACGGATCCGCGATTCTCGGATCCCGCTAAGCTGGCGCAGAACCGGCCGCAACTGACCGCAATGCTCGATGAGATCTTTGGTTCGCAGCCAATGTCGCATTGGTATGAGGTCTTCAATGGCGTTCACGTCCCGTTCGGCGCCGTGCGTGAGCCGCAGGAAGTCATTAATGATCCGCAACTGCGAGCGAATGACATCGTCGTTCCGTTCGAAGGAGCCGGCGCGAAGTTGACCTCAACCATCAGCAGTCCGATTCAAGTGCACGGTGTCACGAAAGTGCCCGCCAGGCGCGCGCCGGGAATCGGCGAGCACAACGATGAAGTGTTGAAGGAACTTGGATTCACAAGTGATGAGATCGCAGGCCTGCGTGCCAGCGGAGCAGCGCCGAAGGCGGCGCATGCTGAGGTGCCAACGCATGCTCCAGGGAAACCTGCGCAGGAGAGAGGAGAACTTGTATGAGCGCTGCAGAAGAAGCCACCAGCTTAGAAAACATCATGTATCAAGTCAAAGGATCGATCGCTTACATCACCATGAATAGACCCAAGGTGATGAACGCGCTCAACCGGAAGACCGTTGAAGAACTCAGCACCGCGTTTCATGCGGCGAAGGAGGATGTCACAGTCAAAGGCATCATCCTGACCGGAGTTGGAGAGAAGGCGTTCATTGCTGGCGCGGATATCGCTGAGCTTTCGACAATCGACGGTGAGAAGGCAGGTGAGTTCTCCGAGAAAGGCCAGGAGACGCTCTCGTTCATCGAGACACTCGGCAAGCCTGTGATCGCAGCGGTGAATGGCTTTGCCCTCGGAGGCGGTTGTGAGACGGCGATGGCGTGCACTATTCGCATTGCCGCGGAAAACGCGAAGTTCGGTCAGCCTGAAGTGAAGCTCGGGGTCATTCCCGGATACGGCGGCACGCAAAGACTACCGCGCCTCGTTGGCAAAGGCCGGGCTCTGCAACTGATTCTTACAGGTGACCTGATCGATGCCCACGAGGCCTATCGCATCGGGTTGGTGAATGAGGTTGTTCCTGCAGCGGACCTGTTATCGCGGTGTGAGGCCATTCTCAAGCAGATCGATGCAAATGCCCCGATCGCGATTGGTTACTCCATTGATGCGGTGAACAAGGGTATTGACACAGACCTTACTTCAGGACTGAAGCTCGAGGCGAAGTACTTTGGCCTTGCTGCCGGGACCGAGGACAAGAAGGAGGGCACTTCTGCCTTCGTCCAAAAGCGCGCTCCTCAGTTCCAAGGTAAGTGATTGCGTGGTGAACGCTGAAGCGAGAACCTCGCCGAGTCAATGTATCTATTCAAGCTCTACTACAGGAACATGTAATTGTTTCACTGGTGCACGGCTGCTAGTCTCGCGATGTAGTCACTGTTCGCAATTCCCCGATCACGACAAAAGCAGATGGAATCATGGCACCCAACACTTCAATAGTGGCGTTTGGACGAAACTCCAAACATCTTGTCGAACTCGAAGACGAGGAACTGCGGGACACGCAATTAGGCGAATGCTGCGAAGCATCGTACCGACACTCGCGGCCCCCTTCCAAGGTCAGTGGCGGAGCGCATGGCGCACAGACGGTACAGCGGACAGAAGTACAACAAGCACCAAGCAGGATTGAGGAACGGAACAGGGAAAGCGTTTTGCGATTCAGAGATGAATGGGTGAGGAATCGTGCGCGCGATATTCGGCAAGGGAGAAATTTCTCCTTCAATACCTGCTCAGAAGACACGGCTTCGATCACAGCGCTGAATGAGTTTTACAGGTGGCGTGTTTTCGAGGGATTTATGCCAGAAGATAGCGATGAGAACAAATTGGAAATCGTCATGATGAAGGGTTCACGCGATTTCGGAAGGTTCCCCAAAGATGTGGCCGCGGTTGAGAAGCTTCATATGTGCAGAAGCGTTTGCCGTGAAAATGGCCGACGAGTCTTTCTGAAGACTTGCCGCCTCCGCGCAAAGTCCCGAGGCTGACTGGAGCGAAGTATGACAAAAAAAATTCCCCTGGTTGTGATCGTCGGAGGTGGATTTGGCGGCCTTGCTGCGGCCAAGGCGCTTCGACGTGCTCCTGTCAACGTACTTTTGATTGACAGGTCAAATCATCATGTGTTTCAGCCCCTCCTATACCAGGTAGCGACATCGGTTCTAGCACCGGGTCAGATTGCATCCCCGCTCCGTGGTCTCTTGGCAGACCAGGAGAATACTTCAGTGATGCTAGGCAATGTGACCGGGATCGATTCGGCCACGCGGCACATAATCGTCGACGCCGGTGATCGGGAAGGACTACGGGTAGCGTATGACTATCTGGTGCTCGCGACAGGGGCCAGTCATAGTTACTTTGGACATAATGAGTTCGCTCACTTCGCCCCGGGATTGAAAAGTCTTGCGGATGCTGAATCCTTACGCAATCACATACTCACGGCATTTGAGGAGGCAGAGACTGAGGAGAATCCCGAGCGCCGGAAGGCATTGATGACATTTGTCATGGTGGGCGCGGGACCGACTGGCGTAGAGATGGCAAGCGCAATCGCTGTCATGGTCCGGACGACGTTACGGAAGAACTTCCGTCGGATCGATCCAAAGTCCGCAGATATCATTCTGGTGGACATGGCGAAACGCCCCCTTGGAACGTTCGCGGAAAGTCTCTCGGAAGCAGCAAGACTTCGTTTATTGGAATTGGGTGTTGACGTGCGCCTGGAGAAAGCAGTTCAAATGATCGATGCAGAGGGCGCAGTCGTAGGCGATGAGCGAATTCCAAGCAAGACGGTGATATGGACGGCAGGAGTTGCCCCATCGCCGGCCGGAAAATGGCTTGGTTGCGATGTAGATCGTGCAGGTCGCGTCCGCATCAGGCAGGATCTCACGGTCCAGAATCATCCTGAGATATTTGTAATTGGCGACACCGCGTCCCTTGATCAGGACGGGCGGCCACTCCCTGGAGTCGCGCAGGTTGCCATGCAGCAAGGACGTTACGTCGGAAAATCAGTCTTTCGGCAGATGACTGGGAAATCACCACTTCCCCCTTTTCGCTACTTCGACAAGGGCAACCTTGCCGTAGTCGGCAAGAATTTTGCCGTGTTACAGAGCGGGCGTGTCAGGATGAGTGGTTTCCTTGCCTGGCTCGTGTGGGCTTTGATCCACATGCAGTTTCTGGCGGAGAGCAGTTTGCGGTTTAGCGTCTTCTTCCAGTGGATCTGGACGTACCTCAGTGCGCAGCGCGGTGACCGGTTAATCATTGAACAGCGTGAGAATACCTAACGTGAGATTCCCATTGGCAATCGGCGTTCGGACGCCTCAGTTTGACTTCATTCCAGCGAACCTGATTTGCATTTTTGTGAACGCATTCAGCATCCGATCATCTCGGAGCGAGGGTTTATTGTGAATCGAAGGATCATCACATCGTGGCAGCTACAAGAGAGAAAATATGAATCGTAATCCCAAACTGTCCAAGCAGACACCGGTGACTTCCTTTCAGGTTGGGCATGGATTAGCATGCCTGATTCTCCTCCTCTCGTTATGCGCGGGCTCGACAGGTCAGGCTCAAAGCGGAACACAAAGTCCGGTCCCAGGGGCGGCCATCCATGTCACGCATGTCCTGGGGTTTGAAGGTGTGCGGCATAACGCCACCGGCCAATTAAGAATTAAGGGTGACGCGGTGCAATTTCAGCGCGATGGAAGTCTGACTGCCCAGGTGAAATTAAGCTCCATTGAGGACCTCTTTGTGGAGGATGAAGACAAGGAGGTAGGCGGCACGGCAATGATGCTAGGCAAAACTGCAGCTCCGTTTGGTGGAGGGCGGGTAGTGAGCCTTTTTGCACATAAGAAATATGACGTCCTAACAGTTGAATACCGTGATAACAATGGTGGTTTTCATGGTGCCATATTCCAACTCGACAAGGGACAGGGACAAACCTTCAAGAAGGATCTCGTAGCTAACGGCACTCACATCTCGTCTCCGGACGACCAAGCCACCACGCAAAGCGCTCCCGAGGTCAAGCAAAGAGGAGGTGCCCAGCCATGGAGTGTGCAGGTCGACAGAGTGGACCGCGGCGACGTCGGCCTTCAGCCATCCTTTGGAGCCGCCATCTATGAGAATCTCCTGGAAGAGCTAACCAAAACCAAGCAGTTTACACAGTCGTTCCGTGGCGGGGATCGCAACGCGAATGATGTTTCCAGCATCCTCACCCTGAAGACAACGGTGCAAAAATATACGCCCGGAAGCGAGACTCGACGGGCTGTCACAACCGTAAATGGGGCGACCAAATTGAACGTGCACGTTCAGTTGGTTACACGAGAGGGCCATGTTGTGCTGGATAAATCCGTCGATGGCAATGTCCGGTTTTTCGGGGACAACTTGCGTGCTACCCATAACTTGGCGCATAACATCGCGGAGACATTGAAACGGTCAACTCTGCCGGAGCGGGCCGAGCCGGTCTCCGATCGGGAAACCGGTCAATCCAAATAGAACGATTGTGAGATCCCGAGCCATCTCAACTGAATCAAATCAGAGAAGCAAAGGGAACGAGGCAAGGAGAAATCATCGTGAAATTGAATCTACATTGCGGATTGGTCATTGCTCTGTGGCTGGGAGCGTCAATTGCGTGGGCCGATTCTTTGGAGCTGAAGAATGGCAGCCTGATTAAGGGCAAGTTCATGGGTGGCACAGAGAGTGAGATCAGCTTCCAGGTCGGCTCCACGGTGCAGAAGTACAACCTCGCTGACATCGTCTCGCTCAAGTTTGATTCCGAAAGGGCAGCGAGTGACCAACCTGAGCCATCGACAAGTTCGCTTCCCAGCGAGCCGCAGCCGTCTGAGGATGCCGGCACGAAGACACCGGCGTATGTCACCATCCCGGCAGGAACGCGTATCACCGTGCGAACCATCGATGCAATCGATTCCACGCAGAATCAGGTGGGCGATCGATTCCAGGCCTCCCTCGAAGAACCGCTGCGCGTGGACGGCAACGAGATCGTCTCCAGGGATGCCGGCGTTTATGGTCGGCTGGCGGAGTCGAAAGAGTCCGGAACATTCACCGGTAGATCGCAGCTACGGCTGGAACTAACGGCGTTCGTGGTAAACGGGCAGACCGTGCCGATCGTGACGGGAGAATATGAACTGACCGGCAAGTCGCGCGGGGCAAGCACTGCGAGGAGAACGGTGGGCGGAGCAGCGGTGGGATCGATCATCGGGGCCCTCGCGGGCGGAGGCAAAGGAGCCGCAATCGGTGCGGGTGTCGGCGCGGGCGCGGGCGCCGGGTCAGAAACAATCACCAAGGGAGACCAAGTAAAAGTGCCGTCCGAGACGCTGATCGAGTTCACCCTGCAGCAAGATGTATCGATACCGACGAGCCGGAATTAGTTCTTTGGCAGAGTAACGATACGCAGCGCTGGTTCAGCGAATCGAAAACGAGCTGACACGGTTCGTCGGTGCGCTGCCTGATTCCCTTTAGTGTCAACCAGGGTTGGGGAGTACACTGGCTACCAATCGGGAGGCTATGAACAGTCGGTTTTGTTCCATTGAGTGTTCCCGAGTGTTGTCAACAACGGTTGATTTCGCTTCGCAGAGGAGCTCTTCATGTTGCCGCGCGCAAGGACGGTCAAGGCATGGAGGCACGCATTCCTCCTAGCCACATTTCTGGTGCTGGCGGGTTGTGCCCGGTCGCCAAACGCATCAGCGCCAAGCATCGCGATCACAAGAATTCCATCCGCCGACGGAAACAAGTACGACACAGTTGCTCCCATTGAGGGCACCGCGGCCGGCGTCCGCCCGGACCAGCAGATCGTGGTCTATACCAGAAGCGAGGAGTTGTGGTGGGTGCAGCCCGTCTCGGACCACCCTTTCACGCAAATCCAGAACGGTTCACGTTGGCAGAACCAGGTCCATCTCGGTACTGAGTACGCCGCGTTGCTCGTCGAGCCCGGTTATCACCCGCCGGAGACGGTGGAATCGTTGCCGTCAAAAGGAGATGGTGTCGACGCAATCACGGTCGTACTGGACAAGAGTGCACCGGCAAGTTCGACACAACCGAGGCTGCTGCATTTCAGCGGTTATGACTGGTCCGTACGGACAGCAGCAAGTAATCGCGCCGGCACAAGGAATTCATTTGATCCGGCGAACGCGTGGACGGACGAACGCGGCGCATTGCATTTGCGCATCGCCAGGAGCAAGAATAAGTGGACGTGTGCGGAGGTTAAGCTCATCCGCAGCCTGGGATACGGAACCTACAAGTTCGTCGTGCGCGATATCTCGCAATTGGAGCCCTCCGCCGTTCTAACGCTGCTGACGTGGGATGGGACCGGCGGTGAACCAAATCACCGTGAGCTTGACGTCGAAATCAGCCGCTGGGGCTACCAAGAGAACGAGAACGCACATTATGTCGTTCAGCCTTACTTCATTCCCGCAAATATGGTTCGATTTCGAGTTCCGAGCGGCGCGCTCACGCACTCTTTCCAGTGGAAGCCCGGTCGTGTGACTTTCTCAACTGCGGCCGGATCGCCGGCGCGCGTGATCCAACTACATACTTTCACCTCGGGAGTGCCATCTGCGGGTGGGGACGCGGTCCGTATGAATCTGTATGTCTTCAATAAAGGCGAGGTCCCCCTAAAAAATGAAATGGAAGTCGTGATTGAAAAATTCGAGTTCTTCCCGTAATGCGCGCATATCGCTTGGTCACGTTGGCGGTGATGGCATGCCTCCTCAGCGATGCACATGCGCTAGACCCACATCGCAAATTCTCTCAGTATGTCCGGGAGAAATGGAGCGCTGCGAATGGTCTGCCGGGCGGCGCGGTTCATGCTATCGCACAAAGCCCGGATGGCTATCTTTGGATCAGCACTGACAAAGGCCTCGTACGTTTTGACGGGTTCACCTTCCTGCCCGTGCCACCGAAGTCACTTCTGCCTCAAAACGATCCGATTCTTGGATTAATTACTGACTCCGAGGGCGATTTGTGGGTGCGCATGCAAACCGCAGGAATTCTTCGTTATAACCGTGGGAAGTTTGAGAGTCTTGCATCCGGACCCAATGCCACCGTGACTCAGGTGACGGCGATTGCACGGGAAAATGCCGCCGGAATATTGCTGTCGGACCTGGTCAGCGGGACCCTCCGACTGCGAAGGGGAAAGCTGGATCGGGTGGCTCCAGCACACATCCTGCCGGGAGCGGCCCCGGCGCTGTCGATTGCGGAAACTGCAAGTGGCAAAATCTGGTTGGGAACACTGGGGGCCGGCCTCCTTTATCTGGAAAACGGACGCGCCATTCGGGTTACCCAAGGACTCACGGAGAAGAAAATCAACTGCCTGCTGCCGGTTGGTGACCGTGACTTATGGGTGGGCACCGATCACGGACTGTTTCGATCGAGTGGTGCGGGATTTCGGCGTGTTGAATTACGGCCTTCGCTCTATGACCAGCCCGTGCTGACTATGCTTCGCGATCGCGATTCGAACATCTGGGTAGGTACTACGCAGGGTCTTTTGCGAATCAATGCGAGTGGTACTTCCTTTGCTGAGAAAGAGGGCATGCAGAGAGCCGGTGCTGTGAACGCGCTGTTTGAGGATCGCGAAGGAAATCTGTGGATTGGGAGTGCCATGGGACTAGAGCGCATCCGAGACAGCGCATTCATAACGTATTCCACGGATGAAGGACTCTCCTCGAATTCTAACGGCCCCGTCTATGTTGACGGGGAAGGTAGTGTATGGTTTGCTCCCGAAAAAGGCGGACTGTACTGGATTAAAGATGGCAGCGTTCAGCCTGTTGAGCCGGAGCTGTTCGAGAAAGATGTGATCTACTCCATTGTCGGTCGCGATCACGAAATCTGGATCGGGCGCCGACAAGGAGGTTTGACCCGTCTGACGTACCGTGGTGGAACCATCACAACAGAAACCTATGGCCGGGCAAATGGGCTGGAGCAAAACAGTGTGTACGCCACATACCTTGGTCGTGACGGAACGGTTTGGGCGGGTACCCTGAGCGGCGGCATCAGCAGACTAAAAGACGGAAAATTCACTACCTACACAACCACAGACGGACTGGCCTCGAACACGATCTCATCAGTCCTCGAAGGTCATGATGGAACGATCTGGTTTGGGACTCCAAACGGCCTGAGCGCATTCTCAAATGGGAAATGGAGGACCTATTCGCTCCAGGATGGACTGCCATCCGACAACGTAAATTGTCTCTTTGAAGATTCGGCCGGTGCATTGTGGATTGGGACCTCAGCGGGACTTGCGTACTTCCAAATGGGCCGGATGCACGCTCTTCAGGAAGTCCCGGAGTCATTGCACGAACAAATAGTCGGAATGGCGGAGGACAAAAGCGGAAGGTTTTGGATCGCGACCTCAAATCATGTTTTGCGCGTTCCGCGTGACAAACTGCAAAGCGGTGTTGTGACGGCAGCCGATGTTCGCGAGTATGGGCAGGCCGATGGTCTCGAGAGCACTGAAGGAGTGAAGCGGAGCCGTTCTGTAGTCTCAGACTCAGCGGGCAGGATCTGGTTTTCACTCAGTAGCGGCTTGTCGGTTGTTAATCCATCCCAGATCCCTGATAATTCAGTTCCTGCGCTGCCTCGCATCGAGGCGATCACCGCCGATAACAACACCGCAAACCTCGACGCCCCCATTCGAATTCCTTCATCTCCCAGGCGAATCACATTTGAGTACACGGGGCTGAGCCTCGCAATGCCCGGGCGGATTCGATTTCGATATTTCCTTGAAGGTTTCGACACTACATGGAGCCAGCCGGTTGCAGCGCGAGAAGCCGTTTATACGAACCTTGGGCCCGGCCCCTATCGATTCCGGCTTATCGCCGCCAACAGCGAGGGGCTGTGGAACGGGCCAGAAACTGCGATCGCTTTGAATGTCGCCCCGGCCTACTATCAAACATACTGGTTCCGATTGTCGTGCATCGCCGTCTTTATTGTGCTGCTCTGGGCCGTTTATCAAACGCGTGTTCACCAGTTGCAGGAACAAGAAAAGAAATTCCGCGAGGCAGTAGAATCCATGCCGGCCTTAGCTTTCGTTGTAGATCCCAAAGGCAATCGTACTTTTATGAACAGGGGCTGGCTCGAATACACAGGATTGAGCCCCGAAGAAGCGTCGGTGTCAGGGTGGGAGAAGACAATTCACTCTGATGATCTCAACCGTATTATCGAGCGGATGCGTGCATCGGCGACGACTGGCCAACCGCTGGATTATGAAGCACGGCTGCGCCGCGGATCGGATGGAGTCTATCGCTGGTTCCTGATACGCGCCGTGCCTTTGCGGGACAGGCGCGGGAAGATTGTGAAATGGTGTGGCGCGGCAACGGACATTGAAGACCGCAAACGTGCCGAACAGCTCCAGGCCGATCTCACCCATATTAGCCGGGTCAACGCGATGGGAGAACTGGTTGCATCGATCTCGCACGAACTCGCACAGCCCATCATGGCCTCAACCGTTAATGCCAAGGCGTCTTTGCGGTGGCTTCAGCGCGACCCGCCCGAACTGACGAGAGTTCGCGAAGGAACAGAAAAAATCGTTGAAGCGGGTACCCTTGCGTCGAATATTATCGACCGTCTGCGATCGTTGTATAAGAAAGCCCCTCCCAAACAGGAGCTAGTTGCGATAAATGAGGTCGTCGGCGAAATGGCCGGGATGATGAGAGCTGAGGCCAGAGGGCATGGAGTATCGATCCGCACCAATCTGAAAGACGATCTTCCCGTGACCGTGGCAGATCGTGTGCAACTGCAGCAGGTGCTCATGAACCTGATGCTGAATGGCATCGAGGCGATGAAGGACACGGGTGGCGTGCTTACAGTGAGGTCGCAATTGGGTGAGGACGGCCAGATCCAAATTTCTATTCATGACACAGGGCCCGGGCTTCCCATGGGCAAGGCTGACCAGATATTCGACGCATTCTTTACAACGAAGCCGGAAGGCAGCGGCATGGGCTTGGCAATCAGCAAGTCGATCGTCGAATCTCAAGGCGGCCGGATTTGGGCCAACGGCGACTGCGGGCGTGGCGCGACGTTCCACTTCACCTTGCCGGCGGCTTCCCCGGACACAAAGCCTCCCGAGGATGCAACGTAATTCGGCATTCGGCCAGAGTGGGTAGCCTCATCGCCTCGATGCGGTCTACTTCTTTTCCGCGACCAGGATGCAGACGCCGGACCAACGGTCATGCCCTACCCCTGGTGGGGGAGTTTCGCTTAAAGGGATCACGCCTACGTTTGTTGCGGCGAACGGATACCGTGCTTCGAGGTAGTTCCGAACAATTTGTGCACGGGCATAGGACGAGGCCAGCGCATCAGCAGGTGTCCCTGCATCTGCATACCCCTCGATGACTACGGGGTGCGCAAAGACCGAGTCACCGGAAGACACAACGGCAGCGTCGATCGCATGCTTGCCACGATCGCTTAGTTCCACTTCGCCATGCGGCCCTTGCTGAAAAAGGGCGTCAGCTTCTAGCCATATACGGGGGCTACGGTTGTGCGCCAGGAGCTTGCTGTGACGATATTCCTCCGGGGATAGGCTGGACAGAGTGTAGTACCCGCGGCGGTTGAAAAAGCCCTTCAAGAAGAAATTGTGTTTGAGAGCCTCGGTGTCTTCGGCCATGTTACCTGTTGCGACGTTGACATTGCTCAGGGATTGACTAATGTTCTGTCCCGCCGTAACTCCGTATGGGTCCGGACCCAAAGCCTGTGTCAGGCTTTGATGAACCTGCGTAATCGTCTCGTTGGCTTGAGTGGAAGCAGAATGAATCTGCGTCATTGTGTCGTCGAGCTTCCGAGGGAGCTGACGTTGCTGAACGTCCGCCACGATGCTGTTTACCCCGGCTGACGCTTGCTTCAAGTTCGAGGTTGTCGCTTGCACGGTCGATACGGTCTCGCGGATCTGATCTGCCACCTTTTCGTCGCGGAGGAGCATCCCGGCTGGTCCGCGCCCCTCTTTGAGTCCCACAAGCAGATCATTCGCATTGCCTATTGCGACATTTGCACCATCGAGGGCGACGTTGAGCTTACCTCCGACCTGCTTCAGGGTTGCGTCTGCATCATTCATGATCCCGAGGCCATTCGTGAGCAGATCGGACATGTTTACGGGAGGCTTGCTTTGGAGAACGGAATCAGCCTGCGCGATCGCAGCACTCGGTGATCCTGTGTGAATAGTCAGAAAAGTATTGCCAACAACACCTTCTGTATCGACCGTCACGACAGAGTCGGTTCGAACCAGGCCGTGGAACCGGTCGTCGACTTTCATCTGTACGCGAAAACGTCCATTCGGTGAATCAGGCACGTCGATCCTGGCCACTTGGCCTGCATCCATACCGGCAACTTGTACCTTCGAGCCCTTGGTGACGCCATCGAGATTGGCGAACTCGGTATACAGCAGCAAGTGATGCGAAAAAGCCTCGTGGCGGCTTCCAACGAGGAAGATACCGAGAGCAAACAACGCTGTCCCTGTGATGATGAAAATCCCTACAGCAAGATACCGTCTTGGCATAGCTTCACTCCGTGATGAGTCTGCGAGCGACGTCGCTTTCGCTCTGGCTTACCTCTTCAACCGATCCAAACGCCACGAGATTTCCCTTGTCGAGTACGGCTACGCGGTCGGCAGTTCTTCGTGCTCCGTGCACATCGTGCGTCACAATGATGAGGGCAGTCCCATGCTCAAGCTTTTGGCGCGTTAGAAGTTCATCGATTTCCGCGGCTGTAATGCGATCCAGCCCGCTGCTCGGTTCATCAGCCAGAAGAATCTTCGGTTCGAGCACCAGGGCTCTGGCGAGACCGGCCCTTTTTCTCATACCCCCTGAGAGCGCCGACGGATATTTGGCGCCATCGGCTCCCAGGCTCACATCAGTGAGAACTCGTTGTACAACTTCGTCGATCTCATCCTTGGATTTCTTCGTCAGGCGGCTGAGAGGCAGCGCCAGATTCTCGTAGAGCGTGAGGGAATCGAAGAGGGCGGCGTCCTGAAAAAGATACCCAAGCTTTCTCCGAACGAGAGACAGTCTGTGCTCCCCCATGCCGACGACATTGTCCTGATCAACCCAGACTTCTCCGGAGTCAGGACGCATGAGAGCCATAATCAGCTTGAGGGTGACACTCTTGCCTGTACCACTGCGACCGAGCAGGCATAGAGCCTGGCCTTGGCCGATTTGGAAAGATACGTCATTCAGCACACGTTTTGCTCCGAACGACTTCATCACCCGCTTGAATTCCACTGCGATGTTCTGGTTTGCGGTCATATGGCAGTGTCCGGGAAGAGAAAGAAGATGCACTTGATCAACAGCACGTCCGCAACAATGATCAGCAGAGACGAAACAACAACACTGTTAGTGGCAGCCTCGCCGACACCCTGTGCCCCCTTATCCGTCGTATAGCCAAAATAGGAAGAGACAGATCCGATAATGAAACCAAATACAGCAGTTTTGAGGGTGGGAGCAATAAAGTTGGACCACTGGAGATAATCAAAAGCGCGGTTGAGGTAGAGAGCTGGCGCAATGTGAGAGGAAAGCACCTCTGACAAAAACCCTCCAAGGAGCCCAGCGAAATCCATGAAGAGTGTCAAGAAGGGGAGTGCAATCACGCAGGCCAGGACGCGAGGAACCACCAGGAACTTGAATGAGTCAATCGACAATGATTCGATAGCGTCGATCTGCTCGGAGGCCCTCATATTCGCAAGGACCGCTCCGATTCCTGAGCCGACTCGGCCCGCAAGTAAGAGCCCCGCCACCAGAGGACCAATCTCGACGAAAAATGAGACTGCCTGGACGGCAGGTATCATTGCCGTGGCGCCAAACGTCACGAGAGTGCTCCTGGTATGGAGTGTCATGACAGCTCCCAAAGCGAAGCCCGAAACGATTATGAGGGCAAGCGATCTGTTTCCCACTTCTGCGAGTTGACGAGAAAACTGGGCGAACTCGAACGGAGGCTTCAGCGAATCACGGAGGACCTGCAGACTGAAGAGCCCCACTTTCCCGACAAACTCGATCAATCTACTGAGCCATCGCACGCGCTCTCTCCAGTCCTGTCTTCTCATCAATGAGTCGACCGTTCGTTAAGAATCGAGCCGTTAAGTAGATGGCTGGTGCGAGAAATACCACAGAGCCGAACACCCACATGAACGCTCCTGCCGCGATCTGGTCCTTCAATGCATCGAGCCCGAAGGGCCGGTGGACAAGTGCATAGCTCGGATAGAGCAAGCGGCCCGAAAAACACAGAAATGCCGACAAGCCCGTGTTTACGAGATCGGACGTCAACAGGTAGGGAATGATCATCCAGGAGTTGAACCGGCGTTGTGACGGCCATGGCTGCACAGTTGGCCACCAAAACAAGATACTCGTCATGAAAAAGCAGAAGTGTTCAAGTTCATGCCAGCCTTCCGAGGCCAGCGCGAATTCGTAGGCTCTTGGAATATGCCAACCCACATAGGTCAGGTTCATCGCAAGCCATGCGAATGGAAGTCGCGAAAATAGTTCCTGAGCGCGATGCACAACGGAGGATCGAAAGAGGGGACCACCGATCCTACGAACAATCGAGCGTGGTAGTCCACGCAGCATGGGAACGGACGGGCAGCCCAACACGATGAGCGGAGGTGCTACAGACATCAGCACAAAGTGTTGAGCCATGTGCATGAACAGCAGAGTCTCGCTGTAAGTATCGAGCGGAGAAGAGACGGCCACAAAAATGGCAACCAGTCCCGCGAGGAACGACAGAAGCCGCCACGCAGGGAGCGTCTCGGGGCGAGTGCGCCTAAGAGCTAGCCATCCTCTTACATAAATAAAGCCCACTGCCACGAGGGCGCTCGTAACTGCGGGAGGGATGTCCCAATCGCTAACGAGACTCAGCCAAGATGTCTGCAACTAACCTCCCTTATGGATTGAGAGCGGGTTCTGTCATGACTGCCTGATGCGATGCATCGACGGCGGCGGGTTGATTAATCGGGTGCAGCGTCTCGAGGAACTGGACGAGTGCGGTGGTTTCGGGGGGACTCAGATTCTTGCCGTACGCCGGCATGTTGCCGCCGCCCTGAAGAACCTGGCGGATCAGTTGATCCTCCGTGAGGCGCGTTGCGACGAGATCCAGAGCGGGGCCACGCAGTCCGCCCACGCCTGCAATCGAATGACAGTTGCGGCATTGCTTCGATTGAAAAACGATGGCCCCTTGCCGCTGCAGTGGGCTTGCATCATGGGTATAGCGGGTGGGAACCGGTGGTCCGCCGCTCCATGCACTCATCTTCGGGCTCCACGGCGTGAAGGTGCCAAGATGCGTGCACACACCCCACGTAACGGCAATCGTGGTCAACATGAGGATCGCGATGGGACGCTTGTGCCAGCTCTTCTCACCTTCGCCCGCATAAAACGGAAGGGCCACGAGTCCCGCGATTCCAAGTACAGGAGCGATCAGCAGAAACGGTGTCTCGAGGCTTGGAGGAAGATAGGACAAGACGGTATAAAGCCACAGGAAGAAGAAATCAGGTTTAGGCGCTGTCTGAATGATCGTTGGATCCGGCTGGCCGCCAGGTCCGTAGGGGCCGAATACAGCCGCGCAAACGGCAACAGCCGCAAGGATTGCCGCAGAAAAGAATGCGTCCTTCCACACGGCACCCGGCACGAATGGCCGGCCGTCCTTCTTCGTGAGGTCGTGGTATTCCGTTAGGTACGTGGAGCGGCGAACGATACGGCCTGGCATCGGCCATTCGTTGATGCCGAGCTTGACTACCATCCAGACATGAAGGCAGGCAAATGCCAACAGCATTCCCGGAATAACGAAGACGTGGAATGCGAAAAACCTCGACAGCGTGGCGCCAGCGATGATCGGACCGCCTAACATCATGTGGACAGCAGTACTGCCAATGAACGGCACTCGACTCGCAATCGACGCTCCGATGCCGAGGCCCCAATATGCGTCCTGATCAAAACGCAGCACCTGACCCGTGAACGCCATCCCGAGTGTCATGAGCAGTAGGAAGACACCCAGAATCCAGGTCAGCTCTCTCGGGAACTTGTATGCGCCGAAGAGGAAGACCTGGGCCATGTGGATCAACACGACCGCAACCATGAAGTTCGATCCCCAGCCGTGCATTGCGCGCAAGAACCAACCCAGGGTTAGCTGGTGATTCAAAATATTGAGACTGTTCCACGCCTGGCCGGCGGAGGGAACATACACCAATGCAAGCAGAATCCCCGTCACAATCTGCAGCATCAGCAAGACAAAGGCGGCACTCCCGAAGACATACCACCAACTGGCGGTCTTATTCGGGACAGGGTGAAGCGCCATCTCCTTGATGGGTTGTCCAAGTTGGAGCCGGCTGTCGAACCATGTGTAGAGAGCCTTTAACCGCTGCATGGCGAACCTCCGCGGGCGTTCTCGATTTGAACGAGTTTGGCGGTGTTCGACAGGGTGGGCATCTGACCTGCATTGATCTGAAGTCTTCCACTAACGATCTTGGCGTCGTATGTGAACAGTCCACGTTCGGGCGGGCCCGAAGCACGGCTACCGTCCGCATAGTAGGCCCCGCCGTGACAAGGACACATGAACAACTGCGACTGAGGGAACCAGCGAACCGGACATCCCAGATGTGCACAGTTGATTGCAAACACCTGAAACTCCTTTTCGGAGATCCGGCGTACCCAGCACGCGACGCGATCTGTTTCGCCATCCCAGGAACGGCTCACCGGATTCGTGTACTTCGCCAGACGAGTCTCCCCGACAGGAAACGTTTCAACTGAGCCTAGTGACACCCAGGACTTGTATGCGTCGTCAGGTTTCACGGGGGAGAGCAGGTACTTGAGTATTGGCACCAATAAAGCGCCGCCGACGACAGCGTTAAAGAGCGCACCGATTTTGAGTAACAGCCACCGCCGCGACACCGTCAAAGGGTCTACCGGCGTGAGCTCTTCTTCGGCTTGTTCGACAGGCAGTTCCAATTCATTCACAAATCACCTCTGGATCCTGGTCTCGGGGTACGGCTGGCCCGGAGTGTCACTTCGCAGCGAATGCAGATATGCGACGATGTCGCTTACGTCCTGATCCGTCAAAGGCTGGCCAGGTTGGACCTGATTCCAATCTGGCTGTCCAAGATCAGGTCGCCCTGCAATGACGATGGTCCGCAAGCTCTGGTCACTCATCAGAGCAAGGTAGCTGGTGTCGGTGATCCTCTGTTGCCCTTGTTGATGGCAGGAGGAACACTTCACCTGGAAGATTTGGTGGCCCTGCTCAACGGCGCCGATGGTGCTGGACGAATAGGTCGGCATGTCATGTACTTTATGGTCCGCGTGAGCCCACCGCGAACGCATGCCGTTAACGAGTGTGGCCACCTGTTGTGGCGTGAGAAATCCGCCTGCCGATTCGCCGAAGGCCGGCATCTGGGTTCCGGGCATTCCGGATGTGATCCAGTGCCTCAGCGATTCATCATCCACGAGTGCCTGATAGTCAGGATTAGCCAGATCGAGCGCAGGCCCTCCGGAACCGTTTTCGCCATGGCAGGCTGAGCAATTCTGCTTGTAGAGACGATCGAACGACACCACGTCCTCGGGCCGCATGAGCTCTTCCTGGTCATTTGGTGGCCCGATTCTCCGATGGCATCCCACGCTGCTAATGACCAAGGTGAGGGAGATGAACGACAAGAGTGCATTGCGCCTTCTATTCATCACTCATCCTCTTTTGGCGACCTGAACTCTTTAGCTTCGATTCCCATGCGAAGAATGAAGGGCAGAGTCTGATGCGTTCGGATCTTGCCGGACTTCGTCACAACGATGCCTGCGACGATGCCGAAAAGAATCTCGGAGAGGGTGAACCAACCCCATGCGATTCTCGCGTTAAACGCGGGATTTACAAATCCGAGAACTGAATGAACGAAGCCGGTCCATAGGAGCGGCGCCACGATTCCGCCTAGAATGATTGGTTGCCGCGGCCACATCGGCAGCATTGCTCCGTAAAGCAGGCCGATCAGCGTACAAATTGCCGAATGGATGACCGTTGCTGTGATCAACCCGTTCCAGTGAAAGGCCGCGATGTCCGCAGTGGTGGCGTTTGTCCAGTGTGCAACGCCCGCGCCTCCAAGCAGATTTACTGCATACCAAATGCTGTGTTGGGTTAAATAGCCGTATAGGAGAGCAGGGAAGATCATGACGATTCCGCCTGCGATGCCGCCACGGAGCCCGGAGGTGACGGGATAACTCTCGACAGGAAGGAACGCTCTGTGAACTTCGCTGATCTGGATGTGCGCTACCTGGGTTCTCGCGCTCGATGGCACAAATTCTCTTGCCGTGACCGGGACCATTTCATGGTTCTCATCGGGAAGGACCTGGCGTGCCCATCCCCCTATGCCGCAGCAGACAAGAACAAAGCCCGCAAAGCCAACTCCCGCACTTGTTACCAGGCTCGCAAAACAGAGCGTAACCCCGAAGGCAAGAAGGATCGGCCACGCCGTGCTGGCCGGCATCTCGATAGGCTCTCTTGGGCTCTGTTCCGGATTCCGAATATTCATCGCGATTCACCGCCCGATTAGGTACACGACTGTAAAGACCACGATCCAAACCGCATCTACGAAGTGCCAATAAAGAGCAATTACGCCAAAGCGTTCACTCTGCCGCGAATCGACCCACCCGAACAGGGAGAAGACGAATGTCGTAGTTAGAAGAAACAGCCCGACTACAACATGAGTCGCGTGGAGCCCGACGAGAGAGTAGAACGTGGTTCCAAAGAGATTCGTGCTGATGGTCAAACCGTCCTGATAGATCAGCTTCTTCCATTCAAGAGCTGTACTCGTCAGAAAGACTGCAGCAAGGGAGATCGTCGCAGCGAGCCATAGAGTAAAGCTCGTCATGCGGTCCCTTTCTATCGCTTTCTCTGCCTGCATAATCGTAAGACTGCTCGAAAGGAGGCAGATCGTACCGAGAATCGGGACCTCTAATACCTGCTGAGGTGTGGGTCCGGTCAGGCTCTTGCCCATGTAGAAGACATAGGCGACGACAAAGATGGTGAAGATTGCACTTTCCCCAGTAATCAACGCCGACATTCCCACTCGGCGTTTGCTGGGAAGATTCCACTCGATTGCACGTCCTGGATGATTGATCGGTACAGAACTCATGACTCATACTCCCAATCCGGATCGTCGGGGTGCTTCGCGTCCCACAGCGGGCGACGGCTATGCACTTCCGGCAACTCCTCAAAGTTGTAGACAGGAGGTGGAGAAGACGTTGCCCATTCCAGAGTCCAGGCGTCCCAGGGATCGTCGCCTGCGACTTCGCCCCGCCAATAAGAAACGATGAGGTTGTACGCGAAGATCAGGACCGCGATGCCCTGAATCAGCCCTCCGACCGAGACGACCAGATTAAGAAAGTTCCATCCGCGATCAGGTTGATAGGTGTAGATAGACCGCGGCATCCCCAGCAGTCCAAGAAAATGCATCGTGTCAAATGTGATATGGAAGCCGATGACAAACAGCCAGAAATGCCACTTCCCGAGCCGCTCGTTCATTAAGTGCCCGGTGGCCTTGGGATACCAATAATAGAGACCCGCGAAAATGCAGAACACAATAGCGCCAACAAGTACGTAGTGAAAGTGAGCGATAACGAAGTACGAATTATGAAGTTGCCAATCCCACGGAGATACCGAGAGCATGATGCCGGTAAGCCCGGCAATGAGGAACTGGAACAGGAATCCAATGCAGAACAGCATCGGAGTTGTGAAGCGTATTCGCCCACCCCACAGAGTAGCGATCCAGTTGAAGATCTTGATCCCGGTTGGGACGCCGACGAGCATCGTCGATAACGTGAAGAAGGCGTTTGAAACCGAGGTCATGCCGACGGTGAACATGTGGTGCGCCCAAACGCTGAGACTGACGAACATGATTGCCACGGAAGCTGCAACCATAGCTGGATAGCCAAAGATGGCTTTGCGGCAAAAAACCGGGATAATCTCGTTCGCGATTGCGAAGGCCGGCATAACGAGCACGTAAACCTCGGGATGACCGAATATCCAGAAGAAATGGATCCAGATCAGAGAGGAACCACCGGCTTGCGTATCAAAAAAATGGCCACCCAGATAGCGGTCTATAAGCAGCATGAACTGCGCTGCTGTGAGAGGAGTGATCGTAACGAGTGTCAGCATGCTCACGATGAGAAGCAGCCATGTGAACAAAGGCATTCTCATAAGCGTCATCCCCTTGCAGCGCATCGAGATGACTGTCGCGATGATGTTGATCGCGGTGCCAAGGGTGCCAAAGCCACTGACGATAAGAGCAAGAGCCCAATAGTCGGTAGCATGGCCAGGAGAAAACGACCGCGCAGTGAGGGGCGCATATGCAAACCAGCCCACATCGGGGGCGTTTCCCACGCCGTAGAGTCCAGCCCCGCCGAGAAAGCTGTAGTAGAGGAGTAAGCCGCCAAAGGCGGTCAGCCAAAAGCTGAAGGCATTCAACCTCGGAAATGCCATGTCACGAGCGCCAATCTGAAGCGGAACTATGTAGTTGGCGAATCCAAACAGGAAGGGCATTCCGACCAGAAACACCATCGTGGTGCCATGCATCGTGAAGAACCGATTAAAGACCTGTGCGCTCAGGACGTGATTGTGGGGATAGGCGAGCTGAAGGCGGATCAAAAGGGCCTCGGCGCCCGCGATGAGCAGGAAAAAGGTCGAGTACAGAATGTACAGAATGCCCAGGCGTTTGTGGTCCACAGTCACTACCCATCCGTGAAGCCTTTCGAGGAACGTGCCGAGCTCCGATGCGGAAGCACTCGGCTCGATCGTAGTGCTGACCGGAAGTGTGTAATCGCTCATATCAAAACCCTGTGATCACTTGAGTGTTTCGAGATAAGCAGTTACCTCGTCCAGTTGCTTATCGCTCAGTTGCATTGCGGGCATAAGGGCACCGTTCTTGAATGTGTCCGGCGATTTGATCCATTGGCGAAGATTCGTTGGCGTGTTGTTCATCGCGCCAGAGGCCAGTGTCGTTCTGCTCATGAGGTGAGTGAGATCAGGACCGAACCTTCCGGTTGCCGACGTTCCAGAGATCGTGTGACAGTTCATGCAGGCCTGCGCCTCAAAATCTCTTCTGCCTGCTGCCACCGCAGGATCTTGTAACGCCGGTTGCTGTTGATTTTTGATCCATGCGGCAAACTGTCCTGGAGTGTCGACGTATACGCGCAGCAACATCAACGCGTGCTGTGAACCGCAGAACTGTGCGCACTGACCGAGGTACAACCCCGGCGTCTGAGGATCCATCCACATGCTGTTCACATGGTTTGCGATCAGATCGGTCTTGCCAGCCAGCCGCGGAACCCAGAAGCTGTGGTTGACGTCTGCTGAGGTCAGCTTGAGAAAAGCCGCCTCCTGCGCTCCTGCGGAACTGACCGGGATATGAAGTTCGTTCGCAGTGATAACTCCGTACTTCGGATACCGGAACTCCCACCAGAACTGATGCCCGATTACTGTAACGTCAAGGGCTGTCTTGGGCTTTGGTGCGTCCTGGATGGCGAAAATAATTCTGGCAGTTGTTAGAAACAGAACAACCACAATCAGAACAGGAATTACTGTCCACGCCAATTCGATTTGAGTGCTGCCGTAGATCTGGGCTGGCTCGCCCGCCGGGTCGGTCTTACGTGCTCGAAATCGAAACAGGACAACCGCGAGCAATCCGCCTACAACCAGAAATATCCCACCAGTAATTGCAACCACAAAGATCGAGAGATCGAATATCTGATGCGCAGGTGTGGATGCAGGAGCAAGTGTGGTTGGGATACTGTTTTGTGCCAGCAACGTTGTTGTCCGAAGAAGGCATGCGGTGGCGCTGCCGAAACAAATCAGACGTTGAGTAGGCACCATCTGCATCTTTCGAACTCCCTCCACCGCGCAAGTTTGGCGTTTATTCGATCTGATCGCCAGAGTGGGACCGCTGACTGTCGTGTACTTTGGTGCGTCAGACAACGTGATAGTAGCAACTGAATGAGCGGGTCGAAATTACATGTTCCTACTAGGAAGGAGTTGGCGCGAATCCAGGAGGCCGATGGGAGCAGAAGGGCAAGGAATGGAAAACACAACAGTACGCGCAGTGGGAGGAATGACAGTAAGTCGCGAGTTTCAGTTGAGTCGTCCCCGTGAGGACTATTTGCTTTTCCAACTCCCTCGCTCGTAAACCTCGCGAAGTTCCGATCGGCACTTAAGCGCGAAATCGTTCAGAGGGTCCGCATGTTGCTCCAGAGCCACTAATTTGATTTGGTCGATTGTCATGTTCTTCTCGCCGTATGTTGCGACCAGCTTTTTTACAAACACCTCGGCGGCTTCGAGTACGCTGCGAGATGCGAAGAGCCTGATTCGATTCACCAGCGCGTACATCGCCACAATCTCGTCGATGTTTTCCAGGCTTTGTGAAAGTGCTTTTGCGTAACAGCCCGTTCCCTGGCGTATGAATTCCGAATAGAGTTCCTCGCGTTGAGCGATTTCGCGATTGGTTAGCTCTCGCTGTGCGACGCTTCGCTGGAGCACGAAATTGCTAAGAACGGGAGTTGAAGCGCCAATGACAGAGCCGCTGAGCGCGGCCAAAACGCTAGTCAGGGTACTATCCATCGAATCCTACCTACCTTCGTGCCACGAGCAACGCTGCCCGTGAGATCCCGCCTATTGCGGCAATTGGCCGATAGCTCTTTTCAGATCAGCCTCCGCCAACGAGAGGCCGCAATTTGCCTCCAATAAGGATGCAGTAGCACCTGCCAGGTCCGCTTGAGTCTGACTTCGGACAGAACTGAGCGCAGCATTCTGCTCAAACTGCCGATCCGCCAGCCGGGCTGCCTCCGTTCGGACCGTTACAACTTGTCCGGCAACTTCGACCATCTGCCTGAGCTCATCAATTCTGTCGTAGATGGCTTGCACCTGCACTTCGATCTCCGACTGCAGCTTGTCCACGGCTACTTCCGCAGAGTGAGCCTCGGTCCGCGCTTCGCGAACGTTAGCTTCGCGGCGCCCACCGTCGAAGAGGTCGTAGTTCAGTGAGAAGCCAAACGTCCCGAAATTATGAACGAGAAATGGCACGCCACTTTGATAGCTGTAGCGTGAGAGTGCGGTTACATCGGGGATGTATGCGTCCTTGGCTGCCGCTAGCCCAGCTTGCGCCTTTGCGAGAGTCCGCCGGGCTACTTTGAGATCTTGGTTCTGGTCGAGTGCGATCCGGACTGCGTCAGCTCGAGATGGAATGTTGAGCGCTGCCGCAGCAACTCCGGGATCGAGATCAATCGGGGTATTCACCGGGAGCCCAAGAGTATCTGCGAGCTGACGCCGCAAGTCATTTCCTTGCAACCGCAAGGTCAAGCTCTCCTGCTGCGCTTGCAGGATGCTGGCTTTACTCTGGAGCGCCGATACTTCCAGTGCATTTCCGCGCGCCACATCGCTGCGACTTTCCTCATCCTTGACCTGAGCGGCGGCTAACTGATCCTGAGATGCCTCAAGCTTCTGCTCATTAATCAAGATGTTGTAATAGAGCTGGCGGACTTGCAGCGCAATCGCATCTTGAGTTTGATCAAGCTGTGTTTTCGCAACGAGAACATCCTCCTTTGCCGCAATATTCGCCTTGTGGATGCGGAACAGCTGCGTAAGAGGCTGCTCCAACCCCACTCCCCCTGTATACCCAGTAGCAGAGCCTTGATCTATAACGAGCGATCTAGATGGTACCGGCCCGGTTGAGGGATAACTCCCGAATGCGCCAGCAGGTATCTGGATGCCAGCGAGCTCTGTTATGTGAAGTGTGCTGCCACTCGCCTTGATTTGTGGCAAATAGTTGGAGCGCGCTTCGTCTTTCTTGCTCTCCATCTGCTCGACAGAGAGCGAGCGAAGACGAATAGAATGATTCTGCCTTAGCGCAAGATCGATTGCCTGCTCGAGTGTTAGTCGCATTGGAGTCGGAGATGATTGTTGTGCCACCACCCGGGTGCCGAACAGCGAGCCCAACAGAGAAAGAGGCAAGAACAACCAGGCTGCTGAACGCAGCCCCCGCGGCCTGATGGAGGCTGGCGTCGTAACTTGCCTCCCTTTATGGAGCGTGCTTCTCATTTAGCCTCCACGGGAACGGCAATGACTTGTCGATACCGGGTTGGCAGACATGAAAGCAACCAGGACGACACATGCAGGCCGGCAACTCCAAGCAACTGGTGCGTTGCCAGAGTCGGGTGAGCCTCAGGCGCCTTGACGTCAGGACTTGTCATTGCTCGCCGTCCGATCTGGCCTCAGCCTTCACCGTATGAACGATGACAACTGCCGAGAATCCAGGCCGAAGCCGTTCCAGATAGGGCTGCCCTCGGAGTAGCACAATCTTGACCGGGACTCGCTGCACCACCTTCGTAAAGTTGCCCGTCGCATTATCCGGCGGTAGAAGCGCAAACTGGGAACCACTTGCGGGAGATAGCTGGTTGACTTTGCCGTGAAACACTCGATTCGGAAATGTATCAATCCGAACGTCTGCCGAGTCGCCAACTCGCATGTTGGTCAGTTGGGTCTCTTTGAAATTAGCTTGCACCCAAACCTCACTTTGTACGAGATCGATTGTCTGCGTCCCCGGAGAGACTAACTGACCGGCGAGGACATGACGCTCTCCAACGGTTCCATCCGTTGGTGCCAAGATTCGCGTATAAGCCAGGTTGACCTCCGCGACCACGATGGCAGCTTTCTTGGCCGCTATGTCAGCTTTGTAAACATCGTCTTTCGTGTTGAGAGCTTCTCGCTGGCGCTTGGCGGCCTCAAGTTGACTCTCGCTGGTAGCAAGAGCCCCCTCGGCGCGCGCGAGGTCCGCTTTGCGCGCATCAAGCTGGCCGCCGAGCTGTCCTTCCTGAGCTGTGGCCGCTTCAAGCTGTTGGTGCGTTGCGGCTTTCGCATCGAACAAGGCTTGCTGGCGGCGCAACTCAGTCAAGGCTCTGTCGAGTTCAGGCGAAACCGCAGCAATGCCGGCCTTTGCCGCATTTCTCGCAGCCTGTGCCTGAATAACTCCGGCCTTTGCGGCGTCAATCTGAGCATCCTGTATTTTCTTGGCTGCCTGATTGTCTTCAAGAGCAGCTTCGGATCCGGCTAACGCCGCTTGGGCCTGCTTCAAAGTAGCCCGGTAGTCCTCGTCGTCGAGTTCGATGAGCGCCTGGCCTACCTTGACACTTTGATAATCACCGACGTTGACCCTTCTAACGGTGCCGGAAATCCGTGTGCTCAAAGGTGTCATATCGGCCTTCAGGTAGGCATCGTCTGTCTTCTGGTCAGGACGACTCCCCTCCCAACCGGTCCAGTGCCCAGCGATACCGAAGAGAAGACCCGCGGCAGCAAACAAGATGATCAACGGAATGATCCACGATTTTTTACTCATGCCTCAGAGCCTCCGGCCTCGTTTAGATTCATTTTTCTTAGCCTTGCTCATTCGTGTCACCACTCAGTGCACTCCGAGTACGCTGCAAGTAGCGTCCTGAGCGAGGTCATAGAGAGAGTTCCAAAGACGGGACAGGTAGAAGTCGTGTTGATGCAACCCAACGACGAGCAAATCTGCTCTTTGCTCTTTCAAAAAGTTGAGAATTGCACGCACCTCTTTGCCAACTACGATCGAGCCGTATGTATGAACGCCTAGTTCTCGCGCCGTGTTGGCCGCCTTCTCGTGCATTTCGCTGTGAAATTTCTGTCGCTCCTCCATCATTGCGGCGGACGCGCCTGGATCCACGACGACAGAAAACGAAGTGTAAGCGGGAAGATCTCCCAGGATTAAAATCGTAGCTAGTTCTGCGTCATATGAACGAGCGAGATCAATCGCCGTGCGTAAAGCGCGCTGCGATTCAGGGAGATCATTCAAGGCGACGACAATCTTGGAGAACATGAGAGCAACTCGGCTCTATCGTAAGGAGCACCTCGTCGGATCGCCATTACATGTTTCTGGTAGTACCGGAACTACATGCCATCGTGAGCAGGATGTTGCTGGAGTGTCCTTGCAGCTCGCGTACAAGGAATATGTAATTTATCAATCTGGGATGGGTTGCTACCATCGCGTTGTTCACCTGCCGGGGTGCGTTCCATTCCGGTTCGGGCGGACACGACGACGCATACCGCGGGACGCGGTGGTGGTCGGTAGGAATGCGAACAGCTAAAGGAGATTACTTTGCCATATCGCAGCGTAAATCCAGCCACTGAAGAAGTTCTCAAAACCTTCACTGAGCACACTGATCAAGAAATGATGGACGCCTTGGCCAAAGCGGATAATGCGTTCGTGTCCTGGGCAGCACGCCCGATCCAGGAGCGCGCGAAGATCATCGCCCGCGCCGCTCAGCTTCTTCTCGAACAGAAGAGCGAACTGGCCAAACTAGCCACCCTCGAGATGGGAAAGCGCATTGCGGAAAGTCGCGGCGAAGTCGAACTTAGCGCCGCCATCCTCCAGTATTTCGCAGACAACGCAGCGACGTTTCTCGCACCTAAGCCAATCAAATCTGCCATGGGAGACGCGCATCTCGAATTCTCTCCATTCGGCGTCCTGTTGAGCATTCAGCCATGGAACTACCCCTATTACCAGTTGTCGCGGTTTGTCGGTCCGCACTTAATGTCCGGCAACGTGATGCTGTTGAAGCATGCGCCGGGCGTGCCTCAGTGTGCAGTCGCCTTTGAACGGATTCTGAAGGAAGCCGGCCTTCCGGAAGGAGTCTACACCAATCTCTTTCTGAGCAACGATCAGGCTGGAACCTTGATAGATGATCCTCGTGTCAAAGGGATTGCGCTCACCGGTTCGGAGCGTGCAGGAGAGGCCTTGGCGTCGAGGGCTGGCAAGAACCTCAAGAAGTCCACCATGGAGTTGGGTGGAAGCGATGCATTCGTTGTCCTCGACGACGCCGACCTCGACCATACCGTGGCTATGGCCATCCTCGGACGGTTCGGAAACAACGGACAAACATGCATCGGGGCAAAGCGATTCATCGTTGTCGAATCGATACTTGACAAGTTCCTTCCGCGCTTCATAGCTGCCGCAAAAAAGTTGAAACTCGGAAACCCGCTCGACGAAAGCGTAACGCTCGGGCCGCTCTCGTCTGACAGTGCGTTGCAGCTGATTCTGCGGCAGATCAATGACGCAACGAGGCATGGAGCAAAGGTTTTGCTCGGCGGAAATCGGTCGGGAACGGTGGGAGCATTCCTGGAGCCCACCTTCCTCACTGGTCTCACGCCTGACAATCCCGCATACAAACAGGAATTCTTTGGTCCAGTTGCACTCATCTTTCCGGCGAGGGACGAAGAAGAAGCGATCGCAATTGCAAACGATTCGCCGTTTGGCCTCGGTGGGTCAGTCTACTCCTCTGATATAGAGAGGGCCAAACGCGTTGCCAGTCGTATCGAGACAGGGATGGTCTTCATCAACTATCCGGATGTGAGCTGGCCTGATCTTCCGTTCGGCGGAATCAAGAGGTCTGGATACGGCAAGGAACTCTCCAACCTGGGGTTTGAGGAGTTTGTAAACAAGAAGCTCGTGCTCGTTCCCAATATTCCGGCGGAAGCTCACTAGCCACCGCCTACAGCATAGAAGGTCGCTAGATGCAGAAGCCCATTCTTGTGGTCACGTCCCATTTCATCAAGCCGGTCGAAGCGCGAATCGAAAGCGAATACGAAGTTAGGCGAAAGACCGACGGGACATTATTTACGCGCAACGAGCTCCTTGCAGCAGCAGAGGGCGCCGATGCGATTCTCATCACGCCATTTGACAGACTCGATGTAGAATTTTTCAGTCGAGTGTCCCCGTCCGTCAAAGTGATTTCGACCAATTCTGTGGGCTTCGATCACATCGATATGCACGCGGCAGCCGAACGCAACATCGCGATTGGATACACGCCTGCGGAAGTGACGGATGCGACGGCGGATATCGTGATGCTCTTGCTTCTCGGAGCGAGTCGGCGAGCATTCGAAGCACAGGAGTTGGTCAGAAACGGCGAGTGGACGATCCCAAGCGCCCAGGCGCTTCTTGGCTGGCAGGTGACAGGCAAGAACCTCGGGATTCTCGGGATGGGGCGTATCGGGCAAGCGGTAGCGGAGCGTGCAAGAGGTTTTGGAATGAAGATCCATTACTCCAACCCTCAGCAGTTGCCGGCAGACAGGGCTGGAGACGCGGTATTTCATGCAGACCCCCTTGAGCTTGTGAAGGTGAGCCAGTTCCTTAGTCTGAATGCCCCTGAAACGCCGACAACCCACCACTTCCTCAACGCCAGGACGATCGCTCTCCTTCCCGAGCACGCCATCATCGTGAACACGGCACGCGGTGGTCTGGTAAAGGACGATGACTTGATCGATGCTCTCAAGAGCGGTTGGGTCGCCGCAGCCGGTCTTGACGTTTACGAAGGAGAACCAAAGCTCAATCCAGGTTACGTGGAACTCAAGAATACGTTCCTGCTACCACACATCGGAACGGCAACAATTGAGAGCCGCACCAACATGGGTATGGTCGCACTCGACAACATTGATGCCGTCTTGAATGGAACGGCAGCGCCTTCGCTTGCCAAAGCGTAGCGTCAGGTGGAATTCTCACGCGTTAATGCAGAGACGGTACTTGAAAAGGAGAAGAGATGAAAACACTTAGAGTTGCAGGGATTCCAGCGCTATTGGTTCTCTGCGTAGGAATGGCGCTTGGCCAGGATGTTGCTCACGATGTGGACAAGGGAGCAACCAAGACTGGAAACGTAGTGAAGCACGTAGGAAAGAAGGTAGAACACGCATCGAAATCTGGCGTCAAGGATGCGGGCCACGGGACCAAGGTAGTTGCCAAAGACTCTGCGAAGGGTGTGAAGAAGGCCACGAAAAAGACTGGAGAAGGGATCAAGGACGCAGCCAGCAAGTGAGTGCTTTCGAAATCAACCTGGATCCTGGCCAATTCAGTACGACTGTCCCGAATTTCATCAAGAGCAGAGCTAGGTTACAAGAAACCCGGGAGCTCACAAAACACAAGCTCCCGGACCTCTTTGGACACCATTCACTCAGTGATCGTTCTGGCCACATCCATCTTCGTATTCAAGTTCCTGCACCTGGCAGCGATTGTGCTCGTGCCAGGTTTCCTCGCAAACATTCAACACTACCGGCCGCTGGAGACCGGACCTGTAGCCTCGCTTGGGCTGTGGCGCAGAGAGACTATGCCTCGGCAGGTCCTGCTCAGCAGCGCGAGTATCTTCTCAGGACACAAATGCCCGAAATCGATTGGCATCATTGATGAATGCCCGGGCCATTGCTCGACAGGGTCGCAATGGCAAGGTTGGGTATATCGGGCGCCGTTACTCTCTTGATGATAAATACGGTTTTATCATCGATACGGTCGAGCTCGCCCGTCTGTATTAAGTGCTCGTCATTCCGAAGTGCGTAATCCAGAATTGCGTTGCAAATATCCCTGGCCGGCCTCTCCTTGCATTCCCTGAAGATCTGTTCGATCTCCTGCCTATCCTGTTCATCGTCACCGTCATAGACTCCATCTGTATAGAGGAAGATAAGGTCGCCAATATTCATGAGAGTGATTTCATCCAAGTCAGACGCAGTTATCTGCTTTGGCCGAAGCATGATCGATACATACCTGCTCCGGTCAGGATGATCTTCGGGAATCTCTAATCCTAGCGAAGGGAATTGCACCATGCGATCCCATCCAATATCCATGAATTTCCCTAATTCCGCAGAGAACACAAGTGGCGGTGGATGGCCGAAGTTTACGAAGCGAAAGAGGCCGTCAGGTCGAATCTCGCCGTAAACCATGGTCGCGATCTCTCGAGTGTTGTTCTCCGTGTCGAAGCCCAATGCGTTTCTCGCAGTGACGGACTGTGCGAGTCTGAGGTTCAGTATCTCGAAGACATCCGCCGTCGTCCTCCCGTTGGAGTCTAGTTCGCAAAGCATTGCTGTATGGAAAGTGTCATGTACGGTGGAAGCGATCTTGGCCGCAATGCTTCCATGTCCCTGAGCATCTACCAGCAGCACTCCGGCGGTGGTATAGAGTTCATGCAGGTTCTCAGCAATTCTCGATTGTTCTGAACTCTTGGCCATCCTGTATTGGGCGGCCGTAATCGAGTCGTAATCCGGCCTTGATTTCAGCCACTGCAAATGGGCATCGACAACATTTATGGCTGTTAAGCCATCTGGAAGCGGCTCGAGATATTGTCTGGCCAATTTGTTAGCGCGCCCGATACGAGCATCGATGTTATAGCGCTGCTGAAAGTTGATGTACTCAAAGAGGTCCCCGTCCGCATTTGCCGCAGGAATCGAGTTGCCGAACATTTCGATCCCGGCCAATTGCGGAATCACCCCCTCCACTGGCTTTAATCTCTTACGGAGGTACTCATCAATAGTTGTCGAGATGGTCACACGACCTCAATGGTACGAAAACGTGAAGACTACTTGTCCACATCACAGAGTGTGTCGTTCTGAGGACATCGGGATATTAGCAAAAGACAGGCGACAAAAAAAACTACATATTCCTGTTAGCGTGCGTTCAGAGTGCGACTCGAGGCGCTTCTCGAGCAGAAAAGTGGCTCCGTTCGAGACATCGGTTCCTACCGCTCTACAGGATTCGCATTACATTTTCTGCATGACGCGATGCGCACTTGAAACAGATCGAGTCACGTTGCGGAGGAAGGCGCCCGAAGACACATTAGTTAGCAGGAAGATGTAATGTTCTCGATCCCAATGCAGTCGTAGGATGACCATGCATCGAAACCTGATCTCCGAGCTGAGCAGCATCCACTTTCCGACCGCGGCCACGTTTCAAGCAAAGAGCGCGAGCTCCCGGACGTCAAACGTTCGCATGGTGTGGCATGGGATCTGCACCCGACTACCTCATGCAATGGGCTTGTTACTCACTGGGTCTTGACTAAGAGGAACGGGTTCGCGTCACTCGAACTCGAAGTGTGCTCAAGTAGCAGAAATGTTGGAGTGCGTATGAACCAGTTCATTGAGCTTCTGGAAAGACACGGCTACTGGGTATTGTTCGCATCCGTGGCCGGTCGCCAGGCTTGTTTGCCTGTACCGGCGAACTTGTTGTTGCTCGCCGCGGGTGCACTTGCTGGCCAGGGGAGGCTAAATCCTGTGGCGATTCTCGCGTGCTCAGTGGCGGCGTTTATTCTGACGGATCTTGCCTGGTATGAAGCCGGGCGACGGTGGGGAACAAAAACATTGCATTTCTTTTGCCGTGCCTCCCAAGATCCCCACTCATGCGTCGAGACACTGGTGAAAAACTTCTCAAACCGGGCTCCGAAGTCGCTTCTCATTTCGAAGTTCGTCTTTGGGCTCGATGCCGTTGCCTCTCCGTTATCGGGCATCTGCGGCATAAGCTGGAGTCAGTTCGTGATCTTTGACGGGCTCGGAGCATTGGCTTGGTCATCCGCATACATGATTGCAGGCTACGAGCTGCACAATCAGCTTGATCGAATCGCTGCCGATTCTCGGAGGACTGGAGAGATCTTGGGGTTTGCAGCAATAGCTGCACTTGGATGTGTCCTTGTCCTTAGGCTATTTCGCTGGTATCGCTTCCTTTACGAATTCAGGCTCGCACAGATCTCTCCTGAGGAACTCAATGACAAGCTAAAGATAGGCGATCAAATACTCCTACTGGATTTGCAAGGCAGGGACAAACCGACCAGCGAGGCACTGGCGATTCCAGGGTCCATTCGAATGGATCCACGCCGACTCGAGTGGTACATCAAGCGATACCGAGGCGTAGATCTGAGGACCGATAGAGAGGTGATCCTCTATGGTGCGTCTTCCAAAGACTCAACTAGTGCCCGGGTTGCCCTGGCGCTGCGTCGCAGGGGATTTGAAAAAGTTCGGCCGCTATCCGGGGGCTTTGGGGCGTGGCTCAGTCGAGGCTATCCGGCCATCCGCAACCCACCTATGTTGTCGGACACAGAACATGAAGTGTTCGCGCTACGGGAGGTTCTTCGACATTCACGGATGCATGTAGCCCGGCTGCTTAACAGGAGTGTCGCCGATATTGACCGGGTATTGAAACGCGTAAAGGAGCGCATTCAAAACTCGCATGATGCCGACTTGCCATTGCTTAAGAAGAGTGACATAGAAAAACCGCTAAAGATCGCGCAGGATCTGCATGGAACGCCGCCGTAGGGCCAAGCAAGTGCGCCTGATTGAGAGTCACGGCCCTTCCGCCGGATTGGCCAGGACACTGTTATTGGATCAGTTGTATCCCAATGATGAAGTTCGAATACGTATTTCCAGGGGAGGCAACGGAGGCTTCGGAACTGGCAATAGTCCGCCTGGTGCACACATTCATCGAAAGCTGGGTGTCTTGTATTGACTCGCCGCCGGTGTTCAGACCACCTGATGCACGTCTTGATGTGCACTCGTTGAGTAAGATCAAAAACAAATCCATGACGCGCTAGGCCCTCGTCGCGAGACCGGCATGAGACAGTGGCAAAGCCACGGTGAAGACTGCACCGCCAGTTTGGTTATTCTCCGCCCAAAGGCGGCCCCCATGGGCTTCAACGATGGAGCGTGACACGGCCAAGCCTATACCCATGCCTTTCTCCTTTGTCGTCATAAAGGCGTCAAAGATTTGCTCCAGATCATGGACTCCCGGCCCGTTATCGATCACTTGGACCAGCATCCTGTCTGAATCTGTAACAGCCGCTCGGAGCGTTACCAGCGGGGCCACCTGTTGTCCTTCCAAGGCCTCGATGGCATTCACGATCAGATTAATGAAGACTTGCTGAACCTGAATTTGATCGACAGGAACCGGAGGGAGACACTCGTCGAAGTGGCACTCGACGGGTACGGCGCGCTTTTTCGGGTCCTCTTGCACAATTCGGACAACTTCATTGAGTATGTCCGGAATCCTGACATCTTGCTTGACGAAGGACTCCTGCTTGAAGAGTGCTCGAATATGTTGCATTGTCTCGTCAGCCGCGCGGGCATCTCGTATAGTCCGTTCAATCGACGAATCTACCTCCGTCACATTCGACGGAGCTGCCTTCAACCACCTCTTCGCCGCCTGCGCGTTTGCAAGTATCGACATGAGTGGCTGGTTCAGTTCGTGAGCGATCGAGCCCGCAAGTTCAGCGACGGTCGCCAACCGCGAAGCTTTCGCGAGCTTGTCACGCGTGTCGCGAAGGTGGTCTTCCGCCCGTTTCCGATCATCGATGTCCATTGAGAGGCCATACCACTGTATGATCTTGCCCTGGGGATCACGCAAAGGTTCGCCCATCGATTGATACCATCGGTACTCTCCATCTGCGCGTCGCAAGCGGTGTATTGCTCTATATGACTCCCCGGTGCTGATTGCCCGGGCGAATGCCTTCACGGTCTCCTCTCGATCATCAAGATGAATGAAGCTCTCCCACCCGCGACTAATTATTTCTTCGAAGCGAACTCCAAAATAATCAAGGAATCTTTGAGAGAGATGGGTTGTTTCCCCAGCCGGCGACACTGACCAGAGCATTGAGGGAATGGTTTCGATGATGCCAAGAAGTTCATGCTCTCGCATCTGAAGAGCACTTTGAGTCCTCTTCAAAACGTCGATATCGAAGAGAAATCCGTACCATTTAACGATCTTCCCTTCGTCATCTCGAAGAGGGAGGCTACGGTTCAAGAACCAGTGGTAGACTCCGTCGGCACCACGGCAACGTAGCTCCTGCTCAACAGGTTCTGCTGAGGCCAATCCTGCCTGCCGGTTTGCCAACACTCGATCGATGTCGTCGGGATGGATCACACTCGCCCAGCCTCCTCCCAGCGCCTCTTCTGTCGTCTGACCGGAATAGTCCAACCAACTCTGGCTCAGAAAACCCAATTTTCCGTCTGGCGAAGAGATTCCTACGATTGCGGGCATTACATCAATGAGGGTCCGAAGCTCTCTCTCGCTCCTCCGGAGTGTTTCCTCTGCTCGCTTCCGATCATCGATGTCCACCGAGAGGCCGTACCATTGAATGATCTTGCCGTCGGAATCGCGCAAAGGTTCGCCCATCGTGTGATGCCACCGGTACACTCCATCTGCGCGTCGCCAGCGGTTTATTACGTTGAATAATCCTCCGGTTTCGAGCGCACAGGCGAATGCCTTCCCAGTCTCCTCTTGATCATCGGGATGAATGATTCTCATCCACCCCCAATTAAGGAACTCCTCGAAGGGAACCCCAAAATAATCAAGGAATCTTTTAGATAGATGACTGGGTTCTCCGTTCGGCCACAATGACCAAAGATTTGAGGGAATTGTTTCGATAATGCTAAGGAGTTCATGTTCTCGCATCTGAAGAGCACTTTCGGTCTTCTTCAATGCGTCGATATCGAAAAGAATCCCGTACCACTTAACGATTTTCCCTTCATCATTGCGGAGAGGGAGATTGCGATCCAGGAACCAGCGATAGGTTCCATCCGCCCGCCGGCAACGAAACTCCATCTCAACAGGTTCTCCTGAGTCCAATCCCGCCCGCCAGTTTGCCGACACTCTGTCAGCGTCGTCAGGATGGAGCGCACCCGCCCAGCCCCATCCCATTGCCTCTTCTCTCGTCTGGCCGGAGTACTCCAACCAGCTCTGGCTCAGAAAATCAGCTGTCCCATCGGGCAAGCAGGTCCCCACGTAGGCGGGCATTACATCAATGAGGGTCCGAAGCTCTCTCTCGTTGTAGAGGATCTTCTCTTCCGCCGTCTTGCGCTCGGTGATGTCGGTAACCGCACCGATAAACTCGCGATTGCCAGATTCATCCCTTAAAACGTGAGCTATCGCGTGGACGTACTTGACTCGCCCGTCAGGCAGTAGCAAGCGATACTCATGCTCGAAGCCACGGGCTGTCTGGGATGCGCGATCGACGACCTGTTGAAAGAGGGCCCGATCTTGTGGATGAAGACGCTCCGTCAGCATATTCAAGGTCGGCTTCGCGCCACAATCAAACTCGAAGATGCGATAGGTTTCGTCTGACCAGACAATCTCTCCCGTGTCGGGACCCCACCCAAAGCTGCCGGTGTGACTGAGTCTTTGGGCTTCGGCCAGGTAGGCTTCGCTCCTCTGCAACTCCTGAGTGCTCTCCAGGAGTTGTTCCTCGGCTCTTTTCTGGCCATCAATGTCGACACTTGATCCGTGCCACTTGATAATTTCTCCACGATCCCCTCGCATCGCGAGTTTGTGGTGCAGCATCCAGCGATATTCCCCGTCAGCCCGTCGCACTCGCGCCGTGCCCTCAAAGCCCTCTCCTGTCGAGATCGACTCCCGCCATCTCTGTACAAAAGCTTCGACATCTTCCGGATGAATAAAGGAAGTCCATTGCCATCCCAACACCTTCTCGAGCGGCTGCCCTATGAAGTTGAGCCACGCCGGATTGAAGAAATCAAGGTAGCCATCCGGTCGGGCGGTGTGGATCAGCGCGGGCGACGAGTCGACAATCTGGCGAAAAAATAGCCCCTGATCGTCGACCGGGATTGGGTCGTCTTTCGCCATGGTGGACATGGTAAACCGTCCAGACAGCTCTTCCTAGTATTCTCCGGACCCCAAAATGTCAAGGGCAGAAAAGCCACCGCGACTTCGAGGTGAGCCGCAAAAGAGCGCGGCCTCAAGCTGCGATGCCGCGGTGATCCATATCTCCAACAATCCGAGTGAGATTACGGCATCGCAGAGCCTAGGGGCAAACTCAACTAGACACACACTGAACCGGATCAATTCGACTAGAGCATCTCCGTCCAGAATCATTAGTGCCGAATTCATTCCGATTGTCGTGCCAGGTTGAGAATTTGCGGACCCGGGCGAAAGCAGTTCCCGTGGCTCTTTGGACCTCAATCATTCGCTGAGAATCTATCCACTGAAAGGTCAGCGTTGCGAAGCGCGCAATTCTGCCTCGTGCTTCGTTTCCTCGCGGTAAATCTGGGCCAGGGTACAGAGCGCAGTCAGAACGGCCGAGGCACCGAGCAGGAGGGCCAGAGAGTGCTTCAACAATTGAACGCCGACAAATGCCCCGGAAAACATCATCAACACTGAGCCGACGCGCCGGCGCCACCGGGGATTGTTGCCTGGCGTGAGTGAAAAGTCGAAGGCCAGTGCCGCAACCGTAAGCGTAAGTACAGTTGTCGTCAGTTCTGGCACTGCGAGCCGCCTGACCGTACCGTTGCGCATCCCCATTCCCAGTGCAGTCAAAGCGATCATCACGTAGAGTGCCGCGGAGATCTGTCCTCGCCGCGCTTCGAAGTACCACGAGACCGTCATTGCGCCTAATAGAAACAATGTCTCGATCCCAAGCGCAGCAGCAAGCCATATATTGCGCCGTTGTCTCCCGAGCAAAGAGTCGAGCTTTCCGGCAAGGAACCCGCCCAGAAGCGCGAAACCAAGCGCGCTGGAAGATCGCCCGATCGATAAGCCTGACACTCCGCCAAATGCAAAGCCCAGAAAGACGATATTGCCAGTCATGTTGGCGGTGAATACATGGCCCATTGCTATCCAGCTCCCGGCATCGACCAAGCCGGTCACGAACGTCAGGCAATAGAGAGACCCATACAGGACGCGTTCGCTATTTGTGAGGGAATCCATCAAGGTCCTGTTTTCAAAACTTATAGCCGGTCCAAAACGCCCAGTAGTTCAGATTGCGGCCGGGTTGTGTCTCCCTTAGGAAACGGCCTGCATAGAAGATGCCGTAGTCTCCCTGGAACCACAGGTGACGGTTCGCCTGCCATCGGATTTCAGTGCCAGGTCTGTTTCCAACAAATCGGGCGCGACTACCGTCCGAAGCTCTGATGAGAAATCCGGGTACGGCATAGACGCCGTCGTCCAGGCTCTGTCTCCATTGGAAGATCCAGTCAAAAGACAGAGAGACATTGCCGGGAGCAGACGCTTCTACGTGAGGATGTACGTCAATGAAGTTGATTGGTCCTGGACCTGTTGTCGCCAGAACGCCGAAGTAGTTGCCTTTGGGGTAAAGCGGATTGAAAGTGCCGAGCGCGTTCTTCGCTGGATGATCTCCGCTCGAGATGTCCGCTTTTAGGCTGAATCGCGGCTTCAACGGAATTGTCGGAATCCTATAGCCCGTCTCCGTTGCGACGGTCCAGGCGCGGATGTCTGCCGCGCCGAAGCTGCCAAACTGCCAAAGTGCTTCATCGTCGAAATCCCAGCCCGGGCGTTCGCTGGCGACAGGCCTCGATACTCTCACGCCTAGTGAGTGGCGGAGTTCATGTGCCGTTCCCCTCTCATAAGCGCCCTCTTTCCGATCCTGGCCCAGGTAGTAAAGATCCAGCTGCATTTTGTCAGGAATGTGACCGGTTGCATATGCGCCCCAGAAGCCTACGGCGTGATCTGGAGCGTTGTCGAAGAAGCCTGCTTTATCTTCGTCGGGCCTCATCGCAAACCCATCCACTTGCCAGGCATGGGTCTTGGTACGTACCAGGAACCCGTCGAAGCTGAGCCTCACGTTGGGGCCTTCGCGTACATCCATAAGCCGACCCGAGCCGTACTCCAGTTCCTGTCTGCCAGCTCTCACATGCACCGATCCCCACGAAGTCGCAGCGCCACCCTCCAGAAACCCTGACTGAAAGTCCAGCCGCTTCTCGTCGATCGGACGCGGCCCACCAGTACGATAAGAACTAATGCCGCTCTTCAGTTCAAGGAAGGTCCTGACATGGGGTCCGTAATGAACGTCGGCATAGGCCATGTATCTCTCATTCAGATATCCGTTCATGATGGGCGACTGGCCCCAGTTGTCGTTCCCGATCTGCTCCCACGTCTCGCGTGCTTCGCCGCCGAACGTTACGAACCAATTCCGGTCCGTCTTCCGGAGCGGAATGTACTTGATTGGATCCCAGAAGTCGCAGCGCAGTTTCTTATCGCGTAGAACGCTCCAATCTTCGTCCGATCGAAGTAGCTTGTAGCCACAATCAGGGGCAGATGCCGGCACATTCTGCTGCCCTCGCAGCGCAATGAGCGCTGGCCCGACCAACAGAATGATGGCTGTAGCACAAAGAGACTTGGTCAAAACAACTTCTCACTTAGCTCGGGATAAACCGGAAACCTGCTCTTCCGCCTTGATAGCGGTGTCCCAGCGCTTGCCGGAAAGGCATGCCGCCGCAGCGTGAGCCACATTTGTGTTCCTGGTGTGAACCCAACCACCAACCTGCTCTCCTATCACCATTCCGAGCAGTCCCAGCAGGGCAATGATGGGTGGTGCTGGGCTTTTCACTTTAATAACTCCATACAGCAGGCCAACAAATGCTCCGACCGCAAATGATATGAGCAGACCTTTCATTGAACTCTTCCTCCATTTTTGGGAACTGCGGCTCCCGAGATGCATGAGGTCAGAACGCGAAACAGTCGCATCCCAGGCCCCAGATTGCTTCACCTAACTTGTGCCGGCCCGGCACGTGCGAGTGTCCTTCGCAGCGATGAATAAGCGACCCGGCGGTGGCCGCCTCTACCTGGTGATAGCCTCCGTAGTGCGCGGTTGGAGCCCAGTCCAGCGCTGCCGGCAGCGGCGGCGGAGCAAGTGACTGAAAGTCGTGGCTCGCGTGAACAATTTCTCCTCCCACTACTGTCAGTTGCGACTCGAGGTATTTGATCTCCTCGGCCGGGATCTTGAAGAAGTCGTTGGTCAGCACGGCGAAGTCGGCCATCTGGCCTTCGGAGAGTCCGCCCTTCGCGCCATCTTCGGTAGAAAACCAACTGCTGCCTTGCGTGTAAAGCCGCAGCGCCTCCTCTCGCGTCAGCCGATTGTTCTCCGGGTAGAGTTCCAGTCCTCCAACAGTCTTTCCCGTTACGAGCCAGTAGAGGGACACGAATGGATTAAAGCTGGCGACGCGGGTCGCATCGGTTCCGGCACCCACGGGGCATCCCAGGTCCAGCATTCGCCGCACTGGCGGCGTCTTGCGCGCTGCATCCGCACCGTAGCGGTTCACAAAATACTCGCCCTGGTATGCCATGCGATGTTGCACCGCAATGCCACCGCCCAGCGCAACCACTCGCTCTATATTTCGATCGCTGATTGTTTCCGCGTGATCGAAGAACCAGTGGAGTCCCTTGAACGGAATATCGCGGTTTACCTTTTCAAAAACATTGAGAAAGCGTTCTATCGATTCGTTATAGGTCGCGTGGAGGCGAAAAGGCCAGCGAGCTGCAGCGAGATGACGAATCACTGCATCGAGTTCGCCTTCCAACACTCCGCCCAGGTCTGGTCTCGGCTCCAGAAAGTCTTCGAAGTCCGCGGCCGAGAACACAAGCATTTCGCCGGCTCCATTGAGACGGAGAGTGCTGTCTCCCTGGTGGAGTATTGTGCTGCCAGTCCATCGTTTGAAGTCCTCGAGTTCATGCTTGGGGCGTTGTGTGAAAAGGTTATAGGCAACCCTCACAGTCATTTGGTTACGGTCATGCAGTTCGGTGATCACGCCATAGTCGTCGGGATAATTTTGAAATCCTCCTCCTGCATCAATTGCGCTGGTCACGCCAAGGCGGTTCATCTCACGCATGAAGTGCCGTGTCGAGACAAGCTGATCCTCAAACGACAGCAGCGGCCCCTTTGCGAGCGTGGAGTAGAGTATTCCCGCGTTTGGCCGCGCGATCAGCATGCCAGTCGGATTCCCTTGCTTGTCGCGTTGTATCTCTCCGCCCGGAGGATTGGGGCTGTCCTTCGTATATCCCACGGCACGTAAAGCAGCCGCGTTTAGGAACGCGCGATCATAAAGGTGCAAGACAAAGACCGGCGTCTCGGGCGCCACCGCATTGATTTCGTCAAGTGTCGGCATACGACGCTCAGCAAACTGAAATTCGTTCCATCCGCCTACCACCCGCACCCACTGCGGGGCAGGAGTGCGCGCCGCCTGCTCTTTGAGCATGCGCAGCGCATCGGCCAAAGAGGGTACTCCGTCCCAACGAAGTTCCAGGTTGTAGTGGAGCCCGCCCCGAATGATGTGAAGGTGCGAGTCGTTCAACCCGGGAATGACCGTTTGGCCGCGCAAGTCAATGGTCTCTGTGTCGGGTTTCTTCAAACGAAGAATTTCGGAGTTTCGTCCCACCGAAGAGATCTTCCCGTTCTCAACGGCCATGGCCTCGGCGAAATAAGGCTTTGAATTGGTCGCAATCTTACCGTTATGAAAGATTCTGAGATTTCTCATTAATGCCTCCGCTAGCCTGCCGTTTCGCCGGCGCTATGCTTGAACTCCCTAGCCAATTGTGCGGTCCTGCTATCACGCCGCAAATCCGCCGTCAATCAGCAGTGAAGCGCCGGTAATATATCCCGCCTCGGGACCGGCCAGGTATGCTGCCATTGCGGCGACCTCATCCGCGTGGCCATAGCGCTTTACAGCCATAAACCCAAGCATGGTGTCCGCAAACGGGCCGCTGGCCGGATTCGCCTCGGTATCTACTGGTCCCGGCAGAATGTTATTCACTGTGATCTTTCGACCACCCAGATCGCGCGCAAGTCCCTTCGTGAAGCTGGCAACCGCTCCCTTGGTCAGCGCGTAAACTGACGCCCCCGGGACGGGCACTGTTTCGCAATTCACCGCACCAATTGTGATGATTCTTCCCCCATCCGGCATATGCCGCACTGACTCCTGGGTTGCTGTGAAGACACTTCGCACATTCACCGAAAGCACCTTCTCGAAGTCGTTGACCGGAAAGTCTGTAATCGGCCCGAAGGCGAGCAACCCCGCGTTGTTCACCAGGATGTCGATCTTGCCAAACTCCTGTGCCACTTGCTGCACAGCCGCGCGCACTGCGACCTGATCCGCAGCATCCGCCTTGATCGCGACAGCCCTGCGGCCTCCGTTAAGATTCTCGTCGACGACCTGCTGTGCACGTTGCTGCGAAGAACTGTAGGTGATGGCGACGTCCGCTCCTTCTTTCGCCAGCCGCTTTGCAATAGCCGCGCCAATGCCACGAGAACCACCCGTAACCAGTGCCGACTTCCCACTGAGTGCAGCCATCTTCGTCTCCTCCTGGCCGTTCCCTGTAATTTCCGGAGCAATCGTTACGCAATATCCAATTTGGCTCCGCGGCCATCGAATGAGATGTTGGTCTCGTCGAGTGTTGAGGGCCGCCCGATCAACCGGCCCCGTCCTTGAGTGCCCTAGCCGTGAACCAGTTCCGCTGGAACTTCCCAGCCTGGATGAACCGTGGGCGGGGCGCCGTGGACCATCGTGTAGGCGTACTCGACGCCCATGCCGTAGCCGCCGGCATGGTGCTTCACGACATCCATCACTGCGTCATACGTATCTCTCTTTGCCCAGTCGCGCTGCCACTCGAGCATCACCTGAATCCACGTAACCGGCTTCGCTCCGGCCTGCTCGACGCGTCTCATCGCCGTCTGATGCGACTTTTCATCCAGGTCGCCGCAGAGGTCCTCGACGACATAGACTTCATAGCCATCGTGGATCGCCTGAATCCCGGGGAATGCGACGCAGACTTCCGTCCAAAGACCAGCGAGCACAATCTTCTTGCGCCCCGTCTTCTTCACCGCAGCCACGAATTTCTCGTCGTCCCACGAGTTCATGCTGCTGCGCTCAATCGGCTTTTGATCGGGATAAATTGCCTGCAATTGAGGCCAAAGGTTTCCGCTGAACGACTTCGTTTCGACCGTGCTCAGGATCAGGGGAACATCGAAGATCTTTGCGGCCTTCGCGAAGCCGACAACGTTGTTGATGAGCGACTGTCTGTCGATGCTGGTGACGCCAAACAGCATTTGCGGCTGATGGTCAATGAGGGTGATGACACAGTTATCTGGCGTCAGCAGCCCCTTTTCGCTTCTTGGTTCCAGTTTCATGTATCCTCCGGTTCTTTTGCGTATTACTGAGAGTGGCTCGCCGGCTTTTGCGTCAGCTGAGTCCAAACCCGAGTGGTAGTTGCGCCAAATCGAGTCAAGAGTCCCTTACTCAATAAGTGACCCGTTAAGTCAGGTTCTGACGTTCACATCAAAGGAATGCCGATCGATACTGTGCATTTGGATCGACGACCTGCCGTCAACGAATGCGATAGTAGCAAGAGGAAAACAGCATTGAAATTACATGTTTCTGGTAATTACATCTGGACGCGAGTTTGGAAGAATGTTCTAGGTCATAGCTTGGGAATATGTCTGCCCCAAAGAGGGTGAAGTGCTGTCGCTCTCGCTTTGGATTGTTGGTAGAACGCCGCGGGCACTATCTTTGATTCCGGAAGCCGGACCACAGAATTGTGAGGAGGGTACTACCTTATGCGAGCACTTCATTCTGCGTTTCGTCTTGGCACGGTGGCGATTTTGACCTTCGGCGTTTCAGGCAGTCTGGCGGAGACGCGCTCTGTGAAAGCGGCGCCCACTGTCGCTGTCGGTCCGCAGTACGATACAACGCACGTCTATGTCGCGCCAGAAAATGTTGACGCCTTCGTGAAAGCCTTTCTTGGTACGTTTGGAGGCACCACCACAAAGCAAGTCGTGGTCACCGTCACTCCGACTCCGAGCAGTACAAGCTCCCAGCTTCTGCAGACTCCCGTAGGCACAGTGTCGCTGTTTGGATTCAAGACTCCCGTTCCGTATCCCTTCGGTGCTGAAAGGACTGGCTATCTTGTCACCGACCTCGATAGGGCTATCGTTTCCGCAAAGTCTGCGGGTGCGGATGTCCTGGTGGCGCTGTTTCCTGATCCGATTGGAAGCGATGCAGTCATTCAGTGGCCAGGCGGAATCGACATGCAGCTTTACTGGCACACAACTAAACCTTCATACGTGGCATTTCAGACGATTCCCGAGAACCGCGTCTATGTTTCGTCCGTTCGTGTCAACGACTTCCTTCGAGGTTTCCTGACCTTCTCTCATGGCAAGATCGTTTCTGATGATCCTCACGCGCCCGGGATTGAGATTGGCCGACCAGGTGACGCATTCCGGCGCGTCCGCGTCGAATCTCTTTTCGGCAAGCTCACTGTTTTTGTTACGGATGGTCATCTCCCGTACCCTTATGGACGGGAGCTAACTGGCTACGAGGTTTCGAGTCTTTCCGATACGCTCGCGAAGGCTGCGTCGCTGGGCGTCAGCATTCTTGTTCAGCCATATTCATCGAGTGGGCGGACTGCTGCAATCGTCGAATTCCCCGGCGGATACGTTGCAGAGATTCACGAGATAAATAGGTAGTGTTCGCTGTTCAAGAGACTGGCGAATCAGGTCGTTTCCCGTGAAATGGGCCAGTTCACCATGGTTTCTGACGTCTTTACGCAGGACGAAGCCGACCCCGAGTTGCGCTTCGAGGCGACTTGAAGTTGGCTGCATCACTGCCCGCGATCCACAACGGGATGTGCATTTGCAAAGCGCCGACTTCTTCGATGTAGCCGACTATCCCGTGGAATGCCGTCCATGTGAGTGAAGAGTCGCATTTCCGAACCGGTATCATGGAATGTCAATTCCCTGATACCAGGGTGATAATTCCCTGTTTGGCAGTTTCACTTTAGATCTGATGGAAGCCCCCGAATATCGGATTCCACGGCTACTGCCGACCGTGTCCTCGTTCGAAAAGAACGACCAGCACACTTGACCGCTCACCACATATCAATTTTCGGATAGGCGGCGACTCGACAGGAATCGATGATTTGTTGAACATTTCAAAAAAGGCAACTATCTTGATGCCGGATCCCGAGTCCGGACTTGATCAGGCTAGCAAATCGTGGATTACGTTGCCTGCGAGATCTGTCAGACGATAGTCGCGTCCGCTGTAGTGATAGGTGAGCTTGGTGTGATCGATGCCAAGTTGATAGAGAATTGTTGCGTGGATGTCGTGAACGTGCACAGGATTCTGGATCGCCTTCCAGCCAAAATCATCGGTCGCGCCGTACGAAAAGCCCTGCTTGAACCCACCGCCTGCAAGCCACATTGTGAATCCATGCGGATTGTGGTCTCGACCATTGTGTGTCTGACCGCCCATGAAAGCGCTGCCGACCTCGACCACTGGAGTGCGCCCAAATTCAGAGCCCGCCACGATGATGGTTTCATCAAGAAGCCCTCGCGCCTTCAGGTCCTTGATTAGCGCTGCGAAGGGTTGGTCGGAGTCGCGACCTGTCTTGCGGTGCATTTCAATGTCGAAGTGGTGATCCCACGGATCGCCTTTGGCGTAATAGATCTGGACCATGCGCACACCGCGTTCGATCAGGCGGGCCGCAGTGAGGCAGCCGCGTGCAGTACTGCCTTCGCCGTACATCTTGATGGTCGCCTCGGATTCCTTGCGCACATCGAACACATCGGGCGCTTCGGTCTGCATGCGAAAGGCCGTCTCCATCGCGCCAATGGTCGCCTCAAGCTGGGGATCATGCGCACTCCCCGGAGTGGATCTCATTTGCAACTGATCGAGCTGCTTTACGAGATCGATTTCCTTCTGTTGTTGCTTCAGATCGAATCGGTCGTTGTGAATGTTGGAAATCAGCTTGAGTGGATCGAATTCCGATTTATCGATCACGTCGGCGACGTAAGTTCCCTGGTGCACGGGAGAGAGAAACGCCGAAGACCACAGCGGAGGACCAACTGTCGTCGGCACGTCGGGGCACAACACCACGAAGCCGGGCAAATTCTTGTTCGTGGTTCCTAATCCGTAAGTAAGCCATGATCCCATCGATGGGCGACCGGCGAAATTGGCGCCGGTGTTCATCATGAGCAGCGCAGGCTCGTGATTCGGAATCTCGGTATATACCGAACGAACGAAGCACATGTCGTCGACGCATTCGGCAAGATGAGGAAAAATCTCACTCACTTCCATTCCACTCTGTCCGTATTTCTTGAAGCTGAATGGCGACTTCATCAGGTTGCCGGTCTTGCGTTCGTGCTGCAGATCGCCGCCTGGCATCGGCTGACCGTGATACTTCTCAAGCGCCGGCTTAGGATCGAAGCTGTCGACTTGCGATAAGCCCCCGTTCATGAAAAGGAAGATGACGTGCTTCGCCTTAGGCTGGTCGGTAATCATCCATCCGGGATGATCGAGCGAACTCTCGGCGCGCGCCAATGATTGTCCGACAAGGCTCGCGAGGCTCAGATAGCCAAAGCCACAACCCATGGTTCTGAGCGCGTCGCGTCGCGTGATCGCGTTTGCCGCAGGCTTGTGTCGCATGTCTTACTCCTTCATGCCGGTAATTAGTCTGATCAATTCACAAATTGAAACTCATTCGAGCTGAAAAGCGCCCGCGCATATTCACTCCAGCCTGTCACGGGTTTTCCTCCGACGGTGTAGCCGGGCTTCTCGGGCGTGGTGCTCAGAAATTTGAGACCGGCTTGCACCTCGTCTGCCGAGGGCTTTCGCTGGAACAAATATTGATAGGCCTTGGCGATCCGGGCTTCCTCAGTCGACTCGCTATGTACGCGTTCAGCCAGAACTCCGGCCTGCTTATACACAAATGGATTGTTCATGAAGTGCAGTTGCTGAAGTGGCACATTACTTGAAAAGCGCTGCTCGGACGTGAAGCTCGGATTCGGAAAATCGAAGACCATCAGATAGTTGTTCAGTCGATAGCGACTCACTTTGCAGAAGACGGTGCGACGCACGTTCTCCGGTGAGAAGTCGGTCGACGGGCCCGATGTCTGCTTTAAATCGAGGTCACTGGCTGCAAACAGCATGCTGTCGCGCAGTTCTTCGGCGTCGAGTCGCTGGCGATTGAAATGTGAATAGAGCCGGTTGGCCGCGTCCTTCTCATGAGCTTCTGGCGACTCCTCAATACTGGTCTGGTAAACGGCAGAAAGCATAATCTGGCGCTGCAGCCATTTGACGGATTGCTTGTGATCAACGAATTCTTTCCCCAGAAACTCCAGAAGATCCGGATTTGACGGCTTGTCACCCATGATGCCGAAGTTGTCCGGCGTGTTCACAATTCCTGTGCCGAAATGCCACTTCCAGATGCGATTCACGATGACGCGCGCGGTGATCGGGTGTTGCGCGATGTCATTGGCCAACTCCAGTCGTCCGCTTCCATTGGAGTAAGAGGGTTTTCCGGGAGGGCTCAGAACAGCGAGGAATCCGCGCGGCGCGACTTCTCCCAAGGCATGCGGATTGCCGCGAACATTCAGCTTCACATCCGCAATCTGCGGCTTATCCGACATGCCGTGAACGTAGGGGTACTCGGTTTCCTTCAGGTCTTTCTCGAGGGCTGCGATTTGTTTTTGCTGAGTCTCGATGTAAGTCTGCCACTGTGGCCCAAGCCGTCGCGTGAGGCTCCAGCCGGTGAAAAACATCACGCCGGGGATGAACTTCTCCTCCATATCCCCTGATTGCGTGACGAAGAGATCGAGATAAAGCTTGCCTTCGAATGTCGGCAGCGCTTTCAATTCAAGCTCGCAACCCGGACAAAACTGATCGAAGGTTTCAAACTCACTTGGTTTCGCGTCGAGCAAGCGGTGTTTTGGAACTCCGTTTTTGGCACGGACAATATCGTTCTCTTCTTCGATCTTCGCGTTCTCGTGGTCTAGGCGGACGGCGAGCTTCTGGAATGCATCGCCAAGCACCCTTGCCTGATCTTCGGTGCTGTCGGGCGAAGCCGTCATCGCTTTCCAATCGTCGAGGAACGGATAGGGATGATCCTTGGAAAGGTAGTCAACCCACCGCTGCAACACTTCAGGATCAAGATGCTTGCCTGCCGAGACTTCGTCGACGGTCTTCTTTGGCTTTCCCGCAACATTCCAGGCAGCAGTCATGTAGTCGGAAGTTTGAATCGAGAGCGCCTCGCCCAGCTGTTTGCCGACTGCTTCTGTGTAGTCTCTCAAGTCCGCTCGCAATTTCGCAGCCTCAAGATTCTTCTTGTCCCAGGCATCTGCGGCAACCCTTGAAACTACGGGATACTCGGTGTAGGTTGAGTTGGCAAAGATGCTTACGACCTTGTAGTAATCCTTCTGCGGGATCGGATCGTACTTGTGGTTGTGGCATCTTGCACACGCGACAGTGAGCCCCATCAAGCCGCGTGTAACCGCGTCGACGCGTTCATTGCGTTCGTCGGCGCGGCCTTGAATCGGTTCAGCCTGGTCCCACACCCACGGGCCCGCTCCGAGATATGTGGTGGCGGTCAGGTTGTCCTGGTGTTCGTTCTGATCCTTGAACGGAAGCTTGTCGCCGGCAAGCTGCATGGTCACGAAGCGATCATAGGGAAGGTCGGTATTGAAGGCCTTGATGACCCAATCCCGGTAGCGAAATGCGCCCGAAAACGGCATGTATCCGCGTTGCTTTGGATCGAGGCCACGCACATCATCTTCCGCATAGCGGGCCACGTCGAGCCAATGCCGGCCCCACCGCTCTCCATAGCGGGGAGAAGCGAGAAGACGATCGACCACCTTTTCCCATGCGTTCGCTGACTTGTCACGGAGAAACGCGTCGACCTCCTCCTGGGTTGGCGGCAGGCCTGTTAGATCATAGGTAGCTCTCCGGATCAGCGTGCGGCGATCCGTTTGCGGAGCAGGTGTAAGCCCGGCCGAATGCACGCCGGCAAGAATGAAGCGATCGATTGCGGTGCGAGGCCAGTGCGCCAATCGCGGGTCAGCGATCTGCGGCGGAGTTACGATCCTGAGCGGCTGAAATGACCAGAACGCGCGCTGCTTATCGGTGATTGCGCCGGTCCTTGCGGTGATCGACGTAATCAGAGCAGCAGAAGTCGACGGCCACGGAGCACCCTTTTGCACCCATGCTTCCAGAATGGCCACTTCGTCTTCGCGGAGTTTGCCGCCCTTGGGCATCTTGAGCGTGCCCGTCTGTCTGACAGCTTGAATCAGGAGGCTTTTGTCCGGATTTCCTTGGACGATCAACGGGCCGCGGCCGCCGCCTTGATCGAATCCACCCTTGGAATCAAGCCGCAATCCCCCTGAGGACTGGTCCGTGTGGCATTCGTAGCAACTGTTGGCAAAAATCGGGCGGACCTTGTTTTCAAAGAAATCCGCGTCGACTTCAACAGAAGCATTTTTCGAAGCCGGCGAACCTCCCATCGGCGCAGAGGCCTTCGGTGAAGAATCAGACGAAGCCGTTGCGGACTTTGCATCCATTTGTGGAGCAGGATCTGCACCCATCGCACCTGCCTTGACCCACGCCTCTAGATCCGCGACTTCAGTTTCTTTCAATGCGTACTTTGGGGGCATCTTCAGATCGCCGGCCCGCCGAATTGCCTGAATCAGCATGCTGGCTTCTGGATCTCCCGGGACAATGACCGGACCGTCCTGTCCGCCTTTGCGAATCAATGCGTAGGCATCAAGTTGCAGGCCGCCCTTCGCCGTTTCGTCGTGACACTTCAGGCAGTTGTTTTGCAGGATCGGCACGACACGCTTCGTATAAAACTCACTTGTGCCGGGCTCGTCGGATGCTGACACATTGATCCCGGCTATCAGGGCTGCGCCAGCCACAACCATGCACGTGCTTCCGACTGCCAGAAGATGTCTCATAACAGGTGATGTACGGGGCCGGGAAATGCTTCGTCTCGATAGATCCACGAAGATTTGTACCCAAGAAGTTTGCCACGTTTGCGCGAATTGGGGAACTCTAATCTTTGCCTACGGATACCGGGAGATTCTCAGCAGTGAATCGATCTCCACGGGGAAGGCCGGGTGGCCCTGGTTTGTAGCTCCAAGAGGCCTTTGAATGGAAAAAGGTAGGTCGTCGAGCGGCTCGGATGGGACAATGCGAACATCGATCCGGAAAACTCGGGGGAGTCTTCATGTATCGCCGCCTCATTTCGCCACTCTTAATGATTGTTCTTGCTTGCGCACAGCGGGCACTTCCCGACGAGCAAGCTACAAAGCAGACGGTCTACGATTTTTCGCTGATCGACGTGAATGGCAAGACCGTCCCGCTCTCCACCTACAAGGGCAAGGTATTGCTCATTGTTAATCTTGCGAGCCAATCCACCTATCGCGATCAGATTGCGGCTCTGAACGATCTGGAGAAGAGCTATGCTGCCGAGGGTCTTGTTGTCCTCGGGATTCCATCATCGGACTTTGGTGGGAAAGAATTAAAGGATGCTGCGGCATTGCGCGGGTACTACAACAACACCGCTCATGTTTCATTTCCGCTCTTCACTCCCGCGAAGCTTCACGGCGTTGACGCGATTCCCCTTTACATCTTTCTGTGCGATCCGAAAGCAAGCGTACCCGGAGGAGAACTGCACTGGAACTTCACCAAGTTCATCATCGACAGGGAAGGAAAACCACTTGCTCGCTACGAGGTCAGCGAAGATCCAGCCGATCTGAGTTTCCGCGTCACCATTGAGCTCGCTCTTGCCGGCAAGCTGAAGAAACAGGTTGCAAAGGAGAAAGATCAGTCTGCCGACGAGGAAAATGAAACAAATTAGCTTTGGAGATTGATAGAGACTCACTAGTTAGAGCGTTCGAAGCAAAGACCCTGAATGGCAGTTGAAGTTGGCTTCTCGGAAGAGATCAGCGGCAGCCCGCGCCAAGTGCAGATGTCGCTGCGCTTCAATTTCTAAAATTGTCACTCTGAACGCGGGCGATGGTGCAAGACGATTGCCCTTCTTTTTTGCCACGCAAGGCCGCTGGCGTCCCGCGTTGGCATGCCGATCTGTGTGACCCCAACCGAGCTGCGGAATGCGCACGTATGCCGGCTGGTCCATGATGAACGTAATCATGCGAATCACTCCAGCTCCCAGGCACAGTGCAGCCCGTACACCTGCTCAGCGGAGAGGTTGGGTGTGGACTCGCCGAACAATGCGAATGTGACCGAGCCGACCAATCCATGGTCGATTTCCGGCTCTGTCTTGCTGTGGCGCGGCGGATACTCATAACGAAATACCCACAGTTTTCGGCGATCGCTGGTGGGAAGCCAGAAGAGCTCACGCGCGTCGACCTGACGAATGTCGTGCGGCGGACTCCCCATTTCATTGGGATGCGCAAGCCACTGGCACATCTCGGCGATAGCCTTGAAGTCGTCCGATTTCGATTTCAGTGGAATCCGATCCTTGGCGCCGAGCTCGGTTAAATAGTGCATCGCGGCGGATGCCTCCTGCGGACAATGCATTTCGCTTCAAGCGTCTCGAAGCCGCGCTCCACGCCGCGCGCGGCGGCTGCCCATGCCGCTTCCAACTGAACGCCGCGATCGGGATATTGGTCTTCAAGCGCTTACACCTTCTCACGCGCGGTCGGCGAAAGGAACGGGATACTTGCTGCGGGCCGCCGGCGCATTCTCCACTACGTGCGAGTAGACGGCACCAGAGAGAATCTGCGCCCACTCTTCGGTGCCAAATTCCTCGCTAATCCGGCGGCGTAGATCGGGATCGGCATCGATCAGCTTCGCTCCCGGCATTTACACGCCGTGCGGCTCCGCCGCCGGACGTTCGGTGGGAAACCAGAGGTAACCATGAGTTCGCGGTTGCGTTTCGGCTCCCGCACAAAGCTGTCGCGACGCGAATCGTCTGTCCAGTCATACGCTGCCCTGCCGATGCCGTAAGGTCCCGAGGGCTTGGGCAGGCGAGAAACTTTGGCGGCATGCGCAAGGCTTCCGGCGAGCCACAATGCATTGAGCAACAGAAGAGCGATGCCCCCCCGCAGAACACCTTAAGCACTACGCGATCCCGCTAAGGCCCATGCTCGGTTGTATCTCTGCCGCTCCCGGCACTGCGCAGGCCCCACCCGGTACGGGCGACTCGGGATATTACGGCGGAAACATGGATTTCAACGAAATAAGGGAAGGCGCGACCGTCTATCTTCGTGTGGCAAACCCCGGCGCACTGCTCTATTTCGGCGACGCACATGCAGCGCAAGGTGACGGCGAGCTTAATGGCAATGCCCTCGAAACATCCATGGACGTGGAACTGACTGTTGACGTCGTCCCCAACAAGCGCATCGGAGACCCTCGCGTGGAGACGGTCACCGATATCATCACCATGGGGCTTGACGGTTCGCTCGATGACGCTTTCAAAGAAGCCACAAGCGATATGGCTTCATGGCTCGAAGAGGACTACAAGCTTACGCCTTCAGAGATTGCGCAGGTGCTCGGAACTGCCGCTGAATACCATGTCAGTGAAGTTGCTGACAGGAATGCCGGCATGGTGTTGAAGATCAGCAAAGCCCGTCTCGCCACGATCGTGAAATAGGAGATGTTACTGTGGCGAAATGCGGCGGTGGCATCAGGTTCTGGATTTATGCCAAATCGCTGAGTATGAAATCCGGCCGCGGCAAGCCTGGAAACGCGCATTGTCAATAGTTGAGGTTGGAGCGCTTGGAGACCTCTGGACACTTGCCTTCTCGAGACTTGGGCTGTCAGCTACGCAGAACTGGCGTCTTCGGAAAGAAGCCATGCTTGAGTTCTCAGATCCGCTATTACATCTGAGAATTGAGCATTCTTAGAAATAAAATGTGGCGTCCTTAAATCATTGAGGGACGACAGGACGGCTTCAGCGTGCAAATCAATTTGAATCCTAACAAGTAAGTGGGTGACTCGATTGCGTGGATAAACCGGTCAGCAACGCAGTGGCGATGTCGAACTGCCGGTGGAAAGTGATATAAATCATCTTAGTTTCCCTGCATGAAGTGATATTGAGATAGGTGATGCCACAAAAATCTGGATATGAATCCCTCGTTCGCCCTTTCAATCGTCGTCGCTTTCTGAAGACTGCCGGATCTGCTGCCATTCTTCCCGCAGTTCTTCGCCGCGCCGGAGCTCAGACTCCGCCAACAGCGCCCAATAACCGCATCAACCTCGGCGTGATCGGGATGGGGTGGCAAGGGCCCGGCAACACCGAAGCCTTCCTGACCTTGTCGGACTGCCAGGTAGTCGCCGCGTGCGATATCGATGCCAATCATCTGCAGGCTGCCGTCAAGAAGGTCAATGACGCATATGGAAACGAGGACTGCAAGGGCTATCACGATTATCGCGAGCTGCTGGCTCGTGACGATATCGATGCCGTTATGATCGCCGTCCCCGACCACTGGCATGAGATCGTCGCCACCGAGGCCGCTCGGCACAAGAAAGACATTTACGGCGAAAAGCCGCTGGCTCACACCATTGCCGAACAGCAATCCATCGTACGCGCCGTCCAGAAGAATCAGATCATTTGGCAGATGGGCTCGTGGCAGCGTTCCGTTCCCATGTTTCACAAAGCCGCAGAAATCGTTCGAAACGGGCTGATTGGCGACGTGACCCATGTCGAAGTCGGCTTGCCTGGCGGCAACGCAGACTTCGACGAAGTGGGGAAGAAGGCGCTGGCAAACCTGGCCTCCGAAGGGCAAAACGTGGCCAGCCTGGAGCAGATCGTGTCAGGCACGCCTGCCTGGAATATGCTCGTCACCGATCCTCCCAAGGAACTGGACTACGAGATGTGGATTGGCCCGTCGAAGATGGAGCCGTACATCAGGGCTCGTTCCCACAAATCCTGGCGCTGGAACTACAACACGGGCGGTGGCGAACTTCTGGATTGGATCGGTCACCATTGCGATATTGCCCACTGGGGCCTCGATTTCGATCGCACCGGACCGTTGGAGGTCGAAGGCAGTGGTGAACTCCCACCTGCCCACGCGGTCTGGAACACCGCGCCGAAATATCGGTTCGAACTGAAATACCCGCGCGGCGTCACAATGACTATTGCCGGCGGCTATCCCGAGATCAAGACGGGCGTGAAGTGGATTGGCACCGAGGGCTGGGTATGGGTCGATCGCGAGGGATTTGACGCCTCGAATCCGGCGTGGAAGCCGGGCAAATACCTGCCGCGGGAATTGCGCAAGGTCAAGCTATACACCTCATCCGATCATCAGCAGAACTTCCTCGATTGCATCAAAACGCGTCAGGTGACCGTGACGCCCGTGGAAGTCGGACACAACTCGGCGATTCCCGGACACCTTTGCCTTATCTCGATGCTCACCGGAAGGAAGATCCGGTGGGATGCGAAGGAAGAGAAGATCATCGGCGATCCGGGAGCGAGCAAACTGATGACGCGCGAATATCGCGGGCCTTGGAAGATGAGCTAGAAGCTCGATGTTCTTTCCCGGCCTTCATCGAGTCGAGTACCGGTTCTCGGCGTGACTTCGAGTTCCCGAAGTTTGGCCGAATCACCGGCCGACGATAGAATGGTCGATTCAGGTGGAGGGACAATGCGATCAGTAACGCGCAGAAACTTTATCGGCGGGGCAGCCGCAGTTGCAGCCGTCTCAGCTACGAAGTTCTCGTTTGGAATGCCGTTGGGTCTTATGCCGGGCATCCAGCTGTACAGCGTGCGGCAGCAGATGGCACAGGACTTCGAAGGAACTCTGGCGGCGGTGCGCGAGGCTGGGTACGTTGAGGTGGAGTCCGCTTCGCTGCCGAAGAAACCCGCGCCAGAGATCCGCAAGGCGCTCGACCAGGCAGGGCTGAAGTGTGTCAGCTCACACCGTTCGTTTCTCGACGTCACCAAAGACCTGGACGCCACAACAGAATTTGAGAAGACCATCGGCGTGAGTTATATCATCTGTCCCGGGCCGGGACGCAAGAGCCCTCCTGACTCCAGCAAAAAGGCTGGGCCACTCACAATAGATGACTGGAAGTACAACGCCGAAGAATTCAACAAAACCGGTGACAAGCTGAAAGCGGCCGGCATCACCTTTGGCTACCACAACCACTGGGTGGAGTTTAAGCCGGTCGATGGCAAGGTGCCCTACGAGGAACTGCTCACCCTCTGCGAGCCCGACAAGATGAGCTTCGAAATGGATCTCGGTTGGGTAAAGGTCGCAGGGCAGGATCCTGTCGCCCTGATGAAGAAGTACCCCAGCCGCTTCTCCATGCTCCATGTAAAAGACTTCCACCTTCCGCCAAATATCTCGATCGAGACGCATGACGATGCGAAGGTGACTGAGCTGGGTCGCGGATCGATCGACTACCGGCCGATTTTTGCGCAGGCTGCAGAAAACCAGAAGATTACGCACGCATTCGTCGAGCAGGAGGAATTCGATATGCCCTGGAAGGAATCGTTGAAGGTGGATGCGGAGTACATGAAGAATCTTACGATTTAGCGCACCTTCTTGCTTGAGGATACATGGCTGCCACAACTGAAATAAAAGTGCTTCCTGTCCAGAAAGTCGCTTGGGACTTTACCTTCGCGTTCATGGCTCTGCGACTATGGCTGGGTGTCCGTGCCCTGTTTGTCGGCATTCAAAAATATGCCGCGTATAAAGCGGTTGCAACGCCGCTCATCGATCCTTCTACCGGCCAGCCGGATGCAAGCGGCGTGATGGTCAACGTGAGCGTGAAGTCCTACGCACTGGCCAATTACGCGGGTATCCCTGTCGGGCTCAGAGACAAGTTCGCGCATGATCCGATGTTTCCGAAATTCGCGTTGACGCTGTTCGATCGCATGCTCGGACCAGCATTCATTCTGACTGGAGTCATGCTCATCGTCGGACTGGGTACGCGCGTCTCATTGCTCATACAGGGATTGCTCTTCGTCGCCCTGACCGTCGGGCTGGTTTTGATTGATGCGAACGATGGCGTGGCTTACCTTGGCATTCACATCGGCCTGGTGGCGGCCGCATTTATGCTGGTCCAGCACAACAGGTTTGCGGTCATGAAAAAATGGTAGACAAGTTGAATCGTCGTGAGTTTATCAGCACTACAGCGGTGGCGGGCGCCGCCATGCTGTTGGAGGCCTGCAAGTCCGATTCCGGTGAACAGAAGGCCGTCATCAAGAAGTCGTCGCTGAATACCATCAATGTCGCTCTCATTGGTTATGGCGAGGAAGGGCAGGTCCTCCTCGAGTCGTTCCTTAACATCGAAGGTGTCCGGCTCGTCGCCCTCTGTGACATCTGGGAGTACCACCGCGGCGAAGGCGAACGCTACCTGCAGAAGTTAGGAAACGAAGTTCGTGTTTACGAAAATTACGAGGACCTGCTCGCCAAAGAGAAAGACCTGCAAGCGGTTCTCATCGCCACGCCGGATTTCTGCCATGCACCGATGACCAATACCTGCCTCAAGGCGGGTCTGCATGTGTACTGCGAAAAGATGATGAGCAACACGATTGAAGGTGCGCGCTCCATGGTGCAAACCATGCGCGAAACTGGAAAGCTGTTGCAAATCGGTCATCAACGCCGCAGCAACCCGCGGTATGTATTCGCGCTGAACAAACTGCTTCACGATGCCCAGTTTTGCGGAAGGCTCACTGCCGTGCAGGGACAATGGAATCGTGCCGTCAAAGAGGACTTCGGATGGCCGAAGAAATATGAAATGCCGGCGACCATGCTCACAAAGTATGGCTACAAAGACATGCACCAGTTCCGCAACTGGCGCTGGTACAAAGGCCTCGGCGGCGGTCCCTTATCGGATCTCGGAGCGCACCAGATTGACATCTTTAATTGGTGGCTTGGTACGACGCCCAAGTCCGTAGTTGCCAGCGGCGGCCTCGACTACTTTAAAAATCACGACTGGTACGACAACGCCATGGTCATTTACGAATATCCTCTGGCCCAGGGTGTCGCACGCGCTTTCTACCAGGTGCAGACAACGACCAGCGCCGGCGGCGGCTACTTTGAAACGTTCATGGGGGATGACGGCACCATCAAAATGTCAGAGGATCCGTCGCTCTGTGCCATCTATCGTGAAGCTCGCGCCGATGCGGTCTCATGGGATGACCTGGCACAGAAGGGCTATGTGCGTGCAATTCCGATACCCGTGGACGCCACAAAAGTAGACGTGCGGGAAACCGCGCAACTCGCACAATACGAGATCCCTGTGTTCTTCAATAAACCCCCGCATCAATCGCATCTCGAGAATTTCTTCAACACAATTCGGGGAACGGCGAAGTTGAATTGCCCTGGCGATGAGGCTTTCACGAGTGAATACGTCATTCATAAAGCCAACGAAGCGGTGGGTGTCGAGAAGAAGCTTTTGATCACCAGCGAAGAAGTGAAGGCCTGAGATTATGAAAACAAAACTCTCCCGTAGTTGCGCTTTTGTCATCGCATTCGTAGTTGTTGCCAGTGCTGCTCTGGCGCAGGACAAAGTCCCGCTGAAGACACAACTGCCTCGCCCTCTGTTCGTCGGCACACCCGTTCCGCTCAATGTGCCCAACCTTGAGCCGCCGATGAAGGGAAAGCGCCCGGACTTTATGGTTCCCGCGGGCACTCTCAATCTCGCCAAGGGGAAGAAAGTTACATCCAGCGACAACAATCCTGTGGTCGGAACGCTGGACCTGGTCACCGATGGTGACAAGGCCGGCGACGAAGGCTCGTGGGTCGAACTCGGGCCGGGCAAGCAATGGGTGCAGATTGACCTGGCGAAGAACGCCAACATCTATGCTGTGCTTCTCTGGCACTTCCACTCCCAGGCGCGCGTCTACCGCGATGTCGTGGTTCAAGTTTCCAATGACCCTATGTTCAAGTCTGGTGTTACCACCATCTTCAACAATGACTTCAAAGGCGAACTTGGAGCCGGCAGTGGTAAGGACTTGAATTACGTCGAAACCTACCAGGGTAAGTTGATCGATGCCAAGGGCGCGAATGGGCGTTATGTGCGTCTCTACAGCAACGGGAACACGACTAACAAATTGAACGACTACATTGAGGTTGAAGTGTGGGGCAAGCCTGCTTGAACTTAGTCGCTCCGGCAGCGCACTGATGGAGAGCGCAGTTACTCCTTCGCGTTGGGCTCGGTGGATGGCTTTCTTCATCGTCGCGCTTATCGGCCTGGCGATTCGCCTCCCGCAACTGGACGCGCGGCCCATGCATACGGACGAAGCCGTCAATGCCTACATCGTCGGACAATTGCTTGCCAAAGAGCCTTTCATCTACGATCCGCAGGACCGCCATGGTCCCGCGCTGGCGGCCCTTGCTCTGCCGATAGTCAGGATGCAGGGAGCGAAGTCATTCTCTGACTTGACGGAATCAGAGTTGCGGGTCGTGCCGGTCGTGGCTGGGACCATCACCATTTTGCTTTTTGGCGCTGCCGTCGAAATGTTCGGCTTCATCCCCAGCCTGCTCGCAGCGATTCTGTTTGCCGTCGCTCCGTTGCCTATTTACTACGACAGGTACTTCATACATGAATCGCTGTTCTGCGCGGCGACGTTCGGACTGATCCTGTCTGGTTGGCGCGCCGCGACAACGCGCTCTGCCCGCCAGGCAGCGCTTGCAGGCGCATGTGCTGCTCTCATGCTGGCTTGCAAGGAGACTGCGCTCCTTCACTTTCTCGCTCTTGGAGCCGCTGCAATTGTGTTCAAGTTCAGGAACGCGCACGGATCAGGTCAAATGCGATGGGGCCAGCGAAAGACAATACTTGTCGCAGCTATCTCTTTTCTGGTGCTCAGCACCACCTTATTCACTTGGTTTGGCAGAAACTGGAACGCCCTGCCCGCGTTATTACATGCGGCGCCCGATCTCTTTGCACGCGCGGCTGGTCAAGGTCACGAGAAACCCTTCTGGTATTTCGGCTGGCTTCTCACGCGGGGCTGGTCCGGAAGATTGCTAGTCGCATTCGCCTGCCTCGGGCTCTTCATCATTGTCAGAAGACGTGTCGCTTCACCTTATCAATGGCTCGCCTACTACGGTTCGCTGATCACCATTATCTACAGCTTGATTCCGTACAAGACACCATGGCTGGCGCTCAATCTGTGGCTTCCGCTGACGTTATGCGCGGCAATGGCGGTCGAGTCACTCTGGCGGTGGAGCATAGCGAGATTCCGTCAACGCGCAACGGTTCCAGCATTCTGCATTCTCGTAGCATTGACAGGGGCCCTGATCGCTCACGACACGCGCCAGCGCGTTTTTCTCCATCCCGTGGACGAGAGCAATCCCTATGCATATGCCCACACTTCGGAAGACATTCTCGGACTTCCTGGAGAGATCGCGGATTTGGCTCGCCGGAATGGAATCGCCACGCCACGCATCACGGTGATTGCTTCCGATCCCTGGCCTCTTCCGTGGTACTTGCGACACTTTTCCGTAGTTGGTTTCTGGCAGCCGGGCCAGCAGCCGAAAGATGCGGATTTCTATATCACTTCCACCGAGGCTGCGGACCAATACGCCGATCAACTCAAGAATTTTCGTGCGGAGTTCTTCGGGGTCCGTCAGGGTGTGCTCATCCTGTTGTGGTCGCCCGCGCCAAAATGATTCCTATGCGTGAAATCCATCAATTCAACCATGCTGCCATGGCAACCCATTTTCAGGTGCGCATCAACTGCGACGAGAGAACGTACGGCGCGCAGGCTGCGCAGGCCGGATTTGATCTGGTCGATTTATTGGAAGCGCGCCTGAGCCGCTTTCGAAGCAACAGCGATATTACCCGCATCGGAGATCTGGCGCCTGGCGAGAAGATGCGCTTGAGCGAGCCGGCTTTTGCCTGCCTGCAAATCGCGGAGCGGATGGAGCGGGCGACACACGGCGCGTTTTGCGCAACTCCCGCTGCCCTGAAAAGTCAGGTCTCTCTTCCGAAGTGGGATTTAGCGCAGGATGAGCAGTCAATTCTCTGCTTGAGCGGCCAACTCCAATTCGATCTAGGCGCTATTGGCAAGGGCTTCGCACTCGACCGCGTGGCAGAATTGCTGAACCGGTGGGATTGCCCCTCATTTTTGTTGAACGCCGGTGGCAGCAGCGTCCTTGCGGGAGACCCGCCTCCCGAAACGCCAGGATGGTCCTGCGGCTTTGGTGAAGATAACGCGTCGCAAAGGGTTCTCCTCACGCACGCTTCCTTGAGCGGTTCAGGGCTGGCGGTGCAGGGACCTCACATTCTTGATCCCCGAAACGGACGCACAGCATCGCGGCAAACGCGTGCGTGGGCTCTCGCCGATACTGCTGCAGAATCTGATGCGCTTTCTACCGCCTGCATGGTTCTCAGCGAGCCGGAACTCGAAGAGGTACTCGCCCAGAACGATTCCTGGCTGGCTTTTCTCGAAACAGACGACGGATACCGCCCGCTTGGAAGGCGCGTACTCCCGGTTCAATCGTAGCGTCTCGTGACCGACGATTCGTAGATTCTGGAGGGCGGGCGTGGGTTCAACAAATGGCGGGCAAGATGCCAATCAGCGCGCAGGAATTCAACAGAAACCCTCAACTTTGCAAAGATCAATTCACTCATCGAGCTCGTTCTTCAGGGAAATATCGGAGGTCGTGGGCTGCAGGTTGGACCAAGGTCGGACCAAGTGAGGGAGCATCAGTGCGAAAGGCCCATAAATAGTGGCTCTGCAAAAACCTTGGTCCAGATTTGGTCCAGATTTTTCTGTACCTTCGCAGGTTGCTGGTTCTATCGGTTCGTGAAATTCAAAGAAGGCAGGGTAAGCTCTTGAAAGTATGAAACCTATCCCGCTTTCCAAGCTGAATGTCGCCGGTTCGATCCGGTCTCCCACTCCATATAATCAATAAGATACGATCGATCTTCGCTTCTTCTTTACGGAAATCTTTTCCCATTCATCGGGCGGAGGCTGTTCGATTTACCCGGATGCCGTCCGAATGAAGCTCTTGGGCGATCTGTCGATGCTTCTCTCTTGATTTCTGACGTTGCTCACTCGACATCCGTCCAGCAATTCTTGAGCAGGCGCCGAAAATACGGCGGCATCGTCTTATGGTCTGGAGAGAGTGCGATTAGCGAGGATCTGCGTCGCGTCCCCCGCGATTCGTCCCTGAAAACAGTGAGATGAGGGTTGTGCGGATGCAAGAAATCACATTTAACCAGATTCCTGACAATACACGACTACGTAGGTTCTTGCGTTTCGCGTACAGATAATAAGATTTCCGCCTTCTTCGCTTCGGCGCTCTCCGCTGGCTCTTTGTCACAAACGAACAGCGCTCGTCCCCGAGAGATGGAAGACCATCACCCAACCCCAACCGTTCGTCACTTTGCTGCCTAGTCAATTGAACTTGGCTCCGTGCATGCATTACTGCTCTGTAGCAATTCAAAGCAGCCGTTGATGCATGCGGAGACAACCAACTGCCAGCACGCACTTCCCAGCGAACAGCAAAGATTGAGTGCCAGCTTCACGTCCGTGAGATTTATGTGCGCTCTACCGAAACTTGACATTCAGTCAGCAATCACCATCAAAGGAGACCACACACGATGCGACGCCACTTAATGAAGCTCGCGCTGTTAATGCTTGCCGCTTCACTCACCGTCGAGGTAATGGCGCAGGACAGTTCCTCAATGACCGGTGTGGTTACTGACTCAACCGGAGCCCTGATCACGGGCGTGGTTGTTACCCTTTCAAATCCTTCCATGGGAGTGACGTTTACGCAGAAGACAGACAGCCGGGGATCCTATCGCTTTGTAAGCGTGCCAGCAAATCCGGGTTACAAAGCAACATTCAGCCATGATGGATTCTCCATATCGCAGGTGTCGGACATCATGCTCGCTGTCGGAGTCACGCGAACCCAGAATGCCACCTTGGTGCCGGGCAATGTCGAAACGGTGGAGGTGTCGGCCGGAACAACTGAGGTGACGTTGGACACCTCGGACGCGTCGATCGGGAACAATATGGCCGTCGATCAGCTCAATCAATTGCCAATCTATGATCGCACCGCGGGAATCGCGACGTTGTTCACCCAGCAACCCGGTGTGGACTCGTTTCAGGGAGCGGTGACGGGCGCCCGAATCGATCAGACTGCGGTGACGCTCGACGGTATGGATGTGAATGATTTTGCCACCGGCCAGACATTCTTAATCGTCGCCAATGCGCCCGTCGATTCCGTGGAACAGTTCAGCGGTACGGTTGCCGGTTTGGTTCCTTCGATCGGGACTGGAAGTGGTGGGCAGTTTCAATTGGTGACGAGGGGCGGAAGCAACGCATTTCACGGCAACCTCAACGAATATCACCGCGACACGACCACCGAAGCGAACGATTGGTTCGATAACCTCAATGGGCTTCCAAGGTCTCCGCTGATCCGGAATCAATTCGGCGGCAGTATCGGTGGTCCGATCAAGCGCAACAAGATGTTCTTCTTTTTTGACTTCGCAGATTCGCGGATCATTCAGTCGTCTGCGGCCGAACCCATTGTTCCGCTCGATGCCTTTCGCAACGGAACCCTGAACTATATCAACAATGGAACCGGATGCGGCGACGCGAGCCGCCTGAACACGCAGCCGAGTTGCATCAACACCCTCAGCCCCGGACAACTTGCAGGATTGGATCCGGCGGGCACCGGCTTTAATTCCGACGTCATGTCCTACATCGACCAGCGATATCCCAAAGCCAACGACCTCACACAGGGCGATGGCGTCAACACTGGCGGCTATCGGTTCAAGGTGCCCACTCCTGATCTCCAAACCACCTATGTCGGCCGAATTGACTATAACCTGACTCCAACGCAGAGACTGTTTGGCCGTTTCACGATTACACGCAGAGACGCAATATCCGGTCTCCCGGAGTTTCCCTCCGATCCAGTTACCCACCCATTCACGGATAGAAGCTACGGCTACGTCGTGAGCCATGTTTGGACAATCGGACGAAACAAGGTAAACCAGTTCTACTACGGCGACACGGTCAGCAAATACAATTTCCCCGACCTTTACAATCCGACAGGAGCCAACCAGTATAGCTTCAGCGGATTCAATGGTCCGTTCACAAACTTCGACGGCCAGAAGCGCCGGATTCCAGTGCCCGTCGTCCGGGACGACTTCAACTGGCAACGAGGTACGCATAGCTTCACATTCGGCGGTACCTTCAAATTCGTCAAAACGAATTCAAACCTCGTCAGCAATTTCAATTTCGTCGCTGCCGGGCTGCAGGGCTCCGCGCTGAATGGCGGCCTGGATCCTTCGGTTCGTCCGTCGGATATCGCGACCGGCGGAGACAACAACGCCAACAGCGTTGCAATCAATGACTATGACACACTGTTTGCCTCGGCTCTTGGTGTGATTGGCGATATCGCCACCAATTACACCTACAACAACAAAGGACAGGCGCAACCGGCTGGTGCTGGCGGACCAAGGGCATACCGCTTTTTTGAGACAGAAGCCTATGCAGGCGACACCTGGAAGCTGACTCGCAACCTGACTCTCTCTTATGGCTTGCGCTATCAGCTCTATTCGGTGCCCTACGAAGTGCATGGAGACGAGTCGGTTTCCAGCCCCATCGAACTCAACACCTATATCAAGGACCGCCTCGCTCAGAGCACTTCCGGCGATACAAGCAATACTGGGCTTCCAATTTACAGTTACGTTCTTGGCGGAAAGGCCAACCACGGACCGAACCTTTATGGAATGTCTTACAAGGACTTTGCACCTCGTCTTGCTTTCGCGTACAGTCCCTTCAATTCCAGAAAGACGGTGGTCAACGGCGGAGCCGGCATTGTCTATGATCGAACGGTGATTAACGCGATCAACTTCCTGCAGGACCAGATTTCCTATCTATTCTTTAACCAGCAGGTGAATCAATTCGGCGCCAGCTCTGCGCGGGATTCCCTTGCCAGCGATCCCCGCCTTGGAAGCAATCTCGCTTATGCGGCAAGCCTCAATCCTCCTCCAGCACCGATCACGGCCCCATACACGCCTTACGTTGACAACATGGGAACTCCTTTTGGATTGGCCGCCGGTCAGACAAGCTTCGTCATCAGCCCGAAATTGAAAGATCCTTACTCAATCACCCTGAATGCAGGCATCCAGCAGGAGCTTCCAGGCAACCTGATCCTGAAGGCAAACTATGTTGGCAGGCTCGGGCGACGCCTCATCGCAGATGCAGATGCATCGCAGGTGATCGACGTTCCCGATTACACGGGAAATTCCACCCAGACCATGGGCGGCGCTTTCGCGGGACTGACAACGCAATTGCGGGCAGGTACTCCACTAACGCCGCAGCCCTGGTTTGAAGATGTTCTCGCGCCTGGAACTGGTGAGTCGATCGGACTCGGGAACAATACCAACCTGGTAGTGGCCATGATAGGCCAGTTGGGCAATCGGGGAGACATCACCGACAGCCTTGCCACGATAGCCGACTACAGCTATTTCCTCGGCTTTACCGGATTCCTTCCCACAAATATCGGGATACCTTCTCAGTTCGGCACGAATGCTTATCTCACAAACATGGGTTCGTCCAACTACCACGGCTTCCTCCTCACTTTGGACAAGAATCTGTCTGGTGGGTTGCGTGGAGAGATTAACTACACGTGGTCCCACTCGATTGATAACGCGTCAGAGAGCGCAAACGCCAACGCACTGTTCAGTAACACGGGATTTGTCTGCGATATTCTCAGGCCGCGTGCCTGCCGGGCTAGCTCCGACTTTGACGTCAGGCAGGAAATTACCTCACACCTTATCTATGATCTGCCCTTCGGACATGGTCGGACGTTCCTGGGAACGTCGCCGAGATGGGTCGATGAGGCAATCGGTGGATGGAGTTTCTCGGCTTTGCCGAGTTATCGTACGGGATTGACGGTGACTCCCTATTCAGACGCATTTCTCGCTTCATTTGACAATAAAGATCCTGCGATCTTCACAGGCAAGAAGTCTGACCTGAAAGTAAAAGTCAACACCGATCACACCACCAACACGGTTTATGGATTTGCGGGAGGAGCCTCAGGGGCGGCCAAAGTATTGTCAGAATTCAGAGGGCCAATCGGAATTGAATATGGGCAAAGAAACCTGGTACGCGGACCTGGAGCCTTCTTCCTTGATGCTGGAATTGCCAAGACATTTCCACTTGTTCGCGAGAAACTCGACCTGGAATTCCGTGCGGATGCCTTTAATCTCTTCAACCATCCGAATTTTGGACCACCAGCGCTGAGCATCGTAACCAACGCTTCCAACTTTGGTCAGATCACATCCAGCAACGCCAACCCGGCATCGTCGGCCGTAGCAGCAGACGACGCTCGGGTCGCGCAGTTTTCTCTTCGCCTGCAGTTCTGATCGAATCGTAGTCGTGTGGACTTCCCCTTTTAGCTGTGGATCGGGCTTTGCGCCTGGCCCGATCCACCACGACTGGTGTAATTGCAATCGGAGACGACTGGCTTGGATGGAAAGCATGATGAATTGGAATCATCATGTCGCCTTGGACCTCGGATGCAGCGTTCGCTCCTATTCCGGAATCGCTGGCAGAGCAGGGTCATCGTTGCAACTCTGGCGTGGGTGATTCGCGACTGACCGCATTCTTATCGGCCCGAAGATCACGCAGTCGCAAATATCTCACCGATGCGCGAGTGATAGCTGCGACTCATCGCAACCTTCTGGCCATTCTTGAGCTGAACAATAAAATCTCCGCGCGCCTCGGTGCGGACCTCTTTCACATATTGAAGATTTACGATTGCCGATCGGTGAACGCGCAAGAAAAGGGACGGATCGAGCCGCTTTTCCATCGACGTCATCGTCTCGCGCAGAAGATGTGTTTCTGCTCCAGCACAGATGCGCACATAGTTCTCCTCGGCGCCGATCCATCGAATTTCAGAAACGGGTAGGAATAGAATGCGACCGCGCGATTTGAAGACAATCCGGGAAGCAAAGGAATCCGCGCCGTTGTCGTGGCCCTGGTCACGATCCGCTGATTTTTGCTTGACTTGGAGTTGGCAACGGGCTCGGTCAACCGCCGAGCGCAGGCGCTCCGCCGTGAAAGGTTTAAGAAGATAGTCCACGGCATGGAGGTCAAACGCCTGCAATGCGTACCGATCATAAGCAGTCGTAAAGATAATCTGAGGCATTGCAATATCCACTGAGTCCGCCAGTGCATAGGCCAGGTCAATGCCGTTCATGCCCGGCATCTGGACGTCAAGGAAAAGCAATTGCGGAGCAGCAGCGCGCGCCAGTTCCATGACCTCCGATGCCGTAGAGCCCTCGCCTGCAATTTCAATGTCCGGCTCTTCGCTCAGGAACTGGCGCAGCTTTCGCCGCGCCAGGACTTCATCATCGGCAATCAGCGTCTGAATGACCATAACCGTAGCCTCTTCGTTCAGCCGTGGGATTTCTGTTCACCAGTTGCGCCAGGGGGAGTAGACCGTCTTCGCCTTGCTAGTCGCACGATGAGTGCCAGTCTCGAGTATCGTGCCGTCATTGTGGAATCAATAGTTTGGGATCGCAGCCGACGATCGAATGACGGGCGGACTGTTCGCTTCCGATGTCAATCGTTCGAATACGGACACTCGATTTGCCAATCCCAGCGGCCCGTAGCCTTACGCGATTCAGCCGGGTCTTCTCATCCGGAAAGGTTGACTACTCGGTGCGAAGCGCTTCCGTCGGGTCTAACTTGGAAGCGCGTCGCGTGGAATGCCTGCTGCTGCCACGGTCATCCCGATCAGTCCCACCATGGTCGAGGCAATCGCAATCGGATCGATCGCGCTCGTCTTGAAGAGCAGGCTATTGACGGTGCGGGCACCGCGGAAATGCGAGGATCAGGCCCCTGCAATTCCAATGGCGGCAAATCTGAATGCTCGGCTGATCGTCAGAAAGCAAGCACATGTGTTGAGCACTTCTCAATTTGTGACCAATTGCCGCGCGACGATGACGAATGGGTGTGAGACTGAGCTGTGATGGCGTGTAGCGACGACAGTGCCTCACCCGCAGCTCCGATTCTCCTGATAACGTGCTTCCATGCGCGGAGTCTATCCGCCATCAGAATTGCTCCCAGTCCGGCGCAGAGCGCAAATTCGAGCAATTCAGGCGGGTGAAAACATTATGAGACACATTCTCTCGAGTCGTCGCCAAATCGTTTTCCTGCTCACCCAGTTCGTAGTTGGATCCTTCATTCTTTGCCCTTCCCTCGGAGCCAGGTCGATGGAACCTGACATTCCGAAGATTCAAACTGAGGCGGAGCGAGGCTTAATCCAGGAACAGATTGAGCTTGCTGCAGCCTACTTCGTCGGTCACGGGGTGAATCAAGACGAAAAGCTCGCAGCGTACTGGTATGAAAAGGCTGCGAATTCCGGCGACCCCGCTGCGGAAAATCAGATCGGGTACTTTTATGAAGTTGGCATTGGTGTGCCCAAGGACCTCGCGCGCGCCGCACGTTGGTATGAGCGCGCTGCCGCCAGCGGATTCAGCAAGGCAAAAGTGAATCTTGGCGTCGTGTATCTTTTTGGACTAGGAGTGCGAAAAGACGAAATTCTTGCCGCACAGCTATTCAAAGAAGCTGTCAAAAAAGGCAATGGGCTGGGAGCCTGCTACCTGGGAGACATGTACTATCTCGGCGACGGCGTTCAAATTGACAAAGCCGAGGCTGAACATTGGTACGAGACTGGTGTGAAACTGCACGATTCGCATGCCAAATTTCGTCTGGGATTAATGCTCTCGACTGACCAATCCCACGCAAATGACTTCAAGAGAGCGGCAACTCTGCTGCGGGAATCCGCGGATGCAGGACTGATTCCTGCAAAGCATCAACTCGGGCTTTTGTTAGCGCAACACCCTCAACTGGCAAACTCACCGGACGAGGCAATTTCCGTCCTCAATGAAGCATCTCTGGCAGGCTCATGGAAATCCTCAGTGGTGCTTGGTGTGCTCGCGCGCGAGGGCAAGGGAATGCCCATCAACAGGGAAGAAGCCTACTTTCATTTCCGTGTTGCAGCTCTTCAGGGAGGAGAAACAGCCAACCGCATGGTTGCTAATGACCTGAACACCCTTACTGCAGTTTTGGGAGCAGAAAAAGTGAAAGAGGTCGATCAGGAAGCCTCAGCGTGGTATCGGAACCATCATCTCTCTTTGGATCTCGTCTTTAAGGCTGGAGAAAGCTGGAAAGACTTTCCGGGGTATGCACTCCAGTCTCCCGAGAGCAACGCTCACGCCGGCCGGCTCCTCGCCAACCCTCAGACCCAGGGACAGTCTTGAGAATCCCGCATCCCAGCCAGTGAAAGCCGAGGTACCCAAACAGCCATCATGCGGGGGAACGAAAGCCGGCAAGATCCACTTTTCATGAATCCGGTAATCTTCATAGGCACGGCGGTGTGCCTTGGCTTTCTGTTTGCGTTGCAGGAGTGGGTGTTTTCCAGGCGCATGGGCTCTCACTGGGGAGCCATCATTTTCTTTGAGGTATGGGGACTTCATTTCTTCTTGTGGGGAACAATTTGCTGGCTGTTGTGGCGCCTTTTCAGGGATTCGGTTCAAAAGGCAAGCGTCGCAATGATGCTTCTCTTCTTTCTTCCCCTCAGCGTCGTCGTTAGCGTGGTTGAGGAAATGCTTTTTGTTTTGTCATTTCCGGGCATTCCGATCAACTATTCGCACTTGACCTATTGGCACCGCCTCACGCTTTTTCTTGATGAGGAACTCGTCTATAACATGGTCATTTTCTGGTGCGCATTCTTCTTGTTTCGTGGAATGGGTTACTACGAAAGATATCGCGAAAATGAGCGCACCGCGGCGCAGCTGGAGATTCAGTTGGCCAACGCCCAGATATCCGCTCTTCGTATGCAGTTGAATCCCCATTTTCTGTTCAACACAATGAACAGCATCTCCAGCCTCATGCGAGTGGATGTCGATGCCGCGGATGCGATGTTGGAACAACTCAGTAGTCTTTTGCGTATCACGCTTGAGCGCGGGGATGCACAGCTGATCACCCTGCGGGACGAAATCGATTTCATTGAGACCTATATGGCTATGCAGGAACGTCGATATGCGGGGCGGGTGGAACAGGTGCTCAAAATCGATCCTGGATTGTATGACGCATTGGTTCCTTCCATGATCTTGCAGCCAATCGTGGAGAATGCGTACATTCATGGCCTTTCAAAAATCACGAAGGGTGGGCTGAGAGTCGACGTCGAGCGTGATGGTGAGAGAAGCCAGATCAGCGTGATCAATAGTGGTATCGGACTGGGGAAGGACAAGATGCCGAGTTCAGACGGCTTCGCAGTTGGATTGTCGAACATCCAAAATCGACTGAAACTTCACTACGGAGACAAAGCTTCATTCTCGATCACCGAACTCGATTTCACGCGCGTTCAGGTCATGGTTCGCCTCCCAATCGAGCTCTCACGTTATCCCTGAGGTAGGTTGCGCAATGATCCATGCAGTCGTGGCAGACGACGAAGTGCTGGCGCGCCAGAAGATGCACCAGCTTCTTCGAGAAGAACAGGACATCGAAATAGTCGGCGAGTGCGCCTCGGCCGCTGAGGTCATTCAGCTCGTAGGTATAACGAGGCCTGAACTCCTGTTTCTCGATATTTGCATGCCCGATATGGACGGATTCGACGTGATTGGTGCCTTATCTGCCCGTCAACCCAGTCCATTGCCGCACATCGTCTTCACGACAGCGGCCGATCAATACGCAGTACGCGCCTTTGAGATTCATGCAGTGGATTATCTCCTCAAGCCGTTCACGCAGGAGAGGCTGCGGTCGGCAGTGCAGCGAGTGCGGCAGCGAATTCACTCCAGCGTCGCGATATCCGCTGAGCTTACTTCCGAGTCGACGCGAGAACCGTATGCCTCTCGCATTGTCTTTAAATCGCGAGGCCGCATTCTCTTTCTGTCCGTCGCTGACATCCGCTGGATTGCCGCGGAAGAGAATTACGTCCGCATTTGTACAGTCGGGGAATCTCACTTGTTACGGGAAACAATGGCCAGCCTGGAGTCCAGACTGAATCCCCAGATATTTCTGCGCGTACACCGCTCTGCGATTGTCAATCTGCAGTATGTACGAGAGGTAAAAAACGATGCGGATGGCGACGCCACCGTAATCTTGACCAACGGCGAGAAGATCGCCATGAGCCGAAGCTACCGGTCGAGCGTTCAACGTCTTCTTCATCGGTAGCAATTCCACTTTTTTGAATTAATCTGAAGTTTATCTCCTCGATTTCCAGAAAAACTCTGGCGTCTGACTTAGCGTGGCTGCGATTCGTCCTCTTTCTGATGCAGTCCATCCCAACTTATGTAAAGACGTAAGCATCGGACGGATTGTTCTTAACTCTGGAAGTTGAGTGCGCCAGCTAGCTCCGCGTGACCTTCGCAAGTCTACATCCTGTCCCTGTTATCGACCACGCCGAGCTCCTGACGGGTGCAACCGTCACATAAGTCCGTCCCATCAACGCATTGGATGGAGACATGCACACCTCTGTAACAGGTGGTCTCTCATCATGAGTACATACGTCTTGCAGCAGCAGATAAAACCACTGAGAATTCCCGCTGGCGGTGGTCGAATTCCTGCGGGCGGGTGGCAACTCGCCGTCTCGTCAATCGCGAATGCAGATCGCAGCCGCATTCTTCAAGCCTTGACAGTCCCGGAATATATGGAAGCATGGCTGTGTTTGCCAGGCGACACGATGCCTTCGGTATCTGCTTCGCGCACCGCGAACGGCTATCGAATCCAGCGATATGGCCCCCACGGAGAGGTTGACATTTCCGGTTCCTACCAGACGTTTCGACGGACCAAGCTAATTTTTACCTGGCAAAGCAATGCCCGTGAAGGCGGGCCTGAGAGCCTGGTGCTCATTCGCCTTTATGGTGAATTCGCTCGGACTCGATTGTGCCTTCGTCACATTGGCCTCGCATCTGCGGAGGAGCGCGCCTGGCATCTTGAAATGTGGCAACGGTCGTTGGACAGGTTGAGCGCCTTATTCGGACAGGATCGGTAAGCGGAAATGAGCCAGTGACGCGCTGGAATGAGGAGCGTTTGATCGTCTCGATCTTTCGCTCATTCTGCAACCCGTTTCTTTTTATTCGAGCGCGTAAAGATTGCCGTCGGTACTGCCTACGTACACAACCGTCCCGGATACTACGGGAGACGAGAGGATCATGCCAACACTATGTAGCTTCGTTGTGCCAGAGAGAATGTCGTCATAAAAGCTGGAGCGCATAGCCACCCGGTAGTCGGGGTTCCCGTCGGCCTTTGAAAATGTCGCGAGGTTCTGGCGCGAGCCTTCCGTCTCGAACACCCAAACCGGCTTCCTCGAGGCGAGATCGATGGCGACCAGTTTGCCGTCCTGCCCGCCGAGGTACAGCAGGCCGCCGGCGATACTGGGTGAACTAAAGATCGCCCATTTGAACGCCAGAACATCGATGGGTGCGCCACTCTGCGCGTCGAGCACATGCAGCAGAGCTGAATCCGAAGTAGCGAAGTACACCTTTCCCGCTTGTACCACCGGCGATGCAACGACCCATGATCCCTTGTTTGAAAAGGTCCATCGTGTTTTACCGGTTTCGGCATCCAGCGCATAGAAGTTCGAATCCCGGCAACCAAAGTAGACAACGCCGTCAGCTACTGTGGCCGAAGACTGTATGCCAACCTGGTTATGAATGTCGTGATCTTCTCCGGTCTTGAAGCGCCAGATCTCCTTGCCTGTCGCCGCATCGAGCGAATAGAAGTAGCTATCCCAGCTCCCCACGAAAAGTTTTCCGTCGACAATGGCGGGCGAAGCGTGAACTACATCCCCGGTCTGGAATTTCCACTTGAGCACGCCCGTAGCTGCATCCAGCGCATAAATATTCCCATCGCCGCTCCCAAAATAAACACTGCCGCCCCAGATGGCGGGGGAGGAAAGATATACGTCGAAGGGGTCCGGCATGGTTTCGCCCACCGGCATCGAGCCGTGCAGATGGGTCGCCGCAAAGCGCCGCTCGCCTGCGTTCTTGAACTTCCAGCGGACCTTTCCATCTGCCGCTTCAAGAGCGTAGAAATTCCCGTCGTAGCTATTGAAATACACCAGGCCGCTGGCCACGGCGGGCGATGAAGGAATGCGGGACCCGCTAGTGAAGCTCCATTTCTTTGTGCCGGTCGCCTGATCGACCGCGTAGAAATTGCCGTCATTACTGCCGAAGAAAACGGTTCCGTCGACGATGGCTGGGGATGAGACGACTTCCCCCTGAGTGCGAAAAGTCCACTTCGCACCTTTAAGCCTGGGCACTCCGGTCGCCGCATAGATGCCTGAGTGAGTAAGATCGCCCCGGAACATCGGAGTGTCCTGGCAGAGAGCGACCGTGGATGCAAGGTGAACAAGAAGGAGAACGCGAAGGATCCTTTGCACGTGCAAGTTGGGTTTCATAGGTTGAGCCCCAGTGTAGAGGCGATCTTGCAGGTGCGCGAGGCAATTGGGACAACCTGAAGACATTCAGTGACCAGCAGCGCCCGGGGCGCGAAGCGGACTGCCAGCGGAGGCAGCCGGTACTCTTGGCCCGGTAGTGCCCCACGCTCTCAACCCTCAAGTTGCTCCATCGATGCCTTGGCGTGCTTAGCGGGTCTCTTCCACTTTCACAACAAAATAAGTAACCGATTCACCGTCGGCCACCAGCGTCTGATGGGGCATGCCGGCGGGGATGTGCACGACGTCGCCGGCCTTCAGTTCCTGCCGTGTGCCGCCTTCGACGGACTTGCCGCGGATTTCGCCGGGGCCTGTTGTCTTCTCATCAACAAGACTGCCACCCGTCACGACCGTCGCATGGCCGTCAAGGATGAAGAAGACGTCCGCGAAATTCTGATGCAGCTCGCCGCCCCCGCTGTGTTGGCGATAGGCCAGCATCGTGTAGTGGTGCGGATATTTCTCGAGCGTCTCGCTGGCGGAGCCGTCGCCCTTCGCAGCGAGTTCCTTGAGGTGCTTCGCCCGTTCCAGTAATTCTGGCGTGGACCAGTGATCGGATTTCATCGTTTGTGCGTAAACCCCCATTCCACCCAGCATAAGTGCGGAAAGCAAGAACCTGCTCACTGCTTTTTGCATCGTATGTCTCCTCGTGCGGCCCGGCACACACAAATCTATCCGACGGAGATGGATCCGTCGATAGAATCGTTCCTCTGAGCGGGACACGACCATCGTTCACGATTTCAACCCGGCCAACTGCCTGGCGCGCATGAATACATCCAGGAACATCGGCCGGGTCAGCTTACCGGTGTTCGTGTTCTGTAGGGAAGGGTGATAGCTGGCGATGACGGTCAATCCGCTGGGCAGCGTGTACTCGGCTCCATGTGAGAATGTGTAATCACCGCGAACAAGTTTTGCGCCGTTGCGCTGTTCGTAAGCAAGGAGCCCATCGAATGCGATTCGGCCCAGGCAGACTACGATACGCAGATTCTTGAGCAGCGCCATCTCGTCATCCATCCATGAGGAACAACTGCGCAATTCGTCCGGCGTTGGTTTGTTGCCTGGCGGAGCGCAGCGGACAACCGACGTGATCCAAAGGTTCGTGAGCTTCATACCATCGTCGCGCGAACTTGCCTGCGGGAGGGAGGCAAAGCCGGCTTCGTGGAGGATCGGATAGAGGAAATCTCCCGATCCATCTCCCGTGAAGGGCCGGCCAGTGCGGTTGGAGCCGTGCGCGCCGGGTGCAAGTCCGAGGGCAAGCACCCGCGCCTTGGGATCGCCGAATGAAGGGACCGGACGCCCCCAGTACTCCCAATCCGCATAAGCGCGCCGCCGCACACGCGCCACTTCAGCACAATGTGTTCGAAGGCGCGAACAGCGTTCGCAGGCTACGACTCGGGCATTCAAAGCGTCAAGTGAAAGTGGGGCAGCAAGCATGGCAGACTCTAGGTTATAACGTTGAGCAGCCGGAGTTCGCGCGCGCTTTGACCTGCCGCTTAGGCTTGAATCTTCACCGCGGCCCACCCATCAGATAACATGTGTCTGACTTCTTTCGGATGCGCTTGAGGTCGAACCTCGGAGGATGCGCTGCCGAAGATCACCACGGAGACTTTAACCGGAGACTTACAAATGAAATCAGCAAAAATTCTAGTGCTAGCCGGCGATTTCGTTGAGGACTACGAAATCATGGTCCCATTTCAGGCCCTGCAGATGGTGGGCCACAAGGTGGATGCGGTGTGTCCGGGCAAGAAGAAGGGCGAACAAGTGCGCACGGCGATCCACGATTTCGAGGGTGATCAGACCTATACGGAGAAACGCGGTCACAACTTCACATTGAATGCCACTTTCGATGAAGTAAATCCTGCATCCTATGACGCGCTGGTGGTTCCCGGTGGGCGTGCACCAGAGTACTTGCGGCTCAATCCCAAGGTGCTCGAACTGGTGCGGCACTTCGACAAGGAAGGCAAGCCGATCGCCGCGCTCTGCCATGGCCCGCAAGTGCTCGCGGCTGCGGGTGTGCTGAAGGGCCGCAAAGTCAATTGCTATCCGGCATGCGCGCCGGAAGTGACCCTGGCCGGTGGGATGTTTGTTTCGCTCGATTTTGCCGACGCCACGGTGGACGGCAAACTGGTTACGGGGCCGGCGTGGACGGCGCATCCAGCATGGTTGGCCAAATTTCTCGATGTTCTGGAAGCTCACCTGAAGGAAGAGGCCGCCTGAGTTCGTTCAGGTACGGCTCAGCACCGGATGCACTGCGCGCACCTGCCGCAATGGCAAGGCAGAGCCGTTGTTCAGCGTCTGCTGAATCTCCGCAATGATTGAGAGTGCGATGGCGGCCGGTGTTTCGGCGCCGAGATCGAGGCCGGTCGGTGCGTGCATCAGTGCGAGCCATTGCTCCACGTGTTCAGCTGGATTTGAAAACCCAAGCAGACGAGCAGACTCGGCGAGAACTTCGAGGGTTCTGCGCTGCGGACCAAGTACGCCAAGATAGGCGGGAACGAAATCGCCCGAAAATAGTGCCGCGAGGATGTGGGAATCTTGTTCGAAGCTGTGGGTCAACAGGACAACTGCGTCTGTTACCTTCAAGTCGGCAAGGAACGAAGATCCGGGTTCGGGCAACGCAGCATTCATTGCGAGTACGTTGTCCGCGCCGGGAAATCGCTCGTTGGTGGCGAGGTGGCTGCGTCCATCCGCGACGACTGCAAACCAACCGAGTTGGCGCGCGAGACGCAGCAGCGGCTTCCCATCGTCGCCCGCGCCAAAGATCCACAAGCCCGGCCGCGCGGCGCGATAGTCGACCCAAATCCGTGTCTCGCTTCCGTCAATCGCCATGCGCTGGTCGATCGACTGCATGCGTTCGAGTGCGAGGAGAGCAAGATTACCGAGGATCGCCTCTCTCGTTTCTGCGTTGATTGGTTCGTTGTGGCCGATTTGTGTGGTCGGTCGGGCGAACGCTCGATTTGCGATCCCGGCGCCATCGAGAACCGTTGCGATTGCCAGCGGCACGCGCGCATGGAAGGCTGCCTCAAGCGCCATTAGCAGCGGGGCAGCGGTCACCCGGCGCTCCAGCAGGACATAAACAACGCCCCCGCAGCCGGACCCGTATGGCATATCGCCATCATCTTCCGCCGTCGAATAGCGCTCCACCACCGGCCCCAGTTCGGTCAGCCACCAAGCACGTTTCGCAATCTCGGCCTCCAGGCATCCGCCGCTCACCGTACCTGCGCGCCGGCCGTCCGGTGCAATCAACATGCGCGCACCTGGCTTGCGGTAACTCGGTCCGTCCACATCCACAACTGTGGCGAGGACGTAGTCTGACCCGGCGGATTCCAACGCGTGCCAGATCGGCAGAATGTTTTCGAGGTCGGTCATGAACTCCTAATCTCGCTCACGCTTCCAGCAATTTCGATTCAAGCAGATTCTCGATGCGCACTGGAAGTTCGCGCACCCGCACCCCAGTGGCATGATACACCGCTGCCGTAATTGCGGCCGCTACTCCGGCAAGTCCGATCTCGCCTACGCCGCGCGCGCCATATTCGCCCATTGCAGGATCGGGATAATCGAGGAACGTCACATCAATCTGCGGTGTGTCGGCGCAAGTCGCCATCAGATAGTCTGCCATGTTGCCATTGATCGGTTGACCGGTGCGCTGATCGTGATGCGTCTCCTCCAGGAGCCCCATTCCCACGCCCATCACCACTGCGCCCTCGATCTGGTTTGCGGCGGCGCTTGGATTGATGATCCGTCCGGCGTCAATCACGGTGACGACGCGGCTCGCGCGCAAGCGTGCAATCTCGGGCTCCCACTCCACTTCGACAAATTGCGCGCCATAGGAATGCAACGAGACTCCCTTGGCCTTCGGATTCTCCCAGGTTGGTACCGTCTTGCCTTCCGCACTCAAACCATTGAGGCGGGCAAGACGCAGGATGTCGGCGAATTCGGGGTCGCCGGCCGCCCGATCCTTCTTGCGAATGCGGCCATCTGCAAAGACCAGATCCTCCAGCATTGCGCCCTTGAGTGGCGAGCCTTCCGTGCTGGTGGCAAGTGCCGTCATCTTTTTCATTGCCTCGGTCGAAGCTGCGGCAATCGCATTCAGCACGGATCCCGTTACCATCGAGCCGCCAGACATGGGCCCTTCCGGCAAAGCGCTGTCGCCGATCACCACATCGATGCGATCGAGTGGAATGCCGGTCTTTTCGTGCACGACCTGCGCGAATATCGTGTAGGTGCCGGTGCCGATATCCTGCGTGCCGGACCGAACGGAGACGCGTCCATTCGCGTGCAATTCCACGTGTGCCGTGCACGGCAGCGACAGCGCTACCCAACTCGCGCCGCCGAGTCCCCATCCCAGGATCTTTCCGTCGCGCCGCATCGAGCCGATTTCCGGCGTGCGGCGCTCCCAGCCGAATTTCTTTGCGCCCACTTCAAAGCATTCGCGAAAATGTCGCGATGAGAAGGGCATCTTCTTATCTTCGTCAGTTTGGGCGTCGTTCAGAATTCGAAGCCTTAGCGGGTCCATCTTCAATTCATCTGCCAGCTCGTTCATCGCCGACTCGAGCGCGTACAAGCCCGGAACAGCTCCCGGTCCTCTCATATACATCGGTGCGCCAAGGTTGCGATGCACCAGGCCGCTTGTCACTCCGAGGTTCGCCACACTGTAGAGATACGGCGTGGCCTCGCCGCAGCCCTCGTCATAATCGTCGAGTATGGACGTGACGTTGAGGTAGTCCTGTTTGAGAGCAAGCAGTTTGCCGTCTTTCGAAGCGCCGAGACGAATACGTTGTTCGGTGCGTGGCCGGTAGCCGACGCTTGAAAACATCATGCTTCGCGTGACGCTTAGTTTGATTGGACGGCCGAGCCGGCGCGCGGCGACGGCCGTCATCGCGCAGTGTGGCCAGGGAAAAAGTTTGCCGCCGAATCCGGATCCGAGGAAGCGCGTCACCACGCGCACATTCTCCACCGGGATGCCGAGCGTCTGGGCCATCACTACACGATGATTCACGACGCCCTGCGATGTCTCATACATGGTGAGGTGGTCGCCCTGCCAAACAGCGACCGATGCGTGCAATTCGATTGGATTGTGCGTCTCGATCGGCGTGACGTAGGTCTGGTCGACCTTTACGGGCGCATCCTTGAATGCGCTATCGAAGTCGCCGCGCGTGCTCCCTTTCTTGCGCTCGCCCTTGTAATCATCCAGGCTTGTCCGCAACTGCGTCGGTTCCGCATCGTATTCGGCGTGAACGGCCGCAGCCGCTGCTCTCGCCTGCTCGAGAGTTTCCGCGACAACCACAGCGATGTATTGGCCCCAGTGACGGACCACATCATCTTCAAAGGCGGAGCGTACTTCGCTGTTGGTTGCGTTGTCGTCGCCAGGGGCGGTCCGGTACAACGGCCCGATGTTGCCGTGATGGAGCACGAGGAGCACGCCCGGCATTTTTTCAGCCGCGGACGTATCGAGAGCGCGGATGCGGCCGCTCGCGATGGTAGCCACCACCGGTACAGCGTGCGCCATGCCTTCGAAGTGAAAGTCGGCGGCATATTGCGCGGTGCCCGTGGTCTTCAGCGGCCCATCAACGCGTGGTGTCGGTCTTCCAATAATCGAAGCGGAGGTCGTGCTCATGGTTTGCTTCCCTTCGTGCTCACAGATTCTAGTCGTGCTTCTGCTCGAACGTCATGCTTCGCGAATATTTGATTTCAAAAGATCCTCAATGCGAATCGGCAATTCGCGAACACGTACCCCTGTCGCGTGGTAGACTGCGGCCGTAATTGCGGGGGCAACGCCGGCCATGCCGATCTCGCCGATACCGCGCGCGCCGTACTCATTCACGATGTAGTCGGGATAATCGAGGAAGGTGACATCCTGCACCGGCAAATCTGCGCAGGTCGGTACGAGGTAGTCGGCGAAATTGTTGTTGATGGGCTGTCCTGAACGGTGATCGAAGATGGTGTCTTCGAATAGCGCCATGCCCACGCCCATCACGGTTGCGCCCAGCATCTGGTTTGTGCCCGCTCCTTTGTTGATGATCCGGCCGCAATCGAAAATTGAAAATGTCTTGCTCACGCGCAGGCGAGCGATCTCCGGCTCCCACTCAACTTCGGCAAAATGCGCGCCGTAGGAGTGCAGCGAGTATTGCTTTGCCTTGGGATCGTCAAATGACGGAGCGGTGCGGCCCGTTGCGCTCAGCCCCGCAAGATTGGCGAGATTGAGCACTTGTTCAAACGGAATTCCGTTTGCAGTGAGGTTCGCACCCGAATGCATTGCGATGCCAACAACCTGAGGTTGCTGCTTCGCATGCACGAGGCCGTTTGTCATAGAGAGGGCGGATGGGTCCATGCCATGGAACGGCGATTGGGGTATGGTTGCGGCGATGTGAAGAAGGCGCGTTATCGCCTCAGAAACCGCGCTGGTGGCCGCCGGCAGCACGGCGCTGGTCGCCATCGACCCGCCGGACGTCGGCCCATCCGGCAGCGAGCTGTCGCCGAGAAAGACGTCGATACGATCGAGCGGCACTCCCGTCTTCGCGTGAATCACCTGGGCGAAAACGGTGTACGTCCCGGTGCCGATATCCTGCGTGGCGCAGCGAACACACACGCGTCCGTTGGGGCACAATTCCACTGAGGCTGTGCAGGGAATGCGCGCCGCGGACCATGATGCTCCTGCCAGGCCCCAGCCAATCACCTTTCCGTCGCGCCGCATGGAACCGATTTCGGGCGTGCGATGTTTCCACCCGATTTTCTCGGCGCCGGTGGTGTAGCACTCCTTCAGGTGTCGCGACGAGAAGGGCAGATTCCTTCCTTCATCGCGCTCGGCATCGTTCTTCAAGCGGAGTTCCAGCGGATCCATCTTGAGCTTAATGGCAAGCTCATCCATGGCGGATTCAAGCGCGAAAAGTCCCGGTACTGCGCCCGGCCCGCGCATGGGAGCCGGCGCGCCCACATTCCTCTGCACCATTGCTGCCGTAACCACCAGGTTCGGACAGCTATAGAGAAAAGGTGTCTGCTCGCCGCAGCGCTCCATGAATTCGTCGAGCTGCGATGTCTCCGACAGAAAATCGTGCCGGATCGCTGTCAGCTTTCCATCCTGCGTCGCGCCTAGGCGGATGTGCTGTTGCGTCCGCGGGCGATGTCCGACGTTGGAGAACATCATGCGGCGATCGACGCTGACTTTGACAGGCAACTTCAACTGGCGTGCAGCGGCTCCGGCCAGAGCTGCTTGCGGCCATGCGGAGAGTTTGCCGCCGAAGCCGGAGCCGACGAAGCGCGAAATCACGCGGAGGTTCTCACGAGGAACGCCGAGCGACTCTGACATCACAACGCGCGAACTGACCACGGCCTGCGTGCTCTCATAGAGCGTCAGGTTGTCTCCCTCCCACACCGCAACCGTGCCGTGCATCTCCATCGGGTTGTGGACTTCAATCGGCGTGGAATATGTTTCGTCGATGGTGACCGGTGCGGTGGAAAGCGCCTTATCGGGATCGCCGCGTTTCCAGCTGCTCTTCGGCTCGCCGGTAAAGCTGGCACCAAGATCGGTTTGCACGTTCGGTTGTTCCACGTCGTATTGCACGCGGATAGCCTGCGACGCAGCGGTAGCCTGCTCCAGCGTCTCAGCAATCACCGCAGCAATGTACTGGCCCCAGTAGCTGACGGTGTCGTCGGCAAACAGGGGACGCGACTCTGCCATGCTCGCATCCTCGTCATGCGAGATGGTGCGGTAGACGCCCTCCAGATTGCCGTGGTGCAGGACGAGAAGCACCCCCGGCATCTTTTCCGCCGCGGATGTATCGAGGCTGCGAATCGTTCCCTTGCCGATGGTGGCTTGTACCAGCACCGCGTGTACGAGACCCGGAATGTTGTGATCACAGGCGTAGCGCGCGGTTCCGGTTGTCTTTAAAGGGCCGTCAATGCGAGGCACGACCGCGCCAATGATACTTGCGTGAGGAAGTGTGTCCGTCGCCATAAAGTCTCCGTCAAATGCAACTACGCGGTTGCGGTTTTAAGCGAGCGCACCAGGCAACGCCTGGCCAATTCCACCTTGAATGCATTGTCCTTCTGCGGCTTTGCCTTGGCCAGCGCGGCTTCTGCCGCAGCCTTGAAGGTCGCGGCGTTCGCCGGCTTGCCCATCAGGGCTGATTCCGCTTCATGCGAGCGCCACGGCTTGGTGCCCACTCCACCCATGGCCACGCGAATATAGCGAATGTGGCCACCTTCGACACGGGCGACGACGGCGGCCGACGCGAGCGCGAATTCATAGCTGGCGCGGTCACGCAGTTTCAGGTAAGTCGACTTGGCGCCTTCGACCGGCTTGGGCAGATCGACATAGGTGATGAGTTCGCCAGGTTCGAGCGCGTTTTCGATATGCGGTGTATCGCCGGGAAGCTTGTGGAAGTCTGCGAAGGCAATGGTTCGCTTGCCCTTCGGACCTTCGACATGAATGATCGCTTCCAAGGCCGCCATGGCCACGCACATGTCGGAGGGATGAGTCGCGATGCAGTGTTCACTGGTGCCGAGAACGGCATGCGTGCGATTGAACCCTTCCAGCGCTGCGCATCCTGTGCCGGGCGTGCGTTTGTTGCATCCATAGCCCCCGGGAGTGCCGGCGCCCGGCTCGCGAAAGTATGCGCAGCGCGTACGTTGCAGCAGGTTGCCGCCTGTTGTTGCCATGTTGCGCAACTGTGGCGATGCGCCGGAAAGGAGCGCCTCGGACAGCACGGCGTAGGACTTCTGCACATCCGCGTTCCACGCGAGATCGGAGTTGCGCACCATGGCGCCGATGCGCAGGCCACCGGTTGGCAAAGTCTCAATCTTGTCCAAAGGTAAGAGATTAATGTCGACGAGCGTCTTCGGAGTCTCGACGCTGAGCTTCATCAAGTCGACCAGTGTCGTGCCGCCGGCGATGAACTTTCCCTGGCTGGCGCTTGCGAGAGCCTTGTCGATGCTTGGAGCTTTGACGTAGCTAAAGGTTTCCATGATGTCTCTTCTCCTTCAGGCGAAGGGTGTCTAGGCGCGCGAGCGCACTTGCTTCACCGCAGTCAGGATATTGGTGTAAGCGCCGCAGCGGCAGATATTCCCCGACATGGCTTGCTTGACTTCGTCGTCCGACTGGCCGATGGGTTCCTTGAGCAACGCGACAGCGCTCATGATCTGGCCGCTGGTGCAGTAGCCGCACTGGTATCCGTCATGTTCCACGAAGGCCGCCTGCATGGGATGCAGATTGCCAGGCTGGCCGAGGCCTTCGATGGTGGTGATCTCATCGCCTTCATGCATCAGGGCGAAGGAAAGGCAGCTGTTGACGCGGCGGCCGTTGACATGAACCGTGCAGGCGCCGCACTGCCCGTGATCGCAACCCTTCTTGGTGCCGGTAAGGTGGATGCGCTCGCGGAGAGTGTCGAGCAGAGTGGCGCGCGGGTCGAGATTGCGCAGCGGGTAGTCTTTGCCGTTGATCCGCAACGTGACGTTGCCCGTGCCGGCGGTTTCAGGTTGATCCTGGTTTGAAGGCTCCATGGCTGGAGCGGCAGCGGCCAGAGGAGCGGCACCGGCGAGAACGCCGGCAGCTCCCAGGCCGGAAAGAAAGGAGCGCCGGCTAAACCCGCGTTTGCTCGAATTCTCCGTAAGAGCTTCGAGATCAACAGACTGCTGGTCGGGCGCGAGGCCTTCTTTCGTCTTCTGGGGAGAGCGTGGGAGCAAGTGCTTCAGGTGCGGATCGAGAGTGTCTGCCACAGGTCGACCTCCTTGGGACAGGACGGTGTTCGAATTGACGTCAGCGTGTCCGGCGTATGAGAGCAGAGGGAACAGCCCCAACCGGGGACGCCGTGCCGCTATCGTATCCAAATCCCCTTACGAGTGGGAAATGGACTTTTGAGCTCACGCAAATCGGGCGGATTTGCCACCCGATCAAGCTGGGATCCACGTCCGATCAACAGATTCGATGCAGAGCTCCGCTAGAGGCGTTTACCCGGATTTGGCCGGCGGCGGGACGACGGCCAAATCAGCTTGCCGTCGCCAGCTCGTTTTCGAGTTCCTGCCCGGCAGGCTGAGGGCCGCCGATGCGGGTTCGTTCTTCGATCTTCTTGTAGTTGGTGATCTTGTGGGTCAGCAGAGCGTGCGCCTGCTGCAGCGCGCCGATCTTCGCGGCGATTGCGGACTGGTGATCCTCAAGCAGTTTGCGCCGTTCGAGTGAAGTGGCGTCGCCCTTCTCGCGGAGCTCAGCATAGCGCTGCATCTCGCGAATGGACATATTGGTGGCCCGCATGCAGTGGAGGAAGTTAAGCCACGCCTCGTCGGCTTCAGAATAGCGGCGGTGACCGTTGCGCGCGCGCCCGACCGGTTGGATCAGGCCGACGCGCTCATAGTAGCGCAGAGTGTGCGCGGTCATTCCGCACCTCTCTGCCATGCTTCGGATGGTATAGCCAGCGTCTCTCACAATTTCAACCTACAACTTGGTGCGCGCTCAAAGTCAATAGAGCGGCGGAGGCTTTCCTATCGTTCCTGGCCGTGTGTCGGCAGTTACTCCGTTGAAGAATTCGATCCCGTTTTCCAATCGCAAGTTTCTAAACCAGATATCAAGGGCCGAGCTGGAACACCTTGATTTTGGACTTAACAATTCTTAAAGAATTTGGACGGTGATTCTCACCTCGAGGTTTCAAAAAAACGAGCGACTTTCTTTTGATTGCGTCCCGACATCGAACGCTTTCGGCTTGGGGCCGAAGAAGGGGTCACTGCCTTTTGGCAGTTTGATCCCGTATGATCAACGTCAAATATGGCGATTGATAGTGAAAGCTACGAACGAATGCTGGCGGTGGCTTTGAAAGAAGCGCACTATGGACGCCTGGAAGGCGGCATCCCGATTGGCGCAGCGCTCTTTACCCGGTCGGGCGAGTTGGTGAGCCGGGGGCACAACCGGCGGGTGCAGCAGGGAGACCCCAGCATGCATGGGGAGACCGATGCGTTCCGACGTGCGGGCCGGCAGCGCAGCTACCGCAACCTGGTGATGGTGACGACGCTCGCGCCCTGCTGGTACTGCAGCGGGCTCGTGCGGCAGTTCCGGATCGGCACGGTGGTTGTGGGCGAGAGCCGCACCTTTGCCGGTGGTCTCGACTGGCTGCGCGACAACGGTGTTGAAGTGATCGACCTCGATAATCGCGAATGCCGCGAACTGCTCGAGGGCTACATCGCGGAACACCCGGAAATCTGGAATGAAGACATCGGCGAAGAGTAGCTCGCCTGCAACACTGCTGGAGGAACCCATGGATCGCCGTAAGTTTGTCGCCGCTTCGCTTGTCACTTCCGCAGCCGCGCTTGTGCAGAATGCCAAGGCGCAAGCCAGTCCAGGGCGCCTTCGCGAGTTCTACCAACTCCGTCGCTACACATTGCAAACGGGCCCGCAAGTGGCGATGACCGAGAAGTACATCAGCGAAGCGCTGATTCCCGCGATGGCCAAGCGGGGAGGTCCCGTCGGCGCTTTCCGGCTGGACATCGGTCCGGAGACACCCAGCTTTTACGTCCTCATTCCCGTTCATGATCCCGCGATGGCTGGAACTCTCGAGTTCGAACTCGCGCAGGATGCCGACTACGTGAAAACCGCCGAGCCCTTCTGGAGCGCCTCTGCCGCATCGCCCGCATTTCTGCGGATGGATTCGTCGCTGCTCGTCGCCTTCGAGGGCTGGCCGCGTATCACGCCGCCTGCGAAGGGCAAGCGCATCTTTCAGCTCCGTACCTACGAGAGCCCCAGCTATCGGGATCACATTCTGAAAGTGCAGATGTTTCACTCGGGCGAGTTCGAGATATTCAAGGCTGCGGGGTTTCAACCGGTCTTTTTTGGCGACACGCTGATCGGGCAGCGCATGCCCAGCCTCACGTACATGCTCGGTTTTGCCGATTCTGCCGACCTGGACGCGAAGTGGAATGTCTTCCGCAACGATCCTGCGTGGAAGAAGCTATCCGCCGATCCGCGATTTGCCTTTGAAGCGATTGTCAGCAACATCACCAACCTGGTGCTCAGCCCACTTGCCGCCTCGCAGATCTGAATCGCCGAAAAGGATCGCTCGAGTTGCAATCTCCGCGAATCTGTCAATAGCCGATCGCCCACGATGCGAGGTAACTCACAGATTCTGAAGAGCAGAAAAACTCTGACGGGTTTGCAGGTAATTTCCATCGCCCGGCGCACAATAACAGTAGAAGTGCAGGAACTCGAATGATCTCCGTTCAGTTTTGACTGCTCGAAGTCAAGATCGCCAGGCGTGCGTCAGACACACCGCCCGAAAGGGGTACCCCCCACCCCCTCCCCCTTCTTATTCTTCTTTTGTTCGCTTTGTTCAAATAACTTTAATCGAATCAATATCTGGATAGGGTGCGTATTGCACCATATAGAGTGAAATGCACTGCGGATGGTGCATCTACAGATTGCATACCACTCAAATTCAGGACTGAGATCTGCAGGCACCAATTTGGGCAGCAAGGGCGAGAAGGCCTTCGTCGCTTTCGCGGGCAGCGGCCAGCTGCATTCCGCCGATGGAGCAGGGAATGGTGACGACAGGCACGCCGGCGAGACTAAATGGTGTGGTGTAGCGGAGAATGCGGCTTCGCACCTCGCCATTGTCGGCGCCGATGCTGATGCGGGCTACGGGTGAGGCGGGCATCAGGAGCAGTTCGTGTTCGTGGAGCAATTCGTCGATGCGGGCGCGGAATTCGGCGTGGCGTTTGCGCAGGACGACGATCTCGGCGTCGGTGATGCGTGCGCCCCACTCGAGGCGTTCGCGAATGGCTGGCGGCATCCGGTCAAAGTGACCAGCGTGGAGGCGCGCCGCTTCCGATGCCTGGATGGAGGCGTAGATTTCGTAGGAATCGGCCCACCAGCCGACATTGATGGTAGTGCCTTTGAGTCCGAGCGCGCGGAGATCGCGCTCGACTCTGCGAAGGCCGTCGATGATCGCAGGCTCTGTGTCATGCAGGAACGCGTCATGCACGACGGCGAAAGTTGTGAATTTCTGCGGGATGCTGGATTTGCCGGGGACAAAGATATCGGCGAGCAGGGAAGCGTCTTCGAGATGGCGAAAGAGCCAGCCCATCGTATCGAACGACTGTGCAAGATGCGCGCCTCCTCGCCAGTCGCCGCGGCCGAGCGAGGCGCGGTAGCCGGCAAGACCGCAAAGTGCCGCAGGACCGCGCACGGAGCCGCCAGTGTCAGTGCCGATGGCTGCAAGCGCGGAGCCCTCGAGCACGCTGGCCGCCGCGCCGCTGGAGGATCCGCCGGTGAGCGCACCGGGATTGCCGGGCTGCTCGCAGTCGCCGAATTCGGGATTCTCGCCGGTGATGCCGTAGGCAAGGGGATGTAGGTGAGTCTTGCCGGTGATCACGGCACCAGCTTTGCGGAGCTGCTCAACGAGCCAGGAATCGTGCAGGGCGATGCCATTGAAATCGCGATAGAAGTGGACTCCGCAACTGGTGGGAGCGCCGGCAAGGTCGAAGCAATCTTTAACGGAGACGGGTACGCCCCAGAGGTTGCTGCGCCCATCGCCGAATTGGCCGCCGGCTGATCGTGGAATCGCGGCGGCGCGCGCAGCCTCTTCCAGTGTCCAATCGGGATCGCGCCACAGGTAGGTATTCTTGCCGGCGTTTCGATTGGCGCGTTGCATCGCTTCCCTGGCAAGATTTGCAGGCGTCACGCTTCCCGAGGCAAGCGCTTCGCGTGTGCTGCGAATCGTCCTGGAAGAGGAGTCCATTCCAGCATTCTAGGCCTGTGAGTTGAAGCGCATTCCAAGTCCGTCAGACTGCCACGGTTTCAGACGCGGCCATCTCAAACGTGAGGTTCACTGATCGCGCGTCAACCGGCCGTGTTCGATGGCGCACTCCCCGAGGGATAGTCAGCAATTGGCCAGGATGAAGCTCAACCGCTCCGTCTTCAAATTCGATCGCGAGACGCCCCTCAAGGAACAGGAATGTTTCGTCGGAGTTGGGATGAAAATGCCAGTGATACGGCTCTGTCATCGTGGCAATCCTGACAACATGATCATTGGTATGAGCGACGGGATGATTATCGTAACCAAGGTTAGTTGAAGACTCAGCGCTTAGAGTGATGACGTCAGGAATGTGACTAGGCATTCTTAATCCTCGCATTCACACTTTAGCCTCGCGAATCAGCGGACTACCAGATGCGGAGGAAGTGTTCTCATGCATTCCGAGCCATGGCGAGGTCGACGATCTCTCCGATCATCTGCGTGTAGGATAGGCCGGATTTTCTCGCGGCCATGGCGAACTCCTGTCCACTGGAGAGCCAGGGGTTTGGATTCGCTTCAATGACATAAACTTCCCCCTTGCTGGATACGCGCATGTCGATGCGACCATAGTCGCGCAGCTTGACGGCGCGATAGGCCTTGATCGCGGTCTCGGTGAGTTTGGTTACGGTTTCTTCAGCGAGATCCTCGGCGATGATCGATTTCGTGAGCTTGTAGGCTTCGGTGTCTTTCTCGAATTTCACGTCCTGGCTGGCGATTTTGGGCATGCCTTTGGGAAGCTTGGAAAGGTCAAGTTCCACCAGCGGAAGCGCACGCGCGCTCTCGTAACTACCGAGGATGGAGGCGTAGATTTCGCGTCCTTCGATGTACTCCTCGATCAATGCGGGAGAATCGAACTCGGTCTGAATATAGTTCACGCGCTCCATCAACTCCTTCACGCTGGTGACGACGGCGGCGGCATCGATGCCGATGGAGCCATCTTCAGAGGTGGGCTTCACGATGAGCGGGAACGAGATGTCGTGGGCATGGTCGATGTTGCCGCGATAGGCAGTCGCGAAGTATGGCGACTGGATGCCGTGAAAGGCGAACATTTTCTTGGCGATGGATTTGTCCTGTGCAAGGATGTGCGCGTGCGGCCCGGCGCCGGTGTATGGGATATCGAGCAGATCGAGGAATGCCGTGACGTGCATCTCCCGGGTGTCATCGCCGGCATAGGATTCCGTGAGATTGAAGATGAGATCAGCGCCGCATTTGGCGAGCCCGAGCAGCGATTGGGGGCGACCGTCGAGAACGTAGTACGACGGCTCATGACCGAGCTTCTCGAGAGCTTCGAAGATCTCTTCGCGGTCGTGCTTCACCGGCTTCTTCTTGCGTTTCTTCTGTCCCTTGCGCTTGCGCGCAGGAACTTCTTCCTCGACTTCAGCGGGCTGTTCTTCCCACAGATCGTACAGTACCGTGACTTTCAAATTCGCCATGCGTCCTCCAGGCGGTAGGCCGGCAACTGCCGGCCCACCTCAGGGGTGAATGAACTTCCCACGTGCCAGGTAGTTCATTGCGAGTGCAGTTGTGTAAACCGTGAATTCCGTGAGGTGCTCGGACTCGCGCCGGACGTCGACGCGCAGGCCCAGTTCCTCAACACGGCTGCAGATAGATTCAACGAGTCGCTTGACGATCGGCCGTTGTACGCCGCTCCAATAGGCGACCTTGTCGATAATGGGCTTGCGGTGCTGATTCAGCATCTCGACGGCGGGTCGCACGCCATTCCGTCGCTTGAGGGAGATATTGAAGATGTCCTGGAGGTCGGCATCCAGGGCAAGTTCCTGTACCGGGATCTCCTCCGGCAGGCTGAGACGATAGAACTCGCCGACGGTCGACTCCATCTCATCGACAGTGATATCGGTGTGGCCGCGACGCCGGATGGGCTCGACGGCACCGACTTTGTGCGCGATGCGATCGACGAATTGCAACTTGGCAACCGCGTCCCAGCCGTTGTAGCGCTTTCGCCATTGCGAGCGGGGCGTGAGCCAGACGGCAAATGTTTCTGCAAAATCTTCGTCCGGATGCTTTTGCGCGTACCACCCAGCCATGTGGCGGACAAACTTCCGCGAGAAAGGGATGGGACGGTAGTTGTCGCGATAGGCGCGGCGAAAGGGACCGAAAAGATTGCGCCACTCCGCCGACTTGTAGAGTTGGTAGGCGTAATTGAATGCGTGTCCGGCCTCATGACGCATGTACATCATGATTTCGCGAGCGTCTTCCAGGTCGTTCATATCGCGCTCAAGCATTGCCAGGTCGGGGTTGGCGAGGTAGAACGGAATGCCGATGACGGGTTCGCCGGAAGGACATCCCCATTCATCGGTGAGGTAGCACTGCGGACGGAACTTGTGGATGCCCTTGGCTTCCAGTTCGCGATAGAGCTGCTGCACAAATCGTTCGAGCGGCGAACCCTCGAGTTTGAGCCCGAGTTCGCGAATGGGCTTGGCGAGTATCTCCTGGAATTCCGTACGGGTTTTCTCGAAATCGCGCACTGGGCTACTCAGAGTTCTACACCACGGAGCGGGATTTAGAGCAATTTCGGAATACACGTAGACTCTTCTAGAGCAACCGAGGGGCTTTTTCCTGCCGAAAGAGCCAGCTCGCTCCGCAACGCGTGGCCGGATTGGCGTCGGCTGAGGGTTCCGGGCCTGTTTTTTGATGGACAGGAGTTGATGTGTCAAGGCTAGGATTGTGCGGGCTGCAGGCACACTTTCACGGCGGCGCGCAATTGGCAGTGTTCGGAAATTCGCAACCTTAGCAATGCAGAGGTTCCACCGATGATGACACGCTCGGCGAAGTTGCTGCTGCTGGCAGGGATCGCGTTCTACTACACGCTGGTGGTGTTCAACAACCTCACTGATTTCAATTCAAACTACGAGTTCATCCGGCATGTACTATCGATGGATTCGACCTTCCCGGGAAACCACGCGATGTGGCGGGCAATGCCGTGGCCCGTGATGCATCTTGTTTTCTACTGGATGATCATCGTCTGGGAAATCGCGACGGGGATGCTTGCGTGGTGGGGGCTCATTTGTCTCGTACGAGCGTTCCGAGGATCGGCGATTGCTTTCAACGCTGGGAAACGCGCGGCGGTCGTTGCGTTAACGATGTCGCTGCTGATGTGGCTTGTGGCTTTTCTGGATGTGGGCGGGGAGTGGTTCCTGATGTGGCAGTCGCGCACCTGGAACGGCCAGGAAGAAGCGTTCCGCATGTTCGTGATTGTGGGGTTCGTGATGCTCTTGCTTCTGCAGCCGGACACCGATACACAGGCATAGTGTTTCAGCTGCCGCCGACCGCGGCCTTCTTTCGGCCTGCCGCAAACCCTGCGCGTTCGATTGGAGTCAAGGAAGACGGGTAGACTGATGCGGATACCGGTGGTCGCCATCATTGTCGCCGCGGGTGCGAGCAGCCGGCTCGGGCAGCCGAAGCAACTGTTGCCGGTTGACGGAGAGCCGCTGTTGCAGCGGGCTGTTCGATGTGCATTGGAGGCTGGTGCCGGGCCGGTGTTGGTGGTACTGGGCGCGTATCGCGAACGGATAGAGAAGGCAGTTGAACTTGGCGCTACGACGGTAGTTGCAAATGCAGAATGGGAAGAGGGCATGGCTTCGTCGATTCGCGCGGGCGTTAGGGCAGTGGACGAGGGAGCCGGAGTTGCGGGTGTACTGCTGATGACGTGCGATCAGCCGCGGATTACGGCGAAGCATTTGCTGCAGATGCTCGAGGAATTCGATGCGCACGAAGGGACAATGCCGATTGCGTCGACTTATGGGGGCGTTCGGGGAACTCCGGCAATATTCCCGCGGGCCATGTTTGCGGATCTGCTGGCGCTTCGCGGCGACAGGGGAGCCCGCGGTCTGCTGGCGAAAACGTCGCTACCTATCGTGGAGATTCCGCTCGAAGGCGGCGAGGTCGACATCGACCGGCCGGAGGACCTGGCGGAGCTGAATTAGAATCAGCGCTCGATCGTGGCCTCGATGTAGCCGTGCGGCTCGTCGATGGGGACGAAGATGTGGTTGGGATTGTCCTGCCCGAAGGGGCTGAGGTCCGCAAGCAGATGATGGAGGTTGGGCATCGTGAGGTGGATGCGCGCGATCTCCGGCGCTGCAGCTAGCGCGGCATTGCCCATATCGAAAAGCGTGTGCTGGACGCTCATGCTGTGGTGCCCGGCGAATTCCCTGAGCAGGGCTGCAAGGATCCGGGCGCGGACTTTAGCGAAGTTTTGCGTGGCAGAGAGGTATTCCCAGCGAATGGTGGCGCGCGTGCCGAGGATGCGGTCTGTCGCGGGCTTGAGCGTAGTGAGGCGGTCTTTAATATAGCCGGTGAAGGCGGAGTTGGTGGTCTTGAGAATCGTCAACCCGTCCACGCCGGATGTAATGACCCAGCTGCCGCCGCGTTCACGCTCGGCGCGCACCGTCTGTAACTCCGGACCACCCAGCTGGAAGGTACTCGCATCGGGCTCGCCGTCGACCTTCAGGTGTTTCCAGTTTTTTTCTTCGATCTCGATGCTTGCCTTGGAAACCTGGTGATTATTGTTGAGCAGGTAATCGCCTAGTTCCATTGCGAATTCTTCAATGGTGGCGGCGCTAGAACCACGTGCGATGGAGTAGACCGTGTTCTTCATCGTGTCGGTGGGGAGAATCTTGCTGTTGTCGGCTTCAGTGAAGCTCGATTCAAAGTCGCCATGCAAGAGCACGCAGACGGTCCACTCGTTGAAGTCGTGTTGATCAGCCGATCGCGTGATGCGCGACAGGCGCACGCGAGATTTTCCATAGCGATTCTCACCCAGTCGGACCATCGATCAGCTTCCTCGGTAAGTGGTGTAACTGTTGTCGCTCAGGAGGAGCGGAAGATGATAATGCGAAGCGCCGTCGCATTCGAATGCAATGACAATCTCTGGATAGATGGTGCTTCGGCCGAGCGCCTTCAGATAAACGCCGGTATTGAACGTAAGCCTGTAGCGTCCGGGCGCAGCATTGGCTTTCAAGTTACCGCAGCGCCCATCAGTGTCGGTTTTGCTGGTCGATATCATGATCCATTGGGCATCTTCTTGGCGCACACCCTCGCTTGACCAACCTGCCCCGCCCAACATCCTGTCCAATTGCACCAAAACACCCGCGGCGGGTTTTCCAAGAACGGTATCGAGGACGTGCGTCGTGATCTTCATGACACCAACCACTTTCCGAGACGAATCTGCATGATCTGCCGCTGCTCTTCGGCGGCTTCTCTCAATTCTGCCACGCGCGTGTTGCCGAGACGTCGTTGAAGAATGGCGAGCATCTCTTCGGCGCTCTTACCGGTGGCGCAAACGATGTAGGTGAAGCGAAATCGCTGTTCATAGAGTGCGTTGTCTTCGGCGAGCTGGCGGAGAGCGCTTTGGGTTGCGGTGGTGGTTCCGGACTGCTCCTGTTGTGACCAGGATGAAGATTGCTCGGACGCGGACGGCGCTTTGCGTTCGCCGATGCGGGGATGGCAGGCGAATGCTTCGAGCCAATCGGATTCACCCATCGCTGCCCAAACCCGGTCGGCTGCTTCGCTCAGCGTGGCGATGGTGGTGATGGGGCGGAGGGCGACCATTTGACCAGCCCAGCGTTGCGCGCCGCAGCAGGCGAGCATTGCCTGGTTGGCTTCGGAAGTGTCAGCGGCGTTCCAGGCTTCGAGCACGGGATTCATTTGGCGGCGGACTCCGAAAGAAGGGCTCGCAGGAATTCTTCGAGGAGATTTGCGCCCACACTTTTGCGATATTGCGCGTTGGAACGGATGTCGTCGATGGGCTGCGCTTCAGCAAGCAGAGCATTGCGGGCGGTCTCGATGAGGCTGGGGTTGAGCCTATGTCCGAGCAGGGCGGCTTCTGTTTTGCCGAGACGGGCAGGGAAGGGCGCGAGACTCGCGGCCGCAACGCGAATCCGTTCGATTGCGCCGTCTTTCAACAGGGCGGTTGCGCCGAGCGCGACTTTGGAGATGGCCATGGCGCGCCGCGTGCCCACTTTGCGCAGATATTGGCGGTGATTCGCGAAGCGTCGCGGCAGATGGACGGCGTAAAGAAGCTCATCGGCGGTCATAGCGTTCTGCTTGTAGCCAGTGTGGAATTCGCGATAGGGTATGCAGCGCTTGCCTCGGACAGAGATGAGTTCGATTTCCGCGTCGTAGACGAGGAGCGCAGGTGAAGAGTCGGCGGCGGGCGAACCGTTTACGAGATTGCCGCCGAGCGTTGCGCGAGTTTGGTTGGCGATGGAACCAATCCAGCTTGCGGCTTTGTCGAGGAGAGGAAAGTCGGCCGCGACGATCGGATTGGATCGGAGATCGCTGAAGGTGGTTCCGGCACCGATGATGAGTTTGTCAGGACTCGTGTCGAAGAAGCGAAGTTCTTCGACGCCCCAGAGGCTGACAAGTTTGCTTGCGGTGAGGCGGCCTGCGGCGAAGGCGACCATCAACTCGGTGCCGCCTGCGATAGGCGTCCACTGGCCGGGCGCGCCGGCGAGCAGATCGAGCACGGCCGGCAGCGATCCGGGTGCAACAAGTTCGTGCTCAGCGGCGTTACCTCGCATGCGTCTCCTGCGTAGTGCTTCTGGCTGCGGAAAGCACGGACTCGAAGATGCGCATGAAGCCGGTGCAGCGACAGAGATTGCCGGCGAGTCCTTCGCGGATCTCGGCCATCGTGGGATGCGGATTGTACGCGAGCAGATGTTTGGCGGCCATCAGCATACCTGGCGTGCAGATGCCGCACTGGGCTCCGCCGCACTGAAGGAAGGCCTGCTGCAAGGGATGTAGGATACCGTCGCGCGCGAGCCCTTCCACAGTTTCGATGTTTGTGCTTGCGGCCTGGAGCACGGGGACGAGGCAGCTGTTGACGAGATCGCCATTCATGCGAACGGAACACGAGCCGCATTCGCCTTCGCCACATCCCTCCTTGGTGCCAGTGAGGTGCAGGTCTTCGCGCAGCACGTCGAGCAGGCGCTTCATGGGTTGGACAGTGACGGTGAGATTCGCGCCGTTGACGTTCAGCTGGATTGGCGTGGCCGCGCTCATACGGATGCGGGCTCCTCGACCTTTGGTGCGATGCTCAATTTCGCGAACAGATCTTCGGGCAGAAGCGGGATGGAATTAAAACTGACGCCGATGGCGTCCCGAATGGCATTGAGGATCGCAGGTGCGGGACCGTCGTGGGGCAATTCGCCGATACCCTTGGCGCCGAATCCGCCATGCCCGAAGGGAAGTTCTTCCCAGAAGACGTGGATCGGGGGCACGTCTTCAGCAGTGGGCATGATGTAGTTAGTCATCTGGTTGTTGGCCATGCGGCCATTCTGCAGGACGACCTTTTCGTAGAGCGCGTAGCCGATGCCTTGCGCGATGCCACCCTCGATCTGGCCGGTGGCAAGTATGGGATGAATGACGCGGCCTGCTTCCTGCGCGGACCAGAACTCTTCGACCTCTGCGGAATACGTGACGGTATCGACGGCAACCTGCGCAATCTGGACGGACCATCCATAAGCGGGATAGGCTTCGCCGCGATACTTCTGATCGTCCCAGAAAATGTCGGGCGGCGCTTCGTAGCGGCAGAGGGAAACGACTTCGCCGGCTTTCTTGCGGAGTTGCTCGCAAGCGGCGAAGAACTGTTGGCGCGAAAACTGTTCCGGCAGGCTGGCTTGTTCGCGAAGCATGGAAAGCAACTGCTGCGATGCGCGCTCGATGAGGCGGCCGATGACCATGGCGGTGCGCGAGGCAACCGTCGGCCCGCTGTTGGGGACAATGCCGGTATCGGGCGGAGCCATGATGACGTCATCGTATTCGACGCCGAGGATTTCAGCGGCAACTTGCGTGAGCACCGTGTTGGTGCCCTGACCGAATTCGGTGCTGGAAACGAGCACGCGCACTTTGCCTTCTGCGGTAACGTCGATGCCGGCGAGCGAGTTGAGATAGCGTTCGCCGGAGCCAGTGAAGCCGGAACCGTGATAGAAGGCGGCGATGCCCATGCCGCGCTTGATTGCGCTGCCAGAGTTTTCTTTTGCGAATTCTGCGCGCTTGTTGTAGTAGTTGCTCTCGACGAGTGCGCGACCGAGGAGTTTGTCTAGGATGATGGGTTCGCGCATCAGCTGTTCGGTTGCGGTGGTTTCGCCCTCGTGAATGAAGTTTCTCCGTCGCAGCTCAATCGGATCGATGTTGATAGAGGCGGCGATCTCATCCATGTGACGCTCGACAGCGAACACCGTCTGGGGCGCGCCGAACCCGCGAAATGCGCCATAGGGGACGGTGTTGGTGGCCCAGGCATGCGAGCGAATGCGGACGTTGGGACAGACGTACGGGCCGGGCGAATGGAGTGTCGCGCGCGAGAGCACGGTGGAGGAAAGCGTGGAGTACGCGCCGCCGTCCGTCGCGATGTCGATATCCATGGCGAGGAGTTTGCCGTTGGCGTCGAGCGCGGTGCGATGGCGGACGCGCGAGGGATGCCGTTTGGTGGTTGCCGCAAGATCTTCGACGCGGTCGTAGACCATCTTGACCGGATGTCCGCACTTCATCGCGAGCAACGCCGCGTGCGAAGCGATGACGGATGGATAGTCTTCCTTGCCGCCGAAGGCTCCGCCTGTTTCAGTCTGGATGACGCGGACTTTTTCAGGTGGGAGATTGAAGACGGCAAGCAGCGATTTGTGCGCGTAGAAAGGGCATTGCAGCGATCCCCACACTGTGACGCCGGTTTCCACGCTGTACTCAGCGATGACGCCGTTGTTTTCGATGTAGAGGTGTTCCTGGGCACCGGTGCGGTATTCGCCTCCAACGATGTGCGTCGCGTGAGACCAGACTGAATCAACGTCGCCCTTTTCGAGTTGGAAGCTTTTGAAGCAGTTGTCGGCACCCCAGATAACCGTTTGCTGATTTTCACTTTCTTCGATGCTGAAGACAGGCGGCAACAAATCGTATTCGACATGCACGGCGTCGACTGCTTCGCGCACTTTGTGTTTGTCGGGGTGGGCGATCAGCAGGATGGCTTCTTCGCAGTGATTGACCTGGCCGTCGGCGAGGCACGGCTGATCGGCAACGATCATCTGGATGTGGTTTTCGCCGGGAATGTCGGCAGCAGTGACGACGCCGAATTCGCTCCAGTCGATCTTGCGATCAAAACCGATAGAGCGGATGAAGCCGCGCGGAACCGCACTGCGCACGGTGGCACCGTGCCACATGCCTTCGCGTTGTATATCGTCGATGTACCGGGCGGTGCCCCGCAGCTTATCCACACCTTCCTTGCGAGGGACGGAGGTGCCGACGATGCGGTTTTTCGCAGGCGTGCTCATAGTTGGGAAGTGCGAAGCGCCGTACGGGTTGACGCATAGCATACAACGGCACGAGAAACTTTGAAAGCCTGCGCGCTACGACGCGAGAGTTGCGAGCGTCCGTGCAAGCACGTGGACGCCGCTGCCAATCCACTCGGGCGATGCGTATTCGTCAGGACGATGACTGACGCCGCCGCGGCAGGGAATGAAGAGCATGGCGACGGGGGCGATTCGCGAAACAAAGAGCGAGTCGTGATAGGCGCGGCTCACCATGCGCTTGAAACTCTTGCCGGCTGCCTTTGCGGACTGCTCCATCGCGTCGAGGATAGCGGGGTCGCCGGTCGCCGGTGGATCGGCGTTGACCATCTCCGTTGCAATGGAAACGCCACGGCGCTCGGCCACTTCCCTGCATGTGTCTTTCAGCTTGTCGATCACGGCATCGCGCCGCGCGTCGTCGATGTCGCGAATGTCGGTTTCGAGGCGCACGCGGGAGGGAATACTGTTGACGGCGCCCGGAAAGACTTCGCATACGCCGACAGTTCCCACCGTATCGATGGCGCCGGTCAACTTTGCTGCAGCTTCAAGCGCGAGGATCACCTCGGCAGCCGCGGCGAGTGCGTCTTTCCGGCCGGGCATCAGTTTGCCGCCGGCATGTCCGCCTTCGCCTTCGATGACGATGCGCATGCTTGCGGGCGCGGCGATGTGGGTGACGAGGCCGACGTCGATCCCTTCCAGTTCGAGGATGGGGCCTTGCTCGATGTGGAGTTCGATGAACTGGTGAAAGCGGCCGGACGGGAGAACGACGGATGCGAGAGTCCCGGTGAATCCGGCCTGACTTCGCAATTCATCGAGGCCTTGGTCTTCCCTGTCGCGGAGTGCGAAAGCCTGTGCGGGACTGAGCGCGCCGGCCATCATGCGGCTGCCGAGGCAGCCGATGCCGAAGCGGGTCGGTTCCTCAGCGGTGAATATGACGAGTTCGATAGAGCGGCGCGGCTTGAAACCAAGCTGCTGCAAAACGCGGATGGCTTCGAGGCCGCCGAGGACGCCAACGCATCCGTCGTAGAGGCCAGCGTTGGGAATAGCGTCGATGTGCGATCCGGTGCCGATGGGGGCCAGGTCAGGGTCGGTTCCACTCCAGCGCGCGAAGGTGTTGCCTATGGCGTCCTCGTGCACGCTCAGTCCGGCTTCGCGGCAGAGGCCTTTGACATAGGCGCGGGCGCGAAGATCGGCTTCGCTAAAGACAATGCGGGTGACGACGGGCCGTTCGGCCGCGGAGATTTGCGCGAGAGCATTGAGTTCAGCGATTAGGCGGTCGATAGAGAGAGCGGGGCGGGGGTCCATGTTCATGCTCCCAGCGGGTGCCTGCGCCAGTCCTTGTAGATGAGATATTTTGCGGGCTTCTTGCCGATGGCGCCGAACCATTGCGGGCAGAAGGGCGCCATCCAGATGAAGTCGCCGGCCTCGACGGGGTACCAGGAATCGCCGAGGCGGTAGATGCCACCGCCTTCGAGCATCAGAAGCCCGTGCTCCATCACGTGAACTTCGACCATGCTGAGCCCAGCGCCAGGATCGTAGCTCATGGTATTTACGGCGAAATCGTAAGCATCGGAGTCAGGCATGAGCGAGCGTACGCGAAGGGACGAATCGCCCATCAACGGAACTTCCGCGATGGTCGATTCATTGCCGATGACGGCCTCGGGTGCAAGGCCACCTGGGATCGGCTCGTGAATCTTTTCAATCAGCGCGGCCCTTGCGGCGCTCATGGCAGTAACGGAGTAATCGGCGCCCGCAGGGAGATAGGCAAATCCGCCGGGTCCCAGCAGATGCCGGTTTGGGCCGCTCATCAAATCCAGTTCGCCCGCGAGCACATAGATGAAACGCTGTCCCGGCGCGGACCCGAGGGTGCCTCCGGCGGAAAATTCGGCGGTCAACTGGGAGAAGTTTGCACCCAGTTGTGGACCGGCGTGCACGATGAATTCGACTCCCGTTGCGCCGGGCAATGGAATGCGGACGAAAGTATCTGGAGTCTGCAGCAGGTGGTCGTGCTTGAGGCTGCTTCGGGTTGCTCCCAGGTGATGCAAGGTTGACCTCGCTTGCGTTGCGTTTTCCGATTCTAACGAATGTCTGCTGCGAGCCGTTGCAGGAATTTCTCAGCTACGCGAAGTGCGGCTTCGACATCCTCTTCGCGAACGGCTTCGTCGGGATGATGACTGAGGCCGCTGGGGCTGCGGAGAAAGAGCATGGCCGTGGGCATACATCCGGCCATGATCATGGCGTCGTGGCCGGCACCGCTTGGCATTGCTTTGGCGGAGAAGCCTGCTGCTTCGATTGCGTCCGACATGAAAGCGGTGAGGCGCTCGTCCATCGGTACCGACGGCTCGTCCATCTTTTTAGTCCATTCGAGTTTGAGGTCGCGACGTTGAGCAATCGCCCCGGCCTCTCGCAGCAACTCGTCGACTGCAGTTTCGCGGGTCGTGTCATGGACGTGGCGAATGTCGAGACTGAATTCGGCGGATCCGGCGATGACGTTGCCCGCGTTGGGGTGAGCTTCCAGCTTGCCGACGGTGGCGACCAGGCCTTCCGTCTTGAGTGCGTGGGCTTCGACTCTGGTGATCCATTCGGCGGCTGCAGCGAGGGCATCATGGCGCAGGTGCATCGGCGTAGTGCCGGCGTGGTTGGCGTGGCCGATGAACTTGAGGTCGAGGCGGGTCTGGCCGACGATGCTGCTGACGGCTGCGACTTTCAGATCCTCGGCCTCGAGCACAGGTCCCTGCTCGATGTGAATTTCGACGAAGCCGATGGCGTGTTGATCGGCAACAGCACCTTGGAGATTCTCGCGAGCGAGGCCGAAGTTCACGATGGCCTGACGGATCGAAATTCCTGCTGCGTCCTTATGACCAAGAATGGACGTATCGAATCGGCCGGCAACGGCGCGGCTGCCGATGAACGGAAAGCCGAACCGGACGCCCTCTTCTTCAGAGAAGGCGATGACTTCGAGAGCGAGGGGAAGACGGAGAGCCTTTGCTGACGCGACCAGTTCAATGGCGAGAACGACGCCGAGGACGCCGTCGAAGGCGCCTGCGTCAGGAACGGTATCGATATGCGAACCAAGAATCAGGCGTTTGTCCGACGTTGAGTCAATTGGCTTCCAGAGTCCGCGGAGGTTGCCGACGGCATCGAAGCGTACTTCCATACCGAGGCTTTCCATGTGGGCGCGAAGGTGCTGGTGAACCTGGTGAACCGGCGGAGTGAGAAAGCGTCGGGTGGTACGGCCGGGTTCCTCGGTCATGGTTGCAATGAGCCTGCATTCGTCAATGGCTCGCCTCGCGCGGTCGCTCACAGCCGCACCAGCTCTCTGCCGCGCGGGTTGCCGCTGCATTGACCTGAGTGGAAGACGCGTTCGCCGCGCAGCCATGTCTCCTGCACCCGCCCGCGCAGCTTTGCACCGAGATAGGGCGAGATCTTGTGCCGGAAGTGAAGGTCGTCTTGGCTTACGGTCCACGTTACGTGGGGGTCGAAGACGACGATGTCTGCGTCGGCGCCAACGGATAGTGTTCCCTTTTGGCCAAGGATTCCGGCGAGACGTGCTGGTCTTGCCGACATCCACTTGCCGGCTCTTGCGGCGGCATCGTCGGTGCTTAATCCGCGTTGACGCATCGCGGTCCACAATACGGGTAGCGCCAGGCCGAGGCTCGCAATTCCACCCCAGGCTAGGTCCCAGCGACCTTCGGCGCGACGCTTCATCGCAGGCGGACAGGGCGAATGGTCGGTGGCAACCAAATCGATGAGGCCGGATTCAAGGGCTTCCCACAGTTGTTCGCGATTGGCCGCGCCCCAAATCGGCGGCGCACATTTGAACTCGGTGGCGCCATCCGGAATTTCCTCCGCGGCAAACACGAGATAGTGCACGCAGGTTTCCACAGTGATGGGCACTCCGTGGCTGCGCGCTTCGGCAAGCATGGGCAAAGCCCTGGCGCTGGAGAGATGCACGATGTGTATCGGCGTCCGATACTCCTGCGCCAGCTGGATCAAAAGCTTGATGGCATAGACCTCGGCAAGATCGGGCCGCGAGGCGAGCCAGGTCGAATATTTCTGCCAATTCGCTTGGGCCAGGTTGAGCATGGCCGCTGCGGCTTCGACCGGGAACGCAACTTCGGCGTGAACCAGCAACGGCAATTGCGTTCCGCGTAGTCGATCGAGTGCGAGACGAAGGTCGCTCTCATCCACCCAGGCGAAGCCGTCGATGCCGGAGTGGATCATGAAGCATTTGAATCCGGGAACGCCGGCCTGGGCGAGGGCGGGCAGTTCCGCAGTATTGCCGCGCACGACGCCACCCCAGGCAGCCCAGTCGACCCAGGCGTTCCCGCGAGCAGCAGTTCGCTTGGCCTCGAGCGCTGCGACGTTGATGGTTTCGGGCACGCAGTTCAAGGGCATGTCGACGAGGGTGGTGACTCCGCCTGCGGCTGCTGCGCGGGTGGCGGAATTGAAGCCTTCCCAGTCGCGGCCGGGATCGTTGATGTGGACATGCGAGTCGACGAGGCCGGGGAGAAGAACTAGGTCGTCAAAATCGTGGTATTGCCCGGCGCCGCCGGCATCGTCCCAGGCACGGATTGCGGTGATCTTCTCGCCGTCCACGATGAGCGTGGCGGGTGTCAGGCCGTCGGCCGTTAGAACGCGAGTTGACCGTAAAGCGTGTTTCATATCTACGAGAATGTCTGATTATCCGATGATGGAGCCCGGCACCAGGCCGGGATCCATGAGCTTTGCAGGGTAAGTATGCCAAGTATGAAACACGCTCTAAAGCCTGTGCCATACTGTGTTTACTTTACCTTCGCAGATGCCGAAGGCAACACAGAATGAATCGTCAGCCAAACCTTGAATTTCTGCGCCGCGCTATTGCGCTGGCCGCGGAGAACGTGACCTCAGGCCGCGGAGGACCGTTTGCGGCTTTGATTGCCCGCGACGGGAAAGTGATCGCCGAAGGCGTGAACATGGTGACGGCGACGAACGACCCTACGGCGCATGGTGAGGTGACGGCAATTCGTGCGGCGTGCAAGGCTCTGGGTATGTTTTCGCTGGCCGGATGTGAGCTTTACACGAGTTGCGAGCCGTGCCCCATGTGCCTGGCCGCATCGCACTGGGCGCGCCTGGATGCGGTTTTTTACGGGGCGTCGGCTGAAGACGCGGCGAAGGCGGGTTTCGACGACGCCTATCTGTATGAGGAGTTTCGCAAGGATCCAGCGGAGCGGTCATTGCCGGCAGTGCAGTTGCTGCGTGACGAGGCCTGGGCCAGTTTTGCGGCCTGGATGGCTTCGCCCAACAAGATCGAATACTAGCCCATTTTCAACCTGGTCGGGGTCGAGGCAAGGATGTATCGCTTCTCAGGAAAGCCTGGGTCGAAGTGCTTTGGATCCAACCCGGAACTCTTGCCCAAGCCGCTTCCATGCGATAACGTCTAATACTCATAACGTTTTCACCGGGAGCCGCTGCCGAATGCCGCGCGTCGTTCGATGTTCCATCATCCAGGCCTCCAATGCCGTCGCTGCCACTGAGCCGCTTGCGACGCAGAAAAAGGCGATGATTGACAAACACCTGGAGCTGATTCGCAAGGCGGCCAGCGAAGGGGCCCAAATCGTCTGTCTGCAGGAGATCTTCAACGGGCCCTATTTCTGCGCTGAACAGTCAACAAAGTGGTACGAGACCACTGAACCTGTTCCGGATGGCCCGACCGTCAAACTGATGCAACAGCTGGCGAAGGAACTGCACATTGCCATGGTGGTTCCGGTTTACGAGGTGGAGCAGGAAGGGATCTTCTACAACACGGCCGCTGTGCTGCAGAGTGATGGGACCTATCTCGGCAAATATCGCAAGACGCACATTCCGCATGTCGCGCCGGGGTTCTGGGAGAAGTTCTATTTCCGGCCGGGGAACCTGGGATATCCGGTATTCGACCTGGGTTTTGCCAAGATCGGCGTCTATATCTGCTACGACCGGCATTTCCCAGAAGGTGCCCGTTGCCTCGGGTTGAACGGGGCGGAGATCGTCTTTAACCCATCGGCAACGGTGGCAGGGTTGAGCGAGTATCTCTGGAAACTGGAGCAGCCTGCGCACGCAGCCGCCAACGGCTATTTCATCGCGGCCATCAATCGCGTGGGTACCGAGGCGCCCTGGAACATCGGTGAGTTTTATGGTTCGAGCTACTTTGCCAATCCGCGGGGCCAGATTGTGGCCCAGGCATCGCGCGACAAGGACGAGGTACTGACTGCCGATCTCGATCTTGAACAAATTGCGGAAGTTCGTCGAACCTGGCAGTTTTTTCGCGACCGCCGGCCTGACATGTATGGTCCGCTGGTTGCCTCCTAACAAGAGTCTGATAGCGAAAACCCTCGTCAATCCATAGAAGGACGGCAGAGAATAGCCAAAGAAGGATTGCAGAGAGTAAGAGAGCTTCTCCGAGGTCTTCATGAGTACCGCGATACTTCCCGACGATTTACTGCTCCGCGAGCGATTCAGCGACATCAAGCCGCCGCTCGAGCCGCAGGCTGCCGTGATTGAAGCCAATCGTTGCCTGAATTGTTTTGACGCGCCGTGTACAGGCGCATGTCCCACGCATATTGACGTTCCCGGCTTTATCAAGCGCATCAGTACAGGAAACCTTCGCGGCTCGGCGCTGCGGATTCTGGATGCGAATATTCTTGGCGCCAGCTGTGCGAAGGCCTGCCCCGTGGAGGTGCTGTGCGAGGGCGCCTGCGTGATGCATCGCTACAACCACGCACCTATTCAGATTGCGCGTTTGCAGCGTCACGCGATGGATTCCTTTGAGGCTACGGGCGAAGAACTGTTGACGGCTCCGCGCGGATCGCGCAATGTGCAGGTGGCCTGCATCGGCGGCGGTCCGGCGTCGCTGGCCTGTGCAGCCGAGCTTTGCCGCCACGGTGCATGGGCCACCATTCTTGAGCGCCAGGATCTGCTGGGCGGGCTCAATACTTATGGTGTCGCGGAATACAAGCTTCGCGCGGCCGACAGCCTGCGTGAAGCCGAGATGATTCGCCGCATGGGCGTCGAGTTCCGGACCGGGACACCCATTGAGTCCGCGGACGCGCTGGAAGAGCTGGAGTCGGAGTTCGACTTTATCTTTGTCGGCGTCGGCCTCGGTGCGATGCAGCGCATGAATATCCCAGGCGAGGAACAGAAGGGCGTGCTGAACGCCCTCGAGTTTATTGCGTCGTATAAGACCGGGCGTCTTCGCGAACTAAGCGGAACGGTGGTTGTGGTTGGAGCGGGAAATACGGCAATTGATGCTGCCAATGCCGCGCGACGGCTGGGTGCGGAGACGGTATACCTGCTGTATCGGCGGGGCGAGCGCGACATGTCGGCATTCGACTTTGAGTACGAGCACGCCAAGCAGGAGGGCGTGCAGTTCCTGTGGCGGCGGCAGCCATTTGCGATCCGGGCGAACGAGCGCGGCAGGCTGTTGCTGGATACGGTGCAGGTAAGCGAAGTGGACAAGGCATTGCTGCCGATTCCGGAATCGCACTACACCATTGAATGCGACTACGTTATTCCGGCGATCGGGCAGTCTCCGTTTGCGCAGCTGGTTCAGGAACTGCGCCGCATTGAATTGCGTGGCGGAACGATCGTGACCGATCCGGAGACGGGACAGACCGGCAATTCGCGCTACTTTGCCGGCGGCGACTGTGCCAACGGAGGCAGGGAAGTGGTAGATGCAGTTGCCGATGGAAAGCGCGCAGCGCGAGCCATCCTGAAGATCGCGGAGGCGGCTTATGCCTGATATTCGCGTTCGCGGGTTTGCCGGCAAAATCGACGCGCCCAATCCTTTCTGGCTGGCTTCGGCGCCGCCCACCAACTGCGGCGAGCAGGTCATGCGCGCGTTCGATGCGGGATGGGGCGGTGCGGTGTGGAAGACGATCGGCGAGCCCGTGACGAATGTCTGCTCGCGCTATTCGTCAACGGACTGGCAGGGCATGCGCATGATGGGCCTCAACAACATCGAACTCATCAGCGATCGCACGGTTGAAGAGAACCTGCGTGAGATGGCGCAAGTGAAGAGGAGCTATCCGTATCACGCGATTATTGCGTCGCTGATGGTCGAATCAAAGCGCGAGGCATGGCATGAGATTGTGCAGCGCGCAGAAGACGCCGGAGCCGACGGCCTCGAACTGAACTTCGGCTGCCCGCACGGCATGAGCGAACGCGGCATGGGGTCGGCCGTGGGACAAGTTCCCGAGTACACCGAGATGATTACCGCGTGGGTGAAGGAGAAGGCGCGTACGCCCGTGCTGGTAAAGCTGACGCCGAACATCAGCGATATTCGGACGATTGCGCGCGCGGCGAAGCGCGGTGGTGCCGACGGGCTGTCGGCGATCAACACGCTCAATTCGATTACAGGGATCGATCTCGACACCTTTGTGCCACGGCCGAATGTGGACGGCAAGAGCTCGCATGGCGGGTATTGCGGTCCAGCGGTGAAGCCGATCGCGCTGAACATGGTGCAGCAGATCATGGCTGACCCTGAAGCTGCGCTGCCGATTTCCGGAATTGGGGGCATTGGGACGTGGAAGGACGCGGTGGAGTTCATACTGCTGGGCTGCGGTACGGTCCAGGTGTGTACTGCCGTGATGCATTACGGCTATCGCGTAGTGGAGGACATGGCCGAGGGACTCGAGAACTGGATGCGCACCAAGGGCTTCGCAACCCTCGACGATTTCCGCGGTCTCTCCGTGCCCAAGGTGACCGAGTGGAAGCACCTGAATCTGAATTACAAGATTGTTGCGCATATCAACGAGCAGACGTGCATTGGCTGCGACCTGTGCCACATTGCCTGCTGGGATGGTGCGCACCAGTGCATCCATCTCGATCGCGTCGAGGGCGCAGTCGATGGTCCGGCAGAGATGCATGTGACGCCACCGGCTATCGAGGAACGCACGCGGACTTCGATTGCGACGACGCCGGTGACGCGCAAGGAGCGGGCCGCGGCGACGGCAAACCATGGGCCGTTTCCGACTCCGCTCGCGAAGATTCCCCGCGTGGACGAGACCGAATGTGTGGGCTGCAATCTCTGTGCTCTGGTGTGCCCGGTGGACGACTGCATCACCATGGTGCGCGTGGATAACGGGGTTCCGGGGGAGACATGGGATCAACGCACGCATGGCGCGGAGTGCGCCGTGGAACCGCAGCGGTCATGACTTGGTGCCGTCACCACCCAGGTCAATAAGCCTTGTCATTCCGACCGAGCGTAGCGAGCGGAGGAACCTGCAGTTGCATTCTCTTGTATCGGCGCACGGCTTTAGGTGATAGATCATGTCCACCGTTCTGATTCAAAATGGAACCATCGTTAATGCGGACTCAACGATAAAAGCCGACCTGTTGATCGACGGCGCAGTCATCAAGGAAGTGCGCGCGAGGATTCCGGCGAGCGCTGCGGAAACAGTTGTCGATGCCTCGGGATTGCTGGTGCTGCCGGGCGGCATCGACGCGCACACACATCTCGACATGCCCTTTGGCGGGACAAAGTCCGCGGATGATTTCGAGACCGGCACGCGGGCGGCGGCCATTGGCGGTACGACCACGATTGTGGACTTTGCCATCCAGGCGCGTGGGACGAAGATGCGCACGGCACTCGATACGTGGTGGAAGAAGGCCGAGGGCAAGGCCTGCATCGACTACGGGCTGCACATGATCGTGACCGATCTCGGTGACGCAGGCCTCGAAGACATGGACGACATGGTGCGCGAGGGCGTGGCCAGCTTCAAGCTCTTCATGGCGTATCCCAACGTCCTGATGGTCGACGACGCGACAATATTCAAAGCTATGCGCCAGACGGCGAAGAATGGCGCGCTGATCTGCATGCATGCGGAGAACGGGTCCGTAATTGATGTCATCGTGCAGAAGGCGCTGGCGGAAGGAAAGACCGCTCCGATCTATCACGCGCTGACGCGGCCAACCGTTGCCGAGGCGGAGGCGGTACATCGCGCAATTGCGATGGCGGAGATGGCCGGCGTTCCTGTCTACATCGTGCACCTGTCGAGCGAGGACGCATTAAATCAAGTGAGGGAAGCGCGCGATCGGGGGCTGCCGGCGTTTGCGGAGACCTGCCCGCAGTATCTGCTGCTCTCGATCGAAGACAACATGCAGGACAAGGGCTGGGAGGGCGCGAAGTATGTGTTCACGCCGCCGCTCCGCGAGAAACGCAATCAGCCAAAGTTGTGGGAAGGCCTTCGCAAAGACAACCTCCAGGTCGTTTCGACTGACCACTGCCCGTTTTGTTTTGAGGACCAGAAGGCGCTCGGCAAAGATGACTTCACCAAGATCCCCAACGGCGGCCCGGGGATAGAGAACCGGCTGCAATTGCTCCATCACCACGGCGTGGGACAGGGGAATTTGTCTCTGAATCGGTTTGTCGAACTCGTCTCCACCGCTCCGGCGCGGATTTTCGGGATGTATCCGAAGAAGGGCGTGCTGGCAGCCGGCAGTGACGCGGATCTCGTGCTGTGGGATCCTGGAGCGCATCACACCATCTCCGCCGCAACGCATCACATGCGGGTGGACTACTCGATGTTTGAGGGATTCAAGGTACGCGGCAATGCGCGGGACGTTTATTCGCGTGGGGAACTGATCGTCTCGGGCGGCAAATTCGTCGGCACTCCCGGCCGTGGGCAATATCTGCGCCGTGAGGCTCGCGGCGGGGCGTGGAAATGAAATGGTGTATTTGACTGCTGTTGCTGAGAGACAAAATGTTCAAGCGAAGATGGTTTGTTTTCGGTCGAATAAGCTCTGACGGGGGATTCACCGTATCCTACGGCCATAGGACCGTCAACTACGCTGATGAACGCGGCATATTTCAGATCGGGTACGAGGATGATCGTTTGTTTCCCGCTTCGTTGTGTCTGACGGTGCCGGCCAGGGAGGTGGGTCAAGCTGACACAGCGCTCATCCTCAATCGAATTCTGCGGGCTCTCGAATGGGATGGACACCACCCAGCAGTCCAGAGTGATCCGGTCGGCGAGTAACGTAACCATTTGAAGTTCGGAATTCTTTTATCCGCAGCATTGCTTGATCACCCTTTCTGCGACCTTAAACAACTTCCATATCGCCTTCTCATCGTCCTTGCTGTATATCTATCTCCACGCCGGAGGCCTCTTGAGTACAGTCGATCCCACTTTATCCAATCGCGACCTGGCACCGACGACGCAGGCGCAGCGCACATGGACCACATACAGTTACATCGCGCTGTGGTTTTCCATGTCGATGGAGATTACGACGTATCAGCTTGCCTCGTCGCTGATCGCGAAGGGGATGGACTGGAAGCAGGCGATTGGCACCGTGCTGCTAGGGAACCTCATCGTGCTGGTTCCGATGCTGCTCAACGCGCATGCCGGCACGCGCTACGGGATTCCGTTTCCCGTGTTTATTCGCGCGCCGTTTGGGGTGCGCGGCGCGAATCTGCCGGCGATTCTGCGCGCTGTCGTGGCGTGCGGATGGTTCGGCATTCAGTCGTGGATCGGCGGGACAGCGATTCACTCAATGCTTGCCGTGATCTGGCCGAGCGCTGCCGGATCGGCGTTTGCAAAGTGGGCGTGCTTTCTGCTGTTCTGGCTGCTGAACATGGTGATTGTGTGGCGCGGGGTCGAATCGATTCGCCATCTGCAGGCCTTCGGCGCGCCCTTCATGTTCATCATGGCTGCGGCGCTGCTGATATGGGTGCGGATCAAGGCGGGCAGTTTCGGGTCGATGCTGTCGACGCCGAGTCAGTTTCATTCCACGAGTGAGTTTCTTGCGGTCTTTTTCCCATCACTGACGGCGATGGTGGGGTACTGGGCTACGCTGGCGCTGAACATTCCGGACTTTACGCGCTACTCGAAGTCGCAGCATGCGCAGGCTTACGGGCAGGCGTTCGGGCTGCCGGTGGCGATGACGCTATACACTTTCGTCGGAATCTCGGTGACGTCGGCGTCGACGGTGCTGTTCGGGCGGCCGATCTGGAACCCGATCGAGCTCATCGGCGCATTTCATCAGCCGGTGGTTGCGTTCATTGCGCTGATTGCAATCCTGATTGCAACGTTGAATGTGAACATCGGCGCTAACGTTGTTTCGCCTTCGAATGATTTTTCGAATCTCTATCCGCGGCTCATCAGCTTTCGAACCGGCGGGTTGATTACCGGATTTCTGGGGCTTGCGATGTGCCCGTGGAAGCTGCTGGCCACTCCGGATGCGTACATCTTTGGCTGGCTCGTTGGCTACTCGGGACTGTTGGGTCCGGTTGCTGGCATAATGGTTTCCGATTATTTTCTGATTCGTAAAACCGAGCTCGACTTGAACTCTCTTTACCACTCGGAAGGCATTTACCACTACACGCGTGGAATCAATCCGCGCGCGATTTTAGCGCTGGTGATTGGCGTTGCCTTCGCGCTGGTGGGGAAAGCGGTAAAGCCGCTGCATTTCCTGTACGACTATGCATGGTTTGTCGGCTTCTTCACGGCGGGCGCCATTTATGTCGCATTGATGAAGCTTGCCGCGCCGGTTGCGGGGAGCGCGCCGGCATTTGAGTCGGCAGGATCGCGGAGCGATGCTGACTAAAAGAGGACGCGCACTTCGGTGATCAGGTTGTGATTGTAGGTGTGGAAGCCGGACGTGGCGATCTGCATGCCGGTGTCGACGATGAAGAACGGATGAGTCGGCTTCCAGCCCTTTTGCCGGACAACGTAAAAGGCCGCTGGCGTGACAAAGTTCTGAATCTTGCCGTCGTGACTGCCTGCGAAATAAAAAGTTGAGTTGTTCTCCAACTCGAACCAGATATGCGGCGTGGCGTGAGCCTGCGCCAAAGCGTTCCAGGCAATTGACCTTCCCTGGCTGTTGATTTTGCTGGTGGGCAAAGTGCCGCCGAGCGAGGAGATGACGTCGAACCGGCGCCGGAAGGCGTAGCCGGCTGTGAGCGCTGGGCTGTAGGAGTCCGTTGTCGCTCCGTTTTTGTGGCTTCCGGTTGCGAAGCAATGACCGAGAATCGCGGCGACCGCGAAGTTCCCATGTTCCGCGTTGCCAGATGCGATGCGGTACTTCACCAGCGCTGACGTATCTCCGAAACCATCGTCGGCGGAGCTGTTGTGCTGGACGTAGGGCGGCGGAATGAAATCAAGTTCGAAATGTTTCCCGGCGATAATGCCGCCGCCTTTCCCGTTGCCGTAGTTCACCGTCTCTGTTCCGGCCGCAGTGTATTCGTGCGAGGCGGAGAAACGATCGTACTGAACGAGGCGAGGGTCGGGCGCTACCAGTGGCGTTATGAACGCCGGTTGGAGAGATGCCATGGCGCTGTTGTGCTCGCTGAATGACTGCTGCGCGCGCATGCCGATGGAACTGATCGCAGCGAGCGCAATCAGCATCACAATCGAGAAGAAGCGATGGGCACGCATAGGCCTACTCAAGTTTCTACAGAGTCTCAGAGCAGAACTCTGTGACCGATGGCACCTGGTTTGGATTACCTCCCTGGAACTTGAACGGACCATCGGGGTGCCCAATGCCTTTTATCGGCATGTGAGGACGTGACGCGAGGCAAGGATCAAGATCACTTGTGGAGCTTCGACGGGGCCGGAACTGGATTGCAGCGACCGCAAATTGTTGTGGCGGTGCACCCTGCTTTATGACGACACCGCAAAAAGGGTTACTCCAATGCGAACGGATGTGACTTTGGCAATGACTTTCTGTTTGCTCTTCGCGATAAGATAGTTGGAACGAATGCTTCAAACTACTCCAGCGGCTGCCGACCCGGCTCTCCGCTTCATGCGGGAGTCGAACTTGCGGGCGCAGGAGAGTTCACCCATCATCCAGGTTCGCAATCTCGAAAAGACATATCGCACGGCCCGCGGAGCGCTGACCCTGTTCCATGGGCTCGATTTAACAATCGCAACCGGCGAACTGATTGCCATCGTTGGGCAATCGGGAGCAGGAAAGAGCACACTTTTGCACATTCTGGGTGCTCTTGATGCGCCGACTGCAGGCACTGTACACTGCGCTTCAACGAACGTGGCAACTCTCATCGCTCGGGAGGCCGCAGCCTTTCGTAACCGCGAGATTGGTTATGTCTGGCAATTTCATTACCTGTTGCCGGAGTTTTCAGCGGCCGAAAACGTGGCGATGCCGTTGCTGGCTCGCGGAATTAGCCGCCGTCAGGCGCTAGATACTGCATCCAATTGGCTTAGGGAGGTCGACTTGGAGGACCGCAGCGAGCACCGGCCGGGAGAGCTCTCAGGGGGAGAGCAACAGCGCGTGGCTCTGGCCCGGGCTTTGGTTGGCAACCCGCGGCTGCTTCTTGCCGATGAGCCTACTGGCGATCTGGACGAAATGACCGCAGGACGCGTTTTCGATCTTCTGGAACGGTTGCACGTAACCCATGGGCTCACTTCGGTTTTGGTGACTCATAACCTGGATCTGGCCGCGCGGTGTACGCGGACTCTGCGCCTGGAGGGCGGGCGCCTTCACGCGATGGAATTCCCTTCCAGAGCGGGACTTCACCCCGGCAAAGGCTAAGGAAAAGCACCTTTCCGGCTGGTTTTTGAGTCTGATTGTATAGGTGGGCCTGGAATTGCAATCCGGGCGCACGAGCGGTGGGTGGGTGCTTGAGGAGGAAGAACTCCAGGGCGACCGGAACAGTTGTCGGGCAATCCGGTCCATCCAAAAGAGCTGTTCGGGGCAGTTTAGAGATTTTCCGGGGCCACCGGCAGCGTTAGTTAAGAGAAGGGCACGGCGAGTTGGGCTGAAGCCGATCGCGGGTTCCAGCGACAGGTCTTGGTCGTTGGGGATGCCGAGAAATCGGACGGCCACTGCTACCGCAAGCCTGCTGCAAGAGGAGAAACAATATGTTCGAACGCTATACGGAGAAGGCACGACGCGTTATCTTTTTCGCGCGATATGAGGCCAGCCAGTTTGGCTCGCCCTATATCGAGACCGAGCACCTGCTGCTGGGGCTTTTGCGCGAGGACAAGGCGTTAACCAATCGCTTTTTGCGTTCGCATGCCTCGGTGGAGTCGATCCGCAAACAGATTGAGGCGCACACGACGATTCGGGAGAAGGTGTCGACGTCTGTCGACCTACCGCTTTCGAACGAGTGCAAGCGGGTCCTGGCCTACGCAGCCGAGGAGGCCGAGCGACTCGGCCATAAACATATCGGTACAGAGCATCTGCTGCTGGGCCTGCTGCGCGAAGAGAAGTGCTTTGCGTCGGAGATTTTGCAGGAGCGCGGCCTCAAGCTGGCGCAGATTCGCGACGAGCTTGCTCGTGTAACGCAGGAAAAGGCTCCGCAGCAAGCACGGCAGCGGGAATCAAGCCTGCTGGCCGAGTTCAGCCGCGACCTGACTCAGGCGGCTATGGACGGACAACTTGATCCGCTGGTGGGTCGCGATGGCGAACTGGAGCGTGTTGTCCAGATTCTCTGCCGCCGCACGAAGAACAATCCAGTGCTGATCGGCGAACCCGGCGTGGGCAAGACGGCCATCGTCGAAGGCCTGGCACAGCGCATTGCCGACGGCGAAGTTCCGAGCTTCCTGGCGGACAAGCGCGTACTTGCCTTGGATCTCTCTCTCATAGTGGCCGGCACTAAATATCGCGGCCAGTTTGAAGAGCGCCTGAAAACCATCATGAAAGAGCTGATGGAGAATCAGAATTCCATCATCTTCATCGACGAATTGCACACATTAGTTGGAGCAGGTTCGGCAGAAGGCTCGCTCGATGCGGCCAACATCCTCAAGCCGGCTCTCTCTCGCGGAGAAATTCAGTGCATTGGCGCAACCACGCCGGCGGAGTATCGTAAGTCGATCGAGAAGGATCGTTCGCTGGAGCGGCGCTTCCAGGCTGTCAAGGTGCCGCCGCCGAATGAAGCGGACGCTATCAAGATCATCAACGGCATCAAGGATCGCTACGAGAAATTCCACGCGGTCAGCTACACCGATGCAGCCATCGAGTTCGCCGTGTCGCACTCGAATCGCTACATCCCGGATCGCTTCCTGCCCGATAAGGCTATCGACCTGATCGATGAGGCCGGCGCGCGCGTAAAGCTACGCCAGACCTCGCTGCCTGAGGAGATCACCGAAGTCCAGAAGCGGATCAAGTTCATCGTGCACCGGATGGATTCGGCCATTGCGAATCACGAATTCGAGAAAGCCCGTTTCTACTCCGATGAGGAGCGCAAGGAGCGCGAAAACCTACGCGCCCTGCGTGACAAATACCACCTCGATGACTCCGCTGCCGGCATCGTTGGCCGCGAAGACATCGAAGACGTGGTCAGCCGCTGGACAGGGGTTCCGGTTACCAGCATCAAGGAAGAGGAGACGCAGAAGTTGCTGCGCGTGGAAGAAGAACTCCACAAGCGCATCATCTCTCAAGAGAAAGCAATCTCCGCACTCGCGCGCGCGATTCGCCGTTCCAGGGCTGGATTGAAGTCACCTGCGCGGCCGATCGGAAGCTTCCTGTTCCTCGGGCCAACCGGAGTGGGCAAGACGGAAGTGGCGCGCACTCTCGCTAACTTCCTGTTTGGATCGGACAAGGCGCTTATCCGTTTCGATATGTCGGAATTCATGGAAAAGCATTCGGTGTCGAAGCTGATCGGTTCGCCTCCGGGATACGTGGGCTACGAAGAGGGCGGCCAGTTGACCGAACGGGTCAAGCGCTCGCCGTACTCCGTGGTCCTGCTTGACGAAATCGAGAAGGCGCATCCGGATGTATTTAACATCCTGCTGCAGGTGTTTGAAGACGGCCAGTTGACCGATGGACTTGGCAACACAGTCGACTTCAAGAACACCATCCTGATCATGACGTCGAACATTGGCGCACGGCACCTGCAGAAGAAGCAGGGACTCGGCTTCCAGAGCGACCGCGAAGACCTGGTCAACGACAAGGTGGAAGAGCTGGTAAAGCAGGAGGTCAAGAAGACCTTCAATCCAGAGTTTTTGAACAGATTGGACGAGGTCATTCTTTTCCTGTCCTTGTCTGACGCCGACCTGATCCAGATTGTCGAACTGCTCGTGCAGCAGCTCAACAACAACCTGGCGCAGAAGGCCATCACCATCTCTGTAACCGAGGAAGCCAAGAAGTGGATCCTCGACAAGACCCTAGGTGATCGCAGCTATGGTGCGCGTCCTTTGCGCCGCGCGCTGCAGCGCTACGTTGAGGATCCTCTGTCGGAAGCGCTTATCGCCGGACAGATTCAGCAGCGGCCCGCGTTCCTCGAGGTCTACCTCCAAAACAATCAACTCTTCTATCGCCCGGTAAGCTCGGACGAAACGGCGACCGAAGAGAAGCCAGCAGGTATTTTGCTCTACAGCGCTTAACCAACAATTAAGGACCCACCGACACCCCCGGCCAACCAGCCGGGGGTTTTCATTTTCGATTTGCCAACATCCGACCTTCTTTCGCCCCGAGCCGGGTTATGTGATGGAAGCAAAGCAGTTGCTGGTCACTTACAGATGGACAGGCTCCTTGCACCATGGGTATACTCCTGCTGCCATGAAACTTTGTCGACGACCTTTTGTTTCGAATGGGAGATACAGGTGATCCAGCGAAGAATCCTTCCTAGCGCAATCGCACTCTGCGCCCTCATCTTTCTATTGCCTGCGGAGTCACTTACGGCACAACAATGGAAGGCGCCAACCAGCATGAAGAAGCTCTCCAATGGGCTTACGGTGGTGGTGTCAGAAGATCACTCGGCGCCAACCTTTGGCATATGCGTCAGCTACGGAATTGGCTTCAGGCTGGAGCCGGAGGGCCGCACCGGCTTCGCGCATCTTTTCGAACACCTGATGTTCGAAGGCACGCCGAATGCGCCAAAGGGAGTTCTGGACCGCGTTATTGAGGGCGGCGGCGGCACCAACAATGGCGACACCCGCTACGACTACACCGAGTACATCGAGACCGCACCGATCTCCGCCCTTGATCCTGTTCTGTGGATCGAAGCGGACCGTATGAAGACCCTCGACTTCTCCACGAAAAACCTCGATAACCAGCGCAGCGTCGTAGAAGAAGAGGTCAGGGTCAACGTTATCAACCAGCCGTTCGGACTCTTCTTTGCCATCGATCTTCCTGGAAAGGCATACAACACTTATCCGAATGCGCACAATTTCTATGGCGACTTCAACGACCTTGATGCAGCGAAGATCGAAGATGTGAAGGCGTTCTACGAAAAGTACTACACACCGGGAAACGCGGTGATCGCAATCGTCGGCGACGTAAATCCCGACGATATTTACTCCAAAGTGGAGAAGTATTTCGCCACCATTCCGCCGCGTCCCACCCCGCCCAAGCCGAAGGCGGAGGAACCCGTGCAGAAGACAGAGCGCCGATCATCCGAATCCGACAAGCTCTCCAAGGTGCCCGGTCTCGCTATCGGATATCGCATGCCTCCGCGCCACTCATCCGATGCTCTTGCTGGGGCCGTCGTGGGAGAATTGCTGCACAATGGCCAGGCCTCTCGTCTCTATCAGGCTCTCGTGAAAGGCAAACAAGTCGCGCTCTCAGTCGATGGCGGGGTGAACTGGCCGCTGGGAACCCCGTTTGAGTTCGCGGGGCCAACGCTCATGACCTCATTTATCGTGTACCCTCCCAACGTGAGCGAGGATCAGGTGCTGGGCGCATATGATGCAGCCCTCAAAGACCTTGCTGAAAACGGACCGAGCCAGCAGGACCTCGATCGAATTGTCACAAAGATGCGATCCGACATTTATGGCAATCTCGAAATCCCGATCAACCGTGCTTCTGCGCTGTCCCACGCGGTCCTGTTCGACGACAGCTTCGACTCCGTATACCAGCTGCCAGAGGAACTCTCGAAGGTGACCGTGGCGCAGGTAAAAGCGTTCGCCGCCAAGTATCTTGTCAGCACCAATCGCACCATCATTAATCGCGTTCCGGCGCCGGCTGGCGAAAAGGAAAAGGGAGCGGGACAATGAAAACCCTCGCTATGGTTTGTGCACTTCTCTTCGTTGCGGCTCAGTCATGGGCACAGAAGGAGGTTCAGCTTCCCAAGGACCTGCCTTCTTACGGGCCTGAGCGGCCTCTCTCTGCACCATCGGTCAAGATCGCCAAGCTCGACAACGGGCTGACTGTCTGGCTTGTATCCGAGCCAGGATTTCCCAAGGTCTCGTTCAGCTTTGCGGTGCGCGGCGGACTAGCCGCGGATCCGTCCGATCGCCCCGGACTCTCGCAATTGCTGGGGAACACGATCGACCAGGGCACGAAGACTCTCAATGCGGAACAGATTGCACAGCAATTGCAGGCCGCCGGCGGAGATCTGAGCGCCAACCCGGGGAAGGACTCAATCCTTCTCTCCATCAGCGTCCTCAGCGCCAGGCAGAACGATGCGCTCACTGTGCTGTCGGACCTTACCCGCAACGCGATCTTCCCCGACGCCGAAGTCATCCTTGCCAAACGCAATGCAGCCGACCAGCTGCGCCAGCAGGAATCGCAGCCTTCATTCGTAGCTGGACGCGCAATGGCAAAGATCCTGTTCGGGGACCATCCCTACCACGTCACATCTGCCACTCAGGGATCCATCAGTGCTTCCACGCCGGACGATCTGCGCAAGATCTATGCGGAACGTTTTCGTCCCGACCAGGCGCTGCTCGTAGCAGTGGGAGATTTTGAGAGCGACAAGATGCTCGACGCCGTCAAAAGCCGATTTGGCGAGTGGAAGTCGCCATCGACATCGCCCGTGTCTGACCCCGGCGCGCCTTCGGTTACGCCGCAACACGCCATCTACGTTATCCCACGTCCCGGCTCTGTGCAGACGACGCTGGAACTCGGCGCATTCGGACCGCTGCGCAACGCCGAGGACTACGAAGCCGCGCGGGTGGCCACAGCCATCTACGGAGGAACCTTCGGCTCTCGCCTTGTCCGCAATATCCGCGAAGACAAGGGGTACACCTACTCGCCGTTTGCGGTCATGCGGAACTACCAGGCTGCAGGTATGCTGATCTCCCAGGCAGACGTCCGGAATGCTGTTACGGCACCGAGTCTGAACGAAATTCTTTACGAACTCAACCGCATGGTTACGACCTCTCCCACGACCGATGAACTGGATACAGCCAAACGCTTCCTCGTCGGAATCGAGGCGATTCAGCTGCAGGCCCGTTCGGCGGTGTCGGATGAACTTGCCCGACTCTGGGTGAGCGGATTGCAGCCCGACGCGATTGGCACCTACGGTCGCAAGGTCGCAGCCATTACATCGCAGGACGTGGATACCGCGGCAAAGAAGTACTTTCCGGCCGCGAAAACCGCAATCGTAGCGGTCGGAGAAGAGAAGGTGGTGCGCGACGCTCTTGCTCCCTTCGGACTGCCGCTCAACACTGCACCGTAGCGCAACATCGACCGTCAGAACCAGAACGCATTCGAACATCCGAGTTTTCGGGAGGGTAGGGCCTAAAACTGAGAGTCGGAGACTATCTGTCGTTGCGCGCGATGCCGTAGCATAGGTGGAAATCCCGAGGAGAGGTCCGGCATGGGCGACACCGTTACACATCCCGAGCTAAGCGCAGAAGAGATCAGCAACTTTACCCGCCAGACCAACTATGGAACGTGGCGGTTCCAGAAGACGTGGAAGCCGCTCTACATTGCGGACGCCGAAGGCTGCTGGATTACGGATGGTGCCGGCAAGCGCTATCTCGATTTCAGTTCGCAGCTGATGTGCGTGAACCTGGGCCACAAGAACAAGGCTGTTGTCGAAGCGATCGGCCAGCAGGCACGGGAACTCGCTTATGTCGCGCCGGGCTACGCGACCTCGGCTCGCGCGAAACTCAGCGCCAAGCTGCTTGAGGTTTTGCCGGCGGGGTTGGAGAAGTTCTTCTTTGCGACCAGCGGTACCGAGGCCAACGAGGCTGCCTTCAAGATCGCCCGCATGTACACGGGCAAGAACAAGATCATCTCGCGGTACCGCTCCTACCATGGTTCGACGATGGGCTCGATCGCGGCTACGGGCGATCCGCGTCGCTGGGCGATGGAGCCGGCAGGCAAGGGAGGCGGCGTCGTCTTTGCGCCGGAGACGAATTGCTACGACTGTCCCATCAAGCACACGTATCCCTCATGCAACATCGCATGCGTCGACTACATCGAGCACATGATCGAGAACGAGAGCGATGTCGCGGCAATCATTCTTGAGCCGGTGGTGGGAACCAACGGTGTGCTGATTCCGCCGCCGGAGTACTTCCCGCGCCTGCGCGAAATCTGCGATCGGCACGGTGTGCTGATGATCGATGACGAGGTCATGGCGGGATGGGGACGAACCGGCAAGTGGTTTGCGGTCGATCACTGGGGCGTGAAGCCGGATATTCTTGTCACCGCCAAAGGGATTACGTCTGCCTACGTGCCGCTCGGGCTCTGCGCGACAACGAAAAAGATTGCCGACTACTTTGAAGAACACTACTTCTCACACGGGCATACGTACGAGGCGCATCCCATCACGCTGGGGCCTGCAGTGACGACCATCGAAGAGATGCAGCGACTCAAGCTTGTGGAGCGCTCCGCTGAGCTTGAGCCATATGTGCGCCAGAAGCTCGAAATTCTCAAGGAGAAACATCCGTCGATTGGCGATGTGCGCGGGCTGGGTCTTTTCTTCGCGGTTGAGCTGGTCAAGAATCGCAAGACCAAACAGCCCTTCAATACCATGCGTGACAAGGTGGAAGGCAAGCCGCTGGTGGTCGACCAGATTGCCGCGAAAATGATGGCCGATGGTGTGGCGCAGCAGGCATGGGTGAGCCACTTCGTCATTGCGCCGCCGCTGATTGTCACCAAAGAAGAGCTCGACTTCGGCATCGACGCTCTCGATCGGCATCTTGGGATGGCCGATGCTCTTGTGGAGTAGCGAGGCAACGGCACAGCGAGTCACAACCCATTTAAGCTCGCACGGTGCGGGTCCAATTCATTTTGCTCAATGCCAGCGAATCACGCTGAGCAGGTTGGAGTAGTCATCCGTCCAGACGCGTTCTCCCGGATTTCCTTGCAGAGCCGTCCAACGCAACGGAGCCGACGGATTCGACTGCAGCAGGGCCAGATCCTGCCGCGAACGGGCCATCACCACCCACTCCGAGGCAAACTTGCCTTCGGCGGTCTGCTCGGGCGTCACCTCAGTGTCGGCCTCGTCCATGCACACCAGCCCCGCGTCGCGTGCGAGATCGGCCAGCTTTGGTGCGAGTTGCACGTAATGGTTCGTCACGTGGAAGAGGATGACTCCGTTGGGCACCAATTTGTGCAGATAGAGTGCCAGAGCTTCGCGCGTTAGCAGGTGCATCGGAATCGAGTCGCCGCTGAAGGCATCGAGAACGATCAAGTTGTATGCGTCGTCGGGAGCGGCTTTCAAGCGCAGGCGCGCGTCTCCCAGAACAAACCGCGCGTCGGATGCGCATTGCTGTAGAAAGGTGAAGTACAGAGGATTGCTCGCGACCTTCAAAACAATTGGGTCGATTTCGTAAAAGGTAAGCTGCTTTGTCAAACTGCCAAGGCATGCCATCGATCCGGCACCTAATCCCACAACGGCCACGCTGGCGCGGGGATTGCTTTGGCTCAGCGCGGACATGACCTCACCCGCGGGACCGCCGCGCGTGTAGTAGGAAAGCGGCTCACGCGCTCGCGCGGGGTCGAGACTCTGCAGACCGTGCAATGTACCGCCATGCAGCAGATAGCGATAGTGGCCCGATTCATCGTTCGTAACGCGGGTCACCCCGAAGTAACTGCGCTCGCAGTCGAGAATATGTCCGTATGGCCCGATGTAAAGATTCGCCGCAAGCAGAATCGCCACCAGACCGAGAGCGAAGCGTAGAGAACGCATGCAGAAGCTGAAGCACGCGCCGGTTGAAACGCCGAAAATAACGATAGCAAGAATCACATGCGTGGCCTGCGGCAGCCTGTCAACGCCCATCAGCGCCAATGCTATCGCGGCCCCCAGCAGAACCGGCAGCACCCAATCGTTTCGCCGCGCGACCGTCGCCGCTTGGCCGCTTAACAAGGGGGCGCCCACCGTCGGACGCAGGAAGGCGGCCAGCACCAGCGCGATCGGGAACTCGAGTACCGAATGGAAGGCGGCCGGCGCAACAAGCGAGTTGAAGATCCCGCCCAATACGCCTCCCACTGAGATCCACAAGTAAAACTCCGTGAGGAACTGGACTGCGGGACGCTCGCGCGACAATTCGCCGTGACAGACCATGGCGATACAGAACATCAGGGCGAGGTACAGCGGAACCAGCACCAGCAGAGGAAATGTCGTTTCAAGCAGCTGGGGAATCAGAGAACAGAGGATGAGCGCAGGCATGCGCCGCGCCATCCATTCATGGGAGACCAACTTGCGCCGCGCAAACACCAGAATGAAGCTGATCAGATAAGTGGCGAGCGGAAGCACCCAGAACAGCGGCAGCGAAGGTACATCCGTCGTAAGGCGTGTTGTTACGCCAAGCATCAGGCTCGACGGAACGAAGGCGAGTGTGACCCAGCGCAACTTCTGCTTCCAGCCGCACGGCGCTACGCCTGTTTCCGGGCTGTTCCGCTCCGATTCCGCATCCTGGCCAGCCCTGTTGCGCGACAAGACGGCACAGAAGATGACCATAAGCGCAAGCAACGGAAAAGTCTTGCTCCACAGAAACCTCTGCGTGCTAAGACGCAGCGTGGTCTCCAGCAGGAATGGGTAGCACAGTAACCCGGCCAGGCTGCCCGCGTTGCTTGCAGCATAAAGAAAGTAAGGATCTGCCGAGAGTCTGTGCCGGGAGTTGGCAAACCAGTGTTGCAGCACGGGCGCCGTCGAAGAGAGCACGAAGAAAGGCAATCCAACCATGACGAAGAGCGCTGCGATCAGCCAGAGTGCGGGGTTCGCATTGGGCGGCGGCTCCCAACCCGACGGCAACGCGACCGAACGCATGAGCAGGAGCGCGCTAGCCGCAACCACGAGCGCGATCTGCAGTGCCGTCTGCATCGCACGGTTCAGGTAACGGATTGTGCCATGCGCATAGAGGTATCCGCCCAGAAGCGTGGCCTGAAAGAACACCATGCAGGTGTTCCAGACTGCCGGAGTGCCGCCAAGCAGGGGCAGCATCATTTTGGCGAGTATGGGTTCGACGACGAAGAGCAGAGCTGCGCTCAGGAACATCGAGATCGTAAAGATGATCACAAGCATGGAGAATGCTCCGCGGATTCAACAGGCTCCGAGGTGAGGAAGACTTTCAAAACCATACCACGATGCTTCCCGGGATTAGCTCCTGTTTCGCTGTGCTCGAACCGCGGAGGTGTTGGAGTTCGAGGGGCCTTTCGTCGTCATTTTCAGCGATTGGTCAATGAGGGACCGGCTGGTCGTGTTGATGGGGTCGGGGCAGACAACTGCTCCCGCAGTGTTCCGGCAAGATTGACGACCAGTTGCAGTTTTTCGGCAACCGCGGCCGGCATGCCGCCCAGGGAGAGGGCGAGTTGGGATTGGAGCAGCAGCCCTGAGACGGTATTTTTGAGGTCCATTTCAATCGATGCCGAAGCAGCCTCCAGCGCTACGGTCTGCTCGCGCGCGCGCCGTTGCAAAGCTGCACGAATTTCACGGATGATTCTTGCCGCACCGGAGACGGCGAAGTTGATCTGCAATGGAATAGCCAGGCCCGATCGCTCCCAGATTACATCGGCAGCCGCCGGGTCACACTCGGCCAGAGACTCGTCGACCACCACGGCCGCGAAATCCTTATGGCGAAGGACTGCGAGAGCCGTGCGACGGCCATCGGCAACCTCAACCTTTATCCCAAGCTGTTTGGAGAGAACCTCGGCACAATTGCGAACACCTTCGATGCCACTGATGATCAGAATGCTCATATCTTCCTCAAATTCGATAGTCACGGTTTTCGAACGACCCCGCACGAGCTGATATTGCCGGGGCGGCTTCTTGCTCCTGACCCGGCGAATGCTTTGCTAATTGCTCTGCAACGGATCGCTGATTTCGTATTCCTTCAGCTTGCGGTAGAGGGTGGTCTTGCCGATTCCGAGTAGTTTTGCCGCGATCAGCTTGTCGCCGTTGGTGGTCCGAATCGCGTCGAGAATGGCGTGCCTCTCCAGCACGGCGAGCGGGAGAATCTCAGGCAATGAAGTATCATCCCGCTTTTTTCCCTTCAATGCCGCGGCATGGAGCGCGACAAGCGGCTCTTGCTGCAACTGCGTAGGCAGATGGCCCAGCTGGATTTCGCCGCCCGACGTCATTGTGGCGCCATGCTCGATCGCGTTTTCGAGCTCGCGGACATTGCCCGGCCAATCGTAGTGCATCATCGCGCGCAAGGCCTCGTCGTGAATGCTGAATCTTGCCGGATGCCCCTTGTTGATTTTGTTGAGAAAGTGCGCAACCAGCATGGGAATGTCGTCGCGACGATCGCGCAGGGGCGGCAGGCGCAGATTCACGATGTTCAAGCGGTAGTACAGATCCTTGCGGAAGGTGCCATGTTCCACCATTGCGGCCAGGTCGCGATTGGTAGCGGTGAGGATGCGCGCCTTGATGGGAATGCGGTGCGTGGCGCCGACCGGACGGACTTCACGCTCCTGCAGAGAGCGCAGTAACTTGGCCTGCAAGTCGAGCGAGAGTTCGCCGATCTCATCGAGAAAGACCGTTCCACCTCCAGCCGCCACGAGAAGACCATCCTTGGCATGAGTGGCGCCGGTGAACGCGCCCTTGACATAGCCGAAGAGCTCGCTCTCAACGAGTGTGGGAACCAGCGAACCGCAGTCCACGGGCAGAAATGGTTTTTCCGAGTTTGGTCCGAAGGTATGGATGGTACGGGCGATGAGTTCCTTGCCGGTACCGCTTTCGCCGAGGATCAGGACCGGATGGGTGGTCTGAGCAACCTTCGAAAGAATGCGATAGAGCTTGTCCATCTGCGCCGTGTGGCCAATAATCTGTCCCATTCCTTCGTGTTGGCGAAGGCGCTCCCTGAGCTGACGAGCCTGCACGTCCACGCGGGTTTGACCGCCGGCGCGCTCCAGGGACGAAGCGAGTTCGTCGACCGTGAAGGGCTTGTTGAGATAGTCCGAGGCGCCGCAGTGAACCGCGGCCAGGGCCACGCTGGCGGAATTCACCGGCGCCATCGCAATGACGGCGATGCCGGGATAGAGCGCCTTGATTTCAGCGACGGTTTCCAGGCCGGATTCGTTGTTCCTGTGCAGATCGATCAGGATGATGTCTGTCGAGAGGCGAACGAGGGTTGACCGCACGCTGTCCATGTTCGCAATGCCCTTGGCCTCGTATCCGAGACTGGTCGCGACCTCGATGCATGCGGTACGAGCGGCATCATCTTGATCCACCACGAGCACGTGCAGCATGGACGGCTGAGTCGGGATCTGAGGGAGAGAAGTCATGGTCTGCGCAGAAGGAAACGTTGCAAGCATGGTAGTCGCCTTATTGATAGGTGCTATGTGGGCCAGATCACTTGTGTGACGGCCAGTTGAATTTCGCTATGACATCTGCAGGGGCAACTCGATCTGGAAACATGCACCGACCGGGTCACGGTTCGCTGCGTGAATAGTGCCTCCGGCAGCTTCAACGATGGAACGCGTGATGGAGAGACCGAGGCCCCGGTGGGGCAACGGCCATTCGCTTGATGCGAAGATATCGTGGCCGGGTGAAGAGGAGTTTTTGGGTTCGAAGAGATTCTCCAGGATTTTGTGGTTCAAGCCCGGCCCGTTGTCCTCCACATTCAGGGTCACCCACGGAGTATTCTGCTCCCCCCGGCTCTCCCACAGCGAAATGTGGATTCTGCCGACTGCGGACATGGCTTCTGCTGAGTTTTTGACCAGGTTGACAAGGATCCGAGTCAGGTCCTCGCTGGTCATACGGACAGGAACAGCGCCGCCCTGCGCGTCAACGGTCAAAGCAATGGTGGGACCGCCGAGCGCACCCAGAAGACTTCGATTCGCGAAAAGATCCTCCGCCAGGTTCCGGATGGGTTCCGCGGGAATATTCTTCCACTGCTGGGGCTTTGTCTTCTTCGCCGAAACCGGCCAAAGGTCGGGATTCACGGGCATTTCGCTGCACTCGGCGCTCTCGGGTGTGCCCTCCGGGTTCATGCAGACAAGCTTTTCGACCAGGCGGCGACTGGCGGCCGCCACAAGTCGCAATTCGCCGCTGTAGTGCGCAAAGGGCGCGGCGAGAACGCCGGGTTCCTGGAGCAGATCGCAATAGAGGTCAAGCGCGGTGACCATGTTGCGAGCGTCGTGTGCGATCTCCGCCACGTTTTCGCCCTGGTTGCCCAGGGTCGAGAGGACCTCGACAACCTTGTCGGCTTGCTGTTGTTCATTCGCGCCTATTTCGCGCAATTCTTCGACCTGCTGCATGATTTAATCCCTTCCTTCTCGTGTCTGAATGAGCCGCATCGAAATCGCGTCTGCCAGATCCGAGCTTTTGCTGCTAGTCTTCGCCTTTTCTTCTTACACGCAACGTGCCAAATTCGGACACTTATGTTAAGACATTCAAAAATTTGGGTTTATCTACATTTCACTCAATTCAGGACGCGGAGGATTGGACGCTGAAGTGGACCGTTTTGGAACCCCATTGGACAGCTGTGGCCTTAAATTGTGCGAATAGAAGGAGTTGGATCGATAGTGGCGTGCAATTCCCGAATTGGTCGTTCCCGGAATGGGATTCCCCTTCGAACGGCCCTGAGTTGGTCTCGTACAATCGGCCTATGAACCGCCCCACAAATGGCAGCTTTTTTCGTCCCGGCGATCGCAAACCGAACCAGCTTCGCCCCTTAACGCTGACGCCGGATTTCGTACAGACCGCAGAGGGCTCGGTGCTGGTAACGCTGGGCAATACCCGCGTGCTGACCAACGCCACCATCGAGCCGGGAGTTCCAGGATGGCTGCGCAACTCGGGGAGGGGGTGGGTGACGGCGGAATATGCCATGTTGCCGCGATCGACGGTGACGCGCACGCCGCGGGAGAGCGAGCGCGGAAAGATCGGCGGACGCACACATGAGATTCAGCGGCTGATCGGGCGGAGCCTGCGGGGTGTGGTGGACCTGCAGGCGCTGGGTGAGCGCACCGTGATTCTTGACTGCGACGTGATCCAAGCCGACGGCGGCACGCGGACGGCGGCCATCACCGGCGCTGCCGTGGCATTGGCCATCGCCCTCAACGCACTGGTCAAGGCCGGAACGCTGAAGCAGTCACCGCTGAAGCAGCTTGTGGCGGCGACGTCGGTGGGGATTGTCGGAGGCGTGCCGCTGCTCGATCTCTGCTACGAAGAGGATTCGCAAGCCGAGGTCGATATGAACATCGTGATGACGGTGGATGGAGGCCTCGTGGAGACACAGGCGACGGCGGAGAAGGGAAGCTACTCGCGCAGCGCTCTGAACGGGCTGATCGATCTAGCAGAAGCTGGGCTTAAAGAGATATTTGACGCTCAGCGAGCTGTCCTTGAGGCCTAGGTTTGTCCGATTGCGGGCGAATCCAGGCCTCCGTTTAGCAACTGCTGATTCGTTTGCGCAACATCGCCTTCACGGCACAACAGGCAACTCGATGGCGCTGGCGTGATCCGGCGAGTGGTAGATGCGCTGCGTGGCCTTCTGATAATCGCCGGGCTTGGCCCAGAAGATGTTCTCGACATACGTCTGCGGGTTGCGGTCGTAGAGCGGGAACCAGCTCGACTGTACTTGCACCATGATGCGGTGACCGGGCAGGAAGACGTGGTTCGTTGGCGGAAGCGCGAAGCGATAGGTGAGCGGCTTGCCGGATTCGATGGGCTTGGGATCGGTGAAGCTTTCGCGGTAGCGGCCACGGAAGATGTCCATGGCAATCGCCAGTTGGTAGCCGCCGAGATTTGGATCGCCGGCCACTTCATCCGGATAAACGTCGATCAGTTTCACAACCCAGTCGGAGTCTGTTCCTGAGGTCGAGGCGACAAGGTTGGCGATGGCCTGTCCAGTGATATGGATTGGCTCGGTCAGGACATCCGAGGTATAGGTGAGCACGTCCGTGCGGCCCGAGGCTTCACGCTGATCGTCGACGAGCCACTGCGCCCAAGTGAGCGGGAGGACGTAGCCGACGGGCTGGCTGGGACGGGCGCGGAAGGGCACGGGCCTGGCGGGATCGGAGATGTACTCGTCGAAAATTTCGAGCTGGGGAACCGAGGAATTAGCGGAATGTTCTGCCGTCCCTATGGCAGCGCCTGACGCCGGAGCCGAGAAGCTTAGCTTGAGTCCGGGTTGCAGGTAGAGGGGCTTTGTTTGAGGCGATGTCGGCCAGGCGGGGAGTTTTTGCCATTCGTCTTTGCCGGTTTCGTAGGCGGTTACCGGTGCAATGTCCATCGGCGGAGCATCGTCTTTGAGATAGTGCGCAAGGAAGGGTGCGAGAACGTTTTTGCGGAACCACGTGCCGGTGTCGGAGCCGAAACGGATGGCGCCGAGAGAATCGGCGGGCTCGATCTCCTGGCCGTGGTGCCAGGGCCCGAAAACCATGAAGACCTTGTCGTTGGTTTTATCGAGAGGTTTGATGGCCTTGTAGACAGCGGGTGCTCCATAGATGTCTTCCTGGTCCCAGAGCGAGTGAACGAGGAGGATGGGGACCTGGATGCCGTGTTCGCGGAATTCTGCGGCGAGGACCTTATCCATGGCCTGGTCGGACCAGAAGGCATCATAGGCGGGATGCGCGATCAATTTTTTCCAGAAGCCAATTTGTTCAAGGCCATGGCGGCGGCCGAGTTCGCCGGCTGAGGCGGCACTCATGTACTCGTCGTAGTCGTCGAAGTGCGCGGTCCACCATTTGGCTTTGGCATCATTGTCGCGGGTGCCCGTCTGTTCATAGATGTAGGGCATGTTCTGCTGGCGGAAGGCGCCATTGTGGAACCAGTCGTCGCCCATCCAGCCGTCGACCATGGGATTCATGGGAACCGAAACCTTGAGAGCCGGGTGCGGATGGACGAGCGCGGTGAGAGGAAGCCAGCCGTCATAGGAGATGCCGAGAATGCCGACTTTGCCGTTTGTCTCAGGGATGTTGTGGATGAGCCATTCAATGGAGTCGTAGGTATCGGTGGACTCGTCGACAGGGGTGGGATTCTGCGGCCCGCGGTTGGGACGATTCATCACGTAATCGCCCTCGGAGCCGTACTTGCCGCGAATGTCCTGGATGACGCGGATGTATCCGCCATCGAGAATGACATCGACCGCGTTGTCATACCCATAGAGATTTGGTCCGAGGTGCGCGCTGGCGGAGTGTGTGGTGAGTTCGTCGGCGCTGTAGGGCGTGCGCGTGAGCAGGATCGGTGCGTGCCCAGCGCCTTTGGGAACAAGAATGACGGTGTGCAGATGGACGCCGTCGCGCATCGGGATCATGGCTTCGCGTCGCTCGAAGTCGAACGAGGAGGTGACGGGCTGCAGATGCTCCGGCGTTTCGCTGGGGTAATTGGGATATTGGGCAGTGGTGGCCTGGCCGGCTGCAACCGAGGCAGAGAAGCCCAGCAGTATCGCTGCTGCAACGCACGATGGTGGGAAGATTGGCACGACGGGACCTCTCCTGGATGACAGCTGAGATTGGAAACGATTGTAGAGGACTAGTGGCAGACCGGGCATTGAGCAAATTCCAAAACTTGCGGGCAGAGGACTGCCGGGCATTCATGGCTCTCAGTACGGAGGAAGCGGGGTTAGCGGGCTTATTTGCTGCCGCAAGCGCTTTGGCTGTGGGCGAAAAGCAACTGCGGGTTCCTCCACTTCGCTGCGCTACGGTCGGAATGACAGCCTACTTTTGTGACAGCCTACTTTGTGACAGGCTGTTTTATGAGCGCCTATTTTGTGACAGCCGATTTTTTTGGGGCAGTCTAGTTGCCGGGCTTGGGGGCGCCTCCGGGATTCCATTGGGGACGGAAGTCACTGTTGGCGAGCCAGCGCACTGGCTCTACCAGCGACTGGATCGCGCGCGTCATAAAAGCGAGGTCGAGGTGGGCCATGTCATCGTTCAGCTGGTGATAGGTGGGCACTGTTCCCCAACCGGCCGCGGTGTGTGCCACAACGCCTTGAAGAGCGAGAGGGTAGTTGTCTGACCGTTCAAAGAAGTGTTGTTCGGGGTAGGGATCGGGCCCCAGCAGCGCGCCATGCTCCTTGAGGGTCGGACCAAGATTCGATCTCTCCCATCCAGTAAGGAGCAGTACCCCGGGCGGCATCTTCGGGTCCTGGTTGCCGATCATCTCGAACTCGAGGTTGGCAACAAGGTCGGTGAGCGGGACAGGAGTATGTTTCCCAAAATAGGTCGAGCCCAGTCCTCCCATCTCCTCGGACCCGTAGCAGACGAAGAGAACGCTGCGGCGGGGGCGAGGACCCGAGCCGAGCGCATGAGCCAACTCAAGAACCGCCGTGGTGCCGGCGGCATCGTCATTGGCGCCGTTGTAGATGGAGTCGCCGTTGACGGCGCGTCCCACACCGAGGTGATCGAGATGTGCTGTCAGCAACAGCGTGCCTGCGGCGGGGTCGGTGCCCGCCAGGTATCCAATGGCATTAAAGGTCTGGCGTGGCTTGGCCTGCGGCAATGCATGGACGGTGATGCCGATCTGCGTGCCGTCCTTCGCGGTGAACCTGGCCGCAGCTTCCGCATGGATCAGGATGACGGTCGGCGTCTTGCGCGCAGGATCATCCGCGAGTCGTACGCTGACGCGGGTTTTACCGCCGAATATTTGTGGCACAGTGGCGAGGGAAGATGTCTGTGGCACGAGGATTGCCGCTGCTCCGCGACGGCGAAGCGCGGACATCGCTGCGAATAGGGCTCGCTGATCGGTCACTCCGGTAAGAAGAATTGCGGATCCCTCGGCAATGTGTGCTGTCTGCACGTCGGAGGCGGCAACTCTCAGCAACGGACCGGCGACGGAAGCACCGGGCGATGTAAGCAGGACGAAGTCTGCTCCTTCCTCGATGGTCGCATCCCCCGCCTGAAGTGTGGCGTGCGCGTCAAGTTCGGGTGCGACGATTTCGGCTGATTGCAGATAGGCCGTCATGCCGGGTGCAGGTTTCAAGCCGTAGCTCTCGAATTCGCTCGCGACATAAGTGGCAGTAAGTTCCTCGTCGCGTGTTGCGGAACCGCGGCCGGCGAGAACATCGCTCGCGAGAAAGTTCTCGTGCGCGCTGACCCATTCCGGTTTGACGATCCAGTTCTGCTGGGCAGAGAGCATAGCCGAAACTACGATGGGCGCAAACGCGGCCATCCATCGAATGCGAGATTTCAATCAGATACCCCCGGGAAATGCTACGGCTCATGATAACCGGAGCTTGATGCCGGAGGGGGACGGATGGAAGGACACCGACCCTCTTTTTCATGATTCATTGGGGCGCGCTCAGAATTCCTCAGCGCCGGGCGAGGTCCTTTGCTTCGTTTGGATTGCGGGTTGACGCGTTTTCGCAATAGTCGCGCAGGCTGTGCGCCTGAGCACACTTTTTAGTTGCGCGGCTCTGCTACCATAAGGACGATTGCAGTTCCCGCCGCTAGATAGGCCCATCGGAGCGTAACGGCGGCAGAATTCTGGAAAGATCCTTAGAAGGAGAATTGCTATGCCATTAGTCTCCATGCGGCAGCTTCTCGACGAGGCCGCCAAGGGCGGATACGGCGTCGGCGCATTCAACGTCAACGACATGGAACAGATTCAAGCGATCATGATGGCGGCGAAGGAAACCAAGTCGCCGGTGATCGTGCAGGCCAGCCGCGGAGCGCGTCAGTTTGCTGAAGACCTTTATCTCTTCCGCCTGATCCAGGCAGCGGCGGAGTTGAATCCCGAGATTCCGATTGCGATGCACCAGGATCATGGCAACAGCTATGAGACTTGCAAGAGCGCTATCGAGTTGGGATACACCTCGGTCATGATGGACGGATCGCTGAAGGAAGACGGTAAGACTCCTTCGACATTCGAAGAGAACGTTGAAGTGACGCGCAAGGTGGTGGAATACGCGCACGCACGCGGCGTGACGGTCGAGGGCGAGATCGGCGTACTGGGCGGCGTGGAAGACGGACATGGTGCGGGTGGCACGGGACTCGAGCACATTACCGATCCTGACCAGGCTGTTGAGTTTGCAGAACGCACTGGTGTGGACGCGCTGGCTATCGCTATCGGCACCAGCCACGGCGCGTACAAATTCACCAAGAAGCCGGATGGTTCGGTATTGAAGATGGATGTGCTGATCGCGATTCACCAGCGGTTGCCGCACACGCACCTGGTGATGCACGGCAGCTCTTCAGTTCCGAAGGAACTGCAGGACATCGTGAACCAGTACGGCGGCAAGCTGAAGCAGACGTGGGGCGTTCCGGTGGAAGAGATTCAACTCGGCATCCGCAACGGCGTCCGCAAGATCAACGTCGACACCGACAATCGCCTCGCCATCACGGGCGCGATCCGCAAGGTGTTTGCGGAGACGCCGGAGAAGTTCGATCCTCGCGATTACTTGAAGCCTGCACGCGAGGCCATGAAGAAGGTTGTGGCGCAACGTATGACGCAGTTCGGCCAGGCCGGACACGCGGGCGACTACAAGCCGCTTGCGATCACCGAAATCGCGAAGGGCTATGCAAACGGCTCGCTCGACACGCGTCCGTCGCTTACGGCATCACGGTAGGACGGATTCAAGGAAAAAGACGGGCCGATCCGCGCCGGCGATCGGCCCGTTTGTTTTGCGTATCACGCAGCGTAGTTCCAGTCGCATTCAGACCGAACCAGCGGCCCTACTTTTGCTCTCCCATTGCTTGCGTTGTATCGCTGAGCTGTTTTTCAATTCCGGCTTTGAACAAAGCAAACGGCTGAGCCCCGACAAATTCGGTGATGGTCTTGATCGTGGTGCTCTTGGGATCCGTGTACGCGAGGAAGAGCATCGCGCTGACGACAGGGACTTTCGAAGCGTGGACCAAAGACAGACGGAGGCGTCTGTGAAAGATGTCAACGAACTATCACTCGGCGGACAATCTTTGACTATGGCTTTTGAAAGCAATTTCTTGCTTGCTTTTTTCCCAAGGTTTGAGGGTTCGAGATGTTGAGGGTGACAGCCTTAGGCCACCATTCCGCATCCAACTAGTTCCCGCCACGCCGTTGCGTTGTGGCCCGGTCCGATGGAAGGGCATTGTTCATTTCTTAGTCGGCCGCGGGCCACCGTATGGGGACAAGCGAAATCGCCGAAGACCAAAAACTGAAATCTGCAGCACGCACCAACTTATCGACGCTTCGACAGCATCGAACGAAAGGGTTAGTTCCGGTCATTTCGCTGGATACTTCCCGCGCAACCGGTACAAACCAACATCAAGGCAGGCCCCCTGTGAAGACGATCCCGTCCTTGGCAGCCCCTCTCGCTTTGCTCGCGATTTCAGCATTTGCCAACAGTGCAGCTGCCGTTCCCACCGTTTCGATCAAAGCCAGTTCCAGCAGCATTACATCCGGACAGACCGACACCCTGACAGTGACCGAAACGAGCGCTGCCTCCATCCATGTAACGGGATCCAACGGCACTTCGTACACTCTGCCTTATAACGGCGGAACGCTTACCGTAGCGCCAACTTCCACTACCACCTACACGGCGACCGCTACGAACTCGAGCGGCAGCGCCAGCGCCCAGACCACGATCATAGTGGGTTCGGGCACGCCGACTCCCACGGTTTCGATCACGGCAGCGCACAGTTCGATCAGTCCCGGCAGTTCCGATGCGCTGACCGTGACCGCCTCCAATGCGGCCTCGGTCAAGGTTTCAGGATCTGACGGTTCGGTATTCAACCTGGCGGCTTCCGGCGGCACCGTCACCGTTTCGCCTTCATCCACTACTACCTACATGGCGACTGCCACAGGCTCGTCTGGTGCCACCGCGACAGCAAGTACCACCGTTACCGTCTCAACAGGTTCCCTCCCCGTTATTTCGATCACAGCAAGCGCCAGCAGCATTTCATCCGGACAGTCCGACACCCTGACCGTAACGGCATCCAGGTCTGCCTCAGTCCACGTGACAGGATCGAATGGCACTTCCTACACACTGCCTTTCTCTGGCGGAAGCATCACGGTAGCTCCAACTTCCACCACCGCCTACACAGCAACAGCGACAAACTCGAGTGGCAGCACGACGGCGCAGACCACGATTACGGTGACTGCAAATACACCGAATCCCACGGTGTCGATTTCCGCGCAGAACAGCTCGATCAGTCAAGGCAGTTCCGACACGCTGACAGTGACCGCGACGAACGCCACCAAGGTTGTGGTGACCGGATCCGACGGAAGCTCTTATACGCTTTCGGCTACAGGAGGCACACAGACGGTGACTCCGGCCGCGACCACTACGTACACGGCGGAGGCGAGCAATGCGGCTGGGGCCACAGCTTCGGCGGAGACGACAGTAACGGTGGGATCCTCGGCAGGCGTTACCAAGATTCAGCACGTTATCTTCATGTTGCAGGAGAATCGCACCTTCGACAGTTACTTCGGCATGCTGAATCCCTACCGGCATTCCAATGGCTGGGATATCGGCGATGACGGCAAGACCTACGACGTGGACGGCATCGACGATAAGCTCACGACCATTACCAACCAGGATGACGAGGGCACGACGTACGGGCTGTACAAGTTCCGTACCACATGCATCGACGACGACAGCTCAGACTGGCTTGCGAGTTATGGCGACGTAGACCGGTATAACTTCCTGACCTCGCGGCCAATCAAAATGGATGGCTTCGTACACACGGCGGAGGGTTATGCAAAGAGCTGCGTAAATTCCGGTACTTGCGGAGGTGCATATACCGACGTGACGGGCGAGCGAGCCATGGGGTATTACGATCAGGATTTCCTGAATTACTACTACTACATGGCATCGCAGTTCGCAGTGTCGGACAGGTGGTTCTCACCCGTTGCGAGCAAGAGCACGCCGAATCGAATTGCGACTTTCTCGGGCGGCACGACCCAAGGGCTGGTGTTTGACCCGGGTCTGGACGATCATGTGGCGCAGCAGAGCTCGATGACGATTTTCCAGGAACTCAATAATGCCGGTGTTCCGTGGAAGATTTACTATTCGAAGACTACCTCGAATTACCCCGACACGATCTTCTCTTACTTCGGTTGGGCCAATCAGTTCCTTTACCACAAGACGAGCACGAATTCCTGTACCGGTTTTACCCAACCCTCAAGCGTAGTCGGAGATTCTACGAACTCGTTCTGCATCGATCCCAACCACGTTGCGCCTGTTTCGCAGTACTTTACCGATCTGCAAAACAACGCCCTGCCGGCGTTTGCGTTCATCGAAGCGAGCGACAGCGATGAACATCCGGGCTCGCAGCAGTCAATCCTGAACGGGCAAGCCTCGATGGCGAATGTCATCAACAAGTTCATGGCCAGTTCGTCGTGGCAAAACTCCGTGTTCTTCTTCGGCTACGACGAGGGTGGTGGGCCGTATGATCACGTTCCGCCGGTTCCGGGTGATTCCAACCAGAACACGGATGCGTCGCTGGGTTCGATCCCGGACATATCCTCAATCGCGGTCAACCCTGACGGCTTCAACCCATGCCTGCCGCCAACGCCTGGTCAGTACACGCAGCATTGCGATCTGCGCGCCGCGTCTCCGGGTGCACATTCGGGTGATGCGGCAGCGGTGCAGGGATTTGCAGCTCAAATCGGATTCCGCGTGCCGAACATGATCATTTCGCCGTTCACGCGGAAGCACTACGTCTCGCATACGCCGATGGATCACACTGCGGTAATCAAGTTCGTGGAGAGCCGCTTCATCAATTCTTCGGCGCATCTGACAAATCGTGACGCCGCACAACCGAATCTGCTCGAGTTCTTCGACTTCAATAGCGTTCCATGGTCAGCGCCGCCCACGCCGCCCTCACCCGCGAGCGCAACGTCGCTGGGCTTCAATCCTTGCCTGCCGGCGAGCATGGGTCCGTGAGGTTCTGGCAAATTGAAAGCGGAAAAAGGCCGATCTGCGAACAGCAGATCGGCCTTGCTATTTCTTGCGCTCATGACGCCGCTGTTTATCCGTCGGGATGGTGTTGGCGGAGGACTTTCTGGTGGCTCACAGCGTCGCCATCTCCGCGCTTTAGCGTAGCGAAGACAATTGTCGAGAAAATGGTGAGACATCCGAGTGTGCGGAAGGCGAGGTGAATGCCGTGAATCATCTCCTGCGGAATTCTGGATGCGCCGCTCGGTACGAAGAAGGCTGTCGTGAGTCCGGCAGCGGCCACGCCGAAGCTGATCGACATCTGCTGCATGGTACTGGCGATGGTACTTGCGCTGCTGGCGTCGTGCTCTGAGACGTCCGCGTAGACCAGGGTGTTCATGCTGGTGTATTGAAGCGATGTAAAGCCGCCATAGAAGAATGCCAGCAGCAGAATGAACCACACGGGTGTGTGCTGGCCGATCGTGGTGAACAACAGGAGAAGGATGCCGATGAGGATGGTGTTTGAAATGAGTACGCCGCGATAACCGAACCTTGCCAGCAGGCGACGGATGATCGCTTTGATGCTCATGGCGCCAAGAGCCTGCGGCATGATCAGCAGGCCGGATTGAACCGGCGTGAAGCCGAGGCCAGTCTGGTAGAGCAGGGGAAGCAGAAATGGCACGCCGCCGATTCCAAGCCTCGTGAAATAGCTGCCGTTCACGGCGGCGCGGAATGTGCGAATGCTGAAGAGTTTCAAACGAAGCAGGGGAAACTCGAGCGTCCGTGCGTGCAGCCAGTATCCGATCAAAAGCGAAATCGAGATCGCCAGCATGCCGATGATTTCGCGGGCGCTCAGTGTATGTTCGCCGAAGACTTCGAGGACGTAGGAAAGCAGTGCAATTCCGGAGCCAAAGAGGATTAGACCTACGATGTCGAGAGGAGGCGTGTCGTTTTCAGCGTAGTTCGGAAGGTGAAGGTAGACCATGATGAGGCCGATGATTCCGATGGGGATGTTCAGAAAGAAGATTACCCGCCAATGGAAGTAGTCGACGATGAGGCCGCCGGTCACCGGACCCAGCATGGGAGCGATGAGCGCCGGAATGGAGACGAAGCTCATGATGCGCACCAGGTCGGATTTTGGGAATGTTCTGACCAGGGTAAGCCGGCCTACCGGCACCATCATGGCGCCGCCCATGCCCTGCACGACACGAAACGCGACCAGCAGATGAATGTTCGTGGATATGCCGCAGAGAAACGAGCCGAACGTAAAGATGCCGATCGCAGATGCAAACACGCGGCGTGTTCCGAATCGGTCGGCCATCCAACCGCTGATGGGAATGAATACTGCGAGGCTAAGCGTGTAGCTTGCCAGCACGGCTTTCATGCTGAGTGGCGTGACGCTGAGAGCTTCGGAGATGGCGGGCACGGCGGTGTTGAGGATCGTGGTGTCGAGCGACTCCATGAAGAAGGCCACCGCAACCAGCCACGGCAGCAGGCGCAGTGCGGCGTCGGAGGGTTCGGGTACTTCGGCGGCGGCCTTGGATGTCGGCGATGAACTCATGAACTTTGTTGAATGGAGAAGAATTAGTTGTGACACAGTAAACGGTGCGGTCAGAAGAACCCGGCAGATATCTAGGGTACGGCGGGTGCCGGGGACGGTTCGCGATGTGGCGCGGTGCCCACGCCGAGTTCCTGGTCCTTGTACTGCAGCTGATAGAGCTTCCAATAGAGGCTGCGATTAGCAAGAAGCTCCTGATGGGTGCCCATCTCGCGCAACTGGCCCTTGTGCATGACGAGAATCGTATCGGCTCTCTGGATGGTGGAGAGACGATGCGCGATCAGCACGCTGGTGCGGCCCTCGACCATGCGCTCAAGTGCGCCGCGGATGCGTAGCTCGGTGTCGGTGTCGACGCTGGAAGTGGCCTCATCAAGGATAAGGATGTGGGGATTGAAGGCTAGCGCGCGGGCGAAGTTGATGAGCTGTTTCTGGCCTGTCGAGAGCGAATTACCGCGCTCGCGAACGGGCTCGTCGAACTGGGCCGGCAGCGAATCGATGAAGTCGAGCACATTCACGTCGCGTGCGGCTTGTCGCATGGCTTCTGCAGTGATGGCTTCGTTGCCGAAGCGGATGTTTTCAGCGATGGTGCCGGTGAACAGGAACGGGTCTTGCAGAACAACGGCAAAGTGGCTGCGCAGCGCGGCGAGGTCGAGTTCGCGGAGATCGACGCCATCGAGACAGATCGATCCGGCCGTCACATCGTAGAAGCGCATCATCAGGCTGGTCACGGTCGTCTTGCCCGCGCCAGTGTGGCCGACGACAGCGATGGTTTGGCCGGGCTCGATGGTGAAAGATACGTCCTTGAGGATCCACTCGATGTCCGTGAGGGCGGCGAGTTCTTTGGCGCGCTCGGGCGAGTCGGCGACGCGGTTAACGAGGCCTCTCTGTTCCGCAGTCAGTTTCTGGTAGGTGAACCAGACGTGTCGGAATTCAATTCGGTTTGATCCGTCGCCCGAGCGCGGATGGGCAGGACTCACGATCTCCGGCGCGGTATCGAGCAGCTTGAAGATGCGTTCGCAAGCAGCCATGGCGGCTTGCAGGATGTTGTACTTGTCGCTCAGGTCCTGGATGGGGCGCCAGAAACGCTGCGAATACATATTGAAAGCGGCCAGCATGCCGATGGTGACGGTGCCGGAGAGCACGCCGAATCCGCCGCGCCAGATGACGAGGGCGATGGCAATCGAAGACAGGATTTCGACAGCGGGGTAGTAAAGGGCGTAGGCGAAGATGGTGTCTTTGAACGCGATCATGTGCAGGCGGTTGACGGCTTCGAAGTCGTCGTAGGCGCGCTGTTCGCGGTTGAAGAGCTGCACAACAGCCATGCCGCTGATGTGTTCCTGGGTAAAGCTGTTGATGCGGGCGATGGCGGCACGCACGCGTCGGTAGCTCTCGCGGACGCTGTTACGGAACAAGCGCGTGACGACGAGGATGAGTGGCAGCACGGCGAAAGCCAGCAGCGCCAGCCACCAGTTGATGTTGAGCATCACGATGGCCATGATGGTGAGGGTGAAGAAGTCGTCGACAATAGCGAGGATGCCGCCGGTGAACATTTCGTTGATGGCATCGACGTCGGAGGTAATGCGCGTGACGAGGCGCCCCACGGCATGCGTATCGAAGAAGCCGACGTGCATGCGCTGCATGTGCTGGAAGATATCGCGGCGCAGGTCGAACATGATCTTCTGGCCGGTCCACTGCATCAGGTAGGTCTGGATGAACTCGAAGAGATAGGCGGAGACCTGGGCCACCAGGAAAATCAAGGCGAGGCGAGTGATGCCTTGCGCCGGGTTGGTGGGCAAATGGCGGATGAGGAAACTTGTGGGTCCGCCCTCATGGCTCAGGAGAGTTGTCCCGGAGGCGCCATTGTCGGTGGGGAAGTAGCGGTCGATTCCCACCATGACGAGGTACGGGCCCGCGACATCGCTGACGGACTTGAGGGAGATGGAGATGGAGGAAACGGTGGCCTGCCACCAGTAGGGCCGCAGGTAGTGCCCGAGGCGCTTGATCAGCCGCGAATCGTAGACCTTGCCAACTGGATCTTCGTCGACTTTCGGGCGCGCTGCGCCGTTCCGCGGATCACGTTCGAGTGCCTTGGTTTGGCTGGATTTTTGCTCCGCTTCAGGCATGGGTCAGCATTGATTACCATTGTCCATTGTACGGGGAGGGAGATGGAGGCGCGCAAACGTGGGGGTCAAAGAACTTACGGGCTTTCAGGGCGCGGCGGTTTCTTCGATATGCTTCTAGGGGTCAAGAATCACATTCTGTAGACCGAAAGCACCGGTATAATTTCGCCGCATTCAAAATCACTGCAGGAATGAGCTCAGGTTTTTGAGTCAAAGGAAGACCGCATGATCCGGAATACCCGTGTGTTTCTTGGTTTGTTATTTCTCTTCGCTGCGCCGGTCCTCTTCGCAAAGGGTCCGGAAGACGCGATTCAAAAGCAGATGGACCATCTGCGCGATTTGTCGAAGGCAGAGCGGCCGGGAGCGACAGCCAAGCTGGCGACCGACATCATGGCGCTCGCAGCTGGGAAATCGAAGGTGACCCTCGCAGACAACCTGTCTCATATCGCCACCGAGGGCGATCAGGGAGCCGAGACGATTCAGGCTGTTGCCGATACGCTTTCACACGCGCTCACCGAAACTCCAATCCCTGCAAAGAAGGATTGGCCGCCTGCGCCCTACTTTGATCTGGCAAGACTGGTGCGCTACGAGCATGCCACGTCGACTCTGAACGACCCGTTGTTTGCGAAAGCTTCCGATGCGTTGGCGAAGAACGACGCCGAGGTGGAAAAGTTGATTTCACTCTGAAGGATCTGCACGGCAAGAAGATTACGTTCTCTCAGTTCAAGGGTAAGGTTGTGCTGGTAAATTTCTGGGCAACGTGGTGCCTGCCCTGCCGGCTTGAGATGTCCGATCTTGATGCGATCTACACACATCTGGAGGCGCAGGGACTGGTGGTTCTTTCGATCGATCCCGAGGATGTCCCTGCTTCGGATGCTTTTTTGATTGCCAGGACGATAGAGCCGATGCGTTTCCATCCGACGGTTCTGCTCGATCCCGGTGGGAAGGTGGCCAAGCAGTTTCACCTTGACGGCGGAATCCCCAAGAGCTTCGTCTTCGACCGCGACGGAAAGCTTGTTGCAGTGGCAATTGACATGCGTACGCAGAGGCAGTTTCTCAACATGCTGGCTGCGGCAGGCATTCATCCCTGAGCGCGATTCAACCCGGAGCCTCGCGGTTGAGGCTCCGGACGGGCGATTTCATTTGGTGAAAGAGGCCAGGTCGCGTCATGCGGCATCTGCACTAGACTCGAACCGTGGGTCTTAACGCAAGCGATGTTGATTCGTCTGGATTCCCCGATCCGCCTGCAGTGGTGCGGCGTGGAGAGTATGTCTATCCGCCGGGCTTGCGCTTCAATCTGCCTTTCTACCGGTTCCATCGCTTCTTTGATCCAACGAATCCCATTCTCCTGTTTGAGCATTTGCAGCGTTATGGCCGTGCGGCGCACTATCGTATCCTGCTGCGCGACGTTGTCCTGTTGAACGATCCTGCCGATATTGGGGAAGTGCTCATCGACAAAGCTGCTTTTTTCGGCAAGGACCGGACGCAAAAGCGCATGAAGATCCTGCTCGGCGAGGGGATGATCACGTCGGACGGAGAGGCGCACAATCGGGGACGACGCATTGCCGCTCCCGCATTTCACCGTCGCCGCATCGAACGCTACGCCGCGCAAATCGTGGAAATCGCCGACGCGCTTCGTGTGCAATGGATGCCCGGAGCGGAATTGAATATTGCCGCGGAAATGATGCGGCTCGCTTTGCAGATCACGGCACGCACGCTTTTCGATACGGAAGTGACGCCGGAGATTCACGAGATCAACGACCAGGTGAATGTCGTGATGGATCTCTACAATTTCCTGGTTGCGTTTCCGCGGGCTGAACTTTTCCTCAATTCGCCCCTGCCGCAGATGCGGCGGTTTCGCGCGGCAAAAAAGCGGCTGGATGAAGTGGTCGATGGCATGATCAGGGCGCGGCGCGCGGATGCGAACCTAGACCGCCATGCCGACCTGCTTTCGATGCTGGTGGCTGCACGGGACGACCAGGCCGGAGGTGACGGGCTCAAACTGGATGGCCAACAGATCCGCGACCAGGTTCTGACGCTATTTCTCGCCGGGTTTGAGACGGTGGCCAATGCGCTGGCGTGGACGTGGATGCTGCTGGGGAAGAATCCAGAGGCAGAATCGCGCCTGCATGCCGAACTGGATGCGGTACTGGGCGGCGGCCGGTTGCCGACGCTTGAGGACATTCCGCGGCTCGAGTACACGGGCATGGTGCTGTCGGAGTCGATGCGCCTGTATCCGCCGGCATGGGCCATGGGCAGAGAAGTGCTTGAGGATGTGTCGATAGGGCCGTACCGGCTGCGCAAGGGAACAATGGTGTTCTTCAGCCAGTACATTGTGCACCGGGATCCGCGGTGGTTTCCGGAACCAGAGCGGTTTCGCCCCGAGCGATTTGCCCCGGCGGCCAGGTCCGGACGGCCACGGTTCGCGTATTTTCCCTTCGGCGGCGGCGGCCGGCAGTGCATCGGCGAGTCGTTTGCCTGGATGGAAGCCGTGCTGGCGCTCGCAACGATTGCGCAGCGTTGGCGCGTTGAACTAGTTCCCGCACAGAATATCGAGTTGCAGCCGAAGATAACGCTGCGGCCGAAGAATGGGATACAGGTGCGGGTCATGCGCCGGGACTAACGAGACAATCTGCACGCCCTTTGCATTCTTTCGGATTCACAGACTCGCGGAATCTTGTAATGACAATGCCGTAGACTCGAAGTGTGGGTTTCCAAAGCTTTCATGGCAATGCCGCAACGGTCCGGCACCTGCGGGAGGGGTTGCGTAGCGGCCACTTTCCGCAGGCGCTGATTCTTGCTGGACCGAAGGGTGCGGGCAAGTACACGCTTGCGCTGATGCTGGCGCAGGTTGTGAATTGCCTTGAGCCGATAGAGAGCGATGGGCTGCCGGATTTCTGCGGGCATTGCGCCAATTGCCTGCGGATTGCCGAGTCGACGAATCTTGAAGAGCGGGTTGCCGAGGCGGTGGCGGTGCGCGACGAGATGCGCGACGTGGACAAGCGCGAGACGCGCATTCTGATCCAGACACACCCTGATGTGCTGATTGTGCCGCCGGATCCGCCGCAGCTTTTGATCAAGCTTGGACAGGTGCGGACGGTGATTCACGCGGCCTTTTATCGGCCGCCGGCCAACGCGCATCGGGCGTTTACGATTTTTACAACTTCGGCCTTTATGAAAGAAGCGGCGAATAGCCTGCTGAAAGTGCTCGAGGAGCCGCCTGAACGAACGTCGCTTATTCTGCTCACGGAAAATCCGCACGAGTTGTTGCCGACGATTCGGTCGCGCTCCATTCTCTACAGGCTGGGAGCGTTGCCGGCTGCTGAGATCGAGGCATTGTTAGCCGAGCGCCGACCAGAGTTGCAACCGCAACAGAGGGCGCTCGCTGCGCGATTGGCGGAGGGAGCGGTGGGGCGCGCGCTGACGACCGATCTGGAAATCTATCTCGCAAGCCGCCAGGATGCGCTGCTGATACTGCGGACGGCGTTGCGCGAGCCAGACTACTCGCAGCTTTTTCACGCGACGGAGAGCTACCGCGGCGGAGCCGACGGCCAGGAGAAAACCATCAACTTGCTGCGCGCACTCGGGAGTTTGCTCGAAGACCTGCTGCTGATGGTGGCGGGTACGCCGGCGCTCATTCGCAATCTCGATCTTTCGGTTGAGTTGGAGCGTATGGCGCAAGGGCTCACGGTGGATTGGATCGCAGCGACTTCCTCGGCAGTTGTGCAGGTTGAGCAGGGAATGCGGCGCAATCTATTGCGCTCGCTCTCGTTGGATGCCATGGCCGTTAGCCTGCAGGAGCGATAACGGCGGCGTTCCACAGATATCTCGATCGAAAGTATGCAACCACAACCTCGCCCGAAGCATCTTTTGGGGTAGAATCAGAACACTCTCAAAGGCAAAAGACCAACCCAGAGTCTGATACCGGTTGTGCCGATGGTTTGGCGTCCCCCAAAAGGGCTCTAATTCTGCATTTCCGAGATCGGGATCCTTCCTTTTCCCCGACAAGCAAAGTGAAGTAGTAGTTCTGCATCTGTTCAATCAGGAGTTCCGTGGCGATGGAGGATCTTACTTTATGAATACACAGACAATTTCGCCGGGCCTGGAAGGCCAGCGCCGCGATGGCGTCTTATACACACCGAATCGCAAGAAGCACGCTTCCCTTTCCACACCATCGTTTCGATTCACTAACTATGAGATCGAGGAAGACGGCGCGCACCGTCAGGCTGAGCTGTTCTATCTGCAGAAGCAGATTCAATCTCAGACGCCGATGGTGATTGTGCTGGAGGATGGCGAGAAACTTGAAGGTCAGATCGAGTGGTACGATCGCGGAGTGCTGAAGATTCGCGGCCGCGCAAAGACGCTTATCTATAAGTCCGCGATCAAGTACATGTACAAGCTTGGCGAGGCCGGGCAATAGGGATCCGGTTTCTAGTCCTTCGCCGAGCGAGCAGCTTTGCGCAGGCGATCACGAATAGCCACGCCGACTCCTTCGGCTTCCGGCATCGGGCAGAGAATCACGGCGCAGCCTTCGGCGTCGAGCGCTCGAAGGCCGGCGTAGAGTCTTTCGGCTAATTCTTCGGGTGCGCTCCAATGACCCCAGGGAAATTCAGCTGCTCCCCGCAGCGGCGGCTCGAATCTGGTGGGCGCCAACTCCGCTGGAAGCATCATTCCCAAACGATCTTTCGCGTGCTGACCAGCGGCTTCAGCCAGGCGAGCGGGGAGTTCGTCCAGCTTGCCCTCCACGAGGATCAGGCGTGCGCGCGGCGCGTAATGGCGCAGGCCGATGCCGGGTGAGGGAAGCGACTCGGGCGCAGCAGCCTTCGGCAGCATTCGATCTTCGTAATAGACCACAGGACCTGCAACCTCGCGAATCTGTTGCTCGGTGATGGCGCCGGGGCGGTAGATCATCATGGGACTCTGCGTTGGATCGAGGACGGTGGATTCGACGCCGTGGCGGGTGGCTCCTGCATCGATGACCGCGTCGATTTTGCCGTCGAGATCGTCGAGTACATGCGCGGCGGTGGTGGGGCTGATGTGGCTGAAGACGTTCGCGCTGGGCGCAGCAATGGGAACGCCGGCCTGGCGGATCACCTCGAACGCGACGGGATGCGCGGGCATACGGATACCGACCAGCGGACGGCCCGCAGTGACGATGTCGGGCACGGCGGTGGAGCGGGGCAGCAGCAGCGTCAGGGGACCGGGCCAGAAGGCTTTCATCAATCCGTAAACCACCGGTGGAAATTCCGCGAGCAGCGGATCGAGCATCGGGTTCTTGAAGATGGGCCCGGCGACGTGGACGATGACGGGGTCCCACGAGGGGCGTTGCTTGGCGGCGAAGATGCGGGCAACGGCGGCGGGGTCGAGGGCATTGGCGCCGAGTCCATAGACCGTTTCGGTGGGCAGCGCAACGAGGCCGCCGGAGCGAAGAATCTGCGCGGCCTGAGCGATGGCGGCTCGCGCCTCTTCCGTATCGATGTGGGCCGGGTCAACCGAAAGGCGCAGAGTCTTCACGTACTTATTGTCGCCGTTTGAAGCCGTTGCCGCTACGTGCGTATACTCGCTCTTTACGATGGCCATCGAAACAGAAGTCAAATTTCGCGTTGAGAACATAAGCAAGCTGGAGAATCAGCTTCGCCAGGCAGGGTTTTCCCAGCAGACGCCACGAACCTTCGAGAGCAATGTTCTGTACGATACGCCGGACCGCACGATGCGGGCGCGGACCGAGATTCTGCGCATTCGCAGCTATGCGGGCAAGTGGACGGTGACGCACAAGCGTCTGCCCGACGTGGGTCCGGGCGAAGATGCGCACAAGCATCGCGTGGAGACGGAGACCGAAGTTGCCGATGGCGATGTGCTGGCGCAGATTTTTCTTTCACTGGGCCTGACGGCAGCCTTTCGCTACGAAAAATGGCGCAGCGAGTGGAGCGATGGTGAAGGCCATTGCGTGATCGACGAGACACCGATCGGCGACTACGCGGAGCTGGAAGGCTCGCCGGAGTGGATCGACCGCAGCGCCGACCGGCTCGGCGTGGACCGCTCAGCATACCTGACGCTCAGCTACGGCCGGCTGTTTGAGCAGTGGCGCGCCGAGCATCATTCAGCGGCCAATGACCTGACATTTGACGCCGTGTCGGTCACGCGTTGAGCGCAGAATCACTCCCGTATTTGCCGGACTCTTTAGCTTGATTTTCCTCGAGTTCCGGCAAAGGAACTCGTTTTGAGAGGCTGGCGGCTAGATGAAGGCCATAGAGAAGCAGGCCTGCGTGCCGCGTGTCGGTGAGGGGCGAACACAGAGCCGAGAGGGCCTTGGCCACGGCTGCCGTGATGGCGGAAACATCCTCGATCCTGGGCTCGGTGCGCTTTCCTGGCCTGCGGGTGACCGTCTTGCGAAAGTGAAGCTTGGCGTGAAAGAAGCAAAAAGGCTTGCCGCGGAGTGCGGCTGCGCGGCACTTGCGGCCGGTGGGCATGATGTGTCGACATTCGATGAACATGGGCGTGCTCCTCGGGGGGTGCCCCCCCATACTCTGTACGTAAAATTGCGTGTTTCAGCGATTTGGCGGCGGGCTGGCCGCCAGGAACTTCATAAGAAAGAACTTGGGTGTAGAGATTTCCCGGGAAAGGACTTAGGAACAGTGGACAGTGGACAGTGAACAGTGGACAGTGGGCAGTGAACAGTGGACAGTGGTCAGTGATCAGTGACCAGCTGTCTGATGTATGTTCACTGCGCTAGAGCCGATTTCCCGATGCCAATTCCATTGTGCGCCCGAGGGTGATAATTACCTGCAAAATGGGGGCGGTTGGAAGTTATTCCGAAATATAGGGTTACAAGATATTTTTCGAAAGGGGGGTTGACTTTGAAGGGAAGGCGAGGCTGGGTCCGCCGTCGGAAAGCATGGCCGACTCTCCGAAGCGCTTTGGCTATTGCTTTATTGGTAACTACTGGCATGGTCCGCCGCCTAAGCAGCGCAAAGGGATTTGGGCAGCTCGGCGTAGGTGATCTCGCTTTTCGGGCCGAGATACTATGCAGGTGTTTTTCATGGTGTCGGGGACCGATTGGAATGCAGCGCAACCCTCGAACCTTCCGAGTTGGCAAACAATTCATCCAGAATGGCGTGAACCAGACCATCTGCGATGAGTAACCTTCAACGCAAAGATATAGAAGAAGGTCGTTAGGGATCCGACAATCAATGCGAAAAGCATCATGGCAAAGCCGCCCACACCCGTAAGCGGATCGCCATGCCAAATCGTGTGCGAGTCGCCGCCGGTCCACTGAAGAACGAGACCCCAAAGGGCAATCGATGCAGGACCAATCAGAATTCCGCCGAGAAGGATGATGATCGGCATTCGTTGCTCTTCTGTGTTTCTGAGGACGATCAGAACGGGCATATACAGGCACGCGACCGGCAACGCGCACGTCAAGGTAATGCGAAAGATTGGAAAGATCGGTCCTGCTTCGACGAAGATCCGGCTAAAAACCAGGCTGAAGAGGAGAACCGCAACCAGCAAGGAGCTGAACCAAAGGCCAATGTGGCCCAGAGCATTTATGAAGCTGAGTCCGCCAGGTCTTGGCACCTTGGATCTCCTATCAGAACGAAGTCAGTCTACGTTCTTCACCTCCAAAAGACCACCTCGATGCTTCGTCGTTTCCGCGTTCCGCAATTGTCACGAAAGGTGCGCTAGTATCCTGGGACTTTCACCGCCCATCCGCGCAAAGAGGTCTCACTTACCCGTAACACCTGGATGACCGTCTAACCGGACGTACTTCTTGCGCAACATTCTTCTGGCTGATACACACGCTCAGGTTTGCGCTAGGCTTCGGTGCCGTGGCACTTTTTGTACTTCTTGCCTGAGCCGCAGGGGCAGGGATCGTTGCGGCCAACCTTCTCGCCGGTGCGGCGCTGCGTGGCAGCCTGGCTGCCGTTCCCGCCTCCGGCGCGCGTTGCAGCTTCGAGTTCGCGCTGCTTTTTGCGGTGGAACTCCTTCTCCAACTGATCGATCGTCGTGGAAGGCGCGCGCGTAGGGATGGAGATCTCGCGCGGGGCTGCATCGTACACGGCAGGCTGGCCATCACCATTCAGCGTCAACTGCTCGGCGCTGGCTACCGGCGGAGCCGGAGGCACTGCCCGGCGCGGTTCGGGAGCCATTTCAATGGGTCGGCCATCGGGGCCAAGGATCTGCATCCGGAAGAGGAAGCGGACGGTATCTTCCTGGAACTTCGCCAGCATGGCTTCGAACATGTCGAAGGATTCTTTCTTGTAGGCGACCAGCGGATCCTGCTGCGCGTAGCCGCGAAGACCGATGCCCTCTTTCAACTGATCCATCGCGAGCAGGTGATCTTTCCAGAGGCCGTCGATCACGCTGAGCATGACCATGCGTTCGTGATAGCGCATCTGCGGCGCGGTGAGGATGTGTTCCTTCTGCTCGTACTGCTGTTTAAGCTTTTCGAAGATCTGATCGCCAAGCTCGTGCCGGGCAAGCTCATTGGGGTGGATGCCGGCGGCCGACATGCTGAAGCCAAATTGGCCCATTAATTTTTCTTCGATGCCTTTGAAGTTCCATTGATCGGGATGCTTGTCTTCCGGCGCGAATTCGTCGAGGATGCCGCTGAGGATTCCGCCTACATAATCTTCCAGAATGAGTTCGCGCTGTTCGACCCCCTCGAGCAACTGGCGACGCAGGCCGTAGACGGCTTCACGCTGCTTGTTCATTACGTCGTCGTATTCGAGGAGGTGTTTGCGCGATTCGAAGTTCTGCGATTCAACGCCCTTCTGCGCATTTTCAATCTGCCGGGTAATCATCTTCGACTCGATCGCCACATCTTCTTCCATGATGCGTTGCATCATGGTGTTGGCAAATCCACGCGCGAAGATGCGCATCAAATCGTCCTCGAGCGACAGGTAGAAGCGCGAGGCGCCGGGATCACCCTGGCGGCCGGCGCGGCCTCGCAACTGATTGTCGATGCGGCGTGACTCGTGGCGTTCGGTGCCGAGGATGAAGAGGCCTCCCTTGGAGATCACTTGTTCATGCTCTTTCTGCGCGGACTCGTTGTGGACGGAGAAGGTCTCGGTCCAATCGGAATCGGAAACTTCGAATTCCTGTCCCTGGTAGTAGAAGCGCTGAAAGCCGGCGGGTGCCATCGGACTGATCGCTCCCTCGGCCACGCTGATTGCCCTGGCGTGGCCCTTCTTCACCAGTTCCTGGCGGGCCATGAACTCGGGATTGCCTCCGAGCAGAATGTCGGTACCGCGTCCGGCCATGTTGGTGGCGATGGTGACCATGCCGAGGCGGCCAGCCTGCGCGACATATTCGGCTTCGCGTTCGTGCTGCTTGGCGTTGAGCACCACGTGGCGAATGCCCTTGCGCTGCAGGATGGCCGAGAGGCGTTCGGACTTTTCGATGGACACGGTGCCCACGAGCACGGGCTGCTGCTCCTCGTGAAGGCGGCCGATGTCTTCGGCTGCGGCCTTGAACTTTTCCTTCTCGGTGCGGAAGACTACGTCGGGGTTTTCGACGCGGAGGAGCGGTTTGTTGGTGGGGATGACGACGATTTCGAGTTTGTAGATCTTCTCGAATTCGGCAGCTTCGGTTTCAGCCGTACCGGTCATGCCGCTGAGCTTTTTGTAGAGACGGAAGTAGTTCTGGAAGGTAATGGTCGCGAGGGTCTGATCTTCCTTGCGGATATTCACGCCTTCCTTGGCTTCGACGGACTGGTGGAGTCCGTCGGACCAGCGGCGACCCGGCATGAGGCGGCCGGTGAAGGTATCGACGATGATGACTTCGCCATCCTTGACCACGTAGTCGACGTCGCGCTTGTAGAGGGCGTGTGCCTTGATGCCGGTTTCGACGTAGTGCTTGAGTTCCCAGTTATCGGCACTCGCGATGTTATCGATGCCGAGCGCTTTCTCGATGGTGACCCAACCTTCGTCGGTCACACCGATCGTCCGGTGTTTCTCGTCGACGACGTAGTCGCCCGAGAAAGTCTTGCCTTCAAGGCTGTCGACTTCCTCGCCGAGTTCGAGGGCGGGAATGATCTTGCGCACGCGCGCATATTTGTCGGTGGTCTGGTCGGTGGGACCGGAGATGATGAGCGGGGTGCGGGCTTCGTCGATGAGGATCGAGTCCACTTCGTCGACGATGGCGTAGTAGTGGCCGCGCTGCACGCAATCCGCGATCTCGAACTTCATGTTGTCGCGGAGGTAGTCGAATCCAAATTCGTTATTGGTGCCGTAGGTGATGTCGGCGCCGTAGGCTGCGCGGCGCTCATCGTCAGAGAGGTCGTGGACGATGACGCCGACGGTCAGTCCCAGAAACTCGTAGATCTTGCCCATCCACTCAGCGTCGCGCTTAGCCAGGTAGTCGTTGACGGTCACCACGTGAACACCGTGACCGGCAAGCGCATTGAGATAGCAGGAGAGAGTGGCAACGAGGGTCTTGCCTTCGCCGGTTTTCATTTCGCTGATCTTGCCCTGGTGCAAAACCATGCCGCCAATGAGCTGCACGTCAAAGTGGCGCATCTTGACGGCGCGCCAGCCGGCTTCGCGGACTACGGCGAAGGCTTCAGGCAGAATTTCATCGAGCGCGGCACGCTCGGCGGTCTTGATCTCTTCAGGATCGGTGATGCCTTGAAGCCGGGCGGCAATGCGGGCGCGAAAATCGGTTGTCTTGGCCCGAAGCTGTTCATCTGAAAGCTTTTCCATCTCCGGCTCAAAGGCGCCGGCGTGGCCGACCATGGGGAGAATCTTCTTGATGGCCCGCTCGTTGGCGGTGCCGAATATTTTCGTGAGTGCCTTATCGTAAAACACGTGAATCTCCATTTACCAGTGTGGGTGCCATGATTTGCAGCGAAGGGACACCGGGCTGCGATCATGAGTTCGCCGGATCATTGCTGCTCAGGCGGCTTCGCGGGGGTACAAAGGATCAGATGAAAAGGGGCGGGGGACGCTGGAATGAAGAGGGAAGCAGCGGCGCCGCGGGCGACTGGTGAAGGCCCTGGATGGATGCAGCAGAAAGAAGACTCAGCGGCGAAACAAGCCCGATGAAGAACACAGGAAGCATCGCCATGCACAAGCCAATGCCTGCATCGCTTGAGATTGCCTTGCTCTGACGCCTCGAGCCTGCCTGCGAGAACCGTAAAACTCCGGGCTTGGCGGCATATTGAATCTGGCTCTTGGCAAGAAACTCGAAGACCGGGTGTGCGTAGGCCTTGGCACTTTGCAAGCCTGCCTCGGCACGGGCAGCCGACGCGAATGCAATCGCAGCGATCGCTACCCATACCAACGCGTTCCTGTTTCGAGGTCCGGGCATGCTAAACTTCCTCTTCTATTGTGTCATAAATGCTCCGCGGAGAGATCATTCCCGACGCACGGAAAGGGATTCCACCTCCTCGCCCCGGCGGATTCGGCGCAGTTGACGCATGAGGTGCCGGGAGGGGATGTCGGGGTCGCCGTTGTCGTCCTCGTCCACGTCTTCAACCTGGCGGTGCTGCGCTTCGACGGCGAACTGAAGGCGCGGTCGATAAAAGAGCGTCAGGCCGAGAAGAACGGTTCCAAGACCCGCGGTGGACCAGAGGAATGTCGACCGGCGGCCCGCTCGTTTTCGCTTGCGACCCCATGGCACGCGGAACAGGTAGTAGTAAGCCAGGATCAGAAGAATCGCCAGGAACGGCGAGCCCATTGCGAGCGCAGCGACTGCGCTGAATATGCGGTCCATGGAGATGGCCTTTCCGCTGAGGGGCAGAAATTCGTCATTGGTGGATCACAAGGATGCCGCGGCACGAGCCGAGTGTCCTGCAACCGATTGAAGAATCTAAGCGAGTCGGAAGGGCGGAGGGCGCTGGAAGGAAGGAGCCAGAGATGGGGAATCGGGCTTGTGGCCCAGCGAGAGAACCGGCAGCAGCGGCAACAAGGTGAAGGGCACGAGCAAGCCCACAAAGAACGTGGGTAGAAGCGCCATCCACGCAGGCGCGCCGGTGGCGTGTCCGTGGGGTACGAGCAGCGCAATGAGGGCGATCACTATGGCTGCGATCGCTATCCAATACCAGGCACGTTGCTGACGAAAACCGCTCATAACCTGCGCCGAGTATAGCAATTGTTTGGTTCCCAGTTTGTGGTCATGAGTTTCAACGCGAAGAGCGAAGTGCACGTTTTGCAACGAATCCGGTGCATTCTCGACCCGGACACTGATTTTCGAATCTTTCGGAATGTGGCGGAATCCGTTGATGCGGAGGGATTTGATGGCGAACAAGGACGATGCGGCGTTGCGGAAGCACCTGGTGGAAGTATTGACGGGCGGTCATGCGCACGCCACGTTCGAGCAGGCGGTGAAGGGGCTGCCGGTGGAGTTGCAGGGGAAGGTGCCGAAGGGGGCGGAGCACTCGCCGTGGCAGTTGCTTGAACATCTGCGGATCGCGCAGTTGGACATTCTGGAATTTTCGCGCGATTCAAAACACGAATCGCCCCAGTGGCCGGAGGGGTATTGGCCGAAAGAGAAAGCTCCGGCAGACGACAAGGCATGGGACAAGAGCGTGCGGGCTTTCAGGAAAGATCTGAAGGCGATGGTTGCACTGATCGAGGACGAAAAGACGGACTTGTTCGCGAAGATTCCGCACGGCGACGGGCAGACAATTTTGCGCGAGGCGCTGCTGGCGGCAGATCACAATGCGTATCACGTCGGGCAGTTGGTGCTGGTGAGGAGGCTGCTGGGAGCGTGGAACTAAGCTCGCGGCGAATTGCCCAGATCTTCGTGTGCCAGAAGAAATTTCACCCTGGCGCGAATTTCATCCCGGATCATTCGGACTTCTTCCAGAGGTTGGCCCTTGGGATCGCGGAGCGGCCAGTCCTCGCGGCGGAGGCCGGGGACGCAGGGGCACTTGTCGCCACAGCCCATGGTGATGAGGAGTTGAGCGTCGCGCGCGAGTTCTTCGGTGAGTTTTTGCGGCGTAGCGTGGCTGAGGTCGATGCCGATTTCCTGCATGACGGCGAGCACTTCGGGGTGAACGCGCGGGCCGGGTTCGGTTCCGGCGGATATAGCTTCGGCTTTCGCACGATCGGCGAGCTGATTGAAGAACGCGGCCGCCATCTGCGAACGGCCGGCGTTGTGTACACAGGCAAAGATGACTCTGAACATGGCTTTGTCTTCCGTTACGAACAGCAGGCCGGGCCGCAGCAGGATTTTGCCTGCGCGACTGCGGGCTTGACTGCGTAGACTTTCACGCTGGCGGCGGCTGTGTTGACGTCGTAGTTTGCGAGCAGCGTCTTCATGTCCTCGTGCAGCGCGGATGCGGCGGGCGCCGGCGAGCAGCACGAGGACTCGACAAGCTGTAGGGGATTGGACGTGTCTGCCTTGTCCATCGCGGGCGAGCAGCAGCCGGACTGGTTTTCGATTTTGGCGTAGGCGTTGAGATCGGAGCCGCTGTCGACGATTTCGACATGCGCAAAGCCTGCGGCGAGCAGACCGCTGCGGTAGTCGTCGATGCGAATAGCTCCGGCGATGCAGCCAACGTATGCGGCGACACTCTTGGCAATCGCTTCGGGCAGTTCCTTCTTCAACGCGATGTCACTTACGGCGAGACGGCCGCCCGGCTTGAGGACACGGGCGATTTCACGGAAGACGGCGGGCTTGTCGGGCGCAAGATTCAGAACGCAATTCGAAATGACGCAATCGACGGACGCGTCTGGCAGCGGGATCTTGTCGATGGTGGAAAGATGGAACTCGACATTGGTGTAGCCGCCGGATTTAGCGTTGGCGCGGGCACGCTCGATCATGGCAGGGGTCATATCGATGCCGATGGCCCGGCCCTGAGGCCCGACTTGCTTCGACGCGAGAAAGACATCGAGACCGCCGCCGGAGCCAAGATCGACGACAACTTCGCCGGGCCTGAGGTGCGCGGTTGCAGTGGGATTGCCGCAGGAGAGCCCCATGTTGGCTTCGGCGGGTATGGACGTGAGTTCTTCAGGCGAGTAGCCGAAAGCTTCGGCCACGGCTTTGACGCCGGCATTTTGACTGGAGAAAGAACTCTCTGCCACCGCTGCGTACTTTGATTTCACCAAATCAAGAATCTGTTCCGCCACGACGTACTCCTCAAGAAAACATATTCACTTAGGCGAATATATTTCTTGTCAACGTATTCGTCAAGGCGTATATATTAAACATGCCGGCCAGATCATCTCAATTCAACATGGAGCGCTTTTTCCAGGCGCTGGGTGACAATACGCGGCTTCGTCTGCTGAACCTGATGGGGTACCAGGAAATCTGTGTTTGCTATTTCGTGGAGATCCTGGCGCAGGGGCAACCGAAGATTTCGCGGCACCTTGCATATCTGCGGCGTGCGGGGATCGTGGAGGCGCGGCGCGAAGGGAAGTGGATGCACTATCGCATCGTGATGCCGCCTAACGCTGGTGCTGCGCAGGTGCTGCGGCAAACGCTGGCCTGGCTCGGTGAAGATCGTGCGATGCAGGCAGACGCGGCGCGGCTTTCGAAGGCCTGTTGCAGCCCGGCAAGGTTCGTCACGCTGCAGAGCGCGCCGCGGCCCGCTGCGGTGGATTGTTCGACGGCGCTGTAGGCCGTTCCGTCACAAATCCTAGCTTCTTGCTGCAGAGCGGAATTAGGATTGCTGGATAGTTGCCGGCTCCTCGGAATTCCACTTTCATCGGTCAATGTGGATGTCGTGTGAGGGCGGCAACCAGCGAGGCCTGACGTGGCAAGAGTTCACCTGGTTGCAGCAATCGTGCTGTGGAGTATGGGTGCGCAGAGCGTGCCCACTGCGGTGGAAGAGTTGGCGCAACTGCGAAATCAGGCGCACACAGCACGCGCCGCCGGCGATCATCGCGGATACCTCGAGGCAGTTATCAAGGTTCGCAGTCTGCTGAATGATTCGCCGGGTGCGATTGAGTCTAGCGCTCTTGGGTACGCTGAGCTGAACGACAAGGATCATGCTTTGCGGGCGCTCGAAGAGCTTGCCGAAATGGGGCAGGCAGACGATACGATGCTCGCCGGGAAAGACCAGACGTTCACGTCGCTTCACGATCTTCCTGGATACAAATCCATACTCGAGCATTTCCGGCAGAACGAAAAAGCAGTGCAGCACTCGGAGTTGGCGTTTACGCTGACGGATTCCGGGCTGATTGCGGAAGATATCGACATCGATCCGCTGTCGAAGACATTTCTGATTACGAGCGTTCTAGAAAAGAAGATTGTTCGCGTCACATCTTCGGGACAGGTGTCGGCATTTGCATCTTCGCCCAGCGGATGGCCGATGATGGCGATCAAGGTGGATGCACAGCGGAACCGGGTGTGGTCTACGGAGGTTGCGCTGAACGGCTTTACGGCCGCGCCCAATGGCGATTGGGGAAAATCGGCTGTCCTGTGTTTCGATCTTGAGACGGGGAAGTTGCTGAACCGGATTGAGGGCCCGCTGCACACTGCGCTCGGCGATATGGTGCTGACTGCGGCGGGCGTTCCGATTGTGAGCGACGGCGAGGGCGGCGGTGTTTACAAGGTTGAAGACGGGCGTCTTGAACTGATCAACGGGAAGGATTTTATTTCTCCGCAGACCCCGGTGGTGCTTCCCGGAGGGAATCTCGTCGCGGTTCCCGACTACATGCGGGGGATTGGCATTCTCGATCTACGGAGCGGCCAGGTGCAGTGGGTCAATCGGCATGGAGGAGCGAAAGTGGCGCTGAACGGGGTGGACGGGCTCTACTACGTCGATGATGCGTTCATCCTGACGCAGAATGGGACGTCGCCAGAACGCGTTGTACGGATGAAGCTCGATCGAGCGCAGACAAGCGTGATGTCGGAGGAATTGATTGAACGATCGACTGCGACACTCGGCGATCCGACACACGGGGTAGTGGTGGGGGAATGGTTTTACTACATCGCGAATTCTGGATGGGATGTGCTCGATGAGCATGGCGATGTGAAGGCGGGCGAGAAGCTGTCGCCGGGATTGGTCATGCGGTCCAGGGTTCGCTGATGGAGTAGGAATCGCTGGGGACTCGTGGCCTCCCACTCATGGGACGGAAAAACGTCCCATGAATGGGGCACCCGGTTTAGGTTTGTGCTCTCCACCCTTGACCAAAAGACGGTCAAGGATGGGGCACCCAGCGCCCGGTTTAGGTTTGTGCTCTCTCCACCCTTGACCAAAAGACGGTCAAGGATGGGGCACCCAGCGCCCGGTTTAGGTTTGTGCTCTCCCACCCTTGACCAAAAGACGGTCAAGGATGGGGCACCCGGCAAGTCGTGCGCTGATACAAAGCGGGATTTAGGAAACGCGCCTAATCCATTTTCATGCCGGGCATCGATGAGCGGTCCATGTTGTCGTGCCCGCTGTCGTCATCGTCTACAGACCAGACTTTGCGCGGGTCGGTTTCATAGGGATAGACGTGCACCATCCAGCCGAAGACATGGGGAAGAAAAACTCCACCGGCTTGGTCGCAAGCTTCCGGTGTATGGATGGATCCAAGCAGTCCGAATTTCGCGTTGGGGCCGAAGTATGCGGCCAATTGACCTGCGGGCGCCTTGCAGAAATTAGTGTGTTGATGCCAGTGGGCGATGCTGAGGGGAATGCGGTCGTTGATCTCATCCTCATTGGCATCGACGCGGTCGGTGTACATGACGCCGATGAGTTTGTAGCCGCCGTCGGGGGTTTTGCGATAGAGCAGCGACGTTGGCTTGAGTGGGTCAAAATGCCGCCATGCCGCCACGCCGTATTCCGTCTTCGTGAAGTGATACATGGGCTGCGGAATGTTGGGAAGGAAGATGCGGTAGCCGTCGGCTAGAGCCTGGTGGTAGTCCTGATACGGCGCCATGGCCGCTTTGGCGGCGGTCACAAGTGCGTCGGCCCTTGCCTGATCGCCGGGCTTCTTCGGCCTCAGCGTCGTCATGTACATGTGGCCGGACATGTGGGCCATGCCCTTTATGTCGTGATCAGATTGAGCGGCGAGTGCGCCGGACGCGAAGGCTAATAAGGCGAAGAGGCATGCGGAGTTGCGAAGAGGCGAGGGCATGGGGACCTCCGGGGCGAGCCTTGGGGATGCTCGAACTGTCTGTACGTTCTGACGCAGGATTTGGTTCCGCGAGTACGGAAGTGGCGATATAACTGCCGCTCTTCCTTCGTACTGAAGTCTAAACGTGGCTTGAAGAGCGAGGGCCAAAGCAATTCCCAAAAGCAACTGCAGGTGTTTCGACTGCGGTCATCCGCTTTCGCGGTTGACCTCCGCTCAACATGACAGACGTTTGTGAGAGCGACGCGAGAAAAAAGGAACGGCGCAGAACCTGGTTGGGATCTGCGCCGGGGTAGTGCGGTGGGGGAGGGAACCTGGGTTAAGGGCGCGAGGGAATAACGCCGGGGGCGAAGAGGTCGGACAGATCGGTCGCGTTGACGGCGTCGCCAAGGTAGGGCGAGGTCTTCGAGTTGGCCTTCACGTGGAAGATATTCTGCAGGGTGCGCAGGTCGGACGAGTGAGTGAAGTCCACCGGGCTGGCATAGGGCATGCCATTTTCGTTGGGGTGCGCGAGGTTGGAGATGACGATCTCGGGGATCGTGTGGCTGAAGTCATCCGCGTTGTCGTTGGTCTCGCCGTCTTCTTCGCTCTCATCCCACCAGAGAATGATGACGCCGCCATCCTGGTAGGCCTTGGAGGCCATGATCATGGGCACGAGTCGGGCAATGGCATTGTCTCCGGCCTTGAGCTGCGAGGAATCACCCGTAAGACCTGCAAAGCCGGCACTGAGAGCGCTGTGTTGGTCGTTGAACTGATCTGGGGTGATCCAGACGTAGTCTGCCACGCGATTGTTGTCGAGATCGAATTCCAACTGTTGCAGGGGCGCGTAGTTGAACCGAAGCGGATTTGACGTGGTGGTGTTATTGCCGCCATTGGTGTCCGCGAAGAAGGCCATCGGATTGTGCTTGACGGCGTAGTTGTATTGCAGCGAGTCGTTGTACTGGTTTAAAAGGCTGCCGGTACCGAAGACGCCGCTGACGCTGACCAGAGGAACGGTCCACTGATTTTCCGGCAGGGGAAGGTTGATAACTTTGCCATTCGCCGTCTGGAGGTCGATGTCTTCCTGGTAGGACTTCCAGCTTTTTCCTGCTTTCTGCAGGAGGCCACTCAAATGCTGAGTTGTGTTCTGAGAATTGGGAGGAGTGTCCTTGAATGGGTCATCGTCGTTGGCAATGCCGAAGTTGGTGCCGGCTTCCGCCCAGAGGTAGTTGGGTTCGGAGGGGTGAATGTGAGGGTTATTTCCGCTCTGGGTGGCGAGGACGTTGTGGTACGACGTCGCGTAGGAGACGTGCTGGCTGATGTTGACCTGTTGGCCGTTGATGAACGTGACGGCTGTTCCATTGACAAGACTGTTGATGAACGGGGCATTGGCGTTTTGAAAGATGGGCTGAATCTGCCCGGCAACTGTTGCCGGTTGGGTCCAATTGTGATTCTCCATTGCGATGACAAATACATGCTTGATATCCCGATTGTCCCGGTTGTCATGATCGTCCTGAGCGATTGCGCTAGTGCAGGTGAGCGCAGCGAGGAGCGCAAGCCCTGCTAGAGGGCGGAGTGGGGCGAAGCTTTGCATGGAAACCTCGTATTGTGGGGAATTACGGTATGAGGTCGAAGGCATTCAGGGTCACCTCGTGCAGGACCATGACCGTCAACCTGCCGCATGGAGATTGGTAGCAGTCGAATGTTGCGGAGAGATGACTGGTGCGTTAAAGAAGGGCAGTCGGCTGGCTACAGATGTAATTAGAATGTCATCGCGCGGAACTCACGAGGTGGCGATGAACTCAATCCAGGACGGCGCATTTCGCAGGTTGCCAAATCGACCAATGAGTGCGTCCGAGACTAGACATAAAAGATGAGCGCTGATGAACGCGATGCAAATCGTGCGTTTTGTTTCGTTCGAGCGCAGTCGAAAAGCAGTTCTTGACAGCCATTGAAATGCGTGACTATACTCGCGCCGTGTTTTGAGTAAATCGAATTACTGTCGGAAGTATTCGATCAGACTCTTCCCTCGGCACGATCCCCTGCCCGCAAGCACGAGGGGCTTTCAGGGTTGAACACACTGAAAATTTGAGGAGAGCCACCATGATTCGCTTCCCCGGAATCAGCAGCCTTTTCGTGCGCCAAAATCGTGTAATTTTTATCGTCTGCGGCGTCATCGCGTTCTCAATTTTGTGTGTTGCGCAAACAAATGCGCAGACGATCGCGACGTACAGTTTTGAAGATGGAACGGCGCAAGGATGGACATCGTTCAATGGAGCGAGCGTTCCCATCAATTCGACTTTGCTGTCAGAGGACGGCTCACACAGCTTGCTGACGACAACAGGGGCGACGGGCCAGGGTGGGCCATCCGTCAATGTTGGTGGAGTGCTGCAGGCTGGGGCCAAGTACACGATCACAGGCTTCGTGCGTTTGACCAACGGAGAGAGTGCGACGAACGCGAACCTCACGATCAAGCGTACGGACCCGAGCTGTTCCGGAGGGACGTGCTTCGACACCGTCGGTACGTTCCAGGTGCCGGTGAACGAATCGGGCTGGGCTGCGATAGGCGGCTCGTACACGGTAAGCACGACGGAGACGGGCGTTACGCTCTATGCGCAGCTTGTGGGCGCGACGACGGCGCAGTCGTTCTATCTGGATGACGTGGTGATCACGCAAACGGCTCCGCCGCCGGGTGGCACGCCGGTTGCGACGTTTACGTGGGCGGATGGGGGGCTCGATGGCTGGGCGCCTTTCGGGTCACCTACTCTTACCAACGCGGCGCCGCCGTTGCAGGATCCTGCTGGAGATCCGAATGCGCTGCTTACGACGAACAGGACGGCGACCTTCATGGGACCGAGCCTGAACCTGCTGAGTTTGAAACTTGCGGCCGGAGCCACTTACCAGGTGACGGCGTACGTGTTGCTGGCAGCGGCAGACAGCAGCAATCCTACAGCGACGCTTTCGACGAAGACGGCGGACTGCGCAACTGCGGGTGCGTTTGCGAATCTCGCTACTTCGGGAGCGCTGTCGTCAACGGCGTGGACGAAGGTGCAGGGGACGTTCAGCTTCAGCAATCTGCCGGGACCGCCAACGTCGCTGACGCTGTACATGCAGTCGAGCAGCGCGACGGATTCTTTCTACCTGAGTGATGTGACGATCAGCGAAATTGCTCCGCCGCCGCCGGACCCGAGCCAGCAGGATAATAGCGGGATTTCGAGCACATTTGAAGATGGCGGACTGGACGGATGGAGTTCACACTCAGGGCAATCGAGCGTGACGAATGCGGACGGAGTATCGCATTCGGGATCACACAGCCTGTTGACGACGGGTCGCATTGGGAACTTTGACGGACCGCAGGTCAGCGTGAGCAACAAGATGTATCCCGGATCGGTATACAACGTCGGCGGCTGGATCATGCTGACGCCTGCGGATGGAACGAACCACATTATCAATGTGAGCCTGCAGACGACGCTGGATGGAGTGACGAGTTTCCCAGGTGTGACGAACTTCCCCGGCGTGACGATTCCCGCGGATGGTGCGTGGCACCAGATCAGCGTGAACGGCTACAACATGGCGAGCAGTTACGACCAGGGACAGGCATTCCTCTACTTTCAGACCATGCCGCCATCCGGCAGCGACCTGGTGTCGTTCTACATTGACGACTTCCAGCTGACGTACGTCGCGCCGCCACAGATCCAGACCGACATTCCATCCATCTACAAGACGCTCGCGCAGTTCTTCCCTGTGGGCGCGGAGGTGGATATGGCGGATGTCGCCGGACCGCACGCGCAACTGCTCACCATGCACTTCAACAGCATCACTTCGGGCAATGACATGAAGTGGGGCTCGGTGGAGAACACGAAAGGAAGCTTCAACTACACGAATGCGGATGCGCAGGCTGGAGTGGCGGCGTGCGCCGACATGCGCATTCGCGGACACAACCTGGTGTGGGCGAACGGGTCACAGACGCCCGCGTACGCTACAGGGGACGGTACGAATTCCTCTGCAAACCAGGCGCTTGTGACCGCAAATATCCAGGAGCACATCCAGAACGAGGTGCAGCACTTTGGGAGCAAGGTGTATGCGTGGGATGTGGTGAACGAGCCACTGGATCCGAGCCAACCGGATTGCCTGGTGCACGGGCCGTTCTACAAGGTGCTGGGCAAGAGCTACATTGATATCGCCCTGCAGGCGGCGCGTCAGTATGCACCGGCGGGGACGAAGCTCTTCATCAACGATTTCAGCACGACAGATCCGAACAGGCTCGCCTGCCTGGTGCAGGTGGTGGGCGATTTGCGCGCGAGGGGAATCCCGCTTGACGGCGTTGGGCACGAGATGCACAACGCGATCAACTTCCCATCGCCCGCGGCAATGGTGAATGCCATTGATACGGTTGCGAATGCGTTTCCGGATATCGAACAGCAGGTTACCGAACTCGACATGAGCGTGTACAACGCGGGCGACACGAAGTCGAACTTCGGAAACAACGTTCCGCCCGCAGTTCTGGCGGAGCAGGGCTGGCTCTACAAGCAGTACTTCGACGCATTCAAGGAACTGAGCGGCAAGCTAAGCGCGGTGACGTTCTGGGGCATGGCCGACGACGACACCTGGCTGGACGGCTTCCCGGTTACGCGCACGGATTATCCTTTGCCCTTCGACCACGGCTTGCAGGCGAAGCCAGCATACTGGGGCATCGTAGATCCCACGAAGCTGCCGGGTTATGGGATGACGTTCGCGGTTGTCGAAGGCGCGGGAAAGGCGGATACGCGCACGTTGAAAGTGACGGCAACGAACGGCAACGTGGGAACGGCCTATGCAACAACGTTGAACGGATTCACACTGACGCAGACTTCGGGGCCGAAGTGTACGCCGAAGGTCACGGCGGGCAGCACGCCAGCGGTGCTGGGCGATCTCGCGGTGGGTGCGTCGGCGAGCGCTTCGTTCACGCTGAGCATTGTCGGATGCAATCCGAATGCGCAGTTTACGTTGAGCGTGCCGTGGAGTTCGGCGGTGTATGACACGGGAACGTTTATGACGAACCTGAACTTCAGGAAGTAGGATTGCATGACCTGGCGGTGGTCGATGCCAATCGACTACCGTCGGGGGATTAGCGGATTGCCAGAAGGCGTTCGGAGACGGCGTCGGCGATCTGCTCGTGCACTTCGTCGATGGTGAGGTTGCCTTCGATGAGGACAACGCGGTTCGCATCGCGGCGGGCGATCTCGTGATACTTTTCCCAGACGCGTCTGAAGAATTCGCCCTGCTCCCGTTCAAAGCGGTTTTCGTCCTGGCCGGTTTGGGCGGTGGTGCGCTCGTTGCGGTTACGCGCGCGGGCCAGGCTTGACTCGAGCGAGGGAAGCAGCAGGAGCGTGAGGTCGGGCTGGAGGTCGCCGCAGACCAGGCGGTGCCATTGGAGCACGCGTTCAGAGCCGAGCTGGCGGCCACCTCCCTGGTAGGCCTCGGTGGAGTCGGTGAAGCGATCGCAGACGACGACGCGACCCGACGCGAGCGCAGGTTCGATAACCTCGGCGATCGCCTGGGCACGGTCGGCGAACATGAGGGCCATTTCGGTCATGGGCGTCAGTGGTGTGGCGCCGGAGTCAAGCAGCAGTGCGCGGATGCGGTCGCCGGTGGCCGTTCCGCCGGGTTGGCGAATAATCACGGGATCAAGGCCGCGCTTCTGCATCCAGGCTGCCAAGCGCTTGATTTGCGTGGTCTTGCCGGAGCCGTCGAGGCCCTCGAGTGTGATGAACAATCCGCGCGGCATGGGGTGAGTCTAACACTCAAAGTGCAAAGGCCCGATACGGCACAAGGTTTCCGCGCAGTGGGCGAATCCCGCACCAAGGTGCACAACACATGTGTGAGCCGTGACCATGACGATCCCGATTCGGCTGTGTTACAACATCTCAATTTACAAATCGAGTCCGAAGTGTGTCAGGCTTCCTCCTGGTTCGACCATGGCAACGGAGATTCATCGCTTTCTGCTCGATCTGTTTTAAAAAAAAGACCGGCGCACGACAGGTAGCGCCACTGGAGTCCCCCATGTCTACGCTCTCTTCTTTCAAAAGGCTCGCCGTTGGCGGCGCCATTGCGGCGGCACTGTTTGCCACCGCACGCATGAACGCGCAGAACCTGACGCTCGAAGGTCAGACCGGCGGCTTCATTACGCCGACGGCCTACGTGGTCTACAGCGACAAGGATCATGTGTGGTCGCATCCGGCAGTCGGCTATCACTTTGTGAATGCGTCGAGTGTGATTGGCTACGTTCACACTTTCTCGATTGAAGAGGGAGTGGCAAACCGCTTCGAGTTCGGCTACACGCGCAGCGTCCATACCAAGGGCAACGATCCGATTTTCAGCAGCCTCTGGGACTATTCGGGGATGAACATATTTAACGCCAAGGTCGTGGGAATCAAGGACGGGCAGTTCGGGCCATGGATGCCGGGTATCGGCGCGGGATTCGTCGTGCGTACAGACGACAAGTTTGTAAGCGGCGCGCTGAATCAGAAACTGGGCGGATCGTTGAAGTCGTACACAAACGGCGATGTCTACGTGGCTGCAACGAAGACGTGGCTCCATCCGCCGGTGCCATTTTTGCTGAACTTCGGTTTGAAGATGACCAATGCGTCGATCTATGGGCTTGGCGGCCAGGCCACACGTTTTGGAGGGCGGCTGTTTGGCGGGCTTGGAATTCCGATCCCACTCTCTCACAACCTTGCCGCGGTTCCGGCGGTTGGATTCACGCAAGAGCCTCCGCAAGTCGTGAACCTCAAGCCGATTTTGTTTCCACCGGGAAGCGGGGCGCATATCCCGACGACGATGGACTACGCGGTTCGGATTACGCAGAAAGACAATCCGCACTTCGCATTCGATATCGGCATCGGTCACGTGGCAGGCGTGATCGGCGACACGGCCGTTCCCACCGGCGTCCCCAACCCGCCCTTCATCCTTGTGCCCATCGATCTGAAAGCGAACAAGGTGATAGGGACAGGCCTCAGCATCCGCTACTAACGAATTGGGTTCCCGTTCCCGCTGGAGCGCACTTGCTAAGTTGTGTGCCCTCTGCAACCTGCTTGGAACTGCGTCACTAAAGTTTCCAAACGGGTTGCAACTTTCCATGGCGCCCAGGGTTCACTCATGCGTAGTCTGAATACGCGGCAAGAGGTGTACCTGATGGACCCATCGGAGGGTAACTAAAAGCTGCGTTAGATCAACATTCCCCCTTGCGCGCCGATGGATGGACGCTGCTCGTAAGCGGGTTAAAGACTTTCCAGGAGGTTCCCATGAATTTACTTCGCAAATCACGCTGGATATTTCTGGCGCTTCTGCTCTCTCTTGTTCCCGCATCTTCTTTCGCGGGTGTTTTAATCAGCGTCGGTTTCGCGCCACCGGTGTTGCCGGTCTATGTGCAGCCCGAATGCCCGCAACCCGGGTGGATGTGGACGCCAGGCTATTGGGCCTACGGTGATGAAGGCTACTACTGGGTTCCCGGCGCATGGGTACCCGCGCCATATGAAGGCGCGCTGTGGACACCTCCCTATTGGGGATGGTCCAGCGGAATCTATGTATTCCATTCCGGTTACTGGGGACGCCACGTTGGCTACTATGGCGGCGTGAATTACGGCTTCGGGTACATGGGCATCGGCTTTGCAGGCGGCGAGTGGCATGGTCACGACTTCCGGTACAACACAGCCGTTGTGCGCGTCAACAACGTGCACGTCCGCAACGTCTATGTGGATAGAACGGTTGTGGAGCGCAACACGATTGTGAACGACCGCCACGTAGCCTACAGCGGCGGACCCGGCGGCATCCGGCACGACGCTTCCTCCGACGAGCGGAACGCGATGCGCGAACAGCACATGGCAGCGACCTCGGCGCAGCAACAGCATATGCAGGCCGCGCGTTCAGATCGCAGTTTCTATGCGAAAAACAATGGCGGGCATCCGCAGACCATGGCAGCTGATCGGCCGATGGGCTACAGCAACAATCATGGCGCGCCGAGCAACATGAGGCCGCAGCAACCTTCATTCAACAACAACCACGGCAACGTGCAAAGCGGAGGCCAGAACCGGCCTCAGTACCAGAACCAGCCATCGCGGCAGCCGCAGTATCAGCAGCAGCCGCATGGGAATCAGCCACAATATCAGCAACAGCAGCATGGGAATCAGCCCCAGGCACACGGGAACGATCAACAGCCACGGAATGAGTCTCGTCCTGCTCCGCAGCATGAGCAATCGAGGCCGCAATCTCAACATGAAGAAAAGGCCCCGAAGGAGCACAAGGACCACTGATCCACGCACCCTTCAAGCGGCAGTCACGAAGACCCACGGATTCCCGTGGGTCTTCGTATGTGTGAAGAGAGAATTACGGAAGACAGAGCTTGATTCAGTCGCCGACAGGCCGGAGTCCGGCGATTTCAATCTCGAGACCGCCGAAGTCGGGGTGAAGATTTTCGCGGATGCGATAAGCGACATCGATGCGCGAGCCCTGCGCAAGCGCGAGCTCCACGGATCGTGTGGCCATGTCCCAGCCGACTGCGCGCATGGCAGCAGCGCCCTCGTCTTGCGCGAGTTCGAGGCGGAGATGACGCTCTTTCATAACGCGCGGTGTGGAGATCACGCGGGCATTGCGCGCGACGAAGATCGGTTCTGGATTGCCGTGCCCCAGCGGTTCGAGCTTGCGCAGCCAGCCGGCGAGGACGGCGGTGATCTGGTGCAGCGGAAGCTCGGCGTGAATGTTGAGAGCGCGTTCCGGCTCGCGCGCGGCAAGGCGCTCAGCGGCGCAGTCGGCGAGACGGCGCTTGAGCTCGGGCAACGACGCGGCTGGCAGTGCAAACCCGACTGCGAATGCGTGTCCACCAAACCGCGTGAAGAGATCGGCGCAGGTTTCAATCGCTTCGAGCAATTGAAAGCCATCGACAGATCGGCCCGAGCCGTGCGCCACACCGTCTTCCACGCTGATGACGAGGGCGGGTTTGGCGGTGCGTTCAACGACGCGCGAGGCGAGGATGCCGATAACGCCGCGGTGCCAGCCGTCGCCGTCCATGACAACGAGGCGTGCGTCTGCGAGCTCTGCTTCTGTGGCCAGGCGGGCTTCAATCGCCGCAAGTGCGCGGGCTTCCGTTTCGCGGCGGTCGCGGTTGAGGCGTTCGAGCTTGTTGGCGAGTTCGCAGGCCCGGGCGGCGTCGCGGGTGCAGAAGAGCTCGATGATTTCAGAAGCCACGTCCATGCGGCCTGCGGCGTTGATGCGGGGCGCGAGACGGAAGGCGACATCGAAGCTGGTGATCGGCTTGTTAGCGGGATCGAGCTGGGCGGCGGCGAAGAGCGCGCATAATCCAGCGCCAACGGGCCGGCGGAGTTCGCGCAGCCCCAGCGCAGCGATGACGCGATTCTCGCCGCGCAGTGGAACCGCATCGGCAATCGTGGCGATGGCGGCCATCTTGAGAAAACTGGGGAGCAGCCTGGTCCGCGCCCGGTCGGCATCGTGGCGTTCCAGCAGTGCCTGCGCCAGCTTGAGCGCAATGGCCGCGCCACAAAGCGATTTCTCGGGATATCCGCAGCAGTGCTGGTTGGGGTTGAGGATTGCAAGAGCGATCGGAACCGCATCATCGACGCGCGCAAGATGATGATCGGTGATGATGAGGTCGAGCCCGAGGCGCTGCGCAGTCTCAGCTTCGGCAAAAGCCCGCATGCCCGTATCGACGGTGATGACGAGGCGCACGCCGTCGGCGTATGCAGCTTCAAGTACGGCAGACTGCAGCCCGTAGCCCTCGCGCAGCCGGTGCGGAACATGAAAGCGCACCTCGCCGCCAAGCATCTCGATCGTGGTCTTCAGCAGTACCACGGCAGTGGTGCCGTCGACGTCGTAGTCCCCGTAAAGCAGGATGGGTTCTTTGTGGGCGATGGCTGCTTCGACCCGTTCCACCGCGGCCTGCATGCCCAGCATCAACAGAGGATCGTGCAGTTGAGCCAGTTCAGGATTGAGAAATGCGAAGGCTTCGACGGGCGTACCGATGCCGCGCGCGATGAGGAGTTCGGCGAGGACCACGGGAATGCGCGCCGACTTTGCGAGGGCTTCGGCCTCTTGAGGATGCGGCTCGGCTAAAATCCAACGCTGGCGCGGAGTCCTGAGAACTGCGGGGCCGTTTTGAGCTGCCACGGGGGCGCTCACCGCGATTACTCGTCCTCTTCGTCGTGTTCGTGATCTTCGATGATGATGTCGTTGAAGCTCTCAACATCTTCAAGCAGCGACTGGAATCGCTCGTACCATTCGGTGGTGGTCTCGTGCAGAAATACGATGCCCTGGTAGATGAAGCCGAGCTGGATGTAGCCAACCATCCCGGCGTATTTGCGCAGCCACTGCGCTTCGACGAGCTCAGAGGCTTCTTCATCCGGGAAGTTCATTTCGCCGGCCTCTTCGATCAGGTGATCGAGCTCTTCGCGCTCCAGCAGCATTTCGCTGAACGTGACGAAGGGAGCGCCGACGCGCTTGGCCATTTCGACAAAATCCTTCCACGCGTCAGGATTGCCTTCGCCTTCCCACACTATCGAGGGAACATCTTCGGTGACGTACCCGGGAAGACGGACGAGACCATGGCCCTCGATGAAGGCCACCATATCGTCTTTCAGCGACAGCAGATTGTCCGTGCTCATAGTCAAGCAATCATTCTCTCAGATGGAAGTCGGTTGAGCGGGCGCAAATGTGGAAAGTTTGCGGCGAATCCGGCCCTGTAAGCTTGAAGGAGGAGGAGCAACGTTTGCCCCTGTTCGAGCGCCACGTTTTTGTCTGCCATAATACCCGTCCTGTGGACGCGCCGCGGCCTTCGTGCACCGCGGATGGAAAGAGCGAACTGCATACGCAGCTGCAGCAACTGACGAAGGCTGCGGGCCTGGGAAGCAGCGTGCGCATCAACAAATCCGGCTGCCTCGACCAGTGTGAGCACGGGCCGACGGTCGTCGTCTATCCAGAGGCGGTCTGGTACGGCCACGTGAAGCCCGAAGATGCCGCGGAAATTGTGCAGGAGCATCTGATCAACGGGCGGCCGGTGGAGCGGCTGCGGCTGGCCGATGGCTGCATCAACACCAAGGCCTGCCCGCATCGACCGATCAGTGGACAGGAAAGCAGTGAAGCAGTGAACAGTGGAGCAGTGAAGCAGTGAAGCAGTGGACTGTGAACAGTGGAAGTGAACAGTGGACAGTGAACAGTGGATAGTGAACAGTGGATAGTGGACAGTGGATAGAGGCCCAGGGTCTCATTGGCACAACCCTTTCTGCTGTGCACTGTCCTCTGTGCACTGTTCACTGGCGTCTCCGGTGTACACCTCCCGGTCTAATGCGGTATCCTGAAATTTAGCCCATGATTTTTTCTCGTGAATACATTGGGTATCTCGCCCGCCGTACGGTCAAGCACCTCATTGACGCCAAACTGATCACCACCAGCGACTTGAAGAGCACAGAGGCGCGCGTGACAGAAGGGCTGACGGAGGAGCTCGCGCTTGAGGATCGCATTAATGAAGAAGTGCGCGTCATTCTTGAGGCGTACTCCGAAGAAATGCGCAAATCGGGCGCGCAATATGCCGAGATGTTCAAGAAGGTAAAGACCGAGCTCGCCAAGAAATACAAGGCGGTGCTATGAGAATTAATCGCGACAAACTCAACAAGCTGGCCCATACCGTTGCCGATACGCTGGCGGACATCGATGCCGTAGGCTTCATGGAGGATCGCAACACCATCCGCCAGGAGGCGCGCAAGGCGCTCGAAGACCTGCTCACCGAGGAAGCCCGCATTGACGCCGCCGCACGCCAGAAGATTGCCTCGCAGCGCAAGATCATCCTCGAAGGCTCGCAGGAGTGGGAGATTCTGTACCGCAAGTATTACAACGAGGAAGTGCGAAAACTGGGCATCTAACAGCTGTTTTCGCTTCAAACGGGCTTTGGCATACCATTAATTTTTTGATAGATTAAGAAGGCGGCCCGAGAGGCTGCCCCTCCCAATGTGGCGCTATCGTCTAGGGGTTAGGACGTGAGATTCTCAATCTTAAAACACGGGTTCGATTCCCGTTAGCGCTACCAGTCAGGATCCATAGAAGCCCGCGAGTGCAGCGGGCTTTTTGCTTGCGCTAAACGTCGGGCAACACACGCGACTGGCCGATCTATTTGCAGCGCACGCGTAGTGGCATTTAGGGTCATCAGGAGGGCTGAGAACTCTTTCCTGGAGGGTCTCGGCGTCCACCTACCTGGAGCAAACTGATGACGACTTTGCATTCCGATGCATTTGTGTTTCTTGGCGCAACCGGTGATCTGGCAAATAAGCAGATTTTTCCGGCTCTGCAAGGGCTGATTCGCGATGAGGGATTCAACCTGCCGATCATCGGCGTCGCGAAGGCCGGCTGGAACCTGGATCAATTGAAGGCTCGCGCCAAAGAAAGCCTCGAACAGCACGGAGGGATCAATCAGCCGGCCTTTGAAAAGCTTCTCAGTCTTTTGCGCTATGTCGATGGTGACTATGGCGACGCAGGCACCTTTGCCCAGCTTCGCACCGAACTGGGCAATGCTGAGCGGCCCCTGCACTACCTTGCGATTCCACCAAGCCTGTTCGAATTGGTTGCGGAAGGGCTCGCTGCTTCAGGCTGTTCGAAGAATGCACGCGTCGTCGTCGAAAAGCCATTCGGTCGCGACTTGGCGTCCGCGCAGGAGTTGGGCCAAACTCTGCACAAATACTTCGCAGAGGAGAACATCTTCCGCATCGATCATTACCTCGGCAAAGAGCCCGTGCAGAACATCCTCTACACGCGTTTTGCCAACCCCATCTTTGAGCCGATCTGGAACCGCGACCATATTCGCAGCATTCAGATCACCATGGCAGAGGATTTCGGCGTACAGGATCGGGGCAAGTTCTACGACGAGGTTGGCGCGCTGCTGGATGTGGTGCAGAACCATATGATGCAGGTGGTGGCGAACCTTACCATGGATCCTCCCACCGGCGAAGACCACGATGCGGTGCGGGATCGAAAGGCCGAACTCATGCGGGCAATCCGCCCTCTCGGCCAGAATGACGTGGTGCGCGGGCAATACAAGGGCTATCGATCGGTTTCGGGTGTCGCTCCGGGATCTCTGGTGGAAACCTTCGTTGCGATCAAAGTGCAAATCGAGAGTTGGCGATGGGCGGGTGTGCCCATTTATGTTCGGGCAGGAAAAATGTTGCCTGTCACATCCACCGAAGCCCTGATCGAGTTCAAGCGTCCACCGAGGGAGACGTTTGGAGAAATCGTTCCAGCCTCATCGGCCCACATGCGCATCCGGATGAGCCCAGACATGACGATCGGTCTCGGCGTCCGCGTCAAGACGCCTGGAGAACGAATGGTGGGCCGCGATGTTGAATTGGAAATGCACCGCCGGGCCGCCGACGATATGCCGCCCTACGAGCGACTCCTGGGGGATGCGAGCAAAGGGAACAGCGAACTCTTCTCGCGGCAGGATCTCATTGAATCGCAATGGCGAATTGTCGATCCAATCATGGGCAACGTCACGCCGCTCTACCCCTATGAGCCCGGAACCTGGGGTCCGGAAGAAGCCCATCAGCTGATTGCGAATGACGGGCCCTGGGTGGATCCGAAAATCGTAGAGGACGACCCTTGCGCGAAAGCTTGAATGCATTCTCCGCAAGCCCGTTTGATTTGCTGGCCGTCCATCCGGCAACATAGGGCTCTCCGGATCGCAACATCGCGGCTAGAATGCGCGCATGAGGTTTCCCCTGCCGATCCTGAGCACGCTGCATCGCCTCGCTTCCCGTATTGTTCAACGCCGCAGACGAAAATGCGTACTTCGTGAGTTGTGTGTCCCCATGCTGCTTTTGGCGCTTGTGCATACGGCGCCGCTAACGGCACTTGCGCAGCAGGACTCATCCAAGCCAAGCGGCGGAAGCATGGCCGGCATGGAAATGAGCGGCGACATGAAGGACATGGGTCCCAGCATGGCGATGATGGCGGGGCACATGTACGTTACGCCGCTGCGACCCAGACAGCCGGGCGATGAAGAGAAGGTAAAGACACTCGTCGCTCAGGTTAAAGCCTCGATTGAGCGCTACCGGGATTATCATAAGGCGCTTGAAGACGGATACGTCATCGGGAATCCGAAAGTGGATGAGCCACAATTTCATTTCGTCAAGGAATCCAACGTGCTTGAATCCGAGCACCACTTCGATCCCACCAAGCCAGCAGCGCTGCTCTATTTCCAGACGCCGACGCAGCGCTACAGGCTGGAGGGTGTCATGTTCACGGTGCCTCCCACCGCGAGCGAGGATGAGCTGAACGAGCGCATTCCGCTGAGCGTGGTGCGCTGGCACAAGCACGTTAACTTCTGCGCGGCCCCGGCCGACAAGGTAAAGGAATACCTGGGCAAGCATCCGAAGTTTGGCATGTTCGGGTCAATCAAAACTGCTGAGGCGTGCAAGGCTGAGAGGGGCACGTTTTATCCAACCATGTTCACGTGGATGGTTCATGTGTTTCCCTTCGAGAACGATCTGAAGGATGTGTTCTCGATGAACGATGATGTTCCCCACTTTGGGTCGAACCAGTAGTTCGGAGCTTCCGGGCGAAACCGGCTGGCGGTTGTGCTGCAATACCGGACCGATTAGGCTTGCTGGTATGAACTGGCAGCGCGCGCCTCTCCTGGCTGGGATCACGCCTGGCTCTTGTGTTTTGACCTCCTCCCCTGGATTCGTGTTCACAGAGCCTGGCAGTCAACACTCGGCGGTCTGCGGCGTCTAACTCATTGAAAGTGTGCTTTGAATCCCCCATGAAGCGAAACATGATGAGAAATCAGATACTTCTCCGAGTCGCCGTATCCGTTCTTGCGCTGGGAAGCGCGCCGGCGGCACTGCTGGCCCAGCAAGCCAACAACTCCAAGCCAGCCCAACCTGCGCCGGACGACAAGCCGGTTGCAACGCTTAAAGTGCAGGCCCGCGAAGTGCTGCTGCCGGTCACGGTTCGCGATAAGAAGGGCGCCTTCGTGGGCACCCTGGACAAAGGCGACTTCACCCTGACCGAGGATGGGCGGCCGCAAACCATCAAGAGCTTCTCGCACGAAACCAACCTGCCCTACAAGCTTGGCCTGCTGGTCGATACCAGCCGCAGTGTTTCGGGCGCGCTCGAAAACGAGCGCAAGGCGGGAGGCGACTTCGTGGACACAATGTTGCCGGCCGAGCCGCGCGCCAAGGATCCGGATCAAGCATTTCTCATCCACTTCGATCGCCAGGTTGAACTGCTTGAGGACTTCACCCCGTCCCGCGACAAGTTGCACCACGAACTCGACGATATGAGCGCCACTCGCCAGACGCGCGATGACTCACAGGGCCCGGAGACGACGGGCGACGATCGCGAGCGACCATCGCGCGCGCGCGGCGGAACCCAGCTCTACGACGCAATCTTTCTTGCATCCGACGACCTGATGAGGCACCAGGATGGCCGGAAGGCGTTGGTGGTCTTCTCTGACGGCGTGGATCGCGGCAGCAAGGACACGATGAACGATGCCATCGACGCAGCCGATCGCTCGAACGTTGTGGTTTACACCATCTACTTCAAGGGCGAAGAAGAGCGGAATTCCAATGGAGGGTTTCCAGGCGGCGGCCGGCGCGGCGGGATGGGCTATCCCGGCGGCGGCGGATACCCCGGTGGAGGCGGCTATCCCGGCGGTGGCGGACAGCGACGCGGCGGTGGGGAGAAGCCCGCGGTTGACGGTAAAAAGATCATGGCGCAGATTGCCGAGCGAACTGGCGGTCACGCCTACGAGGCCAAGAAGCGCGACGATCTTGAAGCCATCTACAAGCTGATTGCCGAAGAGCTGCGCAGTCAGTACCTGCTGACCTACACGCCCGATATCGTCGATAACCAGGGCGGTTTCCACAAGGTCGTACTGAAGGCGACCAAGGGCGACCTGCAGGTGGCTACACGCGAAGGCTATTATGCTCCCGGCGGCGGGGACGATTCGAAGTAGAGGAAGGGCCGCTTCGGCGGCCTCTTCAGCTTGCTGCGGATTCGATTGCCGGTTCGGCGAGCAGGGGTGCGTCGAGCACGGCTTCGGTCACTTCATCAGAGACAACCGTGAAGTGACGCAGATCGGCTTGGCCGAACGATGTAGTCATCGCCACATCGGATGCATCGCGGCCAACGGCCATCAACACCCGGCCGATACGCGGTGTAGCGTGCCTCGCGTCAAAGGTCCACCAGCGGTCTTCGAGATAAACCTCAAACCATGCGCTGAAATCCATGGGGCCAGAGACAGGCCAGGCGATGTCGCCAAGGTAGCCGGTCGCATAGCGTGCGGGAATATTCATGGCACGGCAGAAGGTGATGGCGAGGTGCTGAAAGTCGCGGCAGACCCCGATGCGCTCGGTGTAGACGTCGAGGGCCGACTTGGTGGGCCGCGCATGGGGATAGCTGAACGTGACTTTGCCATGCACCCAGTCGCAGATTGCCTGCACGCGGGACCAGCCGGGTGTGATGTGGCCAAAGAGTTCGTAGGCGATGTTGGAAAAGCGGTCCACTTCGCAGTAACGGCTGTTGAGCAGGTAGCAGAGAAACTCGCTGGGCACATCGCCGACGGGAACTTCGCGGGCGTGGGGGTTCGCTTCGTCGGGCTGGCCGGAGTCCCGGATGAGTGTGGAATTGTGGAGGCGGAGCAGCCCGGCCGGGGGGACGAAGCGCGTGCAACGATTGCCAAAGGCGTCGACGTACTCGGCGGCGTCCATCTGCGGTTCGATGTGGAGGTCGTCCGGCTCGAGAAGGTCTTTATCGCGGGAGGGATGAACGTGGAGCAGCGCCACTATTGCGGCGGGGGCGGGAAGATCGAATTGTATGTCGTATCCTAAGCGAATCAGCATGTCAGTTGAGTTTGATGCAGATTCCCAAAATTTGCCGGAAATAGTTGCAAAACGCAGAAATGGCGGCCGCCGAAGCGGATATCTTCTTTCCCCTCGCTTCAGAATGGTGCCTCTGCTATAAAGACCCGGTATGCAGAAGCTGCTTGCGCTTTGCTCTGCAGTGATTGTTGCCGGGTCCTGCATCGCTCAAGAACGCAAACATCCGGAGAAATTTCCGACCGAAGTAGTGATCGCCAGGGACAGTTTCATTGACGTCGGTCCGCCGTTCAACTACTACGATTTAACTTTTCTGCGTTCGCAAGGAGACAGCACGGACGTTGAGCGAGTTAGCCTCACGCCGCCATCCGACGCCTGTTATCCGCGTGCGGAGATCGAGGTCGCGCATATCAAACTCAAGGAGCCTCTGTCCGATCTCCTCCAAAACATCAATCCCTGCACGATTCCCGAGAAACCGCTCAAGGCTGAATTGAAGCGCCGAAAAAAAGGCCTGGTCTTCAGCGGAATGAATGTCTCAATTCAAGTCCAATGCAGCACAAGATCGCGCGTAATCCACGCAGATATTCTTGATCGGGATATATTTGGCGAGCACGGAAAGACGCCGCAATACACTTCCTGGTCGCGAACCCTTTTTGAGAAGCTCGACCAGGCCACCGGTCAGAAACCATGGGAGAAACCCGTTTTTCCCGTTCCTGACTCGGCCCCGCCGGTTCCCCCGACATCGCAATCAGCGGTGCTGCAAGCCATTGCGAATGGAAAGTACGACGAGGTTTTTGGAGACGTTTCCGACCGCCCGTCTGTACTCTATCGCCTCGCTCAGAACGTGCCACGGCAGCCCTTCATCGAGCTGACGAAGAGCGATCCGGTTCGCCCCAGCATTTTCGTGGATCCCATCTATCCGCCGATTGCTAAGGCGGCGCGGGTCCACGGGATCGTCGATTTCCATTTAGCGGTCGGGAGTGACGGAGTTCCAAAGGATGTGGCGATTGACTCTGGCCCGAAGATGCTGTGGCAGGCAACATCCGATGCAATCGCAAAATGGAAGTTCTCCAACGACGACTCCGGAAAAGTAATTCAAGGGTCTATTCGATTCGGATTGAACTGCGCGCCGGATGCGAAATAGATGCGTGTCCCCCTCGTCAGCAACAGACGGCATGCTTGAATTCTCAAAAGCAGATCCTTCGCTCACCACCCCCAAACTGAAATGCGTTTGGGGCCCCGTTCTCTCAAGATGACACCTAGTGGTTGGAGCGATCTGGTTCGAGGGCGCAAAATGAAGGGCGCCCGCCGAAGCGGACGCCCTTTTGTCACTGGCCTATACGACCGTTACTTGTTGGTGTGGGACGTTCCCGTCTTTTCTTCTACCGCTGCCTGGGCGGCCGCGAGGCGTGCCGTGAGCAGGCGGAAGGGCGAGCAGGAGACGTAGTTCAGGCCGATCTTGTGGCAGAACTTGACGGACTCAGGGTCGCCGCCGTGCTCGCCGCAGATACCGACTTTGAGGTTGTTGCGCGTGTTGCGTCCTTTTGCAGTCGCCATCTTCACAAGTTGACCGACGCCGGCCTGGTCGAGCGTGGCGAACGGATCGTGTTTGAAGATGCCGGCCTTGAGGTACGCAGGCAGGAAGTTGTTGATGTCGTCGCGCGAGATGCCGTAGGTGGTCTGCGTCAGGTCGTTGGTGCCGAACGAGAAGAACTCGGCTTCTTCGGCGATCTGATCGGCAGTCAGCGCTGCACGCGGCAGCTCGATCATGGTTCCCACCATGTAGTCGACCTTGGTTTTCTTCTCAGTGAAAACCTCTTCGGCGACGCGGCGTACGATCGTTGCCTGGTGACGCATCTCCTCGATGGAGCCGATGAGCGGAATCATGATCTCGACGTGCGGATCGCCGCCCTTGGACTTGACCGCGACCGCGGCTTCGAGAATCGCGCGAGCCTGCATTTCGGTGATCTCGGGGAACGTGATGCCGAGGCGGCAGCCACGCAATCCGAGCATCGGATTCATCTCATGCAACTCTTCCACGCGCGCCAACAGCGGACGAAGTTCCTTCAGCTTGGGCGAGCGGGGCTTGGTGTCTTCGAGGTGCTGGATTTCGACGAGCAGGTCTTCCCGCTTGGGCAGGAATTCGTGCAGCGGCGGATCGAGCAGGCGGATGGTGACGGGCAGCGCTTCCATGGCCTTGAAGAGACCGACGAAGTCGGCGCGCTGCATGGGCAACAGCTTCTTCAGCGCGTCGCGGCGGTCCTTCTCGTTGTTGGCGAGGATCATGGTGCGCATGTGCTGAATGCGGTCTTCTGCAAAGAACATGTGCTCGGTGCGGCAGAGACCAATTCCTTCAGCGCCGAACAGGCGAGCCTGCTTGGCATCACGAGGGATGTCGGCGTTGGCGCGGATGTTGAGGCGGCGAAGCGGGTCGACCCAGCTCATGAACTTCACGAGGTCTTGATCGTCGGGCTGCGCGGCGAGTGTTTTCAGCTGGCCTGCGATTACGCGACCGGTAGTGCCGTCCAGCGAAATCCAGTCGCCCGCCTTGTAGGTATGGCCCTTGACGCGGAGTTCCTTGGCGTTTTCGTCGACGACGCAATCGCCGGCGCCGGCCACGCAGCACTTGCCCATGCCGCGGGTAACGACAGCAGCGTGGGACGTCATGCCGCCGCGCGAGGTGAGAATGCCCGATGCAACTTCCATGCCGGCGATGTCTTCCGGTGTGGTCTCGCCGCGGACGAGGATGATCGACTTATAGTCGCCCTTCTGGTGGTGCTTCACGGCATCTTCCGCAGTGAAGACTATCTGTCCGACAGCCGCGCCGGGTGATGCCGGCAGGCCGGTGGCGAGCACTTCAATCTTCTCGCCCTTTTCGATGAGCCGCGGAACCAGGAAGTCATACAGCTGGTTCGGCTCGACGCGGAAGATGGCTTCTTCCTGCGTGATGAGGCCTTCGCGCACCATATCGATGGCCACGCGAACGGCAGCGAGGCCGGTGCGTTTGCCATTGCGGGTCTGCAGCATATAGAGCTTGCCATCCTGGATGGTGAACTCGAAGTCCTGCATATCGCGATAGTGCTTTTCCATCTTCCAGGTGATGGCCTTGAGATGGTCGTAAACCTTGGGCATGGCGCGTTCGAGTTCGCTGATCGAAAGCGGAGTGCGTACGCCCGAGACAACGTCTTCGCCCTGCGCGTTCATCAGGTATTCGCCGAAGAAGACCTTCTCGCCAGTGGCGGGATTGCGGGTGAAGCCGACGCCCGTGCCGGAGTTCTCGCCGAGGTTGCCGAAAACCATGGCCTGCACGTTGACCGCTGTACCCAGCCAGTCGTCGATGTGGTTGATGCGGCGATAGGTCTTGGCGCGTTCGTTCTGCCAGCTCCTGAAAACGGCGTCACGCGCGGCAGAGAGCTGTTCGAGCGGCTTCTGCGGGAAGTCCTTGCCGGTTTCCTTTTTCACCAGTTTCTTGTACTCGGCGATGATGTCCTGCAGCGCCTTGGGTTGAAGCTCGTAATCGAACTTGACCTTTTCGCGCAGCTTGATAGCGTCGAAGATGTGCTCGAACTTCTTCTTCGGCACATCGAGAACCACGTCGCCGAACATCTGGATGAGGCGGCGATAGGAATCATATGCAAAGCGCGGATTGCCGCTGCGCTTGGCCAGCGCTTCGACGGCCTTGTCATTCAGGCCGAGGTTCAGAATTGTGTCCATCATGCCGGGCATCGAGAACTTTGCGCCGGAGCGGACTGAAACCAGCAGAGGATTCTCGCCGATGCCGAGTTCCTGGCCCTGCAGCTTTTCAAGCCGCGCCAGTGCCTCGTGCATTTCGACATCGATCTGCGGGCTCACCTTGCCGCGCATGTATTCGCGGCAGGCTTCTGTCTGAATCGTGAATCCGGGAGGGACGGGCAATCCGGCGTTGGTCATTTCGGCCAGGCCTGCGCCCTTGCCGCCGAGGATGTCCTTCATGCGGCCGTTGCCGTCCGCCTTGCCGTCACCGAAGAAGTACACATACTGAGTTGTCGTTGAAGTCGAGCCTGCCGGTACGGCAAGCTGCTGATCCACTACGCCCTGCGCCATGGAATAAAGCCTCCGATATAAATTTGCACCGTGAATATCCGCAGCGGCGAGCCCGTACTGGAGGGCAGAACGCGTGCTTGGCTCAGTTGCTTTTTAAAAGCGTTTGGGAAACCAAGTGCGAGCGGTCATCCGGCACAGGACTGTGCCTTTTGGCTATTCCTTCGTCGCAAGTACAAATATCGCGGCAAGTATACACTTGCCTGTGCCAGTGGTCACAGACCCTCAACATACGCCGAGACTTACGCGGATATTTGGCCGGGATTTTTTGGCGGAGGTGGTAGACGTGGGTTGGGAAAGGGGATGCGGGATAGACCCCGGAAATCGAATCTCGAAGCGTTTTCGCCGACAGACCCGGATTGCGGATCACAGACCACATTACGGGATTCCGGTCGCGTGTCCCCAGATCTGATTAACCAAACTCTGGGTACCCCAAGTCTCGATTTTGAGACAAAGCCTTCTTCTTATCGAGGGGCACCCGGCGTGGGCTCACCGCCGCCCGCCTGAATTGATTCAGATCAAGCCACATTTCTGGTGTGGCCGCGATCACTTTCAAGTCAAGGCAAATCGTGTAATTGTGTTCCCGGTCAACTCAGACAAACCCGGGAGAGCATCATGAGACCGTATGTATCCGCATTTATGGTGCTGGCATGTGTTCACTAGCTGGGCCAGCAATGTCACAACAAGCCCATCAAAACCCACAATCTCCAGTTATCGACGGATCAGTTCATCCGGAACTGATCCCAGATCTCACAGCATATCGTCTTTGGTTCGTATCCGTGTCTCGCGGGCCTATTTCGACTGACGCCGAAATGAAGCATCAGGCCGCCCAACTGAACAGGGCATTGCTAGGAGCTCAAGATCAGAAGATTGTCATCGGTATCCTTGCGACTTTCAAGACTCAATATCTGAGCTTAATCGCCTCTTACAATGCAGAAGCAACGGCTGCTTGGGCAAAAGGGGGAAGCCCCAACGCTGCGGATTTCATGCTGCAACGGGACCAGATTGTGCAGTCCACCTACGATGCGTTGAAAGCCAATCTGAGTGCAAGCGGGTGGGCTCTTCTTGATGCTCATCTCAATGCAGAAAAGCACTTCATGAGACTCAGCCAAAGGGAGGACGGACAATGAAGAACCTCATCTGGCTTTGCATTTGTATCGGGTTGCTGACCGCATCGCGAACGAGTGCGTCGGCTCAGGGCTGTTTCACTTTCAGCAACAACTACGGCACGTACAACAGCATCGACAGCGACGGCGATAATATCTACACCTCTGTGACGGTTGACGGAAGCGGATCGATGACCATCACAGGCGGACAGGGATGTTCTGGCATCAATTACAGCAATGCTCAGCACATTCCCCAAGCACTGAATATCATCGTTGCTCCTGGTGGTTCTTACGTGGGCGGTCAGCAGTCAGGACCGGGCGAATGTCCTAACTGCTACCTTTCCACCACGAATTACCAAAGCATGGCGGCATCCAGCAGCGGGAACTACACATTCAATTGGAATGGGGCGGTGTATTGCACTATGGGAGGAGGTGTTTTCGGTTCTGGAGGGTCCAGCTTGTTGGCGATCCATCATACAGCCTATAAATTTGACCACATGATAGGTACGTCTGACGGTGCTTACTACCAACAATGCCCTAATGGAAATGCCGCCGCGCTCTGCGGCGAGGGGGTTATATATGCTCATTCGGCTCAGGCCTGTGCATTTCCCTGGATGATCGATAGACGTCTTTCAGAGAATGGAAAATGTACAGAGATAGGCAAAGCCTATTTGTCCGGCTCGTCCGTTAATTGCGACTAGGAGTCACCATGACCCGATTGCTTATTCGTTGTCTGCTGTTCAACTTAGCCTGCATCGTGGCCAGTGGGATGCTACTGCGCTTCTACCCGAAGACCAATGGCTTCACGGTCGGTACCCATTATCTTGAAGGAGGCGTCTTCCTGGGAACCACTCTTCTGTGCTTGGTGGATAGCATGATCGGGGTATATCTGGCCTGGTCCATGTTTCATCAACACTGAGACTGATACGGTCCTTGGTTTGTTGATGAAGACATCTTGGGACCAGAAGGACTTCACGTGAAACAGAAGGAAAGTGGCGGGCGGCCGGGTGCCCCATGTCTCGCTTGTGAGACATATAGGGGACCTCGAACCTCGGTCTTCTGTTTTCTGTTTTCGTCCAACATCCCGAAGAACACGACGACGCCCTGGAGATCCCGGGATGAGGCAGAGCCGGATTTGTTTCCTAGGCCGGGCACTTGAACTTCTTTGACTTGACTTTTTCCCTTGAGCGCCGACTTTCTGTGCCTTAAACAAGAGACGGAATCGCGAGAGTCGAAGTGATGTTATTTTTACGTGTAGAAACCGCGGAATTAGACCCGCGAGATGGACCGCGCTGGTTTACGCGGCCGGCATCTCGTAGCAGTTTTCGCCCTGCGGGCAAGGGATTGCCCTCTGTGCATCTTGCGAGATGAGAATGCGATCGAGCCCGACCAGTTCAAGAATTTCACCAACACGATGTGATGCATTGATGATCGTGAATTCGTGTCCAGACATGCGTGCCTCTCCGTAGAGAGAGATGAGTACGGCGATGCCTGCGGCGTCGATGCGCTCAATGTGGCGCATGTCGAAGGTGACGGATTGCGCGCGCACGATCGGCTGCAACTCCTTCACCAGCCGTTGTTCCTCACCACGTACCAGTTCGTGAAGATTGCCCTCGATGATGATCGTACTGTCCATAACTTGATAATTGCTTGTCATAAAAACCTCCTTTGAAACGCCTATCCGCGGCGTCCGCAGGAAAAGCCGATGGAAACGGGGGATCGGCTTCTCGTCCTCTTACTCTGCACCTGGGCCGCCAAAGTGATTGCCGAAGCAAAACCACTGAAACGGCTATAGTTACGAGCGATGATTCCAAGATGCCCTACGCTCAAAACTGTTCGAAATCCCTGTTCCACGTCCACATTCGAACAGTCTCATCTGAGTACCCGGCAAATGATCATTGCCTGCCGGGGTAATGCTGATTGTCATTACGCACTGGGGTTGTAGAGAAGTTCCCTATATTTGATGAGACGGGTGCATGCTTGGATTCCGGATCGACATATCTCGACAGAGATACAGCGCAGGAACTGGCTAAGGCTTGTGGATTCACGGTGGCTGGGCTGGTGGCTCTACCGCATAGTGAGGAGTCTCGCGATGCGAACCGCTTCGCAGAGTGGATTGCCGCGGGGCACGCGGGCAGTATGCGTTATCTTTCGCGCGCAACGGAGAAGGGTGAGTTGGTGCGTGCGCGTGTGCATACGCCATTCGGGTGGGCTCGCTCGGCCATTGTGTGTTTTGCGTCTTACCATTCCGACGCGCCGCTTTCAACTGAATCGCAAGACCCGCAGAGCGGATGGATCGCGCGCTATGCGTGGAGCAGTCGCATTGATGCACATGGCGAGCGGCGGCCCAGTGATTATCACAAGGTGCTGCTGAAGCGACTGAAGACTCTCGATGCAAAATTGCGCGAACAGTTCGGCGGGTTTGAGTCGCGCGCATACGTCGACACGGGACCAGTGGTGGAACGCTCAATGGCAACTGCTGCCGGACTGGGATGGACTGGCAAGAACACCTGCCTCATTCATCCAAAGCTGGGGTCGTTTGGATTTCTGGCGGTGCTGCTGACCTCGCTCGATGTCAAGACAGAAGAAAAAACAGCGGGACTCGTTCGCGATCATTGCGGGACGTGTACGCGTTGTCTCGAAGCTTGTCCCACGGGTGCCTTGATTGCGCCGTACAAGATGGATGCTACAAGGTGCATCGCGTATCTCACCATCGAGCACAAGGGAACCATCGCGCCGGACATGATGGCGGGCATGGGGCGGCAGGTCTTCGGCTGCGACATCTGCCAGGATGTGTGCCCGTGGAATCGCAAGGCGCCGATCAGCGCAGACCCGGAGCTGGAACCGCGCGACGAACTCGTCAATCCTTCGTTGGAGTGGTTGAGCTCACTGGACGAGAAGCAATTCGAGCGAGTCTTCAACGGCTCACCGGTGCGCCGCGCAGGTTTCATTGGGATGCGTCGCAACACCGCCATCGCCATGGGCAACAGCGGTGAACAGAGTTATGTGTCGCGACTGAAGGAATGGATGGAATCAACCGACGAGGGGCTGCGCGGTGCGGCACGTTGGGCACTGAGCAAGTTGACTGACGAAATGTTCTGACGCGGATACACTTTGTGTGGTGTGAGTGAAATTCACAATAGAGCTGAGAAAAGCTGCAAAAGCAAATCCTTCGCTCACCACCCCCAAACTCCGCCCCAAAAAGCACAAATCACTTTTTGGGGACCCCGAGAAGTGCGTTTGGGGCCCCGTTCTCTCAGGATGACACGGCAACCGGGAGGGGATTTCTAGGATCCTGGAGAGCCCGAGGCAAGCGGTCGCCCGAAACATAGAACGTAGCCGTTATTGTCCTTGATCTCGAAGGCTCTTAATCCGTCGCTCGTATTCGCAAGTGCGCTATGCATGGGAACATCTTTCGCAACAAACTCCGCATAGAGCCCATCAGGATCGTCGGTGTAGATGTAAACGTCCCAGCGCGACCACGGGTGGCGTGAGGAATTCGGCTGTGGATGCACGTCAGGCGCAATTGCCTTGAACATCAGCATGATCTTGTCGCGCCCGACGAAGGCCCAGTAGTCCTCGACTTCTCCGTCGCCGCCGCCTTTATAGGGCACGTTGAAGCCAAGCTTCGATTGATAGAAGTCGAGGGTAGCCGTCAAATCGTCGACAATGAAAAATGGGGTGGCGCTAATCAGCATGGCCGTCAGCTCTCAGCATAGCCCAGGGTATCTGCGAATGGCAGCGGGAAATCGCAGGCGCACGATTGCGCGCCGCCGCACTATGGGCGCTTCGCACGCTGGTTGTTGAGTTGACCCCCGGATCGGAAAACCGCAAAGGCAACCGGCAATTCAAAGCGACCTCACCATCGAGGCCGCGAAAAACAGTCCTACCCGAGCACGCGGCTGACGTTGGCTGCGCTCAGTCCTTTGGGCCCCTGCTGGCACTCAAATTCGACCGAGTCACCCTCGTTCAGCGTCTTGTAGCCGTTCTCCTGGATAGCGGAGAAGTGTACGAAAACATCCTCGCCGCTCGACCGTTGAATAAACCCGTACCCCTTGGCGCCGTTGAACCACTTCACTACACCCTGTTCCTTCATGTACCTTCTCCTTCTTCTGTGGTGAGCACATTGGGGAAAAACCTTCGCTCGCCGCTCTCCTGTCTTGTGGACTCCGCAGGACGCGGTAGGTCGGATTTACCTCAACCCGGAAACGGCGCGAGCCGCCCACGCGTCCAAAACGGTCGCGCTGAGGCAGCTCGAAATCGATCCAGAATTGGGGTTGTGCTTCCGAACACCAAAACTTCCAATGCTATGGCCTTCCTGAACTTGCAACGGCGTGCTCCCGGCGCGCCGTGCTCCTTTTATGGCAGGAACTTAGGGCAAAAGCAAGGAGAAAATTTACTTTCGTACCCAAGGTAACCAGTCGCTTTTCTTCCATTGTGGAAGAATGAAAACACGCCTTTTTACATGTCATGAATGGCTTTCCCTTTGCTTAGTGAGGGGGAGCACACAGGGAAAAGAGTGGACTTCTGTACCCTGACTCAAGGAGATCACGGTGGAGCATATCTCAAATCCCGGTACGAGCATGGAACAGGCACCGCCGGCCGCCCGGGGTTTTGATCAAACGCAGCCGGCAGCAACCTCAAAGTGGTTCTTGTGGCGCAAGAGCGGCATGGCAGTTGCGGATTATCTGCTCGACGCCGAAGTACATACCTACGCCTTCAGCGTTGCGGCCAATGCGATTATCTCGTTCATTCCATTAGTTGTGCTGCTGTATACCCTGGCGATCTCGGTGTTCCGCTCGCAGGAGATGGTTGGCGTGGTGAACAAGATCGTGGAGCAGTTCCTGCCCACTACCGCCAGGCAGGGAAGTCAGGACTATCTGACCTACTGGCTGCTGAAGGACGTCATCGCCATGCCCGCCCGGCACGGAGTGCAGGCACTCTCTCTGCTCATGATCCTGATCTCGTGCACAGGAATCTTTCTGCCGCTCGAAGTGGCGCTCAACCAGGCTTGGGGCGTGGCCAAGAGCCGCAACTATCTCCTGAATCAGCTGGTGGCATTCGGGCTCGCGATCCTCATGGTGATTCTGGCTCTTGGCAGCGTCCTGCTGAGCACCTGGCAACGGCAGCTGCTTGGATTGATCTTCTTCCATCACACCGACAACTTTGTCTTTGAAGGCATCAGCTACCTGTGGCTCGCGGCGACAACCGGAGTTGCATCGATCCTTTTCTTCTTCGCGATCTACTGGCTCCTGCCCAACCGGCGCATTCCAGCACGACGCGTGGTTCGGACGGCCATGATAACCGGCGCGGTCTGGCTGGTCGCGAAGGAGGGGTTTGTGGCGGTTCTGCCGCATCTCGATCTGAAGGCGTTGTATGGACCGTTCTATGTAACGGTCGGTCTGCTGTTCTGGGCTTACATCTCGGGGCTTATCTTGTTTGCCGGGGCACAATTCAGCGCTATTCCTTCGGTTGAGAAGACGGCGGAACCCCGGGCGTAACTCGGCGACAAGGGCTGCGACACGAATCCATGCGTCGCCCAGCCCTCTTTTCAGACTCAAGAACCTGTTCCAGTTCCCATCCCACGAGTTGTATCCTGAGACCCCAAACTGCTAAGTGACGGAGGTCTTTATGAAGATGTGTGCGGCGTTCGTCGTGATGCTGACAGCGTGCATCGCAGTCGCGCAGCAGCCGGAAACTGCAAAGCCGGCGTTCCTCATGGATGGCCTCGGCAACCTGCACCATCCGGTTTCGACGAAGAACGCCGAGGCGCAAAAGTTCTTCGACCAGGGGTTGCGGCTTGTCTATGCCTTTAACCATGACGAGGCCGCGCGATCGTTTCGCAAGGCGGCTGAGCTCGATCCGCAGCTTGCCATGGCGTGGTGGGGCGTGGCGCTCGCCGTTGGTCCGAACTATAACCTGCCCGTCGATCCCGAGCACGAGAAGATTGCAGCTGAAGCGGTTGCCAGGGCGAATTCGCTCGTCGGCAATGCGATGCCTGTCGAGCGGGACTATATCGCGGCGATTGCTGCTCGATTCTCGAGCGACCCCAAGCCCGATTACCACCAGCTCGACGTCAACTATTCCAAGGCCATGGCGGCGCTGGCACATGATTATCCCGATGACCTTGATGCAGCAACCCTCTATGCAGACAGCCTGATGAATCTGCGCCCGTGGAAGCTCTGGAATGCCGATGGCACTCCCGCTGAAGGTACAAATGAAATTGTCGCGACGCTCGAGGGCGTCCTGCGACGCGACCCGAACCACATCGGGGCGATGCACCTCTACATCCATGCGGTCGAAGCCTCGTCCAATCCCGAGCGTGCGCTGCCTTATGCGAATCGCATTGCGGCATTGGCTCCGGCCGCGGGACATCTCGTGCACATGCCAGCACACATCTACGAGCGTACCGGCAACTTCGACGGGGCCCGCGCGCAGAACCAAGCCGCAGCGAAAGCCGATGAAGCGTATGCCGCATCGACTGGTCAGCAGGGCATGTACATGATGATGTACTACTCGCACAATCTGCACTTCGGGGCGGTTGCGGCGAGCATGCAGGGACGATGCCAGGACGCGCGACGCATGGCCAGCCAACTGGCCGACCGCTTGCGTCCGATGGTGAAGGAAATGCCGATGGTTGAATCGTTCGTCGGCATGCAATATGCCATCGACGTGCGCTGCGGCCGCTGGGACGATCTGCTGGCCATGAGCGAGCCACAGGCGCAGACTTCCGCACTGAAGGCTTACTGGCTGTTCGGCCGAGGCATGGCGCTGGCAGCGCGCGGCAAAGTTGACGAAGCCGATGCCATGGCGAAGAAGCTCTCCGCAATCGAGAAGGCGACTTCGCGCGACGATATATTTATGCCGCCGGTGGAGAATCGCTCGTGGCAGATCTTCCACATTGCCGGAGATATTCTTGCGTCGCGGATTGCAGCTTCGCGGGGAGACAAAGCCGCCGCGATCAGCCTCCTGCGCGATGCCGTCATCAATCAGGATCAGTTGCTGTACGACGAGCCGGCCGACTGGTACTTCCCGGTGCGCGAATCGCTCGGCGGGAGGCTACTGCAATCCGGCGATGCCAAGGGGGCGGAGCAGGTTTTTCGCGATGACTTGAAACAGAATCCGCGCAATCCTCGGTCGCTCTTTGGATTGGCTGAAGCTCTGACGCAGCAGAAGCGCGACTATGACGCTTCGTGGGTGAAGCAACAGTTTGAAGCTGCATGGCAGGGCGCGGATGTGACGCTGAAAGTGGAAGATCTTTAAAGTTGATCCCGGCGCTACGAGATCTTGAATGCCTTCACCGCAATCGCATTCGGACCGCGGCCGGCGGGCAACATGGTGAACATCTTCGCATTTTTAGTGCGCACCACGGCTACGTCGCCAGAGCGCGCGTCGACCACGAACAAGAGGTGACCGGCCGAGGAGAATGCGAGCGCCGAGGGACCATCACCAACGTGGATGAAGCCAATGCGTTTGCCGTCTTCGATGGAGTAGATGGTTACTTCAGCGGAGTGCAGATTGCCGACGTAGAGCAGGGTATTGTCCGCGGAGACGACGCTGCGCACCGGGTCGGCACCCATGAGATAAGCGCCCGCCACGTCATCGGTATTGGCATAGATCTCTGAGATTGAGTTTGACAACGAATTCGCGACAAAGATCTCACCGCCATCGGGTTTGAGCGCGAGTTGCACAGGCGCGCGGCCTACATCGAGCAGGGATTCAAGCTGATCCGTTGTTGCTGGGCGTCCATCGGGCCGCGCTGCATGCGCAAGCTGGATGGCCATTACCTGGTGGCCTGAAGAGCAAGCAGCGAAGGTTTTCGAAGAGTCGGGCAGGACGACGACGTCGCTGGCGCCGGGGCAGCCCTCGATGACGGAGCGCACCTTGCGGGTGGTTGTGTCGATGATGCTGACAGAATTGCCGCCGCGATTGGCGACCACCAGAGTGTTGCCATCGGGCGAAACGCGCGCTGCGGCAGGACCTTCTCCGACGCCGATCTGCGCCAATTCGCGTCGACTTTTGAGGTCGAGGATCGAGATGCTGTTCGAGCCAGCATTGACCACGTAGGCAATGTTGCCGTCTGCGTCGACCGTCATCGCGACGGGAAGTTTGTGCACCGGGATCGTGGCCGCGACGGAGTTGTTCTCGGTATTGATCACGGCGACAGAGCCCTGGCCGTCAGGCGTGCCGGAGTTGACCACGTAGACTTCGTTGCGTGCCGGGTTGGCGGTGACGGCAATTGGGTTTTGGCCTACTGGGATTTCGCGATCGACGCGGACGTTCACGACGTCGTAAACCGAGACCGTTCCACTGCCGCCATTGGTGACATAGGCGTATTCGCGATAGTTCGAATCGTATTGGGGAAAGTCGTGCGGGCGGCAGGCGGTGAGGAGCGCGAATGGGTAGACGAATAGGAGAGCTATCCCCGGTCTCAAACGCGAGACCGGGGGGACCCGCAAACGAACAACAGAGCTATCCCCGGTCTCAAAGGCGAGACCGGGGGCACCCGGCACCCGGCTCAGGATGCCGGCCCCAAAAGCAACCGCGGATCCCTCGGCTCCCTCCGCTGCGCTTCGGTCGCTCAGGATGACAGTGCTTTGTTGGCCTTTACTTGGCTTTGGCGGCATGGGGTTCGGCTGCGGCGGTTTCGACGTGAATGCCGCGGGGCAGCCTGCGATGGACGATGGGGGCGATCTGCTCGATTTCGTCCATCATCTGCGCAAACTGGTCGGGATAGATCGACTGCGGCCCATCTGAAAGCGCCATCTCCGGCTGGTGGTGAACTTCGACCAGAATGCCGTCTGCGCCGACGGCTGCGGCTGCACGCGCCATGGGCAGCACCTTGTCGCGCTTGCCGGTACCGTGGCTCGGGTCGACAAGGATGGGCAGGTGGCTGAGCTTCTGTACGGCAGGAACGATGCTGAGGTCGAGCGTGTTGCGCGTGTGATCGGCAAAGGTGCGCACGCCGCGCTCGCACAGGATCACTTCGTAGTTGCCTTCGCTCATAATGTATTCGGCGGCCATCAAAAATTCATCAAGCGTTGCGCTCATGCCGCGCTTCAGCAGGATGGGCATGCGCAGACGTCCGGCATGCTTGAGGAGCGAGAAGTTCTGCATGTTGCGCGCGCCGATCTGGACAACGTTTGCCCATTCGGCGACTAGCTCGAGTGTCTCGTTGTCGATGGCTTCGGTGATGATGCGCAGCCCGAAACGATCGCGGATCTCGGCCATGATCTTGAGTGCTTCGACACCAAGGCCCTGGAAGGCATAGGGCGACGTGCGGGGTTTGTATGCGCCTCCGCGAAAAAACTGTGCGCCGGCGGCTGCAATCTGCTCGGCAATCGCGAATGCCTGCTCGCGGCTCTCGATGGAGCAGGGACCGGCGACAATGGCCAGGTCTCGGCCGCCAATGGTGGCATCAGTGCCAGGAAAGCGGATGATGGTGTCTTCTTCTTTGACGTCGCGGCTGGCCAGCTTATATGGCTTCGACACGCGAATGACTTCGGCAACGCCGGCCATCTCTTCGATGTTGCCGCGGTCTACTTCGCCCTGATTGCCGGTGATTCCAATTGCGGTGCGCTGCGCTCCGGGCATCGAGTGAGCGCGGTAGCCAAGGGCCTCAATATGCGCACAGACTGCCTGAATTTGTTCCGCAGTGGCCTGCGCTTTCATCACGACTAACATCAGTGGATCCTCATACCAAGTTTACGGCAAACGGCGGAAATCTGCGTTTCAACCACCCCAGCGACCACCCCACCCCGAGGGTACCCGGTTCCCGCCTGTCGCCGGGGACCCCGGAGATTCCAGCCGGGTTCGGGCGCCTCACTAGCGCGTCTGGCGCGACCTACGCTCGGCATTGCGCTTTTCGCTGCGCCACTTGAGGCCGAGAAAGGCCAGGTAGCCGAGCTGGATCACCCAGGTGACGGTGTAGGCCGCGACAACGAATTGATGATCGAGAATGTTGCGTTCGTCCATGGTTTACCTCATTTTGGACTAAGTTTATTGGCCTTAAACGTTCGCTTCGAGAGCTTCCTGGGCCTCTTGCGCAGCGTACTGTTGATGGCGGCGTTCCACCTGGTAGCGCAGGAACAGTACCAGCATGCCCCAGCAGAACCACGCCAGCATATTCCAGAGGAGTGCGTTGACCATGGTGGGATCTTTCATGCCAGAACCCGGGTCGCCGCCAAAAACCGGGGCGGGATGCTGCGTGCGCCACCAGCGGTTGGACATGTACACGATGGGTACGTCAAGCGCGCCGAAGATTCCCAGCACCGCGGCCAGCGTCTGCATCTGCGGGCCCGCGGCAAATCGCCGCAGCAGCAGGTAGCTGACGTAGATGAGCCAGAGCACAAGCGTCGTCGTCAGGCGTGCATCCCATGTCCACCAGATGCCCCAGGCGCGGCGTCCCCACAACGGGCCGGTGGTGAGAACGACGGTGCAGAAGACTACGCCGACTTCCGCGCCGGCCAGCGCCCATGCGTCGCCAACCTGCGCGCGCTCGGGATTGCTGCGCCGATACGCGAGAAAGACGATGGAGCCGGCGAGGCTGACAGCAAAGAAGGAAAACGCCACAGTCGCTGAGGGCACGTGGTAGTAGATGATGCGGAAGACGTAGCCCTGCATCGCGTCATCGGGCGCGACGTATATGGCCTGGTGGTATCCCCAAATCATCAGCAGGATGGTGATCAAGGGAAAGATGGTGAGTAGAACCTTTTTCATACGAAATCCTGAGCGAACAAGTTAAGTTTACGCCGCGATTTGCGCGGTCGTCTCCATCGGAAGGTGGGCTCGCTACTCCGCATGGAACACGACGTCGAATAGCAAATAACTTACGGTGGCGAAGATGATGTCGTAGCCGGTCAGCATCTTGATCCACACCCAGGGATCGCCGTCCCCGGTGAGGATCGAAGTCGTGGCCTGCACCATCCCGAGCAACGCGGGAATGAAGATCGGAAACAGGATCAGGGACAGGAGCAATTCGCGGTTCCGGCTGCGAATCGAGAGTGCGGCAAAGAAGACTCCATTGCCCACCAGCGCCCAGGTTCCCAGCGGAAGTACCAGTGCCAGAAGCCACGCATTCCCCGCGATGTGCAGGTTGTACATCACGAAAAAGAATGGGGCCAGCGCGATCTGGACGATGGTAACGAAGATGAAGTTGACCAGGACCTTCGCGAAATAGAGTTGCGCGCCCGAACTTGGCGTCATGCGCTGCGCATCCATCACCTGGTGGCGAATCTCGCGAGCCCACGCCTGGTTGAGGGCTGATACCGAAGCAAACATGGTTGCGACGCTGAGCACGCCGCCTGCAATCTGCTGAGAAAAAACGCCGCGTGGATCGAAGGCAATCGAAAACAGCACAACCACGAGGCCGGAGAAGAACAACATCGAGACAATGGCGTCGAGCGAGCGCCATTCGATGCGAATGTCTTTGGCGAAGTGCGTCCAGAAGGTCGAGGTCATGCGGACCCTCGCTGTTGGAATTTTCGGTTTCCCACCCAAGTCAACGATGAAGCCGTTGCCATGGATGGGGCACCCACGGTCAAGCAGGATTGGGAAGGTGCGAAGAGGATGGGTTTGGAGGACGCTTTCATGCGGAGTGTCCCTCCGCCGTAAGTCGCGGCCCGTTTTTGATCAGGTCGGCGGTTTGCACTTCCACATCGAGTGCATGAGCGGCTTTCAGATAATCGTCGGGGCTGAGGATGAGTTGCGTGCCACGCGTTCCGGCCGAGACGCTGATGGTGTCGAACAGGATCGCCGTCTCGTCGATGTAGACCGGGAAAACTTTTCTTGAGCCGAAGAGTGTAACGCCGCCGCGAATGTAGCCTGTCAGCGGCTGCACGTCTTTCAGCGGAGCCATCTCGGCCTTGCGCAGACCTGCGGCGCGCGCAAGTTTCTTGAAGTCGAGTTCGGCGTCGCCGGGAATCACGGCGAACCGGTAAACATTCGGTCCACCAGTAACCAGGAGAGTTTTGAAGACTTGCTCCGGCGGCATGCCGATCTTCCTGGCCACGGTGATCGCGGAAAGATCTTCGGGGTCGACCTCGTATTCGCGGAGTTCGAATGGGATGCCGAGCGATTCGAGGAAGCGTGCGCCATTGGTCTTCATAGCGTCGGGTTCCCCGGCGCGAAATCGGCGACGCGTCCGGCCTTCAGGCGCAGCACCCAGTCGGCGATTGGAGCGGCGTGCTCGCGCTGGTGCGTCGTAATCACGATGGTGCGGTTTTTCTGCCGGAAGCCAGCCAGCAATTCAACCATCTGGCGGGTCGACTCAATGTCCATGTTGGAAAACGGCTCATCGAGCAGCAGCAATTCAGGCACGGACATCAGCACGCGGGCCAGCGAGGTCCGCTGGCGCATGCCTTGCGAATACTGGCCGAGCGTGCGCGGCAGATCGGGGTCTAACCCGACCTGGCGCAGTGCTTCAGCAGGGTCGAGACATTGGCGGCCCGGATAAAGGCTGGCGAAGTAGCGCAGGTTCTCCTGGCCGGTGAACTCGTCGTAAAGCATGGGCGCGTGGCTCATGTAGCCAATGCGACCGCGTGCGTCGTGCGGTTCTTCGCCGCCAAAAACCTTAATTGTTCCACCAGTTGGGTGCAAAAGACCGGCGAGAATCCGCAAGAGCGTCGATTTTCCGGCGCCGTTTTCGCCGATCAGTACATAGCACTTGCCGGCCTCAAGATCGGCGGAGACCTGGCGCAACGCGGCAAATGAGCCAAAAAGTTTGGAAACGTTCTCGAGGCGGGCGCAAAGCGTGGAACTCGGGGCTTCCGGGGCTTGCGCTGTCATGGAATCAATTCGTGGCGATTCCCGTTGGGGCGCTGCCTGGTTGGGGAGCCGGCGTCGCATTGGCGCGCGGGTTGGCCGGAGCGGGTTGGGCCGGAGCCTTTCCGGGCTGGCCGTTGGGCGTCGCGGGGGCGTATTTGCTGGCACACTTGGCCTGCAGGGCCGTGGCCTGGAAGACTCCGTCACGGCCAATCGTGCCGATTGCAATGCCCATCGCGTCGTCTTTAAATGTATCTGGCGGCGGCTCGGCGCCCTTGTAGACAACTGTCAAGCGGCGACCAGTGGCAGCCTTCGGCGAGTGACTTTCAAACTCATTGAGAACGAATACGACATGCGGCCCATTCTGCTGGATCGAGCCGGGCTGAACGAAACCCTCTACGCGGAGATTGCTCTTGTAAGCCTTGTCGCCCATCTTGCCAAGTTCGGCAACCGTGACGTAGTAGCTCTTGCTGGAGCCGTAACCGGAAAAGGCCAGCCAGCCGATGGTGCCAAGAATAATCGCGACCGCAATGCCGATCCGAACCGAATTGGAGTTTTTATTCATATCCCGACTTTTACGATACGAGGGCTGATCGGACGGGTCAATGGCGCGAGGCAACATGAGTGATATGAATCACAATTTTAGCGGCCGTTTTCAGCCCCCATCAAGGGCGATCGAAGTGCCGTTTAGTGCGCAGTTTCAAGGGTTTGCGCGGCTCTCTCCAGGCAATGGGTTACATTCGTGAGTTGCTGCGCGGCCCGGCCGGAGTCTTTGGCTTCAATGGCCTCGTTCACACCCGGAATCACCACTGCCGCATAGCCCGTATACTCCCCGGGCGCATAAATGGTGTGCTTGTACCAGGACCGGTTGGGCAAGCCTTCCGGCGAGAGCAGCGCCGACTCTGCAGCGCGGAGGGTTGCGTTGAATTCGGCGACGTCAGCCGGTGGATTGGTCTGCAATTGGTGCGCGTGCGTGGCAGCTGCGGCAAACTTTGCTGTCGCCGCGAGCGCCGGGCCGAAATCGAGACCGGAAAGAGCGTCATCTCCGGCTTTGCGTTTGGCCGATTCGATGTAAGCCTTCACTTCGCGTGCGTATTCCTCGTAGTCATACGGCAGCACATCGGTATCGGCCATGCGAACAGCTTCAAGCCCGAGCACGCGCGCCATCTGTTGCAGGTAGACAAAGTGAGGGTCGGCGTTCATGACGAACCAGGCATAGTTGTCGAAGACCGAGTGGTAGACGCCATAGGGGCCTCCGGAGCCAATGTCGGTCGAAGGAACCCCGATGTGCTGCAGGAACGGCGTAAAATCCGAGCCCGAACCGAGATCGCTGACGTGCACATCTTCGCCGGCAGTTGGTGGAGCATTGCTGGCGCGGTGCTCGTTGGTGCCGTGGCGGTTGGCGCGCCACTCCTGGTAGACGGTCTCGCCCATGGGGCTCGGAACGGTCTTTGTGATGTCGCGCATGAAGTTCTTGAGCGAGGGAACAGCGGATGCCGAAAAGTCTGGCCCTGAGACGGCCACGTCAACGTTAAAGTATGCGACCGCGTTGATTAGTTCCCGTGCGTGCTGCTCCACCCATTCGGTGGATCCGATCAGACCCTCTTCTTCCGCGTCCCAACTGCAGAAAATGATGGAGCGTTTCGGCTTCCATCCCTCTCTCAGCAGCGCTCCCACTCCGTGTACAGCCTCAAGCATGCTGGCGGTGCCGCTGTTTGGGTCGACCGCGCCATATACCCATGCGTCGCGGTGATTGCCGACGACCACCCAGTTTTCAGGAGACTCCGTGCCCTTGATCCTGCCGACCACATCCCAGATGGTGCGGCGCTGGTAGTCCTGCTGCGAGACAAGGTGCACGCGCACGCCGCCCGGCCCGACGTGATACCGGAATGGAAGCGCGCCCTGCCAGCCCTGCGGCACGCCGGTGCCTTTCATCGCCTGCAGAATCGGCGCCGCATCGTGATAGCTGAGCGGGATAGAGATAATGTGCGGCTGGTTGCCCTCGGGATTGATGCGCGCCGTGTCGGGAAGGTCGGGGGTTGAGGCGACTCCAGGCGTCTCTGGATCACCGGGATATTTAAACAAATACTGTACGGACCCGCGCTGCACGCCGGTCTCAGGCCTCCAGGGGCCCAGCGGATATGGATCGCCCTTGTAGTATCCGTCGTCCTGCGGATCGGAGTAGATGAGGACGCCGACGGCGCCGCGTTGTTCCGCGATGTAGACCTTCACGCCGCGAAAGTTTGCGCCATACCGCACGATCACGATTTTGCCGTGCAGATCGATGTGCTGTTTTGTCAGTTCGTCGTAGTCTTCGAGGCGGCCGTAGTTTGCGTAGACCACCTCGCCGGTTACATCGCCCGAACCCGAGGATCCGCTGAAGGGCATCAGCACGCGGGGATCGCTTTCGAAAGGGTCGCCGCCCACATGCTCTGGTGTGGGGCCGGACATGAGCGGCTTGCCGGCCGCATCGAACGCCTCTACCTTGACGACCTTAGGCTGGTTCATCAGCACGCGGTAGGGAACAATCTCGGTGTCGAGGCCGGCTGCGCGAAACTTTTGCGCAACAAATTCGGCTGTCTTGTGATCTTCAGGACTTGAGGCGACGTGTGGCTCCGCGGTCAGCGTCTTCAGTGCTTCGCCCGCCAGTTTTGCGTTCGGCACGGCGAGAAACTTCTCTTCGATCCCCGCTTCCTTGGCGAAATCCGTGTAGCCGAAGACTTGCGAGGGCGCGGGGGAGTTTGTCGAACTCTGCGCTATGCCCGACAGTGATTGAAAAGCGAGAGGTATGGCGAGAAGAAAAGGGGCAACCGGAAGCCTGCGAATCATCATCAAGAGAGACCTTTGAGATGCGAAGTGGGATGAAAATGAGAGACCAAAGCGCCGCGACGCGCGGCTTCGGCACAGTTTCCACAGCTTACACTATGGATTGGGAGCTCCCCCTCTGCATACCAGGCCCAAATTGAACGAAGAGAACCTGGCCGCCGCTTCTGACGAGGCGGCTGCGATTGTTCCTGGAGCGATTGTCCCGGAATTGTCGCCGACGGAAACGGCGGAGCTGCCGCAGGCGATTCGCGCATTGCGCAATCCAAACTTCCGCCTATTCTGGGCCGGCAACTTTACTTCCAACATCGGCACGTGGATGCAGAACGTGGCCCAGGGCTGGCTGGTGCTGACGCTGACAAACTCTGCTTTCTGGCTGGGCGTGGTGGGCTTCGCGGGGTCGATTCCGTTTCTGTTTGTCACGCTCTTCGGCGGCGTCGTTGCCGACCGCGTAAACAAACGCCGACTGCTGCTGGTCACCCAAACCATCATGATGCTGCTCGCGTTTCTGCTCGCTGGCCTGACGTACTTCCACGCCATCGGCGTGTGGGGCGTGGCGTCCATCGCTTTCGGAAACGGCGTGGCGATGGCCATGAATGCGCCCAGCTACCAGGCCCTGGTGCCAAAGCTCGTAAAGCGTGAGGACCTGACCAACGCCATCGCGCTCAACTCCGCGCAGTTCAACATGTCGCGCATTCTGGGGCCGACGCTGGGTGGCTACTCCATGGCCCTGCTCGGCATGGCGGGCAACTTCGTCTTCAATGGCATAAGTTTTCTCGCCGTGCTGTGGGCGCTGGTACGCATCGAGTATCCGGAAGAGAAACTGAGCCACCATCAGACCATGTGGGAGAGCCTGCACGGCGGCTTTGCCTACTTGCGCAGCAACCCGCAGATGTACGTGATGATCAAGATGACGTTATTCGCGAGCTTTTTCGGATTTCCGTTCATCACGTTTATCCCCTACTTCGCCAAAGTGCAATTGAACGCAGGCGAGCGAGGGCTTGGGTTGCTGCTCGCGTGTTCAGGGGTTGGATCGGTGCTGGGCGCGATGACGATCGCGATATCCGGCGTGATCCGGCATCGCGGGCGCGTGCTGACGGGCTGCGGCGTAGTGTTTTTCGCTGCGATTATCGGCTTCAGCTACTCCCACGTCTTTGTGCTGTCGCAGGCGCTGGCGTTCTTCGAGGGCTTCTCGGGAATCCTGATGATCTCCTGCTTCAATGTGTCGATCCAGCACCTGTCGTCGGATGCGATGCGCGGCCGCATGATGAGCATCTACGCCACCAGTTTTCTGGGGCTGCCTCCCATCGGTGCGCTGCTGGCCGGCGAGCTTTCACGCCACATTGACACGGGCCATGCGCTGGCGATGATGGCAAGCGTGGCCCTGCTGTCGTTCATAGGCTTCTTTGCGTTTTCGCAGCCGCTACGCGAACTGGATTAGGCTGCGCGCCGAGAGCGGATCACGCTACCAACTGTGCGCAATGTGCGCAGCGCTTTGCAGCAATTGGAATATCGCTGAGGCACTCCGGGCATGCTTTGGTTGCGGGCGGCACATCGGGCACGGGCTTCTTGAAGCGAGCCATCAGCGCGTTGGCCGGAGCGACGATAAAAAAGTAAACAGTGGCTGCAACCAGCAGAAATGCGATGACGGCATTGAAGAAGTTGCCAAGCATCACATGGTTGTACTGAATGGCACTGAAGTCCGGCTTGCCCACAAGGTTCCCGATGAACGGAGTGAAGATATCCTTGACGAGAGAGGTTACAACCGTTCCGAAAGCGCCGCCAATGATGATGCCAACGGCCATATCAAGGACGTTGCCGCGCAAAATGAAATCACGAAATCCCTTCAGCATGTCTACCTCCTGAAAGTCATTGCGCCCATCCTACTCGACGGACCTTCCGGTCTGGAATCAAAAACTAGTGACCATATTGGTCGCGTCTCTGCGCGTCCGCCTATCTTACACACCCGCGGTGAAAAAGGGCATCGCAGGCACACGAAGGCTGGAATCTCGAATTACAGGGGATAGGCGACCAGGAACACGATGAGCGTGAGAATCATGAGATCGGAGTACAGCAGAATCAAAACTCCCGCGTGATACAGGCTCCATTTGCCGCGCATGCAGCGACCGGTTTCTGCCATGCCCCAGGCCGCGATCAGCAATGCCGCCACTTGCCATGGCGATCCGTGCAATTTTTCAATATGCGGAAATCCTGCCAGCAGCAGGCTCGCGATGAATGCACTGAGAGATAGCACAACCCCGCGTATGAGAGATTTTTGCCGTAGCCGAAAGATGGCAAGGAGGGGAGACACGACTCCTACAACTGTAGACGCAGCTGCCTACCGAGCGACCAGTTCCATCTCCTTGAGTGACTCGGTATAGGGCGCGCGTAAGACACCGCGCTCCGTGATGATGGCCGTGACGTACTTCGCCGGAGTCACATCGAACGCCGGATTGCAGATACCCACGCCGTGCGGCGTCAGTTGCTTGCCGCCGTGGTGCGTCACTTCCTTCGCCGAGCGCTCTTCGATCGGAATGGCATCGCCCGTCGCTGTCGCCGTATCGATCGTCGACCAGGGCGCTGCACAATAGAACGGGATGCCGTGCTCTTTGGCAAGGATGGCTACGTTGTACGTGCCGATCTTGTTGGCGAAGTCGCCGTTGGCGGCGATGCGATCTGCACCTACGACGACGGCCTTGATTTTGCCGGCACGCATCAAGCTGGCGGCCATATTGTCGCAAATCACCGTTGTGGGGATGCCATCGGCCATCAACTCCCACGCGGTAAGTCGGGCGCCTTGCAGAAACGGCCGCGTCTCGTCTGCGTAGACTTGGATGCGCTTGCCTTGTTCAATCGCAGATCTGATGACGCCCAGAGCCGTGCCGTAGCCGCAGGTGGCAAGAGCGCCGGCGTTGCAGTGCGTCAGCACGCCGCCCTCGTCCGGCAGCAGTGCTCCGCCAAAGGCGCCCATGGTTTTGCAGGCAGCAATGTCTTCGTCGTACATGGCGTGGGCTTCGGCCAGGAGCTTGTCCTGCACCTGCTTCATGCTCGCTTCGGAAGACTTCAATCCGGCGAATACCAGCTTCATGCGGTCGATAGCCCAGAACAGGTTCACGGCTGTGGGCCGAGTGCTTGCCAGGCGCGCGCAGATCTTCCCAAATTCCGCCGTAAAGCGCTCCGCGCTCTCAGCCCTTGAGCGCAGAGCCCCTAACGCTATGCCGTATGCAGCGGAAACTCCGATGGCGGGGGCGCCGCGCACCACCATGGTCACAATGACATCGGCGACTTGTTCGTAATCGGTGGCGAGCACATAGCTTTCTTCGAGAGGAAGCTTCGTTTGATCGATGAAACGGACGCCTTCCGGGGTCCAGGCAAGGGTAGGAATCATGCTCTTTTAGTGTAAACGGCTTTTGGCTGATGCCGCATCAGCTCAGCATCTCCTCGTCTAGACTTGCTCCAGTGGGACCGGCTCCAAACCCTTAAGGAGCGTCCGTTGACTGGACCAGCGCCGGATTATTCGCTTCTGTTCATTGAACTGGGCTGCGTCGCGGTTGGCCTTGCGGTGCTGGCGCGCCTGGCGAAGCGCTGGGGTCTCTCCGCCATCTCTCTCTACCTGCTCGGAGGACTTGCGTTCGGCAAGGGCGGGATTGCACCGCTCAATCTCACCAAGGACTTCATTCAGCTCGGCGCGGAGATTGGAGTTCTTCTGCTGCTCTTCATGCTTGGACTTGAGTATTCCGGAGAACATTTAACTCAAAGCCTGCGCAAGGGTTTCTCCGGTGCCGGTCTGGACCTGCTTCTGAATTTTCCTCCGGGGCTCATCGCGGGATTTCTGCTTGGCTGGTCGCCTCTCGCCTCGGTCCTGTTGGGCGGCATCACTTTAATTTCATCCTCCGGAATCATTGCCCGCGTGCTCTCCGAATTGGATCGCATGAACTCTCCCGAAACACCCACGGTGCTCTCGATCCTCGTGCTCGAGGACCTCATGATGGCTGTGTATTTGCCCCTCATTGCTGTCCTTCTGGCTGGCGGCGGACCAACCAAAATCCTGGTGTCGGTTGGAGTTGCATGTACCGCAGTTCTCGTGGTGCTCTTTGTTGCCACGCGATACGGTCACTCGCTCAGTTCATTCATCGCGCATCAGTCAGACGAAGTTGTGCTGCTCAGCATCTGCGGCGCAGTTCTCCTTGTTGCAGGATTCGCGCAGCACCTCAAGGTATCGGCCGCGATCGGTGCATTTCTCGTGGGAATTGCAGTCTCCGGTCCGATCACCGAGCAGTCGCATCGGCTCCTTACACCATTGCGCGATCTGTTCGCCGCGACATTCTTTTTCTTTTTCGGATTGGAGATCGACCCACGCAGCTTGCCGCCAGTGCTCTTGACCGCCGTCGCACTCGCTGCGCTTACAACGATCACGAAGATCCTCACCGGCTATTGGGCAACGCGCAAGAGCTACCTGGATCAGCGATCACGGCTCAGGGCTGGATTCACCCTTGTCGCCCGCGGCGAGTTTTCCATTGTGATCGCGGGACTTGGAGCGGGAATTGAACCGCGCCTCGGATCATTGGCTGCGGCGTACGTCCTGCTCATGGCGATCTTCGGGCCGGTCTTCGCCCGAATCATTCGCTGATCACAGGATGGTTCTTAATGACTTCAGAAGAGAGCCGCAAACGCGCATCTTCGTTGAAATGAAAACATTTTCATTTTCCGCTGGACGTGCCGGAGTCCTCGTCAGTAGAGTGGTTTGCGTATTATCGAGTTACATGGGAACGACCGATTTTCGGGGTTTCTCCAAATCCCTTGTGTGCCCCGAATCCGAGGAGCCGTTTTGCAACTCACCTTTGTCGATTGGCTGATCATGCTGCTGTATTTCGTGTTTGTGCTGGGCATCGGCTTTGCCCTCAAGCGCTACATGAAAACCAGCAAGGATTTCTTTCAGGCCGGACGCGCGCTGCCTGCCTGGATCTGCGGCTTGGCCTTTATCAGCGCCAACCTCGGCGCGCAGGAAGTCATCGGCATGGGCGCTTCCGGCGCCAAGTACGGCCTGGAGACTGCGCACTTCTACGGCATCGGCGCTATTCCCGCCATGGTCTTCGTGGGCATCTTCATGATGCCCTTTTATTACGGGTCGAAGGCGCGTTCGGTGCCGGAGTTTCTGCGCCTCCGCTTCGACGAAAAGACGCGCGCATTGAATGCCTGCTCATTTGCGGTGATGACCGTTTTCAGTTCGGGCATTTCGATGTACGCGATGGCGCGGCTCATCCAGGCGCTGCATGTCTTCGATGGATTGTTCCGCACACTGGGCTGGGCGCCGGAAGGCATCTTCACGTTCTCGATTGTGATGTCGGCGGTGATTGTGCTGCTTTATATCTTTCTCGGCGGCCTTACCAGCGCCATCTACAACGAGGTCCTGCAATTCTTCCTCATCATCGCGGGCTTTCTGCCCCTGGTATTGCTGGGCCTGAAAAACGTTGGCGGTTGGAATGGGCTCAAGATCGCAGTCTCCGCCGTCGATCCGCGCATGATGCATGAGTGGAAGGGCGTGATGCACTCAAGCACCAATCCGATGGGCATTGAGATCATCGGTATCGGCATGGGCCTGGGATTCGTGCTCGGCTCCGGCTACTGGTGCACCGACTTTCTCGTCATCCAGACTACGATGGCCTCGAAGAACATGGAGTCAGCGAGGCGCGTTCCGCTCATCGCCGCAGTGCCCAAGATGGTGTTTCCGTTTCTCGTGATCCTGCCCGGCCTGATTGCGATCTCGCTGCCCACGCCGCACACCGTCACCACGATGCACGAAGCCAACGGCATCATCTATCACGACACCACTGTGGTTTCAAAGATTGCCGAAGAGGGCAAGGGAATTGTTCCCGCGAAGATCAACCCCGTCACCGGCAAGGCCATGCTTGATGCGAGTGGCCATCCGCTGCTCGACTACGATATGGCCACGCCCAACATGCTGCTGCACTATTTTCCTACCGGCATTCTCGGTCTCGGGCTTACCGCTCTCCTCGCGAGCTTCATGAGCGGCATGGCCGGCAACGTCACGGCCTTCAATACCGTCTTCACGTACGACCTCTACCAGTCCTACATTCACAAGGGCGGCAGCGATCGGCACTACATGGCGGTAGGCCGATGGGCTACGGTCGGCGGAATTCTACTGTCGATCGCGACGGCATATGCCGCCATCAACTTCAACAACATTATGGATACGCTGCAACTCGTCTTCAGCTTTGTGAACGCGCCGCTCTTTGCCACGTTCCTGCTGGGCATGTTCTGGAAGCGCACGACCGGCCACGCGGCGTTTACCGGCCTCATCTCCGGAACGCTTGCCGCGATGCTGCATCACGGGCTTACGCTGCCCATTGAGGCGCATCCCGGCATCCATGGCGGATGGATCACCGTGGTGCACCACTATCCCAGCGACATGGCGCAGAATTTCTGGGGCGCCATCTTCGCATTCTCCACCAACTTCATCATCACCGTGATCGTGAGCCTGTTCACCAAGCCGCGGCCCGAGTCGGAGTTGGTGGGGCTGGTTCACTCGCTCACACCCAAGCCGCCGCGCGCGCACGACCGCTGGTGGAAGAGCCCCGAGGCACTTGGCATCGCTGTGCTGCTTGGCGCTGTCGCGCTGAACATTTTCTTTTTCTGAGCCGGAAGGAGAGCCATGAATCTCGATCTGCGCATACCCATGGGACTGATGTTTACCTTCACCGGCGCCATCATGACCACGTGGGGCATCAAGACCAACGGCGACGCGATCTACGAAAAAAGCCTTGGCATCAATGCGAACCTCTGGTGGGGCCTGGTGCTGCTTGCGTTCGGGCTTGCGATGTTCATCCTCGGCCAGCGAAGCCAGCGCCGCCTCGCCAAAAACCCACCACCGCCGGAAGAAGAAGGGGATGTGCGGCGGGGACATTAAAAGCAGGGATTAGGGATTAGGGATCAGCGGACTAGGGACTAGGGAACAGGGACTAAACTTAGCAACCGCAAAAGCTAATCGCTCAGCGCAATTGAAAAGCAACTGCGGGTTCCTCCACTCGCTGCGCTCGGTCGGAATGACAAGATTGTTCATCGGGAGAAGGGGCGTGGGCGTTTACCAGGGAGAAGGGGAGTTTGTTATTCAGAAGTTTGATATTTTTGAGATTGTTATTAACTATTCCCTCGTCCCTTTGTGAAGCGTGCGCAGGAGATATCAGCTCCTCACCGGAAATTGATACGACCCTCATGACGCTGCAACTACACTGAAAGCAGCGATGAAACGCAAGACCATCGAGCATTATGAAATCATTCGCCGCCTTGGCGCGGGCGGCAGCGGCGTGGTGTACCTTGCCAACGACACTCTGCTGCAGCGCCCCGTGGTGCTCAAGATCCTCCGCACCGGCCTCCTCTCGGCCCAGCAGTTGCGCACTACAGTTCTGCGCGAAGCCCGGCTCGCGTCGGCCATCGAGCACCCCAACGTCTGCGCCATCTACGAAGTCGGCGAAGCGGGCGACGAAGGCTACATCGTCATGCAGTACGTGCCCGGCCAGTCGCTTGATCAACTCATCGTGCGCGGCCCAGCCACTCCGCAACTCGTGCTTTCCGTCGGCATCCAGATCGCCGATGGCCTGCAGGCTGCACACTCACTCGGCATCTTTCATCGCGATTTGAAACCGCAGAACGTGATGCTCACCGATGGCGGCCTGGTGAAGATTCTCGACTTCGGCCTTGCGCGACGCCTGCGGCCTGAAGACGCCAGCTTCGATCCGTCGAAACCCGGGCTCGCGAAAGACGCATCGGTCGCCGCGACGTACACCGCGCGCGGCGGCACCATTCGCTACATGGCGCCCGAGCAGTTCGTCACCGGCCAGTCAAGCGCGCAATCGGATGTGTGGGCGCTCGGCGTCCTGCTCTACGAACTGGTCAGCGGGCGTCATCCGTTTTCGCGGCCCGATGGGGAGGACTTTCAGACGATCCGCGCCATCCAGTTCTCCGATCCGGTCGACCTCAGCGAAATCGTCCCCGATATTTCGACGGAATTGAAAAGTGTGATTGCCACCTGTCTTGAGAAGACGCCGGCCACGCGCTATGCCTCCGCCGCCGAGGTGCGCGAGGCGCTCAAAACCATTATGAAGGCGCTGCAGATCGAGACGGGCGCCATTCCCGGTGAGGCAGCTGCGTACCTGCCGACGACCGAGGCCGAAGCGGAAAAGCGCACCACCGGCTTCCTCTCCATGCTTGCCGAGCGCTTTCGCGAGTCGGCGGGCGAGAGCGCAAAGCAGAACTCCATCGTCGTGCTGCCATTCGCCAACCTTGGCGCAATTGAGGTCGCTCCGCTTTATGGGTATGCGCTGGCCGATGCCATTGCCGCGCGGCTGGCGCGCATCCAGGCGCTCGTGGTCAGGCCGTCGAGCACGCTCATGTCGATTCCGATTGCACAGATGGATCCGCTCTCCATCGGCCAGCGATTGCTGGTTTCCTATGTCCTCGCCGGCAGCTTTTTCCGCTCTGAAAACGGATTCGATCTCAACTGGCAATTGCTCGACGTCACCTCGCAAAGCGTGCGCTCCGGCGGAGCCATTCGCGTTGCCTCGCTCGATCTGATCGCCGTACAGAGTGAAATTTCAAACGAAGTCTTCGCAGCACTGCATGGCCTTGGCGCCGCCGACCAGATGGACGCGCCGCGCGGCGCGCTCCGTGATGGTTCGCTGCCCGGCCCCGTGAGCGAGGAGTACCTGCAGGCCCGTGCGCTGCTCAGTTCGTTCATGGTGCGCACTGGCTCCAAAGGCGACCTCGACAAAGCCCATGCATTGTTTACGGGCGTCACCACCAAGGATCCGGAGTTTGCTGCCGGATGGAGCGGCCTCGGTATCGCCGAACTCCAATACGTGCGCCACGGATTCGGCGGCCAGATTCACGTCATGCATGCGCGCCGCGCCTTCGATGAGGCGCTGAGGCTCGATCCCGCGGCTACAGAAGCGAATCTCTATCGCATTTACATGCTGCTCTCGCGCGGCGAGAAAGAGTCCGCGCGGCATGGCATCGCCAACCTACTGGCCGCAGCACACAACGACTGGAATGTACACATGGTGGCCGGCATTGCATTGCGCGGCGACGGGATGTACGACGAGGCGCTGGTGGAGTTCAATCGCGCACTCAAGCTCAACCCCGCCAGCGCCGCCATCCTCTACAATCATCGCGCGCGCGTGTACCAATATCAGAACCAGATCGAGCTGGCCGGCGATGAATTGGAGAAAGGACTCGCGCTCGAGCCGCGCCACCCGCTGCTGCGTACCTCGGCGGGGTATCAGCAGATGCGCATGGGCAATCTGCCCCAAGCGATCGAGATCCTTGAGGGCGTTATCCGCGACGACGAGTCGCTGCGCATCGCCGTGCCCACGCTGGCCATGTGCTACGTGCAGGTGGGAGAGCGTACGCGCGCTGCCTCACTGCTGAAGGACGAAACCCTCGCCGCTGCCGAAGCCGACAGCGAGATGGCTTATCGCCTGGCGACGTACTTCGCCGTAGAGGGCGATTCAAGCGAAGCGCTCCACTGGTTGCGTCGCGCCATCTATCTGGGCAACGAGAACTATTCGTGGTTCCAGAAGAATCCTGCGTGGAATAATCTACGCACCAACGCCGACTTCGAGCGAATCCTTGAGGATCTGAAGAAGGGCTTTCGGCGCAATCAGAAAACGTGGAAGAGGCTGCTGGAACAGGTCCCGCCCGATGGGGAATAATCGCTCATGCAGCTTGAACACGCCACCGAAGCCGACTTTCCCGCGATCATCAACCTCGTCAACGCCGCCTATCGCGGCAAGGGCGCAGTCGAAAGCTGGAACATCGAATCCGGAATCATCGAGGGCACCCGCTTAACCGACTCACTGCTGAGAGAAGATCTCGCTGGCAAGCCGCATGCGCACTTTCTGATTACGCGCGACCCGAACAGCGGCGCTGTAATTGGAACTGTTTGGCTTGAACCGGTGGACGATCAGGCGTGGTACCTCGGACTCTTCACCGTCGATCCCGCAATTCAAAATCAGCAACTGGGTCGCACGCTTCTCACTGCTGCCGAAGAGTTTGCAAAAGCGCGCGGGGCCCGCTCGATCCGCATGGGCGTGCTCAGCGTGCGCGATACGCTCATCGCGTGGTACGAGCGCAGGGGCTATTCCCGCACCGGCGGGACGGAGCCCTTCCCCTACGACGACGATCGTTTCGGCAAGCCTCTTCGCGAGAATCTGGTGTTCGCCATCCTCGAGAAGCATCTCTAGATAAGAAGCTCCTCGTTACCGCTTATCATGGATGACGGTCCAAAATCTTAGTGTCGAGTTGCTATGAACTCTTCTCCATTTGTTTCGCGCCGTAGCTTTCTTCGCAGCGCGGCTGCGACACTAGGCACGGCCGCAATTGTTCCTGCCTTTTCCCTCGCACAGTCCGGGTTTGCGTCCAAACGCCCCGCCCCATCGGCACGTCGCTTCCGCAGCAAAGCGGTCGATGCGGCGATCGAGTCAGTCGCGGGACGCATGAAGGATCCCGAACTGGCGTGGCTTTTCTCAAATTGCCTGCCCAACACGCTCGACACCACTGTCACCTTCACGAACTCAGCCAGGGGACCTGACACCGTCGTTGTCACCGGCGACATTCCCGCGATGTGGTTGCGCGATTCTTCGGCGCAGGTCTGGCCGTATCTGCCGTTCCTCACCGCCGACGCGGACCTGGCGCGGCTCATCGAAGGCGTCATCCGCAGGCAAACGCGCTGCATCCTCACCGATCCTTACGCGAACGCCTTCATGCCCGATCTCAGCAGCGCAGAGCCGCTCTCATGGAGCAAGACCGATCACACCGAGATGAAGCCCGGCGTGGGTGAACGCAAGTGGGAAGTCGATTCGCTGTGTTACCCCGTGCGCCTCGCGCATGAATACTGGCGCATCACGCACGACACTCGCCCCTTCAATGCCGAGTGGGCGCGCGCTATGCACTCCATCCTCGAAACCTTCACGGCTCAGCAGCGCAAAACCTCGCGCGGTCCTTACCACTTTCAACGCGAGGCCTTCTCGCCCTACGACACGCTCAGTGAAGACGGCTATGGCAACCCCTCGCGTCCCATCGGCCTTATCCACTCCGGCTTTCGGCCGTCCGACGATGCGTGCATCTATCCTTTGAACATTCCGGGCAATTTCTTCGCGGTGAAGACGCTGGAACGCATCGAAGAGATGCTCACTGAAATTTTGCATGACACTACCGCGGCAAACCAGGCCAGCCGTCTTCGGACGGAGATCAAGGCTGCCCTCGATGCGCACGCACGCGTGCATCATTCCACCGCAGGTGAAATCTGGGGCTACGAAATCGACGGATTCGGCAACGCCAACTGCATGGACGATGCTAACGTGCCCAGCCTGCTTGCGATGCCGTATCTCGGGTCCTGTACTAAAGACGATCCCTTGTACCAGGCCACGCGCAGATTCGTTTTGAGCGAGGCCAATCCATATTTCTTTCGCGGGTCGGCAGCTGAGGGAATTGGTGGCCCGCACATCGGCCAGGACATGATCTGGCCGATATCGATCATCATGCGTGCGCTCACCACCGGCGACGAGAATGAACAAAGCCAGTGCCTCGCATGGCTGAAGACGACACATGCGGGAACCGGCTTCATGCACGAAAGCTTCAACAAGAACGATCCGACGAAGTTCACGCGCGAATGGTTCGCATGGGCCAACACCCTTTTTGGTGAACTTATTCTCACGATCGACAAAACCAATCCGAAGCTGCTCGAGAAGGGGTAAGAGGAACCACTGTGGATCGGCTGGCAGGCAGATGAAAAACCCCAGGTCTCAGAATCGAGACCTGGGGCAACCAGAGTATCGAACTACTTCAAGCTGACGGTCGCCTTCAGCGGCAAGTTGTCAGACGATCCACCCACCATGATGGTGTACTCGCCCGGCAACGGCGACCAGTCATCCTTCTGTTCGTCGAAGATCGACAGATACTTCGGATCGATCTCGACGGTTACGCTGTGTTTTTCGCCGGGATTCAGCTTGACCTTCGCGAATCCAATCAGGCGCTTCGGCGGTTCCTGTGCGGCGGCGGGAAGGGCGGCATAGACCTCAGCAATCTCAGAACCTTCGCGCGCACCGGCGTTGGCAATCGTAAACGTCACTTTCACCTTGTCGCCCGGCGTCACCTGCAAACCGGAGTAGCGGTACGTGGTGTACGACAGACCGTAGCCGAACGGGAACAGCGGCTTCTTGCTCTCCGCGTCGTACCACTTGTAGCCAACCTTCACGCCCTCGTCGTAGGTAACCTGAAACGGCGGTAAGCCCATCGCCCATTTTTCAGGCGATGCGGGTCCGGAGAAGTGCGATGACTCCGGTGGCGGCATGGTGATCGTGGGATGGGGCAGATCGGCTTCACTCTTCGGGAACGTGTTGGGCAGCTTGCCGCTTGGATTCACGGTGCCGAACAACACATTGCCCACGGCGTTCGCGCCATCGCTTCCGGCGAACCACGCTTCCACGATCGCAGCCGGCTTCTCTACCCACGGCATCGTCACCGGGTTGCCCGTTTCAAGCACCACGATGGTGTGCGGATTCGCTGCAGCCACGGCCGAGATGATTGCGTCCTGATCGTGAGGAAGCGTCAAGCTCTTCAGGTCCATGCCTTCGCTGGCCCACATGTAGGCGAAAACAACCGCCACGTCGGCGCCTTTGGCAGCTGCCGCCGCGGCCGCTGGATCGGTGCCCGGATCGTACTTGACGGTCGCATGCGGCGCACGTGCCTGGATCGCCTTCAGAGGCGATGTCGGAAACCATGTTTCTTCCATCCAACGGGTCGCGCCCTGCCCCGGCGCCTTGATTGCGTTTCCGCCGATCGGGTCGACCTGCGCGGAGCCGCCACCGGAGATCATGCCCACATCGGAGTGCGATCCGATAACAGCGATCGTCTTCAGCCGCGCTGCGCTTAATGGCAGTTGAGCCTTTTCATTTTTCAGCAGGACGATGCCGCCCTCTTCGATCTTGCGCGAAGTCTCAAACCCGGCAAAGGGATCGATGACGCTTCGTTGCCGCGGATGATCGATTACCCCTGCTGCGAACATCGAGCGCAGGATGCGGTGCACGTGCTCGTCCAGTTCAGCCTGCGGGATCTTGCCGGCATCGAGCGCGTCCTTGAACCGCTGCTCGTAAAAGAACCTGCCCGGCTGCTCGTTATCGAGGCCCGCGGCGGAGGCCTTCACATCGCTGTGCGTTCCACCCCAGTCCGAAACTACGAAGCCCGGAAACTTCCAGTCCTTTTCCAAAACCTCTTTCAGCAGGTATTGATTTTCACAGGCAAAGTCGCCGTTGACGCGGTTGTAGGAGCACATCACCGCCGCGGGCTTGCCCTGCTCCACGCCGATTTCAAATGCCAGCAGATCGCTCTCGCGCATCGCCCGTTTGCTGATGGTGATGTTGACGGAGTTGCGCCCGCTCTCCTGGTCATTGAGCGCATAGTGCTTGATGTCGCCGATCACGTTGGCCGACTGCGTTCCCTCGATGAGCCGTGCCACCAGCGTTCCCGCGAGCACAGGATCTTCGCCGAGATACTCAAAGGTGCGGCCGTTGCGCGGGTCGCGTGTGAGGTTCACGCCGCCACCGAGCGTCATGTTGAAGCCCTGCGCGCGCAGTTCGCGGCCGATAAGCGCGCCATATTCATAGGCTGCATCGGTGTCCCAGCTCGCGGCCGCGGCCACGTTGGCCGGCAGCGCCGTGGAGTAGCGTCCGTTTACGCCGCTGGAGCGCACGCCATACGCCGCGTCGCTCATGTCGATACCCGGAATACCGAGTCGCGGAACGCCTACCGCGTAGCCCACGCCGCGATTCGACGCCGCGTTCTCCGGCGTGACGGGCTCATCCGTTGGCATACCCACGCCATGCAGCAGCGCGATCTTCTCGTCAACCGTCATCTCCTTGATCACAAGGTCGGCGCGCTCGTCGGGCGAAAGGCTTGTGTTCGACCAGGGACCGGTTGGATGAGGCTTGGGTTGCGGACGCTGCGCAAGACTCGGCGCTGTCACGCATGCAAAACACAAAAGCAAAGTCGCAGGAATTTTCATCCCGGAAAGCAGAGGCGAGAAGTTCATGGTTTCCTCGTTGATAAAACGTTTAATCTTGGCCGCACCCATACTATCAATAAAGGGCGAAGACGCGCGCTTTTCTCCAGCGAGGGACCAGAATTCCCGATTGGCAGTCAGCTCACGATGCGCTCGTAAGGGACGTAAACCGCGTCCCACATATACGAGCGAATCCGATTGGGCAGGGAATCCGCATCGGTAATCGTCGCAACCCCTTCCGCCATCGCTTGTCGCGCAACCGCCTCTGAAACCACCAGCGCAACTTTGCGCGAGTCGCCAATCGGCGGCAGCAGCGGCGCGGTTTTGTCCGTGCGCGAGGGCGATAATCCCGCAAGAGTTCGCGCAGCAACCATGATCATGCCGTCGGTCACACGCTGCGCTTCCGCGACAAGAATGCCCAATGCCAGCCCTGGAAAGATGAAGGAATTGTTTACCTGCGAAATGCGCACAGGCCTGCCTTCAATCTCGACCGGCGGAAACGGACTGCCTGTTCCCACCAGCGCGCGGCCGTCGGTCCAGCGCAACAAGTCTGTTGGGGTAGCCTCCGCCTGCGAGGTCGGATTCGACAGCGGAAAAACGATGGGCCTCTCCGTGTGGCGCGCCATCTCGCGCACAATCTCTTCGGTGAATGCGCCTGCCTGCGCTGAAACGCCCGCCAGCACCGTCACCTTCGCATTGCGCACCACGTCGAACAGCGATACATCTTCGCCGTCTGTGAGCTGCCAGCCCGCAATGTCAGCACGCTTTCGCACCAGCGGTTGTTGGCTTGCTTTGATGCCGCGCGCTCCTTCCACCAGCAGGCCGTAGCGGTTGAACCCGTAGATGCGGCTCCATGCCTGCTCGTCGTTCAAGCCCTCTTCCTTCATGGCGGTGATCAGCAACTCGATAATGCCGATTCCCGCCGAGCCGGCGCCAAACATCGCGATGGTCTGCTGCGACAGCGGCACGCCCGTTGCGTTCACCGCGGCCAGCAACGTTGCCGTGGTGACCGCCGCCGTTCCCTGGATATCGTCGTTGAAGGTGCAGAGACGGTCGCGATAGCGCTCCAGCAGGCGTGCCGCATTGGTTCCCGCAAAATCTTCCCACTGCAGCAGGATCCTGGGCCATCGCTTCTGTACCGCAGTCACAAACGCTTCAACAAAGTCGTCATATTCTTGCCCGCGTACGCGATTGTGTTGCCAGCCGATATATATGGGATCATTCAGCAGCTTTTCGTTATCCGTTCCCGCATCGAGCAGGATTGGCAGACAATGTTCGGGCGGTATGCCACCCAGCGCGGTGTAAAGCGCCATCTTGCCGATCGGAATGCCCATGCCGCCTGCGCCCTGGTCGCCCAGGCCAAGGATGCGCTCTCCATCGCTGACCACGATGCACCGCACGTCGTCGTAACGAGTATCCGAAAGAATCTGATCGATTCTGTGCCTGTTGGGATAGCTGATGAAGAGTCCGCGCGGGCGCCGCCAGATTTCAGAGAAGCGCTGGCACCCCTCGCCCACCGCCGGCGTGTAGACCACCGGCAACAGCTCTTCGGTGTAGTGCTCAATCATGGAGTAGAACAAGGTCTCATCGTTGTCCTGCAGGTCGCGCATGTTGCTGTATTTGCCAAAGGCCGAATCGCGCGAGTCGAGAACGCGCTTGCGGCGCTGGCGCTGATCTTCAAGCGTTCCGATGTGCGGCGGCAACAAGCCATGCAGGCCGAAGACATCGCGCTCGTCTTCGGTGAATGCGGTGCCCTTGTTGAGGCGCGAATTGAACAGCAGATCGACGCCGTGCAGCCTGGTGCGAATGGCAGATTTTTTATCGGCTGATTTCGGTTGTGTTGTTTCGCTCACGTGCAGTTCTCTAGGCTCCCCTGATTAGGCGATGCGTCCTTTTGAGACGGACCCACCGATCATAGCCAACCAAGTGTCTCCTGCATGTGACGCATGAACTCCAAACCGCAAAGGCCCACGCCTCTTTGGGGAGAGCGTGGGCCGTTGTTTCAGATTCGAATTTTGCAAAGAGCATCAGTTTGTGCTCAAGTCAACTCGCGCGAGCTCTAGTGATTGCCGCCGGATGAGCCCGAGCCACCCGAGTGCTGGCTGCCGCTGCCGGGCTTCTGCTCCTTATTCATATCATTGGGCTTGTTTCCCTGATTGCCCTGGTTTCCCTGCTGAGAAGGCTGGCCAGTGCCGCCCTTCTGCGCGGGATCCTGGTCGCTGCGAGTACCGCTGCTGGAACCTTGTCCTTGTTGTGAGCCTTGTGTGTTCGCCATTTTGAACTGCTCCTGTGGTCGCCGCGCTGCACCTCGTACGCGTACGTAACGCCGGCCTTCATTGGGATGCCCCGTTTTCGCCGCGAGGTTGTACGTTTTGCGGATTCGATTCAGTCTGGTTTAGATAGTGTAAGTTGTTGAAAATAATATAGATATGCTTTGAGTTTAAACCACTTGCAATACCTCGGAATGGTGCTAGAATCCCACCGGGCCGCGTGTGGCGGCGCCGCCATTCGCGAAAGCCTTTGAAACTCCTTTACGACAAATCTTCGCCCTTTCTGCGCCCTCGCGTCCCTAATTCTCCTCGATGATCGCCAAGTCCCACGGCTCCAGTGTCAGTGTGTCGCTCTTCGAAACTGGCTTTCCTTCCAGCAGGTTCTTTCCCGCGCCGTACGCATAGTTCGCCTTCAACTCGCCGGCGGAATAGTTGAAGTAGTAATGCACCCGCTTGCCCATCCGATTCATGCCGTGCGTCACGTGCACCGACCCGGGTTCCTGCTGATCGGGTCCAGCGAGTCCTGCTTGCTCAAGAGCGCGTTTCAATACCGCGGTCTGAAGTTCGCTAGAAAGATACGTACCCTCGTAGAGCAGGGTGCCTGCGCCGAACTGATTTTCAGTAATCGCCGGCCACTTTCCGAAAAACGGATGATCGTAATATGCCAGCGCCTTCGCATGCTCCGGCATTAGGAATTCGGCCCAATATTGGACCTGATTGGCAAAGGGCTTCGCAGGGGAGGCCTGACCTTCCTGCGTTACATGGAAGGGATCACCCGTGAGGCTTACCGGATGCTCGAGATTCGAGAACTCCTGGTAGCTGAATCCGGCGGCTTCGCGCAGCGGTCCCGGCGCGCGTACCCATCGCACTGCGGAATTCTCATTGGCGAATCCGCTCTTGAACGTCATTACAACGTGGCCGCCAGCCTTCACGTAGTCTGAAATCCGCAGGAGCAGCGCATCATCCGCAATGTAGAGCCCAGGAACAATCAGCAGCTTGTAGGCGGAGAAGTCCTTTGTCTCCGGAAAAACGAAATCCGAACCCACGTTCAGGTCGTAGAGAGAGCGGTGTATCTGCTGCACCAGCGAAGAATAGTCCGCCGTCGGCCCGGCAAAACTCCACTGCGGGCCCGAAGACGTGAACGGCATAAAGCCGATCGCATTGGCGGAGTCGCGGCTCCACAAGATCGCCACGTCGTTATGAATCTTCAAACCGACAAGATGCGGCCCGATCTTTTCCAACTCATGCGCGGTGCGCGCCACTTCGGCATAGTCCCGATTTGGTTCCAGGTCGTGAGACAGCACGCCTTTCCAATAGGTCTCCTGGTTGGCCGCGATCGATGCCCAGTGCCAGTACTCCACCATGTTGGCGCCGTTGGATAAATGCGTGTACACGTCCTCGCGCAACTGTCCGTCATAGGGCGGATACTGGTGCGCCGAAGTCCAGTCCGTGGACTGCGCATTCGTCTCGGTTACCAGGAAATTTGCATGCTTGAGCGATCGCGAAAAGTCCCCCTGGATCGACTGTGCCGCTCCATCGAAGTGATCCTGCGAGCCGTGGTAGATGTTGTCGGCGACAATGTCCAGCGACTCGGCAATCGCTTCTTCGTTTACGTCGCGCTTCATCATGCCGCCATAGTCGGTTGTGATGAATTGCCGTGCGCCCACGCACTCGCGCACCAGTTCCGATTGCCAGTGCAGAAAATCAGTTACACGCATCTGGCTCCAGCGCGACCATTCCAGCTTGTAGCCGGTGCTCTGCGCGCCGTTGCGCGTCGGCAGGTCTTCCCACGTGTGCAGATTCTCACCCCAGTAGTTGAGGAACCATGCCTTGCTCAACGCCTCGGGCGTCACGAACTTCTTCTCGAGATAGTGCTGGAACCCGATGAAGACATCGCGGTTCGCGGCCTCGTAGCTCGATGTTTCGTTGTCGAGTTGCCAGCCAATCACCGTCGGATTGTTGTTGTAGTGCGCCACGATGTGCCGGATCAGCCGCTCCGCATAAAAGCGATACGCCGGCGAATCCGTATCCATGTTCTGCCGCATGCCGTACTGCGAGGGCTGGGTTGGTCCGCCGAAATTTCCGCCCGTAATGCGATCGGCAAGGATCTCCGGATGCTGATGCGCCATCCACGCTGGAATGGAGTAGGTCGGCGTGCCGAGAATCACCTTGATGCCGGCCTTGCCCATTGCGTCAACGATGTGGTCCATCCAGGCATATTCGAAGCGGCCGTCTTCGGGCTCCCAGAGGCTCCAGGTCGACTCGCCCATGCGGACAACGTTCAGGCCGGCGGCCTTCATCATGGCGATGTCTGTTGTGAGCCGCGCATCCTGATCGCCGGGCATGTACTCGTTGTAATAGGCCGCTCCGTACAGCACTGTCGGAAACTCCAGCGTCTGCTGTGCTGGAGTCAGCGCATCGTTGTGCGCCTGCTGTGCGACGGCGGCAACCGCAGAAAGAGAAATGCAAGCCGCGACGATAACAAAGCCTTTGCCTGAAAAGCCCATGGTCTTACCCCTTCACAACCAGAAACATCCCTTTAAAGCGGAAGGACTATGAAAGCACCTCTCAGCGAAGGTAAGCAACACGATCTCGGAATGCGGGCTGTGCCGTTTCCCGGACGCATGAAAGAATCAGAATATGGCAGCACCCGCGGGCGAACAACTCGGCCTCTACATCTCAATCCCGTTCTGCCGTTCCAAGTGCACCTATTGCAACTTTGGTTCAGGCGTCTATCCGGCCGCAGAACACGGCCGCTACATTCAATGTCTCATCGAGGAGATCCGTGCCTCGCGCCGGTGGAGCGAAAACCTTGGCGTGGAGCTGCCATCTCGCGTCGACACCATCTATCTTGGCGGCGGAACGCCCAGCCTGCTTGAGCCTGATCTGATTGCTCAGCTCTTTGCCGCCATCCGCGCCGAATTCAACACTGAGGCTGATGCCGAGGTCACGGTCGAGTGCGCCCCGGGCCAGATTGCCGATGCCACGCTTGCCGCGTTCACGCAAGCCGGTGTCAATCGCATCAGCCTCGGCGTACAGTCCTTTATCGATCGCGAAGCGCATCAGAGCGGCCGCCTCCACAGCCGGGCGATTGTCCTCAATGACCTGGAGCGACTCCGTTCCGCTGGAATCACTAATCTCAATCTCGATCTGATCGCTGGCCTTGCAGACCAGACCTTCGCATCATGGCAAGAGTCCGTCTCGGTGCTCCTCGATACGAGCGTCGCCCATGCCAGCATCTACATGCTCGAGGTGGATGACGACTCGCGTCTCGGCCGCGAACTGATGGCCGGCGGCGTCCGCTACCACGCCGAGTTCGTTCCAACCGATGACACCATGGCCCGCATGTACGAGACTGCGATAGAAAGTCTTGCTGCGGCTGGCCTGCCTCAATACGAAATCTCGAATTTTGCACGGCCGGGTTTTGAATCGCGGCATAACCTGCGCTACTGGGAGCGCCGTCCGTACCTGGGCCTCGGCCTCGATGCATCCTCAATGTTGCGGGCGACTCGTCGTTCAGACGAGTCCGAGCAGCCCGGCTACGTCCTGCGTTCCACCACCAACGATGATCTGAAGGCCTATCTTGATACGTCGCAGCCGCCCGAAACCGCATGGCTTTCGCCCGATCGCCAGCACGAAGAGGCCTGGTTTCTTGGTCTGCGCCTGAACGGCGGAGTTTCTATCTCGGCCCTCCGCCAGGAGTTCGGCAACCCAATGGTTGCGCATGCGCTCGACACCGTCGAAAAACTTGTCGAACGCAGCTTGCTCACCTTCGATGGAGAAACCGTGCGGCTCACCCCTCAGGGTCGTCTGCTCTCTAATGATGTCTTTCAAGAATTCCTGGAGATCGCGAACCCACCCGTATCTCTAACAGCACGCTGACACGCTTGGCGCTTGCAGACGCTACCATTGAAGGTCTTCACGCTGCAGAACGGGAATGAGGAATGCAGCGGGGTTCGCTTCCGCATCCGCACTCGAACACCCGATCGATCCCGGTCCGGCGGTGCGGGCCTGCTGCAATGCGTTTCGTGCATCCCGCAGAACCACAAAAGGCGACCGGCCCCCGCTCGACGCAACGCCAAAGCATGCCATCACGCACATCTTCACGCCGCCTGCCTCCACGGGCACCAAGAAAACCTCATCGCGCAGCCGCTCTGCCAGTGTTCTTGCATGCGTTATGGCGCATCCCGGCAGCAACAGAATGAATTCTCCATTGGCCCATCTGCCCAGGGAGTCGTAGCAGCGCAAAATTCCGGTTATCCGCGCCACGATGATGCGTTCCGCAGCGGCGGGGCTAACCTGCTTTACTTCCGATTCCGGTGCGTCCCAATCCGCAAGCTCGACGGCGATTACGGAAAGCGGCATCTTCAGCCGCTGCGCGCGGTCGGTTTCGCAGAAGAGCGCCGTCACAAGTTCATCCCGGCTCAAAAGCATGGGCTTGCCTCAATACCCAATGCATCGGCCGGGATTAGCGAATCTTCAGAATCGTGGCTGAAAAATTTGTGGATTCCAATTACCGACGTTGCACGCTCGCGCTTAGTCGACGAACTCAACCTTGGGCGCGATGGGAATGATGCCGCGTTCGTGGCCCATTTCAAGTAGCTTGCGAATGGCCTCACGTCCGTCGGGTCCGTAGTCCAGCGTCCGCTCGTTCACATACATGCTCACAAAGCGGCTTGCCAGGCTGGTATCCAGATCGCGCGCAAACTGCATCGCGTACTCCAGCGCCTGTTCCCGATGATCCAGCGCGTGCTGAATACTGTCGCGCAGCGCTTTCGAGATGATCTTGTGCGACTCCGATCCCAGCGAACGGCGAATTGCATTGCCGCCCAACGGCAGCATCAGCTTTGTGGTCTCGCGCCACCACACGCCGAGGTCGATGATCTTATGAAGCCCGCTGCGGCCGTAGGTCAGCTGTCCTTCGTGAATGATCAGCCCCGCCTCATACTTGCCCGCGAGCACTTCAGGAATGATCTGGTCGAACGGGACAACCTCGGTCTCGATTTCGGGATTGAATATCTTGAGTGCCAGGAATGCCGTCGTCATGGTGCCCGGAATGGCTACCTTTATCCGCTTGAGATCGTTAGGCGACATTGGCTTCATCGCCACGACCATCGGCCCGTATCCCTCGCCAACGCTGCCGCCGCAACCCATCAGGGCGTAGTTCTCCTGGACATATGGATAGGCGTGGAAGCTGATCGCCGAGACATCGTAGAACGCTTCGTCCTGCGCCTTCTTGTTCAGCGTTTCGATATCGCACAGGGTATGCGTAAATTTATATCCCGGCACGCGAATCTTATTTGTCGCCAGGCCATAGAACATGAAAGCGTCATCCGAATCCGGGCTGTGCGCGATCGAGATCTCCCGGATCGAATTGAGAACTGCAGATTCAGATTGACTGGTGCTCACAGACACGAAAATCCTTTCAACTAAAAAACAATCCTGGGGAATGAGTTCAATTAACGGATGCGGCGCGCCCGTTCCAATGCCTTGGCAATTGCCGCCGCGGCCACGACTTTCAGCGCATCGCCCGGCAGGAAGGGAAGCACTGCCAGAGCGAATGCCGTCTTCACCGAAGTCAGCGAACCGCCCGCGTGCGTCCACACCAGAAGCCATATGAACCCGCACAGCAGAATCGCCGCATTGCCGGTCGCCGCGCTCACCAATGCGGCTGAATATCCACGATTGCTGCGCCGCCACAGATAAGCGATGAGCGCCGCTGCCGCCGGATAGGCCAGCAAGTATCCGCCAGTCGGTCCCATAAGATGCGCCACACCGGCGCCGAAGACCAGCCCTGGCGCGAAGACCGGAAGCCCCGCAGCGCCCTCCAGCAGATAGATGCCCAGCGTCGCTGCGGCGAGGCGCGGCGCCAGCAGCAGCCCCAGCAGCAACACGGCAAAGGGCTGCAGCGTCAGGGGAACCGGCGTGAAACCCAACGGCAACGCGATGTGCGAACAGATCGCAACCAGCGCGCTGCCAGCCAGCAGTATGCCGGCGGTACGCAACCCATGCGACACGCCAGAATTGGCGATCTCTGAAGCTAGCGGCTTCGCAAACCCATTTTCCACGTTAGTTCCTTATCTTTCTGACTCCAGGTCGGATGCTTCGGCCGTTCCCGCAGCGGCATCCCCCTGAGACGAGGGACGTTTCAGACGTGCACGTTGTCGCCGGATGTGGCGCGCCATCCCCGCTGCCGCCGCCAGCAGCCCTGCGACCGAAACCAGAAGAGCGATGATCAGCCAGCGCATCACAGCTGAAGCTCAGAATACCAGATGGGCTGAATCGCCCCGGCCCCTTTGTGACGGCCATGGCGAAGGCGGGTTGCTCAACTCTGGGTTGCTCAACTCCGGGTTGCTATTTGGGCTGGCTGAGCGCTCCGGTTAGCCAGTCAAGATAGAGCTTTGTTCCCATCTCTACGGGGATCACAAGGAACTCCGGCACGCGGTAGCTGTGCAGCTCGCGCATGCGCACTTCCAGAGCCTCGAGCTTGTCTGCGCTCGTCTTCAGCATCACCATGGTTTCCGGAGCGGAATGAATGTGGTCCTTCCAGTAATAGATCGACTGGACAACCGGCAGCAGCGTGGCGCACGCCACCAGCCGCTCCTCTACCAGGGTGCGGCCCAGCTTGTTGGCTTCATCGAGCGTACTTTCCGTAGTCAGGACAATCCGAGCCTGCGGGTTCGATTCGAGCATTTCGTTCTCCCCGCGTCCAGTGTACGAAGCGAGACCCAACATCCCAGCACAATTTTCATCGCCCGAATCAAAGTCGCCGATTGGCCCCTGCCAATTTCGCCACCCTCCATGAGTATTCCCCAACTTGCCGACTTCGTCCCCGTGTTGCAGTATGTTCCTTGCGGCTTGCGCATCCTAATGCACAGATTCTGCGGAGCACTAGCCGCTTGAGGAGAACGATCGATGAGTTCCGTCATTAAATTCGGCACCTCCGGCTGGAGGGCCATCGTTGCCGACGAATTTACGCTCGCCAACATTCGCCTCACCATCACAGGCATTGCCGCATACGTCAAAACGCAGCCTGAGCCACACCGGGTCCTCGTCGGGCGCGATCCGCGCTTCCTCGGCGAGAGCTTTGTCGCCGAAGCCGCCAGCATTCTCGCCGGCGCCGGCATCACCCCTATCGTCATCCCGGACGCCGCGCCGACGCCGGCTATCGCCTATGCGGTGCGCGCCCTCAAGACTTCTGGCGCCATCAACTTCACCGCCTCCCACAATCCGCCGGAGTACAACGGCATCAAGTTCTCTACCCACGACGGCGCGCCCGCCCTGCCCGACGTGACGAAGCAGATTGAGGCCGCGATCAACGCGAACACCGAAGGCAAGATCCCTCATGCGGATCCGCCGGAGGGGGGATTCGAGACCGCTGACGTCAAGCCCGGCTTCCTCCACCGCCTCGGAGAACTCGTCGATCTCAAGACCATCGCTGGCTCCCACATCAAGGTCGTCTTCGATCCCTTCTGGGGAGCAGGACGCGGCTACAGTTGCCACTTGCTTCGCGAGGCAGGAGTCGAAGTTGAAACCGTGCACGACTATCGCGACGTGCTTTTCGGCGGCCATGCTCCCGAGCCCGACGATCACCTGCTCGGCAACTGCAAAAAGAAGATGAAGGAGATAGGCGCCAAGATCGGCATCGCGACGGATGGAGATGCGGACCGCTTCGGCATCGTCGACGAAGACGGCACGTTCATCCAGCCCAACTACATCATCGCGCTGCTGTTCGACTACCTCGTCGAAACGCGAGGCTGGAAGAACGGCGTGGCCAAGAGCGTTGCCACCACAAACCTCGTGAATGCCCTTGCCGAATATCACAAGGTGCCACTTTATGAGACACCGGTTGGCTTCAAGTACATCGGCGAACTCATCATCGCCGACAAGATTGCCATCGGCGGCGAAGAATCCGCCGGGCTCACCATCCGCGGCCACGTGCCGGAAAAGGACGGCATCATCGCCGGCCTGCTGGTTACAGAGATGGTAGCCGCGCGCAAAAAGAGCCTCGGCCGCCAGCTTAAGGAACTGTTTGCCAAGGTTGGTTCCTTCTATCCCGTTCGCGAGAACTTCCACTTGACCCCGGAACGGAAAGCCGCGTTCACTGAAGAGTTGAAGAAGGATCCCACCGAGCTTGGCGGGCGCAAGGTGACTGGCATTGTGCGCACCGACGGACTCAAGCTGATCCTCGACGACGGTTCGTGGGTATGTTTCCGCCTGTCCGGCACAGAGCCGGTGGTGCGGGCGTACACCGAGGCGCGCGACGAGAAAGACATGGTCGCGCTCCGGTCCGCCGCTGAAAAATTCGTGCAGGGTTAGTAGAGGTTTTGAAAGGGCACGACTTTAGTCGTGCCGCAAACGCCGATTCAAAAAAGGGTGGGGCTTCAGCCCCTGAGCGTCATCACTCCACCGAGGCCATATGCAGCAACCCGATCTGTTCACGGAAAAGAAGGAAGCGGCCGACGAGCCGATTCCGCTGCGTCAGCGAGCCATCCACTGGGTGCAGCAGGGTTGGCGTCCCGCCGGTACGCTCTTCGCCGTCATGCTCGCCCTGGCCTTTGCCTGGAGCGTCGTCAATGGCCGCCACGGTCTCTCCACCTGGTATCAGCAGCGGAGCCAGGAAAGGCAGCTCAAGAAAGAAATCCAGGATCTCCAGCAGGAGAACGCGCACCTGCGCGGCCACGTTGACCGGCTCAAGAGCGACCCCAACGCCATCGAGCACGAAGCCCGCGAAAAGCTTCATTACGCCAAGCCCGGCGAGGTTATCTATACTCTTCCGCCCGACCCGCAAACCCAGCCTGCAGCGCAGCCGCAATCGCCCGCGAGCCGCTAGCTTCTCCTCGTGCCATTTCCAGAACAGGCAGCAGAATCGCTCCTGGCGACAAACGCGTTTCCCGGGACAAATCTCGTTGCAGGCGTCTGAACCAGTCATGTAGCGCGCTGTAACTATTGGATCGGCGTGGTCGAAGAAGAATTGTTTTTCTTGCCGAAGAGCTTCTTGAGGCCGGTCTTATTGAGGATGGCGGCGCCTTTGCTGCGTAAAGTTGCGGCGTTGCCATTGACCAGGCCGTTGACATCCGCGGTGATGACGGGGTTCTCCGCTGTGCCGGTGATATTGATGGGGATACCGGTGGCAGTGGAAGGTTTGGCGGAAGCAGATGTGCTATTCAGCTTTGTGAGGAAATTTACGCCGACTTTATTGAGTCCTTTAGCGCTCGTGACTTTGGAGATCAAGTGGAAGTTGAGCTCACCGGAAGGAGACACTGTGCCGCTGCCTGTTGACTCGCCGAGGGCGGGAAGCACCGAGTAGATATTCGTGCTCTCGCTGCCTGCTTTGGTTATGCGCATGTCGGCGCGGGAGATCTCGATGACGGTGGTATCTCCGGTCTTGATGCCACCCTTGGCGGCGATGCCAACGATCTTGGAGCCAAGATCGTACCCTACCAACTGTGTATTTTCGATCTCGTAGGAGCCGACGATGACGTTGTCTTTGGCCGAGCCCTTGATGCCGAAGTTGGCCGACAGCGTTCCGCCCTTGAGGACGGCGTCGTTGGGGAGCTTTACGCCGACGGCGGGCATAAGCGCCTGCAGTCCGTCGATGGGGACACTCTGGGCCAGTAGCTTGAGATCGAAGACGGGTACGTTTGCGTCGAGTTGGTAGGTGCCTTTGAGGTGAATGGCGACAGTCCCGGTCTGAAGGGCGAGATCGGAGACTTTGCCACCGTGGTCCATGAGGGAGTGAACAACTTGATAGTGGATGTCGAAAGGATGCGGGGCGGGGTTGCCGCCTTTGAGGAGGATGAGGTGCTCGGCGTGAACGTTGCCGTCGCTGGTGACATTCATTCCGTCTGAGACGATGTGGACGTCGAGGCCACCGACCATGGAGATTCCAGCCTCAGGATCGACGTACCCGGCCACGACGGGGTCCAGGTGCTTGATAGTGACTTGGGCGTCGAAGGTGGTGGAGGCGGCGTCTTGCGGATTGATAGGACCGACGGTTCCTGAGACGGCCACTTTGCCGTCGCCGGGCAGCGAGGCGCTAACCGTGAAGGGAAAGCCCTCTGCCAGGGAGAAGTGCTCCAATTTCACGTCGAGATGGCCGTAGACCTGCGGATTTCGCTGCAAAGGCAGCTTCTCGATTGTGGCGTTTCCATCTTTGATGGTGATGATGCCGACGGGAAAATCGGGTAAAGTGTTCGTCTGCGTGTTCTGAGAAGCACGGCCGTGGCTCAGGGTGGCGAAGTTCCAGGTGCCATCCTCGGCACGGATCAGATGGATTTGGGGAGTTTCGATCTCAAAACTCCGCACAATGAGCTGCCGGTTGAAGATCAGCGGCTTCATCTGAACGCCAATGCGTAATCGTTTGGCGGTGAAGAATGGGGTCTGGCCGAACTTCGGGTCTTCGGCTATGGCGAGGTCATTCGCCACCAGGCTTCCTGTCATGACGGAGAGGCTGAGAGTGCCGAGGGTGACCTTGCGGGAAAGGGCCGCGGTAAGCCTGCTCTCGATCGCCGGGCGAAAAGTATTGGCGTCCACGAAGAGATGAATGGCTGTTGCTGCGAGTAGTGGTAGTGCTATGGCTGCAGCCAGACCGATCTTGACCGACTTCTTCATGAATCCTCCGCGTTCAAGACCGGGCTGCTCCAACTTCATTGCGGGCATTCGTTTTCTTCAAGGATCGCAATTCGGTCACGGGCGCCATTCATGAAGATTGACTACTGCCTACTGTCTCATGGGCGAGCACCAAACCACGCGACTCCGGCGCCCGCCAGCGGAGCATCATCCCCCAGCTGCGCGATCCGCACTTCGAAATTCGTACCCGCGAGTTCTTTCTGGGTTTCAGCAAGAAACAGATACGCCGACCGCGAAATTCCGCCTCCCAGCACCACCACATCCGGCGCAAAATCCTTGAGCAGCTTCTTCAGTGCCACGCCGAGATTCCTGCCGAACTCCTTAAAAACCTCAATCGAAGCCGGCTCGCCGCCCGTCGCGTAGTGCGCAATCGATGCCACTTCGCGCTCTTGTCCCAAGCGCTCCTTGTAAGCACGTTGCAGAGCGCGCGTCGAAATCTGGTCCTCGACAATTCCGCCCTCATAGGGAACATTCCAGATCTCCCCACCCGGCGGCACGCCCTTGCCTTCGGTCACGACCTTGCCATCCACGGCGAACCCTGAGCCCACGCCTGTTCCAAGTGTGAAGCAGACGACGCGCTGCACGCCCCGCGCCGCACCTGCGCCCACTTCGCCCAGCAGGTACGCCGCCGCGTCATTCAGAAACCGCACCTGGTTCGCCTTCCATCCGAACCCTGCCGCCAGTGCCTCGCTCACATTCACGCCATAAAGGTAGGGCAGCTTGTGTTTCATCCAGCTGATGCCCTTGGCGTAATCGAAGGGCCCCGGCATCGCTAGTTCCGCACCCTCCACGCCAGCCACGCCTTCCGACGCCTTCACGCCCAGCGAGTGCAGCACCTCAACGAACGCAGGGCTCGTTTGCTCCTCCGGCAGATTCGCCCGAACCACCGGGCCCAGCCGAAATCCCTCTTTAAAGCAGACGGCCGCGGAGATGTGGCTGCCCCCCACGTCATATACCAGCACACATGGTTCGACTTCGGCGCCCACTGCCCACCTCGCTTCGGAATCATCAACATTGTAAGGGTGCGACCGTCCTCCCCGACCGCTCGCAACGCCACACGCGCATGTCGACCATTGACCAACCGGGAGCTTTTAATGCTGCATTGATATTTCATGCGATTCCAATCCGGGTATAGTGAACTGCAACTGCATGCATCGAGCAAGGCGGCTTCTCCTAACCTTAATCTGGTGCTTCGCCTGCGGGCCGCTGCTCGCGCAGATGCCGTTTTACACGGATAACGCCGACGTGACCGACCGTGGAACCTTGCACTTCGAGTTCTTCAACGAATATGACGGACTGCAGTCCGCACAGTACCCTAATCTTCGCCAGAACACCTCCAATTTCAAGTTCAACTACGGCTTTCCCCATGGGCTGGAATTCGACGTTGACTTCCCCTACCTCGCCATCTACCGCGCACCGGGATCTCAAGCCTCAATCGGTTTCGGAGATGCCGATACTGGTATTAAATGGAACTTCTATAGGGCCAAACGCCCTTTGAGCGTTCCCGCCCTCTCCGCCAGCTTGTACCTCGAATTTCCAACCGGTGACCCGAGCCAGGAACTTGGCTCCGGACTCAGAGACTACTGGCTCAACTCCATCGCGCAGGAACCGCTCTCAGACAAGACCCGGCTCAACGCCAACTTCGGATATCTCTTCGCCGGCAACACCAGCACCGGCGTCCTCGGTGTGCAAACCACGCGCGGCCATGTCTACACGGGCGGAGTTTCCTGGCAGCACGACTTTACGCCGCGCCTTACACTTGGTGCCGAGCTCTATGCTGCGATCGCCGCTGACAATGGCCTCGGCAAGGACCAGCTGCAGGCGCTCTCTGGAGGCGCATATCAGTTCACCAAGCTCATGAGTGTGACGTTCGCGCTCCTCGGCGGCAGCCACATCGCCAGCCCTCGACTCGGCGGCCAGGTCGGATTTGAAGTGGACTTTCCCCTGCGCCACACCCCCGCCGCACCACAGTCCGCGTTCAACCAGATTTCATCACCATCCCCATCCCGGAGATCCCCATGACATGCAAGCCCGAACTGCTTCAAAGCGTTCCTCTCTTTTCCTTGTTGGATGATGACGAGACAGCCGTCCTGGCCGGCCAAGTCGAACTCAAAACCTTCGCCGCGCGCGAGCGCATCTACAAAGCCGGCGACCCGGGCATGGCCTACGTCATGGTTACGGGCAGAGTCCGGGTCACTACGGTCGACGAAGATCAGCAGGAAGTGGTCGTGGATGAACCCGCCCATGGGGAGTTCTTCGGCTTCGCCTCCATGCTCGAGCAGACGCCTCATCAAACCAGCGCCTCCGCCCTCGAAGACTCTACCTGCCTCGAGATCTCCCGCGATGACATTTCCACACTTCTGCAGCGAAAGCCCATGGCTGGCATGGACCTGCTCACGACGCTGGGACATCAATATCATGCCGCGCATCAACTCGTGAGGCTGCGCGCGACTCGCAATCCCAACGAGATCATCGAAAAGGAAATGACGACGGGAGAGCGGATCGCGGATGTGGTCGCCGGTTTCGGCGGCTCGTGGACCTTCATCATCACGTTTGCCGTTATCCTGACGATTTACACGCTGGCCAACATCATCCTCGGCGGCAAAGCGTGGGATCCCTACCCGTTCATCCTGCTCAACCTGTTTCTGTCCATGCTCGCTGCCATCCAGGCTCCCGTCATCATGATGAGCCAGAATCGCCAGGACACCAAAGACCGGTTGCGCGGCGAACTCGACTTCGACGTCAATCGCCGCGCGGAATCCGAGATCCAGGGAATGTCACGAAAACTGAATACGCTCGATGAGCGTCTTGACGATCTCACCAATCTGCTGCGCGGGAAAGCTGCACCCGCCCTCGATCAAGGACCGCGCTAGAAATCCACGTGCGTCCGCACTGCCCCCACCCACGCCGGCCCGCGGTCGCGGTTATACCCTGGGTTGTCGATATGCTGCACGTCGATGGAATAGAAGAGCCCCTTCCACGCATGCCACGTGTAGTAGCTCTCCACGATGTTCTCGCGTCCGTAGTTCAAGTTGCCGTCGCCAAGAAGGAAACCCAGCCCGCCCAGCCGCAGATAATTCTGGTGATCACGCTTGATCGCATTCGACACCACGGCGATCGCCACCTTGTCCTGCGGTCTGTGCCAGCGATTGCCGGCATAGTCCGCACCACCTTCCACGGTCTGATCCACTTCCGTGTAAGCGAACGACTCGTGCTGGCCCTCGTTCCATCCAAACCGCCCGAAGGCGCGCAGGTTCGCCGTCAACTCCTGCTCCGTGTTGTAGCCGAATCCATACTTCAGCGCGCCAAAATGCTCGTGCGCGATGATGTTCGGCGTGGCGTCTGTCCCAGTCAAATATGCCTGCACCGCCTCACGATATGTCCCCATGTGCGCGCGATTCGCATAGAACAGCAGCCGTGTCACGCCCTTCCGCTCCGGAATCCAACTCTTGCGCAACTCAAACTCGCCATTCTGTGCATGCGCCCGGCTGAACGCCCAGTCCATGTCGATCCCGTTGGCAACCGTCGGCATCGCAAAGAGCCCGTAGCGCAGGCTCCAAGCGCGATCGTCGTACTCTGCCATCCCGCCCACTGTATAGCCGCGCGTGTCTGCCGCGTAGTCCCATGCACCGTTGTTGTCCACCGTCCAGTTCATGAACTGCAGATGGCTGTCGGACCCCACCGAGTTCAGATCGAAGAAATCCGGCAGCGTCATCTTGCCGACGCGAAACTCTACCCGTCGTTCCGGCACCCTCGCAGCAAGCGCGAAAAAGTTTGCCTCCTGGCTCGTTGTCTGGCCGGTCAGCCCGATCACCTGGTGAATCTGGCAGCGCGCAACGTAGGGCGTTGAACCAAGATTCGGATTTCGCACCACGTCAAGATTGGTGAACCCCGCCAGACCCAGCGCCTGGCTCAGGCCGCGCCCCGCAGCGGATTCCACATCGAAGATGAAATCGGTGTTGTAGCGAACCGAACGATCCCTGCGCAGGGCCGTATACGCGGTTCCCACCATCGACGTCTTGTACTCCGCCGAATTGCGGAAGCTGTTCGTCCCTTCATACAGCGAGTGAAAGGGAAGCCGTCCCTGAAAGATGATGTTCGCTTGTCCAGAAACCCAGTACCGTGCATCCTCGGGGTGAGGAAACATGGTGAGCTCCGGTTCCGCCGGTACATCCGCAGATGCGTTCTTCGCAGCAGCAATCTGCCCTGCGTTTGGAGATCCGTTCTGCGCGAAAGTAGCCGCGAAAGTCGCACTCTGAAGTGAAGGCTCCGGCGCAGAGGGTAGGCCATCCACGGATCTCGGACTCTGGGAGAAGCAGGAGCCCACCACAACGAAAAGCGATAGGCATATCAAAAAATAGGCATGAGAACCGCGATAAAGGAGGTGGAACATGGCGAGCCTTTCATGGAGGCAGCTTTCAGCGCTAAGATAGGGGGAATATACCCCCTTATGGTTTATACTATACCCTGGTTGGGTATATAGAAAACAGGAGTTTCTCCCATGTCCCTGCTTGAACGCGAGAAGGTGAAACTGGTCCAGCGTGTGCGTCGATTGCGCGGCCAACTCGATGCAGTCGAACGCCTCGTCGGCGCAGACGAAGACTGTGGCGGCCAGTTGATGCTGCTTGCCGCTGTGCGCGGCGGCGTGAACGGCTTGATGGGCGAGATTATGGAGACGCACATCCGCTTCCACCTGGTCGACGGAGCCAAGGAACAAATCGCCCCCGAACTTGCTGAGGATCTCATCGACCTGGTTCGCGCCTATTTGAAGTAGGTCCGCGCTGTTCCTCAATCGCTCCGTTGTTCCGGAGCGGCTGTCTACATGCTAGAAGCCGTCCTGTGCGGCCAGTGTTAACGTTCCGTTGATTCGGATACCGGGCAAGATAGCGCTGCGGCTGGAATGCGCGGCCCCAGCCCGCTTGCGTCCATCATCACCTGCACAAACTGCCACACCAGCGGCAGTCGCAGCGCAATTCCCGCAACCGCCCATCCCAGGTTCAGATGCTCCAGAGCGCGTCCCATCGCGCGAACACCTTCCACGCTGGCCGTGCCGTCGCTGGGCACATTGCGATCCCGCGCTAAAGCTTGCTCCACCCCGCCACGAATAGGACCCCGGCCGCCACCAGCGTCACGTCGATGATCAGCACAAACACGCGCTCCGGCAGCCGGTCCACTACGCGCTTGCCTGCAAACGAGCCGGCCACCATGATCGGGCCCAAGGCCAGTCCGCTTACGACCGTGTGGAACGGCAGAATCGCCGACTGGCGATACGCGATTAATTTGGCCGCGTGCATCAACACCGTCGACAACGCCTCTGTCCCGATATACGCACCTTTCACCAGTCCATAGGCCAGGAAGAATGGCGCCATCAACGGACCCACGCTCCCCAGTAGAGCCGACAAGAAACTCGCCGCCGCGCCGATCAATGCGAACGACTTCAGCGGTGGCTTGAACGCAGGGAGCTTTGGCAAGTGCCGAAGCACCACGATGAGAATTAGGAATGCTCCCAGCACATGGGTCAATGCCGCCAGCGGCGCATGCGCGAACAGGAATCCTCCCGCGAGCGCCATCGGCACGCCACCCACGGCAAACCACGCCACTACGCGCCAGTCGAGGTCATGCCGGTTGAACCAGACGCGGCTCGCATTGCCAATCAGTTGCGCGACCGTGAGGATTGGAATGGCTTCACGTACGCCGAAGACGAACACCAGCATCGGCAGCAGCACTGCAGCGCCGCCAAAGCCCGTAACGGCGGCCAGCAAGGCCGCAATAAACGCGACGATGACGAGAAGCGGAAGTCGAAGGGCCTCAGGCATTGCGCTCTCCCGGGAATGGGGTCGGGCATCAGATGCCGAAGTAGTTTACGGACTGGATCGAATCGAAGAGATGAAAATCCAGCACGGCGGATCGCCTTAGGCGCGTCCCGCGAATTCGCGAGTCTCCGTATAGACCTTCACCTTTTCGCCCTCTTCGACGAAGAACGGCACCCGGATTTCGAGGCCGGTCTCGAGCCGTGCGTGCTTGGTAACGGCGCCGCTGGCGGTATTGCCGCGCGCACCGGGTTCTGTATATGCCACCGCCAGTTCGACCTTCTCCGGTAGCTGCAGGCCGATGGGGTTGCCATTGAACTTGTCGATCTTGATGATCAGACCCTCGGTGAGGAATTGCAGCGCGTCTCCAAGCTTTTCCGGCGTTAATGGAATCGTGTCGAAGGTCTCCTGGTCCATGAAGTACGAAGCATCGCCATCGGAATACAGATAGGAAGCCTCGATCGTTTCGAGATCTGGCTCTTTGAACTTTTCACCCGCCTTGAAGGTCTTGTCGAAGACGGCGCGGGTCAGCAGGTTGCGCATCTTCAGCCGCACCAGCGTCTGTCCGCCGCGCGCGGTCGGGGTAGAGACGTCCACGTCCAGGCAGTAATAAGGAGTGTTTTCGAGTTCGAAGTACATCTTGCGCTTGATGTCGATTGCGTCAATCAGTGCAGCCATAGGGATATTTTAGCTGTCCATGACGAGGTTCTCGATCACGGGCTATGCGGGAGAGCTAAAGAAATCCTCAGTCCTCTCCCGGAGCAAGTCCCCGCCAGTCATGGACGGAGTTCGAACTTTCTGAAGCTTCGATGCGTAATGACCCCCAGGCTATACAGTCCCTTTCCCTGGAACCATGGCCCGTCAAGATACAGTTCTTAAAGGAAACCCATGAGAATGTGGAACAGGATTTTTCCGCTCTTTGTTCTGTTGTCTGCTGCGTTGTGCGTTCGGGCGGCGGGATTCGCACAATCGATTCCCAGCGCTGCCGCCATTGACGGCGAAGTAAGCAAGATCATGGCACGGACCAACGCCAAAGGCATGGCTGTGGCGGTCATCGACCATGGCAAGGTCGTCTATGTGAACGCCTATGGCATCCGCGACGCCAAGGGAGATCCCTTGACGAAAGACACGGTGATGTACGGTGCATCGTTGACCAAGACTGTGTTCGCCTACACGGTTATGCAACTGGTGGATCAAGGAAAGCTGAATCTTGACAAACCCATCAAGGACGATCTCGACAATCCATTGCCGAGCTATGGACCCGACCCTGTTTTTCCCGACAAGTACGGACCCTATAAGGACCTGGCTGACGATCCACGCTGGGAAAAGATAACGCCGCGGATGTGCCTGAATCACTCTACCGGCTTCAGCAACTTCTGGTTCATTGAACCCGACCAGAGGCTGCACATCCACTTTGAACCCGGAACGCACTTCAGCTATTCAGGCGAGGGTTTTATTCTCCTGCAGTTTGTGGTTGAGCATGGCCGCAAGGCGCAAGGACTCGGGCTCGACGTCGGCGATCTGACCAAGGCCAACTTCGACCGGCTGGGCATGACCCGCACAAGCCTTGTATGGCGTAACGGTCAGGACCCGAATGTTGCCGACGGATGGAACGACCAGGGCCAACCGCAGCCCCATGACAAGCGCAGCAAGGTGCGCGCGGCGGGCTCCATGAATACCACGATCACCGACCTCTCCGTATTTACCGCCGCTCTGGTGCGCGGTGACGGCTTGACGCCGGCCTCGCGCGCTGAGATCACGAAACCCGTGTTTCATATCGCAACGGGCAGTCTCTTTCCGATGTTTCTCCCTGATCTGCCGGTCAGCGAGCAGCGCAAGGATCTGTATTCGGGGCTGGGGGTCATCGCGTTCGATGGTCCGCAGGGTCATGGCTTTTACAAGGGCGGTCACGACGGTCAGACTGCCAATACAATGGTGTGCGTTGAGAAGAGCCAACGCTGCGCTCTGATCCTTGCCAACGATGTTCGTGCTGAAGCCGGCTTTGCCCAGTTAGTCCATTTCATCCTTGGAGACATTGGCGTGCCCTACGACTGGGAATATGGTGATCACGCAGGCAAGTCCTGAGCCCGAGCGACAAAGACTCAGTCGCGGAAGTGGCCGTGTGGCGTGGGACCGCGAGAGCTGACTATGCGCCGACAGGAGCGCGGAGTTGATTGATTGCAGCCGTCAGATCGCCCGCCAGCGCGTGCTGCGTCTCATTGCTTAGCTTGGCTCCGCCTTGTGTCAGATAAAAGACATCGATCGCGGTCTCACCTTCCGTATCGATAAGCGCAACCTCAATGTTGCATTTATGCGAGCTAAGCGTAAGAGCAATCTGCCGCAGCAGGCCCGGTATATCCTGTGCCACCGCTTGCAGGATTGTGGAATGCGTCGAGGACTCCGAATCGAATTGCAGGCGCGTCGCGACCTCGACCTTCGCGTTGGCCGGGTTGCTTGCGTGGCGTCGTGCCTCCAGCATCTGCTCGACAGGAACCTTCTGCGCGACGACTTCATGCAGGTAATCGAGAAAGCGATCTTTCTCGCTTGGGTTCAGCTCGATGGTGCGAAACACGTCGGTGAACTGAAAGCTATCGACCACCACGCCGGCATCATTTGAAAACGCCCCAGCCTTCACGATGTTCATGCCCCAAGCCGCCAGCGCGCCGGCGACGTCGGCAAACAAGCGGCTGCGGTCGCGCACAATTACGGTGAGGTCGAAGAGTTGCCGGTGAGGGCGAAGGTCAAGCTGGACAGGATTCTTGTCGAGATCGGCGGCTAACTGAAAGTGATTGCGTATATGTTCCGGCAGCCGGGTCTGCAGATATCGTTGCGGCAGCCCTTCAAGGAATTGCCGCAACTCATCGTACTGGATTGGCGGCACCATCGAGCGGATGCGGTTCAGGAGCGTAGGATCGATGGCTGCGTGATACCGCACTTCGTCCACGCTGCGGTCCATGAAGTTCGCGGTCGACATGTAGAGTTGCCACAGGTTCTCGGCCTTCCACGGCGTCAGCGCTTCAGGATTCACGGCCTTGATATCCGCATATGTCATCAGCGTCAGCATCTTCAAGAGTGCCGGGCTGCCGATCTTCTCTGAGAACGCGCGCACGTTTTCGGCGTCGAAAATATCCCGGCGCAGAGCATTAGACATCTCCAGATGCAGCCGGATGAGCTTGAGTACCTGGTCGCGTTCCTCGGTGTCAAAGTCCAGCCGCGCCATAAAACTGTCAGCCAGTTCAACGCTCTGCCCGGTGTGTTCACCGCTGCGCCGGCCCTTGCCGGTGTCGTGCAATAGGAGCGAAAGAAGGAACAGATCCAGGCGATCAATTTCGGGCAGCAACTGTGCCAGGCGCTGTTCGTAGTCGTGCGCCGGTTGACGCAGGCTGTGTACATTGTCGATGGTCAGGAAGGTGTGCTCGTCGACCGTGTAGCGGTGATAGCTGTCGCGGATGACCAGGGCATCGATGCCGTGAAATTCGGGAATCAGCATCTCCAGCACACCGAGCGCGTGCATCGTCCGCAGCGCATGGGCCGCATGCGGTCCCAGCAGAACTTCACGCAGCGCATTCCAAAGATAAGGGCCTTCGGGGATGTGGATGGCTAGTGCCGGGAGCGCGTCGGTGATGCGGTCTTCGGCGGCTTGCGACAGTGCGTAGCCATGCGTTGCCATCAGCGAAAAGATGCGAAGAATGGCAGCGGTATCGCTGAATTGCGCGCCGGGAAGAATATCGATGCGGCCCTGGTCGAGGATGAAGTCCGTGCCCGCGATGGGCGTTCTGCGGCGGCGGAACTGGCGGTAGAAGCTGACCGGTGCCGGCAGATGTTCCATCAGCAGCGCGGCCCGCCGGTAAATCACGCGCGCATGCCGGTAGTAGGTGCGCATCCAGTAGGCCGGGTCGGCCGTGCCGCGCGATTCGAGGCCGATGGAGTTGGCCGCTGCCTCATCCTGCGACTGCCAGTCGAGCGTGTTGTCGTCGCGTCCGTGCCGAAAATGAAGGAAACATCGCGCGGCGGCAAGAAAGTCGAAGGCGGCCTCGGCATCTCCGCGGGCGCTCTGGAAGACTCCGCCGCGCTGGCGGGGCCACTCCTTGGTCTCCTTCAGATGAAACAGAAGCGCAAACCAGACCGCCAGGTGATAGTCGCGCAGACCGCCGGGGCACTCCTTCAAATTCGGTTCGAGGTGAAAGATGGTGTTGCCGTACTTCGCGTGACGCGCGCGGGCAATCTCGCCCAGTTTCTGCGTGATCGTGTTCCATTCGCTCAGCACCAGTCCCGGAAAGACCGTCTGGTGCAGTTGCTGGTAGAGAGAGAACTGGCCTGCAAGAAAACGCCGGTCCAGCGTCGCCAAGGTGAATTCGAGATTGTCGGGATCGAAGCGTCCAGCTTCTTTGATGGTGCGGGAATTGGGACTGGCGCGAAGCCCGATGTCCCACATGCCCTGAATGATCGACCGGACGGCTTCTCGTGTCTGCTCTTCGGTCTTCTCATCCGCGAAGGTAAAGAGTACGTCGATGTCTGAGTACGGGAACAGGTCTTTGCGCCCATAACCGCCCAGAGCCAGCAGCGAAACGTTCTGCGCCGCCTGGCCCGCGAATGCCCGGCGCCACATTTCAATCAGGATACGGTCAACTACCGCGGATCGGCGGCGGATCGCGGCGGTGCCATCCCCGGTGCGCTCACAGGTTTGGCGGACGAGCGCCATCTCCCGGAGATACTGATCCCGAAGATCGTCAACCGCTAAAGCGACTGGATTCATAGTTAGTTTTGAAAGGCTCGCCGAAGATTAAAGATGTTTTAACAGGATAAGCGATTTTCCAGCGGGGAGGGAGAATTGGGTTGTTTAGGTCCTGTGCCCGGGCGTAACCTCTGAAAACCCGACTGCATGGTAAGAGAGCAATGGGCCGACTTCGTCAGCTCCAAAAGTGTGTGCAGAATCCTGCTTTGGATCCGGTTGTTCCTAAGAACAGGAGCGGGGTATGCCTTTGAGGCAATTCAAATTCGCAATTCCGATCAAGGAGCGTCGTGATGAACTGGTTCCGAACCGCGTCTGCAGCAGGGATAACTTTAGCCGTTTTGAGCGTCAACGTAGCTTTTGCGGCCGGTCAGTCGCATTCGCAGCCAGGGCAACCACCGGCAAAGGGCGAGATCAAAATCGTTCAGAACCCGGGTGGGGGAGAATATGCGTTTGGCACCCTTGCCAGCCAATCCAACAAGACTGACGCACTTGTGTACATGCTCCACCAGGTACACGGCAAATTCGGGGAAAAGCCGCAGGTCGGCAAGCTGATCCAGTCGAAGGACGGAACCTCGCTTGCCGCCTTCTTCACCGTGACCGCGAAAAGCACGAGTGGAAAGCCGATCGCAGGACTGGTCATCATCACCCAGCGCGGGAATAGCTCGCCCCAGATGGGCATCTTGTATGACTTTGCCAACCGATTTGTAACCACCGAACCGGGCATGTTGCAGGCGGTTTCTGCTGCATATCAGGCCACGGTAGGACCTGCTGCGGGCAGCCCCGCTCCGCGATCGCGGGTTGAAGCTCCTTCGACACCCAAGGGCGGGCCCGTGCACTTGAACATGGCCACGGCTGGCGATCGCAGCGCCGTTATCGGGCTGCCCGACGGGTGGCATCTGACCTCTGTGGCGGGCGGCTCTTTGATCGCCGAGGGAAATCACGGCGAAATGATGTTCATGGGGATGATCTTCCAGCAGATCATCGATCCTCGCTCTCCGGCGGGACAGAACATCTTGCGGATGCCCAACAATTCGCCGAAAGCCCGGATCGTCTATCCCATGGGCGGCGATCTTTTCGCCGCCTTTGTCAGTGTCTTCAACCAGATTCGGCGAAACAATGGCAAAGCGCAGGGAAGTTTCACTCTGACCAGTTCCACGAATCTTCCTCCTGACTCAGGAGGACCTGCGATCCAGGCAATCTTCACCGTCGACTTCAACGATGGCATCGGGCCTCGCAAGGGCAGTGCCCGCATCGGAGCAATGATTACGCGCGGCTCGCCGATGTGGGCGTTGAGCGTGAGCATGACCAACATTCCCGCGCAGTATGCAGATGCCGAGCAGGCCACGATGCTGGCTGCGATCCGGTCTTACAGCCAGGACGGAAACGTGATCGCTCGAGAGGGCGCCGCGGATCTGAACCGCATTCACCAGCAGGCGATCGCGAACCAGGCACAGGCGGATGCCATCAACAGTCGCAGAGAGGCCAACGCGCAGTCATTCGACAGCCACATGCAAACCCTGAAGCAGAACGATGCGGCAAACGACGAGCACATGGGCAACATCGACTGGCAGAGCAAGATCACGCAGGACTATATTCTTGACCGCTCCGTTGTAAAAGACGTTGAGGATGATGGAACAGCCACTGTTGGCAACAAATTTGCCGATGCGCTCGTCAAAGCCGCCCCCAATCGGTTCGAAATCGTTCCGAATTCACAACTCATCCGGGGCCGGGATTATTGAGCGTTGAATCGAAGTGGGATCTTGCAGAAACGCGCCTGACAGTGGCCCAACGGGCTTGTGGCACCCCCTGAGTATCTCCCGAAAAGCCAGGTCGCCATCAGCCGGAGACCGGAGGAAGTTCGTGCTTTCCGAGGTCTCACAAGGGAGATCCTTCGACTGCGCTCAGGACAGGCTCTGGGGCACCCGGCTTGGTGTGGCAGTCTACGCAGCGCACCCAGAAGCACCTGCGGGTTCCTGCGCTCGGTCGGAATGACAGTGCTTAGTTCCTCTTCTCCCTGTTCTCATTCGCTTTCTTGTGTGCTTCCTGTTTTTCGAATGCTTCGATTTCGCCTTTGTAGAGTTCGAAGTCTTCGCAGCCTTCGCGGTGATGACAGCCTTGGCAGTCGTCAGGCGGTTCGCAGGTGGTCTTTTCGGGAGCGAGCGTGTAGCCATCGGAGTCTTCGCAGGTTTCGCGGACGCTTTCGCTGAGTTTCTCGTCGGATTTGTGGGCAAGTTGCGAGGCGATCTGGAGTCCGTAGAAAAGAATTCCGGCGTGCCGAGCATTGATGCGGCGGGCGCCGAAGTTGCGGAGAACCTGATTGAGGGCGATCTGAACGCCGCCGGTGTCTTCGACGGAGGGGAACACTATGGGATCGGTTGAGGTCGAGCGGATGGCGGCATACCGCCGGGACTTGTTGTGGAAGTAGCAGAAATGCTTGTCGCGGAGGGCCGGCGACTTGCACTTATACCCGGAGGGCAGGATGTAGCGGCATTCCTTGAACATGGCTGGATATCTCCTGGCACCCTCCCCCCACCCGGAATCTGGCGGTAAACTCCTGCATGGATTGACGTTAAGGAGGAGGGGTGGCGGCAAATTCTTCTATGGATTAACGATGGTCGTAGATTCCTCTGTCGATTAGGTTTAGCGACGAGATAGCCGTGCTGGCGAGTTTAGCGTGCGCGAGGCGCACATTCACGGAGCCAGTGGTTTCAATCACGATTCCATTGTGCAGCGGAAGGGGATAATTGCCTGCAAAACCGGGGAAAGTTTTTGGCGAGTGGAATGAGGGGGTTAGCGGGAATTTTGGCGGAAGAGGGGTTGACAGGTAGTGGAACTGGCGGAGTTACCCCGCTTTTCGCGTGGTCAAACAGGGAACTCGACCGGAATCAGGTTAGAGCGCCGTCTCGCCGCGCTCGTCGTTACGGATGCGGATCGCTTCTTCCACCCGGCTGACGAAGATCTTGCCGTCGCCAATTCTTCCAGTGCGTGCCGCAGAGCCAATGGCGGCGATCGCTTTCTCCTTCATCTCGTCCAGAACAACCATCTCAATTTTTACCTTGGGGAGAAGGTCAACCGTATATTCGCGGCCGCGATAGAACTCGGTGTGGCCTTTCTGACGGCCGTGTCCGCGCGCCTCCAGAATCGTCATGCCTTCAATGCCAACTTCGAGCAGTGCATCCTTCACTGCGTCGAGCTTCGAAGGCTGAATAATCGCTTCAATCTTGAGCATGCTTGATTGCCTCGTCTGGTAGCGTATCAGGCCGGATAGGCGAGTGGATTCCACCCAACACGAACTTTTCATCAGGAATTCAGGTCGTAACCTTCTTCACCATGCTGAGAAAGGTCAAGACCAACACTCTCGTCCTCGGCCGAAACGCGAAGTCCGATCCGCTTGTCAACAAGGAACAGCAGGATGAGGGTGCCGAGAGCGGAAAGAACCCAGGCGATCGCGACCCCGGCGGCCTGGTTCAACAACTGGCCCCAGTGTCCGTCGATGGCGCCGGTGGCGACATTCGGCCCGAACGCAGGATTGATGGCCCTGGTTGCGAAAAGGCCTGTGAGCAATGCGCCGAGAGTTCCGCCGGCGCCGTGCACGCCGAAGGCATCGAGCGAGTCGTCGTAGCCAAACCAGCTCTTGACCTTGAAGACCATGAAAGCACAGAAAAATCCAGCGACAATTCCGATCAGCAGCGCGGAGAAGGGTTGAACGAAGCCCGAAGCAGGCGTAATGGCGACGAGCCCTGCTACAGCACCGGAGATTGCGCCGAGAGCCGTCGGCTTGCCGTTGTGAATCCATTCCGCAATGGTCCAGCCCAGCGCAGCGGTCGCAGCGGCAAAATGAGTATTGATAAAGGCGCTGGTGGCCAGCGGGCCCGATCCCAGCGCGCTCCCCGCATTGAACCCGAACCAACCCACCCAAAGCAGGCATGCCCCGATGAAACTCAACACCATGGAATGCGGCGGCATGTTGGTGTGTGGATAGCCGAGGCGCTTGCCCAGATAAATGGCGGTCACGAGAGCGGAGACGCCGGAAGTGATATGAACAACTGTGCCGCCGGCAAAATCAAGCGAAGGAATGCTTCCTCCGTTTGCGTTCAGCAATCCTCCAACGCCCCACACCATGTGCGCCATTGGGCAGTAGACGATCAGCGACCAGAGCGAAAGAAACAGCGCCATCGCGCCGAACTTCATGCGCTCAGCAAAGGCGCCGGTGATCAAGGCCGGAGTGATGATGGCAAACATGAGCTGGTAGACCATGTAGGTCTGCTCGGGAATTGTGGCCGCGTAGTCGGGATTGGGCGCGAGACTCACGCCGCGCAGGAAGATGTGTTCCAATCCGCCGATGAAGCTTGTTCCATGCGCGAAGGCAAGCGAGTATCCCACGATGGCCCACAGGATCGTGACCAGGCCCATCATCGCGAAGCTCTGCATCATGGTGCCAAGGATGTTCTTGCGTCGTACGAGGCCGCCGTAGAACAACGCAAGTCCCGGTCCCGTCATCAGCAGCACCAGCGCCGCAGAGACCAGCATCCACGCGTTGTCCGCATTCATCCGGGCTGCGAAAATCGCGTCCTGCAGCGCCTTCACGTCTGCCTGTGTCACTGGTGGGGACGAGGTTTGCGCGCAAAGGAAAGAAGGGGCAAGCGCAACAAAGAAGACAGAAAGACCGATACGAATAGTGGACATTTCGACTCCGACAACAGGCTCTCGTGCGGTTTTCGAAACCGCAAGGCGATTGAGGTGTTCGCTGGCGATTGTGATACATCCCGGCGACCCCGACTCGCGTGTTCTCACATGATTTCCGCGAACATTGCAGAATAACCCATGGTCTGGCGCAGGTCCTCAGGCAACCATACGGTGCCAATGACCGCAATGCCCGGATACCGAGCTCCTCGACCCATGTTGGTTTCAACCTGCGCAGGATTCACCTGGCATGGAAGAAAGAGGTAAGATGGGGCATGGGGACTCTCCAGGAACGCGATCGCTATCTTTTTGGCGCGCTCGAAAGCAGCGCCAAGAATCGCGCCAAACTGCAGGAAATCAACTATGGCTTTGAGCAACCGGAGGGCGTGTTTCTCACCACACTGGATTTTGCCGTGAACTGGGTGCGCAAAAGCTCTGTGTGGCCCGTGACCTTTGGACTAGCCTGTTGCGCCATTGAAATGATGTCGATGGGGGCATCGCGCTTCGATATCGCGCGATTCGGCGCGGAGGTGTTTCGCCCGTCCCCGCGGCAGTCTGACCTGATGATCATTGCAGGCCGCGTAGCCCAGAAAATGGCACCTGTCATCCGGCGGCTCTATGACCAGATGCCCGAGCCTAAGTGGGTAATCTCGATGGGTGCATGCGCAACTTCGGGCGGGGTTTTCAATAATTACGCTATTGTGCAGGGAGTCAACCAGGTGATCCCGGTCGATGTGTACGTCCCTGGGTGCCCGCCGCGACCCGAGCAACTGATGTATGCCATCACGCTCCTTCAGGAGAAGATTCAGCGTGAACCGCGCAGCCTGCTGAAGACGCTCAACGCAGAATAGCTCACATTCTTGCTTTCCCGGTTTTGCCATTAAGGGCGGCAGTTTGCGGGAAATTCCAACAGACTACCGGGGGATACCAGTTGGTCAACCCATTCAGAAAGTGCCCTCTGCCCCGGAAACCTATGTTACGTTAATTGGTGGTGCGCCCTTGACTCAAAAAGTGTGATTTTGCAGGGAGCCGAGCTGCTTTTTTTTGACACGGAAAATGGTCCGCTAGAAGCGCCATTTCCAAACTGTTTTCAGTTTTTGATTGCGGAGGAGAAACGCATGTACTCGCGAGTTTCAAAATTTACCCGCCTGGCCCTGACTTTGGCATGTACGAGTCTGTTGCCGCTCGCCATGGCAGCCCAGGATACTGCGAAGCCGGCCGCGCCAGCTTCGGCCCAAGCCCCGTCCAAATGGGACATCTTTGCCGGATATAGCTACCTGGCGCCCAAGGGAAACATCATCAATAACGGCACCCAGCAGGACAACGCGAGATCGATTAGCTGCTGCGTGGATGTGAGCCTGGCTCGCTACTTCACGAATTATTTCGGCATTCAGGCGGAAGGCGATTTCCACAAGAGCGGTGGAAATACTACCGCCGTCGTGCACAATCAGTTTGCCGGCGGTTCGGGTGGATTGATCTTCCGCTATCCAACGGCGGACATCACTCCGTTTGCTCACGCCCTCATCGGTGGTGAGAGTGTCAGCACTACCTACTATGACAGCAACAAGTGGGGCCTGGTGCTGACTGCCGGCGGCGGCGTCGACTACAACACCCCATGGCTCGACCATCGGCTTGCGATTCGAGTTTTCCAGGCCGATTACCAGTACTCCCATGTCGACATGTTCCCTGTTGTGCGCGGCAACTTCAACATGGCGCGTTTGAGCACCGGTATCGTTATTAGCTTCGACACAATGGCTCCTCCGCCGACGGTCACGATCGCCTGCGCCGCGCAGCCCAACTCGGTCTTTCCGGGCGAGCCGATCACCGTTACGGCGACCGTGGGAAGCACGCTGCCCAAGGATCACGTGATCTACACATGGGCGGGCCAGGGAGTAACTGGAACCGACACGACGGCCAAGGTGGATACCTCCAACCTCGCGCCGGGCAGCTACACGGTTAACTGCGGAGTGAAAGAGGGCAAGCCCGGCAAGGAAGGCCTGAAGCCGTGGGAGAGCGCCTCAAGCACCGCGACCTTCACCGTAAAGGAATACGAGCCGCCGACACTGAGCTGCTCCGCGAACCCGACCGACCTGAAGCCGGGTGACTCCTCGACCGTAACTTCGCAGGGTGTCAGCCCGCAGAATCGTCCGTTGACCTACAGCTACCAGGCTTCCGGCGGCACGATCAGCGGCAGTGGAACTACAGCTACCTACGCCTCGACAGGCGCTTCGACCGGACCGGTGCAGATCACCTGCAACGTCTCCGATGACAAGGGCCACACAGCGACGGCGAATACCAGCGTTACCATTGCGCCGCCGCCACCGCCACCGGGACCGTCACCTGAGCAGATCCGCCTCGAACAGCGGCTGGCACTGCACAGCGTGTTCTTCCCGACCGCGCAGCCTCGCGAAACGCATCCTGAGGGCGGCTTGGTCGAGAGCCAGCAGACGATTCTGACCACCCTTGCAACGGACTTCAAGAGCTACCTCCAGTTCAAGGCGGATGCTCATCTCACCCTCACCGGCCACGCGGATCCGCGCGGATCGGAGAAATATAACCAGGCGCTGTCTGAACGCCGCGTCAACCGTGCCAAGGACTTCCTGGTCTCGCAGGGAATTCCTGCAACTGCCATCGATGTGCAGGCAGTTGGCAAGACTCAGGAACTCTCCAAAGACGAAGTGAAGGATCTGGTAGACAAGAATCCTGAACTGAGCGATGCCGATAAGAAGAAAGTTCTGCGCCAGATCAACGTGATCTTCCTGGCGCAAAACCGCCGCGTCGACGTTACTCTCACCAACACTGGTCAGCAGTCGGTGCAACTCTACCCCTTCAATGCCGCCGATTCCGCGACCCTTCTTGACAAGAAGGCTCCGGTACACGGCAAGAAGGCCGCACCGAAGAAGAAGTAATCCTGAATCCTGAAGCGGGCTTTCTGAGCCTATTGCAGGACCGGTTGTAATCAGAAGAGGTTGACTGGATAGCCAGTCAACCTCTTCGTTTTGTATGGGATCATCGGCATCGACGTTCGAGCAGTAGTCAGGAATTGCGGAGGGCCGGCCGCGGTGCTCGAGTTCAAACTGCGGCGGCGAACGTTCAGGCAGATGCGTTTTCACAAATGCGCATTTCCGCGGCATTGCCGCGATTCTGTATCATCGAATCATGCAGGCTGAAGCTGCCCGACACATGCAGATTCCAGGTTTTCGCACATACGACGCAAAGCTCGAAGCGATTGCCGCCAAGGTGAAGGCGTCCGCGCGTCTCGACGCTGAGGAGGGACTGGCCCTTTACCGCTCAAAGGATGTGCTCGCGGTGGGCTGGCTAGCCAATTATGTGCGGGAGCGGATGCACGGCGATGTCACCTACTTCAACGTCAATCGCCACATCAATCCGACCAATGTATGCGTGGCAGCGTGCAAGCTTTGTGCTTTTGGCCGTAAAAAGGGTGATCCCGCCGGCTACACGATGGCGCTTGAAGAAGCGTGGCAGACTGCGGCATCCGGCTATATCGAAGCGGTCACCGAGTTTCATATTGTCGGCGGACTGCATCCGGATCTGCCTTTTGAGTATTTTCTGGACCTGGTGAGCGGACTAAAGCAGCGTTTTCCCAAGGTGCATATCAAGGCCTTCACGATGGTGGAAGTCGCCTATCTTGCACGACGCGCGAAGCTGACGATTGACCAGACACTCGTGAAGCTGCGTGAAGCCGGCGTGGACTCCATGCCGGGCGGGGGCGCCGAGATCTTTGCGACGCGCGTGCGCTCCATCATCTGCGATCACAAGATCGACGGCGATGAGTGGCTGGAGACGGCGCGACTGGCCCACCAGCATGGCTTCAAATCGAATGCGACCATGCTCTACGGCCACATTGAAAACGATGAAGACCGCGTCGATCATTTGCTCAAGCTTCGTGCTCTGCAGGACGAGACCGGTGGATTTCAGACCTTCATTCCGCTGGCATTTCATCCCGAGAACACGCCGCTCGATCACCTGCCGGTGACGACAGGTCTTACCGATATCCGGCAAATTGCCGTGAGCCGGCTGCTGCTGGATAACTTTCCACACATCAAAGCGTATTGGCAGATGATGACGCCGAAAATCGCGCAGATCGCGCTACGCTTCGGCGCCGATGACCTCGACGGCACCGTGATTGAAGAAAAGATTTATCACGACGCGGGCGCGACGACTCCGCAGGGCATGACGCGCAAGGAGCTATGCCGGCTTATCACCGAGGCAGGACGCGTGCCCGTGGAACGCGACACGCTGTATCACGCCGTGACCCGCAGCGAAGACAGCTTTACCGTCGCAGTCTAGGCATCCTGCGGAAAGGCCGGTTCTGCCATGTCTGATTTCAGCGCGTTTGGTCTCCTGGGCCTTTGCATCGGATTCCTCTGGGGAATCGGGTGTTCGCTTGCAATCCTCTATTCCATCTATCTCGGCGGATACCGCAAGGCTGTGCGGGACTCACTCGAGGTAGAAAAGCCGCGCCGCTTCCAGCAGGCAATCGAAAAGATCCGCAGCCGCCAGAAACAGGAAGCTGAGCGTGGATCGAAGGGAACGGAGCGCGTTTCATAATCACGGCTCGCGCAGAACCTTTCCGTTCTTCATCACAAAGCTCACATGCTCGCAGGTTGAGATGTCGTCGAGTGGGTTGCCCGGTACCGCAATGATGTCGGCGTAGTATCCGGCCTTGAGTTCGCCGATATGGCCCTCCCAGTCGAGTAGTTTCGCGCCGTTGATCATGTCGGCCTGCAGCGCGGCGAGAGGTTTCATGCCGTACTGAACCATGAGCGTAAGTTCGCGCGCCTGCGTGCCATGCGGAAATGGACCCACATCCGAGCCCACAGCGAATGGCACACCGGCAGCCACCTGTTTTTTGAATTCCTTGATTTTGTAATCGAGCATCTCCGCTTCCGCCGCTGCCTGGTCCTGCGTGTCGCGGTGGTGCGCAAAATAGTCGAAGATGGTGAAGGTGGGCACGGCAAAAATGCCCTTCTCCTTCATCAGGCGAACGGTTTCGTCGCTCAAGTGGGTTGCGTGATCGATTGAGGCGACTCCCGCTTGCGCTGCGTAGAGGGTGCCCGGCTCACCCATCGCGTGAACCCCGACAAACCCGCCGAGACGATGTGCCTCTTGAACTGCCGCAGTAAGTTGCGCGGCAGAGTATTGATACGGAGTTTGCAAAACCCCGTCAACCATGCGGTCCGGCCCTGTCTCGTAGATCTTGGCGAAGTCCGAGCCTTCTTTATGCTGCTCCCGCATGACCTCGACGATCTGCTCGGCCGAGTTAGCGTAGTCGGCATTCGAAAGAACGTGCTGCGCCGGATTGTAGCGATTCGCATCCTCGTGTCCACCGAGAATATCGATGGCGTTTCCGCTGATGCGCAGGCGCGGTCCGGAAATCAGTCCCCGGTTGATTGCATTTCGAACGGCGGTATCGGCCGAACCCGCGCCCTCCGTGCCCATATCGCGCTCCGCAGTGAAGCCGGCCATCACGTCGTCTTTGGCAGCCTGCTCGGCGAGGATCGTCCGCCACGGCACGGACTCGATCACGGTCTGCAGATCCTCGGCGCCGGGATGCAGAAAGAGATGAACGTGCGCATCGATGAGGCCCGGCATAAGCGTTGTGTTGCCGAGGTCGATGATCTTTGCCCCTGTGGGATGTTCGACGGAAGTACCGACAGCACGAATCAGATTGCCTTCCACGAGAATCTCGCCGGGCTGTACGATGGCGCCCGTATCCACCTGAAGCAGCCGGGCAGCGTGCAAGACGACGGGAGAAGCCTGCTGTGCGTTGACATGAACCGGAACAAGAGCCAAGAACAGGAATGCGGCAAGACAACGCAGACGCATGGCGCCTCCAATATGGATACGACTATAGCAACTGAAGCGGTAGCAGCTAAAGGAATTGCGCGGCGGCAGAATCGACGAGATAGCGCAGTGCACCCGTGAAGTCGTGCTTGCAGATTCAGCAGGGCCACCCTATGCGGCTGATCGAGTGTAAAAGCGTTACAGATTCTCATCTGTGTGAAGGGAAAACGCTGTGGATAAGTTGGGATAAATCAAGCGGAGAGTTACTTAATAACATCGACGCGACGCGCGTAAATAACTTTCTTTCATGTTACGCCACACTTAGTCGGCTGCGGTGATAGCCGCTTGGAACCAGCATGCTGGAGAGTGCATGGAATAAGGGCCTAATGCAAACTGTCAGGATGCTTTTCACAGATAATCAATGATTCGTGGCCGGACTCAGGCGAAGGCGATGTTATGATCTCGGCGAGGACTCATAACATGGAAAACGATTATTATGTGCTGGCGCATCAGCAGGCCAGCAAGGAACGTGAAGATCTTCGCATACAGATTGAGAAGCTGCTTGCCCGCGACGGGAAGCTCGAGAAGCTGGTGGACTGCCTGAAGGAATTCATTCCCGGGGCAGAACTTGCGGAAGCAACCCCCGAACATCAGCAGGCTGGCTCAGACGGCCATTCGGGCGATGGGCATCATCATGAGGGGCAATCCTGACCCTCTGCGATTGCAGGCACGGATGAGCCGTCGTGTTGCAGCGAAAATTGAAAACCCCCGAGATCAGTAGGCTGCAATGCCAGTGATGTGCTGGCCCAGTATGAGCGCGTGGATGTCGTGCGTGCCTTCATAGGTCTTGACTGACTCGAGATTCATCATGTGGCGCATGATCGGGTAGTCCTCGGTGATGCCATTGGCGCCCAGGATGTCCCGAGCTATGCGCGCGGATTCGAGTGCCATCCACACATTGTTGCGTTTCGCCATCGAGATGTGCTGGTGGCCGACCGTGCCTGCATCCTTGAGTCGGCCCACGTGCAGCGAGAGCAGCTGCGCTTTGGAGATTTCGCTGAGCATCCAGACGAGCTTTTCCTGGATAAGCTGGTGCGAAGCTATGGGCTGATTGTGAAATTGTTTTCGGGTCTTCGCGTATTGGAGCGCCGTGTCGTAGGAGGACATGGCAGCGCCGATGGCGCCCCAGCCGATGCCGTAGCGGGCCTGGTTGAGACACATGAGGGGACTCTTGAGCCCGCCGGAGCCGGGAAGCAAATTCGCGGCCGGCACATGTACGTCCTGGAGAGAAAGGCCGCTGGTGACGGAGGCGCGAAGCGACCACTTGCCGTGAACCGCATCAGCGCGGAAGCCGGGACGGTCGGTCTCGACCAGAAATCCACGCACGCGATCTTCTTCGTCTTCGACCTTGGCCCAGATGACGGCGACATCGGCAATGTTGCCGGAAGTGATCCACATCTTTTCGCCATTGAGGATGTACTCATTGCCCGATTTACGTGCGGTGGTGGTCATGCCGCCGGGGTTCGAGCCAAAGCCCGGCTCAGTAAGGCCGAAGCAGCCGAGTTTCTCTCCCTTGGCGAGCGCGGGAAGCCACGCATTTTTCTGCTCGTCCGAACCGAACGTGTAAATCGGATACATCACCAGCGCCGATTGCACGCTGACGAAGCTGCGCAGTCCTGAATCACCGCGCTCGAGTTCCTGCATCACAAGGCCATATTCGACGTTGGACATGCCGGCACAGCCATAGCCCTCGAGGCTTGCGCCGAAGAATCCAAGCTCGCCCATCATGGGCACGAGTTCGCGCGGGAAACGTTCGGTGCGAAAGCACTCTTCGATGATCGGGACAATATTGTCTTCGACGAAGTCGCGTGCGGTGCGACGGACGAGGAGCTCGTCCTCACTGAAGCTTGCATCGAGGTGGAGAAAATCAAAACCCTGAAATTTGAAAGCCATAATTGCACCTTGCCATTCTGTGCTGCCCAAACTTGCAAGGCTAGCAGATGGCGCTGGGGGCTTGCCACAGTGCCTTGCTGTGCGGGTCAAATGCCCGGCAATTGAGGGTGTTTTCGTGCGATATCAAAGAGTGTGAATCTACGGTCACCTCTCGGAAGAAAGAAAATCAGGCAGCCTTGGAGCGCGATTCGAGGAGAATCATCAGTTCCGTCTCTTCCTGACGGAGCGCATGGGAGTTCTTTGCATATCGTTTGCCCGCAGACTGAAGGGTCTTCAGGAGTTCGCCGGCGGTGTAACACTCGAGTACGGCGGGATGGATGTAGCACTTGCGGCAGACGGCGGGAGTGTTGCCAAGTTTTTCAGCCACATTCTTGATCGCCTCTACGATGTTCTTTTTGGCCTGTGTCTCGGATTCGAAGGCTTCGAATTCGCGCAGGGCGAGGCTGGCGAGGACAGTCCCTGCCCAGGTACGGAAATCCTTGGCGGTGAACTGCTGCTCGGTGATGGAGCGGAGATAGTCGTTCACATCAGAGGAGTCGACGGCGCGGAGAGATTCATCCTCGTCGACGTATTGAAAAAGCTCGTAGCCAGGTAGATCGAGGCATCGCTTCACGATTCTTGCCAGGCGGCGATCGTTCAAGTCGATGGTGTGGCGTTTACCGCTTTTGCCCTGGAATTTGAAGCGGACGTTGGCGCCATCGACGTCAACGTGCTTGTTGCGCATGGTGGTGAGCCCGTAGGAGTGGTTTTCTTTGGCATACTCTGCGTTGCCCACGCGGATGAAGGTCGTTTCAAGAAGCTGAACAATGGTGGCGAGGATTTTTTTGCGTGGGAGGCCGGTGAGGGCAAGGTCTTTTTCGACGCGCGCACGGATCGCGGGAAGCGCTTCGCCAAAGAGCTTCAAGCGTTCGTACTTGTTTTCGTCGCGCACCTCGCGCCAGCGCGGATGGTATCGGCTCTGCTTGCGGCCTCGTGCGTCGCGACCGGTTGCCTGGAGGTGTCCATTGGGGCGCGGACAGATCCAGACGTTCGACCATGCCGGCGGAATGGCGAGCGACTTGATCCGGGCGATCTCATCTTTGTTGCGGATGGCCCTGCCGTCCGGATCGAAATACTGAAAGCTCTTGCCGCGGCGCTTGCGGGTGATGCCGGGCTTGGCATCGTTTACGTAGCGAAGGCCGGCTAATCGGGAAGACTCGACTGGATCAAGAATGGTTTCGGTTGTGGATGACATGGACCCTGGGATTCGGCGCCGCGCTGGCAAGTCCGATCAGACCTTCGAAAGGTTGGATGCCGGAATCGGAGGGCGTGGATTTTTGCGGGAGCGTCGAGCGGCCCTATTCGTCCGTGCCTTGATCGTCACCATAGGTCGGATATGGCTGTGGCTCGTTGCTGGTGGACATGCCGGCAAGTGTCTTGAGGTCGGCGAGGACTTCGTTCCAGCGGGCGGGGTCTTTCTTTGTCGCGATGGGGAGATTGAGATTGGAATAGTACGCCTCGACGTCGCGCTTCACGCCCGGTGGAATGGGGCGATCCGGCTTTGCGACCAGTTTGTGCAGCAGGCTGGCATAGGTGGAGTCGGTGAGCGAATAGCCGCCGGGTTCGACCACGCGGCCCGTATCGAGATCGCGATTGGGAAGCGGGTGGCGGCGGTCCTGCTGAATGAGGGACGGGGGCCCGTTGAGCACAAGGCTGGTCAGCGGAGAAGGCGGAGCGGTGGAACGTGCGCCGACAGGAGTGAATGCCGCGAGGATGAGACGGAGATCGGTGGTTGCAACGGCTACGCTGTGTGCGTAATCCTCCTCCGTTTTCTGCGAGGGGCCTTTGATGTTGACCAGCGCAAGCGGACCAATCTTGGGAAGGATGAAGATGAGGCCTGCCAGCAAATGAGTCTCGATACCTGCCTTGCGTCGGTAGGCCTGCCAGTTGTTTTCCTGGTCGAGGGCGGCTGCTTCCTTTTCCAACTCAATCACCGCAGGCGAAGTCGGATCGGGCGGCTCACTGCCGCGGTGAAGCAGAGTGAGTGCGTAAGCGATGCGCGGGATGAAGGTCCGCGTTGCAAAACGGTAGTCTCTTACGTTGATGAGACGGAAGCGCCGCAGGCCGAAGTTCTCGGTAATGCCGTAGGTCTGGTAGTAGGCGAGGGCAAGTTGACGTGTGGAAACTCGCAGTCCGATGTGTCGCAGGAAACTCAAAGGAGCAACGCGGTGATGCGCGATTTCGTTGATGTCGAAGGCGAATTCGGTTTGCACGTGCTGGTGCTTGCCTTCGGCATAGCTTACCGATGAGCCGTACTTCGCGCGCAGTTTGGGAAATTCCTCGGGGACCGCGAGGTTGGTGGCCTCCGAGTGTCCGATGGAGTCGCCGAGGTAGTGGGAGAGAGCCCCAATGGCAAAGGCCAATTCGTCAGCGTTGCGGGCATTGCGAAAGAGATTGACGACAAAGTCCCCTGAGCGGACGTAGTGCGTCAGGTTCGAAAATGACCGATCGCCGAATGGATAGTAGCCGATGTCCTGGATCACGCAGCCGCCGTAGGCGTAGGCACGGGCGCGGTCAAGCTCAGCAGGAGTGAGGTTGGGGTAGCGACTCAAAAGGAGGGGAACGATCGAGTCTTTCCATGTAAGGTCGATGAGCTGTTCGTGCGTAAGCAGGGAATAAGGTGATGCGGGACGCGGCCACATCGTGAGAGCGAGAAGCGCCAACTGCGCAAAGATTCGAAAGCACCCGCGTCTCATAGATCTCCGGGGGATGACTCGTCCTCGCAAAGGCAGGACTGCAAGGAACGCCGCGAGACAGCACGGCTGTGTGTCATTGTACCGAGTCCATTGGATATCCCTGGAAATTGCCGCTGCAGCCCGAAGCAACTGGGTTACTCAATAAACTCGCGCACGAAAGGGTCCTGGCTTGAGACCAGCTCATGAAGAGAACCATCAAAGATGAGACGCCCTTCAGACAGCATCATGAATGTCGTCTTCAGATCGGTTTGATCTTTTGGCAGCGGCACCATGCGGTCTTCCGCCGGTTCGAAACGGTGGCTGCACATCGTGAAGGCATCCTGCAGCCGATGCGTAACGAGCACGGACGGAGTGTGATAGACATCGCGCTGTTTCACAATGAGCTCGATGATCGTTGTCGACGTGACGGGATCGAGGCCGCCGGTTGGCGAGTCATAGAGCAGGAGTTGAGGATTGTGGATCAGAGCGCGGGCAATCGCAACGCGACGCCGCATTCCTCCGGAAAGGCTGCCGGGATAGAGGCTGAAGGTCTGTTCGAGCCCTACAAAGCGAAGCGCCTCACGGACGCGGACATCGATCTCCTCGTCGGGGGCTTCTTCCTGGATGAGCTGGTAAGCGACATTGTCCCTCACAGGAAGCGAGTCGAAGAGAGCGCCTTCCTGAAATACCATTCCGGTTCGAGTGCGAAGGCGAAAGAGCTGCTGCTCGGGAATGCTCGAAATCTCTTCGCCGAAGAGATGAACGGAACCGGAGTCCGGACAGAGAAGCCCATTGGCAAGCTTGAGAAGAACGCTTTTGCCGACGCCGGCGGGGCCAAGCAGAATGCGCGTCTCGTCTGGTTGCACGGAAAAGCTCACGTCTACAAGCACTGGATGATCGAAGCCGATTGAGACGTGGCGAAAGTCAAGGACCGGTCCTTTGAATGCGGAACCGTTGTCGAGGGTTGGCGCGGTGGAGAGAGTAGAGTTTGTCATCAGCCGAAGATGGTGAGCATAATCTGAGTCACGAGGAAGTCAACGAAGATGATCAGCACGGAGGAGACGACGACTGCCTTAATTGTGGATCGACCCACGCCTTCCGTTCCTCCGGTTGTCCTGAGGCCGTAGAAGCACCCGATGCTGGCGATGATGAACCCGGAAAACAGCGGCTTGATCAGTCCCTGCATGATGTCGCCAACGCCCAGGTATTCATAGGCCATGGAGAAGTATTGGGTGCCGTTCTGGTGATTCATGAAGACGGTGACCGCCGCCCCACCGAGAATGCCGAAAAAGTTGGCAACGATGGTGAGAAAGAAAAGCATAGTCACGCATGCAAAGATGCGCGGGGTTACCAGTTTTCGCATGGGATCGACGCCGAGGGCACGCATGGCGTCAATCTGCTCGGTAACAACCATGGAGCCGAGTTCGCTGGCCATTGAGGAAGCGTTACGGCCCGAAACCATGATGCCGGTGAGTACGGGACCGAGCTCCCGGATCATTGAAGTGCTGACAAACCTTCCCGTGACGGCAGCGGCCCCAAACTGAGACAATGTAGCTGCAGACTGCAGGGCCAGAACGCCTCCGGTAAAGAATCCGGAGAGAAGCACAATGGAAGCCGAACCGAACCCGATGATGTCGGACTGCACCAGGAAATCGGGCCAGTAGATTGGCGGCCGGAAGATATTCGTGGCACCGCGATAGGCAAAAAGCGAATAAGCCTGCACCGTTGCTACGATGTTCTTGGCGGTATTCTCGACCGATTGGAATGCCATCAGGTTTTTGCACCGTAAGTTGCAGGATAAAGGACTACTTGTCCCCTCTGCACAGCATAGCGCATCCCGATGCGGTGTCTGCAGGCATTTAAGGCCGCTCGCACAGCTTGAATATGGGAGCAGGCGGGCTGAAATTGTGGCATTGATCTTCCTTGAACTTGGTAAGTCCTTGAGCACATTGGCGGTTTTATGAGTCCTCAATGAGCTGACGGCTCATGGACGTTGTGCATCTAATGGCTAGTGCCCGCTGGAGAATCTAAGGGAGGCTTATGCACTCGTTTCGCTTGCGTCTGATCCTTGCACTCATTGCAGGCGTGACGTTGCTCTCCGTGGCATCGACCTATTTTGAAGTCCTGGAGCACAAGCATGTTCTTCGCCAGGAGCTTGAATGGCGTTCAAGCTGGATGGGGGCTAGCCTCAAACCTCAATTGGAGCAGGCCTTCGCGCAGGACAATTCCGGTGGCTTTCCGGCACTGACGGAAAATGCGAAGGCGCAAACCGGAGCTTTGGGAGTCGGAGTATACGATCCCCAGGGACGCATGATTTCCTCCACCGGCGCTCCAGCCGTTTTTGACGCACTGGCGCACGCGCCCTTTGAAGCTCTGGCCAAGAAGACCCCGGTCGCGTCACTATCGCGCACCAACGTGGAGCGATCGCTCAAAAAAGGCATTCAGGTCAACGCATTCGGTCACACCGGCAATGTCCAGTGGCTGGAAGAGGTGTTTCCGCTTCACAACGGAGACCACCTTGCTGGGGCATTGGTCATCCTTGTCGACGCGGGATATATCCGGGACCAGAGTTACGATCTTTGGCGAAGGAGCTTCTGGTGGATCGTTGCGACCGTGGTGCTGATTGTCACCGTAACGTTCCTGATGGTGCGCTGGTTCCTGATGCGTCCGCTGATGCGCGTGGCCGAACGGCTGCGACGGCTGCGGATGGGGCACTTCGAAAGAGGACCGTCGCCCGGCTCGACGGAGATGAGCATCTTCAGCCCGCTGGCTCGCGAAGTGGAGACGATGGCCCAGAGCTTGATTGCGGCACGCGCGGCTGCGGCAGCCGAAGCGCGCCTGCGTGATGCCGGCGAGCACTTCTGGACACCCGAGAGGCTCGCAGTGCACATGAGAAGCAAAGCGAGCAGCCGGATCTTCGTCGTTTCAAACCGTGAGCCGTACATGCACGTCCGCGAAGGCCGCCAGACGGTCTGCGTGGTGCCGCCCAGCGGATTGGTGACTGCCATCGAACCCGTTTTGCGCGCTTGCGATGGAGTATGGGTGGCAAGCGGAAGCGGCAACGCGGATCGCGAGAATGTCGATGAATCCGATCGGCTGCGTGTGCCGCCGGACGATCCGAAATATACCCTGCGGCGTGTTTGGCTCTCGGCCGAAGAGGAATCGCGCTATTACGACGGGTTTGCGAATGAGGGTCTGTGGCCGCTTTGCCATATCGCGCATACGCGACCGATCTTTCGCGCTTCAGACTGGGAGACTTATCAGCGCGTCAATGAGCGGTTTGCCGCTGCGCTTCTCGATGAAATGAAAGGCAGCGCAGAGCCGCTCGTCTTTGTGCAGGACTATCACTTCGCGTTGTTGCCCAGGCTTATCAAGACGGCGCGTCCTGACGCCCGTGTGGCAATCTTCTGGCATATTCCCTGGCCCAATCCGGAAGCATTCGGCATCTGTCCCTGGCAGGCTCAATTGCTGGATGGATTGCTCGGAGCTGACCTGATCGGCTTTCATATTCCGCTGCATTGCCATAATTTTCTTTCGACCGTGGACCGCGTGCTTGAGGCTCGTACAGACCGCGAGCACATGACGGCGCGGCGCGCGGGGCACACGACAGCGGTCAGGCCCTATCCGGTCAGCGTGGCCTTCAGCGGAGGAATTCCAAGTTCTCTGCGCGTGATTGTTTCAGAGAGGGAAGACGATCGCAAGGAAGAGCGGCGCGCGATGCTCTCTGAATTCAACGTGCGTGCGGAGACCATTGCGGTTGGCGTGGACCGCCTGGATTATACGAAGGGAATTGTCGAGCGGTTGCTGGCGATTGAGGAACTGCTGCAGGAGCATCCGTGGCATCGCGAACGGCTGACGATGGTGCAGATTGCGGCTCCCAGCAGAACGCGTATCCAGAGCTACGCTGACTTGCGCAAGAGAGTCGACGAAGAGGTGAGGCGCATCAACCATCGCTTCCAGACGTCGCGATGGAAACCGGTAGTGCTGATCGATCGCCAGTGCAATCACGAGGAAGTCAACCGCTGGTATCGCATTGCCGATGTTTGCCTGGTGACTTCGCTGCACGACGGGATGAACCTGGTGGCGAAGGAGTTTGTGGCCGCGCGCGACGACGAAGATGGTGTGCTGGTGCTCAGTAAATTCACGGGAGCCGCGGTCGAGTTGCGCGATGCTCTCATTGTGAATCCTTACGATGTTGCCGAGGTGAGCGAAGCGATTCATCGCGGCCTCGAGATGCCTCGTGATGAACGCAGGCAGCGCATGCAGGAGATGCGCAAGCAGGTGATGGAGCACAATATTTATCGATGGGCCGCAATGGTGCTGGGGGATCTGCGAGATGTTCGGCTGGAAAGTCCGGACTCCGCGGAAACCTATGCCGGGCCTGGAAACGAGTCGGTGGTGTCCATCGACCCCTACCGTAAGATGGCTTAGAATGCGACAGGATTTGAAGCAGATAGAACTAGAGAAGCTGGAAACTTTCTTTTATTCGGTGCAATGCGCCCAGGCTCCCCTGTTGTTGTTGGACTACGATGGGACGCTTGCCGATTTCCGCATCAATCGATTTGAAGCGCGGCCATGGGCCGGCGTGCGTGAACTGCTCACAATCATTCAGAAAGACAAACGCACGCGGCTAACGGTGATTACAGGGCGCCCAGCTGGCGAGATCAACACCATGCTGCAGCTGCCAGAACCAGTTGAAGTCTGGGGTCTGCATGGTGCGGAGCGGCTGTTCGTCGACGGCCGCCGCGAGTTGCAGGAAGCTCCTGAGGAGGCGTGCGCGAAGCTTGAGGAGTTGCGGCAGCTACTGCGTCGCGATCCGTTTGGCGGGCTCTTTGAAGACAAGCCGAATGCGGTGGTCATGCACTGGCGCGGGCATTCTCAGCGACAAGCGAAATCGATCGAGCAGAAGACGCGTGCGCTCTTTGAGCCGGCGGCGCAGGTAAGCGGATTGTCGTTGCTCGATTTTGAGGCTGGCATCGAGTTGCGCGCAGGGCGTGACAAAGGCGGAGCGGTGCAAGCGATCGTGGAGCAGGCGGAACTGGACGCGCCGGTGACTTATCTGGGAGACGATCTTACGGACGAGTCCGCATTCTGCGCGATCAATCGAACACCGAATCCCCATCTAAGCGTGCTGATGCGGAGAGAGTGGCGGGAGACCGCTGCGGAGGTGTGGCTGCAGCCGCCTGACCAACTCCGATGGTTTTTGCGCCAGTGGGAGATGGCGTTGAGTGGGTTTGGAGCGCCAGCACGGCGCGTCACCGAGCCGACGGAGATCCGCCTGCGGGCTTAAGGTCTTCCGTAAGGCTCCATTATTCGCGACCGCGTTTGCGGATCTCGATGTTCAGGCGCTTGATCTTCTGGTTCAGCGTGGAGAGCGGAATGTGGAACTGCTCCGCGGCATCGGTCTGGTTCCAGTTGCAGCGCTCGAGTTTCTCAACGATGATACGACGCTCGATGTCTTCGAGGATGTCAAACAGCGAAGCGTTGGGGTTGTGCTCGAGAAGCGCGTCCTGAAAGCTGCGACCCGTGATGTGGCCCGGCAGGAGTTCAGAGCCGATGACGGGGCCCGATGAAAGCACGACGCCGCGCTCGATGGAGTTCTCAAGTTCGCGCACGTTGCCTGGCCACTCGTAATCGATCAGCGCTCGCAATGCGTCGGCGGAGAGCCTTCGCGGCGAGAGTCCGTTTTCGTTGGCGTAGAACTCCAGGAAGTGATTGACGAGCAGCGGAATGTCTTCGCGGCGCGAGCGCAGCGGTGGTAGATCGACCATGATTACGTTGAGGCGGTAGAAGAGGTCTTCACGGAATTTGCCTTCGCGCACGGCCTGGCGTAGATCGATGTTGGTGGCGGCGATGATGCGCACGTCAACCTGGATTTCCTGGATGCCGCCAAGATGCATGAAGCGGCGATCCTGCAGCACGCGCAGGATTTTCGCCTGCGTATCCGAGCCCATCGTGGCAATTTCGTCGAGAAAAAGCGTGCCGCCGTTGGCGACTTCGAACAGGCCTTTCTTCGAGGCGATCGCAGAGGTGAATGCGCCTTTTACGTGGCCGAAGAGCGTGGACTCAAGCAACTCGGTCGGCATGGCACCGGTGTTGATGGGCACAAATGGCTTGTCGCGGCGAGGCGAGTTCGCATGAATCGCCTTGGCGATCAGTTCTTTGCCGGTGCCGCTTTCGCCCTGGATCAAAACCGTGGAGCGGCTGGGCGCAACCTGCGAGACGAGGTCGAAAACCCGCAGCATGATCTCGCTTTTGCCTACAATGTTGGCGAAGTTGTAGCGCTGCTTGAGTGTCCGCTTGAGCTGGAGGTTTTCTTCTTCCGCCTTGTAGCGCGCGACGGCGGAACGAATGTCAGCCAGGAGCTTCTCGTTGTCCCACGGCTTTTGAACAAAGTTCTCAGCCCCGGCGCGGATGGCGTCGACGACATTTTCGACCGTGCCGTACGCGGTAATCATGATGACCGGCGTCTCGGGTTGGCGCTCCTTGATCTGCGGAAGCAAATCGAGTCCGCTCTGGCCGGGTAACGCCAGGTCGAGCAGGACAAGATCAAAGCTCTCCATTTCGAGCATGCGCAGGCCCTGTTCGCCGTCAGGGGCAGTCTTGATCGAATAGCCTTCGAGCGAAAGCAACACTTCGAGCGACTCGCGGATGCCGCCCTCGTCATCGATGACGAGAATGCTTCCAGCAGCGGAACCGGGCGAGAAGACTGAACCGGATGAAGAGAGATTTAGAGACTGATCGACCTCAGACATGTACCGACTTCCTTAGTAGCGGGAATTCAAGGTGGAAGGTTGTGCCGGCGCCGATGGCGCTCTCGACATGAATCTTGCCTGCGTGCTCCTGAATAATCCCGTAGGAAACGGAAAGTCCAAGACCTGTACCACGTCTCTCGCCTGGTCTGGGCGTGGTTTTTGTAGTGAAGAACGGATCATAGATGCGCTTCAGATGCTCCGGCGCGATGCCCGAACCGGAATCGGATATAACGGCTTCGACGTGTCCATTGACCAGCGTGGCGATACGTAACGTTCCGCCGCCGGGCATTGATTCTTTGGCGTTCAGAAGAAGATTGAGGAACACCTGCTGCAATTTGCCGGGGTTGCCGTGAATCGCCGGCAGGTTTTCGATCAGTTCCGTGTCGACGACGACCTGCGCGGTTTTGAACTGGTGCTCCAGCAGCGAAAGCGTATCGCGAATGACCTGGTTGAGATTGGTTTCGCGGAACTCCGTGGTGGAAGTGCGCGAAAAATTCAGAAGGCCATTGGCAATCTCAGAGGCTCGGAAGCTCTGCTGCGTGATTTTTTCGAGAACAGGGCCGAGGCGGGCATCGCCGCGCATCTGCTTTGAGAGCATCTGCGAGTACGAGGAGATGACGGCGAGGGGTGTGTTGATCTCATGCGCAACGCCCGCGGCCAGCAAGCCGATGGAACTCAGCTTGTCGGCCTGCGCCAGCTGCGTTTCGAGCGACACGCGCTCGGTGATGTCGTCCACCAGGACAATGCGGCCCACGATCACGAAGTCGCGCGAAAGCAAGGGAGCAATGGCGATGTTGACCGTCCGCGGTTCGCCGGCCTTGGTGGTGAGGTGAAACTTGTACAGATGGTGCACACCGGGCTCGTTGCGGAAGCCCTCAATTGCGGAAACGAATTCGTCAGGGAAGACGTCGCCGAGCTTCTGGCCTAGAGCTTCAGCGCGGCTCACGGCATACATGGCTTCCATCTGCGCATTCCAGCTCTCGATGCGGTCTTCAAGGTCGAGAGCGAGAATGCCGACATTAATCGATTCGACGATGTTTTCGTTGAACTCCTTCAGTCGCTCGAACTCGCTGATCTTCACTTCAAGCTGTGCATAGAGGCTTGCATTTTGCAGTGCAATGCCAATGTAGCTTGCGAGAGACTCGAGTAATTCCACGTCTTCGCTCGACAGAAAGTCGCCGCCGATGGTGCGGCCCAGCCCGATCACGGCGATGGTGCGCGTGGTCGAGCCGTCCTGCACGCGGCACGGCAGGTAATAGTTCAGGTCGAGCAAAGAGGCCGAGCGCTGTTGTTCGGGCGGCAGATGAAGCGCCTGCTGGGCATTCTCGAGAAAGATGTGCGAATGATCGAGCGCCGCGCGGTCAAAGTCGAGGAAGCCGAGGGCCAGTTTGTGCTCGGTGGCGGTGGAGAGCAGCCCATGCGATGCGGCAAGTCGCATGCCTCCGGAAGGCTGTGCGAGAAAGACTGCGACGCGCGAAACAAGAAGGGTACGCGGGAGCCGCTCGACGATGGAGTTGAGCAGCGCCTCGATATCGGTTTCGGAACTGAGGCTGCGTCCGAACTCGACCAGCGCCTTGCGGTAGTCGTATTTCTGCCGGTCAAATGCCTTGTCGACCCAACCTTGAATGCGGCGCTTCAAAGGGTCGAAGATCGCAGCCGTGCCGATGATGGCAACGATGAGACCCCACTCCTTTACGGCATCGGGGAGCCGTTGATGAACCATCACGGTGCTCAGAGCGATGGCACCAAAGTATCCGCCCACCAGGGTCGCGGTTGCGAGCGTATAGGCCACGCCGCGCTTGAAGATCAAGTCCGTATCCATCAGTCGGTAGCGGATGATCGCCCAGCAGAAAGTTAATGGAAGAAAGACCAGAGACAAGCCGGCCAGCTTGGTGAGCGGGCTTGGCATGCGAATGTCGAGCAGGAAGGGAATGGCGTTGAGAACGGTAAACGGACCGACCGCCAGCCATGCGCCGCGATACAGCCATTTCAGCTGCTGCCGCAGCAGGGGCGAATTTGACCGGCTGTAGCTGACCGAGAAGAGGATCGCGGCGAGCACGTAAAAGGACGCGTCATAGGCGATTCCAGCCTGTTCGAGGCGGTGTTTCAGCAGACCCGTCGCCTGCCAGCGCGTGAATGCCATCAGCCAGAGGCTGAAAAGGCCGATTCCGGGCAAATAGAGCAGTGGCGACATCCAGTGCCGCAGAGCCCCTTTGAAGCGCTCCTCGGGAAAGCTGACCGCAAAGTGCAAAAATAGCGCAGGTTGAACGGCTCCCGCGATCACACCAACCCAGAAGACGGTCCAATCGAGCGTATCCAGTTGCCCTGTATAGGCGAGGCCGTAAAGCGCAAACGACGCCAGACAGAACAGATAAAAGTGAAGAGCGCGTGGCGCGGTCCAGCGTCGAAAGAGGACGTAAATGCCAATAGCAAGATAGATCAGGCCAATCAGGCGGAGGCCGAGATAGGAACTTCGATCCGTCGTTCCCGGGTAGACGACGACCGGCGTATCGAGTGGCTCTCCACCGCGAGTGACGGAGTAATTGGCTGTACCGTAGGCGCCCGTGCGGTAAAGTTCGCGCTCAAAATCAGAGACTCGGGCGACTGCAACATTATTGACTGCGGTGAGCAGATCACCCTTGTGAATGCCGGCACGCTGGCCGGCACCGTCGGGAATGACCTTGCTTGCCTGCAGGCCACCATGCGCCTCGACCCACCAAACGCCGTCGTCGGGCTGCTCGAAGCGGCTCTCCTGCCGGAAATTCAACACGGCAAGCACCACCAGGCCGACCGTCGCCAGGGCCAGCAGTGTTGCCTGCAACCTGTTGAATAAGTTCGCTTCCATACCGTGGGATTCGCGCTTCACTTGAGTGAAAGCACGCAAGCTGCCATGCGGATCACGCTCCACGCCCATTGGTACCATCCCGGCAAATCAAACAGAAAATGCAAGATAGAGACGTTTCCACGATCATGACGTCAACCGGTCCGATGTGGATTTTTGTGAAAAATGCAGAAAACAATAGGTGCGATACGTAGAGAGGAATCGACCTACCGAAATCAGTATCGCGTTTTGCTGTCAGGGACTTCGCGGAAACGGCTGGTTTTACCGTCCCTTACGGTGCGATCCGATGCGTATCGGAACGCGGGGTGTTATCGCTGTCCGTAAGTCGCCTTCGGGCCATGTTTTCGCCGGTAATGGTGGTCGCTGACGTGGGAGGGGATGGGTTCGATGGCGGCGTTGAGCAGCGTGGCGCGAAAGGCGAGCCGGGCGATGTACTCGAGGACGTCGGCATGCTCGACGGCGTCTGCCGGTGACTTTCCCCAAGCGAAAGGGGCGTGGCCGGCAACAAGGACCCCGGGAACGGCAACGGGGTCGAGCACATCTTGCCGGAAGCGGCGGACGATGACTACTCCTGTATTGCGGACATAGCCGGAGGCGACTTCTTCAGCGGTGAGGGGTTCGGTGAGGGGGACGGGGCCGTGAAAGTAATCCGCGTGGGTGGTTCCCAGGCAGGGAATCGGACGGCAGGCCTGGGCCCAGGAGGTGGCGAATTCGGAGTGGGTGTGGACGATGCCGCCAATCTGCAGAAATTCGCGGTAGAGGAGGGTATGCGTGTCGAGATCGCTGGAGGGGCGCAGGTGGCCTTCGACGATTGTGCCGTCGAGATCGGTGATGACCAGGTCGGCGGGAGTGAGGGCAGCGTAATCCACGCCGCTGGGCTTGATGACGACCAGCGGTTTTGCCCCGGATCCGTCGATACCGGGACGACTTATGCCGCTGGCGTTCCCGAAAGTGTGCGGGGCGAGACCGCGACGGGCGATTTCCTGGTTGGCTTCGAAAACCTGTTGGCGTAATGACTCGAGGAGCATCGTGCATCCTGCTGCGGAGGGACGAGGATGAAGCAATCCCTCCCGTTTGGAATCAACGACAGTTTAGAGCACTTGCCTTGGGCTTAGCCGCAGAGTTTTCTCAGCATTGACTTATGGGTCGTTTTTGCCTGCTTCGCGGGTTTGGAGGGTTCGGCGAGTGTCTCGATTGTGCTCATGGTATTTGTCTTTTTCTATTAGCGAATTGGTAACCTCGCCCACAGACGTGTCGTTAGCACAGAATATGTCCGGTGTTTTTAGCAAGTGATATGTCCGCTTTTCGGGCGGCGAGGATGGAGCCATGCGCGAGAGCATGGAGATCTATCCGAGGACCGCAGCGGAGCGGGCGATGAAGTTACAGGAAGTGCTGTTGCGAGCCACA
>NZ_DATHHT010000003.1:0-6179 GCF_035317045.1 Occallatibacter sp.
CGGAAACATTGGCGCGTTGGAAGGCTACGGGCCCGGGCTGGCAAACACGGATGGCCGAAGCGTTGTCGAGAGCTGTCTGATTGAGATGTTAAACCGCGCGGCGTCCGGCAATGCCGCATGGCGCATCAGAAGTCACGACAGATGTCTCACGTATCCCTGTGTTGCCCCACATACCGCGAAAATTCACACGCTAATCACACTTGGCATCAGCGTTCGCACGAAACTGCTTGTTTTCCAGATCCGGAAGCGCCTTCCCCGTGGGTTCGATTCCCATCGCCCGCTCCACTTTTCGTTGCCTGGCGTGTCCCTGCGTTGTCCCGGGGCGCGACTTAGCTTATCGCCCAGTTCCCAGAGTCTCGAGGCGGCTACGACCGTTCCTTAGATCGAATGCGTCGACCGGTCCATCGGTCGAGTTCGATCTCGATGCCTTCATTGGTCCGTCATCGGACCCATTGCCGACAGTCACGAGCGGCCGCTATCCAGTCCGCAGACTTTGGGTGAAGCGCAGCGAGCACTCAGCGTCTTTGACAAAAAAGACGCTCCTTGCGCATAGATTTTGCGCGATCATTTCCTCGTTTCGTTTGGCTCAATCGGTGCCAAAGCGCTCCGCCATGTAGTCTGCCACTTCATCCATACCAAGCTGGCGATACCATTGACTTGGTGTCTTGCCTTCATGGTTGCGAACAGTCGGATCGGCACCGTATTTCAACAGTATCTCGATGGTCGCCACACTGGCATCGAAGTCGGGATCATCTTGCTTAGCCTGACTGACGACATGTAGCGCGGTATTACCCATTGGCGTGCGCTCAAATACCCGGGTGGCATCTTGAGCCAGCAGCTCTTCGCCACGCTCCGCATCGGCCACGCGGCACATGTCCATGAGATTGTGGGTGACCGGCAGCAAGACATCGACCACCGGCCAGTGATGGTGATGTAAGGCGATCCCCAGAGGTGTCGAATGCCAGTTCTTCTCCCTCGCATCCGGATCCGCGCCATGCGCTATCAGCTTCGCGACTTCCTCTGGCTTCCGCCACGCGGCGTAGCGGTGTAGCACTGTCTGACCGCTATGGTTCTGACAATTGATGTCGTAACCCTGCTGCACCAACCAAAGACAGGTATCTACATCGGACATAGCGCAGTTGCTGAGCAGCTCGATGTTCTGTAGCAGCTGCGGATGCTGCCGCAACATGTCCGCGGCCAGACTTTTGTCCTGCTGATGAAGTGCAATAGCGAAACGATCCTCGACGCTTAGAAGCTCAACTCGTGCGTCAAACTTTTCGAGCAGTGCCGCGATCTCGGTTCGCCCGGTCAACCGAGCAACGGCATGGACGGAATGGTGGTTGTAGCGGCTCACGGAATTGGGGTTGGCGCCACGCTCGAGTAGGAAGCGAACCAGTTCAAGATCGCCGTTAGCTACCTCGTGACACAGCAGGAAATCAAAAATCGGTTCTTCATCACCGGCGCTCCAATTGGCCCGATCGCCGGCCTTGAGCCCGTATTGCACAAGTAAACGCAGCCACTTGCCCAAATCCTCACCGAGCATAGTGTTGTACAACGCTTGACTCTGATTCGGATTGGCGCCGGCATCGAGCAGTAGCATGACCAGCTCCTGCGCAAGAGGATGCTCAGGGCAAGCGATGGGGCCGCGTTCTCCTCCACCGACAGCGCCAGTTAGGGCGGTGAACCCAATGGGATCCGTGGAGTGCGAGTCCGGTGAGGCCCCGAATTCGAGCAGCATGTTGGCAACCGCCAATGAGTGTTGCTTGTTTTGCTCGACGCGACTGTAGGTTACGTACATCAGGGGTGGCCAATTACGCGGTCCACCGTTGCGCTGCGCAAGCGCTGGATCAACGCTCAGAAAGGCTGTCACGCTCCGATGATCGGCGGCCGCCAGCGCACAGTAAAAATCACCCTCGGATATCTCCGGCATTTGACGAAGCCACTCGGCGGCACGTTCAAACCGCCAGGGTTGATCGTCGCCGTTGTAACTGAGGCAGGCATGGCGGATGAAGCGCTCGGCTCGCTCCTTAAGGGTGCTGGCGCGCAGATGCCGCAGCTCTACCTCATTGCGTAACCGTTCCCAATCAACGAAGCCGTACATTCGCGCAATTGCTAGCTGGGCATCGCGCAAACTCACAAAATCAGCCGGTCGGGGATGGAAGGCAAGAATGCTTTGAAGCGCCTCGCCCCGTTGCGCCCGTACGTCGCGCAACAGCTGCTTGGCCTGTTTCTTCAAGTGATTTAAGTCGGGATGCGCGGGCAGCGTCAATTGAGTGGTCATGAGACCTCCTTTCATTTCAGTGCCGTAGTCCGCTCAATCAGGCTGAAAGAAGGTAGTCTTCTCGCGCAGTACTAGCTTTGTGGGATGATCCCTTGCCGCGGACAGGAGGCGCCAAAGCAGCGCACTGCCGGCAATCTACCCAATGCGGCAAACCGACGTCAAGCAATAGGTCTGTAAACCGCGCGGCGGCGGGCAATGCCGACGGGCGCATCAAAAGTCACGGCAGTTGTCACACCTGTCCATGCGTTGCCCAACATACCGCCAAATTTCACACGCTAATCACACTTAACGTCAGCATTCTCCCCAAACCGCTTGTCTTAAAGGCTCGAAAGCGCGTTCCGTGTGGGTTCGATTCCCATCGCCCGCTCCACTCTGAAATCCGTAGAGTTACAGCGGTGCGAGGGCGGTTTACGCTCCGTTACTTCGGTGTACTGAGCAACGCTAATTCACGGCGACGCCCAGCGTGGCGGCCAGTGCGTGAAGTCGCTTGTCTCTGGTCCACAACTGACATCCCTCAATTGCCGCAGCCGCGAGCAGGTGGGAGCCTACATAACCGACCCCACGACCGTACAACTGCCGCGCTCGTATGAAGCTCAAGACCTCATCATGTTCGGCCACTGTCACCGAGCGTAGTTGTTGGAGGAGTTCAAGTGTCGCATCGCGGTTCGAGAAGTTTCCGCAAGCAAGTTCACCAACCACGAACGGATGCATAACTACGATGCTGCGACGAAGACTCTCCGCAAGCTCAGGAAGGCCTTCGCGAAAGTAGTCGTGTGTCGGCGAGAATCATGTGGCTGCCGCCGCACGCCTCCTCGGCACGGACTCAAGCTTGGGCTGAGTGCCGCCTAGCTTGGCAAGTCGCGCGGCGCTCTCCTTCTCGATGCGGGCTTTGAGCCCTTCTCGGAGTACTGTCGAACGATCAAGACCCCCGGTCAGTGACTGCAGTTGGCCACTCGATCCGAAGCCGCCGGCCAGGAACGTCTGCCCTCCGGTTGCTCGTCTAGCCTAGGATGCGTGGCTTCTTCCCTTCAAGCTTTGCTCTCCATTGCAGGAGCAACTGGACGGCGGCTTCGTCTTCCTTCCGATTGGCCGGAAGCTCCATATGCTTCGTTCTGATATCCGTGAGATAGTCGGCGACGGTACTCGCAGGGCTGTTCGCCATCAGCAACATCATCAACTGCGGGACGTAGCCTGAGTATTCGTCACGCGCCATAACGGCACCTGCAACACCAATAGGATCCCAAATGTAATGAAGAATTTCGTCAGTTCGATTTTTGAACTCGCCCGACACATCTAGTTCCATTTTGGTCTCGCGTCGAAACTTGTAATTGATTCATCGTACAACGGCCATCGAGAGTCTGTCTTGACGGATGCCTGGCTTCAATCGGACGGCATTCGGACCCCAAGCGGTCCTCGATGACCGACCGCTTTGCCGCCAGCGAATCAATGATCCTATGAGGCCGCGCATGCACTCCGCGCGATTGGCAATACGCTCTCGATCATCCATGCGTTGAACTTCTGCGGCTCCTCGAATGGCGGGTAGTGGCCGGAATCTTCGAACCAGACGAACGACTTTTGCGGAGCGGAGATGCTTTTTAGGTAGTCGAAGGTCAATGGCGCATCGACCACATGGTCTGTGCGCCCCGAAAGAAAGAATATCGGCGCGTCGAATCGCAAATGACCACTGTTCAGTACGACCTTGCCCTCCGCATCAGAAATGGCGGCGTTGAAATTGTGGGCGAGTAGAAACGCAACACCATCACGCCAGTTCAGCTCGCTCGCGCTGACGCCGGCAAGAGCTAGGGATAGTTCACTTCCACTGCCATGGAAGGCGCCCCCGTATTTTTCCAACAAGGTTCTCGGCGTCCATACCTCACCGGCCGGCCGTGGTGGCGGCCCAATTCGCTGGAGGCGCTCAAGTGCCAAGACATCGCGCCGTGCGCGCGCTTGATTGAGCACGAATTCATAGGATCGCCTCTCGGACTCCAGCGCATTCGCCTCCTGCCCGATGCCGACATACGCGGCGAGATTCTCGGGGTGACGCTCTGCGTAAAGCAGGCCCGGCACGGTGCCCCATGAATGCGCAACGAGAACGACCTTGCGGCAGTCGAAACGCCGCTGCAGACCGTCGATCAGAACATCGAGATCCGCCACGTATTCGTCTATCGTCTGTCTTGCCGGCTTCGGCCCGAACGGATCGAGCGAACGTCCCGCGTAGCGCTGATCCCAAAGGACAACTACGAAGTGGTCTTCGAGCGCGCTGTTGTAGCGTCGGACCACTCCGGTCTCGCTGGTCCCAGGCCCGCCGTGGACCCACACCAGCAGCGGATTCCCTCGGTCGCGCCCTCTGAGGATGACGGACTGGTCCATACCGTTGATCGGCCAGCGTTCCATTGAAGCGATGCTATGGGGTAACCCACCGCCCGCCTCGTCTCGAAACGAGGGTGTCGAAACAGGGCGCAGCAGATAGAGCGCGGTCGCGAGCGAGCCCGCGCTAACGAGCGCAAGTAGAGTGACGATCGCTCTAAAGGCGACCTTTCGGAAAGTCGTTCGCATATGGAATCGAATCCTGCAACGTACCCTCAGCAACTAAGCTAGCACACTGGCTTCTTCAATCTCGCGCGCAAAAACCAACTGCTGGTTGTTCGACAAGGCGTATGCGAATGACCGCAAACCGCAGGGCAATCCAAGCTGGTGAAGGAGCGAATTGGCCGAAGGCACTAGCTCGCCGGTCGAGTTGGTTGCCCCTGCTGATCGCTGAATGCACCTAATTCCCAGAAGTCGGATCGTGAGAAGCCGGCGTGGACGAAGGAGACTTTCGCGCGTGCTCGCAAGGCACGTGACGTGTTGCCGGAAATCTGAGTCCCGATATGACGCCAACGGGAGTGCGATACCGTCAGAACCGAACTAGAAGGGGACTTTGGCGCTCCTCTCCCACCCGGTTCCATTTGCCACCGATCATCCGGCCGGCCTGCCGCCGGCAACCACGATGGGCTCGCCGAGCGCTCGCCGATATTCCTCCTCGCCGATCGCATCCACCGACCGCAGCTTGGCCAGCAGCTCGTCGATCAGCGAACGCAGCCCAGGCCCCGGCGTGCCGCGCGCGAATGAACTCTGGTACTTGATCGGCCCGGGGATGATCGCGACCAGGAAGGCCATCTCGGCCGGCGTCAGCTCTCGGGGTTCGCGACCGAAATAGCGGCGGGCCGCGGGCCGCAGGCCACGCAGGTCCGGTCCCCATTCGATGATGTTCAGGTAGATCTCGAGAATACGGTCCTTGCCGAGCGCCGACTCGAGCAGGAACGTGATCGCCAGTTCCTGCAGCTTACGTCCGAGCTGCTTGTCGCGCGACAGGAACAGGTTCTTTGCCAGCTGCTGGGTGATGGTCGACGCGCCGCGCGCGGCGCTGCCGCGCGACCAGTTGGTGAGCAGCGCGGCGGGTAGTTCACGCAGGTCGATGCCGCGATGCCCGTAAAAGCCTGTGTCTTCGGCAAGCAGCAGAGTGCGCACGAACAGCGGCGGAACGTCGTGCAGGGCGATGAAGTCGGGGGATGCGAGCGAGACGTCGATGGGGCGGTGCGGCCCGGGGCCGTCTTCGGATCTGAAGATGAAATCGCCGCGCAGGCGCACGATCGCCGGCGGCATCTGGCGTGGCGGCCTGAAGTCGATCTTTTGGCTCACCGAGAGAGAGGCAGGGTCCGCCGGGCGTCCGCGTACACGCACGTCGATCGTGGCCGAGCCAAGATCACGGCCTGCGCCGGGCGCCATTCCCAGGCTATCGGGCACCGCGAGCCCGGATGCACCCAGCAGTTGCGCGAAGTCCAGATGCTGCATGCCGAGTGCGAGATCGACAACCGGATCGGTATCGAGATCGCGCAGGGTGATCGAGCCCGACAGG
>NZ_DATHHT010000004.1:0-315188 GCF_035317045.1 Occallatibacter sp.
GCGCGTCAGCGAGCTATCGGTAACGACGGCGTCGCCCCACACCGCATTCAGCAGTTCTTCCTTTGCGATCAGCTTCTGAGGATTGCGCAGCAGGTACAAGAGCACCCGAAATGTCTTCGGTTCGACCGGCAGCACCTCACCGGCCTTGACGAGACAGAACTCCCGCTCGCGAACCTCCACGTCAGCGAATTTGAAAACAATGGACTTATTCCCCGTCACAAAGCTCCCTGATCCGCCCTCTGAAATTCATCCTCATGCTCCGAAATTGATCCGGAGTCCATCAAGACCGTTCAGAACCACGCGCCCAGAGTTCCTTCAGCCAAACCGGCTGAGGAGCTCTCGCGATGGCAACCTTCAAGTGGTTCGCTCCCTTTGTTCTTGCGGCAACCATTATCGAACCGCTGTCGGCGGAAACTCATTGCCCGGGAAGTGTTGCAAGTGTACCCCTTCATCTAGTGAACCGGTATCAGATGATCGTGGCGGTTTCCTTGAACAAGTCCGGCCCCTACAATTTTCTCCTGGATACAGGCACCGAGATCACGATGATCGATGTCTCTCTGGCAGGAGAGCTTCATATGGAGACCCATGGGGCGGCCGTCGTGGCAGGCGCCGGGTTTCAAGTGGCTGCCTCCTTTTCGCAACTTGACCAGATTGCAGCGGGTTCCCAGATTGTCTCCAACCAGAAGGTGCTGGTGTACGACCTGCAGAAGCTCAAATCTGCCGATCTTCAAATTCAGGGAATCCTCGGCGAAGATTTTCTTGAGCACTTTGATGTGCTTATCGACAACGCGCACAACCGCCTCTGTCTCGAAGACACTGGCGCTATGCGCACGGCAGTCAAAGGGACCCGTGTACCGCAGCTGACGCAGGCTTCGGCCACAGACAGTGCCGCTTAGCTAAATCCGCTTATCATTGCTGTCCGTTTGTCCGACGGAACGCGGCCTGTTCGACTCAAGGATTCCCGCACCTCGGAGTTCGATGGACTGCTGTCAACGGGGCTCTTCAAGCGCGTCTTCATCAGCCACAACGATCACGTTGCTGTCCTTGACCCCTGGTAGGGAAGGACTTGATCTGCGATTCAGTCGAATGAATCTTGAGTTGTGATTTCGCCGATGCGAAGCCTTTTCCTAAAATGACATGAACGCGGAAAAGCTGCGGCCCGATGGGGCCGCAGCTTTGATTGGAGATGTTGCGAAGAATCTAAACGCGGACGAGGACGATCGGCCGTTCTCAGCGTGGAGAATCGGCTTCGCTCGATGAAATGCAGACTACGAAGATGCGCGAGCGGCTTCGCCTGGGTTGACGAGGTCGCGCAGTTCCTTTGAGGGTTTGAAGTAGGGAACGCGCTTGGCGGGGACTTCCACACGCTCTCCAGTCTTGGGGTTGCGGCCAATGCGGGGATTGCGCTGGCGAATGCGGAAGGAACCAAATCCGCGGATTTCGATCTTGTCACCGCTCTGCAATGCAGAGATCACCGAATCAAAAACCGTTTCCACGATGACCTCGCCATCGCGGCGCGTGAGGTCGCCCAAGCGGGTGACCTTTTCCACCAGATCTGCCTTCGTCATGTCCTCTGGCCTCCGTACCACAGGATAAACGCATTCGCGACATGGAGTTAAGAAAAAACCGATTCTTCTGTGGAATAGGCCTTTCTTGACCATGGACCGGGAGGGTGTAGTAGACGTTTCCCGCGGGAAGAGTCCCCAGGGGCGGACGCCACGGGTTATCATGTCCTGAGTCTTCCCCTGCTGTCGAGTCATCCAGAGGGAAGGAGCAAGACGCCCGTGGAATTTCCCAAATACAGCGTTGTCATTCCGGCATACAACGAGAGCGCCCGAATTCCGGCGACGCTTGAGTCGGTCGTGGCTGCAATCCGCGCGAACGGTTGGGACGCTGAAGTGATCGTGGTGAATGACGGTTCGACCGACTCGACCGCGCAACTGGTGCGGAATTTTGCTGTGAGCGCTCCGGAGGTCCGGCTGCTGGAAAACCCCGGAAATCACGGCAAAGGCTACAGTGTGCGGGCGGGAGTTTTGAACGCGCAGGGCGACATTATCATGTTTACCGATGCCGATCTCTCGGCGCCGATGGAGGAGGCCGGCCGGCTGTTCACAGCTATCGGCAATGGCGCCGATATTGCCATTGGTTCGCGCTGGCTGGAGAGCGGCCGCCAGACCCATCGCCAGCCGCTTTACCGGCAATTTTTCGGTCGCTGTTTCAACGCGGTTTGCCGCATGGTGATGCAGTTGCCGTTTGCCGATACGCAGTGCGGATTCAAGGCATTTACGCGATCGACAGCGCAGACAGTTTTCCAGTTACAGACCATTGAGCGGTGGGGGTTCGACCCCGAGATTTTATTTATCGCCATCAAACGGGGATTCCGTGTGGTCGAGGTTCCGGTGAGTTGGGCGCATGACGAGCGGTCGCGGATGAGCTATCTACGGGACGGGTTGCAGATGCTGAAAGAACTGGCGATCGTGCGGTGGAATGCTCTGACTGGGCGGTACAACAAGCAAACCCAGGCTATTCTTCGGACCGGAGAAACTCGCTAACAAGGCGCCGCCCCCGTTCGACTCCCTGGGTCCTTCCCCGGTCCCCAAAAGCGAGGGACCGGGGGCACCGGAGACGGGGTAACAAAGAGCTGCCTCTGTTCGATTCCCTGCGTCCTTCCCCGGTCCCCAAAAGCGAGGGACCGGGGGCACCCATCAACGTGGTTTGCTGGAGTCGTCGTACAGTTCAGCTTTCTCGCACACCGGAGTGGAATGGTAGGTTGTACTGGAACCTGCACGAGGTCCAATCTGCCCTATGGTTTGCCGATCCGCAAAGCGCACGCTCCGGCATCTCGCGTTTGCCCTTCCCCTGGCGCTGTTCGTCCTGTTCGCGCATCCGGTTCGGGCGCAGACCTTCGATGCCACCCATCTTCGCGAACCGGCGAATCTGGCGATGAAGTGGCTGGTACAGGCGGGTGATAACCCGGCCTACGCGTCTCCGGACTTCGATGATTCCCATTGGACGCTATTTGATCCATCCGGCTTAATCGAATCTTTGTTTCCGCATCATCCGGATGTGGTCTGGTATCGGCTCCACGTCAAAGTCGACCCCACGCAGACCGGCCTCGCCCTCAGCGAGATTAAGCTCTCGCGTGCGTTTGAGATTTATGTCAACGGGGAGCGGCTGATCCGATCGGGACAAGTGGTGCCCTTTGTGCCGTACACCTCCGACGCAAGACTGCTGGCGCACATTCCCGATCGCGTGCTGGCGTCGGGGGCTATTGTGATTGCCCTCCGCGTCCACATATCGGCACTTGAATGGAATGTGGGTCAGGACCCGGGTTTGTACTCCGGCAATCTCACTCTTGGGCAAGAGAAGACCCTTTATCGTTACGACTGGCTATCAATCATCGGTGAGAACACCTTCGGCTGGATTAGCGATGGTCTTGGAGTCTGTCTTGGCTTTGTTGCCCTGGTGCTTTTCGCCGCGCAACGGCGACAAACCGAGTATCTCTGGATCTTTGCTGTTGGAATGATGGGACTCGTTCTGATTCCGACGCTTGTGATCAGCCAGCTTCATAACATTCCAATCGGATGGGTGTTGTTCTCGGATGCAACTCGTCTCGTATCGCCCTACATCTGGGCATCGCTCTACTTTTCATTCGTTCACTTGCGGACTGGCTGGCGGTGGCGGACGTCTCTCATTGTGATTGGTGTTCTCTATTTCATCGGAGGGCTTCATGGCTGGTTCATAGACTTGTCATTGCCACTTCAGACCGTCACCAATCTTCCGTTCGTGATCTTTCTTTCCGTTGTCATCCCGATTGTGCTTGTGGTCCATTGGCGCCGGGGAAATCGCGAGGCGGGGATCCTGCTCATCCCCGTGATCCTGTTCAGCCTATACATCTATGCCCTGGTCGCGATGCAGATGCTGTTTCAGTTTCCCTCCTGGAGGCAGTTTTCACTTCGAGGCTTGAACCTGATTAACCGTCACCCTGTCGGTCCATTCTTCGTATCGCTGAACAGCATGTCGGGAGTCTTGTCGGTCGTCTCTCTGGCGATCATCATGCTGCAACGCTCCAGTACCATGAGCAGGCGGCAGGCGCAGCTCGAGGGTGAACTGGCCGCGGCACAGGAAGTGCAGCGAGTTCTTGTTCCCGAGCAGACGGGCGGAGTTCCCGGCTTCGCGGTTGAATCTGTCTACGAGCCGGCACAGCAGGTCGGCGGCGATTTTTTCCAGATCCTGCCCATCGGAGGAGGCGGGATCCTGATCGTTGTTGGAGACGTCGCAGGCAAGGGATTGCCTGCAGCGATGCTGGTTTCGGTGCTGGTGGGCGCGGTTCGCGCCGTGGTTGAATACACAAGCGGACCTGCAGAAATTCTCGCTAATCTGAACGAGCGCCTGGTTGGCCGGTCAGGCGGGGCATTCTCGACTGCGCTTGCGGCTTTCATCGCTCCCGATGGACGCGTGACGATTGCAAACGCCGGCCATCTTTCGCCGTATCTCGATGGGAAAGAAATGGAACTTCCCGGGGCGTTGCCTCTGGGGGTTGCGAGTGCGGCGCGGTACGAGACCGTCGAGTTCCAGATGGATGGCGGCAGCCGTCTTACGTTTTACTCGGACGGAGTGATTGAAGCGCAGAGGCCGGACGGCGAGTTGTTCGGATTCGAACGCGCACAAGAGATTTCGATGAAGTCCGCGGCAGAGATTGTCGAGACTGCGAAGCGCTTCGGGCAGGAGGACGACATCACTGTCGTTACTGTGACCCGCACAGCAGTAGTTGCGAGTGCGGCGTGAGGCGTACTTTGGTTTGAGCTCTGGGACTAAGCGGTAGCTGTCTTTGCGATGGATTGCAGGCCGCGTGCTTCGATTTCGAATTCGCGGATCTTGTATTTCTGGATTTTGCCGGAGAGCGTTGCGGGAAAATCGTCGACGAAGCGGACGTGCTCAGGAATTTTGTAATACGCGATTTGCGCTTTGCACCATTCACGAATCTCGGATTCGGTGGCTTCCATTCCGGGCCGGAGACGGACCCATGCCATCACAATCTCGCCGAGGCGTTCATTGGGGATGCCGACGACCTGCACCTCGCCGACCTTGGGATGCGTGTAAAGAAATTCCTCGACCTCGCGGGGATAGATGTTCTCGCCGCCTCGGATGATGACGTCGCGCGAGCGGCCGGTGATATGCAGGCATCCATCTTCGCGCATGACGCCAAGGTCTCCGGTGTGCAGCCAGCCGTCGGGCTTGACCACGTCCGCGGTGCCGACGGGATCTCCGTCGTAGCCTTTCATCACAGCGTAGCCGCGCACGCAGATTTCGCCCTGTATTGTCATGGGGAGGCGGGCGCCATCGGTGGGTGAGACGACCTGTATTTCAGTTTGCGGCATCGCGCGGCCCACGGTGTTGACGCGGATTTCCAACGTATCGCCGGCGTCGCTCATGGTGACTACCGGCGAGGTTTCGGTCTGACCGTAGGCGATGACCAACTCACCAATGTGCATTTCGTTGAGCACGCGCTTCATCAATTCGACGGGGCACGGAGCGCCGCTCATCATGCCGGTGCGCAGGCTGGTGAAGTCGAAAGTGGAGAATTCGGGTATGCCGAATTCGGCGACATACATTGCCGGTACGCCGTAGACCGACGTCGCACGCTCATCGTGAATTGCTTGCAGGGTGGCGCGTGCGTCGAAGGTCCAGTTGGGAAAGATGAGGGCTGCGCCGGAGTTTAATGCAGTCATTGTCCCGATGACGCAGCCGTAGCAGTGGAAGAGCGGCACGGGCACGACGATCTTGTCCTGCTCAGTGTAGTGAAAGCCGTGGGCGAGAAACTGGCCGTTGTTCACCACGTTGTGGTGGGTGAGCATTACGCCTTTCGGGAGGCCTGTGGTTCCGCTGGTGTACTGGATATTGGCGATGTCATCTACTGATACTTGATCGGGCAGTTGCCCGGCAGACTCGAGGAGCGCGGGCCAGAGAGGGGAGTCGAAGTAGATGGTGTGTTCGAGGTCCAGCTTCAGGTCGTGGCAGGCGCGGTTGAGAATCTCTTCGTAGTCAGCATGCTTGTCTTTGTGCCAGAGAAACAGAGCCTTCATCCGCGAGCGGGTCAGCGTGTATTGGAGCTCATGGGAGCGATACGCGGGGTTTACATTGACCAGGGCCGCACCTGCACGTGCACAGCCCATGTGCAGCATTACCCACTCGACGCAGTTGGTGGACCAGATGCCGACGCGGTCGCCGCGGCGTATGCCGAGCGACCAAAGGCCGCGTGCCACGCGATCGGCGGCATCGCTTAGTTCGGCCCAGGTCATGCGCGCGGACTGGTGGCGCGAGGCGACGGCGAGGCGGTCGGGAAAGCGGCTTGCGGTGCGGTGGAGGAGCGCGCCGATGGAGAGGTCGAGGAGCGGAAGGTCGGGTCCGCGAGTGTAACTCGGAGTTGTCGGGTCTTCGTCGACGGGCATGGGGGGCTCAGAACTCCAAAGGGGCAGTGTAACCCGCTCGTATAGGGCCAAAGTGTGATCTAGCACACATCCAGGAAAACTGAATGCGGAGGGAGCCTTGGCGGAAATGGATGGAAAGCAGATTCTTCGCTCACCACCTCCGAACTGAAGTACGTTCGGGGCCCCGTTCGCTCCGAATGACACCGCAAGGGCTTACTGCAGGGGTGTTTCCCACTGGCCGGTTTGGGCGGATTGGAAGATGGCTTCGATTACGGCCATATTGGCGATGGCTTCTTCTAATGGGATGGGCACTTCGCCGCCTTCAAGGACGGCGCGGGAGAAAGCATCGCCCTGCATGGTGTACTGGTCGGCGGTGGGGAATTCTTCGACCTTGATGCCGCTGCCGAAGAGTTCGCCGGATTCGTCGATGAGGATGCGGGTGGGTCGGTCTTTGGGGGCGTTGAAGGGGATTTCGATTTCTATGCGTCCGGTGGTGCCGAAGAACTGGACCTTCTGATACGGGACGAGCTGGGTGCTGCAGGTGAAGATCGCCTGGCCAGCTTCGAAGTCGAGCATGGCGGAGGTGAGGCGGTCGATCTTCATCTTTGGATCGCGATCGATGAGGCCGATAACGCGTTTGGGTTCGGCTCCGAACCCGTAGCGTGCGGCCTGAATGCAGTAGCAGCCTATATCGAGCAGCGCACCGCCGCCGCTTTCAACATGGTTGCGGATGTTGGAAGGATCGTTGTTGAAGTAGCTGAAAAATCCAACGACAGATCGCAACTGGCCGATGCGGCCTGAGCGCAACAGTTCGCCAACGCGCAGCCATTGGGTGTAGCTGCGGATCATGAAGGCTTCGCCGATTTTGACGCCGGTGCGGGCGCGGACCGCAAGCAGGGTTTTGGCTTCGGCGACGGTGAGGCTGATTGGTTTTTCGCACAAGACATGCTTGCCCGCTTCGGCGGCCTTGATGGTCCAGGGAACGTGCATCTGGTTGGGCAGGGGATTGTAGATGGCATCGATTTCCGGGTCGGCCAGCAACTCCTCATAGGAACCGTATGCCTTGGGAATACCGAGCGCGGAGGCTGTCTTCTGGGCACGGGACAGGTCGCGGGAGGCGATGGCATCGACGCTGGTGGAACGGCCGAGCTGCATGGCCGGCAGAACTTTCTTGATTCCGATGTTGGCGGTGCTGAGGACGCCCCAGCGGAGTTTGGTTGGCATGGGAGTCATCATACTTCGTGCGCTTGGTTGCTATCGCGATTGGGAAAGCGGCCTCGGCTATAATCGAGACGAGTTTCCTGATGAACCCCACTCCAACTTCTGAACCAACCTCGCCGGCTCTACGTGTACATGTTTCGTCTCATGATGAAGCGACAAATGCGCAGTTGAGGCGTTCGCCTTCGGGGCATGGCGAGACGCGCAGCGCGCGGCTTTTTCATCGCATGTGCCTGCTGGTTTTGCTGATCGTGGTTTCGGCTGCGTCGTTCAGTGCGTTCTACCAGAAGTGGCATTTTCGCGAACAGGGCGCGCGCGGGACCGACTTGATCGCTGAGTTCGATCGCATGATCGATGGCACTGCCCACCGTCCGTACATCTATCGGCAGATGATTCCCGACCTTGCCAATTCGCTTACCCGGGTGCTGCCGGTTGACGCGATATCGCGCAGGGTGCCGCAAAGGGCGAAGGATCGGATTAGTGTTGCGTTCAACCTGACTTCAAAGGCATACCCCGCACAATATTTGATTTTCTATATTGCGACGTATCTGTTCGCGTTGTTTGCAGCCGTGGCCTTGTACAAGGTTTGTACCGCTGCGAATCTTGCGGAGCCGTTGGCAGTGTTTGCGGCGGTTGTGTTCATGCTCCTGTTTCCGCTGTTCGGGGTGAAGGGCGGATACTTCTGCGACTATCCGGAATTGTGCTTTATGGCGGTGGCCGTCTGGATTGCGCTGAAACTCGACTGGTGGTGGGTCATCCCTATCGCCGCGCTGGGAACCTGGAACAAGGAATCGTTCCTGCTCTTCATGTTTACGCTGTATCCGCTTTTCCGGCAGCGGCATTCGCGGATGAACTCGCTGATTGGAGTGGGTGTTCTAGTGGCAGTATGTGCAGCGGTCTACCTGCCGATCCGTCTTCATTTCGCGCACAATCCGGGTGGAACGGTTGAGTGGCATTTGAAGGATCAGATGAGTTTTTATCTGCATCCGTTCCAGTTGGACACGTGGGTGGACAGGACGTATGACCTGATGTTTCCTGCGCTGAGCGCTCCGATTCCGACGGTTCTGCTGATTTGGACAGTCTGGAGAGGGTGGCGTTTTCTGCCTCTCCGGCTCAAGGGCCACGCGCAGATCGCGGCTGTGATCAACATTCCGCTTTTTCTGCTGTTCTGCCAGCCGGGAGAGTTTCGCGACCTGAGCATGCTGTACGTTTCGTTTCTGTTTATTCTGGCGTTCAACCTGCAGGAGTGGATGGGGTCAGCCGGGCTCAAGCGGGTGGAGGCGGCGGCTTAGGCATTCTGCTGACTGTCGTCAAACGCGGCCTCGACCCAGTTTTCGGGTGCTCTGAGACTACGTTGGGATCGGGAAGCCGATGGTGGGCGCTGCAGGATTCGAACCTGCGACTTCCACCGTGTGAAGGTGGCACTCTACCGCTGAGTTAAGCGCCCGGGCTGGAGGGGTGCCGCGGATCGGCGCGAGGCGCGCCAGAGGGGCTCCCTGTACGGTAGAGTATCACCAGCGACACTCGACGGCCAACCTGGGCGCTCTGCCAACCCGGAGCCGTGTGAATTCGCTCCAAGTTACTGATGCGCTGGCGAGTACGCTCAATCCGAGAGGTTCGCAAGTCTGCTCCCGGGGACGAGCCGCCGGCTTTCCCCGTCCCCTTTGGCGGAACTTTGGGCACGCCCCGCTTCGAGCTTGCATCGGCCGATGGGACTCCAGTTTGGGGTGGTTCCAGGGCGGCTATGTCGAGCCAGTCGGACGAGGACGAGGCCGGGCAACGGTTTGGCGTGGATTCCGGCCGGAAAGGGCGAGAAGGCAGCCAGCAGGCCGACCAGCGCTCGGGGGGTCGAAAACCGTTAAACAATGCAAAATCAGAGCCGGAAACTGACGAATTTGCGCAACCTTCCGATACGGACGGGGTTCCTGAAGATATGGCAACCCTGGTACTGGACAATCCGGCACTGGGACGGGGCACGGCTCTGAATCCGCCCGAACCGCAACGGCCCGTCAATTACGCCCAGGACGAGTCGAGTGATGCAGCCGTAATGCTGCGGGTGGCGGCAGGCGACGAGGCAGGTTTCAACTACCTGGTGGGCAAGTATCACCGGGCAATGAACAATTTTCTGTTTCGGATGGTGCATAACCAGGCGGTTGCCGAGGAATTAGCGCAGGAAGTGTTTCTGCGCGTGTATCGTTCGCGTGAAAGCTACAGGGCCGAAGCGAAGTTCACCACGTGGCTTTATCGGATTGCAACGAATCTTGCGGTAAACCACGCACGCGATACACGGCACGAGCGGTCGGCGTCGACGATTTATCTGGACGCGCCGGACGAGGAGTCGGGGACGACGCCGGATGTGGCAGATGACGCTCCCTCGGTGGAGCAGAGTATTTTGCGGGATGAGCGCATGGCGGCGATCCGGGCGCATGTAATGGCTTTGCCGGAACGCCAGCGCATGGCGGTGTTAATGCACAAGTATCAAGGGATGGATTATCGGCAGATCGGCGATGTATTAAAACTGAGCGAGTCGGCGACGAAGTCGCTGCTTTTCAGGGCGTATCAGACACTGCGGGATAAGTTAAAAGACTTCGTGTAGGGATTGAAAGCCGGGGACACCGGCGGGGAGTGGGGTGGTAGCGATGGAATCGATGAACAAATGCACCGCGATGGAAGAGAAGCTGGCAGAGATGCTGCTCGATCCGGAAGCGGCGCCTGCCAAGGTGAAGACTCATGTTGCGGAGTGTGAGAGCTGCCGCCGGGAGCTGGAGGGGCTGCGGGCCACGATGGATCTGATGGATGCCTGGACGACGCCTGAGCCCAGTCCCTACTTCATGACGCGGCTGGGCGCACGGATGCGCGAGGAACGCGAAGCTCCGCGGCAGTCATGGTTCCAGCGCATCCGCGCCCGCTTTGCTTACGGTCCTCAGATGCATGCTCGTCCGCTGGCGGCGATGGCGTTGACGGTGATGCTGCTGATCGGCGGCGGCACGTATCTGGGCGTAACCAACATTGAGCAGCCACAGCCGAAACCGGATGCGGACGCAGCCGTGGTGCACGATCTGCAGACCCTGGACAGCAATTCGCAGGTGCTGGATCAGCTGGAGGCGATCTCCGACAACCCGAATGACGCGATTTCGGACGATCCGAATTCGGATGATCCGCAAGCGCAATAGTTGAAGAAAGTGCAAGAGATTTTTTTGAACGGCGGGGCCAAGAGAATGAATGGGGAACGGAGCAAAAGCGTTGCAAAGCAGACGCGCCGGACGGTTCTGACCGCCGTCGCACTGGCAGCCCTTTGCCTGCCCCCTGCGGCCTTGGTTGCAGAGCGCCAAAATACGGCGCGTCCGGCTCCGAGCTACTCTACGCCACGGCAGCAGAGTCGCCCGACATACACGCATCCACAATCACCGCGCCAGCAGAACCAGGGCCGTCCTGCGCAACAGTATCCAAACAGAACGCCGCAGAATCGCGCGCCGCAACCGTATCAGCCGTATCGTGGATCCGGAGTTCAGGGGCAGCGCCCGATACAGAACCCGTATGCACCACCGCAGGCGGGCGCTCGCGGTGCTTATCCAAATTCGAATTACAACGCTCCGGTAAATGGGCGGCAGACATATCCCGGAACGGCGCTGCAGCTTTACGCGCCGCCGGGACATCTTGGCGCGTGGCTGAACACACATCGCAATGTTCCGGAGCCGCAACAGCAGCAGATGCTGCGGAGCGACCCGAGTTTTCGCCGGCTTCCGCAGGGCGAACAGCAGCGCTTGATGAACCAGTTGAATCGGGTGAACCGGATGCCCGACGCGCGGCGGGAGCGAACGCTTGCACGTGCTGAGAACCTGGAACGGCTCTCGCCTGAAGATCGCGCCCAGGTTGCGGCATCGGCGCGGCGCTGGAACGGCTTGCCGCAGGATCGTCAGACGATGATGCGCAATGCGTTTCGCGATTTGAAAGCAGTTCCACCGGATCAGCGATCGATCGTGCTGAACTCGAGCCGCTATCAGGGGCAGTTCAGCCCGGAAGAGCGGGGCATCCTGTCGAACATGTTGCGTGTTGAGCCTTACGCGCCGCCGCAATAGAGCGTCAGTGGGTTTGATATTCCCGTCGAGGATTGGCCTCGGCGGGATTTGTTTTTTGGGGGCCGTTGGGGTCGGGGTGCTAAAGAGGGGGGCATTGACGGGGGCCGAAAAGCAGAAGCAGATTCTTCGCTCACCACCCCCAAACTGAAATTGGGGCCCCTTTCACTCAGAATGACACCTACGAAATTATGATGCGATTGCGCTGTTTCACTTTTAGGGCGGGAGAGCCAGCGTAGACGGTCCAGGGTTCGAGGTCGCGCGTGGCGACGGAGGCGAGACCAAGGACCGCGCCTTCGCCTACGTTGACGCCGGGAGCGACGCAGGCGCGCGCGCACACCCATGCATAGGCGCCGACTTCCATGGTGTAGGCGAGGAGCGGAAAGGCGGGATCGTCGAAGTCATGGGTTGCGCCGCAGAGGTAGGAGTTCTGCGAAAGGATCGCATGGGAGCCGAGACGGACAGGCGCGGGGTTGTAGATTTCAGCACCATCGCCGGCGGTGACCTGATCGGCGCAGACCAGGTTCCAGGGCGCCCATACGCGCGAGCTTGGATAGAAGTGGCAGTGCGGGCCCATCTTTGCGCCGAAGAGGCGTAACAGCATCGAGCGCCATCCGTGAAAGGGGCGAGGCGAGAGGCGATAGAACAGGGCCCAGCAGATATTCCAGGCGAGGCGCGCGATGCGGTTGCTCGCGGAAAACGCGGGTCTCAAAAACGGATCCTTTGCCGTTTCGGGGGCAATGTTATCTGCCGCGTTGTAGTGGACTTGGCGGGGCATCTGCTCCGAGTTTATCAGCGGCCTATTTCAACGGGCGCTTTAAGCCGGATGTCGCGGGATGAGGCGCCGACCTGGATTTCGAAGGAGCCGGGATCGAGGGTCCACTGTTTGGTTTGCGGGCTCCAGTATTCGAATGCAGATCGATCGAGCGCGAACTGCAATGTCTTGGATTCGCCAGGCGCTAGCTCCACACGCTGAAACGCCTTGAGTTCGTGGACCGGACGGTCGATCGTTGAGTGGCCGTCGTGGACGTATAGCTGGGCAACTTCGGCACCCTGGCGAGAACCGCTGTTCTTTACCTTCAGGCTTACAAGCGTGCCCTCTGACTTTCCGCGGACCACCTTCAGATCGCTGTACGCGAAGGTGGTGTAGCTGAGGCCGAAGCCGAAGGGGAATTGCGGCTCTACGTTTTTGGTGTCGTAGTAGCGATAGCCGACGTAGATGCCTTCTGAGTAATCGGTGTGGAGGTTCTGGCCGGGATAGGTTTTTGCCGCCGGGGAGTCTTCGAATTTCTTAGGGAGCGAAACGGGTAGTTTGCCGGAGGGGTTGGCATCGCCGAAGAGGATGGACGCGAGCGCGTTGCCACCTTCCTCTCCGCCGTACCACATGTCGAGCAGTGCGGGCGTGGTGTCGATCCACTTCGTCATCGTTACTGGATCTCCAGTGTTGAGAACGACGATGGTGTGGGGATTAGCCTTTTCGACAGCAGCAATCAACTCGTCCTGACCTGCGGGCAGGTCCATCGTCTTCACGTCAAAGCCTTCGGACTCGAGTTTGTTGTAGCGTCCGACTACGACGATGGCTACGTCGGCTTTCGCGGCCGCATCCGACGCTGCTTTCAAATCATTCTCCCGAGATTCCGGCGTATCGTGCGCGGGGTCTTCGCCCTCCATGCCGACACCGAGGGCAGAGGTGATCTGGATTCCGGCGCCAGCGCGCTTCTGGATTCCCTGGAGCGGCGAGATTGCATATTTTGGCCGGACGAGCGAACTGCCTCCGCCACCGGTGCGCGCGACGAGCGCGTTGGGGCCGATCACAGCGATTGAATGGATTTTCGAGGGATCGAGCGGAAGCAGGTTGCTTTGATTTTTGAGAAGGACGATGCCTTCGGTTTCGCCTTCGCGGACTATCTGCTGCTGTGCGGGAGTGTCGACCTCGCCCGATGCGGCGTGCGGGTTATCCATGATGCCGCTGAGCATGATTACGCGCAGGATGCGGCTGACGTTGTCGTCGATCGTTGATTCGGTGATTTTGCCGGCCTTCACATCGGCCAGCACCTTGTCGGTTTCCAGCCAAACACCGCTGTTGCCGCTCATGATCGTTCGCGGGCTCGACAACATGGCCTTGGCCGGCGGTCCACCGGGCATCTCGAGATCCATGCCGGCGTTCACGGTTGGCGCGGTTGAATAGGTGCTGCCCCAGTCGGAAACTACGAATCCCTTGAAGCCGAATTCCTTCTTGAGGACATCGGTGAGGAGGTAGGGATTCTCGGCGCAGTATTCGCCGTTGACCTTTTCATAGGCGGACATGACGGTCCACACGTCGGCTTGCTGCACGGCAGCTTTAAAGGCGGGAAGATAGATTTCGTGGAGTGTGCGTTCGTCGATTTTCTCGTCGAGGCGATGGCGCTCGAACTCCTCGTTGTTGGCGGCGAAGTGTTTTACGGATGGAATCACTCCCTCACCCTGGACGCCACGGATGTAGGCGACGCCGAGTTGGCCAGAGAGGTAGGGGTCTTCGCCGTAGCCTTCGAAGTTGCGGCCCCAGAGGGGAACGCGATTGATATTTACAGTTGGACCGAGGATCATGTCGCGGCCCAGCGCTTTTACTTCCTGCGCAATGGCCTGACCTTCGCGCTGCACGAGGGCGGTGTCCCACGTGGATGCCATGGCGACGCCGGAGGGGAAGGATGTTGTCTCGACTCTGACCGGATTCGCTGAGGAATTGGTGATCGCCGAACTGCCCGTCCAGTTGCGCACGCCCAGGGGGCCATCGGCCATTTTGATTGCGGGAATGCCGAGGCGCGGGATGGGCGCCGACTCCATCCAGCCAGAGCCGGAGAGCATGGTCGCCTTTTCTTCGAGGGTCATGCGCTTGAGCAGATCCTGTACACGCTGGTCCACCTGAGAAGTGCTTTTGGAAGCCGATGTCACCGGCGAAGTGGGTGCGGTCTGCGCGTGCGTGCAGGGAAGGAACAGGAGCGAGGACAGGAGTGAAACGAAACAAAAGCGCAAAGTGCGGCAATTCATCTGAAACTCCAGAGCGGTTGATCTTCCGCGATCGAATCGCTGCCATCGTAGCGGATCACGGCCCACCGCAACAAATTAAACAGACTCTCAAGTCACGTTGCACGAACTTCGATATGGCTCGAGGCGCCCGCTGAAGAGGCTGCAGATTTCCGATGCTTTCCAACGCTTAGATGGGATACGATACGATCGCGAAATTCTTGTCCCCGATCCAATTCGCAGAGATCCGCGATGCGACAACCATCGAAGACGGAAGTGAAAGCGAATGAACGACCCTCACCCTCCGCGGCAAATCGGTAGAAGTATCCTGGCCGTGCTGGCTGGAATCATCGCGGGCGTCGCAGTGACGTTTGGAACAGATCTCGTGCTGCATGCAATTCATCTATTCCCGGCATGGGATCAGCGTGCCCCCGACGGCCGGCTGATGCTGGCGACGGCATATCGTGCGGTATATAGCGTAGGGGCCAGCTATCTGACTGCGCGCCTTGCACCGTACAGTCCCATGAAGCATGCTCTTGCAGGTGGCGCGATTGGCTTTATCATGAGCCTGGCAGGGGCCATTGCAACATGGAATGGCGGGCCTCAATTCCAGGCGCACTGGTATCCCGTTGCGTTGATTTTGCTGGCGCTTCCCTGTGCCTGGGCCGGTGGCATGATTCGCCTGAAGCAAACGTAAACGCTTGCCGAATAGTGGGTGAGGGAGGGCAGCTTTGCTGGAAAACTTGGACCTCCTGCATCGACCGAAAAGTCTTTGACATTGTTTTTTGGCCGGGAGTAGGATCGCCTCTTCCCGCCTGGTATGGCGAACTACGGAGGTCAAAGAAAATGGCTACAGCTACTGCCACTCCCGCATTCGATCCCGCCAAACTGGATGCCTTCATGGGGAAGGCTGTGATGGACCTGGGCGCCGCGATGCATGCAGCGCTCATCGTGATCGGAGACAAACTAGGACTCTTCAAGGCCATGGCCGGCGCAGGTCCGATGACCTCGGCGGAACTTGCTGCGAAGACCAAGACCTCAGAACGCTATGTGCGCGAATGGCTCAATGCCAACGCCGCGAGCGGATACGTAACGTATGACGCGGCTTCGAAGAAATTCGAGTTGCCGGCGGAGCAGGCGATCGCCCTGACGACGATTGATCTGCCCGGTGCGTTTCACATTGTTTCCGCATGCTTCAAGGATGAACCGAAGATTACCCAGGCATTCCGCACTGGCGACGGCGTGGGATGGCACGAGCACGACGCCAATCTGTTTTTTGGCACCGAACGATTCTTCCGACCCAACTATGAACAGCACCTGCTCAGTTCGTGGATTCCGGCGCTTGAGGGCATCGCGGAAAAGCTGTCGAAGGGCGGATCTGTTGCCGATGTCGGATGCGGTCATGGAGCATCGACGATGTTGATGGCGAAGGCGTTTCCGAAGGCGAAATTCAGTGGATATGACTATCACAGCGGATCCATTGAATATGCGCGTCACGTTGCAGGACGCGATGGTTTGCAGGACCAAATCAGCTTTGAAGTTGCCAGTTCGAAAAGCTATCCAACCAACGGAGGCTACGACCTGGTCACGTTTTTCGATTGCCTTCATGACATGGGCGATCCGACGGGGGCAGCAAAGCACGTGCTGTCGTCGCTCAAGCCAGATGGCACGTGGATGATTGTCGAACCATTTGCCAACGACTCGCCGGAGCAGAACCATAACCCGGTGGGCCGTATCTACTACTCTGCTTCGACGATGCTATGCACGCCTGCTTCGCTGGCGCAGGAGGTTGGCGCAGCGCTTGGAGCGCAAGCCGGCGAGGAACGCATTCGCGATGTGGTGATGACGGCCGGGTTTACGCGCTTCCGCAGAGCGGCACAAACGGCTTTCAACCTGGTGTATGAAGCGCGGGCTTGAAGTCTTCGATCCGCGTTCGAGGCGGCCTACGTGATCCCCAGAGGCGAGCCGAATTTCTCCGGCTCGTCTTCGGGTGCAAACAGCAGCCAGCCTGATCCGAGTGCCAGGAGCAGCAAACCCAGCCAGGCGCGCACTTGAACTCCGGGCCGCAGAAACGCGAGGGCGATCAGATTCGCTGCCAGCGGCGCGATGAGAAAACGTGTCGTCATGCGGACCGCCGACATGCGCCGCATCAGCCAGAAAAGTAGACCGAGGGCGAGCAGATCCGGAATGGCCCAGGCATCGATGCGTGCGATGGACCAGGCGCGAGGTTCGATCGACAGACCCGCAATGGCGAGCAGGATTGCAGCCGAACCTGTCGCGATCGCGGCGAAACCGGGCTGGGATAGATTCGCGTGGCTCTGAGCAATCTTGACCGCGGTGCAGTTGGCGGCGGCGACCGAGGCGACCGCAATGATGACGCCGCAGAACGCGAGGATCGGCGCCGAGGCTCGAGGCAGTTCCATTGGAAAGATGAGCAACGTTCCGGCGACGGCCGCCAACGCAGCTGCCAGAACGCCACGCTGGGGCGATTGTAAAGCAGGACCGAGATACGGCTCCAGCACGACTGCAAAGACCGGAACGAGGGAGAAGAGGGCGACGCGCGTGGAATCGTCGACATGCCCTTTGGCGAGTTCGATCAGCAGCGCGGGCAAAGCGAGGAGACCGGCTCCTATCAATACCGCTCCAAGGATCGATCGGCCGCGCGGCCAGTTTGGTCTTCGAACAATGGCTGTTGCTGCGGCGATGATGGCAAAGACCGCCAGGATGCTGGCCTGTTTCAACAAGGACGACGAATTCGTTTCCGATACTGAACCCGGCAGCAGATCGGAACGGAGAGAAGCGAGGGCCCCCAGCAAACATAGCAGCAGCAACGCGCCAGCGGGCGCCGCATTGATTCCGGATGAGCGCAAGCTGTGTCCCCTCACTTCGATCAGAACACAATGCGACGCAATAGCGGCACCGGCGCGCTGAGGATGCGTGTATAGGCCCTAAGTTACAATGAAGATTGGGCCAAGGCCGAATTTTTCACGTAAAGCAAGGAGTTTCAAGTTTATGGCGATTCCCGCCACCCAAATGCGTCCGGGCATGATCATCAAGCACAACGACATTCTCCACCTCGTGTTCAAGGTGGAACATCGTACTCCGGGCAACCTGCGCGCCTTTATCCAGGCAAAACTTCGCAATCTCAAGTCGGGCGCCATGTTCGAACACCGTTTCCGTTCCGGCGACGCCATCGAGAAGGTCGTGGTGGATGAGATTTCGATGGAGTTTCTGTATGCCGACGGCGACGACTACTACTTCATGAATCCGGTGGACTTCGAGCAGACCGTGCTGAAGGGTTCAACCCTGGGCGATGCGGTGGAATACCTGACGCCGAACCTGCAGATTAAGGTCAGCTACCACGATGGACAAGCGGTGGGTATCGAACTGCCTTCGTTCGTGGAGCTTACCGTGGTGGAGACCGAACCAGGGTTGAAGTCGGCTACCGCGTCGTCCGTGACCAAGCCGGCCAAAACCGAGACCGGTCTGGTTGTGCAGGTGCCGCCTTTTATCAATGAGGGCGAGAAGATCCGCGTCGACACGAGCGAGGGCGCTTACATGAGCCGGGCGTAGAGACATACGCACGTGAAAAACGCCGAGGCTTGGCCTCGGCGTTTTCACGTGCGGCGTTTACGCGTAGATCTCCCCATGGTGGGCGTGTTGAAGTTATTGACCGCGGTTAACTCCGACGCGAGCTGAGCCAGGCCACGAGGCTTCCGGCGAGGACTCCGGCGGCGAAGACAACGCCCATGGACTGAAATGGCTTCTGTTTCACGGTGCGTCTTGCTTCGTAGATCGCATCTTCGGCGACGTCACGACCCTGCTTGAGCGCCTTGACGGCCGATTCAACTCCGTCTTCCACCGCGTCCGTGACGACGGCCTTGAGTCGCGAGATCTCGCGAACGACATCCTCAACTGTAGCGTTTTTTTCCAATATGCCTGATGTCATAAGATTTAGCCCTTCTTCCTGTTGAAATTTGTTGCCGCGATCCCCGGTCGGCCGCGATGGAAAAGTCTTCTTATGTGTGATGTGATCCGGTCTGTCGCTGTTGCACGGTCAACATATTCAGAGGGCTCGCTTTTCAATGACACAGACCGTTTCTGAAGCGCAGGGAGAAATTGTCTCCATTTTCTCGTTGAATTAAAGCTGATCTCCGACTATCCGCCCGTTCGGCGGACCAGGAGCAGAGTCTGATCGTCTGAGGTCTTTCCGAAGGCTCTGGCCGCTTTGAAGATCGCGGCGGCGATTTCAGGGAGTGGGAGAGAAGCAAGCCCAGCCAATTCCTGCTCGATATAGGGCTCTCCCAGCTCCTTGTTCCTTGCGTTGAAGACCTCAGTCAGGCCATCCGTGACGATGGCAAGAATGTCTCCTGGGAGAAAGTCGAAGCTGGCAGTTTCAAAATGTGTGTCGGGGAACATCGCGACGGGAAGGTTCTCGACTGTGTGGCGCACTGCCAAGCCACCACTATGCTGAAAATGGAAGATGGGCGGATGCGCAGCGACCGAATATGTCACTTGCGTCTGCGTCGAAATCAGCAAGTACGCAAACGTGGCGTAGGCGGACGTCTCAGTCAATGGCGCCAGTGTATTGTTTACTGCCTCAAGCAGTCCCTCACCGGTTGGCGGCTTAGCCATGAAGTGCATGCGGACCGCGGTCTTGACCATGCTCATCAAAACGCCGGCCGCGACTCCGTGGCCCGCGACATCGGCGACGTAGGCGCACACGAAGTCACCGGAATCCGCAACGTCAATAAGATCACCGCCGACAGTTCCACTGGGAATGGAGATGCCATACGTCTCGATGTTTCCGACCTTCAAATCCACGGGTGGGACCAGTTGCTGCTGGATTCGAGAAGCTAGTTCGATCTCAGTATGGGCGGCGAAGTAGCGCTTGCCTTCCATCTGGAAGAAAGTCCCGAACCAGCCGTAACTGAAGAGAATCAGTCCGATGATCAGAAGGCCGCGCAGGTCCACCTGCGTTCGCCACTCCTCCGATGTGAATGTGCGTTGCAGTGGAGGGAAGATTCGTGCCAGAGCGATCAGCCATGAAACCTGGGCAACGACGAGTACGGCGGCGAAGGCGATGAAGAGGGATCTGGACATTCGGCGATGAAGGATCACAATCCACAGGACAGCAAATACGGCAGAGGTCAGGACCTTGGCGATGAGGCGACGAGCGTCAGAATGCTCGACGTCGAATAGATCATTGACCGCTCCGATCGATGCGAATGTGAATGCAACGGAGAGACAGAAAGTCAAAAATGATCGGAGAGGCATCGAGGTGAAGATTTCGCGTCGAGCGTTCCATCGGTTCATCCAACTGTCTCCATCGCGCCAGCGAAAATGACCTCAAGGTTCGATGCGAACCCTACCGGAGGGGATAGGAACAAAGGCCGAATGGCCTGAGATCGGCCGGGCACAGCCCATGAAATCGGCGGAAAACGCAGGGGAGGGACGGAAAGCTGCCGTAATTTTTTTTCTTGCGTGCTCACTACTTTTATATGTTACAGTCTGTAACACTATGGCGAGTAACACTCACGATCCGGCTGAACTCGGGGAACTGGAACGCGAAATTCTTTCGATTGTATGGCGGCTTGGCTCGGTAACGGCCGAACAGGCGCGCGAGGGACTGGATCGCACATTGAAAGACTCAACCGTGCGAACGGTACTGCGGCGCCTGGAGGAAAAGGGCTACCTGGCGCACTCTATCGAGGACCGCACCTTTATCTACCGGCCGGCGGAATCGCGGCAAAAGGTTGCGGGGCGCGCGGTGAAACGCATTGTGGACTGGTTTTGCGAAGGATCGGTGGAGGCCCTGCTGGTAGGCATGGTGGATTCGCAGGTGCTGGATCGCGCCGAGCTTCAGAGGCTGGCGACGCGGATTGCCGAGGCGCAAAAGCAGGCGGGAAAGTCGATTGCAGCGGGTGAGAGCAAACAGGAGGCGAAGAGATGAACTCCTCAATTCTGGTGGAAGCTGCCCTTCGTTCCGTATTCCTTGCGCTGGCGGTTTGGATGGGGCTGGGCGTGTTGAAAGTGCGCAACGTGCTGGCGCAGAAGGCGGTTTGGGGACTGGTGCTGGCGGGGGCACTGGCAATGCCGCTGGTGCTGCCCATGGTGTCGCACTGGAGCGTCTTGCCGGCCAATGTGCGCGTCGTGCTTCCGGCAGATCCGGAGACGCTTCTTGAGGAATTGCAGGCGAGAATTCAAGCGAAGACATCGCCCGAGCAGAAGCCAGCAGCGGTGGTCACATCGAGCGAAGGCACGTCGCAGATTGAGCAACAACCGGAGCCGACGGTCAATGAACCAATAGGAAACCGCGCTGCTGCGGCGACCGAACCAGTATCGTCGGATGCGGTCCGGGTCGAGTATATGTCTCAGCCGACGGCGCAGACCGAATCTGCAGCGCCATCCGCAGTGGTGCAACCGCGTACAGCCTTGTCTCTTTCGAAAATACTTCTTCTGGTTTATCTTGCCGTCGCGGGCATATTCCTTATTCGCCTTGCCTGCGGATTGATTGCAGCGCTTCGACTGTGGCGCAGAGCGAAGGCGATCTCGAGTGAGTTGCTGACGGCTTCAGGTGCACCTGTCGATCTTCGCTGCAGCACCGAGGTTTCTTCGCCGGTCACGATTTGCTCGGCGATAGTGCTGCCGGCGGATTATGCCGCCTGGGATAGCGAGAAGCTGCGCGTGGTTCTGGCGCATGAGCGTTCGCATATACGGCAGAGGGACTTTTATCTGCAGCTGCTGGCGGGAGTCTACGCCGCCGTGGTTTGGTTCAGTCCGCTGGGTTGGTGGCTCAAACGCAAACTTTCCGATCTGGCTGAAGCGATCAGCGACCGTGCGGGGCTGGAAGAGGCCGCCGACCGTGCATCGTACGCGCAGATCCTGCTTGAATTCGCGGCCGCGCCGCGCCCAACCCTGATAGGAGTTGCCATGGCACGCAATGGATCCCTCTCGCGCCGCATCGAGCGGCTGTTGAACGACGTTTCTTTCCGCCAGGCGTTTGCGGGATCGAGCCGCGCGCTGGCAGCGGTACTGGTTGTTCCTGTTGTGTTGTTCGCGGTGACTGCGCTCGTGCGGGTGCAGGCCGCTGGACAGCAGGCGCCGGAGCCACCTGCCCCGGCTGCGGCGCCGCAAAGTGGAGTGGTTGCTCCTGCTCCTCCAGCGGCGATTGCTCCGGCGGCCCCGGTAAGCGGCGTGTCGCAACCCGAGCCGGTTGGTGAGTTGGCACCGGCAGCGCCGGTAGACGTTCAGCCTCAGCATGCGCAGGCCGGCGAACTGGGAGGCATTCCACCAACACCGGCGACCCCGCGAGTTCTCATCATCACACCGACTCCGCCGACGGCCGGTACCTTACAAATGTTGGCAAAGGGACCGCTGACCCTAATCGCGCCGAAGGCCCCGGGCATGCCCGGAAATGCGTCACTTATCGTCGTCCCCAGGGGTGCTCACACAATGACACTCATCGCGCCGCGCGCGGGTTACGGAGCGGGTCGCGGATATGGGGTGGGGCAGAGCACCACGAGTGAAAGCGGAACCGCTAGCTATAGCGAGAATGGCAAGCATTCCGGCTATCACTACTCCTATTCGTCCAATGGCGAATCGTATGCGGTGATACGTGGCGGCGACAAGGAACACATGACGTTTTCGGGGAACTGGATTGAAGGACGCCGGGACGAGATCGAGAAGGCGCGGAAGCAGGCGGCTGGCAAGGATTTCCTCTGGTTTACGCGGGACGGCAAGGCATACCTCGTGGATGATCCGGCGACGGTCGCGCAGATCGAGGCGATGTACAAGCCGATGGAGGAACTAGGACGCCAGCAGGAAGAACTGGGCAAGAAGCAGGAAGTGCTGGGGAAACAGCAAGAGGAACTAGGCAAACAGCAGGAGGCCACCAGCGTTCCGACTCCAGACATGAGCAAAGAGATCGCCAGGATTGACGAGGCAATGGCAAAACTGAAAGCCAGCCAAGGAAAGAACCTGAATCAGGATCAGTTTGCGGACCTTCAGGAGAAGCTGGGCGAACTGCAGTCCAGGATTGGGGAAATCCAAGGGCAGATTGGCGAAAAGCAGGGTGAATTCGGCGAGAGGATGGGCGAACTTGGCGGAAAGATGGGTGCCCTGGGATCGCAAATGGGAGAACTTGGTGCGCAGCAGGGAAAGATAGCGCAGGAAGCGGACCGGAAGATCAAGTCGATCATCGATGAGAGCATGAAGAACGGGAGGGCGCGCCCAGTGCAGTAGGCGGAATTCGATGGGCGGGGTTGCCGAAGAAGCGGTAAAATCCCGCCCATCATGATTAACGGCGTACATTTTCTTCTCTACAGTCGCGATCCGGAAGCGGATCGCGCTTTTTTTCGCGACGTGCTCGATTTTCAGTCTGTCGATGCCGGAGGCGGGTGGCTGATCTTTGCGCTTCCGCCGGCAGAACTCGCGACTCATCCTGGCGATGGCAATTTTGTTGAGCGGCATGCTGATCACGAACTCTCGGGTGGCGTGGTTTACCTGATGTGCGAGGACCTGGGCGCGACGATGGAAGGCCTTCAGAAGAAGGGCGCGGAAACCACCGAGATTGTTGAGGCCCGGTGGGGTATCACCACAACGATTCGGCTACCGGGCGGCGGAGGACTGGGCCTCTACCAGCCGAGGCATGCTACGGCATTGGGTCTCGGCGGAAGCTGATATTGCGAAAAACGCAATAACATCACAGCCAGGCGGGCGTGTAACCTGATGGGGCAATCAGGAGGACAATCATCATGCCCCTTTCACCGCGACTTGCCGTTGCCTCGCAGAGCTTCAATTTGAACGCCAGTTTTCTGAAGCAGTCCTTGGCCGGATTGAATGCAGAAGATTGGTGTAAACGCCCCAACGATCACACCAATAACTTGTGCTGGCTTGTGGGCCATGTCGCGTGGTCGCGCACCATGGTGCTGGCGCGGCTGGGGCAAAAATGGACCACGCCATGGATGCCGTTGTATGCGCGCGGGACGAAGTGTATCGACTCGCCAGAGGCTCCGACGTCGCAGGCATTGATGGAGGCATGGGACGAGACGTGCGGCAGGCTCGACACGGCTTTGGAGGTGGCTTCAGAGGAATTGCTGGATACTCCGGCGCCGCAACCGGGACCGCCAAGCGCGGATGGGAAACTATGCGGGACGATCAATTTCATGGCATTGCACGAGACGTATCACGTGGGGCAGGTGGCCTACTTGCGCTCGTTTCTGGGGCATGCCGGCGTTATGGGATGACAGGGTTAGCGAACCTGGTTGCTTTCCCACCTTGGCAGTAGGCAGGCGCTGAAATTCCAAAAGCAGGTCCTTCGCTTCGCTTACCCCACGATCGCTTCGCGTTCGTGGGACCCCAAGCTGCTCCCCTCAGGATGACACCTTTCTGATGTCTAAAAAAGCGCAATGTAAAGGTTGCGCTTTGTCATTGCAGTTGAACCAGCTTGGTTTCGAGCAAAGCTTCGATGGTCATCAGGGCGTCAAGGACGGTGCCGGAAACCGGGGCGTCGACCTGGACGACGGCCAGAGCTTTGACGGGCTTTTCGCCGGTGCGTTCGCGGCCGAGCGCGAAGTTAGCGATGTTGACGCCCTGCTCGCCGAGAATCGTCCCAATCTTTCCGATTACGCCCGGAACGTCGAGGTTGCGGCAGACGAGGAGATTTCCCTCGAGCGGCGCTTCGATGTCGATGCCGTCGAATTCGAGGAGGCGGGGCTGCTCGCCGTGAATTACGGTTGCTGTGGCATGGCTGTGGCCGCCCGCCGTGTGCAGTCCAATCGTAAGCAGAGTGGCCGCGCCACCGCGATGGCTCTCTTCCTTCTCTTCGTGAACGCGAATGCCGCGCTCCTGTGCGACGGCGGCGGCGTTGATGCGGTTCACGTTTTCCGACCCCTGCAGCAGGCCTTCAATGGCGGCGTTGCGGACGAGGTCGGTTTTGGCGTCGGCGAGGGCGCCACCGTAGGTGAGATCGATGGCCTCAATGCCGCTTTTGCCGGCTTGCGCCAGGAAAGATCCGAGGCGTCCGGCGAGATCGATGTAGGGAGCGAGCTGGACGTACTCTTCATGGCTGAGCGAAGGCAGGTTTACAGCATTCTGCACGACACCGAGCTTTAAATACTCGCGTACCTGCATGGCGATCTGGATGCCGACTGCCTCCTGCGCTTCAGCGGTCGATCCAGCAATGTGCGGGGTGAGGATTACGTTTTCGAGCGCAGCGTAAGGCGAATCCTTCGGGGGTTCGACGGTGAAGACGTCGAGTGCCGCCCCGGCAACGTGGCCGGACTCGAGGGCTGCGACGAGCGCAGGTTCGTCGACCAATTCGCCGCGTGCACAGTTGATGATGCGGACGCCCTTCTTCATCAAGGCTAGACTCTTCGCGTTGATGACCCCGGCGGTTTGTGGGGTGAGGCCCACGTGGAGGGTGATGTAGTCTGAACCCGCAATGACTTCATCAAGAGCAACCAGGCGGATGCCGTTTTCGCGTGCGATAGCGACCGAAACAAAGGGATCGCTACCGATGATTTCGAGGCCGAAACCGCGAGCACGGCGCGCAACTTCAAGTCCGACGCGACCGAGGCCGACGATGCCGAGGGTTTTGCCACGAAGCTCGGCGCCCTGGAGACTTTTCTTTTCCCACCTGCCGGCATGCATGGTGGTGTTGGCGGTGGGGAGCCTGCGGGCGAGCGCTAGCATTAGGCCGATGGTGAGCTCGGCGACAGCGACGGCGTTGGCGCCGGGAGTGTTCATGACAACGACGCCGCGGCGGGTGGCGGCCTCGGCATCGATATTGTCGACGCCTACGCCGGCGCGACCAATGACGCGGAGTTTGGGGGCGTGCTCCATGAGCGCATCGTCGACCTGGACAGCGCTGCGGACGACGAGGGCATCGGCATCGGCCAGGGCAGCGGGGAGGCCGTTGGGCAATTGGTCATGACTCAGGACTTCCCAGCCGGGTTCGGCCGCGAAAACGGCGAGGGTTGCAGGGGATACTTTTTCCGCCAGAACGATCTTCATCTTGTCTCCCTTGGCCGCTGTGGCGGACCCGGTCTCAAATTCTTCGAAACGGATGTTGTGCTTTTCGCAGAGCAGATCGAACATGCGCACCGCGGCAGCGTGGGGCTTGCCTTCGCCGCGTTCGTACTTGGTGATGGAGTTTGGATGCACGCCGAGAAGCTCGGCCATCTGGTAGGAGAAGAGGTCGAGCTGCTTGCGCGCGATGAGAAGTTTTTCGCCGAATGAGAGTTCTGGCATTGCTGAATCCTCGTGCTGAGCGGAGTTAGCCGGTTCAGCGGTGTTAGCCGCGCTTTGCGCGTGTTCGCGGTGTCAGCAGATGCGACCGTGCTTTGAGGACTAACCCCGCTAACGCCGGAACGGCGCTAACACCGCTAGCTCCCCTATCCCTTCGTTGCTTCTGCGTAAACTTTCTGTGCGGCCGCTACGGCTTGACCGTATTCAACTTTGAGTCCCAGTGTGTCTTTGGCTATGTGCTCCATGGCACCGAGGAAGGCGATCGTGTCGAGGTAGTCGAAGAAGCCGAGGTGGGCGACGCGGAAGATCTTGCCCTGCATCTCGCCTTGTCCGTTTGCCGTGACGAGCGCGAACTTCGACTTGAGCGCCTTGACTACTGCGCCGGAGTCCATGCCTTCAGGAACGGCGACGGCGGTGGCGGCTGCTGCGGGAGAGGTCGGTGCGAAGAGCGTGAAGCCGAGAGTGACGAGACCGGCGCGGGTGGCGGCGGCATTGGTGATGGCGTTGTCAATCAGCGCAATGCGGCCCTTTTCGAGATCGCCTCCGGCCTGGCCGGCGATGTAGTCAAGCGCGGCGCCGAGGGCGGCGACGAGAGCTACGGCGGGTGTGTAAGCGCTCTCGCCCTTAACGGCGTTCTTGCGCTCCTTGCGGAGGTCGAAGTAGTAGCGAGGGTTTTTGGACTTCTCCATCGCCGCCCAGGCCTTCTCGCTGACGCTGAGGTAGGCGAGGCCGGGGGGAATCATGACGGCCTTTTGTGAGCCGCCGATGAGGATGTCGATGCCCCAATCGTCCACGTCGAAGTGGGTGGTGCCGAGGCCGGTGATGCCGTCGGCGACCACAATGGCTTCGGGGGCGACTTCGTGGATGAGTTTGGCGATGGCTTCGATGTCGTGGCTGACAGCGGTGGAGGTCTCGGTGGCCTGGACGTAGACGGCGCGATGTTCCGGTTTGAGGCCGGCGCGGATGTCGGCGAGATTGAAGGTCTGGCCGTAGGGGGCGGTGACTACATCCGGCTCGCAACTGAAGGCTTTGGCGAGGCCGGTCCAGCGCTCACCGAACTTTCCGGCGGTGAGGACGAGGACGCGGTCGCCGGGCGAGGTGAGGTTGGAAACCGAGGCTTCCATGGCGCCCGTGCCGGAACTGGAGAGCAGCAGGACGTCGTTTTTGGTGCCGACGAAGACCTTGAGTTGGGCGAGCACCTTCTGAAAGAGGGCGCGGAACTCAGGAGTGCGGTGGTGCATGTCGGCAGCGGCCATGGCGAACTGGGCTGCGGGCAGCAGCGGAGTGGGGCCTGGGGTAAAAAGACGAGTCTTGTGAATCATGGACTTAGCCTCCGGGAGGGTTGTGGAGCGATTCGTGGGTACCCGAAATCTTGTATGGTCAACGAAATCACATAATACACACATATGTGATTTTTGTGAAACGGTAGGTGTGGAAAGTGGATCAGGTTTGCACGGCAGGAATCGACCGGTTTAGGTGAATCTGAAGGCTTGAAGAAGGACGAAGAGAGCAAAAGCAGATTCCTTGCTAACCACCCAAACTGAAAAACATTTGGGGCTCCATTCGTTCAGAATGACACGCCGCTTACAGGAGCATTTGAGACGGTTAGAGATGGCCGCCGTGGGCGCGTAGCAGCACGACAGCTTCTTCATTGGCACCCATTCCGCCGTAGCCGTTCTCGGCATAGAACATAGGGGTGTGGCCGGCCCCGTCTTTCGCGTTCGGATTTGCGCCGGCGTTCAAGAGCAATTCGAGGATCCTGGTTTTACTATGTACGACGGCCCAGAGCACCGAGCTGCTTCCGCCCAGATTGATTGCATCCGGGTCTGCTCCGTTGGCCAACAGGAGTTCCACATCGTACGGAAGATCGCGCTCAATGGCGCGCTGCAGAGGAGTGACCCCGATATGGACGTATGCGTTTGGATCAGCGCCATGGGTCAGCAGCAACTCGATCATTTCTTTATGGTGATAAGAGAGCAACGCCAACGTCAGCGGCGTCTCGCCGTAAGCTTTTTGATTGAAGTCGCGATCGGCTTTTTGGCTGAAGTAACTGCTAGCAATCACTTGGTGGCCTAAAGGAGTGTTGTGTGCGTTCACATCGGCGCCGTTCGCGATGAGCAGAGCCGCAATTGCCGGCTGGTCGTGAAGGGCGGCGATGTGAAGCGGAGTGTTGCCGAGTTTATCTATGCTTGAAACGAGATCGGGATTTTCTTTGAGCAATGCGATGACCTTCGCCTGGTCGCCTTTGCGCGTTGCGTCATGAATTGATCCGCAGAGCGCGATGGTGGGCCAGGCCAGGCAGACCGCAAGTAGCGCCGCACCGCGAATGATTTCTGCCTTATTCAACGTTGCCGGCGGGGTGATCACTATTTCGGCTCCTGGGGAGTCTCGGGCACATCGGTGATGATATTGTGCGTTGAGCCCAGCCGGTGATAGTCGCTGAACGTGGTGCGATTCAAAATCAGGGGTTGAACAAGGCTTCGATTGTGAACGAGCGCCTGATCCTTGAGGTCGCGGAAGCAGGTGCTGACTTCTTCAACGCTGAAGGCGAGGCTGCGGATTGGACAGATATACGTTTGCCCACCGATGTCGACGGGGCCGTACTCGATAACCGAGGCGACATGGGAGATAGGGTCTTCAGGCTTGGAATCGGCTAGCAACGTGAGCCGGAGAATTGCGCCCGAAACGGGATCGATCGCGAGCGAGCCGTGATATGCGGGCTGCGCGTGAAAGGCATTGCTGCCGTTGCAGGTGTAGTTCACCTCATACTTCGAATCCTGCTCGGGGACGGAGTACCGATAGACGGCTACCAGTCCCGCGGGTTCCTGCTCCCAGTGATGAAAGGCGACGGTTCCGGTAATTGCGCCCAGCAAAACGATGGCCGGCTCGGGGCCAAATTCTCCCCAACTCTCCAACCCCATTGTGGGGAGCGACTGCGCGGAGCGCGGCGCTTTCATGGGATCGATGACCTCCCGGCCATTGCGAAACGTGATCTCCCGGGTGGAAGCGCCTCTCGGGTAAAGGCCGATGTGCACTGGTTTTCCTGTCTTGTTCACCTCAGGGGAGATTCCAGCGAATCGCTCGGTTGTGCGGGTGGCGAAGAAATTGGGCAGATGGGTCAACGTCTGGAAGACGAAGGCGCGTGCCGCATCGAGCATGTGCTGCTGCTGGTTCGCATCGGACGCGGGCTGGGCGGGCAGTTCACGGGCCGGCGGATCCATCAGGGCGGAACGATCTGCCAATAGCTGCAATTCTCGCTGCGTCCTCGGTCCGAAAGTGTGCTGCTTCACAATTCTGTCGAGCGTGGCGGGGGTCAAGCGCTCGGAGAGCTGTATATTGTCGATTCGTGTTGCCATCGTGGCGTCCTGAAGAACAGCAACAGGTACCTCGCTATGGTCGGAAGCTGGCGGCGCGGGTGCGGCCAGTTTTTGCTCGAGCTGCATGATGGTTATGAATTGGGCGGAACATTCGTTCGGAATTGACAGGGCAGGGAAAGTAACCAGAACCAGCCAATGTAACTTCAATTCATTCCCCCACAGATTTCTCTCATTTCGGCAGGCTCCCGAGAAAGGCTTCTCCGAACTCCAAAGATGGCAACCCGGACGCTGAAAGTGAGGGTTGTCAAACTTCGCCCAAACCATAGCACATTTGGGAGAGTACTTCTGTGCCGTGGCTTTAGCGATGTCTGCTATCACAAGGGAAGGCGTCCAATCCGACATCATTATGACCGAATCGTCCGGCCTGCCAGGAGTGGGTTCCGTTAGAATCGATATTTCAGGAAGGAAGTCATGATCGATCCAGGCGCTCTTGCAGCACTTATTACAAAGCAGACCGTAACGGCTATGAAGGCGCGAGATGCCGAACGCACCGGCACCCTGCGCTTGATCAAGGCGGCTCTGATGAATAAGGCGCTCGAGAGAAATGCCGAGCTGACGCCAGCTGAAGAGCAGCAGACCCTGACCATGATGATCAAGCAGCGGCGCGACTCGATCGAGCAGTTCACAAAGGGGAACCGTCCGGAACTAGCGGCCAAGGAAGCTGCCGAGATCGTGGTGATCGAGGAGTTTCTGCCCAAGGCGCTCGACGAGGCAGGCCTGCGCGCGATGGTGGCCGAAGTCGTGGAAGAGCACGCGAACGCCACCGGCCGTGCAGCGACGGCGAAGGACATGGGACCGGTGATCAAGGCTGTTCAGGCGCGGCTGCAGCAGGCAGGCGTACGGGCCGAGGGCCGCATCGTGAGCGAGATGGTGAAGCAGGGGCTTGCAGGGTAGCAGTTGGTGGAAGTCCTATCGCACGCGGAAGTTGTCGAGCCTGAATTTTTCCCCGCTTGCAGCAGGCTCGATGATCTTTGGCCGGAACACGAGCCACACCAGAAGTCCGAACGGGAAAAACCCGATCACCATCAAGGTGACTAGCCAGGGCGATTTGCCGCGGCGTATTGCATCTTTCGCGCACATGCGGACCGTGGCAATCAATGCGGCGAGGATGCAGAGGATAAGCACGAGATCGACAATGCTCGAGATGCCATTTGCACTCATGCCGACTACCTGCAGGTGAGATTACAGGCAACCGATCCGTCCGTCCAGCAAGCGCTTTTCACATGATTCGTTTGCAGATGACGGAGAGCGATGCGCAATCCGGTGATGGTCAGATCTCGTCGGGGCCCTGGTCGCTGGTCAGCCGACGCGGATGCTTCTCGTGGAGCTCGTGGTGGAGCTCATCCACTTTCGCCCTGGCCTTTTCTAGAGCGCGCTTTCCCGCCGGAGTGATTCGATAGAGCCTCCTTCGCCGGCCCTGAACGCGATCGAACGCCGACCGGAGCAGGCCGGCTCGTTCCAGGCCGTGAAGAAGGGGATAAAGAGTACCTGGCCCGATGTGATATCCGTGATGCTCCAGCTCCTTCATCATCGCGAGACCAAAGATGGGCTCGTGCACCGCATGCAGCAGCACATGGATGCGGATCAACCCGTCGAAGAGCTCCCGTTTTTGATCGGCCACATGAACAAATATACCTCTGTGCATTTGCCGCAGTCTTGACTATTATCGAAACTCGATATAAGGTCGGCTGGAGATGACTTCCTCAACTCGAATTCTTCCCAAATCTGTCAGAAGAACGCTGAAGAAGTCCGGTCGATGCTGGTGGATGGCTGTGCTGCTGTTGCTGGCTGGCCTCGGCGGATCGAAGCTATGGGCGCAGGGGCCGCCGTTCCAGGTGGACGATCCGGTGCCAGTGGATTTCAAGCACTACGAGTTCTACATCTTTGGCGCGACTGACGGGACACCGGCAGAAACCGACTACACGGGCCCCGCGTTCGAATTCAACTGGGGCGCCGTGCCGCGCGTGCAGCTGCACGCGATACTGCCCTTTGGTGGGATTCGTCCTTCGAACAATCCGATCTATTTTCCGTCGGGTGAGGGATCAAGTGCGACCGGGCTTGTCGATATGGAATTCGGCGTGAAACTGGCAATGATCAAGGAGACGAAGACGATTCCGCAGATCGGCACATTCACGATGTTGGAGATTCCGACGGGCAACTCCGACAAAGGCCTGGGCGTGGGCAAGGTCTGGTACCGATTGCCAGTGTGGCTGCAAAAGAACGAGGGAAAGTGGCTGTTCGATGGAGGCGCGGGCGAAACCGTGGTGCCGCAGACGGGATTTCACGATTTTCCGTACGGCGGGTTTCTGCTGAAGCGCGAGATGAACAAGAAGCTTGAGATCGCGGCGGAGGTATTCGCGCATGGAGGCGAAGGGCCTGTTACGCCTCAGGCGCAAGCGTCAACCATGATTGACGCGGGCGGCTACTGGCATTTGAAGGGCGAAGATACCATGCAGCTTTTGTTTGCCTACGGCCATTCTGTTGCGGGCCGAACGGAGAACTACGCCTATCTCGGCCTCTACTGGACATGGGGCAAAGACGACAAGAAGCCGGACGACAAGGACGCCGATGAGAAGAAGACATCGCTGTTGAAGAACGCGATGTTCTCGGGGCACTCGCTCAAGAACGGATTCTGATTCAGCGTCCCGGAGCGTTGATTTGCCTCGACGAAGGGAGCAAGCGCCATGGAGTTCACGATGCGTGGCCTTTGGACGATGGTGCACGGCATGGGATTCGGCGCGCTCTATCTGCTTGCGTGCTCCTTTGCAATTGTCGAATTGTATCGACGTTACAAGCCGCGGTCATTGCAGCCGATTTCTGAGGCGGATGAGAAGTTCCTCGGCACGTGGCTCGTGGCGATGGCGGTGATTGCGTGGATCACAGTACTCACCGGCGCGTACGTCATCTATCCGTGGTATCGCGCGATACCGTCCGCGGGCGCGGCCATCGGCGCGTTTCCGCAAGCGCTCCTCAAGGCACATCCAAATACCATTCGGTGGCACACGATCGGCATGGAATGGAAAGAGCACATTGCATGGTTTGCTCCTATTTCGATGACAATGGCCGCGGCGGTTTTTCTGCATTACCGAAGGTGTCTCACGAACTATCCGCAAATTCGCAATGCAGTGCTGATATTCATCTTCGTGTCGTTTGCGAGCGCCGGGATTGCGGGATTCTTCGGCGCGGAGTTAAACAAGCACGCTCCCGTCGAGGGTGGAGGAACGATTCAACTGATGCACGGAGGTCGATGATCGTGGGCAACGATCAGGTGAGTGGTGTTTCTGCGATGTTGATGCCCAATGGTCCCGGGGCAGCGGCGGTGCTTGCAGCCTCGATCGGTTGTTTTGCGATTGGAGTTTTTTCTGTTACTGCCGACAAATTTCCAGCACTCGCAAAAGTGTTGATTTTTTACGCGCCAACCGGGCCGCTTTCGGGCGTTTCGACGGCCGCAATTGCTGCGTGGCTCATGGCGTGGGCGGTCTTGCGGTATTACTGGCAACGCCGCATGGTCGACCTTGGACGCACAAACTTGTTTGCATTTCTTCTTCTTGCATGCGGTGTGTTGCTGACGTTTCCACCGATCGGAGATTTGTTCTAAAAAATAGAAGGCCGGAACCGTTGCCGCTTTTGCGGCTCGGGCTCCGGCGATTCAATCGAGGCTACGCGGTTAATGCCGTGCAGTCTCGGTTCAGTTCAGGTCGTCGACGTAGTGGCCGACGAGGACGGTGTTGCCATTTGTTGGATTTTTGAGCAACAGGCCGACGACGCGTACGTTGGTTGCCGAAGAGACGTCGGACAGTTGCGTGAGTCCATCGCGGAACTCACAATTGTCGGCGATGTAGACGGTGACGGTTTGCGGAATGAGCAGGCCGGCGAGTCCGTTTACCTGCATCTGGAATGAGTCGGTGCTGCTGTTCACGCTGCCGGGAACGATAGTTCCATTAAAGCCCCAGTGACGGAGCACAACGCGCTTCACAGTGACTGCGCCGGCATTGCCAGCGCCGGAGGCAGGCCCGCCGACGGAGATGTGCTGACCGGGTAGCAGGCCACTTTGATTAAAGAGGAACTGCGCGAAGGGCCCATGCATCCAGTAGATCGAGTACTTCTCTGATCCGCTGAGATCGACGGTTGCAAGCTGCCCGAGCGTGAGCCCGGTGGTTGTAGGCAGCAGGCCGCGCACGTAGAGGTCGAAGCTCGATGCCGGTCCGGAAGTCGGATTGACGTAGGTGACCTGGCCGCTGGCATAGAAGCCATTCTGCGAGAGGACGGCAATTTCGTCGGCGTCGATGGTTGCGTCAGCGCGATCGAGGAAGCCCGAGACCTGCACAATGCTGCTCGAACTGAGGTCGCTGAAGGTGTCGCCTCCGTCCCATTCCGTCTGGCCCGTTACGTTGACCGTGAATTGACGGCCATGCGGACCTTGAATCGTGAATGACTGTGTTCCGGCATCGGTGTTGACGACGGCTGCGTCAAATTCGTCGATGTAGGCGCCGGGGTCTTTGTTGTTGACGCCATTAACCGTGAAGGTTGGATTCACATCCCCGGTAATCTGGCCGCCGCTGACAGCGATTGACTTGCGCAGATTGAAATCCATGTGCAGACCAACCGGCGCTCCGGTCTGGGCCACGATCATCGGTCTCAAAAGGGTGTAGGTGACGGTGGGACTGGTGATGTTTGCTGTGAGGGTTTTGATAGTGGGCTCGGCGGTGCTGGTGTCGAGGTAGCCGATGGTGCCGTTGCTCAGTGTGATGGCAACGGAGGAGTAGGTGCCGACCGGAACATCATTCATGTCGATCAGTGTTTGCAGGCCGTTGAAGCGTGCGAAGTCGACTGAAGGCGAGCCGCTGGTTAACTGCACGGTATTGCCGTTTGCGTCTTTTGCGGAGATGCTGACCTGCACGTTGAAGGAAATAACACTGGCCATCGGGGCATCGGTGCCGACGACGAATGAAGAACCCGTTACCGTCTGCGAATTGTTGTTGGGAGTGGAGGTATAGCTGCTGCCGCAGCCTGTTGCCAGAAGAGTGGCAACCGTCAATGCAAAAAGAGACGGAAGGACAGGCCTTCCCGACTTTGAAATAAGCATTCCAGATTTACCGCGCTTTCTGCGAATGCCCGTGGCCTCACGGAGCCTTTCGCGGGTTGGGGCACAGCATGGATAGAAGCAGGTTGTCGGCTGTGTCCCTATTCCGCGGAACACGCGTGTGTGGAAGGAAGTTGCGAGATTCTTAAGGTGTTTTTAAGGAAGAAAGGCGCGTGTAACCAAAGTCAATAGAAGGAGATTACCCTCATGGTGAAATTCTTGTGTGCGGGTCTCAACCTGCGGCTCGATTATCCGTCTACCAACATTCGGCGTTGTTCGAGGAAGCGGCGCACGGATGGATCTCGCTCGAGACCGATGGCAATCGAATACGCGCGATAAGATTCCTCCCGGGCGTTTATTCGTGCAAGTAAATCCGCACGCGCGGCCCAATAGGGTTGATACTCGACGAGGCGCGGGTCTGCGGCGACACTCGCTAATTCCTCAAGCGCGCGCTGCGGACCGTAGAGTTCTGCGATCGCGAGAGAGCGGTTGACGGCCGCGACAGGAGACCCGCTGAGCGCTAGTAGTGCATCGTAAAGCTGCACAATTGCCGCCCAATCGGATTGGCCTACGAGGGCGCGCGCGGCGTGCGCTGACTGAATGGCCGCTTCGAGCTGATAACGGCCGACAACATTCATTGCGCCTGCGCGGTGAAGAAGCGATTCAGCTTCGGCGATCATCTGCGAATTCCAGAGTGCAGGATCCTGCTGCGCGAGCGGGACGTAGTCGCCTTCGCGATTGCGTCGCGCAGAACGTCGCGCTTCGGCGTGCAGCATCAACGCCAGAAGGCCAAGGCCCTCGGGTTCGGCCGGTAGCAAGGCGACGATGACGCGTCCGAGATAGATGGCCTCTTCCGCAAGATCGCGGCGCGCAATGTCGGTGCCGGCAGCATCGATCCAGCCCTCGGCGAAGGCGGCGTAGATGGCATCGAGCACGGTGTCGAGGCGCGCGGAGAGTTCGTTGCGCTCCGGTATTTCAAGCGGGATTCCGGCCTGACGAATCTTGTTCTTGGCGCGGACCAGGCGTTGGCTCATGGTGGCTGGCGAGATGAGAAACGCGGAGGCGATGCGTGTTGCGTCGAGTCCGAGGATGGCTTGCAGCATCAGCGGTGCGCGGATGGCGGCGTCGATTGCAGGGTGCGCGCACGCAAACATCAGGCCGAGACGGCGATCGGGGATTTCGGCTGCATCCGCGTCGAGCGGGATTTCAATCGCGGATTCTTCGATTTCATCGGAAGCAGTTTCGCGATATGTCGAGCGGCTCGCGTCGAGGAATTTGCGACGTGCGACTGTCATCAGCCACGCTTCGGGGTTTTGCGGGCAACCGCTTTGGGGCCAGTTGGCCAGAGCCGCTGCGAATGCATCAGAGAGCGCATCTTCGGCGGCGGCCAGGTCGCGCGTGCGTGCGGCGAGGAAGGCGACGAGCTTGCCATAACTGCGGCGCGCAACCTGCTCGGCCAGGTCGCGAGGTTGCACGCCGTCTCTGCATCCGCTCATGGTCTACATCGCCCAGATGGGTCGCACTTCGATGATGCCGTGCTGCGAGCCGGGGCAGCGTGCAGCCCACGATAAAGCCGCATCGAGGTCGGGCGCGTCGATGAGGAAGTAGCCGCCGAGTTGTTCTTTGCTGTCGGCGTAGGGTCCATCGAGGACCTGCGTTTTGCCGTCTACGAATCGCACGGTGGTTGCAGTTGCAATCGGCTGCAGCCGATTTGATCCGACATATGCGCCTGCCTGTTTGAGTGCTTCAGTGTAGGCCATATACGCGGCCATACCCTGTTGCTGCTGTTCTTTGGTCATGCGCTGAAAGCCGGCTTCTTCGGCGTAGAGAGTTAACAAGTACTGCATAAGAGAGATTCCTCCGTTGTGATTTTACGGCGGTGGTTGAGAGCGCCGTCACCACGATGACGCGCGAGGTACCTGGATTTCGACAACGAGGCGAAGATTTTTCTGAAGATTCCGCAAAGGTCTCACGATGCAGGCAGGAATGGAGCCACTTTCTTGCGGAGAAGCTCTACCAGTTTCGGGTCCATGTAAAGATACTTGTCCGGAATGCCGAGCACGATGATTTTTTTACGGGTTTCTCCGAATTGCTGTTCGACCTTTCGGCGATGGATTGTTTCCATTGCGAAAATGGTGTCTGCCCAATCGATCAGTTCAGCTGAAAGCGGTGTTACCGCATCTGGGGCGGTGCCCGCTGAGAGCGTCTCGATGCCGTTGCGACCCGAAAATACGGCTTCCGCGGTGGGACTTCGAAGGCGATTTCTGCTGCACACGAAAAGAACGTTCATTCGGCGCTGAATCAGAACGTCCGCAAGTCGCCGGCCGGGACAGGGGCAAACTTTAGCAGCCCGAGTTCGCCTGCCAGACGTTCGAGCCTGGAGCGCGTGGCCGCTGTGGGCGAAACGAGCGGTAGGCGGACCGTGTCCGATGCGCGTCCCATTAAATTGAGGACGGTCTTTACGGGGCCGGGGTTGGATTCCCAGAAATTTGCGTCGAAGAGTCGCCCGTAGCGGCGTTCAAGCTCGCGTGCCTCGGCCCACTCATCGTGCAGCGCGGCGCCGATCATGCGCGCCATTTCGGCGGGAATCTCGTTGGAGGCTACGCTAATGAGTCCCTGGGCACCTATACCGATGGCGGCCAGGGCAAGGTTGTCGTCGCCCGAGAAGACCTTGAAGCTTGACGGAAGGGTGTGAACCAATTCGGTGATCTGCGGCAGCTTGCCGCTAGCTTCCTTGATGGCCACGATGTTGGAAGCGGCTTCAGCAAGGCGCACGACGGTCTCGGGATCAAGATTGACGCCGGTGCGCCCGGGGACGTTGTACAGGCAGACGGGAATCGGGTCCACCATCTTGGCCAAGGCCAGAAAGTGCTGGAACTGACCCTCCTGTGTGGGCTTGTTGTAATAAGGATTGGCAGAGAGGACAGCGTCAACGCCGGGAACCTGGCGGAGCATGGAGGCCTGGCGCAGCAGGGTGCGCGTGGAGTTGTGAGTGCAGCCGGCCCATACGGGCACGCGCCCGGCCGCGGCGTCGATCACGATGCGAACCGCGCGCAGCCATTCCGCTTCATCGAGGGTCGCAGCTTCGCCCGTGGAGCCGCAGGCCACAATGAAGTCGATTCCCGAGTCAATCTGCCAGTTCACCAGCGACCAGAGCGCCGTCTCGTCGATCGATCCGTCCGCCCGGAAAGGCGTAACGATTGCCGTACCACAACCCGTAGTTTCCATCACAGAAAAGTGTATATCGGGCGGAGGTACGGCTGGGTGTGATGAAAAACAGGCATCAGGGATAAGGAGGGATTAGAGATTGTAGCCCGCGATTATCGGTATTCGGACTCCAGGATCGACATCAGGCACAGATTGCACCAGAGGTCTTCGCGCCGTGCGGCGTGGCGCATCAGGCCTTCGTATTGGAACCCGAGACTCTCATAGAGGTGCCGCGCGCGGGAATTGTCCTCATAGACGTCGAGAAACAGCCTGTGGGCACCCACTTCACGAAAAGCGATGCGCATCAGTTCCTTGAGCATACGGCGGCCAAGTCCGCGCTCCGGTACGGCGACCACGATGCGTTTGAGTTCGATGGCGCGGGAGTTTTCGCTAATTCCACGAAGGATGGCATAGGCCTGCACTTCGCTCCACTCCGTCTCGCTGACGAAATAGCGGGCGTCGCCGCCCACGAGGGTGGCACGATGGCGATCCTCGCTCCACTGACCTACAAATTCGCGGGCCATGGGCGTGCGCTCAAGGGCGAGGATGGCAGGGATGTCGTCCATGGTGGCGAGGCGGAGAAGCATCGTGTATCCGTCCATTGTAGTGATGCGGAGGGGAACTTCCGGCTTCGGACGTTCGTCCTCGGTTGTGAATCAGGGCGTGACTGGCCTTGGTCAACTGCAAGATTCGGCTCGGGCAGCAGAGTGGTTGCCAAAGGGCTACACGTGACGAAAGGCATGTATCTGCTAGTACCTAGTAGTTCCATTGGAGGTAAGAGCCCGTATACCATGACCGTTACAGGACCGGAATCCAGCCTGTGCCGTTTGCCGGGAAAGCCCGGAACGTTACGGCACATTTAGCTGAATTCAAAGGATCTTGATCTGCGAGGCTGGATTCGATTCGCAGGCGGTTGTCACCTCTTTTCCCAGATCCGTTTGCAATACCGATCGTTCCGATGGGTTTTCATGCCCATTTTTGTCGCGTGCGGTGTTGCACCATGTCGACTCCAGGGCTGCAGCCGGACGGCAATAGCAGCGGCATTGGCCATCGACATTGACCGTTAAGAAGGATCGAGGATCATGAGCGCCAGAGCTGAGATAACGAACAATGCGCAGGGCCCCCAAGCCGAACAGAGCGCCTCAAAGGACATGGCTGTTGCCCTGATCGGCCCGAACGACGCGCATCGCAAAATCGTAGCGCGGGCTCTTGCTACATCCCAGGGACGCAAGGTCCATGAGTTCATTGACTATCCCGGCAACCTGAACGACCTGCCCCACATGGTCGAGCAGAACTTTGACGTTGTGCTCGTCGATGTAGACACCGACGAAAGCTACGCGTTGCAGATTATCGAGAAGCTGGCCGAAATCGGGCAACCGGTCATGGCGTATTCCGCGCGCACGGACCAGGAACTGTTGATGAGCTGCATGCGGGCCGGCGCTCGCGATTTTCTTCCACTGCCGACCGAGAATGCGCCGGAAGAAAGCCGTCCAGAGGAGAGCCGTCCAGAACAGAGCCGTCCTGCGCCACCGGCCGCTGCGCCCGTCGCCAAGCCGGCTGTTGCCGCTGCACCGCCGGCCGCTGCGCGGCCTGTTGAGCCGAAGCCCGCGCCGGTTCCAACCGCTCCTGCCGCGCGTATCAACGTGAAGGCGATTTCCCCGCAAAACCGGCTCGATCCGGGCGCCGACACGTGGCTTGCACGAGCGCAGGAAGAGCACAAAGTTCCCGTGATTGCCCACAAAGATCCTGTCATTGCGCAGGTCATCGAAGAAATCACGATTGGATCCCGTTCGGAAGCCTCCGGGGCTGAGGAGGCCATCACTGAAAAGGCTCCGTCAGAATTCGCCGCATGGGATGCTGCCAATTTGCGACCGGCACCGCCGGCACCAACACCCATCAAGCGCGCGGAACCTCGTCCGCGGCCCGCTCTTGTTCCGGAGCGCAGGAAAACTGAAGCTCCGGCCCGTTCGGTATCAAGCCTGGATGCGGCGCCTGCGATCGAGCGGCCGCCGGTTTCGGTGGAACTCTTTCGCTCTTCCCAACTTCATACAGAGTCTGAACCCGACGAAGCCGCGGAGAAGCAGGGCACCAAGTGGATCAAATGGATCCTGATCGCCGCGGGTCCCATGGTGCTTGCGCTTGTGCTGCTGGTCGTCTTCACGCGGCCCTCGGCTCCAAACCCAGCGGCGGCAAAGCCTGTCAAGGAGACGACGGCTGCTCCAGACCAAAACCAGGCAAACCTTATCGTGAATCAGCCTGTGAAAAATTCCGCCAAGCCGATCGCCGGAGCGCCCGTCGCCAAGTCGGGTGAGACTCCCGCGGACGCAGGCGAATCAACGGCTGCTGCGCCTGTGTCGCCGGATGCGATGGCACAGCAGCTTGTAGCGCCTACACGGATCGCAGGTTCGATCAAGAAGACAGCGCAGGCCGATGAGGCGCCGCCGGCTGCTCCCGCTGCAGTGTCGATGGACGATAACAGCGGAGTTCCGGGTGCCCTGTTTAAAAGCGCGAGCAAGGCCAAGGTCACACCCAACGTGGTGGCGATTTCGGCGGGTGTTGCCGATGGCATGATCCTGCGCAAGACTGCGCCCATTTATCCCAAGTTTGCCCAGGATGCGCACATTACAGGCAAGGTAGTTTTGAAGGCGACGATCACCAAGCAGGGCACAATTGAGGGAGTGCAAGTGCTCAGCGGTCCGAAGATCCTGGCGCCTGCCGCGGTCGATGCGGTGAAGACGTGGAAGTACAAGCCTTACACTCTCGACAATCAGCCGGTATCCGTGGAGACGGACATCACGATCGTCTTCGGTTCGAGCAAGTAGGCTTCAGTCCTGCAAATGAACTCAGTTTTCTGAAGGGCGCTCGAGGTGGTCGATGATGACCACGTCAAGGGGCGCCTTTGCAGGTTCGAGCTTGAGTCCGAGCTGTTCCTCGAGCGCGGTGAAGATGGATGGGCCGGTGTCGCCGGATCCCGGTTCGTCGTTCCATGCCCACGTCAGATCGATATCATAGTCGCCGGTGAGGCCCGTCTTGTCGATGATGTTGCGTCCGACCACGCCGGAAAGCATGGCCGTAAGGCTGCCGGCCGGGCTGCGGTGGGCGGAGAGCTTACCGGGACTCATCATGGAAGTCCCTTGCTCGTCGGGAGCGGAAACCTTGAGCTTAGATCCATGTTTTGCAATGACGAGTTCGTAAACCGGAAGCACGCGCTTCTCGATGTGGTATTTGAGTGCGAAGCGGTCTTCGAGAATCTCGCGCATCATCAGCCGCTGATGTTCGCCACCGTCGTTCTTGCCGAGGGCGTGAAGGGCATCGGTGGTTTCAGTATCCATCTTTGCCAATAGGTCAAAGCGATCGGAGCTGACCCATGCTGGCCAGCCGACAATCTGGTCCCCTGACCTTACAGGGAAAGCATTCATCAGGAGCGAGTAGATGGCCATGTTCTGCATTTCGAAGCCGTTCGGAAGCATGCGCATCATGGCAGTGTTATCAAGCGCGTGATGAGGCTTGATGGAGACGGCATCCCAGGCGAGGGGTGCGGGGGCGGTGACAGGCTGAGGTGTTGGAGTTTGTGAAGGTGCAGGAGAACCTGTGACGGCGAAGCAAAGCAGGACGAGCGGAATGATTTTTTGCACGATGGCCCCTTAAAATGCCGGACCGGAAATTCGAGAGCGCACTTTCGCTACAACTGATCGAAGATTTCGCGGAACTCCCAGATTCCGGATTTGCTGCAAAGCCATTCGGCGGCGCGGACGGCTCCGATGGCGAAGCCGCGGCGGGAGTGGGCGTCGTGGCGCAGCTCGATGATGTCGTGATCGCTTTTTGCGGTCACGATGTGTTCGCCGTTGGCGTCGCCGACACGATGCGATTCGATGGGTACGTCAATCCCGGTTTGCTGGGATTGGATGATCTGCTTGAGCGTGATGGCGGTGCCGGAGGGAGCATCAAGTTTTGAGGCATGGTGCGTCTCGCTGATGGAGAACTTGTAGCCTTCGATATGGGCGAGCTCGGCGGCGAGGCGGAAGAGTTTCTGTACGCCAATGGAGAAATTAGTTCCGTAGAGCAGGCCGCCACTGCGGCGCTCGGCGATGGCTTTCAGCTCAGGCAGGTGCGCGTACCAGCCAGTGGTGCCGACGACGATACGGCAGCCTAGCGCGAGGACGGCGCGGATGTTTTCGACGGCGGCCTCAGGCGTGGTGAAGTCGATGACGACATCGACGCCGGCAAGGTTGGGCGCTGTAAGGGCCGAGGCGTGCTGATTTTCGTAGATGTCGAGTGCGCGTACGCCGTGGCCGCGCTCGCGGGCGACTTCGGCGACGAGAGAGCCGGTTTTCCCTTTGCCTAGAACCAATACGAGCATTGGCGCTCCATAGAAGTGAATTCGACTTCCAGCTTACAGCGTTGGAACGGGCGGGTTGTTGGGAAAAGGGGGCGGTAGCGCTGAACAGCTTGCGCGAAGAATCCGTTGCAGCGCCTCAAAGAACGGCCGGGGCTGACGCCCCACGCTCCCTCGGATTGTAGGGAATCTGGGAGCTGTTTGTTGAGGCTTCCGACTGCGGCCTCTGTCAGTATCTCTCATACACGAGCAGATCTTTTTGGGCGGAGTTTTTCGGTACCCAGGATTCCTCGTAGAGAGTCTTGCCGTCGTCACTGACCTTCCACGTGGTGCGTCGAATGACTCGGCCCGCGCAAGTGTCTTCGGTCTGCAGCTGGCGAGGACCGAGGGTCTTTACGGATCGCGAGAATCCGAAGGGCTGGTTGGCGCCGCGAATGGGAGTTGGCGGTTCATCCAGGCGGGAGTCGGAGAATTGGCCCCATTCCTGATCTTCGAAATGAAAGGCGTTGTAGTTGAGGATGAGCACGACCGTTTTCGAGCGGAAGTCGAAGGGGCGGGTCGCTTTCCAGCGGCCGGAGAAACCGCTTGTGCCTGACTCGCGGGCATAGACGAGCTGTTTATCTTTCGTGGACCCGCCGATCTGGATCAATCTGTCGATGGAGGTGAGCGTCTTGCCATCGTCGGAGAGTTCCCAGCGGCTGTTTGTTGAGTCGGGGCCGTTGGTGTTCCTTTTGAGGACGAGTATCTTCGGATCGTTTTCGGTGCAAGAGATGAAGCCGCCGGTGCCGTTGGTGGTGGGATATGGATTGCCGTCACAGCGGAACAAGTAATCGATGGCCCCATCGTCGACGTGGTACACACCATCTGGAGAGAGGGCGATGGAGAGGGTGGGCGCGGTGAAGTGGCTTTTGGGCTCGTGGAGCGTCCACTGGCCGTCCCATGGGGATGGAGTGAAGTGGCAGCCTGCGACGGCAGCGACGCAAAGTAGGAGCAGCAGCGAGGATTTGACTTTCACAATCCGGATACCAGACTCACGACGGGAAGATTTTTAATGGATGTGAGTGTACGGCGGGGGCGGGCGAATTTGCAATGGAGATTGCGCTGAGTATCAAGTCCTCAACAGGGCATGAAAAGCAAAAGCAGGTTCTTCGCTCACCACCCCCAAACTGAAGAGCGTTTGGGGCTCCGTTCGCTCAGAATGACGCTGCCAAAACGAGAAGAACTGCAGGCGCTGGAACCTAGGAGGTGACGGCGGCTTTGCGGGATTCTGTGTCGAAGATGGTGGGGTCGGGCTCTTTGAAGAATGCGGCGTGGAGAGAGCGGACGGCTTCGTCGGCGTCGTCTTCTTCGATCATAAAGCTCATGTTGATTTCGCTGGCGCCCTGGGAGATCATGCGCACGTTGACGTGCTTGATGGCGCTGAAGACCTGGGCAGCCATGCCGCTCTGTCCGCGAATGTCTTCACCGACGAGGCAGACGAGAGCTTTCTTGCCTTCGTATTTCACATCGGCGAGCTGGCTGAGATCGGCAGCGATGAGGGGGAGCTTGTCGTTGGAGTCGACGGTGAGCGAGACGGAGACTTCGCTGGTAGAGACCATGTCGACGGGGCACTGGTGCTTGTCGAAGATGTCGAAGATGGCTTTGAGATATCCGTGCGTCATCAGCATGCGGCTGGCGACGACGTCGATGATGGACAGCTTCTTTTTGACTGCGATGGATTTGAAGGGGCTGCTGCAATGGGGCGCGATGGAGATGATGCGCGTGCCTTCGTTCGACGGATTCTTGCTGTTGAGGACCAGCACCGGGATGTTCTTGCGGACGGCAGGCAAGATGGTGGCCGGGTGCAGGACCTTGGCGCCGAAGTAGGCGAGTTCGGCGGCTTCTTCAAAGCTGATGACCTTGACGCGCAGGGCGTCGGGGCAGACGCGGGGATCGGAGGTCATAATGCCATCGACGTCGGTCCAGATTTCGATGGAATCGGCGGCGAGCGCTCCGCCGAGAAGGGCGGCTGTGAAATCGGATCCGCCACGGCCGAGGGTGGTGGTGATGCCCTCTTCATTGGAGGCGATGAAGCCGCCCATCACCGGGACGCTGCCCCGGTCGAGCAGCGGGCGGAGATGCTCGGCGGCGCGTTTCTCGATGAGGACATCGAGCGGCACGGCTTTGCCGAATTGCGAGTCGGTGACGATGACTTCGCGTGCGTCAACGTGGGCGGCAGTTATGCCGCGCTCAATAAACGCGGCGGCGATGATGCGGCTGGAGAGGCGTTCGCCGTAGCTTACAACGAGGTCGGAGATGCGCGGCGTGAGCTCGAGAATGGCGGCGAGGCCGCGCAAGATTTCGTCGAGCGAGTCGAATTTCTGCTCGATGAGATTGCAGAGGGCGGCGGCGTCGGCGGGGGTCTTGATCAGGGCGCAGGCAGTGTCGCGATGGCGGGCACGCAGGCGCGAGCTGATGGCGAGGGCACCTGTGCGGTCGCCTTTGGCCGCGGCGGCGGCGGCGCGCAGAAGCTGGTCAGTGACCTTGGCCATGGCGCTGACCACGACGACGGTTTGTTTACCGGCGGAGACACGGCCGGCGACAATGGCGGCGGTGCGGTTGATGGCGGTCGGGTCTTCCACCGAGGTGCCGCCGAATTTCATGACAACGAGGCTCATGCGTTCTTTGTTCCGACCTCAGGGGCTAAAGCCCCTCATTCTTCCCTGGGTTCTTCGGCATGACTGAAGTCATGCCCTGATACAAAGCAATGCCGTTCTGTACAAATATCGTTCTGTTCTGAACTTCTTAAGGGGTGCCTGATACAAGCAAATGCCGTTCTCATTCGGTGCCACTGAAGTCGTGCCCTGATACAAGCGGGTGAGGATCTCTTTGCTTCAGCTCTCTTCTATGCGCGGGTGGTGGTTTCGGCCACGGGTTCCAATTTACCGAGACTGACGAGCAACTCGGCGTTGAGGATGGCGGCGCCGGCGGCTCCGCGAATGGTGTTATGCGAGAGCACGGTGAACTTCCAGTCGAGCAGGGAGCAGGGGCGCAGGCGGCCAACGGTGACGGCCATTCCGCGCCCGCGGTTGCGGTCAAGGCGGGGCTGCGGACGGTCGGGTTGCGGGGCAAACTCGATCGGCTGCTCGGGAGCCATAGGAAGATGCTGCAGCTTGAGGGGCTTGAAGTCAGACCAGGCAGCGAGCATGTCTTCGTGGGTGACGGGGCGGCCAAGCTTGTTTCCGAGCTTGATGGAGACGCTCTCGGTGTGGCCGTCTTCGACGGCGACGCGGTTGCAGTGCGCGCTTATCTTTGCGGAAAGCGGAGTGACGTGGTTGCCGTCGAGATGGCCGAGCAGCTTTAGCGTTTCGGCTTCCATTTTTTCTTCTTCGCTGCCGATGTAGGGGATGACGTTACCGAGAATGTCCATCGACGGCACGCCGGGATAGCCCGCACCGGAAATGGCCTGCATGGTGGTGACGAAGATCTGCTCGATACCGAAGCGCTCTTCGAGCGGCTTCAGGGCCATCACCAGTCCAATGGTGGAGCAGTTGGGATTGGTAACCATGTAGCCGCCGGATTCGCGGCGCGAGGTTTGCTCCTCGATCAGGTGGAGGTGGTCGGCGTTGATCTCCGGGATGACGAGGGGAACATTGGGCGCCATGCGGTAGGCGCTGGAGTTTGAAACCACCGCGCAGCCGGTGTTGGCGAACCTTGGCTCCATTTCGCGGGCGATGGCGGCGTCGAGGGCGGCAAAGATGATTTTCGGGGCGCCTTCAGGCTCCGCGGGCGAGACGGTCATGCGGGCGATGCGGTCGGGGAGCGGCGTGTCGAGGCGCCACTTGGCGGCTTCGGCGTAGATCTTCCCGCTGGACCGGTCGCTGGCGGCGAGCCACGAGATCTCGAACCAGGGATGGCCTTCGAGGAGTTGAATGAAGCGCTGGCCAACCATTCCGGTCGCGCCCAGGATGCCGATTGGATATTTCTTTTGCATGACGAGTGAACACTCCAGTGTACCTGAGAGAGGCAGGGACTAGGGAATAGGGAGTAGGGAGTAAGGAACGAGGAGCGATTGATTGCAGTTTGATGGGGATGGGCTGGGGGTCTAGAATTCGGCAAATCCTGCTCGAGGCTGGAGCCGAGGATTCCGCATTGGGATCGACGCCGCATTCTGGTCGCGATCTACTGAGTTGGTTCGAAGGAACGTATGCGACCGTACATCGAGCTCTTCGGGCCGGAGCACCTCGTCATCCTGGTCACCGTGCCCGCGCTGGCGGCGTTGCTGGCGATCGTGCAGCGCAGGTTTTTGGGCGATTCGCGAAGGCTCCGGCTGCTGCTGGCCGTGCTTCTCTTGATCGATACGGTGGTCTTCTACTGGTACCAGGTGGCGCATGGTCTGGTATCGTTTCCTGGCCATTTTCCACTGGAACTTTGCGACCTTTCTCTGGTGCTGGTATGCATTTCGCTGCTCACGCTCAACGACACGGTTTTCGATCTTGCGTACTACCTGTCGTTGGGCGGCGCAACGATGGCTTTGCTCACCCCGAACTTGTGGGAGCCGTTTCCGTCGTTTGGGACGGTTCAATTCTTTGTTGCTCACGGATTGACTGTGGCTGGGGTGCTCTACCAGGTTTGGTCGGGGCTGGCGCGGCCGCGGCCAAGGTCGATCGGAAGGGCAATGCTGGGGCTGAACGTATTCGCCGTGGCGGTTGGCGCGTTCGATGCCATCTTCAAAACCAATTACATGTACCTGCTAGCCAAGCCGTCCAACGCTTCACTGCTTGATGCTCTTGGGCCGTGGCCGTGGTACATCTTGAGCGCCGAGTTGGTTGCCCTGGTGATCTTCGGTCTGCTGTATCTGCCGTTTCGCAGGCGGGTCGCTGAATCTACGTAAGTATATTCGGTTTCAAAGGTATGCGAGAATCTGTGCTTGCCGCAGAGTGGCTGTTCCGGAGGGGAAATATCAGTGTCACGTCAGATGTGTATGATAGACGACACAGCAGGCCACAACCTTTGTCACCTGCCCAGGGTGTGCGGACTTCGGATCGCTCCGGACTTCGCAGCTTGGCTTTCTTGTTCAAGCTGCACCTGGAAAGGTAGGGCCCTACGAAAGTCCTCCTGGTCAATCCCAGTGACAATTCCTTTGGCACGGCTGTCATCACTCCGCGATGGCTGTTTGTGCTGGCAGCAGCAACCCCTGAATCTGCAGGAACCCCCACCCTGGTCGATGAATCACTTGAGCAGATTGTGCCGGAAAGCATTGAAGCCGGGGATATTGTCGGCATTAGTGTGCATACCGGCAACGCCTTGCGCGGGTACCAGGTAGGCCGCATGGCGCGGGCGCGCGGCGCATGGGTGGTGTACGGCGGCATTCACGCCACATTGTTTCCTGAGGAAGCGCTGGAGCGCGGCGAAGGGCATGCGGTGGTGAAGGGCGATGGCGATATAGCCTGGGGCAAGGCTGTGGCAGGTTGCGTGGCCGGCGCGCCGGAGAGGATTTACGAAGGCGGCCGGATTGAGGGCACGGAGTTTCTCGCGGCGCGATGGGACCTGATGCGTCCCGACAAATATATGTGGGCGTCGGTGCAGACGATTCGGGGATGCCCGAAGCATTGCTCGTTCTGCAGCGTCTGGCGGACGGACGGACAGAAGCCGCGGCAGCGGTCGTTTCAAAAAGTGATTGACGAGATTGTGAGCCTGCGGAGACTTGGGTTTCGGTTCATTGCGCTGGCCGATGACAACTTCTATCCTGTCACGCTTACAGATCTGAGGCAGGCGCGGGAGCAGAAGAACTTCGCCAAGCTGGAAGAGCTGACCACGATTCGCAATGAACGATTCCAACTGATGGCAGAGCTGGCAAAGCTGCCCAAAGATATGGTCTTCTTCACCCAGATCACGATGGAAGCGGGCGAAGACGGCGATTACCTCGATGCCATGCGCAAGGCCAATATCAAGGGTGCCCTGGTCGGCGTGGAAGCGGTGACGCCGGAGGGGCTCAAGGCAGTTTTCAAGGATTGGAATTACTCCGGCGAAGCGCTGGCGACGCAGTTGCAGACGTTCAAGAAGCATGGGGTCCATGTGCTTGGCTCGTTCATCTTTGGATTGCCGACTGACAAGCCGGCGACCTTTGACGCAACGGTCGAGATGGCGTTAAAAGCAGGCGTGACGTTTGCGCAATTTGTGATGATGACGCCATTTCCGGGCACGGTGGATTTTGGCCGCTGGGAGAAGGAACAATCCACGCATCCGACGCTGGTGGGCGATGTCCCTCTCACTCGTTACTGGTTGATCCCCACCGAGGTTCGCCCCAAGATGTTTACGCCGCATCCGTCAATGAGTTCGGATGAGATTCGCGAACGTACGCAGCGGGTGTGGGACAGGTTCTACAACTGGAGCGCGATCTGGCAGCGGTCGGCCTGCACGCCGAACCTGCGGGCGAGGATTGCGTTCATCTTCCTGTCGAAGCTTTATCGACAGATGTATGCGGGCACGGGAATCTCGACTGACAGCGCCCGTCGCAAGAAATCAAAGAGCTGGGCGCGATGGACGGCGAGGCAGTGCAAGAAGCTATTCGAAGCCAAGCCGATGCCGGAACTGAAATCGCCGGCATGGCAAACGGCTGCGGCTGGCGCGGGTGCTCTTGCGGGACTTGATTTCCCGCGCGTCAGCACGCCGTTCGTTGTGCTGACGGAAGAAAAATAGCGGAGGCGCCAGGCGCGATCAGCTGGTTTGCACGGCATCGATGGGCAGGAAGAGGGCAAATACTGTTCCGGAACCTGCTATTGACTGTCGTGATCTGACGGTGAGATGGCCGCGGTGCCTGTCGACGATTCCGCGGCTGATCCAAAGCCCGATACCATTGCCCTTGTTCTCCTTTGTCGTGAAGAAGGGCACGAAGATCCTGGAAAGCGTGTACGGAGACATGCCGTGACCGGTATCGGCAACAGTCAGGACAATGCCTTTGCGTCCTGTCCTCCAATCGCATCCGTTCCTGGTTCGAATGAGGAGCCGGCCGCCTTTCGGGATCATGGCGTCGATAGCATTGCCAATCAGGTTGCTGAGGACCTGCAGCATTTCGCCCTCGAAGCAGGTGACGTGTTGAGTGGCGCGATCACGCCGCTCGACCTTGACCCGGGCATTCAGCAACCTTCCCTGGTAAAGCGGAATGGTGGCATCAATCAATTCGGCTCCAGTGACCGTGCGCGGATTGGTTGACTGGCGGTGAAAGCGCAACGTCTGATTGGCGATGGCGGAAACGCGGCGAAGTTCGATCTCAGCGCTGGCCAGATGGCTTTTGGCCTCGGGATTCAATGCTGCTTGTTGCGCGAGGTAGATAAGATTGGTGACCGCTGCCAGAGGATTGTTGATTTCGTGGGCGATGGAACTGGCGAGGCGACCGACGGCATTGAGCTTCTCCGATTGAAGCAGGAGCTGTTCAGCACGGCGGTTTTCGGTTACGTCGATGCCGAGCACAATGACGCCAGTAACGCTGCCCTCGGCATTACGTCGAGGCTGATAGACAAAATCCAGGTAACGCAATTCGAGAGCCTGCGACGTGCTGCTCAGCAATTGAATCGGCATATTGTGCCCGACGAATGGCTCGCCGGTCTGAAACACGCGATCAAGCAATTCGATAAATCCCTGTTCCCCGGCTTCCGGGACCGCCTCTTTGACAGCTTTACCCAACACGTCGTGCCGGCCGATGAGTTCGAGGTAAGGGGGATTCACCAATTCGTAGCGGTGCTCTGGTCCGCCGAGTGCGGCGAAGAAGGCAGGGGCCTGCTGGAAAAGGTCTGCGAGGCGCTGCGTTTCGCGTTCCAGTTGACGCTTGGCAAGAACGGTCTCGGTTGTTTCAGTGCAGACAACCAGAGTTGCTTTGATTTTTCCCGTTGAGTCGCGGACCGGGCTATACCCGTAGGTCCAGTACACGTCCTCGAGCTTGCCGTTGCGATTGATGGGCACAAGCTGATTCTCATGCCAACTGGCCTCACCGCGCGTCATGACGGCGTCGATCTGGGGGCCGATGATGTGCCAGATTTCCTGCCAGCATTCCCGGCCGGGCTGACCGAGTGCGCGAGGGTGCTTGTCTTCCCGGATGCTCGGCCGATATGCGTCGTTGTAAAACTGAACGAGGTCATCACCCCACCACAGAAACATGGGGTGCCGCGATGCCAGCATGGTGTTCACGATGATGAGCAATGTTTCGGGCCAGGATTCGATGGGTCCGACGGACGTGCTACCCCAGGGGAAGGCCCGGGTTAAATCGGCCATCTCCCCGGATCCGTAGATCTCTTTCAGACCCCTGTTGTCGTCCGACTGTGGAGGCACATTCTTGCTTGAAGCCGCACTTTGCAACATAACTGAACCCGCGTCCTGCTGTTCGATGGAGTTTACTTGAATCTGCGCAGTGCATCCAGTCGGCGTTCCTAGCCCACCGCAGTTCCGAGAGGACTCAGGCCGGTCGCTTGGGATTGGCGGCAATATCGCCGACGACTGTGGTCCATTCGCGGACGTACCAGCGCTTGACGATGCCGCTGGTGACGTAGGGGTCGGCCGAGGCGAATTTCTTGGCGACTTCAGGCGAGTCTCCCTTGAACACCAGAACTGCGCCGTCGACGGGATTTGCCAGCGCGCCGCCGAGGACGAGTTCGCCGCGTTCGACCGCCTCCCAGCCCATCTTCAGGTGGACGTTGCGGAACTCTGCGCGGCGGGTCAGGTAGTCGTCGGCTACTTCGTAGAAGAGCAAATAATGCATGGGAGCGGCCTGGTTCCTTTCCTTGGTGCGAAGATTGCTGATCGATCCACTCGTGGTTGCGGTTTCAAGCACTACCTGAGGGGAATCTCTTTCAGCACCAGCGATAGGGTGTGAGTTGCTGAGCGATGACGAATGGTTAGATGAAGAATAGTCCCGATGGGCTGTGTGAATGCACTCTGGATGGTTTCGTCTGTCGGCGGCTTGCCGTCGATCTGCGTGATGACGTCTTCCGCTTTCAAACCGGCTCTGGCTCCGGGGCTGTGGGGAAGGACAGTCCTGATTTTCAGGTTTTCAGGATCGGGGTCGAGCAGGAGCCCGGCGCGGTTGAAGATATCGGGTTTGCCGTAGCTCGCATTCTTCTCGAGGTACATCTTGCCGTGGGGGCCGTCGAAGACGATGTTGAACTGTCGCAGGATTTGGAGACCGATGTTTCCGGCGACGGTGGTGGATGACTCCGCGCCTTGCGTGTCTGTGGAGAGGACGGTGATAGGGCGGACAACTTCAACCTCGCCGAGTTGAAGAGTGTCCACGCGCGTGTAGAATCCGTGATCGGGTCCTCCGAAGCCCTGACCGGCATAGCCATGGATCTTCGCGCCATAGTGTTCGACAAGTTTGTGCTGCTTCACGAATGGTGCGAAGAGCGAGAGAGAGTACATATCTCCGGTGTCGATGCCGAAGAGTCCGTCGATGCCATCGACAGTGGCCTTTGCCAGGAGGTTTCCATTGCCATCCTTCGTGTCGAGCGTGACTGCTGTTCCGTTACCGGAGTATTCAAATCCCTGTTTGGAATAGAAGGTGATTTCCTGCTTTTCGAAATCGACGCGGATGGGCAGATTCTGGAGCAACAGATGACCGATGAAGATGCCGTCGTGGTTTTGGGTCGCAGGAGTATCAATCACGGCGAAGACTTGATCGGACATGGTGAGTCCGCCGATCGTTACGGCTGCGACCTTTGCGAACTTTCCATGTACTGTTCCCCCGGCCGCATCCATCGTGGCGGAGCCCTCGAGCTTTAGGCCGAGACGTCGGGCCAGGCTGGCGGTCATTCCGTTATCGGAGCCGGTGTCGAAGATTGCGTCAAACGGGCCTTGGCCGTTGATGGTGGCTTTGAGCTCGACGCCGTTTTTGGCCGGTACCGTTACGGCGCGCGCAGCGGCCGCTTTATGTTTCGCAGATGCCGCATTTGGGGAGGAGGCAGTCTGCGGGACTGCGGGAAGAAAATCGAGCAGGATCGCCGCGGCAGCCGCCATTGTTAAGAGCAAGTTGAATTTCCTTGTAATCAAAAACGCCTCTGAAGCAATCCTAGAGGAATTTCGACAATTCGTGGAAGCCTTTAATGCCCGACCGGATACGGGCAATGCGCCCGCGGAGAGGTGCCATTCGGCAATGCCATCGGGGAGCAAATTTTCCCCTTTGTCGATTTCGATGGCCCTGCGCCTCTAGACTGGTTACCAGTGAATCTGCGAACGGCACAATCCCCGGATATCGAAGTTCCCATGCGTGCACTGCTGGCCGGTGCGCGCCGCAAACAGCCTGACCTTCTCGATCTTGCACGCAGGCTTGTCCAGGTTGAGTCGCCGTCGGATGTGAAGGCGGCAGTGGATGCCTGCGGGGCAATCGCATGCGAAGCCGGGCGCGGACTGGGCGGACGCATCAAGCTGCACCGGCAGCGCAATTATGGCGATGTGCTGGAAATGCGGTTCGGCCCACGCGGCAAGGGTGATGAGAAGAAACCGGTCCTGCTGCTGGGGCACCTGGACACGGTGTGGACGATCGGCACATTGCGCAACATGCCCTGCAGAATTGCCGATGGGCGTTTGTGGGGGCCGGGCACTTTGGACATGAAGGTTGGTGTGGCCATGGCACTGACTGCGATTGAGATGCTGGCCGAGGCAGCGCTGCTGAATCGCGAGGTCATTCTGCTGCTGAACAGCGACGAAGAGATCGGCAGCCCTGTGTCGCGGCCGATTACTGAGAAAATTGCGGGCGATTGCGGCGCGGTGTTTGTATTGGAGCCCGCCCAGGGACTGGCTTACAAGACGGCGCGCAAAGGAACGGGGAACTGGCGCATCGATATTCGTGGCGTTGCTGCGCATGCCGGCGTCGATTTTGAAAAAGGTGCCAGCGCGCTGCGAGAGTTATCGCATGTCATCGATACCGTAAGCGGGTGGACTGAGTTGAAGCGCGGGCTGACGGTAAGCGTGGGCGTCGCCGGCGGTGGAAGCAAGACCAATGTGATTCCCGCCGAAGCCTTTGCCGAGGTGGACGTGCGTATTGCGAAGATTTCAGACGGCCCGCGGATCGAGCGCAGGTTTCGATCGCTCAAAGCGGCAGACGAGCGCTGTGAACTCACCGTTACAGGAGGAATCAACCGGCCTCCCATGGAGCGCACACGGGGTACGGCGAGGCTATATGCGCAGGCCCGCACGCTTGTAGGGGAAGTTGGCTTTGTTCTTGATGAAGCGTCGACCGGCGGCGCATCGGATGGTAATTTTACTTCGGCTCTCGGCATTCCGACGCTCGACGGGATGGGTGCAGTGGGCGAAGGCGCGCATGCCAGCCACGAGTCCGTCGAACTGGAGCACCTTGGGCCGCGCACTGCGTTGCTGGCCGGAATGCTGGCGCAATCAAGTTGATTACTTATGCCGGGTTCTGGCGCGGATTACCATGACATTGGAACCGGAGGTTCATTTTCATGCATCGATTCTCTTCCTGGATTGCGATCGGAGTCTTATTGACCGCGAGCGGTATGGCCTCAGCACAAACTCCCCTACCGTCGCCCTCGGGCGTCGATGCCGTCATGGCGTATGCAGGCACATGGAAGGTGCACGGCGAGCATTTTTCGACTGCCTACAGCCAGGTCGGCAAAGAGGACAAGACCTTGCGCAACGATTGCTGGAAAAGCGGGGCGTACGTGGCGTGCAACCAGTATGTCGACGGGGATTCGAAGGTTCTGCTGATCTTCACGTACATCGAGAAGGAGAAGATGTACACGACGTACCAGGTTCCGCAGGGGGGAGAAGCTGCGAGCTCTGGCCGCCTTCAGATCCAGGGAAATATCTGGACGTTTCCCTGGCAGGTGACGCAGGGCGACACCACCATGTATTTCCACGTGGTGAACGTCTTCACCGGCACCGATCACATTGACTACGCGCAAGAGTTCTCACCGGATAACGTCCATTGGACGGCGATGGCCAAGGGGTCGGAGACGCGGGTTTCCAACTAGTGTGATGAGTCTGAAGTCACTAACAAAGCCAGGAAAGCAAAAAGCAGATTCTTCGCTCACCAACCCCAGACTGAACCGCGTTTGGAGCCCCGTTCCCTCAGAATGGCAGAGCCAATCGTTGGAAGAATTTCAACCTGAACATGCGCTTCGGACTGTCAACGCACCGGGTGGACGGCGTAGTTCTGGACAAAGAAGTACGCGGCGGTCATAAAGCCGATGGCGGCGATCGTTCTGCGCATGATGGCCTGATTGATCAAGCGGCTGTAGTGCGCGCCGATGTAGCCGCCCAGCGCTGCCAGGAACGCCATCTCGAGGCAGAAACTCCAGTGGACCCGGCCCGCAATCATGAACGAAACGGCTGGGATTCCGATGGAAACGGATGCGGTGAGCACTTTCAGCGCATTCATCTCGTGAATGTCGTGAACGCCGCAGATGCCAAAGAGCGCCATCACGAGAAAACCGCCGCCTGCGCCGAAGTAGCCGACATAAACGCTGACGATGACCATTCCCACGAGGAGCAGCGTTTCATGACGCTTGCCGCCGGAGCGGGTTTGCAGCCAGCGCCCGAGGGGAAAGCTAAGCACAAACATGACGGCCGCAAAGAGCAGGAGCCATGGCAGCATCTGGCGAAACATGTGGTTGCCGGTCCGCAGCAACAGAAAGCCGCCGAACCACCCGCCGATGCCTGAGGCAACACCGAGGGGAAGCAACTCCCAACCGAACTCGTGCAGTTCCTTGCGAAAGGCGATCAGTCCGGTCAATTGGCCCGGCCACAACGCGACCGTGTTTGTGGCTTGTATTGTGACGGCTCCGATGCCGAGGGCGGCTGCGCTATCGAACAAGGCAGGAAGGGAAAGGAACGATCCGCCGCCGGCAATGGAATTGAGAACGCCCGCGAGGAACGAACCGGCGGGCAGCCAGGAAAGATGAAGAAGCTGAAGGAAGATTTCGACCATGTGTCACTGTAGCGATTGGGGAATAAAGTCCCCATAAGATTTCGGGATTCCAGGTCGCTCGGAAGGGGGAAGAGCGCCTGTTACACTCCCGATGAGAACAAATCGGAGCCTACTTTCGCAATGAAACAATTCATTTTGAGTCTTTTTTTAGCGGCAGCGGCCGTTGCTGCTTTTGCACAGACTGCTCAAAAACCCGTCGCGCCAAAAGCTGCGGCTAAGCCGGCGACATCGGCTAGCGGTATCAAATTGCCTCCCGGCGTACCGCCGGCGCGCGGAATTGTGAAGACAGCCTTCAGCCTTCGGTACCAGGACATCCGGATCGGCAAGGGCGCGGAAGCCGAGCCGAACAAGATTTACAAAGTGCATTACACGGGCTGGCTGGCCGCCGATGGGCACAAATTCGATTCGTCGTACGATCACAAGTCTCCCGTGATGGGCAAAGACGGCAAGCCGGAGTTGGCTGCCGACGGCAAGCCGAAGACGACGGAAGCGGAGCCGATGAGCTTTCCGCAGGGCTTCGGTCGCCTGATCCCCGGCTTCGACCAGGGCTTTGAGGGGATGAGGATCGGGGGCAAGCGCCGCTTATTTATCCCGTGGGAGCTTGCGTATGGCGCACACGGCCGCCCGGGACCGAATGCTGCGAATCCCGGCATTCCGCCGAAGGCAGACCTCATCTTTGATATTGAACTCGTGGACGTGAGCGAGCTGCCCCCGCCGCAGGCTCGGCCAGGGATGGGCAACGGGCCGAACGGCCAGCCGATGCGGATGATGCCGCACCCACCCGCGCCGGGAACCACAGGCACACCGGCGGCACCACAACCGACCGCGAAGCCGGCTGAACCTGGTGCCGTGCCTCCGGCTGGAACCACACCTCCGGCAGGAACTCCGCCGCCGGCAAGTACAACGGTAACGCCGCCCCCGGCGGACAAGCCGCAATCCAAATGAGGATCAGATCTCAAACGGGACTTTCTCGACTACCGAGCGCATCTCGGTGCGCAGACCGGTGCGCCGTGGATAGCTCATCGAGACGGCATCGTGTCAGTCGAGCTTGGGGTGAAGCTTATGAAATCCAGTAGCTTGCTGATACGCGTCGACGAAGGCGGCTAGTTTGGCGTCTTCGTACAAGCCGGCAAGAAAAGTGATGGAGACTGGCGTGCCGGGGCCTCCGATGTTTTCATTAGCGCCGTCATCTGACTTTGGTGGTCTGGGTGCATCATTGCCGCGCATGCCGTTGGGAACGATGAGAGCGGGATGACCGGTGAGGTTCGTAGCGAGCAACTGCTGTCCGCCGGAGGAGCCGACAATGATGTCAACCTTTTCGAAGAGAGCAGAAACCTGCTGCACTGCCAGGGTTCGGGCGCGATTCGCCTGGATGTATTCAACGGCCGGATAGAAACGAGCGGTGCGGAATTCATTGGGCCAATCATTTGGGCCCTGCTCCGTCAGCAGGCGATCCCGGCCGCTTCGAGTGAAGTCGTCGAATGCAGCGGCGGCCTCAGCCCCGAGAAGACCAACCATCGCGCCATACGGCAATTTGGGAAGTTCCACCGGAATGAGGTTGATGCCCATGCTGCGAAGCTTGTCGAACGTGGCAAGATCGTAGCGTCGATCGTAATCGCGGCGAGCTCGGCCGGCTGTGCGCGCGGCGTCCCGCTTCTCGCGTTCAGCTTTCTGTTCCTCGGTTTCCCCAGATGGCGGTGGAGGAAGCTTGAAGGGAGGCGGCTGGTCGAAATCGCTCTGGAGATAGCCGACGCGGAAGGATTTCAGATCTGGTCTCGATACCCAATTGAAACGCGCGGGATAGGCGGAACGGTCCTCTCCGTCAGGTCCGTGGATGACGCTAAGCACGAGCGCACAATCTTCGGCGGAGCGAGCGATGGGGCCAAGTTTGTCCATCGTCCAGCTGAGTGCCATGGAGCCGGTGCGGGGGACAAAACCGAAGCTGGGGCGCAGGCCGGTGGCTCCGCAGCGTGTGCACGGGGAACTGATTGAGCCCAGTGTTTCCGAACCGATGGCAAAAGCGACGCATCCGGCAGCCACAGAACTCGCGGCCCCGGCTGAGGAGCCGCTGGAGCCTTGTGTGGGATTCCAGGGATTGCGCGTCTGGCCGCCGAACCACTTGTCGCCCATGGCTAGCGCACCGAGGGTAAGTTTTGCGACGAGCACGGCTCCGGCTGCATCGAGCCGCTTGACCACGGTTGCGTCTTCGTCGAAGGTCTGATGCTCAAAACCGCCGGCTCCCCAGGTTGTGGGGTAGCCTTTGACGGCGAGCAGGTCTTTCGCACCCCAGGGGATGCCGTGAAGCGGGCCGCGATATTTGCCAGCGGCGATTTCGGCGTCGGCCTGTTTTGCCTGCGCGAGCGCGCGCTCTTCGGTGAGCGTGATGACGAAGTGCAACTTGGGGTCGTATCGCTTGAGGCGGGCGATGTACATCTGCGTAAGAGCGAGCGAGGTGATTTTTCGCCCTGAAATGAACGTAGCGAGTTCGCGAATGGTAGCAAAGGCCAGTTGTTCGATCGGAGGCGCTTCCGGTCCATCGACAAGACCAAATACAGGTAGAGCCGTTCCACTCAACGTCTCGTTCTCGCATGGCACGAGTGGTTGTGGAGGCGGAGGCTGCGGATGAAAAACGTAGGCAGGCGCAACGGAGTTGGGCAGTTTCAATTTGCGGATGGCTTTAAAAGAGCCGTTCTGATCGACGAGGCCATCGATCATCATCTTCTTCTGTTCGTCGGTAAAGGGACCAATGCCAGCCATGATTGCGGCCTGGTCCACCATGTCTGGAGTAATCTTCGGAGGCTTTGACTGGTCTGTGTCCGGCGATTCCTGGGCCTGGGAGGCGAGCGTGTAGAGAACTCCGGGGAAAAGAGCAGAAGTGATGCCGGCGCGGCTGCAGGCAGCGAGAAAACCTCGGCGGTCCAGGGGCATTGAAGTGTCCTTGTCAGATGGGGAATGGTGCTTCGCCAACTATAACCGAGCGACTCCGGGATGGGAGGCGATTGTCAGGTAGTCATTCGATCAGTGGAGATGGCCGCGAGTGGCCATTGCGTGAATTTGAGACTTGTTCCCATTATGAGTTCGATTTGGAGTTCAGTTTTGCTGGGGGCCGCATTATATACGCGGCTGATGACGCATTCACGGCCAGCGATGAATGTCTCGATCACCGATGCATCCATGAACATGCGCAGCGCGTCGTCGGATTTGAGTTGGGAGGGAAGCGCAAACTTCGCGGTGCCGCAGGTGATGAGATGGGCGGAAGCATCGACCAGCAACTCCCAGGCCACGGCGCCCTGCGTGACAAGACGGATTGCGATCTTCGATTTCGCATCGCCGAGAGGGAAATGCAGTTCTCTGCGTAAGGTTGCGAGGGTCTCCTTCAGGGGAGAGCCGGGTTGCAGTGTTGACGACTCTTCAGCGCCGCGCAGAGTTTCGACTTCGACAGCCGGGTTCATCTCGAGTTCGCCATCGCTGTTCACGGTGAGAACACGCGGGAGCGACATAGCACCGGACCATCCGGCGGCGGCGAACTGCGCTTCGGGGCGCGTCTCGCGAATCCATCCCCAGAGGATGCGGCGATTGTCTGGTGCGAGGAAACTCTTCGGAGCGTAAAAGGCAGAGCCTTGATCGAGTACTCCGGTGCGCATGGAGAGGTAGCGGTGGCGGAGCGCGTCATATTCACCGGTTGTCCAATAGACCTGGTTCTCGGTGGAGTAGAGCAGGCAGTGGTGGCCATTGATGGAAAAGAAGTCGGGGCACTCCCACATTTCACCGCTGTCGCAGGGGTTGACGGCGATTTTGCCGTTTGGTTTTCCCTGGACGAGTTTGTGCATGTACTCCCAGTGGCGCAGATCGTGGGAGCGATAGAGCAGGACGCAACCGCCAATGCCGCGTTCGCCGGAACCTATGCCCAGATACCAGTCGTCGCCTTCCTGCCACGGGCAGGGATCGCGGAAGCCGGTGACGTAGAGGCCTTGCGGCGGTGTTGCGATAATGGGCGTCTCCAGCTTCTTCCAATGGAGCAGCTGGTCGTCTTCAGCGGTGGCGAGCATCTGCGTTTCCCGGAGCTTGTCGTTGCCATCGTGAATCGTGGTCTCGGATGGCGGTGCATTCTGCACGCCGGTGTAGATGAAGGTGGGCTTGCCGTCGAACACGACCGCCGATCCACTGAAGCAACCTTCGCTGTCAGGGCCGCTGGGGGTGGGTGCAAGCGCGATGGGCTGGTGATGCCAGTGCACCATGTCAGTGCTGATGGCGTGGCCCCAGTGCATGTCGCCCCAGACGGCAGCATGCGGATTGAGCTGATAGAAAAGGTGGTATTGTCCCTTCCACCAGATAGGGCCGTTGGGGTCGTTCATCCAGTTGTGCGGAGGCAGCAGGTGGTACTCAGGCCGGAGAGGATCGTGCGCAATGTCTGCAACCGGTACTGAGAACGCGGCGCTTTGCACGCGGCTTAGCAGCAGACTGCTTGCCGTACCTAATCCAAATGACTTCAAGAACTGACGGCGATGGTGCTTCATCCGGCAGAGTCTCCCCTGCAACTATAACGCCGCGCACGGTGCCGAAAGTTTCTCAATTGCAGCGCAACAGTTCCGCCGATGAGGTGTTTTAACGGGAGAAGCACTTCACCGTGGTGTCGGGTGCTGATTTGTATTCGAGGGTCCATTATGCGTAAAGCACTTGCACTTGCTCTACTGACTGTTCCGCTTGTACTGGCCGGCTGCGCCGATCACGAGAGGGCATACTACTCGGCGCCGTACGCTCCCGCGCAGGAACGATTTGGAGACCGCGGGTTTCACGATGGATTGGAAGCAGGCCGACACGACATGTCGAAAGGCTGGAGGCCTGATGCAGATCGGCACGGCGACTTTCGCAATCCACCAGTACCGAGAGGCGCGGTGGATGAATACCGTCACGGCTTTCACGAAGGGTACGAACGTGCATTTCGCGGCAATGGTTACCGGTAGACATTGACCGCGCGGGCGGCGAGCCTGCCTGAGCCCGGGCTCGCCGCGTGATTCATTTTGCCGTCAGCTTCAACGTGTAGGCGTATTTGCATTGCGCTCCTGAAGGGAGCGTGGCTTCGAGCGCGTCTGAAGTCTGATTAAAGTTGACCTTCTCAGATGAGCCGAGCAACTCAACGTTGCCGATGGCTATGGAACCGCCCTCGTGCGCGCTACCAAGCGTGTGGATGGTCACCTTTCCGTCGGTAGGACAGGCCATTCCGATGGCGTAGACGGTTTTGCCTTTTGCGGTAAAGCGGAAGTCGGCGGGCGTGTACGACTTCACATCGGTATCGTGGAAGGCTCCGCCTTTCACCTGTGTTGGTCCTTCTCCGAAGGTCTTCCACGGGGTGGTGGCGTAGATGGCTTCACCATTGACTTTGAGCCATGCGCCCATCTCAAGCAGCGTGTTGCGGATTTCATCGGGGACGGTGCCGTCGGAGCGGGGGCCGAAGTTGAGCAGCAGGTTGCCGTTCTTGCTGACGATGTCGACGAGTTGATGCACGAGGAATTCGGGCGACTTGAAAGTGTCGTGTTCGACGTATCCCCACGAGCCGTTGCTGATGGAGGTGTCTGTCTGCCAGTGATCGGCGATGATGTGATCCTGCTGGCCACGTTCGAAGTCGCGCGTGCCGGACTTCCAGTTGAGGGAGTAATCCTTGAAATCGACAACGCCGGTGTAGCCGTGAGCTGCGGCGAAGTTGTAGTAGAGGGCTGTGAATTCAGTGACGGCGCGGCGGAAGGTTGGATGCTCGATCCACCAGTCGAAGTAGACAATCTCGGGCTTGTACTTTTCGACGAGCTCGGTATCGCGGGCCAGCCAGTCGCGTGTCCAGGCATCGCTGACCCATGTCCAGTCGTTGTAGAGGCCGTGAGCGTCGCCGGGTGCGGCGAACCACTGATGCGCAGGGCCGTAGAGTGATGCGTATTTAGGATCGTTGACGTCGGAGCGCGTGGTGCGGCCGAAGGAGTAGAAGAAGTTGTGCTCGGCGCGGTGCGAACTGAGTCCGAAATGCAGACCCTCTGCGCGCACGGCTGTGGCGATTTCGGCGAGTGTATCGCGCTTCGGTCCCATTTTCACGACCGTCCAATCGGAGAGGTGTGAGTCGTACATCGAGAAGCCGTCGTGATGCTCGGCTACGGGAACGACATACTGCGCGCCTGAAGCTTTGAAGAGCTTCGCCCATTCGGTGGCGTTGAAGTGTTCGGCGCGGAAGAAGGGAATCAGATCCTTGTAACCCTTCGCGTCGTCGCCATTCGCGAAGTGATCTTTGAAGTTTTTGTAGGCGCCGTTCTTTTCGTCGTACATGTTGCGCGGGTACCACTCATTCTCGGCAGCGGGAACGGAATAGACACCCCAGTGAATGAAGATGCCGAATTTCGCGTCCTTGTACCACTGCGGCTGTTGATACTTGATGAGCGTGGCCCAATCGGGACGATAGGGACCGTCGTGCGCCTGGCGGTCGGCTTCGGCGAGAAGGCGATTACGCTCCGCGTCGTATTTGCTGACCGACTGCTGCCATTCGCGATCGATTTGCTCGGCGGATTTTACGTCCTGCGTGGGGGCAAGAGGATCCGGGCTCTGCGTGGGAGCCTGGGCAAAGAGAAGAGGGAAGGCAACAGAAAGAAATGCAGGCAGAAGAAAATGGCGGATTTTCATACGCGGGAATCGTAATTGATTGGGAATCACGCTGCAAACGCTTTCAATTCATGAGCAAGGAGAGGCTTGAATTTCTCCTTGACATATGCCCATATAGGTATATATTAATTTTCATCATGGCTCGAGCGGCAACAACCTCGGATGCGTTCAATGCAGTAGCGGAGCCGCGGCGGCGAGAGATCTTGCTGCTGCTGGCGGACCGTGAGCACTCGGTGAATGAGATTGTGGCCGTACTTCGTGTCGACCAGCCTTCGGTATCGAAGCATCTGCGCGTGCTGCGGGACGTAGGGCTGGTGCGCATGCGGTGCAACGGACGGCAGAAGTTTTACAGGACTAATGCGGAAGGCATTCGGCCGTTGCACGAATGGGCGTCGGAGTTCGAACGCTACTGGAGCCACCAGTTGAATCGTGTGAAGGAGCGGGCTGAGAAGCTTGCGGCCGCCCGCAGGGATACCGAAACAGGCAAAACCCAAGACACAAAGGAGGATCAATGATCGTAAACGCAACAACAGCTATTGAGGATCTGAACCTGCTCGTGGAGCAGGAGATTCATGTGCACGCATCGCTGGAGGACACGTTCGCCGCGCTGCTGGAACAACTTGGCCCCGGGAACGAAGGCAGAGTGGACACCCCGATGCCGATGGTATTGGAGGCGTGGCCGGGAGGCCGGTGGTATCGCGACCTAGGCAACGACAACGGACATTTTTGGGCGCACGTGCAGGCCATCAAGCGGCCCACACTGCTGGAATTTTGCGGACCCCTGATGATGTCGCACCCGGTGGCCAACAACGTGCAGTACAGGCTGAGTGAAGAGCCGGGTGGAACGCTGATCAAATTTCGTCACACCGGTTTCGGGCTGGTCCAGGAAGATCATCGGAAAGGCGTCGTCGGTGGTTGGAGCCACATCCACGGAAAAGTACGCGAGCGTGCAGAAGGTTCGCTCTCAAAATAACTCTGAACTGCCAGACAAACAGATTTCCCCCAGGACACAAGGAGGTCCCCATGTCGATTACACAAACAGCTATTGCCGATTCCATCGCGCAGGTGCTTCTCGATGAGTTTGAGACGCAGGCGCCGATTACGCGCCGGTTTCTTGAGCGGCTTCCGGAAGACAAGCTCACCTGGAAGCCGCATGAAAAGTCGATGACGGCAGGCCAACTGGCGTACCACATCGCGTCTACACCTGGCGGTGTTGTCCGCTTCGTGCAAACCAGCCCGGCGCAGGCACCGGACTTTGCAACGTTTCCGCAGCCGGCGAGCACGGGCGACATCCTGCAGAAATTCGACGAAAGTGTTGCAGCGGTCCGCGAGATGCTTCCTGCTATCGACGATGCGGCGATGAACGAAACCTGGCGGCTGATGGCGGGAGGGAAGGAAGTGCTTGCGCAGCCCCGCTGGCAGTTCTTGCGCGACGTGATGTTCAGCCACGTCTACCAGCATCGCGGCCAATTCGGCGTGTACCTGCGCATCCTGAATGCCCCGGTGCCTGCGAGCTGGGGACCGAGCGCGGACGAGCCACCGCTGTTCATGCAGCGGGCTTGATCCGGATCGGCGAGGAGGAGCCAATGTGCCCGTTCTGCCTGCTACCGCTGCCGTGGTGGCAGCGAGCGCCTCCGGGACCGGCGGCGTTGCAGCGCTCTTCACCGGCAAGCTGTTGCGGAGAGCGAGTCGAAAAACTTTCACGAATATTACCAGCACGAGGGAGGTTCAACATGGCAACGATGACAACGGCCCCGAAGCTGTCGAAGGTGGTATCGCACAGCGAATGGATTGAAGCGCGCACGGAGTTTCTCGCGAAAGAGAAGGAATTTACCCGGCTCCGCGATGAACTAAGCCGGCAGCGCCGCGAATTGCCGTGGGAGAAGATTGAGAAGGATTATGTATTTGAAGGGCCCCGCGGCAAAGAAGCGCTCGCCGAACTATTCGACGGGCGGAGCCAGCTGATTGTCTATCACTTCATGCTCGGGCCGGGATGGGCGGCGGGGTGCCCGAGCTGCTCTTACCTCTCCGATCATTTCGACGGAATGACGAATCACCTGGCGCATCGTGATGTAACGCTGGCGGTGGTTTCGCGCGCTCCGTATGCGGAGATCGATGCGTTCAAGAAGCGCATGGGATGGAAATTCCACTGGGCCTCGTCGTTTGGTTCGGACTTCAATTATGACTATCACGTCTCGGCAACACCGGCGGAAAAGGGAACCGGGATGGTTGACTACAACTACACAGTCATGGAGTTTCCGAGCGATGAACGGCCGGGAGCGAGCGTCTTCGTCAAAGATGCGGACGGCCAGATATACCACACGTATTCGACCTATGCACGTGGGCTCGACATCCTGGTTGGGACTTATAACTTTCTTGACCTTGTGCCGAAGGGGCGGGATGAGAATGGACTGGCCTTTTCGATGGCGTGGGTTCGTCACCATGACAAGTATGATGGCGGATACTTTGTCGATCCTAGGGCCGAATATGTGCAACCCGCGATGGCAAAACAAGGCTCATGTTGCGGTGGAGAGCACCACGGGTAAATTGATTCGTTCGAACGAGCGGGTGCAGCCAAGGGATCGCGAAGATTCAGCGGGGCGGTGGGATGATACCTGTCCATCGCCCCGCTGTATTTGCTTTCACCGCTACTTGCCGGCGTCGCTGGCCAATTTCTGGGCGCGGGCTAGGGCGTCGGTGCGTTTCTGTGTCTCGGCCTTCATGTCGATTGGGCCGGCATCATGCCGCGGTGGGTGCTGCGCGTACTCGTCCATGCGTTTTTGCCCTTCGGCGACCACAGTACTGACGGCTGCCAAAGCTTTCGGCATCACTTCGTGGAAGTGCGCGACCTCTTTCTGCGCGAGTTCGGGATGATAGCCGAGGCGGTCTCCAGTTTGCATTGCATCGATTAAGACGTCAGGCGGAGTGGCCACGGGCGGAGTCATGTTGAGCGCGTTGTAGGTTTCACGCAAGCGTGCCATCGCACCATTGAAGCCATCGATCTCATTGCGGCGTGCGGTGAGGCCGCCTGCGCGACGGACTTCGATTGTGACTTTCGAGGACGTGCTCAGATGCTCAACAGGAATGATGGTCGTGAGAGTATTGCCTTCAAAGGTCCAGCCGGGCCTGCATCGTGTGCAGGCAGTGGCGACTGGATTCACCGCGGCTCCATTCACCGTGACGTAAGCCGGGGGCCAGTCTGCAGGAAGTCTCAGCGTGTAGCCACGGTCTTTTAGCATGCCGGAAAAGCTGCCTTCCACCGGTCCTATCTCAACACGCAGCGTGTCGCCGGTTTGCGTGGCCTTAATCGGCGTGCGCGTGAAAATGTCGTGTTGATACTCTTCAGCGATGCCGTTGTCTTCGTAGAGCGTATAGCTGGAACTGGCGCCGGGTTCGAGCGGCCACACGTTGACGATGAGCGGATCGACGGGCTTTTCGCCGGTGTAGATCATCTGGGGCTGCATGGGCACAATAGCACCAGCCTTGAGATACACCGGTGTCTGGTCGATCGAGAAGTTGCGATCCACGGATGTTGGTCCGGTGAAGTGTTTGCCCGTCGGCCGTTCGATCCACTCCCCCTTGGGGAGCCAGACCTTCTCTGTCGCGAGGCCCGAGGTTTTGTCGCCCGCCGTTACAACGGGTGAAACCAGCATCTGGTCGCCGAAGAGATATTCATTTTTGTTGTCGTAGGCTTCGCTGGCATCAGGCCAGTCGTAGTAAAGCGGCCGCAGAAAGGCAATGCCGGTATCGTAGGTGCGACGCGCCTCAGTGTAGATGTAGGGCTGCAAAGCATAGCGCAACTGAAAGGTTGCACGAAGAATCGACGAGTAGGGCTCAGGATAGGCCCAGATGCGGCGCTCCGATTCCGGATTCTTGGTGGTATGGGTGCGCAGGATGGGACTGAATGCACCGAACTCGACCCAGCGGGTGAACAATTCCGGCTCGACCGCGCCGGGCATGTGTCCGCCGATGTCGTGGCTCCAGTAGGCATACCCTACGTTCGCAGCAGTTGCGGTGAACCACGGCTGGAAGGCGAGCGAATCCCAGACAGAGACGGTGTCGCCGGAGAAACCAATCTGATAGCGATGGTTGCCGAGGCCGCCCCAGCGATGGAAGAGAATGGGACGCCTGCCTTCGCGTTCCTGATCGGTGAAGTGCACGTAGTTAATCCACCAGGTTGGCGTTACACCGGCCATCTTCGTGTTCTGTTCCTGTTGCCAGTCCAACCACCAGAAGTCGATGCCCTGCTTCTCGAGGGGATGGAGAACGAGATTGAAGTAATTTTCGGCGAACCTCTTGTTGGTGATGTCGTAGGGAATGAACTGCTTTGTGGCGGGATCCATGCCCATGGCTTTGGCCATCGCCGGGTAACTACTTTCCCAAGGCTGAATGCCGGAGGCGGGATGTATGTTCAGGCTGGTCTTGAGGTGATTTGCATGAAGCCGATCCAGGAACAATTCGGGATAGGGGAAGAGCACGTTGTTCCAGGTGTAGCCGCTCCATCCGAGAAAATGTTTCGACTGATCCATGTTGTTTTTGTCGCCCTCGCCCATGGCCTGGAGTTGATCTTTGCTAGTGTGCCATCCCATGTCGATGACGAAGACGTCGAGGGGCGTTGAGTTCTCGTGGAAGTCATGAATGATTTCCTCGATCTCCTGGTCGCTGTAATCCCAGTATCGGGACCACCATGTGCCAAAGGCGAAGCGCGGCGGCAACGGGATGCGACCGGCGACACGGACGTAGTCGCTGAGGGTCTTGCGGTAGTCATGGCCGTAGCCAAAGAAGTACCAGTCCTGACGCTCGCCGGCGGGGCGCTCGATTACCCAGGGCCATGGGCTCTTCTCGCCTTCTCTGAAGTTGAAGTTTGCTGAATCGAAGAGAGGCCGTGTGGAGTCGTCTACAAGTGCCCAGCCGGAGCGGGACACGAGGCCCTGCTCGATGGGTTCGCGCGTTTTGGAGCCGAGCGCGCCGTCTAGTGTTCGCGTTGTGCCCTGCAGGTTTTCAGTGTCGGTCAACCCCGGATGCCAAGCTACCGGCTTGCCATCGACTGTGAGTTCGATCTTGAGGTTATCGGCGGTAAAGGCGCCTTTCGAGTCCGGTGTTCCATCGACCGTGTATGAGAGTTCAAGCGCGTCGGTTTTGATTTGAAGAACTCCGACTTTGCCTGCGTACTCAATTCTCTGTGTAAACTTCGGTACGGGCAGGCGGCGATTGATGAACACGAACGACGCGTGATTTTCAAATTTGCCGTCCGCGGCCCACTCCATGCGGATCAACTGTGGCGTGAGAACGGTGAATCTTGCATTGCCAGAAACAACAAAGGCCTTTGGATCGGCCACTGGATCATCGATGGCCTCCCGCGGTACGCGCTGCATGGTTGCCGGTGCTGCTGTTTGCACGAGCGGCTGATCCTGCGGATGCGACCTCGCTTCCGGCTGAGGCGCCTGCGCTGATATCCCGATGGTTGAACTGACGACGAACCCGATTGCGGCGAAGTGAAGCAAAGAAGTACGCACGGATTTCTCCTTGTTGTTAGTCCATGGGAAGGCTACCACCGGGAGCCGGAAAGCGTGATCCCAGGCGAGGAGCCTCGAGGCGGTGATGGACGGGTTGGAGTAAAACCACATTGGTTTGCGGGGTCGAGTTTTTTGGGATGACGGGCAGCGTTGGTTGCTCTACGATCTCTGAATGCGGATCCGGTTGGGCCCTCATAAGGAAAACCAATGCATACCATCCTCAAGGACGTTCGCTTAGCGCTCCGGCAGTTGCGCAAATCTCCCGGCTTTACGCTGACGGTTGTCCTGACGTTGGCGCTGGGGATTGGCGCCACCACGGCAGTGTTTTCGCTTGTAGAAGGCATTCTGCTCCGGCCCTTTTCGTTTCCAAATCCGGACAGGCTGGTGATTCTGGGCGATCACATCGGCAACGGCGTGAACACGCCGGTAACGGCGCGCGACATTGGCACGTATGCGAGATCTTCTAGTGCATTTTCCTCGATGGGAGGATATGCACTCAGCACCTATGAACTGTCGGGTGGGCAGTTTCCTGAGGAGATTTCGGGCGCGAGGATGACTGCGAGTACGCTCGCTACCCTTGGCGTTCAACCGCAGCTTGGACGCGTTTTCAACCAGCAGGAGGACGACGGGCACCAACCGGTCGCGATCATCAGCGATGCGCTCTGGCAAAATCGCTGTCATCGGGATCCGCAGGTGCTCGGCAGTGCGATTGAGCTCGATCGCAAGGCGTACTCGATTATCGGGGTGATGCCGCGAAGCTTCGAATTTCCTCTCGACGCGGGGAGGCTGAACGAGGCGCAGTTATGGGTGCCGCTGAGCCTGACGCTAGATGAGCTTTCCGATCAGGCGGCAGGATTTTTCGGATATCACATCGTGGCGCGTCTCAGAGACGGCGTGACCTTCGCGGCTGCGGCGCAAGATGCGGACCGTGTGGCCCACGAAATCATGCGCAACTTCCCGGCGACGATGACCCAAATCCGCATTCGCGGAGATGTTACTCCCCTGCATGATTACGCAGTTGGCGAGACGAAGCCCATTCTGCGCGCTTTGTTCGTCGCCGTCGCAGTAGTCCTGCTTATTGCATGTGTGAATGTCGCGGTGTTGCTGCTGGTGCGGGCGATTCGCCGGCGCCGCGAATCGGCGATGCGTCTGGCGCTGGGTGCGCGGGCGTCCACCATCATTCGCGAATCGATGGTTGAGGGCCTTGTGCTGAGCACTGCGGGTGCGATGCTCGGCTTTGTGCTGGCGGCAATCGCGGTTCTCACTTCGCTTGGATTCTTGCCGGATTCGATTGCACGTGTTGATTCCGTTTCCATCGATGGTGGCGTTGCGTTTTTCGCGCTCGCTCTTGCGATTGTGAGCGGGATTGTTTCGAGCATGGCTCCGGCATTCGCCGCGGTGAGGGCCAATATTACCGATACGTTGAAAGATGGCGCGCGGTCTGGTTCCGGCGGCAGGACTCATGCGTGGCTTCGATCCAGTCTGATTGCAGCGGAGATTGCCATCGCCCTGGTTTTGCTGACGACCTGCGGCGCTTTCCTGCGCAGCTACCAGAAGATGCTCGCTGTCGATCCGGGATTCAGGCCCGATCGCGTCCTGGTGGCTGGATTCCAACTGCCGCTGGACGAATACAGGACCTACTCCGCGGCCGACAGCTTCAACCGCGAGGTTGTCGAGCGGTTGTCGAGCAAGCCGGGAGTTGCCGGAGTCGGCATCAGCAACCTCGTTCCAGGAGCTGATTCGTTCGGGCGAGCGGCGTACACCATCGAAGGCCAACGCACGGAGGGATGGAAGCTGCAATTCGCAGTATTCGGCTCAGTGTATGGTGACTACTTCAAGTCATTGGGAATCGGGCTGCTGGAGGGGCGAACCTTTAACGAAGGGGATCGTGCCGACGCGCCGCTGGTGGCCATCGTGAACCGTTCCATGGCCGATCACTACTGGCCGGGCCACAATGCGGTTGGAAAGCGCATGCATGTGGGCAATCCGAAGAAGGGACTGCCATGGGCAACGATTGTGGGCGTTGTGGCGAATACCAAGATGGGTTCGCCGGACACTCCCGATGAGGATCAATGGTACGTGCCGATGGAGCAGCCGGAGATTCTCTATGGCGCCGATCCATCGGCCGATCTTGTGAATCCGACCGGCGGATATATCACTGTTCGCTCGGCGCTGCCGGCGGATCAGATTATCCAGACAGTACGCGAAACGGTTGCCGGCATCGATGCTCTGCTTCCTTTGCAACAGGTGCAGTCGATGTCGGCGGTGCTCGAGAATGTGGAGGCACCGCGCCGCTTCAACACAGACCTGATCACCGTGTTTGCTCTCGGCGCCCTTGTGCTCGCGATTACTGGTATCTACGCCGTGGTCGCGTTTTCGATCTCAATCCGCGCGCAGGAAATCGCAATTCGCATGGCATTGGGAGCGCAGCGCGGCAATATTGCGCGGCTGGTTCTGCTCGCCGGGGCAAAGCTTGCGTTGATCGGTTGCGGTGTCGGACTGGTTGGGTCTTTTGCCATTTCGCACATCGTGAGCGCATTTCTTTTCAATGTCAGTGCTACAGATCCGCTGATTTATCTCGGAAGCGTGCTCGTGATGATCGCGGTGGCATTGCTCGCATCCACGTTGCCGGCGGTTCGCGCTGCTTCCGCAGATCCCGTGGATGCGTTGCGCGCAGTCTAGAGTGAATCGCCAGGTTCTGGGGAAATCGAATTGAAATGCAACGCTGCGATCGGACTCGCGCATGACAGCGCGTCGACGGCCAGCGAGAGTCGGCTGCACCTGTGGTTGCCATCAAGCGATTCGTCTCACGGTCTACGACGAGCAGGCTCATCAGTCCCGCAGTAGCCATCTCTTCCGCGACGGTGCGACAGGTTTCGTCAGAAAAGACATAGGATTGATCTATTAAGGGGTTAAAGGAGCACTCAATGGATCTGGGAACAGGGAAGTGGGCGAGGTTTGCATGGCTTCTTCTTGCGATGGCCGGCATTGGATCGATATCGGCAGCGCAGGATTCGGCCGGAGACATTCGGCCTGCTCCTTATCAGGTGGCGTGGCAGGACTTGGAATTCGGCGTCATCCTGCACTTCTCCACCAACACATTTCTTGATCGCGAATGGGGCGATGGTACGGCGAGTCCCTCGGTCTTCAATCCCGCACAGTTTGATCCCGACCAATGGATGAAGGCGATTCGCGATTCGGGTGCGAAGTATGTGGTGCTGGTTGCAAAGCATCATGATGGTTTTTGCCTGTGGCCGACCGAACAAACGAACTATAGCGTAAAGAGCAGCCCGTGGAAGGACGGCAAGGGAGACGTAGTTGGCGACGTTGCCCGGGCGGCGCGGAAGTACGGGCTCAAATTCGGGGTTTATCTTTCGCCGTGGGATCGGCACGAGCCGCGCTACAAGGATTCTGCGGAGTACGACAAGTATTACAACGCGGAGTTGGAAGAACTGGCGCAAAATTACGGCGATCTGGTTGAGTTCTGGCTGGATGGAGCGGGCAGCGCCGGACACGTCTACGACTTCAAGAAGATTATCGAGACGCTGCGAACTTATCAGCCCGATACGGTTGTTTTCGCGGATACTGGCTTATTTGAATACGGCGACGCGCGCTGGGTGGGGAACGAGGCTGGCGTTGTTGACTATGAGAATTGGAACGTCATCGATCGTCACGGCTACCGGCGCTGGCGACCTGTGGAGGCCGATACTCCGCTGCGCAACTTGCACTGGTTCTGGCATCCGAATGACGAATCTTCGCTGAAAAGTCTCGACACGCTGCTCGACACGTACGACAAGACTGTGGGTCGCGGAGCACAGCTGATGCTGGGCGTTGCGCCGGACAATCGCGGGCTGCTGCCGGACTCGGATGTGAAGCGGTTGGAAGATTTCGGCACGGCGCTCCGCAAGCGAGCAGAAAACAATCTTGCCCTGCGGCAACATCGCGGCAGCCCGGGATTTGAGGCGGCGCTTGATGGGAATCCTGATACGTTCTGGTCTTCGCCTTCCGGCTCGAATAGTTTTGGAGAAGAGATCGACTTCGAACGGCCCATCACGTTTGATCATGCGCTCACGATGGAGTGGCTGAACGATGGCCAGCACATCCAGAAATACGCGATTGAAGTCTGGAGCGATTCCGACAAGGCGTGGAAGCGAATCGCAGAGGGCCAGGCAATCGGCCACGAGAAGATTGATGAATTTCCGCGGGTGACGGCGCAGCGCGTTCGGCTGAATATTCTTTCGAGTACGTCGGAGTCGCATATCCGGGAGTTTCAGTTGTACGACTGGGGCGCTCAAAAGCAGGCAGCAAACCCTCCGCGCTAGACGGCCATGATTTTTACGCCGGCCGCGGAGAATGCGCGTGTGGCTTCTTCCGAGATGCCGTTGTCCGTAATCAATAGATCAATGTCGTTTGTGGGGCAGACGACGGCGGGACTTACGCGGCCCACTTTGCTCGAGTCGGCCACCACGACGATCTGGCGAGCCTGACGGGCCATGGCGCGAAACACGGCTGCTTCGTCGGGCTGAATGAGGGTTGCGCCGTGTTCGGCGTCGACTCCTGTCGCGCTCAGAAACAGGCGATCCATCACTACCACCGCAAGAGCCTCGATCGCCGCGGGACCAACGAGGGAGAATGCCCCGGCCCAGCGCAAATTGCCTCCGGTGAGCATGGTCTGCAGGCGGGCGGTCGAGCTCAGTTCCATCCCGATATTCACGGCATTGGTGACGATCTGAATGTTCTTCCGGTGCAGGAGCTGTCGGGCAACCAGCGTGGTTGTGGTGCCTGCCGCAAAGCCGATGGTTTCGTTTTCCTGGATGAGGGCCGCCGCGGCGCGGGCGATGCGCTGCTTCTCCGCAGCAAACCGGTCTTCGCGAACCTGGAACGAGGCATCGAAGCGAAAGGGCTCGTAGACAGCGTTGCCGCTTCCCGCCAGCATGGCGCCGCCGTGCGTGCGGGTGACCAGGCCATGGCTTTCAAGTCGAACCAGGTCGCGACGGATACTTGCGGGCGAGGTTCCGAGCGTCGACGTGAGTTCGTCGACAGAGGCTTTGCCCTGATTCAGCAGCAGCCGCAAAATCTCTTTGGCTCGTTTATCTGTCTTGGATGACATAGCGGTACGCAGTGAGGGACGATCGGATTGAAACCTGCGTTATTGTAAGCGGGCGCCCGGCTTGGCTTCCACAGCAATTGCATCGAGAGCTGACTTGAAGGCGCGCACATCGTGTTCGAGGACGCGAAAACTCTTGTGGCTGTTGAGTCGCGCTCCGAACTCCGCACCTCCGTCGGAGGGCTTTGATTCCACGTCTTTACTGAGGGAGGTGTGAACCTCGCGAACGCCCGTCATCAGAGCGACGGTGCGCACATTTGAAGCGCGAATGCCGCCGCCAGCCATGATCCCTATCCGACCACCGGCTTTCTGAAGTAGCTGTGCGATCTTCGTTGCGCCCCGCATGGCATCGGGTTTGCCGCCGGAGGTGAGGATGCGATCGGCTCCGCAGGCGATCACGTCTTCCAGAGCCCGATCCATGTCTCTGGCCAGATCGAACGCGCGATGAAAGGTGACCTGAAGCGGGCGCGCAATCTCGATCAATTGGCGCATGCGCGTAATGTCAACGGCGCCGGCCTCGGTGAGTATGCCGAGGACAACGCCGTCGACCTTGCGTGCCTTTGCCTCAAGAATGTCCTTGTGCATGACATCCAGTTCAGGATCGGAGTACACAAAGTCGCCGCCGCGCGGGCGAATAATCACGAATACATCGATTTTGACTGCTGAGCGCACCGCGCTGATGAGGCCGGTGCTCGGCGTAATACCGCCTTCGCTAAGAGCGCTGCAAAGTTCAATACGCTTTGCACCGCCCGTGGCTGCAGCGATCGCCGATTCAACCGAATCGACACAGATTTCCAGGTTCATGACAAGTGTGCCTATTTTCCCAAGTCAGCAGTTCACTTGAAAACAGGTTGGAGCAGTTGAATTCGAGGACAAGTGCAAGAGTTCACACCGGCTGCTGCGGAAAGCGCGCGACAGCCGGCAGGTTAGAAGGAGTACTTGAGCGAGAACTGCAGATGGCGCTCTGTGGATCGAATTGCATTCTGTTGCGCAATCTGCCCCCAGCTGGAGTTGTCAATGTTTGTGCCGGGATTTCCGTAGCTGACGATGTTGAACGCATTGAAGGCATCGAACTGAAATCCGACAAAGTGCTCACCAATTATTCGGAAGTCCTTAATGATCGACATGTCAACGTCATGAAATCCTGGTCCGCGGACTGAGCCGTTGCCCGAGGTACCGAAGGTGTTCTGCGGCGGATCCTGAAAAGCTGATTGTGGGTTTGGAGAGCCATCTGCCAGGAACGGCTGCGCGGAAGGATCATCACCAAACCACTGGTTGATGGTCCGATGATGGATGCGAAGCGGAAGAACCAGGTTTGCGCGCTCCTGGCCGTAGCTCTGCACGTTGCTGCTCACGTTCGTGGTGACCGTGTCCGGGAAACCGGTATAAGAGATGCCCGCCGCCGTCAGTTTCCAACCGCCAAGGGTCTCATCGAACACGCGACCTGAGCTAGCAAGATATTTTCTCCCATGTCCGAATGGCAGCGCATAGGCCACGGTGCCGGAGAAATTGTGCTTGATGTCATACCCCGCCGGACCATAATCTGCACCGCTGTCGTAGTAGTTCGAGAAGCCAGGATCTGCGTTGTAGCCGGAGACGTTCAGCCCGTAGTTGCCCACGGCATTCGTCATTGACTTTGAATAGGTGTAATTCAGAGTGTATTCAAGTCCAGAATGTGAAAGCCGCTGCCGCAAAACAGCTTGAAGCCCGTTGTAGTTCATCTTCGCGCGGGATTCAGTTACCAGAAGGCCGTTGGAGCAGATTTGCGTGGCTGCGGCCGTCTGGCAACCGATGTACTGGTTGTTGTAGAAGGGCGCGGAGGTCGGGTCGTTTGGCGTCTTCCACTGGTTCAGGTTGCCGTAGTCCTCAATGTGTTGGCCGCTCTCACCCACGTAAGCGACCTGCAGTGAGAGCAACCGCGTGAGCGCATACTCCAGCGTGAGGTTGTAGTTGTGAATGTAAGCGGGCTGCATGTTCTGCGGATATACGTTATAGGTGCCGCCGCTGGAAGCTGTCTGATTGAAGGCATTTTGCGTGGTGAGCGGGGCAGGAACATCGCTCCCTGACGGTTGGGAGAGATTGAAATTAATAGCCTGGATGAACGGTGTCATCGAGGTAAGGCGCTGGTTAGAGGAGTTGCCTTCGAAGAAGCTGGTGCCGCTGTAACCACCGCGCACAACAAACAAGTTGTTGACCTGGTAGGCGAAACCGAGTCGCGGCATAATCTGGTGAAAACTCCAGTCATAGCATCCGCGATTCTTGCAGAGCCCGGCTCCCGCAGGCGCTCCCGCAGGGATCCGGTGCGCATAAATCAGCTGGCCGCTCGCTTCGTCGATGTTGCCGGTCTTGTTGTTCTGTTCAACCCACGGCTCGTCCAGCTCATAGCGGAAGCCGTAGCTGACGGTCAGGTTCGATTTCAGCTTGAAATCGTCATTAAGATATGTGCCCACGCGCCACTGTCTCTGCCCCACATTCACACTGGCCAGCGTAGCGGAGACGCCGCTGACGCGCCCGAGCAGAAAGTCCGCGCCGCCGTAACCGCCTACCTGCGTGTCGGAGTCCTTTGTGTAGTTGCCGTTGTACGTCAGCGAACCTAGATAGCCTGAGTTGTTCGCTGTTGGATAGTTGTTCTGGTAGCGTAACCACGACGTGCCGAACGTAAAGTAGTGACGGCCTTTCTGCCAGCTTAGCGCGTCAATGTAGCTGTAGGTATTGTCGATCAATCCACCCCCGAAGACGGGGTTGCCGCCGGCAAAGATGCCTCCACCGATGCTCTGGTATGTGTAGCCAGGCAGCGATTGGCCGGGAAAGGTTATCCCCACCTTCTGGTCGCCGCTTGTTCCAAACTGTCCGGTCGAATCCACCGAGAAGTTCGTCGCCCATACCGTGCGCGTAAATCCGATGCGTGCAGAGTTCACCAGAGATGGGGAGAAGGTATGTACCCAGTTTGCGCCGGTCAGCTTGGTGGGATAGAGATTCGGGCCGTTGAAGCTGATCGGCAGTACCGGCGTGGTTCCGTCGTATGCGGTTGACATCGCATAAAAGCCGCTGAGCTTGTCGCGCGAACTCATGCCGTAGTCGATTTTGATGTCGCCCTGGTTGTTCGCCTTGAAGTTCCTCGTGTGAGCCTGGTAGTTATTTGCTGCAATGCCATCGGTCGGAGTCGCATTAGGCGCGGGATACAATGTGGGGTTCGCAATCAGGAACGCGGCAACCGGATTCAAAATCGGCACGCCCTGGTTGTTCGCGTACGGCGCGTTGTTGTTCAGAGGGTCATACAGCTGAATCGGAGTCGACCCGGTCAACAACTCGGAGAAATCGCCGGTCCGCATTTTTGCGGTCAACACACTCTCCGTGCCGATTCCGCCTTTGTGATACCGCGAACCCAGGTAATCGACGAAGAAGAAGAGCTTGTTATGCAGAATCGGACCGCCGAAGGTGCCACCGAACTGATCCTGCGAAAACGGATTGATCGCTGTGCCTGAATTGTTGTTCTGCCACGAGTTCGCGTTCAGTCGAAAGTCCTGCACATAGCCGTACGCCGATCCGTGAAATTGGTTGGTGCCACTCTTGAGCACGCTCACTACTCCCGCGCCATTCACATTGCCAAATTCGGCCGGTGTGTTTGCAGTGAGCACCTTCACTTCGGCGAGCGAAGCAGGAGCAGGGCTGTAGGCAATCTCGTTGTTGAAGGTCTCGTTCATGTCGATCCCCTCAAGCGTGTAGTTATTGGCCTGTGCGCGGTTCCCGTTCATGTTCACGGAATCGCTGTAGTAGGTGTCGCGCTCTATCTGAGTTGTACCCGTGTTTCCGTAGGTGCTCGTTGCGCCCGGCACGTAGAGAGTGAGCGCGCTGAAATCAAGCCCGTTCAGCGGAAAGTTCGAGATCGTGTTCTCGGTGAAGGTGCTGCTCACGGTGTAATCGGCCGTGTCCAGGATAGGGGCAGCGGCGGAAATCTCGACTGAAGCTGATTCCCCGCCGACGGTGAGTGCCACATTGAACTTGGCGGTCTGAAGCACTTCCAGAGTGAACTCCGCCACATGGGCTGTCTTGAAGCCCTTGGCCTGAACTGTGATGCTGTAATGTCCGGGGGACAAAAATCGGATAGTGTAGGCGCCGGCGGAATCCGTTGTGCCTGGGCTCTCCACTCCCGTATCGACGTTTTGCGCCAACACTCGCGCGCCTGCAACAACCGCTCCGCTCTGATCGGTCACCTCGCCGGTGATGGTGCCGGTCACGGTTTGGCCATGGATGACAGGCACGCACGCAAGCAGAGCAAGCGCGCACCCCACGATAATCCCGAAAAATCTATTTCTCATTGAGACCTCACATGAAAGTTGGTGCAGATGTTGGGGCATATGCCTCTGTCGATCATTTCGAGCCGGGAACTATCCGACGACGTCGATGACCGCGCCGACGGAGTGCGATGAGTTGGCCTGCTTTGCGAACGGCCAATTCTCAGCCGTGGAGCAAATCTACATCTAAATGATCATATTGTCCATGAATTTGATCGGTATGAGCATTTTGTGGAGATAAATTGTCATTTTGCGTGCTATATTTGGCGGCATCTTCGCAAGTCCTGGAAGGAAACCAATCCCATGAAAATGACTTCTTCCCCCACGTTCGGCAGGACCGCGACCGCCGCGGCGCTTGTTTTCGCGTTTGCTGCACTTGCATCAGCGCAGGTTGTAACTCTGCCGACGACGCCGCAGATTGGATCATCCAACCCCATCACCGCCGCGCCGCTGGTGTCGCGTCCCACAACCAAGCCGTGCGTCGTTCCGCTCTTTCAGAATCTCGCTTTTGCCGACTTCACCCCGAAAACTTTCAACTACACTCCGCCTTCGGCCTGTCCCGGACCGTGGGCCAAAGTTGTGTTCACGGCAGACTTTACGGTGACCGCCGGACGGCAATTCGACCGCACTGCCGCGTTCTACCTGGGACACGCCAGCATCTTCTACGGCACCACGGCCGAGCCCCGCAGTGCGCTGAGTCCGTCGTGGCACGTGGAGCACGATGTAACCGACCTGACTGCCCTGTTTGAAATGGCACAAACTGGCGAGGCGAATATTGGCAACTTCGTTGGTGTCTCTGGTGGCGTGACCTACAACGGGATCATCTACGCTAACGCGGCTTTGGAGTTCTATCCTGTGTCGTGGAACGATCCGGCGCCTTTGACTGCGGATGTGGTTGTGCCGGTGAATGGCGGTGGAGGCGACGCCGGAACGCTGAACACCACGACCGATACGATCAGCCAGACGCTGAATTTGCCGACGAATGTGGAGCGCGTTTACCTCGACGTGATTGCGCAGAGCCAAAGCGGCGATGAGTTCTGGTACTTCTGCGTGCCCAACGATCAGACGTCAAACCTTGAGAGCTGCGGCAACACCGCATTCCGCGAGACCGAGATCTGGATCGACGGCAAACCGGCGGGCGTTGCGCCGGTGTATCCGTGGATCTATACCGGCGGAATCGATCCCTACCTGTGGGAACCGATCCCGGGGGTGCAGACACTTGACTTCAAGCCATACCGTGTCGATCTGACGCCATTTGCCGGAGTTCTGTCGGATGGCAGCGCGCACACCGTCGCGGTGAGTGTGTACAACGCCGACAGCTACTTTCTCGCTACTGCGAATCTTCTCGTTTTCGAGGACCGCGGAGCGAAGACGGTCACGGGCGGCCTTCTGACCAACAGTCTCACGGAACCGAATCCAGTGGTCCAGGAAAACATTGTCGCCGGCGCGGGTTCAACGTTCACCGGTTCAGTTACGGTCGGATCGAATCGGAGCTTTACCATCAGCGGATATGTGAACACGTCGCACGGACGTGTTGAAACGACGGTCGACCAAACGGTGCACTTCGAGAGTAAGCAGGAGTTTGACGTGAACGCGAACACCGACGTTCAAAATGCGCAGCAGACTTCGACACTTGACTCGCGGGTAACGACGAAAGGCGGCGTCCTTGCGGGCACAGTGGAGAGACATTTCTCATACCCGCTGAGCATCGACTTCGCGTTCATCGTGAATTCCGACGGCAGCTTCAGCCAGACCACGACAAGTGATCAGCAGGACCTGGTGCACGAACTGCAGAATCCGCACGGATCGAAAGCGATGATCAGCGACCTAAGCAATCACGTGCACGCAACCGACACACTCAAGTGGGATACAAACGGCAACCTCCTCGGGCCGATGGGGGCGCATACTACGCAGACCTATCGCCTGCAGGAACCATCGCGCGGTTGCTACGACCGCACCATCACGGCGGAAAACCAGAAACTGGTTTCCGTCAGCAACGGCCCCGGCTGCAGCCGGTGAGAGTTAAACGTACGCAACAACTCAAGAGGCGACCCCATTCAGAGTTCGCCTCGCGTCACCTCAAAACGTTTGTTCCTAGCGGGTCTGCAACTGCGGTTGATCCGGCTGCTTCTGCTGGGTGATGTGAACGGAATGATCGAGCGTAAAGGTCAGCAGGCTCTCGGCAGGGAGCACAATTTGCTTATTGCCGGTGAAGGCGGTTCCGGCGGTACCTGCGCCTCCGCCTGCGAGAGCGCCGATGGCAGCACCTTTGCCGCCGCCGGCGATTCCACCGATCAGTGCGCCTACGCCTGCGCCTCCGCCAATAAAGCCTGCGGAGCGCTTACCTTTGCCCTGCTCAGCACGAGAAATAGAGCTTGTAGCGACCGGATAGCTGCCCCACCTGGTATGGACTCGTTCCAGCTTGATCGAGAGCAACGCTCCACCTTTGAAGCGTCCTAACGGCTTGGCGTCGACTACCGTTCCCTCCGCGCGCGCGCCCTTCGGGATCACGACGTCGCCGTCTTTTCTGACATCGTTGGCAACCGTGGCGCTGAAGGAGTCGCCCGGTTGTGAAATCTTCGAACCCAGATCGGTGTCAAGCCGAACGCGAATGGCGGTACCGCTCGGAAGTGTGATGACGGCGGGTGGCGGGGGCGGTGCCGGTGCGGCTGCCTGCTGGCCTGCGGTGGCTCCGGACGGGGCAGGCGCAGCTGGTTGCATGGCCGATGGCTCGCCCGAGGCCGGTTGTCCGGCGGCGGGCTGCGAAGTTGCAGTGGGTGAGTTGGCCTGATTTGCCGGCGGAGCGGTGCTGGATTTGCATCCGGCAAAGGAGAGGGTGATTGCAAGAGTGGCTGATGCGCAGAGAACAAAAGTGGAACGGATCTTCATGATGCAGACTCCTTTTCCTTAGGGGACTTCTCGGAACAAAGAAACCGGCAACAAGGAACTTCAGGATCCCGCGGGAACGATGATACCGCCCCGCGGCAATCCGTGAGAACTGCAGAAGGAGGAGGTGTAGGTTTAGATGTCCAGGTTCTTGACGTCGAGCGCATTGTCTTCAATAAATTTGCGGCGCGCTTCAACGTCTTCGCCCATGAGCGTGGTAAAGATCGCCTCTGTTTCGGCGATATCCTCGAGCCTGACCTGCAGCAACGTTCGCCGGTCGGGATCCATTGTGGTTTCCCAAAGCTGCGGCGCGGTCATTTCACCAAGGCCCTTGTAACGCTGCACATCGTACTCCTTCTTGCCCTGTTCAACGATGTAGGTGAACAGCTCACGAGCGGTTGCCTTCTCGACAGGATCGTGCGGGACGCGCGATGCACGCCGGGCCGCTTTCGCCTCTGCCTTCACCTTGGCCGGCGTCTGGCCCTCCTCGAATTCGGTGCCTTCGAGTTCTTCGGCCGCAGACTCTTGAGTTGCCTTCACAGCGTACTCGATCAGGAATGGCGGCTCGAGGTACTGGCTGATCTGCGAATACTTCGACATCATCTGGCGAAACTCGGGACTTGAAGCCAGAGTCCAGTCAACGCAGCGCGAGGCACCCTGGGAGTCGGTGTAGCAAACCGACCAGGTGTGGTGCTCATCGTCTTCCACCGGCTTGCTGATCTTGATTCCCAGATCGCCAGAAATCTCGACGAGCTGGTCGTGGAGTTGCGCGAGCTTCACGGGAACTTCGTTTCCATTTTTCGAAGTGAAGTCGGCGCGGTGGGTCAGCTCAGCGCGCGCGATCAATTCCGTGAGCTTCTCGTTGCGAATACGCTTGTCCACTTTTTCGACAAAGGCAAGGTACTCATTGAGGTAGCCCATGAACCGCGTAAGCTCGGGGCCATCAATGTGGCTGGCGTTTTCGCCATGCCGAACGATCATGCCTTCTGAAGCGCGCTTGATGGCCACACGATTCAGCTCACGCTCGTCCTTCACGTACTGTTCCGACCGGCCCTTCTTGATTTTGAACAAGGGCGGCTGCGCGATGTAGATGTTTCCACGCTTGATCAGATCCGTCATGTGTCGGAAGAAGAAAGTGAGCAGCAGGGTGCGGATGTGCGAGCCATCGACATCGGCGTCGGTCATCAGGATGATCTTGCCGTAGCGAATCTTCGTTGGGTCGAAGTCGTCCTTGCCGATGCCACAACCCAGCGCCGTGATCATGGCGCGGATTTCCTCGTGCCCGAGCATCTTGTCGTAGCGCGCCTTCTCCACGTTCAGGATCTTGCCCTTGAGCGGAAGAATTGCCTGGAAGCGACGATCGCGTCCCTGCTTGGCGGTTCCGCCTGCGCTCTCACCCTCGACGAGATAGAGTTCGCAGCGATCGGGGTTGCGCTCAGAGCAGTCTGCCAGCTTGCCGGGCAGTCCACCGCCATCCAGTGCACCCTTGCGCCGTGTGAGGTCGCGCGCCTTGCGCGCAGCCTCACGCGCGCGGGCGGCTTCAATTGCCTTGTTGATGATTTTGCGGGCAATCGGCGGATTCTGTTCGAGGAACATGCCGAGGCGTTCGTTGACGAAAGCCTGCACGGTTCCAGCGATATCGGAGTTGAGCTTGCCCTTGGTCTGGCCTTCAAACTGCGGCTGGGATAGTTTCACGCTCACAACCGCTACGAGACCTTCGCGAACGTCGTCGCCACTCAGGTTTTCCTTTACGTCCTTGAACAATCCCAGCTGCTGGCCAATGGCGTTTATGGTGCGCGTCAAGGCTGTGCGGAATCCCGAGAGATGCGTGCCGCCGTCCACAGTGTTGATGTTGTTGGCAAAGCTGAAGACGGATTCGGAATAGCCGTCGTTGTATTGAACAGCGATTTCGATTTCAACGTTATCGCGCTGTGCTTCCATCACGATCGGCTTCTCATGCAGAACCGACTTGCCGCGATTGAGGTGCTTTACGAACTCCGCGATGCCGCCAGCGTAGCGAAACTCAGTGCGGCGGGCCTCGCCGGTTTTGGGATCGGAGGTGCGCTCGTCGGTCAGCGTGATTTCGAGCCCTTTATTGAGGAAGGCGAGTTCGCGCAGCCGCTGCGCCAGCGTGTCGTAGTTGTATTCGGTAGCGGTGAAGATCGATTTGTCGGGCAGGAAGTGAACCTTGGTGCCGCGCCGCTTCGAGGTGCCCGCCATGCGCAATTCGCTAGTGGCGGCGCCGCAGCTGAAATCCATCTCCCAGGTGTGGTCATCGCGCCAAATCTCGACATTCAATTCCTGGCTGAGAGCGTTAACGCAGCTCACGCCAACGCCATGCAGTCCACCGGACACTTTGTAGTTGGAGGAATCGAACTTTCCTCCTGCATTCAGCTTGGTGAGCACAACTTGCACAGCGGGCATCTGCTCGCCGTTGGCCAGCGTCATCATGTCGACGGGAATACCTCGGCCATCGTCGACGACGGTGATCGAGTTGTCGACATGGATGGTGACGTCGATTTTTTTCGCATAACCGGCGAGGGCTTCGTCGACGGAGTTGTCTACTACTTCGTAAACAAGATGATGGAGGCCCATCTCCCCGGTCGAGCCAATGTACATGGCGGGACGGAGTCTTACATGCTCCATGCCCTCCAGGACGGTAATGTCTTCGCCGGTGTACTTGCCGTTCAGATCACGTGGTTCAGTCGCCATATTTTTCCATTCGCAGAATGTTCGCCTTCGGCGGTCTTGAGTCGGACCGGTCCGGGCGTGAGTCCGGACCGCAATTTAGGGGATTAACCGCTTGAAACACGAGGGTTTTGTGAGCACTCTGCCTGTATGAATTTTACCATGCGGAGCCGTGCAAAATCGCCGCCGCTGAGGCCTATTACGAGTGCGCAGGCGTAGTAACCAAATTGAGTACTTCAGGGTAGATTACTGAAGAATAATGTTACTTTTGTCACTTACCAGGGCGATACTTTCGATGTAGTTGAAAAAGCTGGACTTAGTCCGGCATTTGCACTACCATAAAAGTGCTAGTAATCCAACATTTTGTTTTGACTTTTCTATGAGGGGGTAACCAAATATGAAACTCGCTTTCCGCGTTTTTGTCCTGTCTGTCGTCGTCGCCGGTGCCGCCGCTGCCTCCGTTTCTTCGAGCCCGAAGCATCTACTTTCGAGCCACCAGTCGGCCACAGCCGGACTGCCGGTTCCGACGTGCGGACCTGGCATGGGATGCACTACCACAACCAGGTAGTCCCATACCGCTTAGCACCAAAGTGCTACACGGCGGGTGCAAGTTTTCATTTGAATCCAAAGGCTGCAAAGACTATTCTGAGAGAACCCTCAGAATGGAAAGGGCCTTGCATGCCTTTGGACTTCACGATATCGCTAATGAGCGTGGTTGAATGCGCTCTCTGGGCAACTCTGGGCTTTCTGTTTTGGAAGAAGGGATTGCAGAAGCGATTTCCCGCATTGAGCGTATACCTCGCTTTGCGCGTCGTCACAACGCCCGTACTTCTTGGGTTGCTTTATGTTCAGGCGCAACCTTGGGGCCGCCAGTATTTCCCATTTTATTTCTACCCCTACTGGGCGGTTTATATCGCAAGCGCGATTACTCTGTTCTTCGTCACGCTCGAAATCTTCCGTTCTGTGCTTTCCGCGTTTTCCGGCCTTATGCGCCTCGGCACCGTTGTCTTCCGCTGGGTCGCACTTGTTTCGGCGGTAGCGAGTCTCGGATCGATCTCCTACACGCACCCTAATGTGTCGTTGATTCCTGACTTCGCTCTCGCGTTGATGCGTTCGGTGAGTATTCTCGAACTCTGCCTGTTGGCGTTCCTTGGGCTGTGCATTAATGCTCTCCAGCTTTCCTTCAAGGATCTCGCAGTTGGTTTTGGTCTCGGCTTCGGTTTCATGTCGGCCAACGATCTGATCTTTGCAGCGTTGATCCCCGGCAATTCGTCACTGAACGCGCCACAACAGATCGCCTATGAGGCGGTGATTCTCCTTTCCGTCGGAATGTGGGTGGTCTATTGTGGAATGCCTGAGCGTGTGCGCAAGCCCGTGGTCATGCCGGCGAACTCAACGATTTACCGTTGGAATGAAATTGCCTCTGCACTGGGACACGGCACGAAAGTTGCCGTACAACAGCCGGCCAACGGCTTCTTCCTCACCGACGTGGAGCGCGTGGTAGAGAAGGTATTGACGCGTAATCTGCAAGGCAACGAATCGAAATCGTAAACCTGGTTGAATTCGTAGAACGGAATGGGCCGAACCTTTGGGTTTGGCCCGTTCTTTTTTGCTGAAGCCAAACCGGTGAAACATTACATCCAAAGAAGACGCAGGCAAACGCTGTAATTTTTTGGTTCGCATGGAACAACAAATTCCCCGCCTACTTGGTCGCCGCGGGCGTCGACGTCGCGGAAGAGTCGGCCAAAAAGCGTCTCGTACTCTCGTCTGATCGCGATCATCTGATCGATGGCTGCCGATTTGACCTGGAGGAGATGATGCGGAGCCTGCAGGATGCTCTGAAGGAGGCGCTGGATGCCGGTTTCGCGGGGCTGTGGACGACGGGCGACATGACATGGGAAGTCGTCCCGACAAAGACTTCTCAAAGCTCCTGGAGTACGAGTGTCGGCTCGAAGAGTTTATCCGTGAACACCCGCAGATCGGCGACGTCTACCAATATCACATCGAAACCATGCCACGAAAAATTTTGCGGGATGGCGTCGTCTCTCACCCTTCGATCTTTATTAATCAGACGCTGTCAATGATCAATCCGATTTACCGCCATTCGGCATCGATTGCCAACGCACAATCCGGGGCGCCGGAACTGGATTCATTCATTCATCGCATCCTGGAGCCGCAAATCCTGGCTTAGGCTTCGTTTTTCGTGAGTCACCGGAGAAAATACGAAGGCCACGGCGAACCGTGGCCTCGAATGCTCAGGTTTGAGCTGATCTTATTCGGCTGCGACAGGCTCGACGGAGGCATAGCGCCCGCGGTTGCCATGATCGGTGAACTTCACGCGACCTGTAACCTTGGCGAAGAGCGTGTCATCTGAGCCGATGCCGACGTTGGTGCCGGGCTTGATCTTTGTGCCGCGCTGACGCATGATGATGGATCCGCCGGTAACGAGCTGCCCGCCAAAGGCTTTCACGCCTAGCCGCTGTGCATTGGAATCGCGTCCGTTTGTGGAGCTGCCTCCACCCTTTTTGTGTGCCATTGCCTTGGTCCCCTTCTAGATCTTTTTGTCCGCTTACTTCTCAGCGGTATAGGTAACGCCATCGGCCTCGATCGCCTTGATGCGCACCTCGGTAAAGTTCTGCCGGTGCCCCTGCATCTTCTTGTACTGTTTTTTCCGCTTCAAATGGAAGACGAGGATCTTGTCGCCGCGGCCCTGTCCGACAACTTCGGCCGTCACCTTGGCGGCAGACGGCTTGGTCACGCTTCCTGCTTCGCCGCTGAAGGCGAGCACGTCGCTGAACTCAACCGTGTTGTTGTCAGAAGCCACGGACTCGATCTTGACTACATCGCCTGGCGCGACCCGATATTGCTTACCACCGGTGCGTATGACCGCAAACATAAACCCTCCAGAGCGTGATCGCGCCGCGGCGGAATCTGCTCTAAGAAATCAAAAGAATTCGGGCGGAAACTTCCAGTCCGCGGTACGCTCGAGCGCCGAAAACCCTGTGGGCGAGCGGTTGGCTCCGCAGCGACAGGCAGGAATCGCCAAACTAGAGTAGTTTACCGGGTTTGCGGGGCGGGGTCAATGCGAGCTCCAAGGATTCACGGCGATCGGTGGTCATCGTAGTTCTCTCAGAACCGGCGGAGTGCCGTCCCATTTGCGGCGACGACCCCGGAAGAGCGGACGCTCACCTCGGGAACTATATCGCTGCTCCTCAGCAGTTTAGAGCGAAGATGGCCTAAGACAGGTTCTTATGCCCTGACCAGAGCCCAGCGCATGGGTTTTGTGGGTGTGCTTGTCCCGGTAATCTCAATCGTCCAGTTTTGTGCGTTCTGGATGGGAAGCCGTTTTCCGTTCGCCTCAATATGCGAGAGTTTGCCCGCTGATTCTTTCGGAATGGCGATGCGAACGGTCCACTTTCCCGCCCGGGCTGGGGCATACCACCCTTCATAACCTCCATTGGACTTCACGACGCCTACCAGCGGCGAGTCGAAGCGATACGAATCCAACGGCAATGCCAGATTCAAACTCAGCCCTTCCGGGGTGAACTCCAGTCCCAACAGCTTGCTGGCGGAATAAAGAGAACACGCGTGCGAGTGGAGATTGAAAACGGGAAAGTCGGTGCCGTGAAAGAAAGGCTCGTTGGCTGCGCCGCCGGGATGCTTGTTCAGCGGAGAGTTATATGAGTCATTGCCGCTCCACACGCCATACCAGATGTCCGGATAAGCATCGGCGTGCGTTGCAAGCGAATTTCTCTTCCACTCCTCCCACGCCATCGCAGGATCAACGCCCATGAGCGCCCAGACGAGGATCTGATTGAGGGAGGGCCAGATGGCTCCCATTTCCAGGGTACCGACATTCGTTCCGCTCTTATCACGCATGTCGGGCCCATCGCTCATCTGGGCCCCTCCCAGGGGACCTCGCCGCAAGAGGTCATTCATAGTTCGCACGAGTTCGCGGCTCTGCGCGTCTGTAGTTGCACCTGCCAGCATGGCCCATGGTTGTGGCTCGATCCATAATGTCGATTCTCCGAGCCAGCCGAGTGTCGGTCCGAGCCACGCCCGTTTGAACCACCGTCCGTTCCATTGCGCGCGGGTTGCCTCGCGATGTCTGTCCGCACTCACTCGAAGCTCTCTCGCCAGACTTGCATCACCGCCGACGAAGTCGAGCATGCGCGCGTATTCGTCAAAGACCCAGGCTGCCATCGCGGAGTTCAAGACGCTTTCGCTGGTATCGATGCATTCCTTGAACGCCTTCTGCGCCCAGGTATAGATGAGCCCGTCGTTCCAGTCGTCCACCTTCATGCGCATGACGCCGTGTTGTCCGACGCCGACATCGTTCACCTGGTGTCGATAGCAGCGTTCGAGCAGATTGCGGACGCTGTCGGTGCTGTCCGCGGTCGCCGACAAGCGCGCAGGAATTTTTTCGTGCAGGAAATCGATGTCGCGCGTCGCCAGCACATACTCGCTGACGGTCCACAGCAACCACTGCGGAAGATCGCTGGCATTGTCGGATGCCATGGGCGCCACGACGCCATGTCCGACGATTCCGTAGGGAAGGGAACCGTCGTCGCGCACTTCCTTTAGGGTGTAACGCATGACGCTGCGCACAATTTCAGGATCGCTGAAAAGGAAGGGGAGACTGTGCTGCAGCGGATCGCGCGGCGCGCCCTGGAATCCCATCGTGTATTGATAGAAGCCGTTCTGATTCAGAATGTGCTCGCCGAAGAAGTCGTCGAAGGTCTGGCTGCTGCGGAGGTAGTAGTGATTCCATGTTGACTCGCGCTTCACCCACGGTTCTGCCGGGACATCGAAGCGCATGCCTTTCTGTTTCCATGTCCGGCTTGACTCCGACAGAATGGTGTCCGCACCCTTCTCGTACTTTGCGATGAGGGCATCGAGCGTGAAGCCCTCCGGAAGATAGCCGTACAAGAATCGAATCGTGCGACTCTGTTGCGGAGCGAGTTGCAGTGTGCGTTCGAGCAGAAGGCACGTATGTTTTTCACCCGTGTCGAGCTTTCCATCGAGGGGCTGCTTTAAGCCAGTGGGATTTGATGGGCCACCCGCGCCGAAGAAGGTAGCGGCATCGGAACTGGATCCGCTCACCGGGCCATCGAGCGAAACAAGGAATGTCTGGGGCAGATCGAGACTTTCGAATTCAGTACCGGGCCTCAGTTCCGCAACCGGCGCGATAAATCCGTTGGGGTTTGCGCGCAGATTTGCCTTTGCGCGCTCCCACGCAGTTTCTTCCTGAGGCGATCGACCCTCGAAATGCTTTGACTCAAGCAAGCCTTTGCTTCCATCGATCTGCGTGACGCGATGGCTGAATCGTCTGCCAAGATCGCGGCGGAGCTTTGTCTGGGTGCCAATCCCGGTCATCGATTCGATGGCAGCTCGATACGAAAACTGATACGGCTGGCATCCCCAATACTCCAGCCAGCGCACGGTGACGGCGGCGTCTGTGTGATTGGTCAGAGTTGCTTGTGAAATCAGTACAGGATCGTCGCCGAATGGCGCCGAGATCACCTGGTCGATGGAATATTTCGTGCCCCGCACTTTCTTGCGGTAATAACCCACGCCAAAGATCCGCTCAAACGCGGCGTTGCTCCCGTCGTAACAGGTGGTCAGCGTTTCTTCACCGTCTGTGAGATAACCCAGCCCGCCACCGAATTGGTGGGTCTCAGGATCGATGTCGTTCAGGAATTTCGGGCAGCCCTCATCCTGGCGAACGCGCACATGGCCGTAGTTGGAGGCAAGAGCGATGATTCGATCGTTGCCGACCTGGTGGACGTGTTCGGTCGGAGTCAGGACTCCGGACTGAACCTGCGTGACAGCCCGGGGATCTGTCGTTTGATTGCAGGTGTACTGGAAGGCGGGCAGTCCGAATTCATCCTCGATCCAAGCGCCAAAGCTGCTCGATCCGTATGCATTCTCGCGCGCACTTGCGGCGTGCCAGAACTCCGCGCCTCCGAGCTTGCTGGAAAGTGCGACTCCCAGAGATCCTCGCAAGAACTCCCTACGTGTTGCTTCCATCTACCGCCCTCTCGACGCAGACATAGTGGCCGACACGCGATTGTAGACGGTGCCGGCCAAGGTCTGCGAACCCGCGAGGTTCGCATCTCAAGATCGGGAACGGTGGTTTTGAAAACGCCTGATTACGACCGCTGCGCGGCGTGCCCCTTGAAGCGGAAATTTCCTGCCTTCACGCGGCGTTGGAACGGATCGCCGTCAGACTCTGTGGGCAACGGAGCGGGGACATCGAGAAAGGAGTAACCTCCCGCGGGCTCAGCTGCTTCGTGCGCTTCGGCTGATATCTCCTGTACATCTTGCGGGGTTTCGATGGATGCGGAAGAATGGGTTTCCTGGGCTGGGTCTTTCGTGGCAAATACGGGCTGCAGCGCGGTGACGAGGTTCTCAACCAGTTTCTTGCGGGCACTCAAGCGTTCGAATGTCTGGGAAATCAGCGTCAAATCTTCGACGGCTTTGTCGTATGCCTTGCGATAGGGATCAGGTGTCATGATCTCGTTCACTCCACGCGAAGTGTAGCATCGGAAATCCTGCAAAAATCAAAGGTCCAATTGCCAGTCCCACCCAAAAGTAATGTGTGATGACTTGTTGCGGTACAAAAGGCAGTCCGGCCCGTTCTCAGGCGTGCGGCACGACGTAAAGCAGGATGGCAAAATAGTGCGCTACGCTTCCGGCAAGTACGAATAAATGCCATGCAGCCTGGAAGTAAGGAATACGATCGAACGCGAAAAACACGACGCCGAAGGTGTAAGCGATGCCACCTGCGCCGAGCCACATCAGGCCCTGGGGACTGAGGGCATGCATCAATGGCCGGGCCGCGAAGACTACAACCCAACCCTGAAAGAGGTAGACAGCGGCGGAAGCGGCCGCAAACCGTCCGACGGCGAAGCTTTTGAAGATGACGCCAGCGATCGCGAGGGTCCATACGATCCCGAACAGAGTCCACCCGACCGGCCCACGAAGCGAAACCAGCGTAAAGGGCGTGTAGGTTCCGGCAATGAGCAGATAGATGGCGCCGTGATCGAGCACATGAAACACATGGCGCGCGCGCGTTCGCACCAGGGAGTGATAGAACGTGGAGCAGAGGTAGACGAGCACAAGCGTCCCTGCAAAGATCGAGCAGCTGACTACAACCCAGGATGAGCCGCGCGAACTGGCCACGATAAGATAGCCGGCACCTGCAATCGCAAGTAGCGCGCCCACGCCATGCGTAATCGCGTTGGCCAGAATGTCGCCGAGGCGGAAATGGGTGTGCACTGCTTGATGATAGCTCTGCGAGCGGAGGGTGGCATGTGATGGCTTCGTTCGGATGAAGCGAATATTCCAGCAAGGTGTTTCGTCCCCACGGCTATACTTGTGACTCAAAACCATCTGCTTTTCCGGGGGAACGAGAATGCGCCCGGTTACTTATCCTCGACGTCTGAAAGCAAGGTCTGCGATATGGTTCTCCGGCTTAGCTTTTGCGCTGCCCCTCGGAACGCTTCACTCTGAATCCGGAAGCCTAGCGGCACAATCGACAGCAGCGGCGATGAATCCTGCCGTCTCGGATACTTTGGCGAACGGACCAATATGGTGGCACCTTGTCCCGGCAAACATCCAGGATAGCCGTACCCACACGACGAGTCTGTACCACACAAATAACGCGATTGATCTTATGATTCCAGAGGGTTGGAAAGTCGTGGGACAAATGGATTGGCCGGCGCAAGGGGGGAGCCCTTCTCTAAAGTTTGATGTCGATTCGCCCGATGGTCTGGTCAGCCTCGGCTACCTGGGGCGTGACTCGTGGAGTTGGAGTGACGACGCAAACACGCGTGCGACCTTGCAGGCCAAAGGTGACAAGGTCGAGCCTTTGCCGCCGACTCTGGCAGCAGATTATCTGCGGACCGTGCTGTTGCCCAAGTTGCGGCCGAACGCCCAGGTGATTGCGATCGAGCCCCTACCGAACGTGACTGAACGCCTTACCTAGGATTTGCAAGGCACGAACATCGGCGCACAAACCAACGCGGAACAAACTCACACCGCTATTCCAAAAAGCACCGGCGATGCTGCGCGAGCACACATTGCCTATCTGCAGGATGGAGTACCAGTGGAAGAATGGGTCAACATTGCTGTTGAGCATCTGCAGCAGCACGCTGACAATACTCCGCCACCGACGCCTGGTGGAACGTTCCAGCTTTACGTTGGTCCGAGCGGTCCCATGATCGACACGTTCATGGTTGTCGAGTGTGACATTTTTCGCGCTCCGGGGGGAAAACTTGATCAATACAGCTCGATCTTAGCCACAGTCCTTCGAAACTGGGGCCAGGACTCAACATGGACTTCGATGGTGTCTGACGAGTATTGGCATGGCGAGTTTGACGACCTGGTCATCTACTTTTCCGGCGGCTACCTGGTAGAGAGCCAGTTTCTCTTTCACGCGGCTGAGGGAGGGAAATATGTAGGGTCAAGTTTCAAATACGCCTGGACAAACGACAAGGGAAGTGAGCTTGTGGTGACCGACACTGCGGATTTCAACCCTAATGGAAAAGTAGGAACAACAAGCTGGATACAACTCAAGTCTGCTAACGGTCAATGAGCTTTAAAAGATATGTATGTATCGAGCTGTAGGGCTAGATGGATTTGGTTGCCGGCGCGTTGATCCGGGCGGTGATGCTCCAATCAATCGAGCGGGTGCCCTCTGCGTCTGTGAATTGCAACTTCTCGATCAGCAATTCGCCTTCGATCATGTTGACCGAAACGGTGTGCCCCTCGAGGGTAATGGTGCCGTAACCGGACGCGGTGGAGAAGAAGCTGACAAACGGATGCACCTTGAGCTTCGGTCCAAAATGCAACGTCTTGTCGACGGCGGAGTAGCGGAAGCCGGAAAGAGCGCCAACCAGCGCGAAACTCGACATGGCGCGTGCGTACCAGTTACCGCACTCGTATTCATTCCATGGATTGCGCGTGCGTCCGTCATAACGGCTTCGCAAGGCCTTGACGATGGTGAGGCCTTCGTCAGCGAATCCTTCATGTATAAGGTGGGATGCTACCTGATATTCAATTCCCGTCCATACTTCATCGGAGTAGACGAAGGGGAGCGTGGGCTTATTGCCCCGCGGCCAACTGCAAAGAAGCAGGCCGGGCTCGTGGCCCATCGCGTAGCCGGGGCGCTGTGCGTTGGCGTGCTGGCTCAGGTCGGCTTTAAAGTTGTTGCGGAAGATGGACTGCAGGGTGGAGCGGATATTCTTCTCGGCGAGCGGCGTGTCGATGCCGTAGAGGCTCGCCATCCATGCCCCGATGACGCCGTCGGATAAGCACCCTGAGCCATATTGATACTTCGGTCCCTCACGCTTCAGCAGTTGTTGCATCTCGCTGCTCTTGTCATCCACGTGGGCGATGGGCTTTGCAAACGACTGATCGTGAAGCTCCTGAAACTCGACCGTCTGCTGGAAGTAGTCGCCATTGAAGAGCGTCTCATCCATGAACTTCGCGGAGCGCTGCGCAAGATCGCCGTAGAGCGCCGCATCTGCGGATTCACCAGCGGCAGTCGCCATCTGCGCCATCGCGGAAAGGGCTCCGAGATAGATGCTGGTGCACATGCCATCGGGTCCCCAGAACTCAATGTCGTAGGTGTTGTGGTGGGGCTCGAACAAAGCGCCGCGATGCTCCGGATCCCACGTGGCAATACCGTAGTCGATGCTGCGCTTGGCCAGCGGGTACATGCGCTTCAGCCATGTCGCATCACCGGAGATCTGCCAGTCGCGAAAGACTTTCATGATGCCGCCGAGTTGGCCGTCGGCTGCGGCGGGGCCGGTGTGATCGACAGGGCCTTCGGGAATCGCACCACGGAAATTCACATGTCCGCGATCGTCCATGGAGCGCACGAGTTCCAAATCGCGCAGGGTACGTTCGAGTTGGGGAAAGAGATGCGGCAGGGCCTGCGCGTAGTTCCAGACATGCGTGCACGATCCGTGGCAGCAGCCAGCGTCGGGAAAGCAGCCTTCCCATCCCCACACGTTTCCGTTGGCCTCGCGAAGAACGGTGGGCGCCTTGAGGATCGCGAGGTTGGCTGAGACAGCATCAAGCACGTAAGCAGGAAACGTGGAACCGAAGACCGCGTTCTTGAACTGGATGGTCCGGGTGCGGAGTGTTGCGTAATTCTGCTCAACATACGCAGCCACATCACGTGCATCTTTCCATTGCGTGGAGTAATACGGATGCCAGGGCGGTGGCGCATCGGCCGGTACAGTCCGGCAGCCCGCCGGCCCTTCAATCACGGCTGCGTTCTGCGCAGGGGAGATTCCGCCTTCGCGCAGATAGCAGTTGGGGAAGTGCCAGGTGATCAAGATAGGGTAGGTTCGCGACTCGCCGGTGCCGAGATGTCCTTCCAGCAGAATGGAAGCGCCGTTGCGGCCAGCATTGTCGACGGTGTTGGATCCATCGTTCGGGGTGAAGGCGCCGGTCGAGACTTCGCGCCAAATTGCCGAAAGGGAGTCGAATTCCCAGCCGGGGCTGCGCAGCCACATCGTTTTGATCCGGGGTTTGGCGCCAATAGCCGTGAGCGTGGCACTGCCATAAGCCTCGGCGTTGGGCGCCTCGCGATTGAAGAGAAAGGCACCCTTACCGGCGATAACGGCATTGGCGCTCGCAGCCTGATCTGGACGGCAACCGGGCGCAAGGTGCGACAGGTGGTAAGAGAATTCGTAGTCGACAGAGCGCGAGGATGTGTTGTGCAATGTGTATTCAAGAATCGCGCAGGGAATGCCCGAGTTCTTGTCGTCCAGGGGAATGAGTGGGTTCCAGGCGATCAGAGAAACGTCCAGCGGAATTGAAGCGTCGGCGAAGCGAATTTCGGCGAACGGGAATTCTCCACGGAAGTTGCATTTCTCGAAGCGGGGAAACCCTTCGGACCCTCCGCGGCGCAAGCCCTGTCCTTGCAATCCCTGGTCGAAGATCTTGAACGGTGGAAAGGGACCTTCCACCAGCTTGGTAACTGGTGCTGGTCCTTTGATATACAAGACAGCAAATCCAGCTTCAGGCGAGTTGGAGGTAAATCCTGCGGGCAGTGCCGTCGTCTCGGGCCTTGTACGGATAGAAAAATCCTGCAATCCGCCTGATCCGTTAATGCAGATGCAACCGGCGCCGAGGCCGCCGATGGGCATGGCCACTTGCGTAGCTCGGTCCCCGCTGAAAGTTCGCTGTGGGCCTGGCTGGAAGAGCTCTGTCGACGAGAAGGGAAGCGATTCGCGGTCGAAAGGTCCGGCTGCCGGGGCTTCGTTTGTCGCAGAAGCGGCATCGCAGGTAGTAGCAGGTACCGCGGCGGCCAGGGCCGCGGTGGAACCCGCAACGAGGAATTCGCGGCGAGTTGGCTTTTTCACGGACATAAAGCTTTGGCGCTAAAGCTGTTGAAAGGGTAACACCGGCCGGGCAAAGCCGACCGCTTCACAACATTTCTGAGACAATTCGCAACCATAATTGCGCTAAAATCAAGGGCTAACGCGGAACCCGGATCACACAGACTGTGAAGATAACATACGATCCGCGCGAGCTGCCGGGAATAGCGACCCCGAAGGAACCGGAGATGGCTCGTCCCTCCTGGAAATGCCGAGACGCTCGTTCCCGAGTGCGGCTCGGGACGTTTGACGCCATGCGTGAGCCTTCAAGTCGGACGACAAGCGCGCGCTCCAGTATGCAAAGACGACCCGGCTCGGTGAGATTTCTGGTGTGCGCGGCAATCCTGGCAGGGCTAGTCATGCCGTCGTATGCGGCCGAGAAGATGACGGTGAGTGAGCTTGAACAAATTATTGCTCAGCACGCGGCGCAGCCCCACGAAGCGGCAAAGAAGCACACCCCCGCTGCCTCAGATGAGATTCCCGATATCGTCAATGGGGACTTGCTGCAGCAACTCGATCAGGACGACGAGTTGCTTCCGCGACTTGCAGGCATCGAGCTGACCGAGCGGCTGAGCACTCTCAAGATGTATCAGCTGATTGGGAAGTACAACCTGGGCATACACACGCAACAAGCGCTGGAGCAGTTGGCCGACCGCGCGGCGCTCAAGAATCTGCCCACGGGCGAACTGCTGCACCGACCGTCTCCTGATGCGGAGGCGCAGCAGACAATGCTGAAGAAGGCGCGCGCCTATGTGCTCGGAGAGCTGTCGCATCTGCCAAACTTCGTGGCAAGCGAAACCACAACGCGATTCGACAACTCCCCCGTGATGCTGAAGTACTTTCAGGCTACGACGGATCAGGCAGGCTTTCATCGCGTGGGAACCGTGCAGGGGCAGATTTCGTTTCAAGATGGAAAGGAAGTGACAGATGGCGCACGCGGCCCCGGAGAAGCCAAGCGCAAGGACATTGGCCTGGAGAGCCGTGGCGAATTTGGAACCGAGGCGGCAGTGGTCTTGATGGACATCGAAAAGGGAACTGTGGTGTTCGATCACTGGGAGCAGTCGATGGTGGGCCCGGCAGCGGTCTATCTCTATTCGGTTCCGCGGGAATCCTCTCACTACGAGGTCGCTGACGCGTGTCAGGACCATGTTTCGTTTCATGACACCCCTGCGTACCACGGCGAGATCGCCCTGGATCCAAAGGCGGGAGCGATTTTGCGCATGACTCTCGAAGCGGAATCGAGGTCCAACGATCCGGTATCGCATGTTGCGAGCGTTGTGGAATATGGTCCGGTTGTGCTAGGGAATCGCCGCTCGATCTGCCCCTTGCGCAGTTTGACGTTCATGGTTGAAGAAGCGAACGGTTGTTCGCACGGGAATCACAAACTGGATAAGCCGGTCGCGATGATCAATCAGACGATCTTTTCCAACTACCATCGCTTTGGTTCGAACGCGACCATGATTTTTGACGAGGCGCAGAACGGGCGAGCCACGCCGGAAGGTACGCATGGAAAGGCGGCGCCCGGCGCAGAGAAGGGCTTACCGGTTGGTCCGGCGCCGAGCGGCCAGAATCGGCGACCGGATTAGAAGATATGCCGGGACGGCAGCATAATGAAGGTGCTAGTCTTTCCGTGCGTTGGAGGGTCCTCATATGAAGCTCATCCACCTGGGTATTGCTGCATTGGCAGCCGCACTTGCAACCTCGTCGATGGGTCAGAGCACCGATGCGGCAACCAGCACGCCACAATCCACGCTGAAGGTGAACAGCCGGGCGGTGCTGGTAGACGTGGTTGTGACTGACAGCAAGGGCAACCCGGTGAAGGGATTGAAGCAGGATGACTTCAAGGTGCTGGAACAGGGAAAGCCGCAGAATGTCGGATATTTTGAAGAACACGGCGCCGACTCGTTGGCGCGCAGCGGCGAAAACAGGGCCTTCCCGCAGCTGCCGCCCAACGTGTTTACCAATTTCTCGCCGCTGCCGACTCCCCCAGCCGTAAATGTTCTGCTGCTCGATGCACTCAACACCCCCATGAACGACCAGATGTATTTGAAGAAAGCGGCGCAGCGTTATCTCAAGACTCTAAAGCCGGGAACGCGTCTGGCCATCTTTACGATGTCGATGAGGTTGAGTTTTATCCAGGGTTTCTCTGATGATCCAGCCGTCCTCGCCACCGCGATGGGCTACCGGAAGAACGACAAGTCAGAACCGGCCATTCTGCTGCAATCGCAAGGCGAATCCGACGCGCAGAATACCGTGGTCGAGATGATGGTTGCGATGGAACAGGCTGGCGGGAATAACATCGTGTTCACCGTACCACCTCAGACCATCGAGGCGTTTCAGCAGTTCATGCAGGAGACGCGTTACGCGCAGGACAGCGATCGCGAATATCGGACGCTGCAGAATCTGAATCAGCTTGCTGCATTTCTCGGATCGTTTCCCGGCCGCAAGAATGTGATCTGGATGTCAGGTGCGTTCCCCGTAGAGTTGTTTGGGCAGACCTCGATGCGCTTTGACGATTCCATCAATCAGACAATCAATCTACTTTCCGCGGCACGCGTGGCGATTTATCCAGTCGATGTGCGGGGCACGAATGTTCCAACCTACTACACCGCTGAAAACTCGCTCGATCCGACGATCACGTCTGCTCCGCAACTTCTGGGACCCCCGCCCGGAGTGACGGCGGATGCTCCCAATGCCGGACAGGGCGGCTTTGCTGGCGGCTTGCAAGACGAGAGCCAGGCGAAGAACTCAAGCAATTCCGCGATGGATATGCTGGCCAGCCTGACTGGCGGCAAGGCCTTCTACAACCAAAACGACCTCTCGGGAATCATTGGAAAGGTTTCAGATCACAGTTCGGATTTCTACACGATTTCGTATTCTCCGACCAATTCGAAGATGGATGGCGGTTTTCGAAAAATCGAAGTGAAGATCGGGGACGGGGAACATTACGCGCTGTCGTATCGCCGTGGATACTTTGCCCGTGATCAGGATTTGCCGGGAGCCGCTCAGACCCGTCAGGATCAAGCGGAGCAGCAAGCATCGCAAAATCCGACAAGGATCGATCCGCTCGAACCTTTCATGGTTTTTGGAATGCCGCAGTCTGAGCAGATTCTCTACAAGACGCTGATTCAGCCGATGCCGCAGAAGGCCGATGCAAGGCCGTCGCTGAAGGGGCCAACGGATCGTTATTCCGTCGATTTCGCGCTCGATTTGGATGACTTGCACCTGAAGCTGGCACCCGATGGGTCCCGCAAGGGCAAGCTAAACCTGTCGATGATCCTTTATGACAGATATGGACAGGTCACGAGCAGGGAAGACCACCTGGTCGATCTCAGCATCAAGCCCGACGTCTATCCGGTCTTCCAGAAGACAGGGGTTCAGATGCATGGCGAAATACAGGTTCCGAAGGGACAATACTGGCTGCGCACAGGGGTTTATGACCAGGTGTCGCGCAAGGTGGGAACGATGGAGATTCCGCTGAGTTCCGTCAAGGAAAGCGTCGCCAGCAAGTAGCTGTGTTGCAAGGATCGAGATTCGGGGCCGACCACGGTTTGGCGCGCCCGATTGTCAGTTGGTATACTACCCAAGTCGTTGCAGCGCACTGTTCGTGGAGCCGCCCACCCTTCTCCGGCCAAGCCGGATTCCCGCGCAGGAAATGCAACTGAAAGTCTGCACTGAGGCCAGGTAGCTCAGTGGTAGAGCGCGGCCCTGAAAAGGCCGGCGTCGGCGGTTCAATCCCGTCCCTGGCCACCATCCTTTTCCATGCATTCCCACGTTAAAACTTGAAGCAACTCTAATTTTGCGCAAGACTTTTCTTCAGCGCTGGTCTCATCATTATCTGTCGGGGTACCAGTGCGAAAACGGAACAAGGACGGCGGCTGCTCTTTGGCAAAGCCATCGCACTGTTAAGTGACTGGTTCTAATCCTCCGCCTCATAGCATTTGCGCCCTGGCACACAGCGGGCAAGATGCACGTAGTTCTCATCGGGCCCTGCGGGACTCAGGGTGTGCAGGCACCAATAGCTTGAAGATGTGTGCACGCCGGGAAGCCAGGACTCTGCGTCGGTCGGAATGGAGCCGTACGGATTCTTGGTTCGCAGGCACTGGCAGGGAAGCGGTTTTGTATCGGCTGTGTTCATAAGGTACCTCCTAGCCCGCCGCGCTCGGGTCGCGGTCCATTTGCCCAGCAGCCAGCAGGACGGTGCGATAGATGGCGACCGGGAAGAGTTGTACTTTGTAGGCGTTCATCGAAAGCGGCTGCACATTGGTCATAGCCGCTTTGCCCGCGGCCCGCGCCACTTCTTCATTAATCGTCTTGCCGGCGAGCAGAGCTTCTGCCTCCACCGAGCGGCGCACCACTGGAGATGCCGCGCCCATGGTGATCACGGCTTTGCGGCAGACGTTGCCGTCCATCTCCAGCACCACGCCCGCATCGGCAATCGCCCAATCAAAGCTCTCCTTCTCACCATATTTCTGATAAGCGGAGCGCGTGCCCGGCGCGGGCTTGGGAATCGTGATGGCGGTGAGCAATTCGTCGGGTTCGACAACGTTGAACTTCGTGGGATTCGCATCGGGCTCGACGTAGAGGTCCTTGATTGCGAGCGTCCGCTTGCCCTTCTTCGCGGATTCCAACTCGACCGAAGCGCTCAGCGCCAGCAGCGCCACGGCAGCCGATGACGGAGCGACCGCGGGGCACGTGCCGTAATCCATGATGGCGTGATACTGGTTGAGCCCCGCGATTGCGAAGCAGAACTCCTTGCCTTTCCTGATGCATTGGAAGTCCGCCGAACGGAAGTACCAGCATTGAACCGGTTGCAGCAGATTGCCGCCCACCGTCGCCATATTTCGTAAATGAGGTGTGGCCGCGTGTCCGCATGCGTCCGAGAGAATCTGATACTTCTCTCGAATCAGAGGATGGTCGCTGATCTCAGCGAGCGTGGTAAGCGCGCCAATCGTCAGTCCCTTCTCCGTCTCATGAATTCCGCGCAGCGAAGGGATGTTGCGGATATTCACAAGCTTTGTCGGCTGGATCGTGCCGTTCTTCATTCGTCCCAGAAGATCGACACCGCCGGCCTTGACGACCGCACCGTCTTTCAACTGCGATAATGCCGCGTCAACCGTGGTGCAATTCGTGAGCGCAAAGCTGTTCATGCCAAACTCCTCCCCGGCACAGGCTGATTCAGCGCGGCCAGAACCACCGCGGGCGTCATCGGCGTCTGGCGAATGCGCACGCCGATTGCGTTATAAACAGCGTTGCCAATTGCGGCTCCAATTGAAACGACGCCGGCTGCCTCGCCGATTCCCGATGCATCCGTGGAACTCTGGCCGATATATGCCTCCACAAGCCGCACATCAATCTCGGGTGTCTCGCGCGATCCGGTGATCTTGTATTGCTCCAGGTTCGGATTCACCATCAGGCCGTAATCCGGATCGAGCAGACGGTTTTCAAATAGCGTGTACGAGATGCCTTGCAGAACCCCGCCATTAATCTGGCTGATCACGTGCCCCGGATTCATCGGGCGTCCGCAATCGTGCACGGAGAGGACGCGCTTGACATGAATCCGGCCGATCTCGGCGTCAACTTCAACCTCCGCAACGTCGACACCGCCGTAGGTCAGATACTTGCTGCGATCGTAGTCCGGTACGCGTTTGGATTGGACCGCGATCTGATCGGTCTTCATTTTGGCGGCGGCTCGTTTGAAGCTGACAGGCTGCATCTTGCCCGACTTGCTGCGAACCTCTCCGTCCACCAGTTCCAGATCCTCGCCGGTCGTGCCGAATGCAGGAGCGACCTCCTCCAGAAATTTCTGTGAAGCCTGCCATGCCGCGTCCCGCACCGCAGGCGTGAGCGAAAGCGTGGTCATGCTGCCGCCGGAACTGGGACCCACCGGGTAATTCGTATCGCCCACTTTCACCGAAATCTTCTCCGGTGGCACGCCGAACTGCTCCGCCATGATCTGGGCCATCACAGTTTTGATGCCGGAACCGATGTCCTGCACAGCGGAGAGTACTTCGACCGATCCATCCTTGTGGACGCGTACCTCAGCGGCAGAATCCATGTTCACGAAGCGATACCACACCGACTGCGCGAATCCAACGCCACGCTTGATGGGACCGCGATCCGAATTGGCCACGGGATTTCGAGATTTCCAGAGCGCGCTCTCGCGAACGACCTGGCGCTCAACTTTGCGCACCGGATGCGTGTCGATCCGCTCACGCAAATCGAGCGGATCAAGATTGAGCTTCACCGCAAGGTCGTCGATTGTCTGCTCCAGCGCGAAAGCTCCTGGCGGATGTCCAGGCGCGCGCATAGCCGCACCCGGACCCGCATTGGTGAATACGTCATTCTCCTCGGTGTGGAGCGAGGCGTACTTGTAGAGGTTCGAAGCGGGACCCGCACATCCCGCCCCGGTTCCGCAACCGGCGGTGCCGTAGCTGACCAGGTGAACGGCAGTGAGCGTGCCATCCTTCTTTGCGCCGATGCGCAGCATCTGGTCGGAACTGGGGCGATTGCCGACAGAGAGATGCTCTTCCTCGCGATCGAGCATCAGGCGGACCGGTGCTCCCGTCTTTTTTGATAAAGCCGCCGCGACCACGCCGGGATTGCCTGCTCCAAACTTCGCTCCGAATCCTCCGCCCATGAACTCGGTGAGTACGCGAATCTGTGTCATGGGAATCTTGAAGAATCCTGCTAGTTCTTCGCGCACGCTGGAAACCGCCTGGGTCGAAGCCCAGACCGTCAACATCTCCGGCTTCCAATCCGCGACCACGCCGTGCGTCTCCAGCGCAGAATGTGTCTGCACTTGCGTCACGTAGTGCCCTTCTACAACGACATCGGCGTCACGCAAGCCCTGCTCTGTATCCGCAACCTTGCGGATGGAAGGCCCATGCACATTGCCGGTTTGCGGAACTCCGTGCGGGCCACCGCCGCCACCCGCGGTACCTCCCTGGTCGGCGGCGCCGGGGTAGACCAGCGGCGCATCTGCAGCGCGTGCCCGGTCGAGGTCTACGACAAAGGGAAGTGGTTCGTACTTCACTTTCACCAGCGCGGCCGCTTCTTCCGCTGCGTTGGGACTGATGGCTGCGACGGCGGCGATCGGCTGCCCTGCGTAGCGCACCACGGGATAATTTGCCTTCTCAAGCGCCGGATCACGCAATGAAGCATTGCCCAGCACATGCTCGATCACGTGCACGGCGCGAATCCCTGGATGGCTCTCTGCCGCGGAAGTATCGACGGAGACGACCTTCGCATGAGGAACGTTGGCATTCACAAATTTCGCATAGAGCATTCCCGGGAGTTGCACGTCGGACGTGTAACGTGCGCGGCCTGTAGCTTTGGCATAACCGTCCCACCGCTCGGGGGATTTTCCGACGTATTTCAGGTCCTTGTTGATCGGCCAGACGGGAGGCTCTGTGGCAGGTACCTCGCGCGGTTCATCGCGAAGCGTGTAGTCCGGCACGCCGACCGGCATGTTCACGGTCGTCTTGTCGGATTTTCCACTCGCTGCGGCCCCTGGTTGCTGGAGCATCGATTCCTCATTCCAATGAGTCGGCATGATCTCCTCCGTTAAGCCTTCCGCGTGTTGCCAGCCGCTTCGAGGGTTGCGGCAAAAATCTTGGGATACGTCCCGCAGCGGCATAAATTTCCTGAAATCGCGTGGCGCACATCCGACTCGGTGGGATGGGGATTCTGTTTGAGCAGCGCCGCGCAGCTCATCACCATGCCCGGCGTGCAGAAGCCGCATTGCATGGCATCGTGTTTCACAAACGCGGCCTGCAAGGGATGCGGTTCACCGTCGACGGAAATTCCTTCAATCGTTGTCACCTCGTGACCGATTGCATCCATCGCCAGTGTCATGCAGCTGTTCACCGGCATCTTGTCCAGCCAGACGGTACAGCCTGAACAGGCACCTCGGTCGCAAATGACCTTGGTCCCGGTCAGTCCGAGATTGATCCGAAGAGCCTCGGCCAAGGTGGTGCGCGGCTCGATCTCCAGGCTTTGCTCTTTGCCGTTGATCTTGAGGCGAACGGGAACTGGACCGGGACCTAGTTCAGTCACACCCGGGTCGGCTGCGGCTGCAGTTTCACGGCTGAATGCCTGAACTCCATCCAGCAAGGCGGTTCCGGCAGCAGTCAATCCAGCGCCCTTCAGAAAGCCCCGGCGGCTGATGCCGTGATTTTCATCTTGATTCTCTGGTAAAGAGCGGGGTGATTTCGTGGGATCGGACATTGACTCCTCCCGAGGACTTTCAGGATTAGGCACCTGGGATGCAGGCGGCTGGTCGGATCGGATTAATGGCACATCTTTCGGAAACAAAACTGCCGACGCAAAAACTATAGCTCCTGACGAGCCGTAACGCACGCGGAATTCGGCAGATCGGCAGAATTTAGCAAAATTGCGACATGATCGTGAGACGCGAGCAGATTTCAGTTCTGATCAGACTCTCCTTTCGCTCCCAACAAAGCCAAAATCTTCTGAAGAAAGGAGAAACAGGTCGCATGCGCAAACCGCCAGAAGATATATTGGTCCATTGCTGGTCTGGAAGAGCGGGAGTGTTTTTGAGTTTCGAAAACTGAGAATTCGCAAGGACCAAAGGCCAGAAGGTGAGGAAACCCTTCGCTCGCACATTTCTTCACCGGAGGGAATCGATGCTGCAATTGAATCCGCTCAGAAAAGTGTATGACGTCTGCATCATCGGTTCTGGCGCGGGCGGCGGCACCGCTGCGAAGGTACTCACGGAAGGCGGGCTGAATGTCGTGATGCTCGAGGCCGGACCGCGGCTGAACCCGGATAAGGATTTCAAAGAGCATGTGTGGCCATATCAGCTTCCTCATCGCGGCGTCGGGGTTGGTGGCAAACAGAGTGGAATAGGCAACGAATTCATGGCGCCCAATGGATTTTGGGAAATTGAAGGCGAGCCATACACGACCGCACCTGGCTCATCGTTTCGCTGGTTCCGGTCACGCATCGAGGGAGGCCGCACAAACCATTGGGGACGCATCGCTCTCCGATTTGGACCAGCTGACTTTCGTGCCCACTCCTCCGACGGAATCGGCGACGACTGGCCCATCACTTACGAGGAACTCGCGCCTTACTACGACAAGGTCGAATCCTACATCGGCGTGTTTGGCTCCAAGGAGAATATCCCCAATGCTCCGGACGGTGTGTTCATGCCGCCACCGAAGCCGCGCTGCACTGAGACCCTTGTAAAGAAGGCCTGCGACAAGCTGAATATCACGTGCATCCCATCGCGCCTTGCCATTCTTACCAAGCCGCTGAATGATCGTGATCCCTGCCACTACTGTGCTCAGTGCGGTCGCGGCTGCAGAACCGCTTCGAATTTCAGCTCCAGCCAGGTGATGATTCCGCCAGCAGTGGCAACTGGCCGCCTGACGATGATTGTCAATGCAATGGCCTGCGAAATTGTGATGGGCGCCAACGGCAAAGTCGAAGCGGTCGCATACATCGACAAATCCACAAAGAGCGAACAGCGCGTCTACGCCAAATCCGTCGTTGTCGCAGCGAGTGCCTGCGAGTCCGCGCGTCTCCTGTTGAATTCGCGTTCGCAGAGTTTCCCCGCCGGGCTTGCGAATTCCTCAGGAGTCATAGGCCGCTATTTGACAGACTCAGTCGGCAGCGATCTGACCGGATACTTCCCTCAACTCGAAAAAATGCCAGTGCACAACCACGACGGCGTTGGCGGAATGCACATGTACATGCCATGGTGGCGTTTTGGGAAAAAGAACGATTTCCTCCGCGGCTACCACATCGAGTTTGGGGGCGGACGCGACATGCCCGGTGTGGGCGGCTTCGACTATGTTTGCGAAGAACAGGAAGGCTACGGCGTCAGCCTGAAACAGAAGTGTCGCAGTTCCTACGGCACATTCATCGGATTTAGCGGGCGCGGCGAGATGATCCCCAATGAAAATTCTTTCTGCGAACTCGACCCCGAAGTGAAAGACAAGTGGGGCATCCCCGTATTGCGCTTTCACTGGCAATGGGGCGACAACGAAACCAGGATGGCTGCGGATATGCAGCAGACTTTCCGCTCCATCATCGAGGCTGCCGGCGGAACCGTTATCGCCGGCACTCGGAGACATCCCCAGAAGAGCAGCGCCGGTGCGAGCAACGCGCTCGAACAGCAGCCGGTCGGACACATCTCTGAGGGCGGCGCTATCATTCACGAACTCGGCACAGTACGCATGGGCAGCGACCCAAAAACCTCTGCGCTGAACAAGAACTGCCAGGCACACGACGTCAAGAATCTCTTTGTCGCTGATGCCGCTCCGTTCGTAACAAATGCTGATAAGAACCCCACTCTGACCATCATGGCGCTGTCGTGGAAGACATCGGAATACTTGCTCGACCAAGCCAAGAAAGGAGAGCTATAGCCAATGGCCGCGGATACCCTGTCTCGTCGCACAATCTTGAAGTCTCTTACCATCGGAGCCGTGGCGGGTTCCGTACTGCGTGTGATCCCACTCGAAGCTGCCGAGTATGCACACACCATGATTGCGTTAGAGAAAACGGATGCCAAAACCGGAGCGTACACCGCAAAGGTCTTCGACGCTCAACAATATAAGACTCTGCAACTGCTATGCGAGACCCTATTTCCTGCGGACGCGGACTCTGGCGGCGCAATCGAAGCCGGGGCACCGGAATTCATCGACCTGCTCACCAGCGAGAATGAGGAATACAAAGCCAAGTTGACAGGCGGCTTGAAGTGGCTCGATTCCACCTGCGCGACCCGCTTTAGCAAGGCCTACCTGGATTGCACACCCCAGCAGCAAAAAGAAATCCTTGACCTCATCGCCTATCGCAAGAATTCGGAACAGGATGAAAGCCTCCGTGAGCCGGTAGATTTTTTCTCCTTCCTGCGCAATTTCACTGCAGACGGATTCTTCACCAGCAAGATCGGGATCAAGTATCTCGGATACAAGGGCAACACCTACCTCACCGAGTTCCCTGGATGCCCGCCAGTTCCCGACGTATAAATCCAAGTTGTCGGATGGTCGCAGCCTGTAAGTGTTCTTTCGCTTCGCCAATATCTCTGTGCTCAGGCTCTCTTCAGCACGAGATGGGTCGCGTAGTCCGTAGCCTTGCGATCGGTTACTGAGAATCCAAGCGCATGCAAGTCCAGACCTTCAAACAGCGGTTCACCTTCGCCGAGGAGAACGGGCGACAACGCGAGGTGAAGCGAGTCAATGAGTCCAGTTTTGAGATACTGGCGCACCGTCGACACGCCACCACCGATCTTGACGTCTTTACTGCCGGCGGCTTCCTTCGCGAGAGCAAGTGCCTCCTCGATTCCCTCGGTGACAAAGTAGAAAGTGGTTCCACCTTCCATAACGATGGGCTCATGCTGGTAGTGCGTGAGAATGAAGGTTGGCGCGTGGTAAGGCGGATTGTCGCCCCACCAGCCCTTCCATGGGTTGTCAAGCCACGGGCCACGCACGGGACCGAACATGTTGCGGCCGAGAATGAAGGCGCCAAAATTCTCCATCGCCCCGCGTGCGAACTCATCGTCGAGATCGATTGCGCCGCCCTCCTGTTCGTGCATCGCGCGGAATGTCTTTGTCCGAAAGAACCACTGAAAAATTTCGGTCCCACGTTTCCCTAACGGATCACTGAGGCTCTGCTCAATGCCCGCGCTGAAACCGTCCAACGAAACACCAAATCCCGCCACGCGGACTCTCGACATGAATGCTTCTCCTCTCAAAATGTTTAGCTGCAAGCACGCAAACTGGCAACCGGACCGACTCAACACAACTGGGCTGGCTGACCCCTCCAGCGTTACAATCTAGAATTCTTGCAGGCAGTCGACGTGCCGAGTTTCAACTATTAGTTCGATGCTGGAGGTCAATGCAATGAAGGTCAGTGCTCGCAATATCCTTCCTGGGATTGTCAAGCTCATCACAAAAGGTGCCGTGAATGCAGAGATTGTTCTCGCCTTACGCGGCGGCGAAACCGTTGTTGCTGTCATTACGAACTCGAGCGTTGAAAGACTTGGCTTGCAGATTGGGACCGACGCATTCGTAATTATCAAGGCGTCAGAAGTAATGGTAGGTAAGGATTTGGAGAGCGCAAGACTCAGCGCGCGCAATATCCTCGCCGGGAAAGTAGTTGAACTCCAGGACGGTGCGGTAAACAGCGAGGTCGGAATTCAATTACCTGGTGGCACAATGCTCATCGCGTCAATCACCAAAGAGAGTGTACGCTCGCTCAATTTGAAGCAGGGCGATGCAGTGAGCGCGATCGTAAAGGCATCCCACGTGATGGTGGGGGTGTGACTACGGTTTGACGTCAATCACAGTAATGGATGTGAGGTTGCGAACCCATCGCGCGGGGCGCTTTTCTTCGGTTGAAATCATCTTGAAGACGCCGTCTTTCCCGAGTTTCTGCCCATCAACCGAATCAGCGACGATCACGTCCCCTGTGTGGATCGAAGGGTCGACCTCAGCGAGCGCAAACAGCACGCTGTAGTGATCCGTACCCTCGGCAATGACACCGATTAAAAACAGCTTGCCTCGAACGTTCTCTCCAAGTGGTACGCCCACCTTCCCGAGCAAGTCAGCCAAGGGTACACCGGAGTACGTCTCATTGGCTTTGGTGTGATGGTTGTAGACAGACACAGTTTTGTGCGGCATCGAGGCAACGTCTTGTGGCGTGAAGGTCATCGACTTCCCGTCCACCGCTCTAATCGTCAACTCGGTCGATGGAACGGTGGGACGGGAATGATCCATGTCCTGCGCAACGGCATCTACCTGCGCAACGAAAAGGACGACTGAAGCAATCGAAACCAGGAACGCATGGGAGAATGAGTGGAACCGGCGATTCATAGCGACATTCTAGCGTGAGGAGATGACCGGATCCTCTGATCGGCAAAACGGTGGGCCTTTTTTCTCAAGATCTCACACGGGAAAGTGCTAAAAGATTAATCCATGGCCAACCAGAAACAAATGATGACACCGCGGGAAGCTTCCCGCATTCTGGGAATAAGTTATCCCACGATCAAGAACTGGATATTGTCCGGGAGACTGAAAACCATCAAGACGCCTGGAGGACACCATCGCGTATCGTTCGGAAGCCTCAAACCGTTCCTCGACCAGGATGCTCTCAAGTCCGACACGAAGTCCCGCAAGCGCTATCGGCGCGTAAGTGGAAGAAATCAACTTGCCGGGAAAGTCGTCAGCGTCAGAGTCGAGGGGCTGTTGGCAGAGGTCATCCTGGCAATCGGAGACGCTCAGATTACCGCGATCATCACCGCGGCGGCGGTCCGTGAACTGGGCTTGAAAAAAGGCGACACAGCTGCTGCTCTAATCAAGTCAACCGACGTCATGATTGAACGCTTGGACGGCGAATTGCGCTAGTTCGCTGCGGACCTGTTGACGATACGAATCGAAATATATAAATTCGATAATACCGGCGGGCCCGACAAGCCCCTCCCCCACGCTGTTGTTCGAACACGGTTGAGCATAGCCCGCCGGCGCCTCGCCAAATCCAGCCGTCCTGGAGATTGAATGCTCAGGCACCACGCTCTTCGATTTGCCTTTTGGCTTTTGCTTGCAATCTGTTCAACGGGCCTGAACGCTGTTTCCGCATTCGGCCAAGTCTCTGCGAGCTTGTCCGGCCGAATCACGGATCCAACCGGGGCTGCAATTCCGACAGCCACCGCGACCGCAACCAATATCGAAACAGGACTCTCGCGAACCGCACTCACCAATGCGTCGGGCTGGTACCAACTTCTGGAATTGCCGGTTGGACGGTATGAAGTTCACGCCAGTAAGGCGGGATTTGCCGATGAGATACGCCAGGGAGTCTTTCTGGTCGTTGGTCAGGATGCAAATGCCGACCTCGCTCTCCAGGTCGGACAGATCAAACAGCAGATCACTGTCAACGAGAATGTCCCCATCGTCAACTCATCCACTCAGGAGATTTCGGGCTTGGTAGGAGAGCAGCAGGTGAGAGACCTCCCGCTCAACGGTCGCAGCTACGATCTTTTGCTTACGCTTAATCCTGGTATCGTCAACTTCACATCGCAGAAGACCGGCGGGATCGGCGTGTCGAATTCAAGCACGGGAAACAACTTTGCGGTTTCTGGAAACCGCCCTCAGCAAAACCTGTTTCTGTTGAATGGAATCGAGTTCACTGGCGCTGCAGAAAATAACATGCAACCGGGCGGTCCGAGTCAACAGTTGTTAGGCGTGGAAGCAGTCCGGGAATTCAACGTGCTCCGCGATTCCTACGGTGCCGAATATGGTAAGCGGCCTGGTGCGCAGGTAATCATCGTCACGCAGTCAGGCACGAATCAGTTGCACGGTTCGGTCTATGAGTATTTGCGCAACAATGCGCTCGATGCTCCGAACTACTTCGATCAAGGATCGGCGCCACCCTTCCAGCGTAATCAGTTCGGAGCCGCACTTGGCGGCCCCTTGAAGAGGGACAAAGCATTCCTGTTCGGAAACTATGAAGGCTTCAGGCAGAACCTGCACCAAACCTCGGTCGCATTTGTGCCCGATTTGGCTTCGCGAGCGGCAGCCGCGCCCAGCGTAGCGCCGCTTCTGAACCTCTGGGTCACTCCCTCTCCGAACGCGCCTGACTTTAACGGAATCGCCCAAGTTTTCGGCAGCCCTCTTCAGACGATCCGCGAGGACTTTGGAACGGCTCGGTTCGACCTTCCATTCTCACCCGGAGACACACTCTCTGCGGTGTACACCATCGACGACGGTGGCGACGTCACTGCGACGACCGCCAATCCCTACAGCACCGACATCCTGAATCTCCGCGAGCAAGTGATTAGCCTTGATGAAACGCATGTTTTCTCTCCGTATCTGAACAACGTCGCCCGCGTGGGCTATTCGCGTGCCGCCTATTTCTTTACGGGAGAGCCCACTCCGGGCACTCCCGCCACTCAAGTTCCTGGTTTCGTCAGCGGACGCCAAATTGGCGCTGTGGTAGTTGGCGGGAGCGCCGCGTCCAATCCGCAGGCGCAGATCGGACTGGCTGGAAGCAATAACGGCAGCAATCTGCCCATTGTGCGGAACATCTATACCTATGAGGATCGCCTAACCTTGTCGCATGGCCCGCACCAATGGAGTTTCGGTGCGTGGTTTCAGAACTTCCAATCCAACGAAACAATCAATCTGAGCCAATTTGGTCAGGCCACCTTCACCAGCCTGCAAACATTTCTCACTGGAACGACGAGCAGCTTCCTCTATAGCCCCGCGCCCACCGAGATGAATTGGCGTGCTCTTTTTGGTGCGGTGTACGCGCAAGACGTGATTCACATGAATCCGAAACTGACGCTTAGTCTTGGCTTTCGTGGCGAGTTCTCTACTGGCTGGAACGAGGCTCACGACCGCGCCGCGAATTACACGTTCACCAACGGAGTTATTTCCAGCCAGCCGCATATCGGCCACAGTGCTTTCACTGAAAACAATGCCAAGTTTCTCGCCCAGCCACGAGTTGGTCTTGCATGGAGTCCACGGAAGGATAAGACGGTTGTCCGCGCAGGATTAGGTATGTACAACCAGCTGCTTGACGATCTTGGATATCGGATGGATCAGAATGCGCCTTTCAATCCGACATACAGCATTGCTGCACTTCCGGTTTCGAGCCTGCCGATTAACCCCACGGCTCCGACGCCCGCCAAGGCACTTCTCGTACCCGGTGGTGTTCAGCCCGACGCCAAGATGCCCACTCTTATTTCGTATTCGTTGAGACTTGAGCAGGAACTTACTCCGAATACGTCGCTCACGTTGGGATATGTCGGATCCCATGGATATCATCAGCTCATCGGCATTGACGGCAATCCGTCTGTCCCGACAATCTGCCCCGCATCCCCCTGTCCGGCCGCGTATCCGGCAAGTTTCCCCGACGCGCTGGCCAATGCGGCGATCCCGGCTGGATCTTTCTACATCCCAGCGGGGACGCCGAAGGCAAATCCGTCCATCGCCAATACGTGGACGTGGTTTTCCAAAGGGAACAGCAACTACAACGCGCTCCAGGTCGATGTGAATCATCGCTTCAGCCATGATCTGACCCTTCGCGGGGTGTACACGTGGTCAAAGGCCCTCGACAACGGCGATTCTCTGAATGCGACTACAGCGGGAAACGCGCCCGGCCTTGCCTCAAATCCCTACGACCTGCACGCCGATTGGGGACTGGCCACATATGATGTCCGGAATATTGGTGTCGTCAGTGCTGTCTACTCGTTGCCCTTTGGACACGGTAAATCCTTCAGTCACGATATGCACGGATTCGCGAATGGCGCGATCAGCGGATGGTCTGTGAACAGCATCGTCACACTTCAGTCGGGATTTCCGATGACTCCGCAACTCAGCTACAACCCCTCAAACGATGGCGACACCCGCAATCCGGTGAGACCATTTGTGAATCCTGACTTCCACGGGCCCATCACTCTTGGCAAGCCTGGACAGTGGTTCAATCCAAGCGCGTTTCTGGCGCCTCCGGCCAACAGTGGATTCTGGGGCAACCTGGGGAGAGACACCTTGAAGGGTCCAGGTTTGGGAACGTGGGATTTTTCCACCTTCAAAGACACCAGAATTCATGAGCGTACCGAAGTCGAATTTCGGGCTGAACTCTTCAACCTGCTCAACCGCGCCAACTTTAATACTCCGAACCTGATCGCATTTACGCCGACCGGTGTGTCGGGCACGGCTGGCGCCATTACAAGCACATCGACGACTTCCCGGCAAGTGCAATTTGCCTTGAAGCTTCTCTGGTAGGAAGCCTGCCTGGGCATCGAGAGAAGACTCAGTGCCCGGACATATCCATGCGCTTGTCTTTTGTTGCGGGCTTCGCTCCCGCATCTGCAGAAACCGCCGCTCCGGGTTCGGCCGCAGCAGTCTTCCAGGCAGCCAGGACGTGTGGCGGCAACTTATCCATGTTGCTCAAAAAGGTAGTCACCTGCCACATTTCTGATTCCTTGAGACTCGTCTTCCACCCTGGCATCCCACTTAGACGCACCCCGTGCTGGATGATGTAAAAGTTCTGATTCTCCGGCATGTCTGGCGCATCCTCAACGAATTGGGGTGCGCGCGGATAGAACGAATCGCCAAACGGAGAATGGCTGTGAGAGATATCGCCATGGCAACCCGCGCAATCGGATTGATAAATCTTCATGCCGGCAAGCAGGTTTTCCTCGTTGAGCTGAATGGGATTCTTCACATCGGGTGCGCGCCGATCTACTGAAGCATCCAGAGCCGGCATGGCAAGCTTCGTCTCCAGCGAACCTGGCTCGGTGTCCGCGCGAGGGTCGACAAATCCAAAGCGCACATAGCAAAACACCACCAGCAAAACCAAAACGACCGCGGTCAGAAATCCAACGAGAAACCTGATCATTTGGAGTCTCCATTCAAGGGACTTTGGCCAGAAGCCGATTCACTGTTCGATCCCCGTGAATCGGTCGTCGAACGCCGTAGCCGTCGCGCCACCAACGTTCGCGATACCGCTGGGCATTCATTGTTTGATGCGGCGTCGCGGCCTCTGGCATGGGGCACTGTCCATTATCGAGCATTTCCGGCCACAAGCGAAAAGCAACTCCAAAACGAGCTCACTTCACCGTGCTGCAAACGGCTTGCCGCGCACTGTTGAGTAGACTGAGTCGAATGCAGTCAAGCCATGTATGTTCGCGACTCCACCGACGGTGACGGGATCGGCGAGGTATTGGACCTTGCTTTCAGTGTTGATGAATGCTGGCCACATGGGAAGCCCAGCGCCGTTCGGATCGCCCGTCTTGGCGAAGTTCACCCAATAGTTTGATATCTCGCCAGCCAATTTCCGATCTCCCGCGCTCCATTTCCAGGGCGCCTGGTCAAGATGGTCAAAGACATACCAGAGCTCGGCGAAATGGCTCGCGCCCCAACCCGCATAAAAAGAGCCAGCGGGGAACGGTGGCTTCTGTCGAAAAGAGTAGTAAAAGACAGCACGCTTGCCAGTTCCTGCTTGTAACCTCGCCCAAGCCCACATGTCCCAGCCAAAGCGAAGATCGCGCTCGAGGCCGAGCTGCGCCTGCTGCGCCTCTTCGTCGGTTGTGTGAGGGTATGCCGCAATTAGCGCTGGGGGAAGCTGGCCAACTCTATGCTCCAGATCGCTAGAGAAAGTCGCGGCCGTCTCGTGGGAGACATCCACCATCGCACGCGCCTCGTCGGCGTTCGAGCCGATCAGCAGTGGGACATCGTTTTGCTGTCCCGAAGCAAATGTCTCGTATGGAGAGGCGGGAAGAACATACGGTTCGATCACCGCATGAACGATGCCTCCTGCATTCCCTGTAAGTTGGCTCGCGGGCAGCCGACGCAACTCCTTGAGCGAGGGCGCTCCCACCGAGACTGCGTACTTCCCTCCGTCGCGTTCTGCATTGGCCAAAAGGAACTGTGGTCCGAGCTGCAACGGCTCGAACAGGCCGCCGCTCTCGCCGATGGCGCGCTGGAACGAGCCCTTCCCAAGGGGCGAGGCCATGAGGATGCTCACCGATATTGAACCCGAGGATTGACCCGCAACGGTCACGCAGTCCGGATCGCCGCCAAAGGCTGCAATGTTTTTATGCACCCACTCAAGTGCAGCGATCTGGTCCATCAGGCCGTAGTTCCCCGACGAGTGGTGCGGGGACTCCTGTGTCAGCTCAGGAAGCGCAAGAAAGCCCAGCGGGCCAAGTCGATAGGCGATGGTGACAACGATGACGCCTTTGTGTGCAAGCTCGTCACCCCAGTACAAGGGCATCGATGCCGATCCGTTGATATATCCGCCGCCATAGATCCAGACGATCACCGGCAGACGATCATGCGGGCCACTGGCCGGTGTCCAGATATTTAAGTAGAGGCAATCCTCGCTTACCTCTGGCGGCGCCTCGCCCGGCATCGACACACCAACTTGCATGCACGCAGGCGCAAACGCATCCGCTTTGCGCGTCCCAGTCCATGGTGCGACAGGCATCGGTGGGCGCCAACGCAGGTCGCCGACCGGCGCGGCGGCGAAGGGAACTCCTTTATAGACACTCAAGCCGTTCGCGCTGACCCCGGATATCGCTCCGGAATCCGTCAAGACTTGTTGCGAGATGCCGGCGGCGGACAGACTTGCCGCCGCTGCCACCAAACATGCGAGTTTCCATTGATTCTGCAACGGGTCCTTCTTCTTGGAGTTCTTTCGTAGAGGGCGGGATAGTTGTTTCTCAAACCTCTGCATGGTGGGCGGGCAAAGCCGGAGGCTCCATCTTGAATCTCTGCGTGCATGCTACCGACATCCTGGTGCATTCGCGCTGAGCAATATTGCTCAAGTTTCCAGCAATTGGAAGTCAGAACCCTAGACTCTGGTGATCCTTAGACACGGCTGATGCCACAATTGTGCTCGCATGCACATGCTGCGCTTCATACGGAAGGAATTTGAGGAATCGACTCACTTGCATTTGGAACAAAGGCGAATTCGATCGAAGGGGAAATCGCCGCAAGCTGGCCAATGTTCCCTGTGCGGGTTGCTTATTGGACCAACACCACAACTTGGGCTGCGGTGACGATCTGGCTGGCACCGGTGCCGGTAGTAGCATTCACGATGAAGTTATAGGATCCGGGAGAAGTGCCGGCGTCGATAACTTTACCTCCGCTTCCGCTGGGGCTGCCGCCGCCACCTCCGCATGCACCAAGACCGCACAGGACGGCAAGAGAGATGAGTACGAGCCACGCCTTACTCCTGCGACGCGCCAAAGGAATGCAGATGAGCAGGATTCCGGCCAAGGCGATGGGACGGAAGCCGTTGATGATTCCAGGATTCTCCTCGGCGGCGGCGGTCGTCGGAGCGGTCGTTGAGACGTTCATCGTGACGGCAACGGCGGATCCATTCACGTTGATTTGGATTGACGATCCAGAAGTCGCTCCGCTGCTGAGCGCACACTTGCTCTCGGGGGCGGAGGCTACGCAGGAAAGGGTCACAGCACCGGAGAAATTGTTATTAGGGGTGACAGAAAGCGTCGTGGTTCCGGATTGTCCCGGGCTGGGGATGTTGATATTGCCGGTGGGTGCGACGCTTACCGGACCAGCAACATTGATCGTGTCTCCGAACACAGTCTGGACAGGCAGGTAGTTGGAATCCCCCGAATAAGAGAAGTTGAGGCTGTGGGACCCCGTGGTAGTGAAGGTGTAGGTTGTGGATACAGTAAGAAGCTGGCCAGCGGAGGACGTCGTGATGGGAGCCTGGATCAGGTTGCTGCCGTCGTAGAACGTGAACGTCCCGGTGGGCTCGACGCCGAACTGCGAGCCTGTGATGTTGGCCGTGGGAGAGACGGTTTGGCCGACTGCAGCGGTGGGCGTGCCCCATCCCCATCCAAGAATGAGGGGCTGCGCCTTGGTGACGTTGACCGGTACGGTAGGACTGGTGGAAGCGGCGTAGTTTCCGTCGCCTGAATACTGCGCGAAGAGTGTGTGGCTTCCGACACTCGTAAAGGCTGCTTCTGACTGAGCGTCAGCCCAGGCAAAGGGAGTGCTGGTATTGGTCGGTTGATATCCGCTGCTTTCGTAGACGGGGACTGGACTTCCAACTGGAGAGCCATCGACAAAGAACTGGAAGGTGCCGGTGGGAGCGGCACCATTGCTCTGCGTGCTGATGTCGACGTCTACCTGGTTGTAGTTGCCGTAGTCCACTGTCAGCGGGCCGACAGCCGCGCTCGCTGTCGTGGGTGCCTTGTTGATGACGAAGCTGGTGGACGCCTTGTTGGAGGCATAGCTGGGATCGCCGGGATACGTGACCGTGATGGCGTAGTTGCCTGGTGTCAGCGGCTGGGTTTCTGCCATGCCCTGGTTGTTGAGAGCGAGACTGACGCTATCTAGAGCGGTGCCGGGAGCCGCGAGCGTGATGGATCCTGTGGGGCAACTGGCAGTGTGATTCGAACACGTGCTCGAGATTCCGCCGATGGAGTAGGTCGCGGCAGCGTTGCCGATGTCCGCACGGAAGAGTGTCCAACCGGAACCGTATGTTCCCCCGGTGGCAGAGCGGGAATCGATGTTGCCGTTGATGTTGATGGCGATGAGATTGGCAAAGATCTTGCTCTGTTCCGCGGCGACGACAACGGGAACGGTATTGGAATAACTGCCGCCGTAGGCGGTATCGCCGCCATAGTGGGCCATCACACTGTAGCTGCCGCCGGGCAGCAACTGCGTGGAACCGGTGATCGCTCCGCCGGCGAGTTTGAAGGAGGCGAAGCCAGGATCGCCGGGCTGACCGGGACTGGCCATAAGCGCGACGTCGCCGGTGGCGACCGCAGGGGCGACCTGGATTCCCACCGGGACCGATGAACCGTGCTGCACATTGACGGCAGTGCCTCCGTTGAGTGTGAGGTTCGTGGATGAAGGCGAGAACGAGATCTTGCTCCAGTTGTTGACGAAAGAGGCTGCATCGATGGAACCGAGGCCGGTGGCGAGATCGAAGCCAGAGGCAGTGTCATATCCCGAAAGGACTCCGTAGGCGTCAGAGGGGGTGGTGGTCTTGCAGCCGGAAGAGCCGGTGACACAGGGCATGGCAATGGTAGTGCCGGCGGGAACGTCGTGGAAGGCTGCGGGTTGCTGCGCGGCAAGCTTGTAGAGGACCAAGCCACCGACGCCCTGGGGTGATCCAGTTTTCTGATTCACCATTGCCATGATTCCAGCGAATGCTGGAGCCGAGACCGACGTACCACCGAAGCCCACGTTCGGGTTCTGGCAGTCGTTGTTGAGGTAGTTCTGGCAAACGAGATAGTAACTACCAAGAAAGCCATTGCTCGCGAAGAGGGAAACGTCGGGGAGATCGCGTGCGTTGTCAGCGGGAGTGGAGGTCTGCCACGTGGGCTTGAGCCAGGATGAGCTTTTGCCGCCGCTGCCCCCGGTCGAATTGAGAAAACCGTTGAAGGCTGTGTTGTTGCAGTTTTGTTCGACCGAGGCGGCGCCTCCCTGAAGTTGCTGGAGAAGGCCGTTGGTGCAGGAGTCGTTCCATGTGGTTTCGGGAATGTAGCCTTTCGCTGATGCGTGCGTGACTGGATCGTTGGTGACGTTCCAGTAGGTGGTCCAGGTCTGGTTTTGGTTGAAGTCGGTACCCCCGACAGCCGTATTGAAGGGACTCGATGCAATCCCATTTACCGCGAGTCCATTTTTGGCTACGGTCGAGGGATTGTCGCAGCCGGCGGCACCATTGTCGCCGGTAGAAACCACCGCGGTGATTCCCTGCGCCGCGGCCTGCTCCCACAAAGTGCCGTAAAACTGTACTCCCGCTGTCCCCATGCCGGCTTCGCACTGGCCGTAACTTTGGCTCAGGACCGGGGCGAGATTGTTATCCACGATATAGAGCGCGGAGAGATCAACGCCGTCAGTGGTTTCGGTGGAAGCGGAGATTACGAGGTTGATGGTGGCGCCGGGCGCGACGGCACCGGACCATTGCGTGTCGATGTCTGCTTCCGACTCGTCTTCGTTGATACCGGGACTGACGCCATTGTAGGTGCGCACAAGAGTCGGCTTGGGAGCGTGGATTCCGTCGAGGGCGTAGACCTGCCAAAAGGTGGTCGTGTCTCCGGGATCGATGTCGGTGCGTGCGACGATGGCAATATTCTGGCCGGCTCCGGTGATCGGAGTGGGTGTGGCATCCCACAAAGGAAGCACGTCGTAGATAGTCGCGAAGTCGAAAGGAACAAGCGGGTAGTAGTTTCCTTGTCCGTTATTGAATGTGTACTGAGGCTGCAGCTGTTCGAGGGACGAGTTCCCCTGGGGAGGGTGCTGGAGCACGGGAGCATTGGAGGGCTCGCGCCGGAAGCTGTGCAGGGAATCGATTCCAGCGATGACGGGAGAAAGAGCAGCAGGCACGGTGGGATCGGAGATGTTGGCCCAGTGATCTGCTCCGTTGACCGTAAATCTATGAATGGGAGCTCCGAAGGCTGCCTTGATGTCGCCAGCGGTACCGGAGAACTCAAGGAACATGCGACCAGTGCTGACGTCAGTGACTTGGAGACGGTTTTGCAAGAGCCATTGCGTGAGAGCGGTAATATCGCTCTCAGCGGCTCCGAATCGTTCGCCGAATTCCTGCGGCGTGAGCCACCGATGGTAATCGGGAGAGGACTGCGACTGCTGGTTCTCGATCAGAGAGCGCAGAGCCGCTTCGCGCTGGGGGCTGCGCTTCAGCACGAGCAGAAGGCGATGCAGCATGAGATCGGATGGAGCTTCGCCTTGATCGTATTGGGCCCGCGCGAGAGGATGAACGTTTCCGATCAGCCGAATGCGATTTGCATTGTTGACCGGTTGGGTGATCAAGGCAGGCGCGGACTGCGCGAAGAGAGAGGACTGCGCGCCGGAAACGAATGCGGTGATAATGACCAGGGCAATAAGAGAAGTACGAAGTGCAGCAGGCATGAGCGATCCCCAAAGAAAATATGTTCATCTCAGGCATTCCTCGATCGCTTTCTGAATGCCCCAAAATTTGCATGACGACCTGCATTTGAGAATTCCGGCCAGTCAGATCACCGACGAAGTCAATTCGCAAGTGCAGTGAAGTTTGATTGGCCGAATCATACAACAAAAGTGGGTCCGCGAGGGATAACTCCTTGCACAAAGAGTGAAACCATAGGCCAGAGGATTTTTAGTTTAGTGGGCGCTGACCTCGGCGGTAGAGCGGCGGCCTGTTAAGCAGCGAGACGTCAGTTCGAATCTGACTCCCGGAGCCAAACTGTTTTGCATCGTTCCCGGTTCGTTCAACTGTTGAGGACTGCACGTTCTGAATGTGCAGATGAGGGTTAATCGTGGATCACGTTTTAGTGGGTTCGACTCCATCCCTTTCCTCCAACAAACTAATATGTGGGCCTGTAGCTTCAGTTGGTAGAGCGCGCATTTGAAATCCGGAGGTCGAGAGCTCAATATTCTCCAGGTCCACCAAGTCGCGGCTTCGTAGCTCAGAGGGTAGAGCATCAAATTGAAGGCGTGCGTGTCGGATTCGCGCTCTTGCACACAATGTTAGGCATTCAAGAAAGGGACGCGCAGACGTTATAAGACACAGGCTCTAACTCGAATGCGCTCAACAACAAAACGGCCCTGGAAAACCGATATAGCACCCAGTGTGAGGAGTTATAATTAGAACATTATGTATGCCACCTCAAATCCCGACCTTGTGAATGAGCTTCGATACGCCCTTGACGTGATGGAAGAGTACTCGCACCTTGGCCTGGACAACGAAGCAGCCGGCAAACTCAGGGGAATCCTCGTTCGCCGCATCAATGAGGCTGAATCTGCACTCTCTTGCCGCCCCGCTGCTCCCGTTCGCTTCCCTGTGGAAGATACGAAGGTCCTGGCCTAGAAGCCTATCGACTTCCTCGAGCGCATTAGTTGCCGTCGAATACCAGATGACGCTTGCCGGTCTGCCTTTTTCGCAGAGCTAAGGCCGGCTCGTCGTGGACTCCTATTGGAGATTGGTGTCGGGCTGGAGAGCTTCATCGTCATCGCCGATCGGCATACCCGGAGGAGCCTCGATGGGCTTCTCTGGGACAAACTTGTCGGGGTCATGTGTGAATCGCTCGACGCGATCGATTAACGCTGCGCGGTGAATAGCTTCGGCAGTATCCTGCGGCATCGGAGTCGAAGTCCACTGCTTGAGCAAGTCGCGCATGTGCCAGCTAGCGATGGCGCGTGCCTGGCTCGAGGCGGCGGGATTGACTGCCAGCGCCAGCATCGCTTCGACGGCGCGAACCTCGACGGCGCGCTCCACTTCTGATGACATGCTGTGTCCTGCTTCGGGGCGTTCAGCGACAGTGGATGAAACTGCCTCCAGAATGCTGCGGAGCGATGGAGATGCAGGAACTCTCATGTGGTACTCGATCAGGCGGCTTGCCCGCGCTGGATCGAGAAGCACGCCAAGGGTCAGATCGGCCGCAGATTCGGCGGCGGCGATCGGATCGAAGGTGAGCCCGGTGTGGGAGGGAAAGGACTCCTGTGTGCGCGGATAACCGGGAGGGACCGGTGGCAGAATCTTGAGAATCGAGTCCGGCAGGGTCAGCGTCTCCGGCTTGAGCGTCTTGAGGACCTCGTCAAGCGCCTTGCGTTGTTGCACCGGATCAAAAATCGAAGGATCGGGGAGACCGTCGCCCCGCAGGTTGTAGCGATAATCGAGTCCGCCGATCTCCTTGATAGCTGCCTCGGTTTGATAACGGTGAAACAGGTAAAGCGGGACGAGTGTCTTTTCCAACTCGGCCATGGGCGTGCCCGGCTTGATGGCATTCTCGCCAAAATGCTTTAATGCCGCTGCTCGAACGGACAGGACGCGCTCAAGTTCCTCGGCGGGGTCGGCGCCGTTGTCCCACAGGTGAGCGTGCGGATGCGCAGAGCCGAACGGACGCGCGTCTTCATCGGTGATGAAGATCTGCCCTGCATGGTCGGCATCGGAGAGAATTTTGTCGAGCGCAATCTGCTGCTCGTCGGCAGTCAGTTTCGGAGCAAATTCCCGATAGCCATAGTTGATGGACACCTTGTCCCAGTCGCCGATTTCGGTTGCATACGCATGAGAGACGTCGACATGTCCACTGCTGTCGAGCTTCATGTAGGGATGCGGGTAATCCATCACGCTGTCGCTCTGCGAAACCATCGAGGCGGCAAAGTTGTGCGCGAGACCGAGCGTGTGCCCCGTTTCATGCGCCGATAGCTGCCGGATACGCGCGAGCACCATCTGCAGCATCGGATTGGCGGCCGGGTCGGCGGTGTCCTTAGGTGAACCGTAGGGCGACAGGAGCGCCTCGGCGATCATGTAGTCCTGGCGCGCTCGCAGCGAACCGAGGGTGACGTTGCCCTTGATAATCTCTCCGGTGCGCGGATCCACGACCGCTGCGCCATAACTCCAGCCACGGGTATAACGATGAACCCACTGGATGATGTTGTAGCGGACGTCCATCGGGTCGGCGTCCTCAGGGAGAAGATCGACGCGAAACGTTCCCTTCGCCCATCCTGCTGCCTGAAAGGCCTGATCCCACCAGCGTGCGCCTTCGAGCAACGCGGTCCGAACCGGCTCAGGCGCACCACGATCCACGTAGTACTGAATCGGCGTCACGGCCTTGCACTCCGTGGTGCAATTCGGGTCCTGCTTGATCAGCCGATGGTGGATGATGAAGAGCTGATCGAGCGGATCGCCGAGCGGTGCCGTGTAGTCGCGATAGCCGGTCGGGAAGTAGCCGGCGCGGGGATTGAAGCGGCGCGATACGAATCCCGGCTGAGGCAGTTCGATGAACGAGGTTCGCTCCCGGACCGTCATGGCGTGCGGGTCCGGCGTGACGTTGCGGACATACTCGCCCTTGGGCGGTGCGTCGGTGGTGAATGTGAGCTCTGCTTCTACCTCAGTGTTCTTTGGAAAAGCTTTTGTGTCGTCGAGAGCGATGGCCGACCGCGCAGCCTCGACGCGGTATGAGCCCTGTTTCAAATTCGTCAGCCTGTCGGCGATTCCGTGGCCGTCGTGCAGAAAGAAATCCGTTCCATCGACAAGCACGGTTCCATCCGGCGACTCGGCGGCAACACTGAATCCCCACAGGATCGACTGGGCGAATGACTGCTTCACCGCAAGTTGTTCAGCGGGGTCGCTGCTCGACGCGCGGAAGGCCAGGTTGGGTTGAACGAGCAACACCTTGGGGCCGCTGCGTTCAAAATAGACGAGGCGGCCCTCCGAGATCTGTCCGCGATCGAGGCTGAGATCATTCGAACCGGTTCCGAATGGAAGGGAAGTTACATAAACGATGTCGGGTGACTTTCTGTCAGGGCCGAGATGTTGGATCTCAAAATAGAGCTTGCCGGTCCTGGCATCCCAGTCGAGCGGAATCAGTCCGTCGAAGTGCTTCATGCCGGCGATTTTTTCCTGAACCGTGGGCGGTGCCGCCGGCTCCCCGGCTGGGGCCGCGGGCTTGGCGCCTTGCGCAGAAGCGAGAATTAGAAAAATGAGCAGGGCAAGAATGGGAAGCTTGGCCATGTTTCCTTCTATCACGGCTCGGCGCGGTGGCGGAGAGATTTCAAATCAAGCGAGAGACGGTGTTGGCTTAGAGCATGTCCTCAATTTTTACGGGGTCCATGTCCGCGTAATCCTGGTTTTCGCCGCCCATGCCCCAGCAGAACTTATATGCCTGGGTGCCGGCACCGGCGTGAAGTGACCACCCTGGTGAGACCGCAACCTCGCGATCAGACATCACGATGTGGCGGGTCTCCTCCGGCGGCCCCATGAAATGGAAGACACGCGCAGTCTCTGCCACGTCGAAGTAGCAATAGACCTCGGAGCGGCGCATGTGCCGGTGTGCAGGCATCGTGTTCCAGGTGCTTCCCTCGTGCAGGTGTGTCACACCCATCACGAGCTGGCAGCTCTTTGCGCCCCCAGCGTGGATGTACTTGTAAATCGTGCGGCGATTGCTTTGAGCGGAGCTTCCCTGGTCTGCTGGTTGAGCGCACTCACGTTTGACCAGCGTGACGGGATGGGCCGTGTGGGCGGGATAGCTGAGGATGTAGAAGACGGCAGGAGGTTCCTTTGACTTGGATTCGAAGAGGATCTCGGGATTGTCGCGGCCGATGTAAATCAAGTCAAGGTTATTAAGCGGATACGTCGAGTTACCCACGTGAACCAGGCCCTCGCCCCCGACGTTCAGCGCACCGAGTTCGCGCCGCTCCGTGAAGAACTTTGCGCGCAACTCTGGGGTGGCGTTCAGGAGTATCGGTCCATCCGTGGGCACCGCGAAGCCGACGACCGCTCGGTCAAGATCCACGTAGGTCAAGTGAATCTCTCCGGGACGCGCATGATTGTCGATCAGAAAGGATTCTCGAAGCTCCCGAGTTGTCATGCGCGGAAAACGGACAGGGTCCGCAAGCAAAAGTGTCTTCATGGAATTGCACGACTCAAGCGAGGAATTCGCATATTTCCAGGAACTAGCACTTCCGGTCTATCACAGCCGGCATTGAACTCCATAGGAATAGTTTAGGCGCTGTTCCGGCCAGCGGGATCGCCATTGCTTCGAAAGCAGGAATAACACCAGGGGCCTTAGTAAGCCGAGAAGTTTCGTGAGGTTCAGATGGAATGGAGCGTGAAGAGAGTGATTTCGGGACGGCAATTGAAGCGAAAGGGGGCTCCCACGCTGCCGATGCCGCGGTTCACGTAGAGTTGCGTCGTCCCCAATTGGAAGAGTCCCTCAACGTATTTGCGTCCGCCGGGTGGAAGCCACAAAGGGCCGAGGACCGGCAATCGCACCTGGCCGCCATGGGTGTGCCCGCTCAGAACCAGGGAGACGGCCTGACCTGCCGGCTGCTTGCGCAACTGATCGACATAGTCCGGCGCATGACACATCAGGATGATCGGTTCGTTGGCCACGTCTCGAATTCGGGAAGGAATCGCCTGGTCGGGGTCCGGTTGTCCATCGCACGGATCATCGAGCCCCGAAAGCCAGATCCTGCTTTCCCCGCGCTCAATGGGCACATACGCGTTGCGAAGCACGGTCATGCCGTGGAACTTCAGGGCTTCGCCAACGTGTTCCTCGCCAGCCCAGATATCATGATTGCCAAAAATGGCATATCGCTGCTTGCACTGGAGACTGCTAAGCATTTTGCCGCATTGCCAGGCCGCGTCGACAGTTAGCTTCGCAGGCAAGACCTGCGCGGTGACATAGTCGCCCGTAAGCAAAACCATGTCCGGATTGGCCCGGTTGACCGCATCGATGGCTTCCCGCAGCAGAAACGGCTCGGTGAACTCGTCCAGGTGGATGTCGCTGAGTTGCGCAATGGTCAAGCCGTCAAATTCAGCCGAAAGCCCGCGGATTCCGATGTCTTTTTTGACAACCTCAAGCCAATGCCGCTCGAATTCGCCTGCATAGAGGGCGAGGCCGCCTGCGCCACAGAGAGCTCCCTTGAGAAAAGACCGTCTTGAAACAACCTGCTCATTCAAGCCAGCCACGGATGATGCCATGTATTTTTGACCGATCTTAGATTTTTCGGAGTGAATCTAGGAGAAGCTGATTTGTTCCAAGCAGATTGGCATTCCCGCAAGTTCGATCTCATTTTGTTAGATGCAGGATTCAAGAAGAGTGTATGTCGAGCCGCGAGATAGGCCGTACACCATTCGTGGGATTCTCAATTCCAGGTCCTGAATCCCGCTGAACTCGAGGAGTTGCAGCAAAGGCGCTGCTGGAAGAATGGAAGTGCGAACCTCGTAATGACCCCTTACACTGGAGTGCAACCATGCGTTTGTCACCATTAAAGCTGTTCGAGTTGGCTTCCATCGCGCTGACTGCACTCGTTTTTTCAGCTCACACAGCCGATCTTTGGGCCGCTGTGCCTGAAACTGGCGCAACGAAAGCGGCGGTTCCCGTGGCGAGCACGGCGGACAGCCGTACATCGCGGGCTTACCAGGCTGCAGTTCGTGAAGGGCCGCTGGCGGTTCAGGCCTTTCTCGCTGATTTTCCGAAAGGCGCGGATCTGCATTTTCATCTCGGCGCTGGGGTATATGCGGAGACGCTGATCCGCGTGGCCGCTGAAGACAAGGTTTGTATTGATCCCGCGAAGTTGGAGTTCGCACGCAATGAACAGGGCAAGACCGTAAATGAACCATGCATGCCACCATTGGTACCTGCGAGCGAATTGAATGGAAGTACCCTGACACCAGCACAACAGGGGCTGTATGACAGAGTCATCAACGCGTTTTCGATGCGCAACTTTGTGCCGACGCCTGGCTATAGCGGGCACGATCAGTTCTTCTCGACCTTCGATCGTTTTGGCGGGCTCGACAAAATCCATACGGGTCAGTGGATCGATGAAATCACGCGCCGTGCCGATTCTGAGAACAATCAGTATCTCGAGTTGATGGAAACCCCGTCCTTCGGACATGCCGCGCGGATTGCGCACGAGGTGGGATTCCATCCGGACCTTGCACAGACGCGGCAGGCGCTGCTTGATCGTGGTCTGAGGGATGAAATCGCCGCTGATCGTGCGGATGTAAAGGCGGCCATCGAGTCACGCAATCAAATCCAGCATTGCGGAACCCCGCAGGCTGTGAGTGCATGTCGGGTGCAGGTGCGTTTCATTTACCAGGTTCTGCGCGCGTTCTCGCCGGAGCAGGTATTCGCGCAGACACTGCTGGGCTTCGAAACGGTGCAACAGGCGATCGAGCAAGGATCAGACGATTGGGTCGGCATCAACTTCGTGCAGCCGGAAGATTATATGGTGGCGATGCGCGACTACACGTTGCACATGAAGATGGTGGAGTATCTGCACAGTCTTTATCCAAAGGTGCATATCACCCTGCATGCGGGCGAACTGGCGCCGGGAATGGTGCCGCCCGAGGGCATGAAGTTTCACATTCGCCAGGCTGTGGAACTCGGACATGCTGAGCGCATCGGGCATGGTGTTGATGCGATGTATGAGGATGATGCTCAAGGCCTGCTGAAAGAGTTGGCGAGGAAGCATGTCATGGTCGAGATCAACCTGAGCTCGAATGAGGGCATTCTCGGGATCACTGGCGAACATCACCCGTTCCAGTACTATCGCGCCGCGCATGTGCCGGTGGCCCTCTCGACAGATGACCAGGGCGTGAGCCGCATCAATCTTACTCATGAATATGTGCGAGCCGCGAATGACTATCATCTGAGCTACGCAGATCTGAAGCAGCTGGCGCGCACCGGAATGGAACACAATTTTCTGCCCGGAGAAAGCCTGTGGGCTGCGCCCGATGTCTTCACTGCGCCAGCTGTTGCATGCAGGGGGCAGATTCTCGGCGGATCGAAACCTTCAGCGGGGTGCAAGAGTTTTCTCGATGCCAATGAGAAAGCGGCGGCGCAGTGGGAATTGGAAAGGCGCTTCCGCGAGTTCGAAGCGAAGTTCCAATAGAATTCCGCGCAGCACATACTCACCCGCTAATCTGTATGTGGAGTCTTCGATTCGATGCCGCCCATTACTTATCTTGAATGCTCGCGCTGCCATGCGCACACCTCAGCCGAAACACCGCAGACCGTCTGCCAGCAATGTAAAACACAGCCTGCCGGATCGCTTTTCGTTCGTTATGACCTCTCTCATCTCAAAGGGAGCAAAGCGCCCGATGTGATTGGAAAGGGCGCAGAGGGACCATGGGCGGGGATGTGGCGCTATCGTTCGGTGCTGCCCGACGTAACTCCTGTGACGCTCGGCGAGGGATGGACGCCGATGCTGAAGAGCACACGGCACTGTGGAGCATACGTAAAGGAAGAGGGCGCCAATCCGACGGGCACATTCAAGGCGCGCGGATTGGCAATGGCAGTTACGATGGCGAAGCATTATGGCTTGGGCAAACTCGCCGTGCCTTCGGCAGGGAATGCGGCAGGCGCGCTCGCGGCTTATGCCGCCGCAGCAGGGATTGAAGCGCACATCTTCATGCCGCTCGATGTGCCATTTGCCAACTACGTGGAGGCGATTGCCTATGGCGCGCATGTGGAACTGGTCAACGGGTTGATATCCGACTGCGCACGTATTGTCCAGGAGCGGAAGCAGCAGGAGGGATGGTTCGATATCTCAACGCTGAAGGAGCCATTTCGCGTCGAGGGCAAAAAGACGATGGGCTACGAACTGGTGGAGCAACTGGGCTGGGAGTACCCCGATGCAGTTTTCTATCCAACCGGCGGAGGCGTCGGCCTGATCGGGATGTGGAAGGCGTTCGAGGAGATGGAAGAACTCGGTTGGGTGCGACCGGGCAAACGGCCGAAGATGATCGCGGTGCAGTCGTCGGGATGTGCGCCGGTGGTGCGTGCCTATGACGATGGTGCGAAGGTAAGCACGATGTGGCAGGACGCAGCGACGTTCGCTGCAGGACTGCGTGTGCCGAAGCCCTATGGAGACTCAATCATCCTCGACATTGTGCGCGCGTCCGACGGGCTTGCGATGGCGGTCAGTGATGACGAAATCCTCGCATCGATTCTCGACTGGGCGCGAAACGAGGGCATCTTCCTTTCGCCGGAAGGGGCGAGCGTGACTGCCGCTTACGACAAGCTGCTCGCGAATGGATATCTGAGGCCGAGTGATCGCGTCGTGCTCTTCAACACCGGGGCAGGGCTCAAGTACACAGACGTGACGGCGGAAGCAATGAAGCTGAAGCGTCCGGCGGCGCAATAGATCTCGATGACAAGTTCGACGACAACGCGCGCCACTAGCACAGACCGGATTGCACAAGCTTTCGCTGCGGCGGGCGTACTGCTTCTGGTTGCCGGCATCGCGCTTTCGTTGGCGCACTTTCTCGCCGCGGGTGAGACGCTTCGCTGGATCGGCGTTGCGTGCTTTCTCGTGTTCGCGTATCGCAAGCCATCGTTGATGGTGTGGACGTTCTTCGCGATGATAGCGGGAGTCGAGCTCGGACTTGACGCACCACACGTGGCGGCGCAGGTGCGACTGCCTGGTGACCTGTTTCTACGCCTGATCAGGATGATCGTCGCTCCGTTGTTGTTTGCGACAATCACAACAGGGATTGCAGGCCATAACGAATTGCGCTCGGTGGGCCGTGTCGCCATCAAGGCGTTGATACTTTTCGAGGTCGTCACGACACTTGGCTTGATTATCGGTGTTGTTGCCATGAATCTCTCGGGGGCGGGCTGGGGCGTCGTGATTCCCGCATCGCTGGAAGGTGCGGCTCCAGTGGCGGCACAGGCTCCGCAGACGTGGCAGCAGATTGTGCTGAACCTCTTCCCAGAAAACATCGCGCAGGCTGTGGCGCAGAATCAGATTCTTCAGGTTGCGATTTTTTCCATTCTCTTCGGCTCGGCGCTGGCCATGCTGCCGGACAAGAAGCGAGCGCCGCTGGTTTCGGTGCTGCAATCGCTCGCCGATGTGATGTTCCAATTGACGCGGATCGTCATGTACCTTGCGCCACTGGCTGCTGGTGCCGCGATGGCGTACACCGTCGGCAGCACCGGTCTTGCGACACTTCTGCCGTTGGCGAAGCTGGTTGTGACTTACTACATCGCACTGACGGCGTTCGCGCTGCTCGTGATGATTCCGGTCCTTGCATTGTTTCGAGTTCCGCTGGGCAGGTTTATCCGCGCAGTCGGCGAACCTGCGGCGATTGGGTTTGCGACAACGACTTCGGAGGCTGCACTTCCTTTGGCGATGGAGCGCATGGAGGAGTTCGGCGTGCCGCGGTGGATTGTTTCGTTTGTCATTCCCACGGGCTATAGCTTCAACATGACGGGTGGCAGCGTATATCTCTCGATGGCGGCGGTTTTCGTGGCGCAGGCTGCGGGCATTCATCTCACGTTTGGCCGCGAGCTTGCAGTGGTGCTTGTCTTGATGGCGGCGAGCAAGGGGATTGCCGGTGTGCCGCGTGCGTCGCTGGTTGTCCTACTGGCAACGGCGAGCGCCGTTCATTTGCCGACTGCGCCCATTCTGCTGATTCTTGGCGTCGACACGCTGATGGACATGGGCAGGACGATGATGAATGTCGTCGGCAATTGCATGGCAGCCGCCGTGATCGGCAAGACGGAAGGCACGCTCCTCACTTCCCGACCTGCTGATGAGTTGCAGGTATAACGAGCGAGGCCGATGTGACCGAGGGTGACGCGTCGCAACCCTGGTTCACAAGGTGTGCGCAGAGTCCTGCAGGCAGGCGCACAACGTGTATTGTCGTTCCCGCGATCAAGAGAACAGTTGTCTGGTCCTTTGCTCCGACGATCTCGTAGCCTATCGTGAGGGCATGGGCGCGGACCTTCTCGTGCCGATGGGATATTGGTGCATGGACAATCGCCACGAAAGTCATACCCAGAATCACGCCAAGCAGTAGAGAGTTGAAGTACGTAGTCAGACGGCGCATAAATCCTCCAATGCGGGCGCCCTCGTCCGCGAGTGATAAAGCGGTATCCAATGGAGCGCGGCCAGTGACATCAGCCGCGCGATGGCTGAAACAAGGGAGGTCTACTCCGCCGCCAGGCGAGCGCGGCGGGCCTCCCAGGCCCACTTGCCTACATCAAAGATGAGCTGCAACAGGACGATGGCGCAGATCACGACGAAGGCGTAGTGGATTCCGTTGTTGATCTGGTCGAGGTTCTGGCCGTAGCGCGCCTGATCGAGTGCGGGATTCTTGAGTGAGACGTAGATGTGGCCAGGAGCCATGAGCAGGATCACGACCGGAATGAGCCCGAAAACCTTGAGGACGATCTGCTGAAGGCGGCCGGGCTGCTGCCATGTGTTGCGTACGAGGTCGACGCATCTCGAGACGATCTGCACGATGTTAAGGGCGATGATCCACCAGAAGAATGTCCACCATGCCGGCGATAGCTCGTATGGCATGACCTTCAGAAAAACAACGCCAGGTCCGAGCATCAGGAAGGGATGGCTCGGGATGAGGAGCAGGTACACCAGGAACAGGGAGGAGAAGATGATTTCAGCGACTGCCTGAGCGAACGAGCGGCGCTTGCCCGGCCGGTTGCTGTCTTTCTCGAGCGGCGGCAACGTACTGGGATTCCAGTTTTTTGTGACGCCGGTGGAGATGCCGGTGGACGTCGGAAAGGAGTTTGGATACCGCGCTCTGAAGAAGTCGAGGGCCACGAAGACGAGGGTGATCCAAGCCGCGGTCTGGATGAGGATGCCCGGCATGCGCAGGAGAGACTCGAAGATGGCCCTGGCGCCAGGCGATGTGAGAGGGGTGACGACGACAGTCACAATCATGCAGATAACGAACGCCCACAGCATGGTGAGTCGCAGCACGTACAGATACATCGGGAAGAGCGTGGGACCGATGAGGAATTGCTGCGGCTGATAGCGCGAAGCAACAAGCATGGGATGGCCCATCTTGCGGAGAAGGTCTTCCATTTCGCCCTGGGTGAGCGGACGACCGAGCTCTGACTCTTTGTCTTCGATCTGCGACTCCATGTTGGCCCGCAGTTCGGCGATGATGTCGTCCTGGCGGCGAGCCGGCAGGTATTTTCTTACGGCTTGGAGATAACGGTCGAGAAGGTCCATGGCTGTTTCCTTACTTGCTGCTCTGGGATTCAGGGTTTTCGAAGATGCGGTTTATAGAAGCGTTGATGGTTTGCCATTCGTCCAGCAGCTGGGCGAGGATCTGTTCGCCCTCCGGTGAAAGGTGATAAAAGCGCTTGTTTCGCTTGTCTTCCTCGCGCCACTGGCTTACCAGCAGGCCTTGTGTTTCGAGGCGGCGAAGAAGCGGGTAGAGCGTGCTTTCATCGATCTCGAGGCCTCGTTCGGCGAGGTCCTTGCGGAGCGTGTAGCCGTAATGCTCCTGGCGAAGCTGAGCCAGGACGGCGAGCGTGAGGCTTCCGCGGCGAAGCTCGAGACGAAGGCTTTCAAAGAGGTTTTCAGCTACGGTCATTGCTGTGCCTCATATACTGTACTTCACATACTGTATGACAACTAGTGTATGGCGTCAAGTAGATTTTTTGGGATTTTTTGCACAGTTTCACAGGGGCTTAGAATTTCGGGCATGGATAACGAACGCATCCGGGCGATCTGCATGGCGCTGCCGCATGTGGCGGAGACGGTGAACTGGGGCCATCACTTGGTGTATTGGGCAGGGGATCGCGATATTGGTGGCAAGATGTTTGCCATGACGGATTTAGACGGGACCGGCACCGGGGTGCTGTGGTTTCACTGCGGGTCCGAACGGTTCTACGAATTGCTTGAAGTGGACGGCATCATTCCTTCGCCGTACATGGCAAAGGCCTATTGGGTGACGCTGGTGCGGTGGGATGCGCTGCGGCCGAGGCAGATTGAGGAAGAACTGCGCATGGCGCATGCGCTGATCTTTGAAAAGTTGCCGCAGCGGGTGAAGACTTTGCTGGCATTGTCGGAGAAGGAGCGTAAGAAGGCAATCGGCGAACGCAAGCGAGGGCGGAAGTTGCCTGCGAAAGTTGTCAAGAGTGCGAGTTCCAGTCGCGGAAGGTCTGCGGTCTCCCATGTCTCAAAATCGAGACATGGGGCACCCGGCGATAGAGGCAAGAGTAAAAAGACGGCGGGTTAGCATCTGGATGTTCCCAGTTCTCGCATTCGAGACTTTTGGGCTCCCAGAGATCGTGCTTGTCACACTCATGACGCAAAAGACGGTCATTAATGGGGCACCAGCACTGTATCGAGTCGCTGCTTTTCGCTGTATGGAACTGGAGCTGCCGAATGAACGTATGGTTTGGTGATCGAGTTTGAGGTAGATGTCATGGCGAAATTTCTTTTGTTTTGCATTCTCCTGGTTCTGTGCTGGCCGCTCGCTTTGCTGGCGGTGATTGCGTATCCGTTTGTGTGGCTGCTGCTGCTGCCGTTCCGGATCGTCGGAATTGCGGTGGGTGGAGTGCTCGAACTGGTGAGCGCGATTATCTTTCTGCCGGTGCGGATGGTGCGGGCAATCTGACCCGCAACAACTTCCAGCGATATGGTAAGCAATGCGCCCACCCGGTCCGTTCCCACTACTTGGGGGGGATCCTCCCCCCCATACTCTGTAAATAAAATTGCCGTTTTCATGGACTTAGAGCGAAGTGTCGCCGCAAGGTCCTCTTTCTGAATATCGTTAGCCGTAGAGTCTTCTGGCCAAAAGGCTTGCGGGCCGTTCCGGAGTTTCACCGTTCCGCAACGCTGGTGCACGCGCTGGGAACCACACGTGTGGTTCGCAATCAATCTTCATTATGCGCCAACCGGTTGAAATTACCTGCAAACACAGAGCGGATAATTTTTCGTTTTGAATCATATAGTTAGGACGAGTGTACGGTGGGGCGCTGTTGACAAGTTCAGGCACGCAGGCTGGAACTCGAGGGGCGTTGCCGGCATATCGGCATCATCGTTCTTTGGTTTCTTTACCCGGACGCTGATTCCCGGAGTTTCGCGTCCAAGAGAGAATCAGAAGTTCGTTTCCTGGGCTCATTCCGCTTTCAGACATCCCGAGGAAGCGCAAATCATACGGAGGCCATTATGCGAGCAAGATGGACGTGGTGCGTGATGCTGTGTGCAGGGCTGGCGCTTGCCAGTGCCGTTGCGGTGGAGGCGCAGACCGATGTGGCGCTGAGCGTGTACGGGGCATTTCATGGAACGACGAATGGGAATGGAACGATCCAGAGTCCCGCGAACTCGGCGGGCGGAATGATCGAGGTGCGGCACATCTCGAATCCGCTGGTGGGGTGGGAGGCGACGTACTCCTACAACCGGGACAACCAGGTTTATAGTTCGGCCTGTGCCGTCATTACGTGCACCTCGATAGCTCCGCAGGCAGTCTCTGCCAATGCGCATGAGATTAGCGGAGACTGGATCGCATCGGTGCACATCGCGAACCTGAGGCCGTTTGGACTTGCCGGCGTTGGCCTACTGTTCAATCAGCCGACGGGCAGGCAGAGCAATACAACCAGCGAAACCAAGCCGGTTTTCGTATATGGCGCGGGGTTGGATTGGGGTGTATTTCCGCATCTCGGATTGCGGTTTCAATATCGCGGCAATCTCTACAAGGCGCCGGATCTGACGCGGCTTTACACGTCGACGAACGCATTCACGCATACGTCGGAGCCGATGATCGGAGCGTATATCCGGTTCTAGGTGTGGTTTTCGGCGCCGAAAATGACGCGTGATTTCGGTCGGCCCTCCGGGGGGAAGGGCATTGTGCGGGGTAGCGTCCCAGGGTTTCGCTGCGCTTCACCCTGGGCTATTTTCGCGTAGTCCCTACGGGACTGGGTGAGGGGGCAGGGCGCAATTCGATGCGAATTACTTTGTCGTGTGATCTCCTGGCCCTGCCCTGACAAGTTAGGACGGGGCACCCACATGTCGTCTGATGTCGTGACCCGCCCTACCCAAGTTGCACACAAGTTCCGAGGCGAGGTTTATTCGTGTGCGCCGTGCTTCTTGAGGAGGCTGACGGCGGAATCCAGGTTTGCCTGCATGGCGTAGGCCAGGGGCCGCTGCTGGGCCTGGTCCACCGCATTGACGTCGGCGCCTTTGTCGACGAGCAGACCGACAGTGCTTTCAAAACCGAGTCGAAGAGCGCAGTCGAGAATGGTGTCGCCGTATGTGTCGGGGGTGTTGGGATTGGCGCCGTGATCGAGAAGGAATTTCGCGTCGTCCTTTTGATTGCGCATGATGGCCCAGAAGAGCGGAGTAGCGCCGCTGGCAGCGCGGGCGTTGACGTCGGCTCCATGGGCGACAAGGAGCTGCATCACCTTGTTGTGGCTCGTGGCAAATTCGGCGAGGTCGAGAGGCGTGTAGCCGTCCTTCAAATCCTTCGAGGTCACTCCCTGGGTATTGAGTTCATTGGTCGTGTTGACGGCCTGGGAGTGGAGGAGGATCACGGGATCCTGATGGTTGTTGGTGGAGAACTCTTTGCCCAGATCGTCGGGGATGAAGGGCGGGTAGTTGTTTTTGAGATTCACGTTGGCGCCGGCGTCGATGAGGGCCTGCGCGACGGCGAGCTGGCCGTGCAGAGCGGCCTGGTGCAGAGGAGTGTCGCCGTTCTTATCCTTGTCGTTGACAAGCCTGGGATCGGAGGCGAGGAGTTCCTTGACCTTTTTGACGTCGCCTTTGCGCGCTGCGTCCTGGATAGGGCCGCAGAAGGCTGGAGTGGCGATGGTGAGAGTTGCGAATGCAAGTGCGACGGCGCACACAAGGCGCCTGGAAATAGAAGAGCGAATGATCAACGTTTTCATTTTTGAATTCTCTCCGAGCGAGATGACCGGCAGGTTCTACCTTTTGGCGGACGTGCCACGACCATCGTGCGGCCGGGGCACACTTCTAGAGACGGGAGAAAGCGGGCTGGGGTCGCATGCGATTTGCGGAAGGTGGATGGAACCATTGCCACGAGAGGGCGGGGCAGGTTGTTGATCGACCAGTAGCGTCAGAGTAGGCGGTGATTGGATCGGAACTCAATTTCGCGAATCAGTTCGTTCCCCGTACAGCCATTTGCGCTCAAAGTAGGCCATTCCCAACGCGCCGAGACAAAGACAATTTCGGCGAAGGATGTTTTGGCTCTGCTTGTCGGACGAAAGGTATCTGTTATCCAGAACGGGAGCGTCGGAATCATGTAGGTGCAAATCCGATAACAGCAGAGAAGGATCGTCAGAAACATCGCGTGCGCCAGCAAAACCTGTGACCTTGTGCGTACATTATTTCGGGAGAAGATGAAGGGTCCATCTTTGGCGAATTCGAGCCAAAAGACGAAGGCAGAGTAGACCACAGCAATGACGACAAACAGCGCCCAGGAGAAATAGCGCAATGATTGGGCGGGATCAATGTTTCTCGTAGTTCGCTCATTGGCGATCAAAACGAACAGCCCAATTGTCGGCACGCTCTTCGCCTCTCCGTCAACAGCAGAGTTGAGTGCAATTCTAAGGCAGCACGCCCGTTGCGGTCGGTTTGTGGCCTATCGTCAATTACTTTTTGGTAAATGCTGGCGGGGGCGGAATCATCTGGTACTGGCCCACCGGTCACATGAGACGACGTAATGAAGGCCATGACTGCGAGCTCTGGTTTCCAGCTTCCCGATGGAGGTGGAACGGTTGGCTGCCTCGACAGCAAATCGACAGATCGTCTAACTTGGCCTTATGGCTGGTGTGTCGTTGGTGTTGGACGGGAAGGTGGCGCTGATCACGGGCGGGTCGCGCGGGATCGGCGCGGAGACGGTGCGGCTTTTTGCTGCTGCCGGGGCGCGCGTGGTGTTCAGCTACCGGCAGGCGAAGGAGCAGGCACTCGCATTGATGGGCGAGTGTGGAGGGCCGGTTCGGTGTGTTGCGATTGAGCAGGATTTGCGATCGCCGTCGGATGGGCGTGCGCTGGTGGGTGCGGCAGTAAAGGCCTTTGGGCGGCTGGATGCGCTGGTGGTCAATCATGGGGTGTGGCCGGCGGAGGATGCGCCGATCGAGCTGATGACCGAGGAGCAGTGGCGCAGTACGATTGCCGTGAATCTGGACTCGGTATTCGGGCTGGTGCAGGGGGCGGTGACACAGATGCAGTTGCAGGGGCCTCCGGCGACGGGTGATGACGGAACGAAGGGGCATATTGTGCTGATCAGTTCAACGGCGGGGCAGCGAGGCGAGGCCATGCACGCGGACTACGCCGTGACGAAAGGCGCGCTGATCAGTCTGACAAAGAGCCTGTCGACGGAGTTGGCGCCGCGTGGAATCATGGTGAACTGCGTGGCTCCGGGATGGGTGGCGACGGACATGTCGGCGGGAACGCTGGGAGATCCGGCGCTGGGTGGACGGATCCGGGCGGGGATTCCGGTGGGGCGCGTGGCCACAACGACAGAGATTGCGGGGCCGGTACTGTTTTTGTGTACGCCGCTGGCGGGGTTCATCTCCGGCGAGGTGGTGAATGTGAATGGAGGAGCGGTGCTGGTGGGGTGAGACAGTGGACGGTGAAACAGTGGACAGTGAAATGGTGAATTAGTGAACAGTGGACAGTGGACAGTGGACAGTGAACAGTGAACTGTGGACAGTGAACAGTGGACAGTGAACGGTGAACAGTGGTCAGTGATGCGGCCAGATAATTTGGGATCAGGGAGAAAGTAAATGCGGAAGGGATTGGCGGTGGGGCTGGCTTTGGGGTTGCTGGCGATGCCGCTTGGGGTGTGGGCGCAGGCGGACGATGCGGGTGCGAAGCCTCCAGCGCAGGCGATGGATGTATCCGGCGAGAAGAACGCGGCGAAGGCACGCGCGGCTCTGGACGCGATGGTGAAGGCGCTGGGCGGCGATGCGTGGCTGAACCTGAAGAACGTCGAGCGTGAGGGGCATATCGCGGCGTTCTTTCATGGCGAGCCGGATGTGGGTACGACCCTATTCTGGGAGTTTCACGTGTGGCCCGATCATGATCGGATGGAGTACACGAAGCATCGCGATGTGGTGCAGTTTTATATCGCGCAGAAGGGGACCGAGGTCACATATCGAGGCGCGAAACCCCTGCCGCAGGAGCAGGTGGATGACTTTATGCGGCGTCGAGCGCACTCGATTGAGATGGCGGTGAAAGTGTGGCTGAAGGATCCGAAGACGATCCTGGTATATGAAGGGCAACGCATGGCGGAGCGGCACATGGCGGACCAGGTGACGATGATCTCTCCGGAGAATGAGGCGATCACGATCCAGATGGATGTGCAGACGCACCTGCCTCTGTCGCGGAGTTTCCAGTGGCGCGACCCGGTGTACAAGGACAAGAACACGGATGTGGAGGAGTACGCGGACTACCACGACGTGGAGGGGTTTCCGACCGCGTACTCGATTACGCGGGTGCACAACGACGACACGGTTCGGCAGTTGTATATCGACAAGGTGCATTACAACCAGGATCTGCCGGCGGAGTTCTGGGATGTTAGTGCAGTGGCGAGGAAGATCAAGAAATAAGCTTCTAGCTGTCAGCCTCTAGCTTCCAGCTCCCGAGTGCCGGTCGTACTGTGGCGGTATCAATCGGATGGATTTGTGCTTTCCCACCCTTGCTGCGCAAGGATGGGGCACCCCATTTCAATGAAGTCAGCTTCGCTATAATCCTCGGGGAGTGCGTGGTTCGTTTTTTGCGCGCTTTGTGGAGCCTGAGCATGACGTTCGACATCCAGGAGATCCTGGAGTTTCTTCCGCACCGCTACCCCTTTTTGCTGATCGACAGGATCACGGAGTTCGAGCCGACCAAGCGCCTGGTGGCGATCAAGAATGTGACCATTAACGAGCCGTTTTTCCAGGGACATTTTCCCGGATATCCGATCATGCCGGGCGTGCTGGTGGTGGAGGCGATGGCGCAGGCGGGCGGCATTATCATGCTGCACGAGATCGAGGATCGGCAAACCAAGCTGGTGGTGTTCACGGGAATTGAGCGCGCCAAGTTTCGCCGGCCGGTGACGCCGGGCGACCAGTTGCGGATTGAAGTGGATGTGCTGTCGTTCAGGTCGCGAGCGGGGAAGATTCATGGGCGTGCGACGGTGGATGGCAAGCTGGCCTGCGAGGCGACGCTGACCTGTGCGGTAGTGACGCGGGAGCGCGAGCGGAAGGCGCATGGAGACAGCCCCAGCGAGGCGGCGGCTCCGGAGGCGGAGTGAGTATCCATCCCAGCGCGGTGGTCGCCGAGGGGGCGGTGGTTCCCGACTCTTGCGAGGTGGGTCCGTTCTCGACGATCGGGCCGGATGTGGTGCTGGGCGAAGACTGCCGGCTGATTTCGCACGTGGTGCTGGATGGGCGGACACATATTGGGGCACGGAATGTGTTTCATCCGTTCTGCGCTGTGGGTGTGTCGCCGCAGGATTTGAAATATGGCGGGGAGCCGACGCAGTGCGAAATAGGAGATGACAATACGATTCGCGAGAGCGTGACCATCAGCCGCGGGACCGCGAAGGGCGGCGGCATTACACGCGTGGGCTCGAAGAACCTGCTGATGACGGCGGTACACATTGGGCACGACTGCATCGTGGGCAATGGATGCATTCTGGCGAATGCGGCGACGCTCGCGGGACATGTGATCATCGAGGATTTCGCGACCGTGGGTGCGTTCAGCCCGGTACACCAGTTCTGCACGGTGGGGAAGTATTCGTTTATCGGCGGCGGAACGATTGTGACGCAGGACGTTTTGCCGTTTTCAAAGACCTCGGCGCGGCGCGAGAACAAGGCATTCGGCGTGAACAGCATTGGGCTGGAGAGGCGGGGTTTCAGTCTGGAACGGATCAAGTCGCTGCAGAAGGCCTTTCGGCTGTTGTTGGTGTCGAAGCTGAACACGACGCAGGCTCTCGAGAAGATTCGGGAACTGGAGGGCGAGGATGTGGCGCTGCTGGTGAGGTTTATCGAGCGCAGTGAGCGCGGGGTCATCAAGTAGATATGAAGCTTGGGCTGATTGCGGGCAACGGACGGTTTCCGTTTTTGCTGCTGGATGCGGCGCGGGCGCAGGGGTACTCGGTGACCGTGGCGGCGATTCGGGAGGAGACGGAGCCGGAGATCAACGATCGGGCGGCGGTGGACCCGAAGATTACGGTGCACTGGCTTTCGCTGGGGGAGCTGTCGCGGCTGATCGAGGTGTTTCACAAGGAAGATGTAAAGTCCGCGGTAATGGCGGGGCAGGTGAAGCACAAGCAGATCTTTTCAAGCATCAGGCCGGACTGGCGGCTGGCGAAACTGCTGCTGAATCTGCGCACTCGCAATACAGACATGTTGCTGGGTGCAGTGGCGAAGGTGCTGGCGGATGAGGGCATCGAACTGATGAGTTCTACGCAGTTTCTGGAGCCACTGCTGGCCGAGGAGGGCGTTCTGACTGAGGTTTCAGGAGGCCGTGCTCCAACTGAGGACGAGCGGAAGAATATCGAGTACGGGCTGGGCGTGGCTCGGGAGCTGGCGGGGTTCGATATCGGGCAGACCGTGGTGGTGGCGGCGCAGGCGTGCGTGGCAGTGGAGGCAATGGAAGGCACGGACGCGACGATCGAGCGCGCTGGGTTGCTGATGAAGTCGCTCGAGGAGGATGCTGATGCGCCTGCTTCTACTCTTGAGCGCCGATTGACCGTTGTTAAGGTCGCGAAGCCGAACCAGGATATGCGGTTCGATGTGCCGGTGATCGGGATGAAGACCATCGAAACCATGGTTCAGGCGGGGGCGAGTTGTCTATCGGTGGAGGCGGGGCGGACGCTACTGTTCGATCGCGAGGCGTTGCTGAAGCGGGCGGCGGAGGCGGGGATCGCGGTCGTGGCTACGCCACGACAGGGACATAGGGACGCAGGGACATAGGGACTCAGACAACAAGAGCGTAGGGAGGACAGGCGCGGGGGCTTTGCCTGCAGACCTTTTGATGACAATTCTGCCGGGGGTCTGGAACTATACTGGCCGGGTGTGTGGCGTCCCTATGTTGATCCGCCACGTCTTATGAATGCGGTGTGTGAGCCCGGATTCTGAGGTTTGATCCCCGTTTTTTGAACAGGAGGTTACAGATGAAGAAGACGATTCTGATTGGTTTTGCCGCGGCGATTGCGCTGTCGGTTTGTCTGGTGACGGTGCGGGCGGCAGATGATACACAAACGATGCCCTCTGTTGGGCAGATGGCGCCCACGTTTACCCTGCCATCGCAGGATGGAAACCAGGTTGCGCTGGACAGTTTTCACGGCAAGTGGGTGGTGCTGTACTTCTACCCGAAGGACATGACGCAAGGCTGCACCATCGAGGCGCACAACTTCCAGCGCGACCAGGCGAAATATGACGCCGTGAATGCCGCCATTGTTGGTGTGAGCGTGGATACGCCGGACAGCCACAAGCAGTTCTGCACCAAGGAAGGGCTGACGTTCAAGCTGCTGGCTGATCCTGAGCACAAAGTTGTGGATCAGTACGGCTCGCTGGGGCACTTTGGCAACATGACGATCGCAATGCGGAATACCTTCCTTATCGATCCGAAGGGAAAGATCGTGAAGGTGTGGACGAAGGTCAATCCGCAGGTTCACTCGGAAGAAGTGCTGGCGGCGATCGCAGAAGCACAGAAGGGGTAACTGAGAGCTTTCGGCTGTCCGCCATCAGCTTCTAGCTAATCCCAGGTCTCAAAATCAAGATCTCCCACCCCATCGACGAAGACGTGTCGATGGGGACCCCGGACCTGGGGCACCCAGATTCATAGAGCACGGATCAGCAAGGCATCAAAACCTGAACAAAAGAGCGCGCATGAGCGAAGTGGCGGAGAAATTTCGCGCGGGGCTGGATGAGGTGCATCGGGCGCTGATTGCGGTGCCGGAGACGCTGGCGGATGTGCCGTGGCGTGATGGCGGGTGGACGCGGAAGCAGATCGTAGGCCACCTGCTGGATTCCGCGACGAACAATCGCCAGCGGTTTGTGCGGGCGATGAGTGAAGGCTTTTTCAATGGGCGGAATTATGAGCAGGATGCCTGGGTAGCTGCGCATGGCTATGCCGATCAGACGTGGGAAACGCTGCTTGGGTGGTGGGAAGCAGAACACGAGATCCTGATGGCCGTTGTGGATCGGATTCCCGCCGAGCGACTCGAGGCCCCATGCGTGATGGATGCGGATACTCCGGTGACGCTGCGGTTCCTGATTGAGGACTATGTGACGCATCAGCGGTGGCATTTGAAGCAGCTGCTGGCGACGAGCTCCTAGTCTGGACGCGAAACCCAGCAAGGTTGGGGTCGTGCTTTCCCACCCATGCTTCGGATGGATGGGGCACCCGGCATTTGGCCGCTAGCCTTCGCGACCATGGGTCTGCCGGCGGCGGCTATCGAGAATCTAGCTTTCCCTCCCTTGCTTTGCAAGGATGGGGCACCCAGGGCTCATTGGCGCGATCGGATAGAAAACTGCAAGTACAGACGCAAAAATGCCCGGCGGGATGCCGGGCATTTTTGCTTGCCTTTTGAAGATTGCGATTGCCAGCTTACTTCTTTTTCTTGGCAGTCTTCTTGGTTGCCTTCTTGACTGTCTTCTTCGCCGCCTTCTTTGCAGGAGCTTTCTTCGCTGCTGCCTTCTTGGCGGGCGCCTTTTTTGCTGCTTTTTTAACGGCCAACTTTTTACCTCTTTTTGTGGTTTTGCCGGCGCGCTTTCCCGCCGCGGACTTTTTCGCCGCGGCCTTTCCGCCCTTAGCGCCAGCGGTTTTCTTGGCGGACTTTTTTGCGGCCTTTTTGGCCGGAGCTTTTTTGGCAGCTTTCTTCGCTGCCTTCTTGGCTGCCTTCTTGGCTGCTTTCTTGGCCGGGGCCTTTTTGGCCGGGGCGGGAGCAGCAGCTTTCTTGGCGGGCGCTTTCTTGGCGGTCTTCTTCGGCGCCGGAATGGGTATCGCTTCCACGATAATTACGCCCTCTTCGACAATACCCTCGTCATCGTCGGAGGAGGTAAGCACGGTTGAGGTTTCCACCTCGTCGTCCTCTTCCATCTCATCGTGATCGGCGCTCATCTCTGCCGGTTCCAAGTTTGGATTACCGTCATTCATTGCGTACATCTTGATCACTTCGTCCATCCGATTGCCTCCAGCGGATTGCCGCTGCCCATGTGGGATTTCGCATCTCTGCGTTGCGGACAAATCATCTCCGCATGCGGAGCCATTCTACCAACAACCCTGAAAGAAAAGCTATCAAAAGAGGTGAAGAGAAATGCGCATGGAATTATTTTTGCGCATGCGAGGATGGTTTTGCGTGCGACGGGCGCTTCGTGGAACCCGCGCTGTGCGCGCGTTTCGACGCTGTCGCCTTGCCGGTGTGAGTTGTGTGGCTGGTATGGGAGGAGGATGTCTTTGCATGAGAGCTGTGGGCGCCGGAAGAAGACTCGCCGGCCGGGGGAGTGGCATTGGCGATTTCGTGGGCGCTGCCAGCCTGGGCCTTTCCGTGACGGCTGTGGCTGATGCTGGCGCGGGCGAGGGTAGGTTCGGCAACGTGAAGACGGCGGCCTGCCGCGATTTTGATGCCGGAGGCGGGGAGCTTGTTCCAGCGACGGAGCTGGGTAAGGGAGATGCCGAAGCGGTCAGCGACGGACACCAGGGAATCGCCACGGCGGGTGGTGTAGTAGACGGCGTGTGCGGACGGGGTAGCGGAGGGAGCCACGGGCACGACAAGCTCTTCGATGCCATCGAGTTTTGAGGTTTCGCTGAGCTGGTTGACGTCGGCGAGCTCGCCGAGGGATACGCGGTAGGTGTGGGCGATGGCGGCGAGCGTGTCGTCGGGCGTGACCTTGTGATAGCGCCAGGAGTTGCGCTTGCTCGCGGGGATGGCGGCGATCTTTTCCTGGAAAAGGGAGGCGGTGCCGGCGGGAAGGCGAAGGTCAAAGGCGGTGTCTGGTGGAGTGACGAGCCGCAACAGGCTGGGGTTCAGGGCAATGAGCTCGTCGATTGGTGCGCCAACAATGTCAGAGACCAGACGGAGGTCGGCGGAGTAGTTGATGGTGACCGTATCCGTAACGACAGGCGGGTCGAGCGTGATGTCGTCGAAGCCGTACTGTGTGGGGTGGTTGGCGATGATGATGGCGGCAAGGATTTCCGGGACGTAGTTCTTGGTTTCGCCGGGAAGATTGTTGCGCTTGTAGAGCTCCCAGAAATCCGCGTAGCCGGTTTTCTGGACCGCATGCTGAATGTTGCCGGTACCCCAGTCGTATCCCGCCATGGAGAGATACCAGTCGCCGAGCTGCGCGTAGATGTACTTCATGTAGCGGGCGTAGGCGCGGGTGGATTTCTCCGGATCGAAGCGCTCGTCGACATAGCTGTTGCGGGTGAGGCCATAGTTGCCGTGGGGCATGAACTGCCACATGCCGCCGGCACGGGAGCGGGCGTTGACGGCGCGGGGCTGGAAGCCGGATTCGGCAACAGCGAGATAGATGAGGTCCTGCGGAACACCCTCCTCGCTCATGACGCGCTGAATCATTGCCCGGTAGCGGCCGGCGCGCTGGAAGGAGTGAAGCAGCGTGTTGTGACCTTTGGTGGTGTTGGCGAAGAAGTTGATGTAGGCGGCAACGTAATCGTTGACGACGAGGGGAAGATCGGACTTGGTGGTGGCGAGGTCGGCGTTGGCCTTGGCCACGATATTGGGGTCGACGACGAAGGTGACGTCGCTTGCGGCCTCGGCAGGAGTGTCTTCGGTCTTGGGGGTAAAGCCGTTGCCCTGCTTGAGCGCTTCCGTTTCGAGGACGTTGATCTGGTCGACGATGTGGTCGAATTCATCCTGCAGTGCCGGGGTCGATTTGATATCGATGCCACTGGTGAGCATGAGGTCGACTGCATTGTCGAAGTTGGAACGGGCTTCAGGCAGGTTGCCGCGTTTATAGGCAGCATCGCCGAGAGCGTAGGCCTTCTCGACTTGCTCGATGAGCGCCTGCACGCGCTGTTGGGACGCACTGGGCTGTGGCGGCGGCACTGGAGCCGGAGCCTGCTGGGGAGCAGGAGCAGAGAGAGCGGGTGCGAACGCCTGGGCGGCAGGAGTAGCGGATGCCAGGGGTCTTGGGGGATCGCATCCTGACAACGACACGGCCAGCGTGAGAGCCAGCGCGGCGCAACCCAGACTACTCATGCGATTCAAAATCATGCGCAACAGTTGATGCTGTGACAACATTACCCCGAAGGACGGAAGGCACTACGCCGATGATAAGCTATGACCTAGAGACATCGCTGACTTTCGTAATGTTCCTGCAGTGATTTGCTACCCCTGATGGACGTAAAATTCCTCCGCAATTTCGCAATTATTGCCCATATCGACCATGGGAAGTCGACGCTGAGCGACCGTCTGCTTGAATTGACGGGCTCGGTGACCGGTCGTGAGATGCAGGCGCAGATTCTTGATGCGATGGACCTGGAGCGCGAGCGCGGTATCACGATCAAGGCACACGCGGTGCGGATGATGTACAAGGCGCGCAATGGGGAGACCTACCAGCTCAATCTCATTGACACGCCGGGGCACGTGGACTTCAGCTACGAAGTTTCGCGATCGCTGGCTTCGTGCGAGGGCGCACTGCTGGTGGTGGATGCGACCCAGGGCGTGGAGGCGCAGACGCTGGCGAATGCGTATCTGGCTATCAACCACGGGCTGGACATTATTCCGGTAATCAACAAGATCGATCTGCCGTCGGCCGACATTGTGCGCACGCAGGAAGCTATCGAAATGGCCGTGGGGCTGGACGCGACTGACGCGATCCCGGTGAGTGCGAAGACCGGGCAGGGCGTGGATGAGGTATTGGAGGCGATTGTGCACCGGCTGCCTCCGCCGACCGGAGACCCGGACGCTCCGCTGCAGGCGCTGATTTTCGATTCGTGGTTCGATGCGTATCGCGGCGTGATCGTGCTGGTGCGCGTAATGCAAGGGACGATGCGCAAGGGGCAGCGGATCCGGCTGATGTCGAACGGGAAATCGTTTGAAGTTGAGTCGATGGGCGTGCTGATGCCGAAGCCGGTGGAGATTGCGCAGCTTTCGGCGGGCGAGGTGGGTTTCTTCGCGGCGACCATCAAGACGGTGAGCGACACGCGCATTGGCGACACGGTAACGGAAGAAGAGCGGCCCGCGACAGAACAGTTGCCGGGATTTGAAGACATCAAGCCGATGGTCTTCGCCGGACTCTACACTGTGGATTCGCACGAACACACGCTGCTGAGGGATGCACTGGAGAAGCTTCGGCTGAATGATTCGTCCTTCTTTTTTGAGCCGGAAAGCTCTGTGGCGCTGGGTTTTGGATTTCGTTGCGGATTTCTCGGGTTGCTGCACATGGAGATCATCCAGGAGCGGCTGGAGCGCGAGTACGAGCTGGACCTGATTACGACTGCTCCGGGAGTGCGTTATCACATCACGTTGACGGATGGCTCGGTGCTGGAGGTCGACAATCCTTCGCGCTGGCCGGAGCCGACCAACATCGATGCGATCCGCGAGCCGGTCATCACGGCGAAGATTCTGACCAATGAAGAGTATGTCGGCGGGATTTTCAAGCTGGTGGAGGAGAAGCGCGGGAAGCAGATGAATTTCGAGTACGTTACGCCGACCCGCGTGCTGCTGACGTATGAACTGCCGCTGAACGAGATCGTGCTGGATTTCTACGACCGCTTGAAGTCAATCTCGCGCGGGTATGCGTCGCTGGATTACGCGCTGGCGGGCGAGTGGGAATCGCCGATGGTGAAGCTGGACATTCTGGTTTCGGGCGAGCCGGTGGATGCGCTGTCGATTATCGTGCACCGGGACTTTGCGTACGAGCGAGGCAAGGCGCTTGTCTCGAAGATGCGGGAGCTGATTCCGCGGCAGCAATTCGAGGTGGCGATCCAGGCGGCAATCGGGGCCAAGGTGGTGGCGCGGGAGACGGTGAGTCCGCTGCGAAAGAACGTCCTGGCCAAGTGCTATGGCGGCGATATCTCCAGAAAACGAAAGCTTTTGGAGAAACAGAAGGAAGGCAAAAAGCGGATGAAACGCATCGGAAAAGTCGACATTCCGCAGGAAGCTTTTCTGGCGGTGCTGCGGGTGGGGGAAGACCAGCAGAAGTAACTCTCCGATGGTGACTTCGCTCACATCGCTGTCATCAATCATTCATGGGGAATTGTGGAAAGCTCCGTGCTGGCGCGGCTCGGGGTTTGAAGACACTTACAATGCGGGCCTGGCGGGGATAGTGCGTGCTTGTGATAGATAAATAAGGGGCTTCCTAGATTTATCAGAGCAGGTAGTTATTGGCAAGTGGGAAAAAGCGGCTTATTTTATGGATTGTTCGGCACGAAATCCACATTTTTTTCCACAGATGGGTCGATGAGATTTCGCAAGCAAAAGGGCTACCGGGAATTGCAGGGATTCAGATTGAAGTGGATGTGAAAAGGCCCCGAAATCCGGGGCCTTTTCACGTCGACGGAATAATCTTAGTTGAACCCAGGTGACGCTTTTCGGCGCCGGCTACTGAGGAGTGGTGGGCCTTGGAGCTGCCGGCTTGGGAGCCGACGGGAGCGGGGCTGTGCCTGAAGCCGACGGCGGCGGAGCGGGAACGCCCGATTTCACGTTATAGGCATCGATGATCGCCTTGGTGATATTGGTGGAATCGGTGGCGAAGAGAACCGGGCTCTGTTGCTGGGCCACATCGAGGACAAGGGTGTATCCGCGCTGCTTGGCGTAGTCGTTCAGAACGTCGTACACCTTCGACGCGAGAGAGCTGTAAAGCTCCTGCATCTCGTTTTGCATGTCGTTCTGGTCGTCTTCGGCGCTGCGCTGAAGCTGCTTTTTCTTGTCATCGATGGTCTTGGCGCGTGCCGCGCGCTCGTCTTCGCTGAGCTTGTCGCCCTGCGCCTGGAGCTGTTTGGTAAGCGTGTCGATTTCGTCGTTAAGCGACTTGAGTTGCGCCTGCTTGGGCTGGTACTTCCGCTGCAGGTCGGCAAAGCTGCGCTGGCCCTCGTTGGTCTGCGCGACGGCGACCTGGAACGCGATGACTGCGATCCTGGCCGGGCCGGCAGGGGCAGCAGAAGCTGCGGCTGCGGTGCCGGGAGCGGGAGCGGACGGCGTTTGGGCGGTGGCGCTGAGGGCAAGGCCTGAGGCCAATATGAGAACTAATGCAACAGAGTGCTTCATTCGGCTTGAAAACTCCTTAGGAATTCCTGGGGCTGTCCGCGCATTCGAGGTTGAAAGGCAAACCGATGCTCTCACTGCGCGCACCCTCTGAGAACCTCGCGACAAACTTTCTCGAAGGACTTCCATTAGACGTTTGGAAGGACGAGAAAAGAAGCGGACGGAAACATCAGCAGGAACTAGAAGGATTATAGGGGTGCGGAGTAGGGGGGTCAAACGGCAGAGCAGGGGAATTAGGGAATAGGGACCAGGGACCAGGGGACGGCTGGAGAAGCGAGAAGGCCTCGCGCGATGGCGAGGCCTTTTGGTGAATGGAGCATTTCTGGTTAGTGGCCGGCGGGCGACTTGGGGGTTGCACTCTTGGCGGGAGCAGAAGCCGCTCCGTGCGTGGCAGCAGGGGCGGCGGTGTGCTCGGGTGCCGGGATACCTGACTTGACGTTATAGGCTTCGACGACCGCCTTGGTGATATCAACCGCGGGGTTGGCGTAGATGACGACTGGGAGCTGCTGGTTGCCGCCGTCGAGCACTACGGTGAATCCGCGTTCCTTGGCATAAGCTTCCAGGGTCTCGTCGAACTTGCCGGCTACGGCGGCGAAGGTCTGCTGCATGTCCTGCTGATAGTCGGTTTGTGCGTCTTCGCCGGCGCGCTTCATGTCTTTCTGCTTGTCGTCGAGAAGCTTGGCCTTGGTGGCACGATCGGCGTCGGTCAGGGTTGCAGACTGGGCCTGAAGTTCCTTCTGGAGCGAAGTGATCTGATCGTTGAGGGTCTTGAGCTCCTGTTTCTTGGGCTCATATTTCTTCTGCAGGTCAGCGAAGCGGCGCTGAAAATCGTTGGTCTGTGCGACGGCTTCCTGGAAGCCGATGACGGCGATTTTTGCCGGTCCCGCGGGCGCGGTGGTTACGGCTGCGGCGGGGGCCGCCTGTGCGCCGGCATTCATGGCGAGGCAGGAAGCCAGTGCGGCTATGGTCATAAAAATGCGTTTCATGTGGATCGATTACTCCTTGAAATCCCTGGAAGGCAGCCCTGCAGCCAATTTGGCGCAAAGACGAACCTGTGCCTCCTGAGCAACCTTCATTCGTCTTTTCGTTTGAGGGCTCCGCGACAGTTGAAGCAGAGGTAAAAAGACGCGGACGGAGACGTCAGCAGGAACTAGCAAGGATTATATGAGGGGCGAGGGAGGGGGTCAAACCGGGAGATGCAGGGAAGAGGGAATGAGGGAACAGGGAATGAAAGTTGGGGACATAGGGACCAGGACCGAGGGACCAGGGGCCACGGAATAGGAGTGGAAGACAGGAAGGCCGCTCGCAATGAGCGGCCTTCGTTTGGGGTTGATTGCGGAAAGCAGCTAGAACGTGGTGGACACGCTCAGGCGGAAGGTTTTGCGTGGTTCGCGGAAGAGACTCTGCGCGCCAAACCCCTGGATGGTCTGCTGATAGGTGTAGTCGCCCGCGCCGCCCGGCGGGAACATATCGCGGGTGATGAGTTCGGCGGTGCAGCTCTGCACCTTGGCGCCGAGGACCACGTCGTTGCAAAATGGCCGCTCGTAGAGACGGAGCGGGTTCCACGCGTAGTAGAGACGGAATGGCGCGTTGATGACGGGCATGATGATGGAGAACTCGCCGCCAAGAGACATGCGGGGGACAACGTTGGTGCCAAGCACAGGCCGGATATCGCGCTGGAAGCCGACCTGCGAACCGGGGATGCCGCCCTGGCAGGAACCGTTGTTATAGACCGGGCAGCCATAGAGCGGAGCGGTAAGAGATGCAAAGCCTTCGGGGCTCTGCTTGAGCTGACCACGGTTGGTTACGACGTCCATGCCGAAATCGTCGAAGAGGGCAAACATCGCTGAGCCGACGATGGGAATGCGGTATTCCAGGTTGCTGGTCAGGTTGGTGTCGCCTCCGATGGAGACGACGCCGTATACGGGAATGGGAACCGCGATGCACTGGTTCAGCTGCGGATTGTTGGGGTCGCGCGGTACGCACGAGCCATCAGGATTGGTGAGCTGCACGGTCTGGCGCGTGGGCACATAACCGTAGGGCGTGGCGCTGCGCACGTCGAAGCCGCGCAATTCGGCGTCGCCGCCGGCGTAGAAACGGCTGTTTGGAGGCGCCACGTCGCCCCCGAATCCCTGGATATAGCCGAGCTGTGCCTTAAAGGCGAGCACGTTGTGTCCATTGGGATTGGGGGTAAGGTAGCGGATGGACCGGTAGCTCTTAATGGCCACAAGGGGCGAGAAGTAGCGAACGTTGCCCCAGATGCCGGCAGCCTGCAATGCCGCCGTGAACTCCATGCCGGTACGTGGACGCACGGGGTTGTTGACGGTGTTGTAGGTATAGGTGAGCGAAGCCTGGCTGGTGACGATGCCGGCCAGCGCGTTCGAGCCCTGAATGCCCGAACGGAAGCTGATGGTCTGGAAGTACGTTTGCGAAGCCGTGCTGAACGCGGTGATGTTGGCGCGGGAGAGCGAGTAGGTGAAACCTACGCGCTGAAAGGCATGACGACGGAGCGGGTAGTTCAGCGAGAAATTCAACCCGGTTGAAGCCTGGTTGTAATTCTGCGTGAGGGACTGCTGCGCGGAAGTCAGGTTGAGAGCCGCGCCACTCGTGGTCTGGTAGGACTTCGCGGCATTGAAGTCGGACTTGTTGTTGTAGATCTGGAAGCCCACATTGAGCGGCTTGTTGCGCACGTAGGGCTGCGAGAAGCCGAAGAGGAACTGGCGGCTTACGTTGCCGATGTTGCCCTGCACGCTTAGCGTTTCACCCAGGCCGAGGAAGTTGTTGGTCTGGTAGTTGACGCCCAGGAAGGCGCCAGAGAGTCCGCTGACGCCGCCGTTGAGGCCGATCGAGTTCTTGCCCTTCTCCTTGACTTTCAGTAGAAGGTCGACGGTGCCGGCTTCGGCATTCTGGTGCGCCTCCGAATCCTGGTCGACCTTGAGGGGATCGAAGTATTCGAGCTGGTTGAGGCGCAGCAGGCTGTACTCCCAGAGCTGGGAGTTGTAGACCTGGCCTTCGTCGAGAAGCAGCTCGCGGCGGATGACGCGGTCGCGGGTAATAGTGTTGCCCTCGAACTCAATGCGCGAGACATAGAACTGCTTGCCTTCATCGATATCGATCTGAAGCGAGACGGTGTGTTTCTGCTCGTCGTAGACGGGCTTGGGGATGGCGCCGAAGTTGATGTAGCCGAGCTGGCCGTAGGCCTTCTTCAGATTTTCGAGTCCCTTGCCGACGAGGGTGGCGTTGAACCATTCGCCATCCTTGAGCGCGAAGGTGGAACGCAGAGCCTTGGTGTTGTTGAGGTGGACATTGCCGGTAAAGGTGATGGACCCGAGGCGGTAACGCGCTCCCTCTTCAATCGGCATCAGGATATCGATGCGCTTGCCACGGTTAGGCCGGAAGGTAAACCAGTTCAGGCCACCTTCGTCGCGAATCTGGGTGCGGGGCGCCTCGACGGCTGCGTTGGCGTAGCCCTTGTCGCGATAGGCGAAGCGGACGCGCTCAGTGTCTTCGTCAAGCTTGGACGCGTCGAATGTGCGAGAAAAGAGATTTTCAAAAATGACCGAATAGGGAATGCCGACGGGCTTCAAATTCTTCATCGAGCGGCGCAACTGCAGGCTGCCGATGTGCTGGTTGCCGGTGAACTTGATCTGGCCGACTTTGACCGTCGGGCCTTCCTTGATGCCGAAGTTGATCTGCACCGACGCGGGAGGAATTCTCTTGACGTCGGTTTTGACGCTGGCGAACTGGTGGCCATGCTCGGCGAGGAGTTCCTTGAGGACGGTCTCGGCGCGCTTGACCTTGGTGGGATCGTATTGGCCCTCGACGGAGAGGCCAACCTTTTCCTTCTTGAACCGGTCGAGGATATCGGAAGTCGAGACGGAACTGTTGCCCTTGTAATTGATCTCACGGATGGTGGGGCGTTCCACGACGAAGACGTCAAGGATGACTCCCTTCGCCGTGTCTTCGCGCTCGATCCGGAGGTTTTCGAAGTAACCGGTATTCCAGAGGGAGTTGAAGTCTCGTTCGATGGAGACCGGATCGTAGGTATCACCCTGATGGGTGAACATGCGGGCGAGGATGGTCTCCTTGGGAATGCGGCGATTGCCGATGACCCGAATGGATTCGATGGTCTGCGGTTGCTGGGCGAGAACGGCGCCGGCCGAGAAGGCCAGAAACAGCACCAGAAGCATCCGGGAAAACAGGAAAGGGATCCGCAAATTGCGGTCAAAAAAGTCGTGCTTGATCTTCACCGGGCTGGAGTCCTGCGGCGAGCACAAGTACTGGTGCGGTCCAAGGTAAGGCTTCACGGGAAGAATATGCACACCCTCACTGCGTAAGTTCTGTTACAGCCTCTAGGAAAGATTGATTTTACCATCTCAAAGACGGTGTCTTCTGACCGCAACCGCCTCATCGAAAACGCTGATGAAGCGCCCGGCTCGGAAACCGAAACCTTCCCACATTCTCTGCCGCGCCTACGAAAACCTCACAGACGAGTAACTGTCCGCGAGATCCTCGCTATTCACGTCATTCGGGACACCGGGCATATTGCGACACAGATGACGAGGAGAGGATGCGGAGGAAACAGAACTTCGATCCGGCAGCCCATCTCATCGCCAACCGCTTGCTCATTCAGGTCCTAGATCAGTTTACCGGACCGGAATGGGCTCGATAGCCCCTTCAAATCGTCTCGCGGAAGAAGACTTGTCTGCGAGAGACTCTTGAATGACTGAATATAGGCGAATGCACGATCTTTAGACGCACGCGCCATCAACATGACATCCTCAAAGCGGCAGAGATTGAGGAGAAAATGGCAGAAACTTCGACAACGGTGTACGAGTTTTCGGCGGAGACGCTGGAGGGTCGCGCTGTAAGCCTGGCGGAGTTCAAGGGCAGAGTGCTGCTGATTGTGAATACGGCCAGCCAGTGCGGATTTACCCCGCAGTATGCCGGCCTGGAGACGCTTTATCGGACGTATCAGGAGCGCGGGCTGGAGGTACTGGGGTTTCCATGCAACCAGTTTGGCGGGCAGGAGCCGGGGACGGCCGCCGAGATCAGCAGTTTCTGCAAGAAGAACTACAGGGTGACCTTTCCCCTGTTTGCGAAGATTGATGTGAACGGTGACAAGGCGCACCCGCTATATCGGTTTCTGAAAAAAGAAAAGCCGGGATTGCTGGGGCCGCTCGGAGGCGGTGCGATCAAGTGGAACTTCACGAAGTTCCTGGTCGACCGGAACGGGAACGTGGCGGCGCGGTACGCCTCCACCACCAAACCGGAGAGCTTGGCGAAGGACATTGAAAAACTGCTGGAGAACAGGTAGGCGAGGAGAATTGTGCGCAAAAACCTTCCAATGATTCTGATTCGGGTGATCGTGGGAGTTGTGTTTCTGACCGAGGGGATTTTGAAGTTTGTCTACCCGGGGGAACTCGGTGCGGGACGTTTCGCGCACATCGGTCTGCCGTTTCCGCATGTGCTGGCGCCCTGCGTCGGGGCAGTGGAGATTGCGGCGGGCGGAGCGCTGATTCTGGGCGTCTATGCGGGCGACGCGGCACTGCTGCTGCTTGTCGTGATTCTGACCGCAATCGTCACGACCAAGGTGCCCATCCTGCTGGGGCATCCGCTGGGGCGGTTTGCGCCGGCCAGGCTCGACCACTATGGGGTGCTGAGCTTCATCCACGAGGCGCGGACAGATTTGTCGATGCTGTTTGGGCTGGTGGCAATTCTGCTGGACGGTGGGATGAGGCTTGGATTGAAGAAGCGATAGGCGCGCGGTGAATGCTGTGAGTCGGCTTGATGCGGAGAGTGGCGTTGAAAGTCTACCTGGTTGACGGTACCTACGAGCTGTTTCGGCACTACTTTGCAGTGCCCAAGGCGCGGGACGCCAAGGGCCGCGAAGTGGGTGCGGTGCGCGGCGTGCTGGCATCGCTGCTGGCCATGATGCGCGGCGGCGTCGAGTACGTCGGGGTGGCGACCGATCACGTTATCGAGTCGTTCCGTAACGATCTCTGGGAAGACTACAAAACCGGAGAGGGTGTAGAGCCCGATCTGCTCGCGCAGTTTCCGTTGCTTGAAGAGGTTTTGAGCACCGCCGGTATCGTGGTGTGGCCGATGGTGGAGTTTGAGGCTGATGATGCTCTTGCGTCGGCTGCCGCACTTTCGCTCAAAGACAGCCGAGTGGAGCAGGTAGCCATCTGCACACCCGACAAGGATCTCGCCCAATGCGTCCAGGGTTCGCGCGTGGTGCAGCTGGTTCGGCGGACTGGGATCACTGTGGACGAAGCCGGTGTGATCGCCAAGTTCGGCGTGGCACCCGAATCGATTCCAGACTATCTGGCGCTGGTGGGCGACTCAGCCGATGGCTATCCGGGGCTGCCGGGGTGGGGAGCGAAGTCGACCGCTGCCGTGCTGGCAAAATTCGGGCACATCGAGTTGATCCCGGAATCGGCGCGGGACTGGCATGTGAGTGTTGTAAATGCGGGTTCGTTGGCAGACACGCTGGTGCGGGATCGTGCGCGCGCATTGCTGTTCAGAACGCTCGCCACGCTCAGGAGCGACATACCTCTGTTCGAAAGCGTGGATCGCCTGCGGTGGAACGGGCCGACGTCGAAGTTTGACGAGATCGGGCGCTTGCTCGACAAGGCTGTAACCGAGAAGAAGTCGAAGCCGGCCGGCGATAAAGCGCCAACCCGCAACCGGGGTGGGGCCGGGAAGACGCAGAAAGCCTGAAGCGTGAGCGGTATTCCTGCGGGATTCTCGGATGCTGGAATTATCCGTCGAAGCGATAGGCGCTGATCTTTGCGCCGGAGAAGACGCGCTTGCCGGGTGCCACGCCGCCGGCACCGGCAGCGACCATTAGCGGCATCAAGTGCTCCTCGCGCGGGTGCGCGTAGGCGGCAAATGGAGCTTCGCGCCATTTGGAAAGCGATGCATCACGTTCCGGCGCGGGCGATTCGACGGCTGCGGTAAGCCAGGTATCGAAGGCGCGGGCGCGCTCTGGTGTCTCCGGGTGAAGGTAGACGCGAAGATTGTGGAAGCTCATGCCGCTGGCGATGATGAGGACGCCCTCGTCGCGCAGGGGAGCGATCGCACGGCCGGCGGCGATGTGCAGCGCAGGGTCCAGCGAGAGATTCAGCGATAAGGTGACGACAGGAATATCCGCCTTCGGAAATGCCACCTTGAGTGGAACAAAAACACCGTGGTCGTAGCCACGATTGAAGCTGGCAGCGGCCGGGAGGCCGGATTTGCGCAAAAGGCCGACTACTCTTTCAGCAAGCGCCGGATCGCCGGGTGCCGGCCAGGTGAGCCGGTAGGTGTGTGGGGGGAAACCGGAGTAGTCGAAGATGAGCTCGGGTTTGGCTGCGGCGCTGGCGGTGAAGGCCGGCTCCTCCCAGTGGCCGCTGATGACCAGGAGAGCTTTGGGCGGCGCGGGAAGTGAAGCTGCAACCGACTCAAGGAAGCGCTGGGTGGCGTGCCATGTATCGGCCGGCCCCCAGGTCCAATCCATGAAAAAACAGGGACCTCCGCCGTGGGGAAGGAAGATAGCTGGCTGACGTTGGGGATTGGCGGACAAGGGAACTGCCTCCGACACTCGCGACCGAGTCTGCCGGCCGAAAGTTATTTGTTTCAACAACTATCTGATGCATCGAAAGACAGATGGGATTCAAGAAGTGGCTTTCCTGAGGGGAGCGAGGAACGTCACGAGCGTGCGAGGTCTGGCGTGTCGCGAGTGTTTTTGGGCAGTCGATTATTGATGGGCGATTTGCGGGAGCATGCTGATACGGAAGCATGCGAACTGGAGGATGGCGAAGAGGGCGGAGAGCGCCGAGCGACGCCAACTCCAGCGCAGATGCCAAAGACACTGAACGAGGCCGATGGTGCTTGCGATTCCGATGACAACGGTCATTGCGATCTCGACTGCCGAAAAGTGACCAGAGATGACGTGAGCCCATCCGAGCAAGAACAGCCAGATGAAGATCATGCAGAAGAGCCAGAAGAGGAAGCAGGGAAGAGCGCACCAGCGGCTGAACTCGCGCGAATTGAAACCGGCAACGATGGGAACCCAGAGCGGAAGCGTTTGCACCTCGTGGCGCAGTGAGCCGTGACTCACTGCGCCAACGACGTAGAGCGCGACCAGAACTGCCAGGCAGCACCAGCCGATTGTCTTGAGATTCCGCGTCATGGCGAGATTCACCTCTACTGGATTGGAGAGGCCAGGAAGTAGACGTAGATCAGCATGGCAGCGCCGACGAAGGCCGGCACCAGCCCGACGAGGAATGGGACTCCGCGCTCGTGGCCGGTCAAAACGGACATGAAAATGACCATGGCGATGCCGACGCCGAGAGTGATGATGCCGCCGATCTTCAAGCCTTCGATTTTCTTGATTTGCTCCTGACGGCTTTCTTCGCGGAGCAACTCGACGGCGGCCTTGGCTCCGTCCCCAGAGGACTCGGAGAGGCGCCGAAAGGTTTCGGCCCTGTAGAACGCTTCGCGCTCCTTGCGGCGGTGATCCATCCAAGTCGTCAAGGGCAAAAAGATGCCGAAAAGGGCAACCGCGCCGACAGCGAGAAAGAGCCAGAGACCGTAGTTGGAAAAGACCTCTGTTTCCGGTCCCCCGATTAACTGAAGTACGAGGTGCATCATAGAATCCTCCTGGTTGGCTGAAGCCGCCTTGTTTCCATTCGTACGGTGGGACAAGGTGCGATGCCAGACGGTTGCATTTTGTTTGGGGTATGCCAGCCCACGGCGACACTCCGGTAGAAAATGCAACCGGGTGGAGCGGACTGGTGTCCCACAGCGCAGAGAGTAGCGGAAGTGATTACGAATGCCGAGAACGCGAGCATTGAACGAGGCGGCGAGGCTGACCTGGCCGATGTGGAGCGCGTGCTCGGCGGGGATGTGAATGCGTTTGAAGGCATCGTGCGCAGGTGGCAGGGGCCGCTGGTGAATATGGCATGGCGGTACTGCCGCGATCGCGGGCGTGCGGAAGAGATGGCGCAGGAGGCGCTGGTCCGTGCATGGCGTGGGCTGGCGCAGTGGCGGCGCGAAGGCAGTTTTTCGACGTGGCTGTTCGCACTGGCGGCGAATGTGTTTCGCTCGGAGCTGAAGCGGTTTCCGACAATGGATGTGCGGATTGAAGATGCGCCGGAACCGTCGCGAGGAGCGGCACAAATGACTGACCTGGCGATGAAACAAAGCTCGGATTTAGTCAGGCGGGCGGTGCTGGCGCTGCCGATGCGCTATCGCGAACCGGTTATTCTGTTCTACTTTCACGAGATGGATGTGAGCGCGGCGGCACGCACCCTGGGGATGCCGGAAGGCACGGTGAAAGCGCGGCTGGCGAGAGCGCGGGCGTTGTTGAAGCGGCGGTTTCCGCATCTCGAAGATGAGCAGGCGGCAATGGTTCACGCCGAAAGGGAGGCATGATGATGGAGCCGGCAAAGCGAGCGAATCTTGATCGGATCATGGCGGCGGAAGAGGAGTTGGCGCCGTCGTCGGGGTTTGTTTCCGCAGTGATGGAGCGCGTGCGGGAAGAAGCAGCCGCGCCGGAACCTATTCCTTTTCCGTGGAAGCGGGCGTTGCCGGGTGCGGTGGTCGCCGTCGGTGGTTTGGCGTGGCTGGGGGTGGAGGTAGCGCGGCAAGGGCTGAACGGATTGCCGAATTTGGGCTCACCCGTTGCGCTGTGGGCGCATATGCCGCAACAGATGGTGGCCACGCTCGAGAGTGCCGGCTGGCTTGCGGCGGCGTTGGGCGCGTCGTTGCTGTCGTGGTTGCTGGCTCGCCGAATGGTGGGGCGGGGCGGGCTGATCTAGCGGTTACTCGATGGCGAAGACGGCGTAGACGGTGGCTTCTTCGCTTACCTGGTGCGGTTCGATGGAGAGCGGCGGGGCAGGCGGAGCCGCGGCGGTCTTCATCGCGAAGCCGAACATTGGCCTTGGAGTTTGGGGAGCTGACATCTGATTGTTGACGTAGATCAGTGCGCCCAGTCGGACTCCCATCCCTTTCGCAAGCACGTCTGCATTCTGCTTTGCACGCGTGGCGGCGCGGTCTAGCGCCTGGGATTCAAGGGCGGGCACGTCTTTCACCGTCCAGTCGATTTCCCCGCTGCTGGTGGCGCCGGCGGTGACGGCGATGTCGAGAATCTCCGCGGCTCGCTCGGGCGCAACCTTCACGGTCCACTGCTGGTGAAGTACGAATTTGTGTTGCTTGTTGGAGAAGTCGCGATCGAGGTACTGCGATTCGCTGCGGATCGAGGTCTCAGGAATTCCCGCCTGCTTGACAGCGGCGATGATGGCGTTTGAGGCGCGCGCTCCATCGGCATAGGCCGCCTTGGCATCTTCGGGTCCCGTGTCGAAGCCGATGTGCAGGATGGCGAGATCGGGTTCGACCGACACCGTTTCTGTAGCAGCGACGCTGAGCGTGCGATTGCTGGAATCGACTTTCATTTGCGGCTGCGTCGTTTGTTGAGCGCCGGCTGACAAGGTTGCGAAGAGAATTGACGCGGCGACAAGTGCCAGATTGAACTTCATGATGTTCTCCTTACGCAAAACAATTCGAGCCAGCAGTCCGCCGCTCGCTACTAAAGGAACGGAGAGCGGCTACTTTCTTGCGTGCTTTTCGCCGAATATGCGGAGCTTTGCCAGGGTGGCGGCGGCCTGGCCGGAGTCGATGGCCTCGGCGCCGAGAGCTACACCTTCTTTGAGATCGCCGGCGAGGCCAGCGGCAACGAGCGTGGCGGCGGCATTGAGCAGGACAATATCGCGGCGGGCCCCGGGGATGCCGGTGAGCACATCGTAGAGCAGCGCCTTGTTGGTCTCGACGTCGCCGCCGGTAAAGTCGGCGAGGGCTGCGCGGGGCAGGCCGGCCATTTCCGGCGTGACGCGGGCGGCTCTGAGGGTGGGTTCGTCTCCTGGCTCCGCTTCGATGATGCGGGCGACTACTGACTCACCTGTAGTCGTGAGCTCGTCGATGCCGTCGGTTCCATGCACAACAAAAGCGCGCTTCGATCCGAGAGCCAGGAGCGCGCGTCCTACCAGGAGAACCCGGCTGGGCGCGAGAACTCCGACGACCTGGATGCGGGCATGCGCGGGATTGGTGAGCGGTCCACAGAGATTGAGGATGGTGCGGAAGCCGAGCGCGCGGCGCAGAGGGCCGAGGGTTTTCATGGCCGGGTGATAGAGAGGCGCGTAAAGGAAGACGAAGTCGGTTTCACGCAGGCACTCGACTGCGAGTTCCGGCGAGAGATCAATGGGAACGCCGAGTGCTTCGAGGACGTCGGCCGCTCCGCAAAGCGATGTAACCGCGCGATTGCCATGCTTGGCGACCTTGGCGCCGGCGGCAGCAGCAACCAATGCAGCGCCGCAGGAGATGTTGAAGGTGAGCGGGCCGCCGCCACCGGTGCCGACGCAGTCGACGAGTTCAGCACGCTCTTCGTCGGTGAGTGGGACGGGGACGCACTGTTCGCGCATAACGTCGACGAAGCCGGCAAGTTCGGGGGCTTGTTCGCCGCGAGTAGCCAGGACGGTGAGCAGTGCGGCAGTTTCAACTTCGGGAACCTGGCCGGAGAGTATCTGGCGGAGCACATCGGCAGCCTGCTCGCGGGTGAGTTGTGCTCCATCTTCGGCGAGGGGCTTGAGAAGGGTCTTCAGCGAATCCATATCTCTCAATATGGTAATTGCACTGCCAATTCACTCGGCCAATAGCCGAAACGACCGGCCGTCGTTGCGGGTGGTTCGTGCCGCAAGATAGTATTTGGGTACCGCTGGCACGATCGCGCTGATCGGTATCTTTGTTGTTCAAAGCTGGTTTCCCGGAAATTCTCAGCGGACGTGGCGGTCCCTACCAACATGAAAATTCACGAGTATCAGGCAAAAGAAATCCTGGCAAAGTATGGCGTTGCCGTGCCCAAGGGCGAAATGGCGAACACGCCGGAAGAAGCGGCCGCAGTGGCGCGCAAATTATTTGCCGAGGGCGCCAATGGCGTGGTGGTGAAGGCACAGATTCACGCTGGTGGCCGCGGCAAGGGCGGCGGCGTGAAGGTGGCAAAGAATCGCGATGAGGCCGAGACACATGTGAAGAACATTCTCGGCATGCAACTCGTGACGCATCAGACTGGACCCGCGGGACAGAAGGTGCAGCGGCTGTTGATCGAGGAGACGGCGGCCATCGATCGCGAGCTGTATCTCGGCATCGTGCTCGATCGCGCGACGGGCAAGCTGGTCTACATGGCTTCGCAGGCGGGCGGCATGGAAATTGAAGAAGTCGCCGCAAAAACGCCGGAGGCCATCTTCAAAGAGGCAATCGATCCGGCGGTGGGATTCGGCGCATGGCAGGCGCGCAAGCTGGCTTTTGCGCTCGGGCTGAAGCCCACGCAGATCAATGCAGCCGTTGCATTTCTGCAGAGCCTCTACAAGGCGTTCATGGATACCGACGCATCGCTGATCGAGATCAATCCGTTTATCACGACGAAGGATGACAAGCTGTTCGCGCTCGACGCGAAGATCACATTCGACGACAACGCGCTCTTTCGCCACGCGGACATTAAGGCACTGCGCGATACGGCTGAGGAAGATCCGCTGGAAGTGGAAGCGAGCAAGTACGCGCTGAACTACATCAAGCTCGACGGCACCATTGCCTGCATGGTGAACGGCGCTGGCCTGGCGATGGCGACGATGGACATTATTCAATACGCCGGCGGGAGTCCTGCAAATTTCCTCGACGTGGGCGGGGGCGCTACGCAAGAACAGATTGAGCACGCGTTCGAAATTCTGCTGTCGGATGCACATGTGAAGGCGATCTTCATCAATATTTTTGGTGGCATTCTGCGCGTCGATCGGCTGGCAACAGGTGTTGTGGCCGCGGCGAAGAAACTGAATGTGAAGGTGCCGATTGTGCTGCGGCTTGAGGGCACGAACGTCGAAGAGGGCCGCAAGATTCTTGCGGAGTCGGGATTGAATTTTCAGGTTGGCGCAACGATGAAGGAGGCCGCCGAATTGGTTGTGGCCGCCGCGAAAGGGGTTAAGTAATGTCGGTCTTGGTCGATAATGATACGCGGCTCATCGTGCAGGGCATCACTGGAAAAGAAGGAACGTTTCATGCGCTGGGGTGCGCGGAGTACGGCACCAAGGTTGTGGGTGGCGTGACTCCGGGCAAGGGTGGAACGAAGCATGAGGGCTGGCCGGTGTTCAACACGGTGGCCGATGCGGTGAAGGAGACAGGCGCGAATGCAACGATGATTTTTGTGCCGCCGCCGTTTGCCGCCGATGCGATTCTCGAGGCCGAGGACGCGGGCATTCCGCTGATTGTTTGCATCACCGAGGGCATTCCTACGCTGGACATGGTGAAGGTGTGGGCGAAGCTGAAGAATTCAAAGTCGCGGCTGATCGGGCCGAATTGCCCAGGGGTGATTTCGCCGGGCAAGGCGAAAATCGGCATCATGCCGGGGCGGATTCACAAGGAAGGCAATGTGGGTATCGTGTCACGCTCGGGAACGCTGACGTATGAAGCGGTGCATCAGCTGACGCAGCGCGGAATCGGTCAATCGACCGCGATCGGCATTGGCGGCGATCCGATTATCGGAACAACGCATATCGATGCGATGCGGCTGCTGAATGAAGATCCGGGCACCGAGGCGATCATCATGATTGGCGAGATCGGCGGTACCAACGAAGAAGCGGCGGCAGAGTATGTGAAGCAGCACGTGAAGAAGCCGGTCGTCGGATTCATCGCAGGACAGACTGCGCCTCCCGGCCGGCGCATGGGTCATGCCGGCGCCATCATTTCAGGCGGGCAGGGAACCGCTGCAGACAAAATGAAGGCGATGACTGCGGCGGGGATTCATGTTGTTGTGTCGCCGGCAGAGATTGGGGCAACGCTGGCGAAGGTGATTGGAAAAGGTTAGCTCTCAGCTTTCAACCGTCAGCTATCAGCCAAAACAGAAGGCCCGCCGCGATGGTGGGCCTTTGTGTTTGGGTAGAAATCTTCCAGGGGTTAAAACCCCACATCTTTCCATCCGTTTGCGGCACGACTGAAGTCGTGCCCTGACGGATTGCGGCAACTCAACATGTTAGCTGAGAATTGAAGGCTGATCGCTGACAGCTGAGAGCTAATGACTGATAGCTGAAAGCTGACGGCTGAGAGCTAACGACTAAGCCGATAGCTGCTTGTTACCAGATGCGGCAGGGTTTCGCGCTGACCATCTTGTCGTTTGGTTTGCAGCTGAAGCTTTTCGCGAACTCCGGCAAATCCTGCAGGATGGAGTTGGTTCGATACTCGTCAGGCGCGTGGGGATCGCCTTGGGCCTGATTTCGTAACTGCTCGGGACGAGTGTCCGTGCACCACTGCTGCGCATAGGCGATCCAAAAGCGCTGTTCGGGCGTGTAACCGTCGGTCTTGGCTGCCATGTCAAGATGCTCTGCCTGGGCTTTGTCCTGCCAGGCGACCCACGCTAGCCACAGGCCACCGAGGTCGGCGAGATTCTCGCCGAGGGTGAGCTTGCCGTTGAGGTGTACGCCCGGAACCGCCTCGATGGCGTCATACTGATCGACCATGCATTGCGCCTTCTGCGTGAACTTGGCTTCGTCGTCCTTGGTCCACCAATCCTTCAGATTGCCGTCCTTATCGTATTGCCGACCCTGATCATCGAACCCGTGTGTAAGCTCGTGACCGATGGTGGAGCCCATGTCGCCATAATTCGCGGCGTCGTCTTCCTTGTCGCTGAAAAAGGGAGGTTGGAAGTACCCGGCGGGGAAGTTGACGTTATTTTGCTGCGAGCTGTAGTAGGCGTTGACGGTGGGCGGTGACATGGACCACTCGCCCTTGTCGACGGACTTGCCGATTTTGGCCAGGTCGCGCTTCTGGTTGAAGTCGTGCACGCGCTCCTGGTTGCCGAGCGAATCGCCACGCATGATGTTCAATGTGGAATAGTCGCGCCACTTGTCGGGATAGCCGATCTTGTTCATGACAGTCTTGAGCTTTTCCTTCGCCTGGACCTTGGTAGTCGGGCTCATCCAGTCGAGCGCGTCAATGTCCTTGGCCATGGCCTGCTCGATGGCGAGTGTCATCTCGAGGGCTTGCTGTTTTTCGGCTGGCGGGAAGTACTTGGCGACGTAGACCTGTCCCAGCGCCTCGCCCATCTCGCGGTCAATGCGGCTGGTGCAGCGCTTCCAGCGTTCCTGCTCCTTCTCAGCGCCGTTGAGAATGTGCGCGTAGAAATTCCAGGATTCGGTTTCAAAGGCCTCGGGCATGCTGGTGCCGGCATAGGAGTGGAGCAGGTGCCAGCGGAGATAGGCCTTGATCTGGTCCGGCGACAAGTCCGCAACGATCGCGTTGAATTCAGCGAAATATTTTGGCTCGCCATCGTTCGCCTTGCCGGTGGAGGGAGCGTGCACAGCCGCAACGTAGTTCGGCAACGAAAAATTCGTGAGCGATTTACCGAAGGTGACAACGTCTGTGGGGTGGTTCAGATTTTGCGGGTCGCGCCGCTGAGTGATAGTGAGCGATGCCTTGGCGAGGCGGGTTTCGATGGCCATCACCGTATCAGCATCTTTTGAGGCCTGCGCATCGGGCTCGCCTGCGAGGACAAACATCTTGCGAACGTGATCGACATACTGTTTGCGCTGTTCGATCGATTTGGGATCAGTGCGGAAGTAGTAGTCGCGCTCGGGCAGGCCAAGACCGCCTGCTCCGTAGTAGCTGATGACCTGGCTCGCGTCGGCAAAGTCCTGGCGAGAGCCCATGCCGAAAAATGCGTTGACGCCAATGTTGTGCAGATGGCCCAGCAATGCCGGCAATTCAGCAGATGACTTGAGTGAGGCGACGCGATCCAGCTCCGGCTGCAGAGGGGCAATGTCCGCCTTGTTTATGGCCGCCGTATCCATGCAGCTCGCGTATTCGTCGCCGATCTTCTGCTCGTTGGGTGTGCGGTTCGGATCGGGTTTTGAAACGTCTTCGAGGATTTGACGGAGGTGAAGGCGATTGAGTTCGTAGAGCTCGGTGAAGCGGCCGTAGGAGGTCTCGTCGGGAGGCAGCGGGTTGCGCTTGAACCAGCCGTTGCAACTATAGCGGTAGAAGTTTTCGCAGGGGTCGACGGCTTTGTCGATCAGCGAGGAATCGAAGACACGCAATTCGCGCGAGGTCTGCGCCGATTCAGGCTGACTTTGGCTCAGTGCGGGTGCAGCGGCGAGAAGAGCAACGAGGGCAAGGCCGGAGAGAGGGAAGGCGGCGGCTAAGCGTGACATGGCGAAACTGTAGCAGATTGGGGTCGAGTTGGTCGCCGGATGTGACCAGTACAATAGTGGACGGGATAAAGCCGATTTAGAGGAGCAATCGAGTGGCGCAGCGGACGTTCAGCATTGTTAAACCAGACGCGGTTAGCAAGGGATATGCGGGGGCTATTCTGGCCGAGATTGAAAAGGCCGGATTCAAGCTTGTGTCGATTCGCAAGCAGACAATTTCGAAGGATCAGGCGAAGGGTTTTTATCACGTGCATGCGGCACGGCCATTCTTCAACGACCTGTGCGAGTTCATGTCATCAGGGCCGATTTTTCTGATGGTGCTGGAGAAGGACAACGCGATTGCCGATCTGCGCAAGCTGATGGGCGCTACCAATCCAGCGAATGCGGAAGATGGAACCATCCGCAAGAAGTTCGCAGAATCGATCCAGGAGAATGCGATTCACGGATCGGATGCGGCGGAGACGGCGGCGTTCGAGATCGGGTATTGGTTCGCGGGGTATGAGCTGCTCTGAAGATTGTCGCGCCAAGACCGGACGGAGTGGAGAGTCCTGGCACGTGTGAGCCGGAGCAGGGTTACAGATGAGGACAACTTGAAACGCATCCTGGTTGTGCTCCCCGTCTTGATCCTTGTTCTCTTTTCAGTTGTCCGGGCTCTTGGTCAGAGCACGGATCCACCGCCGGACGAACTGCTCGCCAGAGCGCGGGCGAGCTTTGCCACATTCAATTCTGCATTGCCAAGTATTGATTGCGATGAGTCGATCCGTTCTTTTGAGGATCAAAACGGCAAGACCACGAACGAGCAAAGGGCAACCTCGTTGATCTGGGTGCGGCGACAGGAAGGGAACGCGAAGGAACCATTCCGGGAAGAGCGAGAGTTTCGATCGGTGAATGGCAAGACTTATCCGCCAGGAACGAAGCTCAAGAATCCATTTTCTCTGCTGGTCAACGGGGCCTTCGGGGAAGACTTCCGCTGGCTTCTTTCCGAGGATGCTGTTTTGTGCAACCGTTACGAGGTCCTGAACTACAGAGGCGGACTTGCGCTCAAGGTCTCATTTGGTGAGAGTGCGTTGAAAACTGACACATGCGCCAAGTTGCCGACACCGGGTGTGGCGACCTTTTGGCTGGATCGCGGGACGTGGCAACTCATGCGAGCCGAATTCTATTATCCAAAGGATGGCCTGCGAAAATTCAAGGGCTTCAGCATCAATACCGATTTCGGAGTAACGCCCTTCGGTGGGAAGTTCTATGTGATTCCGACCAAAGTATCGGCTACTTTGGGCCAAGCATCGGGCAACGACCTGTTGGTTTATAGCGCCGAATACAGCAACTGCCACAAATTCGACGCGACGATGCGAATTCTTCCCGACACGATTGAGACGCAGCGCTGAACTTCCGAGGCGGCCCAATGACTCTCGCTCACTGTTGAATCTGAGCTCACATTCTCAGTCACCGAAAAGACTATCGATCTTACGCTTCAATTCGGCGACTTCGCGCATCAGTTCGGCGACATCTGATTCCAGTTGCGCGAGGCGGTCATTCTGCTCCGGTCCGGCTGCCGGGTTTTGAGGCGCGGCCTGCAAAGCCGTGGGCATCTGAATTGATTCAACAGGGCCCGAAAGCAGATGCGCGTAGCGCGCTTCCTTGGTGCCGGGTTGACGCGGAAGAACAGCAACCAGGGCCGGCTCTCGTTCCATCAATTTTTGCAGGCCGGCGAGTACATCAGTGATCTCGCCAAACTCGTGAAGCCTCTCGGTGCGGCCGCGGAGTTCGCCAGGCGTCTGCGGACCGCGCAGCAGCAACACACATATCAGAGCGGTTTCAGCACGGCTGAAGTTGAATGCCTCGCCAAGCCAGTGCTCGTATTTGGTTACGCGACCTTCGGCGGAGCGGGCACGGCCTGCGAGCTCCTTGTTTTCGAGGCCATGTAAAGCCTGGCGTGCGTCGTCTTCGTCGACAACCATTACCGGCTCGCGGTTCGAGCGTTGATTGCAGGCGTTGATCAGCGCGTTCAGGGTAAGCGGGTAGTACTCCGGCGTCGTGACTTCTTTTTCGACGAGGGCTCCCAGGACGCGCGCTTCGGCAGCGGTGAGCTTGATGGGCTCGGTAACCATGGGTCTATTGTGACAGAACAGTGATCAGCGAACAGTGGTCAGTGAACAGCGTTCAGGCGAGGCCGGTTCTCTGTTCAGCTCTCACTGTAGTCACGCCGCTTTTTCATGCAGTGGGCGGTTCTTTGTCAGCAGGAAGTAGACGACGGGCGTTACCACCAGACTCAGCACCATGGAAACGGCGAGGCCGCCAATTACGGCGATGGCGAGGGGCTGCAGCATCTGCGATCCTGCGCCGAGTGCGAAGGCCAGGGGCAGCATGCCGCACACAGCGGCGATGGCGGTCATCACGATGGGCCGCAGGCGGCGCTGCGCGGCGTGCATCATGGCTTCGGCGGCGGAAACGCCTTCGGCACGAAACTTCTCGTCGGCATCGAGCAGCAGGATACCGTTCTTGGCGACGATGCCGATCACCATGATCAATCCCATGAACGACGCCACATTGAACGTGGTGCGTGTGATGAGCAGGGCAAGGATGACGCCGGAGATCGATAGCACAGACGAAGTGAGAATGGCAATCGGAGCAGGGAAGTTGCGGAACTCGGCAAGCAGGACACCGAAGACCAGCGCCAGCGCCAGCAGGAGCACTTTAAGAAGATCGTGGAACGATTTCTGCTGCTCCTCGTAGGTGCCGCCGTAGGTGACGCGGACAGAGGGCGGCAGATGCAGCCCCTTCACGGTCTGCTGTACTTTGGCCATCGCGGTGCCGAGGTCTGAGCCTTCGAGGCGCCCGGTGACGACAACCATCCTTTGCAGGTTTTCGCGGTGAATCTCATTTTGCGGCGGCAATTGCTGGATGGTTGCGAGTGAACCGAGCGTGGCAGTGTGTCCTGAAGCGCTATTGAAGACCGTGTTCTCGATGGTATCGAGCGACTTGCGGTGGTCGTCGCCCAGTCGAATCCTGACGGTGTACGGGCGGCCGTTGGCGATCAGTGAATCGTTAGTTGGCAGGCCGTCGAGGATCGACGTTGCATCTTCGGCGACTTCAGTCGGTGTAAAGCCCAGGCGCGCTGCGACGGTAGGGTCGACCTGGAAGTTGGTTGCTGGTCCGCTGAGGGTATTCTCGATGCCGTTCTCCACGTCCACCACGCCTTGGATCTTGCCGATGGCATCGCCGACTCTCGGGCCGAGTTGCGTCAACATGGCCTCGTCGTCGGAGAAGAGCTTGATCTGGATGGGCTCAGGTGCATTTGATAGATCGTTGATCATGTCCTGCAGCACCTGGGTGAATTCAACGTCGAGTTCGGGTTCGGTGGATTTGATTTGTTGGCGCACATCCTCCATGACGTCGTCGATGGCGCGGCTCCGCTTCGACTTGAGTTTGACCGTGAAGTCGCCGGTGTTAGCTTCGGTGACCGCAGCAAGTCCCATTTGCAGGCCGGTGCGGCGCGAGGTGCTTTCGACTTCGGGTGTGTCGTGCAGGATGCGCTCGACGTGCTGGAGGACGCGATTGGTTTCGGCGAGCGAACTTCCCGCGGGCATGATGTAGTCGAGAATGAATCCGCCCTCGTCCATTTCCGGCAGTAAGTCCGAGCCTAGATTCCTATATCCGATATAGGTTGCGATCACGAGCAACAGGCACGCGACGCCGAGCCATAGCGGCTTGGCGAGTGCCCAATCGAGCACGCGATGATGAACCTTGAGCACGCGGCCCATAAAGCGGCCGGTGGTGTGTTCTTTATGCTCCCGTGCATCGCCGCTGCGATCACGCAGGAGTGCGAGGCTGAGTCCGGGCGTCCAGGTCAACGCCAGCATGAGGGAGGTCAGCAGCGACGCAGCCATCGTGATGGCTAACGCGCGAAAGAAGCTTCCCGTCACGCCGCTGACGGAGATGAGCGGCAGAAAAACGACTACTGGCGTGATGGTAGAACCGATGAGGGGGACGGTGATTTCGCTGAGCGCCTTGCGTACAGCACTGGCACGGGGTTCGCCGTTGTCACGATGCATCACGATGTTCTCGACGACGACAATGGCGTCATCGATCACGAGGCCGATAGCGGCGGCGAGTCCACCGAGTGTCATCAGGTTGAAGCTTTGGCCGATTGCCCAGAGTACGAGGACTGTGACCGCTACGGTGACTGGGATAACGAGGCCCGCGATGAGCGACGAGGTCCAGTCGCGCAGGAAAAGAAAAAGGATAATGCAGGCGAGTACGAGCCCGATGAAGATGGCGTCGCGCACGCTGGAGATGCTGTCGCGCACAAGTTGCGACTGGTCGTAGAAGGGCTCGAGCTTTACACCTTGCGGCACCTTCTGTCGCAATTGGTCGATTTCCGCACCTACTGCGTCGGCGACGGCAACGGTATTGGATGAGGGCTGTCGAGCAATGTTGAGCAGCACGGCATTTTTGCCGTTCGCCGTCACCGTTGTGTAGACAGGAAGCGTCGAAGGCGCGACCGTTGCAACGTCGGCAACCCGCACCGGCGCGCCGGCGGCTGTCGTCTTCACGACGAGTTCGCGCAGCCCTTCGACGTCGTGCACCTGTGCGCCCACGAGGCCGAGAATCAACTGATGATTGGCTTCGTAGAGACCGGGCGAATCGATAATGTTCGAGGCCTGGATGGCGTTGACGAGATCGGTAACGGTGATGCCATCGGACGCAAGGAGAGGGAGATTCGGCGTCACGCCAAACTCCGGCACCTGTCCACCCTGCACGGTGACGGTGCTGACACCGAGAACCCGATTGAGCGGCGGCTTCAGGTCGTAGGTTGCCAGTTCCCAAAGCTGTGTTTGCGGTACTGTGTCGGAAGTGAGGCTGTAGCCGAGAATTGGAAATGTGGCAAAGGTAAGCCGATTGGTGGTGATGTGCGCGGTCGATGGCAGTGTCTGTTCGACTTTGCCGAGAGCCGCATCGGTAAGCTGGAGCGCCTGGAACATGTCGGTGTTCCAGTCGAAGAACAGGCTCACTTCGGCCGATCCTCGGCTGGTATTGGAACGCACGGTGACGAGGCCCGGGACGGAGTTGACCGCATCCTCAACCGGCCGCGTGATGGTGACTTCCATCTGCTCCACGGGCATGACGCCGTTGTCGATGCCGATCACAACACGCGGGAAATTTGTGTCGGGAAAGACGGAGATGGGCACCTGCAACGAGGCGTAGATTCCCGCGAGCGTGAGTACGGCGGCAAAAAAGAAGATCGGCCGAGTGAAGTGGGAGAGCCAGAACGCGTCGTCCTTCGATGCGGGAACTTGGGTAGAGGTCGACATCAGTCCTTGTCGCCTCCCTTGCCGGCTGCGGGCTTGGCGTCGTCATCGTCGGCGGGTCCCACCTTTACCTTGGCTCCTTCGTCGAGTCCATACGAGCCGTTGGTGATTACCATGTCGGCTGTCGAAAGGCCTTTCGTGATTTGAACGTCGTCGCCATCCTGGATGCCGACCTCGACCGCCTTCTTGTGTGCGGCGCCATCCGTGCCGACGACCATTACGGACTTCGATCCATCCTGCGCGGTGAGGATCGACGAGACGGGAACCTTCAGCGCCTGTTCGACAGTCCTTCCGGTGATGGAGACCTTGACCGGGGTGCCGACTTTGAGCGCGCCCTTTTTGTTGTCGACCTTGAGCCAGATTTCGAGCGTGGTGCTGCCGGGGTCGAGAGCGGGACTGATCAACGTGACCTTGGCATCCACGGGATCCTTGATACCGGGCACAACAAGGGACGCTCCATCGCCGATCTTCATCTGCTGCGCCAGGTTCTGTGCGATGTGAGCCTTGGCGAGCAGTGACGAGGTTTCCATTACAGTGATCAGCGGTGCGCCCGCGGCCGGAGTTTCACCGGCGTAAAGTGACCGGTCAGTGACGAAACCGTTGATCGGACTGCGAATCTCGGTGTAGCCAACCTGGGCGGTTGCGTTCTTGTATTTGCCTTCAGCGGAGGTGAGCTGGCCCTGCGCCGACTTCAGCTCTGCGTCGCGATTGACGCTGCGCATGGACTCAAGATGCTTGGCAGCCGTGTCGTAGGCGGCTTGCGCCTGCACCAGCGCGGCTTGCGCGGTATCAAGATCGCGGCCCGGAATGGCCCCTTCAGCAAAGAGCTGCTTGCGGCTGTTCACGATGCTGGTGTTCAGATCGAGATTAGCGTGGGCCTGCGCGTAGTCGAGCTCGGCCTTCTGCACATCTTCAGGCACCTGCGCCTTGGTAGCCGTTGCGTATGCGGCTTGCGCGGCTTCGTAGGAGCCCCTGTTGTCCTGTGCGGTGGCAGCGAGATCGGCATTTTCAAGCACCGCCAGCAGCTCGCCTTCCTTCACCCGCGCACCGCGCTGGACATAGAACTTTTTAACCGGAGCGGCGATCTTGGGAACGATGGCGGCCTGCGCCAGCGGCGCAAGAATGGCGTCGGCGGTGATGTGGTCCGAGATCGATCCCTGCTCAGGATGCTCGGCCTGCACTGTGATTTCCGTAGCGGGCGCCTCTTCTTTCTTGCAGCCCGCTGCCAGCAGTGTCGTGATCAGAACAAGGAAAAAAAGCTCGTGCATATGCCGAGCAACAGTATTCCTGCTGTTGCCGTGAAGAGGGTCAGTGATTCGAAACGCTTCGTTCATGGGTTCACATGGTTCCCGTCAGAGTTTGCAATGCTGCCAGCGCCGATTCGTAACGGACGCGCCCGTCTTCACGCGCATTCTGCGTCGTGATGAACGCTGTTTGTGCATCGACAACTTCGAGCACAGTGGATTCGCCGCCGGTGTAACGCAGCCTGGTAAGGCGCAGGCTTTCGCCGGCAGTCGAAACGCTCAAGTCGAGCGAAGCGAGCTGATCACGCGCGGCCTGGGCTTCGGCGTAAGCTTCATCGAGTTGGGCGATGAGCCGGCGCTGTGTTGCCGTGAGCGCCACCTTGGCCGCATCGCGCCTGATCTCGTTCTGCTTCACCTTGTGCTCTGTGGCGAGCCAGTCCCACACGGGAATATCGAGTGTGATCGAAGCGGAATAGCCCAGATTATTTACCCCTTCGGGCCCCTTCACGGCGAACTGCGGTGCGTCGATGCCGTAGGTGTAGTTGAGGCCGAGGCCAGGCAGATACGCGGCGCGCGCCGACAGAACATCCGCGTCGCTCACGCGGACAGTGGCCAGCGCACTCTTGAGTTCGGCGTTGTTTTTGGCGGCGAGCTGGTCGACGTCCGCACGGGATGCCAAGGGCCGCGGAGCATCGGGCACGCTGATGGAGTAACGCGTGCGCGGATCAGGGAAGAGCAGCACGGCCAGTTCAAGGCGAGCCTTGTCGGCGTTGATTTTTGCGTCAGAGAGATCGCGGTCACGCTGTTGCTGCTCGAGCTGCGCCTTCACGGTGTCGGCATGCGCGGCTTCGCGTACCTGTTCTCGCTGGCCGGTGAGCTTCACGAAGTCATCGGCCTCTGCTTTGGCGCGTTCAGCAATGGCGAGTTTTTTATTTGCGGCGGCAAGTCCGTAATAGAGGCCGGTAACGGTGGAAACGAGCCCGCGACGTGCGATCTCCAACTCGGCAGAGGCAACAGCCGCGGCGGCATCGGCGCGGCGCAGGCCCGAGATCTGCGCCAGTCCAATATCTTCGTTGATGACGGCTTGGCTGGCGTATTCGCGAACCGCGTTGTTCGCTATGAAGATTGGCGAAGGCTGCGCGCTGACGCCCTGGCCCGCCTGGTTGGTGAGACCGTTGGGCTGGGTGTAGAGAGCCTGGTTCTGATAGGTGACGCTGGGCAGCAAGCCGGCGCGGGCGATGCCGCGATCGAGGCCGGCGACCTTGCTGTCGGCCAGCGCCGTGGCATAAGTTGGCTCGCTGGATTGCGCCCGCTTCAAGGCCTCATCCAGCGTGATCAGGACCGGCTGTGCGGTTGAAGCAGAGTCCGGTTGGGCGGCTTGCACCGTGGTCTGCGCCGATGTTGCAACTGTAGAGAGAGCGAATGCGGCGAGAAGAGAGGCGCACAGTATTCGAGAGAGAGCGGCACGTTTAGGACCGCGATAGGGATGGGGACCGATCTGCACAGGAAGACAGGATAGCGACATAACCTTAATTTCACCTTAGCCCTGCATGAAACCGATGCATTTGTTGACAGCTGTGTCGCCTTGCGCGCTTAAGATGTTTTTGCATGGAAACCACGAAAGTTGCGGGGGCTGAAGTTTCTCGTATCGGCCTGGGAACCTGGGCCATCGGCGGTTCAGAGTGGGGTGCGGTGGCCGAGGATGCGGCGATTGCAACCTGTTTGAGCGCCGTTGAACGCGGCATCAACCTCATCGACACGGCGCCGATCTACGGTCGCGGCCGCGCCGAGGAGATCGTCTGCAAGGTCATGCGCGCGCATGGCCGTCGCGATGCATTCTTTATTGCCACCAAGGCGGGCCTCGAGTGGAACGAGCGAGGGGTGTTTGCCAACTCTACGCCGGCACGGCTGCGGCGGGAGATTGAGGACAGCCTGCGCCGTCTCGGCACCGACTACATCGACCTGTATCAGATCCATTGGCCCGACACGCTCGTGCCCATGGCCGAAGTTGCCGGCATTCTCTCGGGATTCCAACGAGAAGGCAAGGTGCGCGCACTCGGCGTCAGCAATTTCAGCGTGGCGCAGATGGAGGAGTTTCGCAGTGTTGTTCCATTGGCCTCGGACCAGCCGCCTTACAACATCTTCGAGCGTGATATCGATCCCGAAACCCTGCCGTGGTGCGCGGCGAACAATGTGGGGGTGCTCACCTACAGTTCGCTTTGCCGCAGCATGCTGGGCGGGCGTGTGCGTCGCGGCATGACATTTGAGGCCGGAGACATTCGCGCCGTCGATCCCAAGTTTCAGGAGCCGAGGTTCGGTCAATATATGACAGCAGTCGAGCGGTTGACGGTGCTGGCCCGGACTCGCTTCGGCAAATCGGTTGCGCAGTTGTCGGTGCGATGGGTCCTGGACCGGCCGGGCATTTCCGTGGCCCTGTGGGGAGCCAAGCGGCCCGATCAGCTTGACGCGGTTGCGGGCGTGATGGGCTGGCGGCTGGATACGAATACGATAGAAGAGATTGATCGCATTGTCGCCGAAAGTGTTACAGATCCGGTGGGGCCGGAGTATCTGACGCCGCTGGTACGCAAAGTTTGAGCAAGGTTGCAGTGTGTGCCCGGCGTCGAAGAATTCCGCACCCGCCACCCCGGCCAATTCTGCGATACTAAATCGTTATGCCAATCGACGACCTGCAGCAGGCTGCACAGAAAATTGCCGGATTTCTTGCTTCCCTTAACAAGCTTGGCGGAATGCGATTGAAATATCGTATTACCGCGGGAGACGGCGCGCGCGATCCGCAAGGACTGGAGGCGCGGCAGATCTATGTGGAACTGGGCGGACCGGATGTTCCGCTGGTGACGCAGCACAATGGCGAACTGCTGAGGGCGCTTGAAACAATTGCCGCGCAAATGCTGCGCCTGGAGCAGCGCGAGAACGACCTGGTCAGCTTCGATGCGGGCAACTTCAAGGCACTGCGCGCGCAGGAATTGCGCCTCCAGGCCGAAGTGGCCGCCGACAAGGTCATCCGCACTGGAGTGCCCTTTGCCTTTGCACCCATGAATAGCCGCGAGCGACGTCTGCTGCATATGTCCTTCCGCGATATCGAAGGCGTGGAGACGGCAAGCTCCGGCGAGGGACAGGATCGTTTTCTCGCGGTCTTTCCCGCCGGCAAGACCGATCTGCCCGTGACGCCCCCCACCAGGCCTCAGAGCTTCGATCGCGGCGGTGGGCGCGAGCGTGGCGGCCGTGATCGGGATCGCGGGGGACGCGATCGGCGGCGGTAGGCCGATGGGTCAGAATACGGAAAAATGAAGACTGCAATTTCTCTGCTGATTGCCTTCGCGGCGCTTGTGTGCTCCGCGCAAAAGCGGCTGGTCCTCATTGACCAGGACGGCTCCGGCCCGGGCGGATCGAACCAGATGGCGATGCTCGTGCTGCTGCAGGCGCCGCAGGTCGAGGTACTCGGCATCACCATGGTGACCGGGAATGCCTGGCGCGATGAAGAGACGCTGCACACGCTGCGCATGCTCGAATTGACGGGCCACTCCAACATTGCCGTCGCCAAAGGCGCGGTTTATCCGCTGGTGCGCACGGAGTGCGAGACGCTGCTCTCGTCGGCAATCGACGGCAAGGTGACCTGGCTGGGCGCGTGGGGACAGGGGCCGATGACGCTCGTCGAGGGCAAAGGCGGCGTCATTCCGATTGCGCCCGATAAGCTCGACAAGCATGGTCCTTATGCGATTCCACCGCTGCCCGAGGGCATGCCCGCGCTTAAGCCGATCGACGAAGATGCGGCGCATTTTCTCATTCGCCAAGTGCATGCGCATCCGCACCAGGTAACGATTTATGCGGCTGGTCCGCTGACCAATATCGCGCTGGCTGTCTCAATCGATCCTGATTTTGCAGAGCTGACGGAGGGCATCGTGATCATGGGGGGCAGCTTGAATCCGCAGACCGATGATCCGGAATTCGCGACTAGCCCGCGGCACGAATTCAACTTCTGGTTTGATCCGGAAGCCGCGCACATCGTGCTGCGCGCTGCGTGGCCGCGCATCGACGTGACGACCGTGGACGTCTCCATCAAGGCGCCATTCACACAAGAAATGCTCGATGAGATTTCCAAATCGCAGTCGCCCACGGCGAAGTACATCGCAGCATGGAGTCAGAATCGCTACTACCTGTGGGATGAGTTGGCAGCCTGCGCATGGCTCGATCCGACCATTATTACGAAAGAGACGGTTGAGTATATGGACATCGACCTGAGCCACGGACCGAGCTATGGTGATACGCTCACGTGGACCGAGAAACTGAAGCCGCAAACCGGCGTGCGTCTTGTTCACGCTCAACTCGATCTCGATCTTCCACGCTTCCTGAAGTTGTTTATCGAGTTAATGTCGCGATAGGGTAGGATTCCTCTGCGGATTGCGATCCGCCTGGGGGTGGCGAATGGCGGCAGATTCAATTCTCGGTGGTCAGAAGCTGGTCGCATTTGCGCCCACCATCGATCCTGAAAGGGCGCGAGCATTTTATGAAGGCGTACTCGGGCTGCGTCTTGTGGCGGATGAGAAGCCGTTTGCGCTGGTCTTCGACGCGAACGGAACGATGCTGCGCGTAACTACGGTGCCTGAACTGAAGCCCGATTCGTTTACCGTGCTTGGTTGGGATGTCGACGACATTGAAGGGACGGTTGATCGTCTCGTCAGCGCAGGCGTTGTGTTCAATCGTTACAAGGGAGTGAACGATGGCGATCCACGCGGCATCTGGAACTCGCCGAGTGGCGCGCGGGTAGCTTGGTTCAAGGATCCGGATGGGAATGTGCTAAGCGTGACGGAGTTTCGATCCGCGTAAATCTCAGATATCCCGAGTCTCAAAATCGAGACATGGGGCACCCGCGAAAGCGATCGCTTCTTGAGCGGCCGGGAAGCGAAAAGCAACTGCAGGTTCCTCCACTACCCCTTCACTGACGTTCCGGGTCCGTTCGGAATGACAGCCGTTGAGAGGAAGCAAGTCTCCCGCCGCATATAGAAAGGCCGCGCTATGCGCGGCCTTCTGGTCACTGGCCTCTGATCTGCTTTTTACCCGTTCAACTGTTCCTGCAATTTATTCAGCGTGCGGTGCAGGTCCTTGTCGGTGCGGCGCAATTCATCGATTTTGCCGATGGAGTGCATCACCGTGGTGTGGTGCTTATTGCCGAACTGGCGGCCGATTTCCGGCAGGCTTGCTTCGGTCATCTGCTTGGCGAGATACATGGCGATCTGCCGCGGCACAACGACGTTGCGGGAGTTGTTCTTCTGCTTCAGGTCGCTCACCTTCATGCCAAACTGCTCGGCGACAGCGCGCTGGATCGACTCGATCGTGATCTTGCGCACCTGCATGTCAATGAACTGTTTGAGGCACTGCTGCGTGGTTGCCAGCGTGATCTCAGTGCGGTTCAGGTTGCACCAGGCGACCAGCCGGGTCATCGCGCCTTCGAGTTCGCGCACATTGGTGCGAACGTTGGAAGCGATGAACAGCGCCACATCCGTTGGCAGCTGTACTTGTTCGTTCTCGGCCTTCTTCTGCAGGATGGCAACTTTCGTTTCGAGATCGGGCGGCTGAATGTCGGCGATCAAACCCCACTCGAAGCGCGAGCGCAACCGGTCTTCAATTTCGGCCAGTTCCTTGGGCGGACGGTCCGAAGCGATCACGATCTGCTTCATGCTCTCGTGCAGAGCGTTGAACGTATGGAAGAACTCTTCCTGCGTCCGCTCTTTCTGCGCGATGAACTGAATGTCGTCGATGAGGAGTACGTCGACGGTGCGGAAGCGATCACGGAAGCTGGTCATGCGATCGTTGCGCAGCGAGGTGATCATCTCGTTGGTAAACTTTTCCGCGGAGACGTAACAGATGCTTGCCGACGGCTGCCTGCGCTTCACCTCGTGGCCGATGGCGTGCATCAGGTGGGTCTTGCCCATACCCACGCCGCCATACAGGAAGAGGGGATTGTAGGCGCGCGAGGGACGCTCTGCAACGGCCAGTGAGGCCGCGCGGGCAAACTGGTTGCCGTTGCCAATCACGAAGGCGTCGAAGGTGTAGCGCGGATTGAGCTGCGCCGCTGTGGACCAGTCGAAGCGCGTCTGCTCGGGTGTACGCAATGAGGGCGCGGTCGGTGCATGCGCGGGCAAGGGGCCGAAGCCGCCATCCCTGCGCTGCGGAGGCATCGACGGATCCTCTTCCACGGTGACGAATTCCACGTCGTCGAACTCGAGCGACTGGAGGTCGATGGCTTCCTGGATCAGGTCGCCATACTTGTCACCGATGTGTTGAAACTCTTTGGACGGAACGCGAACAAAGAGTGTGCGGCCATTGGCATGGCTGAAGCGGGTCGGTTTCAGCCACGTCTCAAACGACTGGCGGATAACCTTCTTTTCCAGGGCTGCGAGAATCTGCAGCCAGGGATTGAGAGCCGAAGCCGGCGAAATTGCGAATGCCATCGAGCGAGTCCTTGCCGGCGCCACCTGTCTACTGCCGTGTAATTTTCAGCCCGCGCGGTTGAGACAATGGCTCACGCAGTGAGAGAGCCGTTGCTCACCCACATTCGCGTTTTGAGAACATGCCTGATGGCCGTTGGTCTGCCTCGGAATAATACTGCGAGGCACGGGTTGAACTTCACTCCGTGGGACGCTCGGAAACTTTCTTGAACGGTCCCGATGGTAGCACATTTGGGGTGTGTTGCAATGCCTCTTTCACATAACTTTTGGGAACATGCAGAAGGTTGCACCACACACGGTGAAACAGAACACACACGATCAAAATTCTCGCGCTTCGAACGCAAAATTCTACTCAATTATTGCTTTCATCGAGCTCTGTCTGGATTGGATGCCAGACTCGCGCGTCGCGTTTTCGGTGATCCGCATCGGCAAGCTTTGCCGGAGTCCTTCCGCATCGACGCTCCTCACATCGAGTCCCCTGATTACCAGCGTGGAGTCGCCCCGCTGGCTTCCGGGGCCAACCTCCGATATACTTAATACTTGCCGTTCAGGCGAAGATTTCAGACAGGAAACAGGAGCGCATTTTTATGCCCAAGCGCACATTTCAACCCAACCGGCGTCACCGCTCGAAGACGCATGGCTTTCGCTCACGTATGAAGACCAAGTCGGGAGCAGCCGTGCTGAGCCGTCGCCGCGCCATAGGTCGTAAGCGCGTCTCAGTCAGCGCCGGTTTTCGCGACTAAAGCGGTTCTCCAATTGATGTAATGCGATACTGCCAAGCGGCTTTTCACTTACCGGGGTCCCCGGCGACAGGTCTTCGTCTCTGGGGTGGAAGCAAAAGCCACCTTCTGCGAACTAAAGATGCCAAATAGTAATTGGAGAATCGCTCTAAGTTCTTCCCGCCGTGTTGTTTCGGCTGGAGCACGTTCCAGAGCCTACCATCCTCTGGCCGAATTCCTTTCAGTTTTGCGATGAGCATCTCCATCAAGCCTGAGCAGGATTCCGTTGCGCCGACGTCGTGCGTCGCGGCTGCTGCGCCTAAGGTCCGCGAGTCTCTGGCGGGGTCGCGGCTGCGCAAGCACGCGGACTACCAGCATGTGTATGCTCAAGGCCGCAAACACCGTTCCGCTTCGATGAGCTGGTTCCTGGCGCCGCAATCCGAGGTGTCGGCTCCGCGCGTCGGACTTACGGTGGGCAAGGTGCTTGGTCCGGCGCACGAGCGCAATCGGATGAAGCGGCGGCTGCGCGATGTGCTTCGGCGGCATGTTGGCCAGTTACCGGCCGGCTGCGACCTGATCCTGCATCCACACCGGACCGTGCTGACGCTCGAATTCACGAAACTTGATGCCGAGATTGTGCGTATTCTCCAGCAGGCAAATGCCGAACAGGCCCGCGCAAACCCGACTCACTCTCCGCGTTCCGGCAAGACAGAGCCCGTTCGATGACGCGCGTCCTTCTTGCCATGCTCGCGTTCTACCGCCGCTGGCTTTCCCCGGCGCTGCACTCGCTCGGTTCCGGTGGCGGATGCCGTTTTGTGCCCACCTGCTCGGAGTACGCATCCATCGCGATCGCAACGCACGGCCCTGTCCGCGGCACGGGACTTGCGCTCTGGCGGCTTCTGCACTGCCATCCATTCAGCCGCGGGGGCCTCGATTCCGTGCCGCCCATACGACACGCAACGCATCCGCCGCACGAACCATTACCATAGAAGGAGCGGCTCCCTTTCGGTGAGCCCCTCCTTGGAGACAGGAAGTTACCTTTGCCAGAAATTCGTAATCCCAACCTCGAGTCGCAGGGTTCCGGCGGCGGCGGCGCCAGCGGCGGCGATTTTCGCAGCCTGATCCTTTTTACATTTCTGGCCCTTGCGGCCCTGATGGTCTATCAGTATTTTCAGAAGCCGGCGGCGAATGCTCCTGCGACACAGAACCAACAGGCACAACAGCAGGTAGCGCAGCACCCGACGAGCGTGCCGGCTCAAGGTCCTGGAGGTTCTGGAAGCACTGGCCCGAGCAGCTTCGTTGGTCCTATCGCTAGCGTAGGCGCCGCGGCCGAGACCACAACTACCATCGAGAATGAGAAGTTCCGAATCACCTTCAGCAACAAGGGCGCGCAGGTGGAGCATTGGATCCTCAAGGGCTTTACAGACTCCAGCGGCAAGCCGCTCGACATGGTGCAGCAGGATGCGGCGAGCCGTTTCGGACTGCCGCTCTCGCTCTTTACCTATGACAACGGCCTGACCACGCAGCTCAACACGGCTCTCTACGAGGCTTCGGCGACCGGCCAGCTTCTGGCGCCAAACTCAGTCACGTTCCACTACGCTGCTGGAGGTCTCGATGTGGTGAAGACTTTCAGCTTCGATTCAACCTACGTCGTGAGTGTGCACGTCGCCGTGAAGCGGGATGGCGTTCCTGTGCGCGCGCTGGTGGCATGGCCCGCCAGCCTTGGCGACATGGAAGAGTTTCTCGCCGCCAGCGGCAAGCACACGACGTTCCTCGTACCTACGCAGTCGCAGCTGGCATGGTCGATCGACGGCAAGCAGGACACGATGGCGGCGAAGAAGGTGAGCGGCGAAGCCACCCTCGATCAGCCATTCGAATACGCCGGCGTCATGGATCTCTACTTCGCCGCGGCGTTTATGCCCGACGACCCATCGCGCGCCACTGTGGTCACGCTCCACCACACCATCGATCTGCCAAGCAGCTTGAGCGACCCCAACAGCGCCAAAAAGCCTGCGGACGTGATTGGTCTCGCCGTTGGCGACCAGAGCGGCGATACGCAGTTGCGTCTGTATGCCGGTCCGAAAGAGACCAGCATCCTCAACTCCATCCACGCCATCGGCACCGATGGGAAGCCCACAGGCGAGGCGCTCTCATCGCTTATCCAGTACGGCTGGTGGGGCATCATCGCCAAGCCTCTGTATCTTGCGTTGCGCGCTCTGCATAACATGATGGGCCCGGGACAGTACAACTGGGGCTGGGCCATCATCATCGTCACGGTGATTTTCAACCTGGTTCTGCTGCCCACGCGCATCTGGACCATGAAGTCGTCGTTGAAGATGATGCGCATCCAGCCGCGGCTTGACGGGATCAAGAAGAAGTACGCCAACCTGAAGATCAACGATCCAAAGCGCGCCGACATGCAGGCCGAACAAATGGCGATCATGAAGGAAGAAGGCGTGAACATGTACGGCGGCTGCCTTCCCATGCTGCTGCAGATGCCGCTCTTCTTCGCTTACTATCGCGTGCTGCTGAATGCCGTCGAGTTGCGGCAGGCGCACTGGTTCTGGCTTACCGATTTGTCGCTGGCCGACCCTCTGCACATTCTGCCGATTCTCATCATCGGCACCATGTTCCTGGTGCAGTTCATCACGCCTTCGCCCGGCATGGATCCTGCGCAGCGGCGCATGATGGCGATCATGATGCCCGCGATCATGGGCTTCACCCTTTGGAGCTTCGCCTCGGGACTGGCGCTCTACTGGATCACCGGAAACATCATCAACCTGATCATGCAGGTGGCTATCAATCGGTCCAAAATCGGCAAGGAAATGCACGAGATCGCTTCCCGCCGCGCCGCAAAGAAACTCGGCAACAAGGGCGCCAACGTGAGTCCCAAGGTAATCCAAGGCCGCCGCTAAGCGAGTCTGTTCGAATCAAAACCAATCTGGGTGCCCCATCCATGCGCGTTCTTTTGCGCAGGGGTGGGAAAGCACGATCTTTACGTGAGCGCCTTTTCTAAAGCGACGCGTATCTCCGGCAACGCAAACCGGAACCCCGCTGCCTGCAACTTCCCCGGCTGCACGCGGGCACTGGCCAGAAGCGCCTCGTCGGCCATCTGTCCGAACATCACACGTAACGCGAATGCCGGCACGGATAAGAAAGCGGGTCTGCGCAGTTGTTTTCCGAGGGCGCGGGTAAATTCAGCATTGGTTACGGGATTGGGTGCAGTCACATTCAGCGGGCCTGACAGGTTTGAGCGTTCCGATGCAAACAGAATGGCCGCCACTACATCTGCCAGGCTGACCCAGCTCATCCACTGCTGTCCGCTGCCGAGACGCGCACCCAGGCCGAGACGAAACGGAGGCAACATCTGCTGCAGCGCGCCTCGACCCGGCCCGAGCACGACACCGAAGCGAAGATGCACGACCCGGATTCCCGCCTGAACCGCAGGCGCCGCCGCCGCTTCCCATTGTTGGCAGAGATTGGCGAGAAAGCCTGTTCCAGGCGCCGACGTCTCCTGCAGCACCTCATCGCCACGATCGCCGTAGATCCCGATCGCAGATGCGACCAAAAAGACCCTGGGCGGTTTCTGAAGCCCCGCCAGCACCCTCGCGAGCCGGTTTGTTGAGTCGACTCGGCTGACGGTTAATTCGCGCCGATACGCCTCGGTCCAGCGATGGGTGGCCACGCTGGCCCCGGAAAGGTGAATTGCGGCCGCTTTGCCTTCCAGCGGTGCAGGGTTTTCGATAGGACGGTCCAAACCAGGATTCCATTGCAGTTGTCCTTGGGAGGTCGGAACCCGTCTTAGTAATTGAAGGGTAGAAATTCCCCTCGCCGTCAACGCTCGATGCAGAGCAGCGCCCAGCATTCCTGAAGCGCCGCTCAGAACGATTCCGCCCGAAGCGAGTGTGGAATCCATATTTGGCATTGTCGTTCCTGTTAAGTGTGAGGAGTTTCGCCCGTTTGCTCAGACTATACGAGTTTGGTAGGATGGGAATAGGTTTTGATTGGGGCAAAACACGCCCGTGAATTTCCTGGAGGGCTGATGACTGAAGCAGCGGCTCGCAACGAAGAAACGCAGAAGTCGCAAGTGGACACCGAAACCACCGAGAAGTTCATTGCCGAGAAACACATCGGCGAGCGGATCAAGCGTCTGCGACTGAAGAAGTCAATGGGCCTGGTGGAATTGGGTAAGCACACAGGTTTGTCAGCGAGCTTCCTCTCGCAACTCGAAACCGGCCGTGTGGTTCCTACCCTTCGCAATCTCGCCCGTATCGCGATGGTGTTCTCAAAAGACCTCTCGTATTTTTTTGAGGCTGAGCCCCAATCGATGTTTCGCATCCATCGCCGGAAGGAACGTGTGCGGCTGCCACAGACCGGCGTCGAAGAGCCGACCTATTTTTTTGAAAGCCTTGGCTACATGGTGCCCGACCGGCACATGGATCCCTACTTTGCCGAGTTCATACCGCTGGATAGTGCCAAGGAACCGCGCGCGCACATGCATCCGGGCTACGAATTCCTCTACATCCTTGACGGCGAACTCGAATTGCACCACGGGGAGCACCACTGTACGCTGACGCCCGGCGATGCGGTTTACTTCGACTCGAGCACGCCCCATTCCTACGTCTGCGCGGGCAAGAAGCCAGCCGACGCCCTGATCGTGACCATGCACCAGCCACCCGCTACGCAGCCGGTGACTCTTCTGCGGTCCGGAAGCGGTGCAACGCTGGTGCAGCGGGCAGTTGCGGGGCGCGGCGTGCTCGGCGTGCGCGAGCCGGCTGGAAGTTAAGACTCGTCGCGAGAGTGGCTCTTTCAATCGAACTCTTCGCGCACCACACCCTTACTGTTGGGGTTTTGTTGGCGGATTGGCTGGTGGATTGGCAGGCGTGCCCGCAGCCGGCTTCGTCGTGGTCGTCTTTGCCACCGGCCGCTTCTTCTTTGCAGGCGCAGGCGGCGCTGGACACTTGGGAGCCGGCAGCGGCGTTGCTGCAACCTTCAACGACGCAGCTTGAGTCTGCACCGTGGTCCGCAAATCCACGATTTGCTTCTCCTGCACCGTTGCAGTCTGCACCAGCTGGTTTCCGAGCCTGACGCGTGCCTTCTCCAGGTCAGCCAACGTCGTTTGCAACTCGCCTACCTGGTCGCCTGGTGCGGCCACGCGAGACCCTTCCACCACGTGGACCAGCACGTCGTAGAGCGCGTCCACGTTGCGCGAAAGCGGAAGCATCTTGCTCAAGCTGCCGGGCGCGGAATCGGCCTCCTTCAAGAGCGAAGGGAGCGTTCCCTGCATATCGCGCTGGATTGCGTCGACATTCGTTTGCGCCTCGTCGCGTACCGATCCGCGCTTCCACTTATCAAGCTTCAGGGCACCGACGGTTTGCTGCACCTCTTCGAGCGAGTGCCGCAGTATGTCGGATGCCGCCGAAGGCGTAAATGCAGCGTTTGCGCCGGCGGAACTTGAGGCAGCCGAGGCGGCCGTGGGCCCTGTCTGTGCCCGCCCGGGCAGCACCAGCTGAATCAATGCGCTCGCGATCAAAACGGTCTTGGGAATTCGCATGGGGGAATTTGCCTTCCTGCAAGTTGCGGGCATACGCGGCTTAAGAGAATGTACGATTTAGAGCGCGGTTCAATTTGCGAACGCAAGACCCGTCCAACCAGTATCAACAATCGCCTCTCCTTGAACAAGTAGCGGCCGCATCCGCGGCACGCACTTAAATCGTTATCTTGCTTCAAGGCAACGGCTGTATCTCCAAGGCCATCTACAAAGCGGATGCGTCTACAACGTAGAACGAACCTGGATTTAGCTATTCGATGCCGGCAATGTGCCGCCGTGTTGGTTTTCGCCTTCTCGATCCTTACTGCGGCATCGCCGATCGCAGTGCGACATCCTGAGGGGACATTGCACGGATTTCTCGCCCTGACCACGGACCAGGGCCAGGTCCTCGCCGACGGCGACCTCATCGAAATTGTGCGCGGCGATCGCGTGACCTCTCATCTGACCTTCCACTTCAAAGACGGATCACTCGACGAGGAGACCACCGTCTACACGCAGCACGGGTTCTTTCGACTCATCTCCGATCGTCATATCCAGCGCGGACCCTTCTTTCCCCATCCGATCGACATGACAATCGACGTCGCAAAGGGAGTCGTGATGACGAGCTCGCTCGGCAAAGATGGCAAGGACGAAGTCACAACCACAAGGGTCAAAATGCCGCCCGATCTCTGCAACGGACTCGTCATCCCGGTGATCAAGAACATCTCCCCCGATGCCGGTGAAACGAAGGTCTCAATGATCGTCGCCGCACCCAAGCCGCGCGTGGTGACGCTGGACATGATGCCGCAGGCTCCGGGAACTTTTTATCTCGCAGGCATGCCCCGCAAGGCGACGGTCTACGAAATCAAAATCGAGATTGGCGGACTAGCCGGCATCATCGCGCCCGTCATCGGCAAGCAGCCCCCCAACATTTTCATTGAGATCATCCAAGGCGAATTGCCGGCTTTCTTGCGAGAAAGCGGCCCAATCTTTGAAGGCGGAGAGATCCTCACCATTTCGCTCATCGGCCCTACGTGGAAAGCCGAATCTCACGATTAGTCTGCGCAATGAACGATCAGTCTTCGATTGTGGCGAAGTATTCCGCGACTTCGTGCCAGTTGTTCACGCGCACGAAGCCCGTCGCCGTCAGGTTGTGCGGCGCGGTGTACAGCAATCCCCGCCCTTCAAAGCGCAGCAGATTCTTCGGCAGATCGTCTACCAGGTAATCGGCGCGCAAGATGCTCTTGTCGCCGCAGAAGACATAATGCGTGGGCGGAATGAAAGGGAAGTGCCGCTGCAGCCAGCGATACTTCGGCCCAAGTGAGTTGGGCACCGCCATCGCCTGGGTGGCGATGAAGATCTCGAAGCGCGACGAAAGCTGCTTCAGAACCTCCTGCGAGTCCGGCATCAGCGGCAGATCCTCGAAGAAGTCCTCCGCATCAAGAAACGCGCGCAACTCCTTCTGGCGATCCTGCGGCGTAATCTCCCACAGTCCCTTGCCCGCCAGATCATCGACCGTGACATCTTCTTCGAAGGCCTGGTTGTAGCGGCGCAGGTGCTCGGCCAGCGTATCCGCCATCACTTCGTCCATGTCCACGCATACGCGTTTCAACTTCCGCTCTCCGGTTTTTGCGATCTGGCTTCGATTGCATCCCTAAGGCGAGCCATAGCCATGCAATGGCTCGTCCATAGCCGCGTGGAAACTCTAGGCTCCGGCCTGCCGCGGCTTGCGGATCGCATGTCCCGTGTCGGCGACTGCCGGATCCGGTTGGGGCGTCTTGGGTGCGGGCGCCATCGCAGGATCCCAATAGAGTAGCCGCCCGCAACTGTCGCAGGTCAGCAACTCGCCCTCGCGCAGCTGGTTCCACATCTGTGGGCGCACGCCCATGCGGCAGCCTATGCACTGCTGGTTATCGACGCGTGCAATTCCGGTGCCGCGGCTTGTAGCAATCCGGTCGAAGCGGGAAAGCAACTCCGGCGCAATCTCCTTGCGCAGCGCTTCGCGCTCGGCGCCAAGCGTGGTCTGCTGCTGGGTCAGTTCGCGCTGGCTGGCCGCCACGCGCTCCTTTGTCTTGTCCAGTGTCCCAGCCAGTTCTTCTACCTGGGCTCGTGCGGTCGCGAGCGTCGTCTCCTGCACTTCGCTGCGTTCCAGGCTCGCGAATTCCTCAGTTTCCAGGCGATCGATCTCGGCCTGGGCAAATTGCACTTCATGCTCGATGGCCGAGGCCTGTGCCGGTGTGGTCACGCTATCCTGTTGCGCCTTATAGCGCTCCGCCTTCTGCCGGTGGCCCGTAATCTCGCGATCCAGCTTGGTGCGCAGCGAGTCCTCACGGTTCAGCGCATCGGCCGCAGCCGCCGTCTTTGCCTGCATGGCGGCCAGTGCGGACTCGGCCTGGTGAATTTCAGCGGGCAATGCCTTGGCCAATTGCATCAGCCGGCTTCGCTCCAGTTCCACGGCTTGCAGCTTCACCAGGTTCTCAATATTCGTGTCCATCGTTGCTATGAAGTCTAGTTCATTGGCCGTCGAATCAGAAAACGGGTGCGTAGATCGACCGGACGGCATCCAACCTCAAAGATGGAGCTTACTGAGACAAAGACCCCGCGTAGACGCCTGCCCCGCTGGCCATTTTGGATTGGCGGCTGCATTTTCGCGCTCCTGGTCGCCGTCGCCATCTTTATCAACATCGCGGCACATCGCGCCGAGCCATTTGTGCGCCAGCAGGTGATCGGGGCGCTGTCAGAGCGCTTTCACGCGCGCGTCGAACTCGACAGCTTCCATCTTTCGCTGGGCAATACGCTGCGCGGCGAGTGGGGCGTCTGGGGTGAGGGGAAGGGTCTTCGCATCTGGCCACCGGCCGACGTTGAGGGGGTTCACGTTCCGGAGCCCAACCCCTCGCTTCAGCCGCTCATCCGGCTCGATGAGTTCCATTTTCATGGACCGCTGCATTACTCGTCCGGGCAGCCGGTTCACATCACGCAGATTCGTCTCAAGGGTCTCGACATCCGGTTTCCTCCGCGCTCGCATATGCAGAGGGCGATCGACTCCGGGAACGAGAAGCGGCCTCCCTCGGATTCGCTGCATGTCAGCGTCGTGATCGATGCTGTCGAATGTACCGACGCGCGCTTCTCTCTCGAGACGGACAAACCGAACAAGCTGCCACTTCAATTTGTCATCAACCATTTCCGTCTCAAGGGTGTCCGCTCCGGCGCGCCCATGGTCTTCGACGCGCAGCTTGAAAACCCCAAACCCCCCGGAGCGATCCACACCACGGGCAGCTTCGGTCCCTGGATCGTCGAGGATCCGGGAAGCAGCTCCATCAAAGGCGACTACACGTTTAACCACGCCGACCTTTCTGTCTTTACCGGCATTGCCGGTCTGCTCAATTCCACCGGCCGCTACCAGGGAACGCTGCGCGATCTCACCGTGGACGGACAGACCGATACTCCCGACTTCCAACTCACGCATACCGGCCACACCATGCCGCTCCAGACCACGTTTCATGCGCGCGTCGATGGAACGAATGGCGACACCTGGCTTGAGCCGGTGGATGCAACTCTGGCCGGATCGCACTTCACGGCGAGCGGGCAGATTGTGCGCGTGCTGAAGACCGGTGACGACGGACGGTTGCACAGCATTGGCCACGATATCGCCCTCGATGTGAATGTGGATCGCTCGCGGATTGAGGACTTCCTGCGCCTTTCCACCGATTCTCCGACGCCCATTCTCAACGGCGGCATTCAGCTGAAGGCCCATCTCCACATTCCCCCGGGAAAGGGGCCTGTCGGCCAGCGCATCGCGCTGAAGGGGCATTTTGTGATGGACGATGCCGAGTTTACCAGCCTGCCGGTACAGAAGCGCATCCGCGAACTGAGTTTGCGCGGGCAGGGGAAGCTCAATGAGTTGAAGTCCTCAGAAGACGACAAGATCAAGTCGCACGTGGAGGGCGATTTTGCGCTTGATGCCGGTGTGCTGACGCTTCCTTCACTCCTGTATACGGTACCCGGCGCCGATATTCACATGCACGGCACCTATCGCAACGAAGGTGGGACACTCGATTTCACCGGCACGGCGAAGATGGAGGCGACGGTCTCGCAGATGGTGGGCGGCTGGAAAGGATTCTTGCTCAAGCCCGCCGATCGATTCTTCAAAAAAAATGGGTCTGGAACCGAGATCCCGATTTACGTTGCCGGCACCCGCGAAAAACCGCAATTCGGCTACGATTCGGGGCACTCCGGCGGCACCCATCCCCAGCGCCCCGACGCACAATAGCAAGAACTTGTACGGTGGTGCCGCACTCCTGTCCAAATGCGACATCTGGCCTTTCTAGCCTGTCTGTATAATTCTCCGCAGATTCCACATTTCAGTGTCGCGGAGGCTCCTATGGACGTGGTCATTCTGATCCTGCTCGCCGTCCTTGCAATTATCGTTCTCTCGCTCATTCTGGGCAGCTTCTTTACTGTCAGTACAGCCGAGGTCGCGGTCCTGACGCGCTTTGGCAAATTTCTCCGCGTCGCTGAAGCCGGTCTCAACTGGAAGGCGCCCTATCTCGACACTGTTGCGGGAGTTGTGAGTCTTCGTGTTAACCAGATCACGCTGACCATGGAGACCAAGACGAAGGACAACGTGTTCGTCACGATTCCGATATCGGTGCAGAATCGCGTGCGCCCGGAGCGCGTCTACGATGCGTTCTACAAACTTTCCGACCCCGTAGCGCAGATCAAATCCTACGTCGAACAGGTGATTCTCGGCCATGTCCCCGGCATGACGCTCGATGAGGTGTTCGCATCGCAATCGAGCATCGCCGCCGCCGTCAAGCAGGAACTCGACGCCGATATGGCGGCCTTCGGCTACGAGATCGTCAACGTGCTGGTCACCGACATCATTCCCGACGCCAAGGTAAAGTCTGCCATGAATGACATCAACGCCGCCCAGCGCGAGCAGGTAGCCGCGACCGCCCGCGGCGAAGCCGACAAGATTCTCGTCGTGAAAAAGGCTGAAGCCGAAGCCGAAAGCAAAGCGCTGCAAGGGCAGGGAATCGCCAATCAGCGCAAGGCGATTGTCGAAGGGTTGCAGAACTCCATCGAGCAATTCCAGAAGGCCGTTGAAGGCGCCACTCCGAAGGACGTGATGCAACTGGTGCTGGTCACCCAATACTTCGACACGCTGAAGTCAATCGGCGAGAACGACAAGACCAATACCCTCTTTCTCGCTCACTCGCCCTCCGCGGTAAAAGAAGTCTCCGACCAGATCCTCGAGTCCATGCTGATCGCACAGAACTCGACGGTGATGTCGCGCTGAGGATGTCGGAGTGAGCAAAAAAGGCCTTAGTCCGGGACGTCTGGAGGCGTTCTCCGACGGCGTTATCGCGGTCATCATCACCATTATGGTGCTGGAACTGAAGGTGCCGGGGCCGGATGGTTTAGCCGGTCTGCGCGCGGTGCTGCCTACCATCTTTCTCTATCTGCTCACCTTCGTGCAGATTGGAATTTACTGGGTGAACCATCACTATCTCGTCGACGAGGTGGAGACGGTCAGCCACGGTGTCTTGTGGGCCAACCTGATGTTTCTCTTCTGCCTCTCTCTGTTTCCGTTCGCCACGGACTGGATCGGCGTCAAGGGATTGTCATCGTTCACCACTGCGCTTTACGCTGCGGTCAGCATTTTCCCGGGGCTTGGATTTATGGCGCTGTGGACCCAGATTCGGGCGCAGAGTGGGGCGTCTGCGCACGCAAGCTGGGGCAAGCAGATCGCGTCCGTTTCGCTTTATCTCACAGCAATTCCCGCGGCTTATTACCGGCCAGCTGCCTCTCTGGCGCTGATCGGCATCGTTTCGCTCCTCTGGCTGTTGCCGCCGAAGGCCGAGGTCGGCCCCGAGTGAGCTAGTACACCGCTCCGCGGTGAACGCGAGAATTGCCCCCGCTGTGATACTTTGGCGTGTTCACACCGTTGCCGATTTTACGAGCAATGGAAGTTTGAGGGACCCGCAATGCACTGGACCAAATCTGTTGTAGCCGCTATCGCAACATGCGCTCTAAGTGTGTCCATTGGAGCGCTCGCGCAAACCGCACCATTACCGCCATCGACTCCGTCCGCGCAGTCACAGCCCACCGGCCCGGAGTGGTGGCGCCATGCGGTGATCTATGAGATCTACCCGCGCAGCTTTCAGGATTCCGACGGCGACGGCATCGGCGATATCAAAGGCGTCACGTCGCGACTCGACTATCTGCACGACCTCGGCATCGACGCTATCTGGATCACGCCGATGTATCCCTCGCCCGGCATTGACTACGGCTACGACATCTCCGACTACACCGCCATCGATCCGCTCTACGGCAGCATGGCCGACTTTGACAACCTCGTTGCCGAGGCGAAGAAGCGCAATATCCGCGTGATCATGGACTACGTCATCAACCACACGTCAGACCAGAACAAGTGGTTCCTCGAGTCCCGTTCCTCGCGCGACAATCCCAAGCGCGACTGGTACGTCTGGCGCGATGGCAAAGGCGAGACAGCGACAGATAAAGGAGAGTCGCCCAACAACTGGCAGTCGTGGTTCGGTCATTCCGCGTGGCAGTGGGACGAGAAGACGCGTCAGTACTACTACCACTATTTCTATGTGCAGCAGCCCGATCTCAACTGGCGCAATCCCGAGGTGCACAAGGCCATGGATGGCGTGCTTGATTTCTGGATGAAGCGCGGTGTTGCCGGCTTTCGTATCGACGCCGTTTCGCGCCTCTACGAAGATCCGAATCTGCACGATGATCCGTACCTCCCGGGCCACAATGCGTATGGGGATCGCAACATCCAGCACAAGTACACCGACGACTTGCCCCAGGTGCATGACGTCCTCAAAGAAGTCCGCAGCGTCGTCAACAAGTATCCCGGCGATCCGGTGCTAGTGACCGAAGCCGACGAGCCCAATGTCGAGGCGCTGGCGAAGATGTACGGCAATGGCGACGAAGTGCAGCTACCCATGGACTTCCAGATCGCCGACGTGAACAAGCTTTCCGCGCCGCGCTTCCGCGAACTCTTCAACGAGATCGAAAGCAACTCGGCGCACGGCCAGCCCGAATACTTCTTCTCGAATCACGATCAGCCCCGCCAATGGGATCGCTACGGCGACGGCGAGCACAACGATCAGATCGCCAAGCTGATGGCTGTGCTAGAACTCACCACGCGCGGCACTCCGCAGATGTACTACGGCGAAGAACTCGGCATGCGCACTACCGATCCCGCGCGCGTCGAGGATGTGCACGACCCCATTGGCAAACTTGGCTGGCCGAAGGAGAAGGGCCGTGACGGCGAGCGCACCCCTATGCAATGGGCGTCATCGAGCGAGGCCGGCTTTACGACGGCCACCAAACCCTGGCTGCCCATCCCACCCAGCGCCATTACGTACAACGTCGAAGCGGAAAGCAAGGATCCAAATTCAATTCTGAACACCTACAAAACGCTAATTGCACTTCGTAAATCGGAACCCGCGTTGCGCGATGGTTCGCAAATGAGCATCGGTAACGATCCCGATGTTTTCCTATATCTGCGCCAAAGCGGGAATGCCATCGTTCTTGTCGCGATCAACATGAGCGACCAACGACGTACAGTTGGCGTAAAACCGGACGAGTATCTCGGGTCCACCACGGCCCGCCTCTCCACTCTCTATAATTCGATTGGAAACGCCAGCGAACTATCGCCCGCGCACATTGTCCTTGAACCCTTCGCGGCGGTGGTAGCAAAGGTGCAATGAGTTGCACTTGAACCGCACAGCGTGGTCCGTTGCAGGCGGGCCTGGCTCGGGAAGATTCTGTCTTCGCAACCTTGCTTCGCTTCTAAGCGTCTAGGTCAGGAGCGGCCCGATCGATATCGTGCGGGCTCCTGGATCCTTCCCCCGTGGAGATCATTCCATGCAATCCGTTGTCGGCTGGTCGGCGATGCTCACCCTGTGCGCCACCCTGGCTCCCAGTTCCATTTCCGCCCAGGTGCAGGTCGTCGCTCGGGCATGCACGAAAGACGGCAACCAATACAGCTGCGATAAAGCCAATTTCGAAAAGATCCTTCACGTCGCCAGGACAGTATCGGTTCGCACGCCCCGGCTTCATTGCCCCGCGAGCGATAGACGCCCTCCACTTTGCGTCGGCCAAATGAACCCGATCCCGATCTATATCTCTTCATTTGCCAATCGCTGCATTGATTTGGATCGCACCCCGCTCTATCCCACTTTGAACTCCCCGAACCCCCGCCGAATGTGTTAGTTTTGCCTGTTCACACCGTTGCCAATTCAAGAGCATCGGAATCGGGGTTCGTCGACGTATGCCTTCGGCCGAATGACCGCCCCATGGACGAGGAGAGCGCAATGCATTGGACTGGAAAAGTCTTCAGGAAACTCCTAACCGCAACGACCGCAGCTTTGATGTTGACCCTCTGTATTGGTAAGACGGTGGCCCAATCTCCAGAACCCAGCGCTTCCAATGAGAAAAACTGGTGGCGCAATGCCGTGTTCTACGAGATTTACCCACGCAGCTTCGCTGACTCGAATAACGATGGCATCGGGGACCTGAAGGGCATCACCGCGCACCTCGACTATCTGAAGGACCTCGGAGTCGATGCCATCTGGCTCTCACCATGCTATCCGTCGCCACAGGTCGACTTCGGTTACGATATCTCCGACTACGAAGCCATCGATCCCAAGTACGGCACCATGGGCGACTTTGACCATCTGGTTGCGGAGGCCAACAAGCGCCACATTCGCGTGCTGATGGACATGGTGATGAATCACTCGTCCGACAAGCACAAGTGGTTCCTGCAGTCGCGCGTGTCCAAAGACAATCCTTACCGCGACTGGTATGTTTGGCACGACGGCAAGGGCGAGACTGCGACGGACAAAGGCCAGGTGCCCAATAACTGGCAATCCGACTTCGGCCACTCAGCGTGGGAGTGGGATGAGAAGACGCGCCAGTACTACTACCACAAGTTCTATATCCAGCAACCCGATCTCAACTGGAACAATCCCAAAGTTCACCAGGCTTTTAAAGACATTCTGGCCTTCTGGCTCAAGAAGGGCGTAGCTGGTTTCCGCTTCGACGCCATCACCACACTCTTTGAAGACCCCGAGATGCGCGACGACGACGTCTTGCTCGACAAGAACGGACAGCCGTTCCAGAACGCATACGGCGACACTGCGCTGAATGACACGCGCACCAACAACCTTCCTCAAGTGCACGCGGTGATGGCCGAGATGCGCCAGGAAGCCGACAAGTTTTCGACAGACAAATACCCCGGCACCCGCGTCTTTATCGGTGAGACCTATCTGCCCAACGTTGCCGAACTGCTCAAGCAATACGGAACCTTCGAGCACCCTGAGTTCCAGCTGCCCATGGATACGCAGCTCGGCTTCATCAACAAGCTCGATGTCGGTGCCTTTCGCGCGAGACTTGAGGACGCGGAGACCGATCTCGGCAGCAACGTTCCCCTCATCATCTTCGACAATCATGACAACCCGCGCCTCGATGCCCGATTTGGCGACGGAGTGCACGACACCGATATTCAGCGCGTCATCTCCACCATCCTCTTTGCCAATCGCGGCGCCTCGCTCTTCTACTACGGCGACGAAATCGGCATGAAGACTACTCCTCCCACACGAAAAGAGGATGTAAAGGACCCGGTTGGCTTGACCGGCTGGCCCAAAGAGAAGGGTCGCGATGGCGAGCGCACCCCCATGCAATGGGCGCCCGGTCCAAACGCGGGATTTGACGGCCCCAAGGCCACGCCCTGGCTGCCCGTTCCGCCAAGCGCCGCTACCATCAATGTCCAGATGGAAAAGGGAGACCCGGCTTCGCTCCTCACCTGGTATGAAACCCTCATACGGGTGAAGAAAACCAATCCGGCTTTTTCCGAGGGCTCCGACACCATGCTTGACACCGAAAACACCAAGGTGCTGAGCTGGAAGCGCGAAACCGCCGGCGCTCCTCCGGTCGTGATCGCACTCAACTTTACGGCCGAACCGCAGACGGTCAACCTGGTTGGCCCCGGGCTGCCGGATGGCACCCTCAACACTCTGCTGAAAACCCCTGGCGGCCCCAGCTCAGCCTCGCTGAAAGCTATTCAACTCGGTCCCTACGGCGTCTATATTGGCCAACTCCAGTTCATGATCAGCCGCTAAGACAGGTCGAAACAGAAGCAGACTCAATCGGCGGCTTCTCTTCCCTGAAGTCGCCGATTTCGCTTTTCCGCCCCGGATCAATTTCCAATCCTCAAACCAGCGGCCGCTGGAGTAATATGGCGGAACGTCCCCAGCCGGGGGCGCGGGCTGACCGTGGCCCATCCTCCTCAGGAATCCGATGCCGATGCCCGAAGTTACTCTCGACCGAGCCGCAATCTTCCAGGCCGCCCTCGCCGAACACATCCAGATCATCCAGGCCCTGAAAGATCAGCAGCGCGTCCTCGATCAGATCGCCTCCGAAATGGTTCTCGCCATTCGCATGGGCGGCAAAATCCTCTGGTGCGGCAACGGCGGCAGCGCGGCAGACGCGCAGCACCTCAACGGCCAGCTTGTCGTCCGATTTCGCCTGGACCGCCCCGGCATCCCCTCCATCGCACTCTCCACCGACACCTCCATCCTTACCGCCGCCAGCAACAACTACGGCTACGAGCACATCTTCCAGCGCCAGGTCGAGACGCTCGCACGCAAGGGAGATGTCGTGGTCGCCATTTCCACCTCGGGCAACAGTCGCAACGTCTTTCTGGCCCTCGAAGCAGCCCGCAAGGTCGGCGCTGTTACAGTGGCCTTTACGGGGGCCGGCGGCGGCAAAATTGCCACGGCGGCGGATTTTCTATTTGAAGTCCCGTCGAATGACACTCCCCGCATCCAGGAAGCGCACATTCTCGCCGGACACGTCCTGATCGAAATCCTCGAAAAGGAGATATCGGCTGGGCAGGGAACAGCGGCGCAGAATGGCGCAGGAGTCAGAAATCCTGTGCCGACTCGTCCTCAGTAATTCCGGATTCAGAGCTCGTAATCTTGTCTTCCGCTTCTCGTAGCCGGGAAAGCGTCTTGCGGTAGAACCACGCCGCTGCCAGCCCTCCCAGAACCGCCGATGCGGCGGCCACAGCCCCGACCTTCAACCAGCCAGGCGGAGGTGGTCCGCGCCGGTCAGCTTCCGATTCGGAACTCGCTTCTGTTGAAACTGAAGATTTCAAACTACTTGCCATCCTGTAAACCCGTCTTCAGTCTATCCTGGGCCGTTCTGCCTCAACCATCGTGGCGCACGTTAGATGCTTCTCGGAGGGAAAGGTTTCATATACCACATGGCGGGAAAATTTCAAATTTTGTATTTGCTTCGAAGTGGATCTATAGTATCGTGTAGATATTCCAGTGATGGAGAGCGGTCTTCCTGATCGCACCAAAGCTGGAAGTAGTTTGCGTCACTGGCCTCCCGGCACGAACAGCTAACCGTTCGTGCCGTCTTTTTTTGTCCTGAACTCACCAGCCATCTTACTGCGATATTCTCTTCGGATTCGAGGCATTCGTTCCCGACGGTGGATTCCGTTTGCTTCGTCGCGGGTCTAAAATGACCAGGAGAGAATACCGCCTCAATGATCATCGCCAATCGCCGTTTCTTTTTGGGCTTTGCCGTCTTCGCCCTCACTGCCGTCAGCTACGCGCAGTGGTCCAACCCCGCCGAGGATGTCCCTGCCTATCACCCCTCGGCACCGCTGAAGGTCGTCGCGCTGCCTGCGCTGCTGTCTGGGACGAAACTCACGGGCCAAAACTTCCGCTACCCCTGGCAGGTCCATGTCTATCAGCAGGCCGCGAAGATCGGTAGTGTGCTCTATCAGCTTCCGTGCAACTGCCGCTGCGACCGCGCCCTGGGCCACACCAGCCTGCGCAGTTGCTACGAGGGTTTGCACGGCACGGAGTGCTCCACCTGCGCGCAGGAGGCTTTTTACGCCTACGCGATGACCAAGGCCGGTAAGACCCCTGTCGAGATCCGCACGGGCATCGCGAAACACGCCTACGAGCAGATCGATCTCGAAAAGCAATAACCGACCAACAAATAACGGCTCGGAATAGCCAGTCAACTCCAACACTCGACGGCAGATTTTGTCTGCTTCGTGTTGTTTCCTCTCTCTGCGCCAGGACGCACCGTCAGTCACGCCCGAACAGGCATTCCGTTTGCTGTTTTGCTCGCAAGAAGCAGTAGATTAACCGTCTTTAGAGTTCTTGAGAGTTCCGTCAAGACTTCACGGCGCTAGTTCGATAGCGTTTGCGTACGGAACCGGGTCTGAAGACATTCTGCTCAGCGCCCGTTCGGCAAGTGCTTCCCAAGCACGCACAGCCAAAGTGTTCCAAGGTCCCTGTGACTAGTGAGGAGAGGTCAATGAGCCGACACTGTTTGATTTTGAACGGCAAAGACATCAGGAACTTCGGGCTAATTTCACTTGCCTGTTCAATCGGATTTGCCGCGTTTCTGGCGCCTCTCGCCCAGGCACAGACGCAGAACCCCATCCAGGCAATGAAAGATGCCTGGAAGAAGACTCGGGAACAACAGCAACAGGTAAAACAACCGCAATCGAAGAAGGTGGCGAACCCCGGCTCGGGGTCAAACAGCGCAGCCCCAACCCCCAAAAACCTCCCCCACTCGTCAGCCCACGTCGATGACCAATTGATGGCTGCGAGCGAAACGGGGCTGCAGTTTCAGATCAGCGAAACTTCTGCGCATTTTGTGGCGCCGGCGCATCGCGGTAGTCGCATGGTGATGCTCTTTGACGGCGCGGAGGGACCGAAATTCGACCAGATTGTTCCTATGGGCGGAGCCAGCGGACCGGTTGTTTTCAGTCCCGACGGCACGCGCTTTGCCTATACCGGACGTTCCGGACCTGAGAAGGTGGTGATGGTAGACGGCAAGGAGGTGCTTCGGTTCGACGAAAGCAAGACGGCACTTGCCCCCGGAGCCTTCAATGCCGCTGATGTGGAGTTCACCCCGAACAGCAAGCACTTCTTCTTCCGCGTCCATCCCATATCGACCATGGGGCACGAGAGCGATGCTGCGCACTTCTACTGGGACGGAGTCCCCGGCCCGCCCTTCGCAGACTATGCCGTCATCAGCCCTGATGGTGATCACTACGCCTATTTCACGCACGTGCCATCGCCGAACGGAGACGCCGTTCCGCACCTTTACCTGGACGGTAAGGCCGCCGGCTACATGGGCGGCAATCCGCAGTTCACGGCCGACGGAAAGCACCTCTTCACGGAAATGAATTATCCGAGGCCTACGCCCTATACCGAGGTCCTTCTCGACGGCAAACCAATCATGAAGGCCACAGCGGTCCAACTCTACATGCCCCCGACCGGATACAACTTTGTTGCCGTTCTTGGAACCGGCATTGGTGACAACTACCGATTCCTCGCGGTTGGCAACAAGAAGGTGGAAGGAAGCGAGTGCCGAGGCTCCGGCGGCTACGACCAGGTTTCGTTTACTCCGGATGGCAAGCATTGGGCAGCGCGATGCGAATCGAGATCCGGATACCACTTTGTCATCGCCGACGGCAAGAGAGGATCGGAATACGGCGACATTTCCATGCTGAACTTCACGGCTGATGGAACGGTCACGTATTTTGCCGGCCAGCTCAACAAGCACTACGTCGTGATTGGAGACCAGGAGTCAGAGGGGTACGACGGGGTGGGGCCCGCAGCGGCCCAGGATCTGTCGCAGGTCGGAATGCCCGGCCCGTCAGTGATCGGCGAGCACCTTGCCTATGTCTCTCGCACTTCTGGAACGCGTGGAGCAGTCATGCATATCGATGGCAAGGCATTCCCCGCCACGGACTTGGGAAAGCTTCAGTTCAGCCCCGATGGCAAGCACTTCGCCTTTGTCACCACCGGGAATGACCCACGCTATGGAACGGTTGTGCTGGACGGTGTGAACCAGCCGGGCACTTACATGGATATGTCTCAGATAGTTCGCAAGAACCGTGGATATATCCCAACTATTGTCTTCAGCCCGGACAGCAAACATGTCGCATGGTATGGCACTTCGCCCTCTGACCCGGAATCGTCAGGCATTTTTGTCGATGGCAAATTTGTTAGGTCTGGCGAAGCTGGGCTAACGCCATATCATGTGACCTTTACGCCGGACAGCAAGCATCTTGTCTACGGTTCGATCATGAGAACGGAACCGTCGAGCTTTGGTGTGTTTGTGGATGGCAGGCTCGCGGCACAATTGGACCTGAACAACTCACTGATGCAGAACGAGTCCTCATGGCAATGGGCTGACGATGGAAGTCTATTTGTGTTCGGACAGGATGCGGACGGCCTCAAGCGGTTGCGGATTAAACCTGCGGACGACACCAGCGTGGCAACCATGGTCGGATCTGGCGCAACCATTGCGGAGAACCGCTGAAACTTCTCACAGACGTTTTTGCACCAACGCGACCACCTCGGGGACTCTCGAGGTGGTCGCCGAAATCACCGTTCGATCCCCATCCAATACTTCAGGATCACGGCTCCGAATCCCGCAGCCATTGCGGCAACTTTTGGCCCTGGGTCGCCGAAGATCTCGAATCCTGTTTACAGAACACACGGCCGCCAGTTTCGGAACCCATTGCTGGACCACCGGACCCATGAAGTGAGCTTCCACGGCAGCCGCATCCACGTATGTCTCCAGAAGCGTGAACCGCTTGCTGCCGACATCGGCAAACCACTCGTAGCCGAGCGTGCCGGGCTCCGATTTCGAGCCCTCCGTCATAGCCTTCGCGATGCTATTGAACGCTTCGGTCTGTCCTTCGTTAATGGTCAGGCTCACTGCCAGGCGTACCACTTTCCCTATCACGTTGACCTCACTTTCCTCCCCAATCGCATTGAGATGCGAAGGGTTACATGCCACCGTAGCACCCCGCATCCAGCTCTCACATCAGATTTGGCGTAAAATAAAAAGAGCAGCACGAGCCAGTTGTCCGGCTCGCACCCTGCAGGGAGATTGGTTCATCCAACTGGGTGACAATCAACTCCGGCTTTGGGGGCGTCACGGTTTCGACGGGATCGATTGCGGCATGGGAGGCATGTCGGGGTGTGGGCACCCGTAATCGCCTGCAAAAACAAAGTTGCCAACGATAACCTGGCACTTGCTGCTTAATTAATTAAGCAGCCGTCTCTCGCAGCTTCGCCTATGGGCAGCGAATCGGACGTCATTCAGTAGGCTGGTGACTGCTTCTCGGTCCGTGTTGCAGCCATAAGATCATCGGACTAGCTTCAGGCGCATCTTGTCCGTTCTGAGCGTCTGAGGCGAAAACATGCGGAACTGGACTGAACATGGATCTTCCCGGCTGACAGCGATTTCGGACGCGGGTTCGACTCCCGCCGCCTCCACCAATTCTAAGCTACTTATTTTCAGTAGCTTAACTTCCAAGGCCAATTTGGACGCACGTTTTTGTACGTGATTTGTACGTAGCGCCCTTTTTGACCGACTTCTGTTCTGCGGGCAATCTCACCTGAAGAAGTGGGAGCCCGATGCTGCTTTTTGTCTTTACCCGCCACTCCACCGGCTGCAAATTTTCAAGATACCGCGCCTGTCGGAGGTGCAACTGTCCGAAGTGGGTCGGTGGGCAGGTGAACGGTTACTACTTTCGCCAGAGCGCCAAAACCCGCCAATGGGCCGTGGCCGAAGAGATTCGCCTCAAGCTTGAGGAGGCACTCGTCAAAGGCCTGCCGCCTTTCGGCTCCGCAGTTGCGAACGGTTCGGCGCTGTCACACCCCACTCCGGCCGATCCTCCGACGGCGCCCCGGACGGAAATCCCTGAGCCACGCGTACCGAAGCCGCGGCCAAGGGTCACGGTGGAGCAAGCGGTCGATGCGTACCTGGCCGATGCCGTGAGCCGCAGCGTCGAATCCTCGACCCTCAAAAAACTCGAGACCATTTTCCGCAAGCAGTTTCTTGTCTGGACCCGAGCGCAGGGGCTCGAATACCTGGATGAACTCGATCTCGATGCTCTGTTGAACTTCCGCGGCACCTGGAAAGATGGTCCCCTCGCCAAACAGAAAAAACAGAGCCGCGTGATTGGTTTCTTCTGGGCCTGCGTACGACGCAGATACTTGACCGAAAACCCCGCGATCGGTCTGGGGAAGATCAAAGTCGTTCAGATTCCCACCGACTACTTTCCTTCCGATGAGTTCGAGAGGATCCTCGCCGCCTGCGGGCGACTCGATAAAGGGGGCAAGCGAGCCTATGACATCGAGAAGCGCGGTCAGCGCATCCTGGCGCTTACGGAACTGATGCGCTGGAGCGGGCTGCGCATCCGCGATGCGGTGACCCTGGAGCGGCATCGCCTCCACGGCGACAGCCTTCTCCTCTACCAGGCAAAGACCGGCACACCCGTATACGTGCCGCTCCCACCGCACGTGGTCGAAGCTCTCGAAAGAGTTCCCCCCGGCCCCAAGCCCAACCCCCGCTACTTCTTCTGGAGCGGCAACGGAAATCCCAAAAGTGCGGTCGCCGATTGGCAGCGGAGCTATCGCCGTCTGTTCAAGTTGACGGACATCAGGACACCGGACGGCGAGCGAAAGCGGTGCCACCCCCACATGTTCCGCGATACGTTTGCGGTCGAGATGCTGCTCGCCGGCGTTCCTATCGACCAGGTCTCGCTTCTGCTCGGCCACGCTTCGGTGAAGATCACTGAGAAGAGCTATGCGCCGTTCGTGAAGGCCCGGCAGGTCCAGTTGCAGGAAAGCGTCCGCAACGCGTGGAAAGTGGGGCAGCCCACAGGGCGCGGTCCAGAGAACAGCCCGTCTGCGTCTTCGGCTTCGAAAAAGAAGCGCGCAGGTCTGCAGCTGATTCACACGCGGCCGAAAACAGGAACCGGCTAGTCGCTATTGGAATCGCAGCCCGGAATATCGGGCCATGTGCACCTGGACCCTGGCATGCACTTCATCCCAATTCCTGTCCAGGATTTGAAAAAAACGCTCCTCTGCGTGCCCGTTCACTACCAGCACGCGAATCCAGGAGCGAAGCAACATCGACTCGATCAGATCTGGTGCGACACCTTCGAGTTCGCATTGGGAGATTGCATTCTGGAGGTCATCGATCGTCAGAATTTCTTCCGGCTCCTCCTCGTCGAGCAAATCAGGCGATTTGCCGAGCCACGTCTTACGTCGGTCGAATTCCCTCCTTCACGCCGCCGGGCCGTTGAAGCAAGGGGCCCTTTGACCGAATCCTGAATCCACGTTACATCTAAGCCGCTCGATCTCGCAGCCCGCAGTCTGTTCGGACTCATCGGGCGGCGTTCACTACTCGCCGCAAATCCGAATTCTGAGAGGTGCTCAATGGAACCCATGCAACAGCAGATAAATGTTTCGATGACTCCCGAACGGCCACAGAATGGCTTCGCCCCAACGGCATTGGAACGACATTACAGCGTTTCCGAGCTGTCTAAGCTCTGGTTTTTCAGTGAGAACACCATCCGACGCTTATTCAACCGGGAGCCCGGAGTCATCAAGATCGCCCGTCAGTCCACCAGAGTCAAAAGAGGCTACACATCTTTGAGAATTCCGGAACGAATTGCTCAGCGTGTGCACCAACGATTGCAAGGACTTTCCTGAAATCTATCCGGGATGACGCGAATTTGACTGAGTTCCGGATTCGCCGCATGCTGCAACGGCAGTCGGAGGAAATCCCACGTGCGAGAAGAGCAACCCGAAACACAATGCTCGGCACATTTGAGCCTCCGGGAGCACGCTGATGTTTGATTCGATTGAACAGTTATCCCGCGAGCTCACCTCGACCGGTTACTTCATTGATCCGGTCATGATACAGGTCGTGTTTCTCGCTGCCAAGCTGCAGAAACCTCTTCTCCTCGAGGGGCCCGCAGGCAGTGGCAAAACGCAACTCGCCTTGTCGGTCGCAGCTGCCGCGCAGACCCATGTTGAGCGCCTGCAGTGCTACCGCGGCGTGACGGAAGACAAAGCCATCGGCCGCTTCGATGAAGGCCTGCAGCGGCTCTACATGGAGTTCTCGAAGGGCCAGCACGAAGATTGGCAGACCGTGCAGGCGAACCTCAAGGGGCGGGACTTCTTTCGTCCCGGCCCTCTGATGCGCGCTCTCGAATGTGAGCGGCCCTGTGTGTTGCTTATTGACGAGTTGGACAAGGTAGACGATGGGTTCGAAGCAATGTTGTTAGAAATCCTCTCCGCCTGGCAGCTCTCGATTCCCGAGTTCGGCACGGTCGCAGCAAGGAGCGTTCCCTTCGTCGTACTCACCAGCAATGAGGAGCGCAGGCTGGGCGACCCCATTCGGCGGAGAAGCCTCTATGTGCGCGTCGAACATCCAGCACCGGAGCGCGAAGCGGAAATTATCGCAAGCCGGACCCCGCTGGCTGATGAGAAGTTTCACCGGGAGATGGCGGGGATTGCTCTCTCCTTCCGCAATTACTCGCTCGAAAAGCCACCCTCGGTTTCGGAGATGATCGACTTCGCCAACGCACTTCAACTCCTCGGGACCGACCACGTAACTGAGGAGCACCGTGACGTGCTGTTGCCGTTCCTGGCGAAGACCGAAAAGGACCGCCGACACCTCCTGTTGCGCGAGGGATTCAAGAGCCTCCTCGACGACGGCGCGCGCTTCGCGAAGAGCCTCGCGCTCCCCGGAGGGTCACCATTATGAACCGATGGCTTTTCCTTTTGTTGCTCGTGTTTCCTCGGTTCGCGTGTAGTGAAGTTGATCCGGCGCATGCGGAGCACTTGGCGCGGCAGTACGCGGCGCACTACCGTGTGCCACCGGAGTTGATTGCCGCATTGATCGATGTCGAATCGAGATGGAATCCGCGAGCAGTCTCCAACAAGGGAGCGATGGGGCTGATGCAGCTCATGCCGGCGACAGCGAAGCGATTTGGCGCATTTGACGCCTTCAACGCGGAACAGAATATCGCCGCGGGCACCCGCTACGTGACGGCGTTGATGTGGGAGTTCCACGGGGATCTGCGCCTGGTCGCCGCGGCCTACTACGCCGGCGACCGCAACATTGCGCGGAAACAACTGGATTATCGCAATCCGGCGGTTGTGGCCTACGTTCAAGCGGTGCGAAGGCAGTACATGCTTCGCAGGTATCCGGCCGTTCGGCCATCAAGGAGGTCAACCCCATGAAACTTCGCTGGCTCATCCCTGTCGCAGTCCTGATTCCACTTCGTCTCGGCGCGGCCGACACTCCAGTTGGAGCACGCGTCGCAACTATCACTATCAACCCGAGAGACGTTACCGTCCTCCATCTGCGGCCGGAGTTTGAGTCGACCATTCGCATGCCGGAGGAAATCACATCTGTCATCTTAGGCAGTCCGGGTGAGTTCAAGGCCGAACATAACGAGGGCGAGCCGGAGTACGTCTACGTCAAGCCGATCGTCAAAGAGGCCGCGCAGTCGAACCTCCTCATCGCGACCAAATCAGGCCAGCATGTGACGCTGGAACTGGTCAGCGATGGCGCGAGCGTCCCAAACGCAACACAGCCGGTAGATTTCCTGATCGAATACAGAACGGCACGGAGCTTCCTTATCACCGCCGATTCTGAATCTCTGGCGATGCGAAGCGCGCCTACCAAGGAACCAAGTCAGGGTGTGAGTAGTGGAACCGCCGGCTTGCGTTCGGCGCCGCTGTCGAGTCTCGATGAGGCGTTTAAACAGCAGGAAAGCGTGAACGCTCCCAAGTGGGCGAAATGGGAGGACAAGCAGCTCGAGACATCGATTGGCGACATGCGGCAACTGAGCAACCAGGCCATGATCTCCTACTCCATTCTGAACACCTCGAATGAGCCTATCGAGATTGTTCCGCCGCAGATCCAGATCACAGGACGCAAGGTTACGAAGAAGAAAAAGAAGGAAAGCAAAGGGATCATCTCGGACCAACTGGAGATCCGGAACTACAGGTTGAGCACGACACGCCTTGAGCCGGGAGAGCGCGCCGACGGCGTGGTCGTCTTCGACAGGCCGAACTTCAAGGAATCGACCGAAAAGCTATTTCTGCAGATTGCCCAGGCGGATCAGGTGGATCATCCGATCTTGATCCATCTTCCGTTCACTCCACCCATGTCCGGCGATGACAAGTAGAAGGGAGTCCCAAGGTTATGAGCGCCAATGAGAACAACAGGAATGGAAACGGGAGCATGAACACTAGTGTCGCCGAATTATCAGAGCCGGTGGTTTCGCAAGGATCGATTCATGCGTCCGAATCGACCAACGGCACGGATAAAGCGGAGCCCGCCATCAAGTTTGCAACACGAACTGCCGCCAAAGGAGCTGAAGGAATAAGTAAGGGCAAATTAATACTCCTTGGAGGCGGACTTGCAGTTGCGGTTCTCTTCTTTGTTTTCGCGGCGATTGTCGGCAAGTCGCCGAAGAAACTGGTAGCAGCAAAGCCGCCGTCTCAGCAGGCCAAACAGGAGCAGCAGCAGCCGTCCAAAGGGAGTGTGACACCCCTCATGGATACCGTGCGCACGCCGGCGCCAGACAACAGCAGCGGGCAACTCGGTCCAGGGGATATTCGTCGGACACGAACACCGGATAATAGCTCAGGCACGAAGCCATTTGCAGGCAAGCCTGCTGTTGCCAGCTCCCTGGGAAATGTACCCTCTTTCGCAGACACGCAACAGAAATGGGAAGATCCGGCACCCTATGGCGGAACTCCCGCCACAGTCACCCCACAAACGCAGCAAGACAGCCTGAAAGAGTCGTCGCTCGTCTTCGTGCGAAGTGTGGCGCAAAGCCCCGTGTTGACTGCACAGAAGATCAATACCGACGAGGATGGTACTCCTCGCTTGGAACTGACACCGGGTACGCGCATCCAGGCGAAGCTTGAGACGCAGATATCGAGTGCTGTGCAGGCCCCTGTCGTAGCCGTAGTTGAATACACCTACGCGATCGGCGACAGAATCATCGTCCCAGCGGGCGCACGCGTGTACGGTCAGCTCCAGCAGGCCGACCGAAGCGGACTGGTGAGCGTGAAGTTCGACGAGATCGAACTTCTCGACGGAGCGCGGGAGAAGATCGACGCTGTCGGTACTGGGCTGGACCTCGGACCCATCAAAGGAAGCGTGTACGGGAAGAACACGGGCAAGAACTTTCTTGTGCGCGCAGCGTCGGGACTCGGTTCGGTTCTCGCGGAAGTGGCCGGAAACAATACCAGTGGGGCGTTCTCCGAGGATGACATGCTACGTGAGCGGCTGGCCGAGAATATCGGAACGGCGGGCGACTCCGAAGTGATGAGCCTCAATGTCAACAGCCGTGTTGTCGTTTCCGTTCCTGCTGACACGAAGATCTACGTCGTGTTCACCAAACATGAACGAACCCCTTCCGAGCTTCACAAGATGGGCCCAGCAGAGGCCCAGTAGACCGCTCGCACACATCACGCCTCATCTCTTCGCCCTGGCCCACATGCTAGGGCGTTTTCGTGTGCGGCAATCATATTCAACCTGCTGATTGCCTGTTGGCAATCGCTCTTGCGTCGGGCTTCCAATGATGCAATTGGCGCATGACTCCTTAAACGCATTCCCCTGTTCGGGTAAAGATCGGTCCGCTTGACCCAGTATGCAGTTGAGCAATTGTCATTCCCGAAGCCCCACTGTGAAAGTGAGCAAAATTCGGTCCGCATGACCCAGTACGCAGTTGGGCAATCTTCGCTCCCGAAGCCCCAATGTGAAGGTGAGTAAAGATCGGTCCCGTTGACCCACTTCGCGGTTGGGCAAGAAACATCCCCGATTACACAGTATGCAAATTGAGGCATCTTAGTTCCCGATTACCCAACGTCGGATTGGGCAAAGATCCTTCCGAATGCCCCAAAGTGCGATTTGGGTTATCGTCGCTCTCGAATACTCGGTGTGCTCATAAGAACGATCGCACGGAGAGTTTCAGAGACCCAACCGTTATGCCGATCGGTCCAGATGAACCAGCCAGGTCTCTGAGCTATGAAGGGATCAGACGGAACCGCCCGCAACGCCTGCAGATATATGTGTGCTCCCAGTTCCAATGGAGCCGGGGATAAACCTCTCGGTTGTAGCGGGCGATCCTTCGAAAATTCAGGAACATCCCACCAATGCACGCAGAACCGAGAAGCAAGAGAATAGCGACCGTGTTTCCCAAGGTTGTAGCGGACTTAGAGTGATCGAGAATGCCGACAAGACCGACGAAGCCCCAAAAAAGGGTAAAGCATATTGGTATTCCCCAAAACAGGAGCGGTCGTCCGTACCCGCGAGGATCTGGCGGCGCCGCTGCCTGCGCAGAATAACATTGGGTCGTCCCCGAATGGAATCTGGTGGAGTATGTGTGTGTGCCCTGTTGATAGAGGACGGGCGCAGCCACGATGTTCGCGGTTCCGCACTGGTCGCATTGATACGGGTTCAGCTGCGGTACGGATGCCATGCTGTTGTCCATGAGCTGGCGACAGCTTGCGCACCGGGCTCCTCGATTGAGATTTTAGCTCGATTCCTCCAAATTGTTCCAACACTCCAGAAGACCGAAATCCAGTCCTGGATTGCTCCGGTCGGAGAACCTCTTCAGTCGATTGGAGATAGGCCAATGGCCCATCCTGGTCCGACAAACTCATTTGACCGAGTTTAGGTTCCCGCACATTCTCTCGTTCGACACGGATGCCCCAGAGCAGCCGGGTCCAGGAGAGAAAACCTATGAGAACCGCAATGGCCTTCTGGCGGCGCTCCCAAGTGCCCGCTGCGACCTCCACACTCGTTCTTCACCGTCCCGATCAAATCAACTGGGTTCGCATCGCTATCCAGTTCGTGCTGGGATTGATACTCGCCGGCAACCTGCTCGTACCGTTTGCTGCGAGAGCGCAGAACCTCGGCACTTCCCCTCAACTCGGCCAAGCTGTGCAAGGTCAGCAGGCGACCACAGTCGAAGGCACCGTCCTCAACATCGTGAACTGGGGCTGCAATGTCATTGCGCCGGTAATCGCGGTTGCGTGCCTCGGCATCGCGGGATGGCACTTCAAATCCGGACGCGGCTACATGGGGTGGGGCGTTACAGGCGTCTCTCTCATGGTGATCTCCGGTCTCGGACGCATGGCTGAGGGCTTCATCACTCAAGCACAGGGCATTCAGTAGCTGAAGAAGGTGAGCGATGCAGACGCCACAGTTCCTCCTCGACCTTTTCCAGTTGCTGCTCGATCTCGCGGTGCCGGCGGCGTTCTGCACGCTGGCTGCCGCGGGAGTAAACCTGCGGCATGAAGGTGGGATCAACTTTCACGTAAACGGCCGCACGGGCAAGTGGATCCTTTGGACCATTGTTCTTCTGACACTTCCGCAACTGTTGTCGTGGGTTGCCGCGCAGGGCATCAACATACCGTCCGCGAGCGGATCGGTTGGGACAAGTTGGCTGGCCAGTATGGAGACGGTATTCAAGAACTTCGTTAGCCAAATCGTCGTCGCCAAGCTGGTGCCAGTTCTTGCGGCGTACTTCGTCCTGAAGGCAACACTGGACGGGGCCGCAGGCGAGAATCCGCTCGGCTCGATCGTCGCGGCTCTCTTCCTGATGTCGCTCTCGGCAACGATGCAGCTCTTTCAGGGATGGAACTCAGGAGGCCAGTATGCGATGACCGACATGCTCGCCTCTCTGTGGAACTATATCGCCGGACAGATCTTGCCGGCTGCTGCGGGCCTCGCTTGTGTCGGAGCAGTGATCAATTTCGTGCGCCACAGACCCTGGACCAGACTTGTCTTCGCCGCGATCTCTTTCCTAAGCGTAAGCGGTCTTCTCTCGCTCTTTCGGGCGATGGCGGCATGAGGAGCAATGCATGAGTCTCGATGGAGCCATTACGAACCTTGCGTCATGGGCGGGCAACACCATAATGCCCACGATGGCCGGGTTGTTCTTCGCCGGAGCGGTGTATCGCTATAGCAAAGGGAGCCCTTTCGAGCAGCCATTGTATGGAGGCTTCGCCTCCTTAATGTGCTCCGGGATTCTGCGCGCTCTGGAAGGGTTTGTGCAGCACGCGGGAGCAACGAATGCCGATGCATTCTGGATGGCCACGATGAGTCTGGTGAACTGGACGGCCAACGTAATCCTGCCCATGTTCGCGCTCACACAGTTGGCAGCGATGGCCATGCACATGGGCGGCGTGGTTTCGGAGATCTATCCGGGTTCGACGTGGATCAGAAAGTTCGTCGCAGCAATCGGCGCACTGATGGTTTCGGGAATGGTGCGCCTGGCCGAGTCGATGGTAACGCAAGCGCACGGAATCGGAGGGTAGAGCCATGAGTCTCGATATGACGCCGGTTCACCGCAACCTCCACACCAAGGTGACATTTCTTGGCCTCGAGTTTGAGGACCTGATTCTAGTACTCGCATTGGCGGCGGTGTTGAACCTCCTTGCGCACTTTGTGAACGGCAATGCTCATGTGTTCGGCATTCCGCTCAACATCTTTATGGAGTTCATTGTGCCTGCGTTGGCTGTGCCGTTCCTGATTCTGTTCAAGTATGGGAGGCCGCGCGGGTATCTCACCGACCTGGTCCGCTCGTTCTTCGCTCCCAGGGCCTGGTGCGCGCTTGAACGAGATTCGGAACTGACTCAACCTTACGTGGTCGACGAGGAGGAATAAGGATGCAGGCATCGATCACAACCGAGAGGAGCGGGATGGTCGTCGCAGTTCTCGACGCGGAAGCGGCACGCGTCACGTTCGCGTGCGTCATCTTCGCAGCACGCTTTCATGAGGAGATCGCTCCACTTGCGCGGATCGTGGAGCAGCAATTGCAGATCGAGGTGGACGGAACTCTAGAGGGAGACCTTAGCTATGCCGGTGACCCAAGCAGAACACGATAGAAGGCTCAAAGTACCGGCGGTATGCGAGTTGCTGCCTCTACGCGATCTCCCTATTGGAGACAACATCATGGTCCGTACCAATGGGGCTTTCGCCGCTGGTTACGAGTTAAAGGGGATCCTCGCGTACTTTGCGACCGACGGCGATAGGAATCAGAACAAGTCGATGCTTGAGGCGCTCTTTCGGAGCGTGCCCGATGTGAGGATGCGGGTTCAGTTCAGATACGAGATTTCCGAGCATCTCGGAGATCTCCTCAGCGACTATATCCACGAACAGCGAACTGATCAATCGGAAGTGATGGCCCTCGATGCGCACCGGCTTCGGATGTGGCGACAGAAGGAAAACAGCGGCTTCTTCTTCGAGAATCGGCTGCATGTGTACTTGATCTGGGACCCGCGCATTCACGCCACGCTCTACCACTCCACTCAACAGAACCGCAGTCTTGGTGGATTCACTCTGAGCCAGAAGAAGGCCATCCAGCGTGCGCGGAAGGAGCACGAGACCTATCTGGCCGAGTTCGAATCCATCCTCCGGGGCATCGAGGGGTCGATGGAGGCAGCCAACCTCGGGCCACGAAGACTCCTGACGCAAGAACTCTTTGAGGAATTGAAGCATGCGCAGCACCCAATCCGAAGCGATCGGCGGCCGTATGTGCCCGGAGAGGAGATGATTGAGTACCGCAGCGCACGGGAGCAGGCGACTGAGGCAAGCATCCTCAACGAGACCGAGACTTACCTGAACATCGATGGGTATCTCTATGCCGTGGTCAGCCTCAAGGAACTTCCCGATGCGACCTTTCCCGGGATGCTGCAGAACTTTTCGTCACTTGGCTTCCCGGTTGTCGTCAGCGGACAGGTCGTGATCCCCGACCAGGTGAAGGTGCTCAAGAGCTACAAGAAGCGCCTCCAGAAGATGACCGCTGCGCAAAAGGACGCCAACGGAAACTTCAAATCGAATCCCGAGGCCGAGGTAGCTCAGGCGCAGCTCATCCAGGTACAGCGAGACATCATCTCCTCCTCTCTCAAGACGGCCAAGCTCAGTCTTTCCGTCGTCGTGCGCACCTCGCAACCGGCGATAACCCTGCACGATCTCGAACGGTCTGAGCGCGAACTCGCCAACCGCACGCAGGAGGTCCTGAACGGCTTCACGCACATGAATGGGGCGAAGGCTGTGGCTGAGACGATCGCCAAGCGGCGGATCTTTCTGGGGACGTTGCCGGGCATGGGCCAGGAAGACAAGCGAGATCAGGACATGCTTACATCCAATGCCGCGGATCTTGTGCCCGTAGAAATGCCCTGGACCGGGACGCGGAGGAGCCCGCTCATTCTCTTCGAGACGCCCTATCGCCAACTTATTGCGTTCTCAATGTTCGATCCAGATCTTTCCGATGCTAACGGCCTCCTGATGGCAAAAAGCGGTGGCGGTAAGACTCTCGCCGCACAGCAAATGCTGCTGATGGCGGCCCGCGCCAACCCGTTGATTTCGATTCTCGAGCGCGGAGATTCGTATCAGCCACTGGTCGAACTGATGGGAGGGGAGATGATCGAGATGTCGCTCGACAGCGATCAGACCATCAATCCCTGGGACCTGCCCCACGGGGAGACCAAGCCTTCGAACGACCAGATTTCATTTCTGAAAAACCTCACCCGGCACATGCTGGGTGAGAACACGCCCCCGGATCTCGACATCGACCTTCTGGACAGTGTTCTGCTTGAAGCCATCGCTTCAACCTACAAGAGGTGCAGCGCCAAGACCTCCAATCCGATTCCGCTCTTCGGAGATCTGGCTGCGGAATTGGCGCACTGGCAGGACCGAGATCGAAATCAGAAGATCAATGCGATGGCGCAGATGGCCTCGACCAAACTCCGAGCCTGGGTTGACGAGGGACCGTATGCACGACTCTTCGACAAGCCGACCACGGTCCAATTGAACAATCCCTGGCTCTACTTCAACGTCGAGAAGCTCAAGGACGATCCGCGGTTGGAGCGTGCCATGAGCCTTCTGATCGCGCACACCGCGACGTACCGCGCGTCAGGGATGACTGGGCAACCCAGCATCGTCTTGCTCGATGAATGCTGGGCGCTGCTTGAGTCGCCGATCCTCGCCACCGTCGTAGTGCAGCTGTTTCGCACTGCTCGCAAACGCAATGCAAGCGTTTGGGGCATCAGCCAAACGCCCGAAGATTTCGTAGGGACACCCGACCGTCCAAATGAACACGGCGCCGGAATCGTGAAGAACGCGACCACGAAGATCATCGGCAAACAGCCCGGTGATATGACTGCGCTTCGCGAGCACGTTCATTTGAACGACACAGCGCTCAATCAGATCAAAACATTCGCTCACCCCAAGAAGGGACACAGCGCCGAATTCCTGATCGCGATTGGGGAGAAGGCGGAATCGACGCATGCGATCAGGATTGTTCCCAGCCCCGTGGACTACTGGATTACGACCACCTATGCGCGGGAGCGAGCATTCCGCAAATGGTGGATGCGACAGCACCAGCAACTGCCGCTGATCCAAGCTTACGAAGAACTTGCCGAACAGTATCCGCGAGGCCTGGCGGAAGTGGCGCCGTTTCCCGCAGAACTCTCTGGAGAGATGCAGGAGGCGATGAGCCAATGACTGAAAATGCCCAACCCGAGATGGATCTACTTCTGAATGGAGAGCCGTATACGGCCGATCCACAACGCGACCGAAGGCCAGGCACCAATGCCCGCTGGAATAGGAGAGTACTCATTCTTGTTCTCATGATCGAGACCTGCTTTGCTCTACCCAAGCTCGCTCATGGTCAATTCCTTAGCGTGTTCGACGCGATCTTTAGCTCGATTCAGAACGACATCGGCAGCTCGCTCAAGACGATCAACCAGATTGCCCAGCAGATGCAGAAGTTCTATCAGACAACGGTTGCGCCGCTGGCGGCAATCAACCAAGCCCGGGGCTTCGTAGCAAATTCGATCAACACATATCGCGGGCAGATGAATCAGGTGTTCAACACGCCGTTCACAAGCGCCGTGACTCCGGGGCCGCAACAGTTTGAGAGCATCCTGCATAGCCGCCTGTCGACAGAGATTCCCGCATTGCAGACGAGCTTCACTGCCAATTACGGCGCTATCCCGCAGGTAAATACCGCTTCGCCACAAGACCGCGTGATGATGGACGTGGACGACGCCCTTGGCCAGGAGAATCTCAAGACAACACTGATCGCCGATCAGGGGGCGGACGTCATTCTTCAAACCGCCAATCAGATGGAAAACCAGGTTGCGGTGAGCACACCCGGCTCGAACCCCTTCCTTACCGCTCAAGCTCAAGTCGCCAATCTCCGCTGCCAGGCATACATGCAGAAGATGCTCGCGGCGGAGTTGCGTCAGGAAGCCGGTCGCATTGCCCACGACAACGTTCTCGTTAAGCGCCGGACGGCCGCAACCGGCGGCGTCAACGGCCTGATCACTGGGGCGCTAACAGCGCGCTAAGGAGGTTTCGATGACCGACCCCAAGAAGAACCCGAACAAGCAGCGCAGGTCATTTTTCTGGCAGCGTAAACCAGCTTTAGCGCGGGAGTTGGCCAGACCTGTAAATGCCGTTCAAGCGAACGAGAGCAAGGCGCAACTCTGGTACCGACCAACCTTGCTTAAAGTGGCAGTGGTTGTGCTCGCGGTGGTCGCAATCCTGCCGAGGCATGCGAACGGGCAGTTCGGCATCGACACGGCTGCGATCATGGCGGCGCTATCCAAGATGCAGTCGCTGATGAATACCTATATTGCCGCGCCGCTCAGGACCATCAATCAATACGAACAGAGCACGGCGAAGTATCAACAAGAGGTCATGTACCCGCTTACCGCGATCAATCAGGCGAAAATTTCAGTGATGCAGTTCGAGAACCAGTTCAACCAGGTCAGCGGAATGTTTCACGTTAACGTATCGAGCGCCACACTACCGCAGTCGCAGAATCTCGAAGCACTCCTGCTCTCGCGCAGCGCGGCCAATGTGCCAACCGTAACGGGCCAGTTTCAGAACGTGTATGGCCTCGTGATGCCGCAGAATGCGGCGTCTCCGCAAATGAGAACGATGACCGACATGACGGACGCGCAGGCACAAGATGCAATGAAGCGGGCCATCGAGATCGATGCCCTCGCGGACGCGGAGTTAAACGAGGCCAACCAGATGGGACAGCAGATCTCGCAGGCAGCTCCCGGTAGTGCGGGAATCCTGGAGGCCGAGGCCGACGTGTGGGTCGTGCGGGCCAATGCCTACACACAGGCAGCTCTGGCTGAACTGATGAGGACGCGCGGCATCGATCTTGCCAACCAGAGCAAGGCTTCAAAACTTGCAACCGCCGACAACACGAACAACAACGGCCTCATCAACGGAGCGCTCACAAACAGGTGACAGCCATGCTGCATGCGAATCTACATCCCGAGGCGATGCTCGCGTTCTTTCAGTCGACGCAGCTGAATCTATTCGAGCGGTTTTTGACTCAGGCAAGGACCGGCATCGACTCGACCGGGATTACCTCCGGGATGCAGAACGTCGCATATGTGGTCCTGGTCGTGGGCTTTCTGTGGCAGGTCTATCAATCGGCCCTGCACGGCGGGGACGTCCGTGGATTGGGCACAAGTCTTATCAAGTATGTGGTCACTGCAGTTGTTGTAATGAACTACGGAACCATATTCACGACCGTCAATCAGGGCTTCGTGAACGCAGGCAACTGGATCAGCAATGCTTCAGGTGCGCTGAACCTCCTAGACAACTGGAAGATCGACCTGCAGACGCAGTTTAACCAAGTGGGATTTCAAAAAATGTGGGGGCTAATAACCGGGGACATTGCCGGGCTCTTAGATGCCCTTTTGATTCTCGTCGCCTATCTCCTATATCCGATCGTCATCGTGATCTTCGGCTTCTTCTACATCTTCTACGGCAGCATCCTCTATATCTTCGGCCCGATCGTGATTGCTCTCATGCCCCTCGGCGGCGCGAATCGCCTTGCCAAGTCCTATGTCGAGAACATCTTCATTTGGAATGCATGGACCATCCTTTACGGCGGCTTCGGCGCACTGTTGAGTGCCGTACAAATGGGCCAACTCGGACAGATGCTTAGCCAGAACAATTTCCTCGGAGGGCTTGGCAACCTCGAAGGTTCAATTCTGATCGGCATCGTGAGCATCGTCTATTCCCTGGCGATCGCCATCATTCCGTTCATTGCCAAGCGCATCGTCAGCGGCGATGTGGGTAGCACTGCGGTCGCGATGGTGGGGACGGCAGTCACTGCACTGACAGCAGGCGCGGCGGGGATTGAGGGAGCTGCGGCGGGTGTAGCGGCAGCGCGAGCGGGATCTGCAGGTGCAACTTCGGCGGGAGCATCCTCCGGCGCTGCGACCGCTGGATCTGCGCGCGCGCTCACGACCGCTGCAGGCGGAAACATGCCCGCGGCACCGCAGTCGGCACCCATCGCGGCTTCCTCTACCACAAGGGGGTTTTCGCTTGGCGACGGCAATCCTTCGCTGGAGAGCCATGCCGGCCAGATTCGCAATTCAATCAGTGAAGTGATGGGCACAAGCAGCGCCGGGGAGGAGAGCAGCGGAGCAATCACCGTGGCGGCCGAGAACTCCGGCGCTCTCGAGAGCCATCCCAGTGGCTCAGGCGCAACCCCGAGAGTCGGCGCCAGATTATCGGCAACAGCGAGAAAAGGTCCCAGCATACATCGCTACAACCTCGGCACATGGACTGCATACCATGCCGCCCGAATCGCAGCTGGCAGCATTGCTGGAGTGACAAGGCGCTCGGCAGATCAGGAGTAGGAGGACACATGAAGACCGGCATGGTTGCAACAGACGACGCGGCCCTCCCAAGGCCGAAGTACTACGAGATGGATGGAGCGCTCAGGGCGAACGCGAATCGTGCCTGGCTGCTCGCCTTCCTGACAATCCCGATTGCGCTGCTCGCAATCGGATTCGCGATCTTCGTCCGCATACAGCCGCCGACAGTGATTCGCATTGGTCCAAACGGCGACGCTTCAGTTTTAGGCAAAGCAGCGAGAGGTGTCGTTGCGGATCTGGCCACCGGCGGAACGGATGAGTTTCTAGATGAGGCGTTCGTCAAGCGTTTCCTGACGAGCTACCTCAACTATTCGTCCTCCGACGTAGACGACCACTGGGCCAGCAGCCTCAATATGATGACGCGCAACCTGCGTGCGAACACCCTAAAGGCAATGGCGGACGACAATACGCGCGGCAAGATTGATGACGGGCAAATCCAGTCCGCATTTCATCTGCGCGAGATCGAAACAGTCAGTGGTGAGCCCCTAACTTATCTGGTCTATGGCGTGAAGGACGTTCACCGCCTGAGCAACGGAACAGAAACTACGGACCATTTCATCAACGAGTACCGTGTGCGCCTCATCGCCGACAAGCGTTCGGACGTGAACCCGGACGGGCTCTGGATTGCGGATTACAGCGAACGCCCGATCGACGGCGAGCGCCGCGACCGCATCCTGAATTCCCCCGATGCTGTTCCGGAGAGTAGCGCCGCTCAAGACAAGGGAGGTCAGTGATGGAAGCTACGCTCGCACGGGTTGCGGAGATACAGTCACAACCGACACAGGTATCGAACCCCAGGAACACGCGCAAATCTCGCCGGCAGACGGAGGAAGGTATTCGATACTTTCTCGCCAAGGACGGATCGTCGATTGAGAAACCGGAGCTTGGTGCGGAAGTGGCAAGCGAAGGCGAGGCTCTAATCAAAGCGTTTCAGTCGAAGAATGGCGTGATCTACACCGTTCTCGCCTACAAGGCGGAAGCGGAGATACAGGGAGGATCTCCGACATTGGTAAAGCGGCCCCTGCGCAAATAGGGCGCCGACATAAGTAATAGCGGTCAGCTCGGATTCAAAGAGGAGACAAACCTGAAATACGGCTCATGTCGCCTCATTTGACGCCTTATCGCTCAAGCGCGATGAGGAATTCCGCTGACCCGGTTTGCACCCTCAAGCCTGGTTCGGCTAGCATCCCCACCCCTAACCCGGGCGGCCAGGCGAGGAGATTGAAGACCGGCGATCAGCCAAGTCTCTAGTCACTTCGTCTCGAAGCGCCAGACAAGTGAGGAGAACATGACAGCGAACAGGACACAAAACGCGGCACTCGATCAACAGCTCATTCTCGAACTGAGGATCGATGCGTCCGGTGAAGTGACCCGCAAGCCAACCAAGCTCGGACGAAAGGATACGCTCGAGGGAAAGCTCCTCGGTCAGCTTTATCCTGGCATCCGAGTCGCGCGCGTCAGCGTGCCGTATGAGTTGACGCCGTATGAGCAGTCTGTGGTCGAAAACCGCATGGCGAGCCTTCATTACGGCGGGGTTGAGTACAAGCTGGTGGGCGCCAGCGGTTCGGCGAAGGATGGCAAGTTCTACTTCGTTGACAAGGTGCATGCCGGCCCGATAGCTGAGCGCTTTCAGCATTGGCCCGAGGCGGCGATCGTGTACTTTGCGATCCTCGTCTCCGACTGCAAGCTGATGGTCGAGGAACCCGACCTGCGCATCGCTGTGGTCAAGGATCACGTCCTTGGCACCAACGATTGCCGTGGCTGGGCGCGTGAATCCCTCTACCGGAAGCTCAAGATCGGCACGAATCGTTTTTGCCAGTTTCGGCTGGCATTCGACGCAAGCGAACCGAAGCAGGCGAAAGGCGCATTAAAGGCGATGAGCGATCGTGTGGCCGACAGGCTCGCGGTCGATGTCATTCTGCCCGAGAGCGCCTGCAAACCAACCCTAAGGGGAGGAGTGCGATTTCTTCCCAACTTGGGCACATCGGGCCGCCTGTATACGGGTCCGGCGATTCTCGGGATCAAACAGATCTCCCGTCAATCGGAGTTTGGGTCAAGCTACACGTTGATCGAACACGCTTCGGAAGAGGCGCTGCAGTTTGAACTGAAACTGTGGGCGCTTGAACGAATCAAGGCAATGAGAAAGGCATGGGACGAAGGTGACTACCAGGCTCTTTTCGAAGTAATCGGCAAGTCCGAGGTTACAACGATGGAGGATGGTGTCGGCTTTGACCCCGACTCCCTGGAGCGAGAGGACGATCCGGCTTCAGAGGGATGCGACCCGGCGGAGGCGGTTCTGTTGGCGGACCGTAGCGGAAATGCAATCAAGATTCCCTATGTCTTCAACCAACTGAACCGCAAGCTGGCCCGCTGGGCATTTCGTGCCTGTACGAGCGCGGATCTGAAGCTGCCATCGTTCGCTCTGGCGGACGACGGTGTCCTGATGGGAGCACCGGGGAAAGATTCTCTCGGCCTCCGACTGGATACCTGAAGACAGTGCGATTGCATCGTTGGCGGCGGAGAGGGGCCTTTGCATCCGGTATCCAATACGGATGCAGGAGGATCTCTTGCCCGTTCGTCATCTCACCAACACAGAGCTTGTTTCGGCGCTCAAACAGGCGCTCGGAACAGCCGACCTTGACGAATCGCAGGTCGCCTATCTTCTTGATCGGCACCTTCGCATGGAGGGGACGTACATACTTCATTCGAAGACCGCGAGCAAAAACGGCGGCGACTTCGACTTCGACACCATCTGCGTAATGCCATCCGATCGGTTCCCGAAGTTTGTGGCGGGAAGGGTCGCATATGGGGAGAGATTTCACCAGGAAAAGACCAAACATCAGAAAGCCAAATCTCCTTGGTGGAATGCCTGCCCGGTTGCCATGAAGGCGCGTGGAAACCGGATCGGCTCGATCACCGATCTGAAGACCTCATGTCTTTCGGCGGGACGGCCAGACCTGGCCTACAAGCTCGTCGAGCAACTGCAGAACGCTCTCGATTCCCTGAAACACAGGGTCGAGATCGATGAATCCGTTGTCAGTGAAATCAGGAAGGAGGTAGCGCCGGCGCCCTGGCTCCGCTACAAGCGTGAGCGCAGAGTATCGGACCTGCCGTCCCATCTTGAAGTCGCGGACACGGATAAGGTTGGGAGGCTCTATAACGTCCTGCGCAAGGAGGTTGGCTTTCTTCCCGACGAAACTGGTAACGGTTTCGAAGAGAAGATGTCGATAGAAGACTTCCGAGGACTCTTTTCGGGTGAAACCGTTACCCGGGAGATGTTCGAGGAATGCCAGTTGATCAATTCGATTTACGGGGATATCGCAAGCCGGATTGTCCAGCGCGAGGATGAAGTCAAACAGCAACTCAAGGACGCTCAAGCGCAGTGGGAAGTTGTACGCGGGAGCGAAGACAAGGAGAAAAGAAAGTCCGCAGTGCTTGCGCGAAACAAGGCGCAGGCGGCTCTGTGGGAACACGAACAGGATGCACGGGATCAGTTCAGCTCGTTGCATCTATTCGTTCACTACTGGGCGCAAGGAAAACAGGAGAACCGTCGGGCATGGGCGCAGGCGATGAATGGTGTCGTCTCAGGTGGCTCGGGTTCCGGCGCCGTTCTCTTCCAGTCGTTTCCGCAAGAGGTGATCGATGCCTTCGCGGAGGTTACCGGTGGTCAGCGGGTACGAGTGCGACTTCCGAAGACTGTGAACGGCTATGTCTGGTTCGACAATGAGCAGCGGGCATTTCTGGTCGAGCGGATGGCGAATCCTCAAGGCCCTGAGTGCGAGAAGAGGGTATTTCTCTTTCAGTACAAAGGAAAACGCTCGCTTGTCTTCGAAAATACGAGTGTTCCAACGTCGATGGAGCATTCCTAACCGGCAAAAGAGAAGCTGCGGCCTCGAGCCCCGGCTTCTCTTTTCCTTTTTGTGACTCACCCCACGCCCAGGGAGGCCGCCATGAAGACGATCCCGATCTTTTTTCTTGCTCTCGGTGCGATCGCGGCCGGGGCACAGACCACCAGCCAAAGCCAAATCCGTCACATTGAGACATCGTTGAATCATCTGACGGTTCTCGAATTTGGTGAGTCCGTGACCACGCTTGCGATCGCCGATCCAGACAGCTTTCAGGTCGAGCGACATGACGACAAGGTTTTTGTGAAGCCTCTCCGCGAGGGCGTGTCCACCAATCTCTTTGTCTGGACCGCGTCTCGGGAGTTGAGCTACGAACTCGATCCGGCTGGCCAACTCGCTCAAATGGACGTCCTGGTTCGCACCGAACCTGTGCCCAATCCGCACACCAGCACACAGGCTTCGGCTGAGCCCTCAGATGCAGAGATTCGCAGGATCGCCTCGCTGGTCCTTACTCAGGCAATGATGGGAGCCGAGAACATCGTGCATGACGCAGAAAAACGCGCCACGGGCCGCATCGAGGTCGATCTTGAACAGGTTTATCGCGCGAAGGATCGCATCTATATCCGCTATTCGGTTGCCAACGAGACCAAGGCTCCGTTCCGGGTCACGACTCCGGACGTGTGCGCCCCTGTCCCGACCGAGCAGCCTATCTCGCTCGTGAGCCTCAGGAATCATCAGATCACGTCTCGGACCTTCACGGCCTTCAAAGCGAAACAGGTTTCAGGCATCGATGTGATGCAGGCCGAGTCAGGTACGCGCGATCTTGCGCCGGGAGAAAAGACGACAGGTGTAATCAGCATTGGAGCTTCGACAGGCAATCCGCCACAGATTTATCAGCTGAACTTTGGCGTCGATCAAAACGGACCTCTAAAAATTGAGACGGTTCTCTAGTCATGGACACCCAGGGCTACATTTCGCAGTACGAAGTGCGCCAGTCGCTCAGACAGATCTACCGTAGCGATGCCGAAACCAGTCTGCAAAGCTCCCTCCTCAAATCCCTTTCTGATGAACTAAAATCCATCGACGAGAAGGGCCGCTGGAAGCCCAGCCCAGTGCTCATTCTCACCTTTGTTCTGCTGTGCGCCTTGCTCGGGGTTTTTCTGTATTTCTCGGTGGGAGGACGCGGATGAGCCCCTACTACGATCAGCCTGCATTGCATCAGAGAGGAACAGAAGATGTCGTAGGCGTTCTGGTTCTGCTCGCTTCTGCCGTGCTCGCCTTCGCGTGGTACGTTGCTGTTTCACGCCTCCATCTCCGCAACCAGCAGTGTCTTGAGATCTTCCTGTACGTCGCCATCCTGTTTTTCGGCGGAGGCCTGCTCTTCGCACAACTGGTTGGTCGGAGACGAAGGAGAGAGGAGAACTGGCCACACCCGGCCATCCTAATTCCAGCATCGAAAGACGTGGCAACAGTTCGTCACATCAATCAAGGCGAAGCTACATTGCTCGGATACAACGTGCACAAGGAGCCCTGGCTCTGGCCCGATATCGTGCGAATGAAGCACGGTATTATCGTGGGCGGCACGGGTTCTGGCAAATCAACGTTTCTCGAAAACATCATCGCGCAGGATGTAATGCGCCGCTTCGGCGCGCGCAAAATGCCGATGATCATCTTTGACGGCAAGGGAGAACGGGAGTTTCTTCATCGCCTTCTGCCGCATATAGAGGCTGCCGGTCGCCTGCAAGATCTGCGAGTGATCGATCCAACCCACCCCGCGGAATCGGCGCGATACAACCCGTTTTATGCACTCGAGGATGCTTACCAGGAGCACGTGAATTTCATTTTCCGGTCCTTCGGGCTGCGCGAAGACTTCTTTAAGGGACACCAGGAGGCATACCTTTCGGATCTTGTCCGCATACTCCAGTACACCGGAAAGCTGTTCAACGTCTACGACGTGCTGGTGATGGCGCTTGATGAGAAGGTGCTGGAGGAACAGATCGGGATTGCGAAGGCGCGCCTGGCCTCAGTGGCTGGTATCTCCATGCAGAAGCGGTTGAACTTTGAGATGTCGGTCAAAATGCTTCAGCGATCGCTTGCGGACCGTGAACGGGTAGAGAAGATTCAGGGGCTTTTGAATGAACTTTTGAGCTTCCTGGAGGACGAACTGTCGATTGTTACCAGCTCCTATCAGGACCTGCTTACGCTCGACGATGTGCTCGAAAACGACCTGATCCTATTTGTCTCCCTCAACGCCAACCGCAATCAGCGTGCGGTCGAAGCCTTGGGAAAGATCCTGCTCCAGAACATCCAGTTGATGGTAGGTAAGCGTTACGCACAGCCAGCCAGCGACCGGAATGTAGACGAGCCCATGCTCTCGGTGATCCTCGATGAGTTTTCGCCGTTCGCCTATCCCGGGTTTACACAGGTGCTTCAGACGGCGCGCGGGGCGCGCGTCTCATTCCTGTTTTCGTTTCAGAGCATTCCCCAATTGCAGCGTGTGAGCCAAGCGTTTGCGGACGAAGTGTCGTCCGCTCCGGGAACGAAGATGATTATGAACGTATCGGAGGAACACACGGCCCAGTGGTTTTTGAAGGCATCTTCCCGAATTGCGAGCAAGCGTCGCAGCCTGTCGGTGCGTAGAACCGGGATTTTTTCGACCAAATATACAGAGACCGGAACTGGCAGCGAGAGCGACATCAAGGAAACGCGTGCGCGCGAGGACCACATCAAGAACCTGCCTGTCGGCCAGATGGAGATCCTGATGGTGGACAGCCGCGAAGGTACCCGCTACTCCCATTTGCACGTGCGGCGTGTTCCTCGGTTCCAGGTGGAGGGCCTTGAGCCTTCCCTCTATCCGAAGATGCACAGCTATTTCGACCCTGAGATCGGAGTGAATCTCCGCTTCAAAGAGGCGGAGAACCGGAAGCAACGGCGCAGGAGAACGGCAGGATTGTTTCTCGGAGAGGCAGGTGGAGATTGAAGATGCGAAGTTCAGCCGTCATCCGATGGGTACTTATCGCGATCGCATGTTGCTGCGTGGCCGGCCAATTTGTCGGTCAGACTCCGAACGAGCCAGACATTCGAACCGCGCAGTCGGCGCCCAGACGCCAGGGACTCTTTGACTACGCTTTAGGCAAGTTCAATCCACACGATAAGAACTACGGCGCGTCGATCGAGTCCGCGCGGAGCGCCCTTGTCGGATACACAATCGACGATCTCTACTTCTGGTCGAATGTGGTGACGCTTCTGTTGCTCAGCGGGCTGGTCGCAGTTGTTCTTCTCCAATGGCGCGCCATGGACAAGCGCGGACTCATCGCAGCGTCTCTCATCGCGCAAGTATGGAACGGCCGTGTCAGCGACAGGATCGAGATAGAGCGTCGGACCCAGCAGTTTAATCAGCTGGTCGAAGCGCATAACGCCGAGGCTGAAGCAACTCTATCCCACAAATCAAGGCCCTCGGAACAGGAAAGCGATACGAACGGGAGCTTGACAAGGAGCGTTCGCACATTGGCGGACAGCAAAGGGATTACGCCAGCGGAGGCAGAGAAGATTGCCGCCGTCGCGCCGGATGCGACCGCAGCGAGCGTGCAACAAAGCAATCTCTTGCTGCGGCGGCGTGTTGAAGCGTTGCAGAACAGCGAACAGAATCTGAAGCAGCGCCTGAATCAAACGACTGTTTTGCTCGACCAGGAGCGGCGCCGTAATGCAACTCTGAAAGGCGCATAAGAAGGCCAGAATGATCAGAAAAAGACCATCCAATTTCGGAAGCCATGATGATTGGCTCGCGCATGTCCGTAGGGAGATTCCCATCCTGGAGCAACCTTATGCGCTTGCTGTCGGCCGCATGGAGCTCTTTCGGAGGTTCTACCGGATGCAGGAACTTTCGTTCCCAACTCAATTTACAGAGGAGCTGCAACGTATCGAGACAATGCACGACCCCGAGCGGACACCCGCGTTGGAGGCCCTGAACGACCTGATCTTCAGAAGCCTCACGATGCATCTGTTCAATCGGGCGCGGTCGATAACTTCAATCGATGATCGGAAGGCGCCGGCATCTCCGCGCAAAGAAATTGAGGAACTGTTCAGCCATGTTGCGAAGAAGAACCGCTATTTCGCGCTCTGGACTGTTTACAAAAGAGGTGTATCCGACCGCTCGGTTGCCGAGGAATGGGACGAGTATCTCCTTCAGGAACTCGGGACACAAAGCCCAGAGGCAATCGTCTTCACTCGAGCAATGGTCGAATTGGATCGGCTTCTCACCCTTTTTCACGACGAAAATCTTGCGCTTCCCAGTCTCGCTTTCGAGCGTATTTGGTTCCTTCACTACCTTCGAGGACCCGAGCGAATGGCCCAAACGCGCGCTGTCCTGGGAATGCTTATGGCGGAGTTGGAGGCATGTACATCCGCGTAATCGGCTTCGGGACAAACTGGTGGGCCATGCGTTCACACGACACGAGCGATCCGTTCTGCTTCCGGCGAAGGGCGGCCTACTTCAACGCTGCCGCCGTGATGTCGGGAAGACGTCTCCATCACAGCGCAATTTTCCCTGGACAAATTCGCTTCAACGCGAAGAGTGGATTTGATCCAGAGTTCCCGTTGCGCACGCTCGGCAAGACATTTCTTTGCTCTGCGCCACGTCAGTTCGCCGGAAAGATGCATTTGCTATTCGAGCGACGCACCGGCGAGATGATGCCAGATGCCTATCTGGTCACCCTCAAATCTGCGGAGCATGGCGCAATCCAGTTCGCTAAACCCGGTTGGAAATCGGCTGGAGTCCGGCCAATTTCGATCAGCCTGCGCAGTGAAAGGTACGAAGCAATGTTGCTGTTCGGCCCTGGAGATTGGGTCGAGAGCGACTTGGGACGGTGGCAGGTTGTTCAGGCTGAATGCCGAATCCGACTCAACGAAGTCACCGAAGGAGTGCTCCCGTGAGGTATTACAAGGGGTATATCGCTCTGTCCGAAACATGCGATGTGCCAGTTCTGCTCCACGTCCGGAACTCGCGCGCGATCTGTTTCGATCAGCTTCGCGAGTTGCTATCGCGCGAGATGCTGGCGGCGATCGTTCGCTCTTTGCGCTGGCGGGTGACACGGCTCGAAAAAGTCGGGCTGATCGCGAGGCTGAATGGACAGCGGTTTCTGGGTAAGCCTGTCTATGGAATTACCCAGCAGGGCCTTGAATGTCTTGAGTCGCGCGGGCATTACCTGGTCTCGTTGCCCAGTGACACGGAGCAGATTCTCCATCCGTCAAAGGTCGCTCACGCGCTGGAGTTGGTCAATATCCGTCTGGCTCTTGCCCGATCAGGGTTGCTTCGTTCGTGGAAGAGTGACGTGGAGATCACCTCCCGGAACCTTGTTGCCGCCAACGGAACGACCAAAGACTATGACGCCGTCGCGGCGATCGAAGTCGACGGATGCACACGAAGTATCGGGATCGAATACGAGAGAAGCGCGAAGTCCGCGTCCCGATATGACGCAATTCGCGAGGCTCTTGATAGAGACAAGACCAGTGATACGGTCTTGTACTTAACGGCAAGTGACGATATTTTGTATTTGCTCGCCATGGAATTGCGCGCGACTCGCAGACGGATCGGCTTCGCACTCAGCGAGACATTCCGCCATTCTCTCCTCGAAACGCGCACTCTGACCAACACGGAGAGCTCAGAAATTGTGCCTTTCCGCGAACTCCTAGGATTACGGAATCCGTAATTGCCATTCTGCATGGCGAGCCATTCCTTCGACTGTCCATTGTGGTTGTATTTACGTCGCATTGGCGTTTCATTGCCGTTGCTTTGACCTCCTTTGCCTCGTTATTGAACGGAATCGGCACCCTCTAAGTCATGACCTCTCAAGAACTTCCTTTCTGACTATCCCCTTGTAGACATGGCAATTTTGAGGTGACGGGAAGGAGTTGAGGATAGAAGAACGCATGAGAGTGAGACTGATACTTGAACGCCTGTTGAGGAAGCACGCTAGCAGAGATCTGCTGGTGAAAGCAGAACTCGCTCTCAGTTCCCGCTCCTAAACAAGCCAATTCCCGAAGCAAGCGCATAGCTCGCCCTTGATGGGTGGTGTGGGTCGCGGCCACCCGTTCGCATTTTTCACGAACGCCATCCGGTACTCGTGCCACGAAAGGAAGAAATCGCCATGCCCAACTCTGACTCCGTCGCCTCCACTCAAGCGGTGGAAGCAGCATCTCCCACGGACCACTTCCGGCGTCGCCTGGCGATCTGCCTTGTGCAGACCGCGTTCAACACGATCATCGTCGCAAGGTACGCTCGAACGCTCTATCTAGTGACAGTACACGACGCGCTTCAGCAGGTCGGAGTGACTTTGCTGTTCGCAGCCCTGCTCGGATCGCTCGCTCGGATGTGGTTCCTCACACTGAAGGGCCGGGCACGATAACCAACTATCCGTCCCGTCAACCTCTACTCAGAAGGAAGGAGAATTGCCATGCAATCCAGCTTAGGAAAGATGTCCGCCTACAAGATGTTCAGTTGGCGGGACCGGGCCGCGGGCTCAATCGAACAAACGGTCACGATGTTCCTGGAACTTGGGGAAGCCGTCGCTACGCGTTGGATCGAGACCCGAAAGGGTGTCCTGCTCCTCCAGATGGTCCCGGACGACCGTGCGTCGGGGGCAATCTACCTCTTCGATCGGCAGCGCGAGCAATGGTACATGCTGTCGTTCGAAGATTGCGAGGACCGGTTCACTTCGGAGAAGTTCGACCGCGCGTTCTCCGAGTACGACCTCTTCCGATTGGTCGAGCAGCCCGGCCTGCTGCTAACCGAGTTCCAGCCAGCCAACCCCTAGCCCACCTCGTTACAGCCCCAACAATGAATTCCATCCCAACTCCAAGAGGAGCCGCCATGCGTCTGTCCGCAAGTCGTATTCGCTCGATCAACCGCGCGATTGCCAGGGTCCAGTCGTCCGCCTGGTCCGCGCCAGACAGAAACCACTGCCACTCGACCCCTAACCCGACGCCTGCTGTTCCTGTCAGCGCGACAAAATTCGTGAAGATCGTCGCGGTACCAAGGAGTGCAGCATCGTAGCGTCCGCAACGGGAAACGGCGAGCAAACTCAGGCGATAAGCGCGTTTCGCTCGCCGCTTTTTCGAAATTTGACCGAGTTTTGGACCCGGGATACAACCACACAGCGGATGAAGGAGGCAGAACACCATGTATGCCAAATTCTGTGTAAACCGGGAAACGGCAAGCAACTTCATACGACTGTTCGTGAACCGGCGTGCTTACGCAATTCAGGGAGAGCGACCTCTGCCGAACGGTTCTGTTCCCTATTACCCGGCACGGGATTGGAAGACCAAAGAACCAAAGCCGCTTGATGATGGCGTGGCACGCATGCACCTCAACGGCGACATCACCATCAGTCTGTACGGGATCAATCCGGAAACGCAGCGCTCGAAGTGGGTCGCAATTGACGCCGATTTCGATGGAGCTTTGGAGTCCCTGTTTCAACTGCAATGGGAACTCAAGCAGGATGGAGTGGATGCTGCCCTGGAACAATCGCGCCGTGGCGGTCATCTGTGGATCTTCGGCGCCGAGCCGTTGCTGGCGTCCGAGTGCCGGATCTATGTCTACAACCTGGCGCTCCGGCTGGGCGTTCCGGTCAAAGGTGGTGGTCTGAAGGAAGGCATAGAAGTCTTCCCGCGCCAGGACCGGGTCGAAGACGGAGAGTACGGTAACGCGATCCGCGCCCCGCTCGGCGTGCACCGGAAGACGGATCGGCGCTACTGGTTTTACGAAGCCGAGCCCACTCCGGAAGCGCAGCTTGCCTATGTCGACAGGTTGACAAAGCTCACGGAGGCTGAGCTCAGGACATTTATTGAGGGGATGAGTCTGCCCGAAGCTTACAGGCCGGTGTCGCTGGCCCCGTACACTCCACCCGTTTCATCTCCCCGCTACCCAGAGTTCCGGATTCTCGACTACGTCCGGACGACGCGCAAGGACAGCCGGAACTGGTGGGCAAGATGTCCCTCCTGCGCAGGAGTCGGGCGCGACCGCACAGGCGATAACCTCGCCATCCAGATCAAGGATCCCCGCTTCTACAAATGTTGGGCTGGCTGCACCAAAGAGGAGATCCGCGCCGCGCTCGGTCAACCCATCCGAAAGCGCGCGATGGTTTAGGGAGCGAGAATGACAAACGTCTTGAAAAAACCGAAGCCCCCACGTGCAGCATCTAGTCATGGACTCGTACTCCCGCTCGGCACGCTCAAGGCGCTCCAAAAGCGCGGCATCTACTGCGCGCCCGGAGTCTCGCTGGAACACCAACACCTGGCCAGGCGCTATGTACTGCGCGGCGTGGAATCGGGCGGCGCAGTCTCCGACATGGGGAGAGCCTGCGCTTTCGTCGCGGAGAATGGGTCGCCGCTGCCGTGGCTTCAGTCCATCCACTCGATTGCCGTGAATGGCCGTCATGCCATCTTACTGGCGGAAAGCATGGTGCGCATTGAGATGCTTCGCAGCGAACGGACCTGGGAGCTAGCGATCACGTTCCATACTTTGTCGCGCGTTCCGGAACGAGCGCGCCCACAGATAGTCTCGAGGTCGCTCTTTCGTGGAAGGGATGGAGTTCTCTCGGTTGATCTCTGGAAGGAAGAACATCGGGCGCTCCGCGGGAGGCTGGCTCCAATCTTTTATAGCCGTGCCGGCGAAGCCCTGACTTACCCACCATCGTTTGAAGATGCGATCCGAAAGACAACAGCGGCCGCCTGCTGCATCGGTTGCAAACACACGCACGTCGGAGTGCCCCCAACCGTGGTCAATCACGAACAAGGGACAACTAGCATGACAGACCCCAATCAAGTTGCGGTTACCGTCGGCGAACCGAATTGGGCTCCGCTTGAGTGTGCTGTTCCGGCCAAGGAACTGGAGAACTTTATGTATATGGGCTGCGCCGGAGAGATCGAGCTCTATAAGCATCGGTTTACGCGGCGTTACCTCAACATTGGGCGGAACTCAGAGAGATTTTACCGGTACCTCAACGGAGACTACGTCGAAATCTCTCGAGCAGCTGCGCTCGAACACGTGCGCAGCTGAACCCTCAGCAAAAGGAGCACGGCTATGTCAAAAGGTGTCAACAAAGCAATCTTGCTAGGCCATGTGGGCAAGGACCCCGAGATCCGTTCTACAAACGGCGGGACCATCGTTGCTTCATTCTCACTCGCCACTGCCGACCGCCAAAAGGACGGCCAGGGAAACTGGCAGGACAGGACGGAGTGGCACAACCTCGTCGCTTTCAACCGCACCGCCGAGATCATTCGCGATTATGTGAGGAAAGGCTCGCAGCTTTTGATCGAGGGCAAGATTCAGACCCGCACGTGGGATGACCGGGAATCTGGCCAGAAGAAGTACCGAACCGAGATTCTCGTCCATGACCTCACACTGCTGGGCGGTCGACCCGGAGACGAAGGCCGGGCCTCCAATGGGAGAAGTCATGCCCGAGCGGGAAGCGTCGGCTTTGGTCATGCGCAACCTGCGAATGGCGAGGAGTACTCCGATCAGGGCATCACGGCGGACGATATTCCGTTCTAAATCGGGGTTTTGAGCGAGTGTTCAGTTTCCTTTCTCCCCTCTATGGATGAGAGCATTCGATTTCTTGTCTGGTTGTGTGCGCAAGTCACTCCGGCCTACGGCCGGCGCGACTTGCGCACACAACCAGATTCCAAGTACACCTCGTGTCCAGTTATCGCCGATTCGGCTTCAGTAGAGCAGGGCTAGCACCAGTGTCCAGTTTTCACCGGAACATCATTGTTATTTTGGGGCGTCGGCGGTCGGATTGTACCAGGCGTATCGGTAAGGCGAGCGGCTCAGGTGGTGTCCTAAGAGTGCGTTGCTGCTAACCAATGGCATCATCGCAGCGGTCGTCCCTGCGATATCGGGAGAGAACCCCTCCAGCCGCATCCCATCCCATACTGTTTAGGGCATTCAATGGGCACAGTTGCAGCGGGATCATCCTCGGCGGCTTGCGCTTCAAAATGAGCCAATAGAGTTTTGCCGCAATGCGGGCAGGTGAAATAAAGACTCGGCACGTGGCAGAATTATACGGACAATCAGGTGCAAAAAGTGAAGCCACTCCGATGCAATTTACGTCGAAGTCCTAGCATCATACCTACTGGGAAACAGGAGGAATCCCATGCCAGAATTCATCCCTCGTCATTACGAGATTCATGCCTGGACAATTAGCGAAGCTAGAAAATATCTCGACGTAAAACATCAACTGGGATGGCGCGTAGCGAGGATGGTGCCCCAAGTTGGAACCCGTAAAATCGTCTTCCTTTTCAAAAAAATAGCCCCTCGTAAAGAGGCAGCAACGCAGAACTAGGACACTACCGGCGGCTCACAACCGGCTACAAGATGCAATCTGCCGGTGGTCGGATTACAACTTTCCTTATCTCTCACCGGCGAGGGCCGCTTCTTCGGCATCGTAATTGAACTGCTGCGGCTCAACGATGCTAGGCGGGTGTTTCCGCTCCGATGCGACGGTTCTGTTTATCGCTTCGCCTATTTCCACTGATTCTCTGTATCCAAGTTCGGCCCGAATGCGCTCAGAGCTGGCCACAACATGCTGCGCTGCATTGCCGGGCTGCAAAAGGTGCTTTGGAGTTTGCTCTCCCGGCAGCACCACGAACCTCCCATTCCATCCCACCCGCTTTGCAATCATCTTCTGCCATGCCAGTTCCGACAACGTAGGTTCCTGGCAAATGTTGTAGACACGTCCAGCCGCTTGGTCCGATGTAGCGGCAAGTTCGATCGCATTGGCAACGTTCTCCACATATCCCCGCGGTCCACGCCAAGCGGCCAACTCTTCTGAAAGCAGTATGGCGGGTCTTCCGTCAGCGAAGCGTTTCACCAGCGGAAAGAATCTATGCAGGCGATCGCCCGGACCGTATACCATCGGCAGCCGTACCACCGTTCCCGAGACGAAGAAACTACTCATGATTACCTCTTCGACCGCGATTTTGTCGTAATGGTCATCAAGCCGGGTAAATGTGCTCTGCAGCATCTTTACCGTCTCTGGCGGGTAAGCTGTCGAACGGTCCGGAGCGGTGAGTCTTCGGTCAGTGGTAACGGCTCTAAGGGTCCTGTTTCGCTTCCGTGTACTACGCCCCACGCGCGGTAAACGTCCATGCTGCTGATCGCAACCACACGCCTCACAAATTCGCGGGACTCGTCCATAAGCTGCCGCGCCTGCTCTCCGGAGCTAAGGATCAAGTCGATGATCACGTCCGGCGAGAATCGCTGGATTTGCGTTCGGCATTCGGAAAGGCGGTTCCGATCTCCCCGGATCGCAAGTACCCCGGCACTGCGGGGACCCATCGGCGCTGCGTTGCAAAACCGTTAATTCGTGTCCGGAATCGCACAGTTGTTGCACCAGATATCGACCGATGAAGCCGTTCCCACCGATCACGAGGATTCGCTTGCGAGAGTAAGGGAGAATTTGACTTTGCTCACTGAAGTGGTTCGACATCCCATACCCTTCGTTTGGAATCAGTCAATTCAGCCACTCGCGCTCTCATCCGCATCCTGCGGATTGCCCAAAGAGGCACCGCACCGCCGGGCCGAGAATCGTCCCAAACGCATCCCGCTCAGCTTATGCCCCTCCTCATATCAGCGGCAACAATGAAACCGAACAGCCAGAATGCCACATATTGCACAGTGTTTGCAGCCACTTGGGCTAGCAACCTGAACACTGCGGAAAACCGCGTAAAACCCTTTCAATGGACTTTCACGACGGCGACTGAGGCGCTCTTCGAAGCGCCATTTCTATTTGAGGAGATACGACGATGACAACGGAAGATGTGAAGCCGAACCCAGAACCGGACACTCAGTTCACGCAACTGGCGGAGCCCTTTGATCCTTCGGAGATCAAGTGGCGCGTCACGCACACAAATCGGGATGGCAGCCGTGGAGCGGTCATCGCATATGCTGATCCGCGGGCGTACACCGACAGGCTGAACCAACTCTTTACTCCTTCGGGCTGGACCCGTAGCTACCAGGTCTCGACGGTTTCGTCTGTTACCCGGAAGCGACGGGACAAGCTCATCCAGACGGGCAAGGTGCTGGTGACCTGCACGTTGACGATCACCGGCTTGGGTTGTCATACGGGCAGTGGAGAGGAATGGGCTGATGAACAGAATGCAATGACGACGGCGGAAGCGCAGGCGTTCAAACGGGCCGCGAGTTGTTACGGCCTGGGACGCTACCTGTACAACTTCGCCGAAATGTGGGTGCCGCTCAACGAATATCGCCAGCCCGTCCAATTCCCAAAGCTCCCGAACTGGGCGCTGCCCAAAGGGAGCGTGCCCGCAAAGAGCCATCCTGCATCTGGCTCACACCCCCCGGCGGCGCAACGGGGGCCGATCGATCAGATGACAACGGTGAAGATTGAGGGATTTCGGCGGATCCTGGGAGATCCAATCTATGGGGAGATCCTCTGGCGCGTCGCGCATGCACGCCGAGCAAACGCCATTCCGAATGCACAGTTGCAAGACAATGTTGCCGAGGCGATGGAGAGAGCCTCCCGCGGATTTAGCAAGGCACACTCTCTCGCCGACCAGATTGGTGAGACATCCTTCATTGCGATCCTTGATAGGTTGCGAATCGAGTCCATGACGACGATTCCCAGACTCGAAAGCCTCAAGACTCTGGTGGCTGAGCTTGAACGCGAGGCGGCCCGAACCGCCGCCTGATCGCACGAACTTCCACCTTGGACCCGCTGGAGGTCTTATGCGCAACGTAGTGATGATTCGCCGCGAGGCAGGCTTGGTCGCCATTCCTGTGGAGAAGGCCGTCTATTGCGAAAACTGCCAAACAGTCTCGACTTCGGCCAGGCAGCGCTGTGGACTCTGCGGATCGGAGCAGATCACTCGATTGGTCCCCTTGATTCCAGAGCCATGGGACCCGGGCCCGGCTCCAGCCGCGGTCCTGGCCGCATAACAAACCAGACTGGTTCGCGGCGACATGGGCGTTTTCGAGGAGTCATCCCGACAATCGAACGTAAGCGGATGTCGATGAGTGGTTTGGCCTGAAGTCTGCACTTGAACCACCGACGGGCCGCTGGCTGTGTAGTCTTCGAGGCCAATCGAACCGACCCCGGGCACTTTTTCTTATTTGCTACATGCAGCGAGTCAAGAGAGATTAGTGCAGGCTCGCGAACTCGATTCTAGCTTGCTTCAGGATGGGAATGTCGGGGTCTGCGCTTTTCCAGAGAGTAAGGAAGTGCTGGTACGCGGCTTTCGCCTTGAGCCTGTCGCCGGCGAGGACCTGGGCTCGCGCTAATTGCAGGTGGGCCAGGGCACCGATCGGATCGTTCACCACGACGCCCGGATGATCGATAATCTTCTGGAATTCGGCGGCGGCTTCGATGCCTTGACGAGCGGCGAGAAATGCTTCGCCGCGCGCATAGACGGGATACAGAGCGCCGAAGAAACCGTAGTCGGCGCTCTGCGGAGTTCCGAGCTCATGGGGAGTGGCGATCTGCAGGGAGTCGATCGCCTTTGCGGGGTCATTGATGTGCAACGCGAGAAGTGCCCGCAGTGTCGGCATGTAGCTGAACTTCACCGACGTATCTTCGGGATACCGCTTCTCTAACTGGTCGGCGATCATTTTCGACTGAGGGGCATCACCGGCGAGAACGAACGCGAAGGCTGCACCGTACTCAACTTCCTTATCCCTGCCATGCTTCAGCGCATCGCGCGCTGTTTTGCCGGCCTCGGCAGCATTGCCGAAGAGGGCTTCTCTGACCGCTTCGCCGGCCTCAAACAAGGCGGCTCGCTCCGTCTGGCCTGACTGCCCTGCGATGACAGCGGCATTGGTTGAACGGCGCCGAGCTTGTTGGAGATGCCCCATGTAGGCGAAGCTGAAGGCAGACTGATTGAACAAGAGATCTTCGACTCCCGAAAGACCTTGGCTTAAAGATAGTTCGCGATCCATCGCTGCCTGATCATTCTTGAGAAACGCTATCTCGAATCGGTCGACGAAGAAGTCGGGGATATCAAGCTTTCGATCTTTCGCCTGACGGAGTGTGTTCTCCGCCTCGGGGAGACGGTCGCGCACGATGTAGCTCAGGGCGGTGATGTTATAGCCGATGGCGAAGTCCGGATCGAGCTCGATGGTTTTAAGGCCGTGTTCGCCTGACTTGTCGTACCTGCCGATCACGGGATAGATACCTCCGGAGAGAAAACCGTGCGGCTCCATGGCCTCGGGATATGTCTGTGCCCAGGCTTCGCAGACCTGTTGCGCAAGTTCCAGGTTTCCTGTCACCTGCTCATGATAAGAAACGGAGATAAAGAACTTCTCTGGTTCACTGACGTGGCCATGCAACTCATAGGCTCGCTGAATGCTTTTTAAAGCAAGTTCGGATTCACCCATGCTGGTGTAAACAATCCCAAGGTGCGCATAGGCCATCGCAAACCCAGGATCGATGTCGATGGCATGTTTGAAGAAAGGCAGTGCGGCCGCCGAGCCGCTTGAGGAGAGAACTCTGAAGCCTTCGCTGTAAGCCTTGAGTGCATCGAGAGAACTAGTTGTGGCCTGGGCAAGCGGTGTTGAGTACCTGTTTATCGTCGACTGCGTTTCTCCCATGCGGGTGCGGAGATTGACGGCGATTTGTCCGAGAGCGTTGAGGACTCCCTCTTTTCCTGCTGCTTCGGATTGTTCTTCGGCCAGAATTTCGCCCGAGCGACAATCCCTGGCGCGCAGCCCCAGCACGTATCTGCTTCCGATGCTGGTGACGGAGCCATCGACGACGGCTGCGCCTCCGGTTCGTGCGCAAATTTGACGAGCGGTCTCCGGCGTGAGCGGCGCGTCTTCCGCTTGACCCATCAAGTGCAGAGCCTGCTGCATGCGCTCATCGGAGATCAGGCTCAGGACTGGCGATTGTTCCAGTTGTACGCGGAGGCCCTGGCGAAGCGTGCCATCGAAGACCGGATCACCAGTGCGATTTAAGAAGTCGGCGAGCACAATCTTGTCTCTGCCGGCCAAGTTGCGAGGATGCAAAGTGGGCCTTCGAATATAGGCATAACCCGTTGCCAGGCAGCCGATCACTATGGCGGCTCCGGCAGCGACCTTCCAATGTCTTGCTGTTGCAGGGGCCGGTGTTGGCTGGATTGCCGTTGACTCGAGGCTCAAGGCCTCTACGGGTTCTGCTCCCTGCGGAATATTGCTGACCGCCAGCAGGGGCTCGACCGGCACCATGAGGCGGTATCCCCGGCGCTTGACGGTTTCGATGTAGCGCGGCTCGTCGGCCGAATCTGCGAGGGCGATGCGCAGCTTTTTGATCGCGGCGTTGATGGCATTTTCAAATTCGACGATCGTGTTATCGGGCCAGAGGCGGCGGCGAATGTCTTCGCGCGTGACAAGCTCGCCGGGGGAGGCGGTCAACAGGCACAGGATCTGGAAAGGCTGCTCCTGAAGTGGGACCTTTTGGCCGAGGTTGCGGAGTTCGGCGGAGCGGGTATCCAACTCGAAGGGACCAAAACGGAGGGCTATTCCTCGAAGCTCGCTCACCATGAAGCGAGCTCCGGCAGCGTGTAGATCCCGAAACGGCTGCCGTTACGAGATCTACACGCAAGAGATGCGCGGTTGCGAGACGAAATCACGTTGAAGTCACCCACAAGTCACGTCCTGCACATGGTGCTTCTGAAGCCTGCGCCAAAGAATAGCACCAGAATCTCGGCAATGGAGACCAAATGAACTTTCAGCTATCAAGCAGGATCGGCGGCGCAGCCATTTCGGCGGTGCTCGTGATGTCGGCCAATATGGTCGCACAGCAACCAGAACAGTCAAACGCAGTACACGTTCCTCGATATACGCTTCGTGATCTTGGTACTTTACCGGGCGGCTCGTTCAGCCAGGCGGGCGCTCTCGCGAAATGGGGCTTGGTGGGCGGCGTCTCCACCGTTGCAGATGGAAGCCAGCACGCGGCGCTATGGTTCCGGGGATCCAAACTGGACATCGGCGTACCGGGGCTGGGAGGGCCCAATAACGGCGTGTTCGGCATCAACGACCGGGGACAGGTGGCGGGCCAAGCGGAGACGAAAGCCTCAGATCCCAACAATGAGAACTTCTGCTCCTATGGCACGGGGCTGAAGTGCAAGCCGTTTCTCTGGCAATTTGGCACCATGACACAGCTTCCGCTGCTAGGCGGCAACAATGGCACGGCGGGCAACAACGTCAACAATCGGGGAGACATTCCTGGCATCTCCGAGATTGGGAAGCGTGACCCCGACTGCTCCGCTGGCGTCGCCATCAACGGCAGCGGACCGCAGGTTCTGGATTACGAGGCAGTGGTATGGGACGGAAGGCAAGGAAAGGCCCACGAACTCAAGCCGCTCGCAGGCGACACAGTTGGTGAGGCTTTCTGGATCAACGACAACGGCGTGGCGGTCGGTACGACTGGCCATTGCTCCGATACCCAGCTTCCTCCTTTTGCAGGCGGCGCTCATGCCGTGCTCTGGGATCAGTACGGCACGCCACACGATCTCGGCGATTTTGGTGGAAAGGCCAACCCCGCAATACGTGGGATTGGGAATATTGCCTTCGCCGTCAACAATCGGAACCATGTGGTCGGGACCGCGGTTCGCTCTGGCAACATGAACGATGAAGCTTTCATCTGGACGAGGGAGACCGGCATGGTGGATCTGGGCCGACTCGAGGGTGACACAAACAGCGCCGGACTCGGCATTAACAGCGAAGATGAAGTCGTCGGGGGTTCGGTCAACGGTGATCTGCTCACTGGCGACTCGCATCCCTTCCTTTGGAAGAAAGGCGTACTGACCCCCCTTAGCACACTTCTTTCCCCTGACACGCAGTTTATTCCCCTGCTTGCCAACAGCATCAACGATTCCGGCCAGATTACAGGCTTCGGTTTCGATCTCATCACTCAGGAGATTCACGGCTTTCTCGCCACACCATGCAGGCACACAAGTACTAACCAGTGGTGTGAAGAGGATGGCGACGGGTCTTATCTGCAACCAGACAACAAGAGCGATGGCACGAAGCTTCAGCTGCCGGAGTCTGCTCGGAAGCTGCTTCAAGACCAGCTGGGCCGCGCCAATCACTAGGCTCAGCTTAATCGTGTGACCACCGAGCGCAGCATCGGGTAGATAGTGGGCTAGGTCGATTTGAGCACCAACCTAGCCTGCTCTACAGGGCAACTTCGTTTTCAAAGGTGATGCAGTCGGGTATAGAAGTACCGTTGCCGACCAACGACGATCCTATTGGACTGATGATGACCGACCCGTTGCCACGGAGAGGAATTCTCGCTTTATGCGAAATCGCCAAGCCGCGTTTCCACGCTCTGGAGGTCTGGAAACGTGATTTGCCCTGTTCGCAACAACTTAAATCCATACTTCTCGAACGGGCCGACGAAGTTCTGGCGGTGGACCCCAGAGACTGAGAGGTCTATGGGGTCTTTTCCCTGTGCCATTGAACGTAGGTGGTGATGAACTCTAGCCCCGTAACGCTTCCATCCGGGTTCACGTCGAAGATTACGCGCGTTGGGACATCGCGAAGGAAGTATTGGGTCTCGGACTCCGGAAATAACTCCTGCGCCTTTGATCCGAGCGGGATCTCGGCCATTAGATGGCTCCCATCCTGGGTGACTTTGATGAAATCGTAGGTTCCAACATAGTGCCCGAACTTCGATGGATCCACGGGTACCACTGTATGCTCAAGCGGCTGGAAATCCGGCCACGCGTAAGCTTGCGCAACACTCCGGACAATCTGGTCGGAGAGCGAGCCGCCCCCACCGCCGTTGGTGAACACGACCACTCCGTCTCCCGTGGGATACCCCACCATGTCGCATTGAAAGACTGCAGACCCGCCATGCTCGAAGTAGATATGCGGCTGGGTTCCTCCTACGCGTACGCCCAAACCCCACCGGATGCTCTCCGATGGCCCCAGGCCTGCAGTCACCATCATCTGTGCCATCTTCTGATCGAGCACGCGGTGAGATTCTCCCGCGTACGCCTTCTGCAGCTCGATCACAAACTTTGCATAGTCGGTGGCTGTGGTCCACAATCCGCCGGCCGCTGCGTTTGGCTCGACAAAATGTGCAGCCGCGGTTCCGCTCGTCCCACTCTCGTCGTAGGCCATTGCCGCGGCCGCTGCTTTCGCGGGAGACAGCGATGCTTCATAGGTGCTGTGTATCATTCCAATAGGCGCCAACACTAACTCTCTCATGGCTTCTGCGAAAGACTTACCCGTAAGCTCGGTAATCAAGAGTTCGAGGATCATGTACCCGCCATTGGCGTACGCATACTTTTTACCCGGCTCCGAATCCACGCGAACTGGAGTTGTCGTTGCCGGGGGCTTTCCGTCCAACACTTCAAGCATGGACGGCACGCCCTTATCCGGATCGTAGATCATGCCATTATGTGTTCCGATGCCCGAGGTATGGCTTAGCAGCTCCCGAACCGTGACGGGATGGTTCTTGGTGTACTCATTGGCCGGAATCTTCCATCTCTTCAGATAGGTGTTTACATCCACGTCGAGATCGATCTTGCCCTCCTGCACAAGCCGAAGAACAGCCATGGCGGTCACCGGCTTGCTCATGGACGCAGCGCCAAACAAGGTCGACGCAGAAACAGTCGGTCCACCGAGGCGCGCCACCCCGTAGCCCTTGCTCCAATCAATTCGTTTGTCGTGAATCACCGCGATACTCACACCCGGCACATGCAGACGCAACATCTGATCCTCCAATGACATTCCTGGATCAGGACGACCTTTGATCACGGCTAAGTAGCGGAGATTTTCTTCCACAGCCTTTTCGTGACGCGCCGCGGAGCCGTCAGTTTGACCGATCGCACACTGGACAAATAAGCTGGCCGTTAGCGAAAACCACAAATGTTTATGCATCACTTCCCCTCGTCACCCGACCCCTGTGGCCCTGGATGGTTAGCATCGGACAAACGGAGACGCTGCTATCGGCCTATAGAATACTACATAGCTATTAGACACCTACCGATGCCAAAGTGTTCCCGAAAAGGAAGACTGCGAACGGAGTTGAACCGTGACAGTCGCGCCAGTTTGCTTTGCACCCTGAAGGTGATATAGGTCGCGGCAGGCGCGCTTTGGTTCTGGCGATCTCTGCGTCTATGAGCGCCTAATCGCCGAGTATCAATTTCCAGCGGGTTTCTGGCTGGAAACGCGGTTTGGCCTGAAGTCAACAATCTAAATCGGTTTTCTGGATTTCAGTCATGCATCAACGCAAACAAGATGATCTGGAAAACTGCTGGCGTTATACTGGAACTGGCGTATCGGACGCCTCCGTGTCCGCGGGTAGGGCTGAGCCCATCGACAACAGATGTCTCCAACACGCTCCTATCATCTTCTTTGAGCCCGTTACGCGGACGCCGGGCAGCGATCAAGGGAGATTGTCATGTCCGATTCACATTCCGCATCTGCGTCCCCTCGCCTCCTTCCAAAACATCCAAGTCTCGAACAGCTTAGGAAGCAAGCAAAAGAATTGCTTGAGCGATTTCGCTCTGGCGAGCTAGCTGCTGTTGCTGAGGTACGTCAGTTCGAGCGCAACCCAAATCCCTCCCATTTCGCTCTTAATGATGCGCAACGGGTGCTCGCCCGGGCCTATGGCTTTGAGAGCTGGCCGAAGCTCAAAGCCTTTGTCGATGGCGCGACCGTTGCGCGCTTCACTGATGCAGTAAATGCGGGGGACATGGCGCAGGTGAGGTCGATGTTGGCCTTGCGGCCGGAGCTGGTTGGGATGGACGGAGCGGGCGGAGATGAGCGTCGTGCTCTGCACTACGCCGTGATGCGCGGCGATGCGCCCATGGTGAAGCTGCTGATGGAGGCTGGAGCCGACGCGCACAAGGGCGTCTTTCCACACCGCGATGCAACGTCAGCGCTAGTGCTGGCCCGCGACCGCGGATTCCCAGAGATCGTTGCCATCATCGAGGAAGAAGAGCGTCTGCGCCGCGAGGAGATGAGCTGCCCCAACGCCACTGTCTCCCCGGTGCAGGACCAGATCAGCGCGGCCATCGTGCATGGCGATACGGCCACGGCCATTGGGCTGCTGGAAAAAGATCGGTCGCTCATTCAGGCATGTGACCGCGACGGCGCAATGCCGCTGCACGTCGCTGCGCACATGGCGAATGTGGAGCTGGTGGAGTGGCTGCTGGAACGCCGGGCCAACGTTCGCAAGCAGGATCTTCGGGGCGATACTCCGCTCGATCGTGCAGCCGATGCCGCCGGTCCCTACGACAACTCCGGGCGGCGGTTTCCCGAGACTGCAAAGTTACTCCTCGATCACGGCGCGGAGATGACTATTGCTGCTGCCGTCGCGCTCGGCGATGTGGAGCAGGTGCGCTCCGTGATTGCCGCCGATCCTGCTCCGCTGAAGCGTACGTCTCGCAACGGTGGCCTGCTCACCCTGGCAGTGAATCACGACCAGATAGCAGTGGTGCGAGTGCTGCTCGATCTGGGCGCGGATGTGACGAGCGCGTTCTGCTAGAGGAATTAGAAGAGCCAACGTTGAGCTGGGGTGCCCCGCTGTGGCATGCGGCACGCAACAACCAGGTAGAGATTGCGCGTGTGCTGCTCGACCGTGGCGCAGACCCCAATGCGAATGTCTATGCCTCTGGCTGGCCTCTAGGTCATACGTTGCATCACGAAGACGGCGAGCTGAAGCGCCTTCTACTTGAGCGCGGGGCGAAGCTGCAGCCGCACACTGTGGCATACAACCACGACGTCGCGATGGCGAAGCAGATGCTCGAAGACAATCCTGACGAGCACACGATTGAAGAGCTGTTGTGGTCGGCGGCCGATCATGGCTGTCCGGAGATCGTTGCGATGGCACTGCCGCACATGACCCTGGCCAAAGACGATCCGCGCTGGCACTGGGTGTTGATGCAGCCGCCGCGTGGCGCTTCGGGCGATCCTGCGGCAAACGAAGGCCACTTCCGCAGTCTCGAGCTGTTGCTGACGTACGGCGTCGATGCCAATGTCGGTCGGAAAAGTGCGACTGTGCTTCACTTCACCGCGGCACGCGGCGGCCTCGATGAAGCCAGCCGGGTACGCTTTGCCGAGATCCTGCTGGATCACGGCGCCCGCACCGACCTCCGCGACGACATCCTGAAGTCCACTCCGCTGGGGTGGGCTTGCCGGTGGGGACGGTTAGAGATGGCGGAATTGCTTCTCAAGCGCGGCGCTTTGGTCGAAGAATCTAACGCTGAGCTTTGGGCCGCGCCTATCGCTTGGGCGAGAAAAATGGGCCATAGCCAAATTCTCCAGCTACTGGAGGGCAATCCAGGTGCAGAGCACAGCTGAGTAGAGGCTCTGCGGACATGCATCAGTCATCTTGAAATAATGGAAAATCGCCAAGTCACTTGTTGAAGATCTTGGCCTTGCCAAGAATGTATTGCCCGGCTTCAAATCCCGTAAAACTCATCTGATCTTTATTAGGTCTGTGGCATCATTCATAAAAAGGGCGTCTCTGCCCAAAATCACCAAAACTGCACGTCTCTACTTGGCCGCGACTCAAGGGCCCAACCTTACAGGCGAGAAAACTCAAAATCTTTGCATGTGGAGGATTCCCTATGAAACGGGTTCTCATACTCTTCGTGTCTTTTTCTTCGATCTGTAGCTTCTTTTCAGCGTCGGCGCAAACCGCCGGGCAGCAACAACAATCACAGTCACAGCCGTTTGATCTGATCCAACAGGGACAGCTGGATCAAGCCATTGTCGTTCTCGAATCCGCGGTCAACCTACCGAACCTCACAGCTGCGCAACGCGGCAGAGCCTACCTGTTACTAGGTTATGCATACAAGGAGAAAGGAAAATTCCAGTCCGCGCAGCGCTTCTTCGATCGGGCCCTTCGGTTGATGGATGCGGCTGGTGACCGATCCAGTGATTACGCCTCAGCTCTCGATCTGTACGCGGGGCTTCCCACAACCGATCTGGACAAAGCTTCGAGAGCCCTGCATGAAGCTGCCGACGTTGATAGGCAGCTGTCGAACCACGCGGATCTGGCGAGAATTTACTCGCACACCGCGGAGCTTGAGATCGAGCGGAAGAAATACAAAAAAGCCAAAGACACGCTCCTGGCCGCCCGAACTCAAGCTGAATTGGCACACAAGCCAGGAATAGCGATACTACCGGATATCGATGCCACGAGTGGATCGCTCGCGATTTCGATGGGAAATGTTCATGAAGGCGTCGCCGCGTACTCGACAGCCGTGGCGGAGTGCGAACAGCAATTCGGCGAGACGAATACCACTACCGGCTGGTCTTACCTCTTGTTGGGCAAGGCGCAGGAATTGGATAACGACCTCACGGGCGCTGTGCGGAGTATGGACAGGGGTCTCGAGATCTTGAGGCAAACCGTAGGAACCGGCAACATCCGGTATCTCGCCGGAGAACTTGCTTATTCTTATCTGCTTGAACACACAGGTTCGCAGGGCGAGGCCCTTCGCGTGAGAGCCGCGGCGAACCAGTCACTGAAAACCCTGGGAGTCCAACAGTGTGCCGGCTGCACGGTGAGTGTGTGGAGCCTTCGGCACCAAGGACAATAGCCAGTCTGCGCAATCGAACGCAATTGAGCGACCGGAGCTTCGTCGTGACCGGCCGGGGTGCCCCGGGTTGCGATTTCGTGACCTGGATTTGAACGAACTTCGAGATCCGGTTCCGAGAGTGAGTATCGTAGCGTCAATCCATCTGTGCTGGTTTCTCTTCCGACGAGTTGCTCGATCAGACGCGCCCTCTGGTTCTTGTCGGCGAGCAGGCTTCAGACAGGTCCGAGAAAGCCACGGGGATGTAGTTCAACACCTGATCGAACACGATCGATCGATCTCGGACCTAGCGCGGCGCATGGGCGTGACACAGCAGGCCGCATCTAAGATAACCGCGGAAATGATCAGGTTGGGGATATTGGAGGCAAAGACGGCGCTCGACCGGCGAGCGAAGGTGATCCGGATATCGAATCGCGGGTGGGAGTCCATCCGATTCGGCCGGAGGGCACGGGCCCATATTGATCGCAGGCTTGCGACACTGGTCGGGGCCAAGAGTTATCGGTCAATGAAAGCTAGTCGAATGCCTCACGTAATTGGGCGGCGTGCAGAGAAGTTCGTTCGCGAAGAGTGCGCGAGCCTCGGTAGCAAAAATCTCGCTGGCCCGAAGTGTCGCACGACAGCGGCGATAGGGCTTGGAATATCGTGCGGATCGACTTCCGCGGCGAGCGCCAGTTGAGATCGCGAGGGTTTGACTCGTGACGGGGCCGATGGGGATGACTACGACTCCATCGAAACTGGTCATTTTAACCAGGAGATTCGAGACGATCGATGCAACAGATTCATAGTTGGGGAGTTACGGGCTCTTTCCGAGATAGATCCTCGAATGTCGGCATCGCGCAACTTTCCTTAAGCCAGCGCAGCCTTGCTTGTCCGGATGCTGCGGCGTTTGCGGGGAGCAATCCTGAGAATTACGCGTAACCGATGCTCAACGAGTGATTTGCCCCGTCATCGCAAATTCAGAAGCCAACGAAACGCGTGTCATTCATCGCGCAGAGCGACCATTGGATCGACCGCGGCTGCTCGCCGCGCGGGGATATATGCCGCTGCCATGCTTACCCCACACAGGGCCAGCACGGCAACAGCAAGAGCTACGGGATCATTGGGATTTATTCCGAAGAGCATGCTTGCAACCAGGTGCGAGACGAAGAACGTGAGGGGCAGGCCCACGCCGATACCGAGCACGGTGAGCATCAAGGTCTCGCGCAGGATTGACGAAATGACGTGCCTCTTGCCTGCGCCAAGAGCCATGCGTATTCCGATTTCATGAGTTCGCAGCGCGACAAAGAAAGAAATCACGCCATAGAGGCCGACCGCGGTCAGCAGGGCCGCCAGGATCCCGAAGAAACCCGAGAGCGCCGCCATCAGCTTTTCGGGGAGGAGCGACTCCTGGATTTGCGTCTTGAAGACTTGAAAATCCACGTTGATGTTTGGGTTCAATCCAACAACCGATTGCTTGAGGCTTGATGTCAAGCCTGCCAGAGGCAACGCGGAATGAACTATGACTTGCTCGAAAAAATCGGGATTAGGGTCCTGAGCGATGGGCAGGTAGACGATTGGCAGCGACTTCTCGCGGAGATCTTTGTATTTGGAGTTTTTTACTACCCCGACGATCTCGAACGCCGTTTCAGGCTCGTGCGGCGTGGCCTCCCGGCGAATTCGCAGGCCCACTGGGTTAGCTCCTTTTCCAAACTGCCGCACGAATTCCTGGTTGACGATTGCAACCTTAGGGGAGTTGGGGGTGTCCTGCTCGTCAAAATCGCGCCCGGTCAGCAGCGATGTGTCGAGCGTCTTGAAATAGCCGCTGCCGATCCGGTTGAAATCCGGATCGAATCCAGACTGGCGATTCTCGCCATCGGCCCAAACCCGGTTATCTATGCCGGAGCCGCTCAAAGGAACAATGCCAACCTCCGCCGCAGCCTCGACACCAGGGACGCCGCGCAGCCGGTCGGCGATCTCCTTCTTCACCGCCTGACGGCGTGTGACAGGGATGCGAAGCTTGGACAGGTCAAGCTGAGTAATCAGGATATTGTCCTGGCGAAAACCGGCGTCAACCGTGAGCAGATTTGCCAAGGTTCGCGCAAAGAGCAATGCGCCGGTCACCAGGACCAGAGACAGGGCAACTTGAGTAACCATCAACCCCCTTCGCAGCCGATTGCTCTCGTGCGAAGCACCTGTTCTAGGCGAGCCGCTTTTCATCGCCGCGCCTGGGGCCAGCCTGGTAGCCCGAAAGGCAGGGATCAATCCAAAAAGCAGTACCGTGATCGCCGCCAGCATTGCCGTAAATCCCAACATCCTCCAATCTGAATGCAGGTCCAAAAACAGCGAGTCGCCCTGCGTGCTCAGCAAAGCTATAAGGGACTTGCCGAGTACTCTTGCAAGCACCAGCCCCGAGAACACCCCGAGCAGAACCACCAGCAGGCTTTCCCATAGGAGCTGCCAGATCAAGCGGCCTCGTGTTGCCCCAAGAGACAGACGCACGGCAAACTCCCGCCCGCGGGCACTGCCACGCGCGAGCATCAGGTTGGCAAGGTTAGCGCAGGCGATCAACAGCACAAAGCCGGCAAGACCCAGTAGCATCCACAGTGGAGACTCGTACTTATCGCGCAGCCACGAGACCCCTCCCGGCGCTGAATCTGCCACCAGTCTGAAGTGGAGATAGTCCCGGACGTTCTCAGTGGGATAGTCCTTGCGAAGGCTTGCTTCGAAGGAAGCGGGCGAGAAAGTCTGAAGACCAGCATTCGCCGTCGACAAGGACTCGCCGGGTTTCAGGCGCCCCATTACGGTCAGCCACCAGTCGGTGCTGGAGTCGAGCGAGTTGCCGTCGGTCCAATACGCGGATTGCGAGCAGATCGGAGCGGCAACATCGAAGGAGCGGCCGACTTCCGGTCCCGTGAAACCGGGAGGTGTCACTCCCAGAATTGGAACTGGATGCTGGCCAATCATGAGCGTACGGCCTACTGCTTGCGAATCAGCCCCGAGCTGGGTTTGCCAGTATGCATAACTCACCACGATACCTGCGGCGCCGCAGCCCGGCCGGTCATCAGAAGAAGTAAACACTCTCCCAAGCACAGGTCGCACCCCAAGGGTATTGAAGAAGTCTCCACTCACCCACAAGCCTTGCAGCAACCGTTCATGGTCGCCTTCAGTAATTCCAAGGTTCGTGGGACTCCATGCCAACACCTGCGAAAAGACATGTTGATGGTCGCGGATGTATTCCCAAAGAGGATTGTTCAGCGCCGGATAGGCTGACTCCTGGCTGCCCCTTTTACCCGGAAGGTCGGCAAGGCGGACCACCGTGAGCTCGCTGGGATTGACGACCGGCAGGTTTCGCAGGCGCACAGCATCGATCAACTGGAAGATCGCCGTATTCGCACCGATACCCAGCGCAAGGGTCAGGACCGCGACGGCGGTGAAGCCAGGGCTGCGGGCGAGCGTACGGACTCCATAGCAGAGATCGCGCCAGAGTATCTCGGCCCTCGATTCCCATGCTCCTGAACGAATGCGGTGCTTGACCGCATTAGTGCTGCCCATCTCGGCACGCGCGGCACGAGCGGCTTCGTTCGGCGTCATCCCGCGGCGCAGCTTGTCCGCTGTGGATGCTTCCACGAATGCGCTCAGTTCTTCATCCATCTCGTTTTCGATTGCGCGTTTGCGAAAGAGCGATCGCAACCCCTGAAAGACATTGGCACGCAGGCTCATCTCAAATCCCCCAAGCGGGTTTTTCAGGCTTCCATAATGCGGGCAATCGCAGACACTTGACGGTTCCAGGACGTGGCCTCTTCGGAAAGCGCCTTGCGTCCGCGGGATGTCAGCGCATAGTACTTGGCCCGCCGGTTGTTCTCGCTCGGGCGCCATTCGCTTTTGACATTTCCGGCGCGTTCCATCCGGGCCAAGGCGGGCAACAAGGATCCTGGATTGACGCGAAATACCCCCTGGCTCACCTGCTCGATGCGGGTCGCGACGCCGTATCCATGCATGGGCTCCAACGCCAGCGTCTTCAGAATCAGCATCTCCAGAGTGCCTTGCACTACATCAGTCTGACCCATAGGTTTACTCCTCTTGATAATCAAGAGGTAGCACACCCACTACTTGACGGTCAAGAGGTAAATGAAATCGCGAGAACGCCTTACCGCGCTTTGAATTGGCGGATAATCGTCAATCCAATCAATGACACCGGATTGGGACCGGAACGTCGGCATTGCACCTGGAATCTCGTACCCTGCCACCGGACGGGACCGAGGAGGCTCCCTGAGCCTTGCGCGTTTCTCGGGACAATCGCCTGCTCGTAAGATAATGATGCGGATGGTTTCGAGGAGGCGCATGCGTCAACTGTGGAAACTCTCATTTTTGTTCAGCACCTCATTCTTGGTTTCTGCACATATTGACGCGCAGGCTGACTCATCTCCGCACAAAGTCCAAATGGTCACCGTCGAACCAGGTGTTCGGCTTGAAGTGCTGGACTGGGGCGGGTCGGGAAGACCTCTCATCTTTTTGGCCGGGAACGGCGATACGGCGCATCGCTTTGACGGCTTGGCTCCCCAGTTCACCAAGCAGCATCATGTCTACGGCATCACGAGGAGAGGATTTGGCGCTTCTAGCAGTCCCGCACCAGCCAATGGGAACTATTCGGCGGACCACCTTGGCGACGATGTGCTTGCGGTGATGAAGGCGCTTGGCATAGATCGTCCAGTACTGGTCGGGCACTCAATGGCAGGCGAGGAGCTGAGTTCAGTCGGCAGTCGCTTCCCTGACAAAGTTTCCGGGCTTATTTACCTCGATGCCGCAACCGACTTCGCCCTCGATGATCCCGAGCATCCGCTCCTCGCAGTCGAGATGAACGACATCAAAGGACGTATCGACGAGATCGAAGCTGGTGTGGTGGATGAAAAGAAGAAGCTGTTGGAACTTGAGGCTGCTGTTGCAACGTTCGAAACCGTTCTTCACCATGACAACGCGGAAGTAGCCAATATGCCGCCACTGCCGCCTCGTTCGCCGATCGGCGCTGCGCTCAACTTTGGCATGCAAAAGTACACCAGCATTCCTGTTCTGGCTCTCGCCATCTATGCTTGTCCACACAACTGGGAACGCCTGCCGGATAGCCCTCGCAAAGCCGCTCTGATCGCGGACGACAAAGCGCGCTGTACCGCATGGGCTGACAATTTCCGCCGCGGCGTTCCAAGCGCCCGCATCGTCATAATCCCAAACGCCGACCACTATGTGTACCTCAGCAACGAAGCTCAAGTCGTCGGAGAAATGAATGCATTTCTAAATACGCTTCACTGAGCGATGGAAACGACGATTCTCCTTGGGTAGATAGACTCCTGTTCCGTCGAAGAGAAGCGCCCTCTGATAAGTAATGGGAAGTCGGCTTGTGGCAGGTCATTCCCATTTCGTAGTAATTGTTAGTTAATAATTCATAACGGGTCGGCCACGACGCGGCGCCGCCTCAATTCCTGACGCTGCGGGGTTTGCCGCTGCCTAGGTGTCGGGCCCGCCGACCGGCCGCCAGCTGGCCGGTGCCAGTGCGACAACGCCGTGCGATTTTCAAACAGGCAATGGGCGTTCCGGCAGCCGGACAAACACGGGTCCTTCCAGGTTCGCACCACCCGCATCCAATCCGGCTATTCTCCTCTGAGGTTCTCGATGAGCAGGCGTAGGTAGGACTCGGCGCCTATTTCCTCGATTAGCTTGGCGCCGGCCGCAACCCATTCCTCGACGGAAATCATCGGTCCGGGTGGTTCAGCGATCCAGGGAGCAACCCGGTCCAAGCAGTAAACGGGGTTGCAAACCATCTTCCTGATGTCTTCGGTCGACATCTCCTCGGGAATCCCTGCGGTTGCCGCCGCATGCCCAGCCAGATGTTCGAGCACAACTCGGGGCATTTGCAATTGATCTTGAAGGCCGGCAACCGAGGGGTTGGAAGAGGGCTCCGGCACCTTTCGGTATATGGGGTTCTTCTCGTGTTTCAGCGCTTCGGTCAGCTCCTTGACCGTCGGGTCCGGCTTCGTGCAAATCTCGTTGAATACCGGGTATGCTCGCTCGTAGATCGAGGACTCCAGCTGCTCGCTCAAATCTTCGAAATGCAGAGGCAGCGTTCCTTCTTCACCGGGCCTCGTGCCGAGCTTGAAGTGGATAGCAATCGGGTGGTCTAGCTGCATCAGCTCGGCGGCGTCGGGATTGCCGACTTCATCCAGAACATCGGCAACTTCAACCTCGGACTCCCCGGCGGCAAGTGACACATCTCCATGAGGCCAGCGACATAAGTATACGGGCACTCATTCTCCTTTCCGCTCAAGGTCTCGGCTGTCTGTTATCGCACGCTTCAGGTCACGCCGTGGATGCTCTACCTTCTGTCAAATTCTCCACGAAAGAACCCGAGCAAATGGGATCGAGCATCGTCGGAAGCAGGGAGTTTAGCGACAACACGAACCGACACGCCGAGAGATTTCATGAGTGGGGTGAGGCAGTCCTTGAGCTTCGGGCTGCGCACTCTGACTTCCCTAGGCAATGTGCGACTCGCTTGAATCGCTTTGAGAAACACCTTTGCAACCGTGTCTCCGGCCGCGATGCTGGAATCGGCCACTTCCGGCGCCAGGACCATTCCACTCTCTGCATCCACAGCCATCGCAATCGCAGCGCAGGAATTGCGTTCGCCCTTCTTTCCAATGGCTGCGCCGCTGTAAGTAAGGTCAAGCTCCATCACTCCGCGCACGGCATAATCTTGGCCGCGTACGGTCAACAGGGTCTCTTCAGCCACGCGCGCCGGCGCAACAGGCGGCTCAGGGGGAAGGATGGATTGGAACATTTCTATGTGGTATCGAGGCTCTGGTCCCTCAACGCGGGTGGTCATCGGATAAGTGTCGGCCCGCTCCCAAAACTTCATGCTCTCTTGGCTCGCAACAGCGGCGCAGATTACAGTCACTCCGCGAATGCATTCGGCAAGCGTCCGCGCCTCATCCTCAGTGACAAACCAGGGGAGAAAGCCGGGGCGCATGGTGCGGAAGATGGGTGAGGCCAAGCCTTTGCCCTGCGGATGTCCCAGAGCGACAAGCAATTCTCGATCCTGCCGCTGCAACTCACTTCTGGGCACGAGCTCTACATAGACGCAATGCGTGGTTGCGAAGAATTCGCCGGGATCGGCGATCTCTTCAGCTTCCATCTTGCGAAACTGGCGAAGTCCGTCCGCACCGATGTAGGCGTGCATGGAAAGAACTTCGCCGAGCGCGCCCATGACCGAGCAGTAGCAGAGTTCGCCGCTGACACTGTCGCGAACCACAATGAGGTTGCCCTCGTCGAGGACTCGCCACGGGCGCAGACCATAGAGGTCCGAGGCCAATCTATATAGACTCGCCATGGCCTGGAAAGATGGCGGCGTCTCACCTACAAGCTCTTTGACAAAGCATCGCTGCGGAGATACTGAGACAGATGCAGTTCGTTTCCTGGGCATGATCGTAGGACAATGCTCCTGTTAAGTTAAGGTCGACGCTGCTATTCTTTCGTTTTCAGTTTGCTGTCATTTTCTCGGATGAATGTTTCGATATCCGAGGCACTGGCAAGAATTCGAAGCCACTGTTCCTTGTAAAGAGTGACCGGGAAACGCCCCATTCCATAAAGAGAAACGGCGCCCTTCTCGCTGACCTTGAGGCTCAACCCGCCAATGCCCTTGCTCTTGAGCTGCGCATTCTCAGCTCGCAGTCGTTCCAACTCCGCCTTCAGTTCCGATTCGCTCAATCTATTTCTCCTAATTGGTTTTACGCTTCAAGCCTTTCGGTCGAGCCGCCGTAGTTTAGCCGTGCCGGTTAGCTGCTCCATCTGGTCGCTATCAGAGGAGAACTCGGGCACACTTCTATCCACCCGCGCTCGTTCTCGAGTGTCGCACTGAGCGAAGAGTCAAGTGCTTTTATGCTCTCATCCCTTGGTGGACTCATTCGGAATCAGTCTACAGTCCCATCCCTGGATTGATTCGCGAAGATCAGCTGGCTCAAGTCTGCTGAGCTTCCAAGATATTTGGTTCCAGGCCAATTCGATCCTTGACAGCGTTGCGGAATCGCTGTTTGCATCCTAAGTAGCGTTCAGTTGTCGCACGGAAACGTGTCCCAACAAAAACTGAATTGCTCCAGCCGCAGGTTGATGGTAGTTGAAGCATAGTGCCGCTGTTCCAGATATTCGGTACCGGGTAACCACTGTTTTGTTGAAAGCAAGCCTAGGTTCCGAGCAATACCATTCGATGAACTCTCGGATTGCATGATCGCGTTGCCATCTCCAACCATCGGCTCGTGGACTTCGAAAACGATCGCGTCTCCTTCCGCTGGCGGGATTATGCCCACGGCGGCAAGAACAAGATCAAGACAGTTTCCGCTCATGAGTTCCTGCGCCGCTTTCTGCTGCACGTTCTGCCCGGCGGCCTGGTTCGCATCCGCCACTTCGGTCTATTCGCCAACCGCAGACGTGGTGCTGCGCTCGAACGCTGCCGCGCGCTTCTCGGTGTGGCGGCCCGCTTCGATTTGCTCCAGCCATCCAGCTTGCGATGCCCAGCCTGCTCCAGCGTCATGCTGGTCGTCGAACGGCTCACCTGCGCTCAGTTGCATTTTCGTGCAGGCCTGACCTCGCGCGAACAAAGGGAGGTGCCGTATTGACAGCTCATGAGAGATTCATCACTCCCGACCTTGTTCTCCACCTTTCACGCTGTTGTGCTCGCGCACGAAAAGCCGGCGTGCGTCTTCACGGCGGCTACGACCCTCGCGAAGCCTTTGAGACTGCCGTCCCGGACTCCACTTCCGTTGCAACCAGCGTGCGCGCACTCCGATTCGCCCACCTCGCCGATCCAATGCCCGCAAAGCCCATTTGGCGCCTATTGAAATCCCATAGGTAGATCACCGCGTCCGTCGCGCCAGCGACTTACTTCAAACGACCCTATCCGAACTGCCCCGGCAAAACATCCTGGGACAAACCACCTTCATCGCGCCGGGGCAGTCCCGATAGGGACCTAACGTTTTTCAGGAATAATCCCGACAATCGCGCATGAGCGGCTGTCAATGAGCAATTTGGTCACTGAAGTCGCCAGCCGAGCCCTAGCCCGCGTTCAACTTCCCCAAGCGCTGCCAGATTCGCCGTACCGATTCAGAACTGTCTCTCAAAGAACTCAAAACCGAGTGCATCGGATCGAGAGTTCGAGGTAGCCGGTTTTCACGTAGCAAGGTCCATGGATGCGTGATGAGGAAGGCCGACGCTTCTAGATTACCGACTGTTCGCATCAGATCGTTTCTGCGCATGATTAAACTTGATGCCCACGAAGTGCTTCGGAACGCCATTTTCTGCGGGGGTCTTTTCCAGAAACGCCTTCGCAGAACCGTCGTGTTTCAGGTAAGCATCCAGAAAGTTCAGAGTATAGAGCGCAACCCAGGCATAACTCGTGTTGGCGTCCTCCCGTCCGTAGTCGGCTACCTGATTCTCCGCAAACCGTTGCGCATTTTCCCTGCGCTGGAACATGGAACTGAACTCCGGATGTGCCATGCCCAGCATATTCACGTTGAGAAGATCACCATCGATCCAGGCATTGAGGACATTTGGACCATCTTTGTCTGCGGGAGGAACATCGTCATTTTCCAGATCCTCAAGACTCACATTTCGAGTAAAGCAAAGAAGCGGTATGGTCATTTGTCCCGGATGAACGTCCCCGGCTCTTTTCACGAGGCCGGGGTAATAGCGCATGCTGCCGTCCATCTCCACCAGGGCATCGATGCGAGAGTCTCGTGCTGCGGCAAACAGGCTCGAGATTCCTGCCCAGCTCCAGCTCACCACGGCTACCTCAGATAAATCCGTGTCGGGTAGCGACATGGCATACGTGATGAGAAAAGAGATGTCGCGAGCCTGTGCATTGATCCCGTCCAGATCATCCGTCATATCGCGCGTCGACACCCCTATTGACGGGCTTGCAAGAACGACGTAGCCATGACTGGCAAGATACTCACACAGATCGGCGTTCTCCCACGAAACGGAAGAATCACTGGGAGCATAGATAAGAATGGGATAATGCCCTTTTGCCGGCTTCGCATCCCGCTCCGCCCACAGCGGGATCTCTAAAGATGTTTTCAGCAACGAACGCCACCGATTCTCTTTCTCATTTGGTGCGTTGAAATGGATCTCCGTGTTCGCCAGTTGGGTATAGTAGCCAACCGTCATCGGTTCGCCGGTGCTTTTCAACGATGGATACCAGATCAGTGTCTGCAAGGGACGGGCATTTTCGTCTATAGAGGACTTTGACGGGTCCTTGGGGGAGGCAGGATACGTACGTGAACGATCGTACTGATCAACCACTTTCAACCCTACCGGATACGGTCCGGGTTTTTGCAGGAATCGGAATGAAGATGTTCGTGAAACCGCGAATCCTAAGCCACGGCAAATAAAGAGTGCAAGAACGGCAGTGAAGATTCGTGTTTTCAACTTGGCGATTCTCCCGATCTGATATACGGCTCTCGAAGTTAAGAAGTTCTAAAACGCCAAACAGCATTCCTGCCAAATCACCGGGGTCGTCTTTGGAAACGGACTTCACTTCGGCGATTGCCTAGGAATTCTCTCTTCGGGCAAAATCGTCAGACACGTTTCCAGCGCGGCAGCTCTGGAATCGCGTGTTTGCCTGTACGCAACAGTTGAAATGCAGTCTAGCAAAAAGAAAAGCCGGATCGCATGGGCAAAGGCGGAACAATTATCGCGGTATGGGCATCAGAGTGTTTAGGATGCGGACTTTGAACATGGGCAAACAGGTTCAAGACAGGGACTTAGCACTCTTTGGCGAATCGCGAGCGATCCCGATATTCCTGCTCACGACGCTTCTGATCAGTTCAGTGTTTTATTTTCTTATCATCAAATCAGGTCACATGGGTGGCGGCTGGGGCGCGTAAGTTGCCGGATTGATGTGGTCTACCGGATTTGCTGCCTTGCTCACGTGTAAGCTTCTGCGCCGCGATTTGGGTAGCATCGGTTTGGGATCGTTTGTTCTCGGGTTAAGCCCGGCGCGATCAAGCGTACTTTTCGGATTTTTAGGCGCATCCAATATGAATCGAAGCCATCTAAATTCTCCGGTGAATTCATTCTCAGGAGGTTCATATGCCAGAGAAAGCTCTCACCCCAAAAAACATGCAAGATGCTCCCGAAGGCAAACATCTTTGGCCATCCATCGACAGGCTTGTGCGTGAAAATCCAGGGGACACAGGGCAAGGCAGCAAGCCGGCATCGCCGACTGGCTTCAAGATGGGGCGCACTCAGAATGAGTCAGGTGTGGTCTGGATAACCGCTATCTTCATGGCCATCTTCCATCTGGGCGCCATTGCGGCGCTGTTCTTCTTCAGCTGGACAAACCTGATTGTCGCCACGGCGCTGTATGTTCTCGCAGTGGACTGCGGTATCGGCATGGGCTATCACCGTCTCCTGGTGCACCGCGGCTACGAGGTGCCCAAAGCCGTTGAATACTTCCTGACACTTTGCGGCACGCTGGCCTTGGAAGGCGGTCCGATCGCCTGGGTAGCGACGCATCGCGTCCATCATCAACATAGCGATCGCTTGGGGGATCCGCACACGCCCCAGGAAGGTACCTGGTGGGCGCACATGGGCTGGATCATCACTGGCCGTGCGCTCAACACTCAGACTGAAACTCTCGCCCACTATGCGCCCGACCTTGCCAAGGACCGGGTGCAGGTCTGGTTGAGCAAATACCATTGGGTGCCGTTGACGATACTCGGAATTGGATTGCTGCTGGTAGGAACTCTTACCGGAGGTGTCAAAGCCGGAGTGGGTCTGTTCTTATGGGGGATTTTCCTGCGCGTCACCCTCGGCCTCCATGCCACGTGGCTTGTGAATTCCGCAACGCATCTCCACGGTGGCCGACGCTTCGAAACCCGGGACGAGTCTCGCAATAGCTGGTGGGTGGCGCTGCTTACGGGAGGCGAGGGGTGGCATAACAACCACCATGCAAATCCGGTGTCAGCTCGGCACGGGCTGGCGTGGTATGAGTTCGACCCCAACTACTACGGCATTTGGCTGCTGGAAAAACTGAAACTCGCGAAGCACATTCGAATCGCGAAATTTACGCTCAGGGATCCAGATCCAACAGTGTCCAGGAAGACGCACATGACAACCTCTTGATGCGTCTGGCCCTGCGGGTTCAACACTTCGGGCTCCGCTCTGCGCAATGCAGTGGAGCCCGCCGCGTTGGTTTACCCGTTGACTTGGACGGCGACCATCTCAGGAGTCCACCTGGATTTCTTGAAAGATTCCAGGACCTCCATGGCTGTCACTCTTCCCATTAACAGAGCCAGGTTACGTTCAACGGTTGTTTGGACGGGTTTGCGGTCGATCCGGTGGACGGATTCGGCGCATGGCGCACCAATACGACTTACTTTCACAACAAACTTTGTATATTTCATGCGATTCCTGCATTTCCCTTGTAAAGGGGATGCTTACGGAAAGACGGCTGCCGGCAGCAGTTTCTCTGCGGGCAGCCATCTATTTGACTTAGAGAGCCTGTACGTTTTCTGCCTGGAAGCCCTTGGGGCCTTTGGCTACAGAGAACTGTACGGCCTGGCCTTCCTGCAGACTGCGAAATCCGTTTGTCTGAATCGCCGAGAAATGCACGAAGACGTCGTCCCGGACTGCCGGCTAATAAAGCCAAAGCCCTTTGCATCATTGAACCACTTCACTGTTCCTTGTTCCATTTGTTACCTGTTTCATTTTTTGATTTTCTGCTAAGAAGAGTCGCTGCGAGTGAAGAGGGATGACGCTAGTGCGGAACCAAATCAAATGCGGATGAATCTAACGAAGCTGATATCTATTTGACGAAACAGACGCCAAAAGGATTCGCTCTTCGAGGCTAAATAATGCTAAATAATCGCCGAGGTGCTCACCGACACCGGATAGTGACGATGTGTCGCATCGCGCTACGAATCGTGGTCGCGGCGGCCAAACAACCTTCATTTCTACATGCGAGGTGTCTCGATGAGAAGCGCGGCGCGCCTCAAGATGGGCTACTATCCGCTGCCTGAAAGCGAAGGAGTAAAACTTCGCTCACTGCTCTCCTTCAATGGACCAGCTTCAGTTATTGATCCCTGTGTTGGACAAGGAACTGCGCTGAATCTCGTCACGCGCGATGCACCAGTTCGACGGTATGGTATTGAACTTGACACCGAACGCGCTTGCATCGCCAGTTCTAAAGGCATCGAGACCATCCAGGGGAACACTTTCGACGCCGTTGCGAAGCCCGAATCGTTCTCCCTGTTGTACCTCAATCCGCCGTATGACTCCGAGATCGGCTCCATTGGGAATCGGCGCATGGAGGCTGTGTTCCTCGAACATACTTATCGCTGGTTGCGAATGGAAGGCGTTTTGATCCTCGTGATTCCGTTTGAACGGTTGCACGACTGCACCGGCATCCTGAGTTCTCATTTCACCAGCCTGAATGTCTTTCGCATGACCGATCACGATTCGGTGCAGTACAGACAAATTGCCGTCGTCGGCGTTCGCCGCGAGGTCAGAGGCTCGGCCCTTGAGAACAATAAGCGGCAGCTTCACAGCGTTGGCCTCTATGGCAGCTTCATGGGGTTATCTGAATTGCAGTCGGGAGTGTGCCCGTCCTATCTCTTACCTCCGTCCGGGGAGGCGACGCTAAACTATCGCGGCCTTCCCTACGACTTGTTGGAAGACCTGCTGCCCCAGTCAGGAGCATGGAGACAGGTGGCGCCGTTGTTGATGTCGCGCGACGATGTTGCCACAGGGCGGCCGATCACACCGTTGCATGGCGGCCATGTTGGCCTCTTATGCACCGCAGGACTGCTTAACGGCGTCTTCGGGGACGGAGAGAACCGGCACATCGCCCGCTGGCGTTCGGTTAAGCATGTGACAACCTTTGTTGAAGAGGATGGCGACGCCGAGATCATTCATCATCGAGAACGCTGGACCAATGAGCTGCGCCTGGTTTACGCGGATGGAAGAACACTCAAGTTGACAGAGACTCCGCTGAAGAAGGAGGGGGACGTCGATGGAGAATGCACATCTTCGACTCGGGCTGCTTGAGTATGTACGCATTACGGAGAAGACCTCGACACGCATTCGCCTTCGAGTCGACCGTTATATAGGTGAAGGTCGGCAGGCACATCTTCTCAGCGTTTTCGGCAACGATTCGGATGTGGGCGCGATCACGGCGGCCGTCCACGAAAAAGCGACATTCAACCTTGCCTTTCCCGACGGTACGACGAAAGATGTCACCCTCGGCGAACATGCCTGCTGCTACAAGGGTGCTGTGACTCTGCCGGACCGAAAACATTCTGTGCGTCATATGCTGGCAGTTTCGCAGCAACTTCATTCCAATGGGAGCGCGGGGCGGACGATCCTGTTGCGCTATCGGCGCGAGGAAGCGTGGGCCGCTCTCGTGAGCTTCCTGGGTTTGCCCGCCGATCCGGCATGGGCAAATCACATCCTTCAAATCGTCGAGGAACGGCGCGGAATCGAAGAACTTGACGGCATCGGTTGCCATCCTGTCTTGATCTCTGCAACGACTGAGGAGATGCTTGAGTGGATCGGTCACGGTCTGCGCTCGCAGATGCTGGCTTTTCCGGGTTCGAACAATCCCATCCGCTGGCCGCGCTATTCGATCGACTCACTGACCGTTCCGTTGTGAGGGGATGCTCCGGAATTCAATTCCCGCTGAGCCATTGGGCGGCAAAGTCCCCGCTCGGCGAAGAGGAATTGTGCTGGGGTCGACTAGCCGAAAATGCCATCTGATATTTAGATGGCAATGGAGGCGATATGGCGCAGCGAGCCCTGAAATTGAAGCAGGTTCTTCGGGTTGAGCGAAAGAATTGCAGAATCTCGTGCGCCGTGGCGGACACGATCGTTGTTCATAGAGGATCTGCAAGGTTTTTTGGTATTTGCGGTTGCAGGCAGGTTGAAATCCTGGTTGCATGTCCGAATACTAGAAGAACTGCATTGAATGGCATATGCCAAATGGCTGAGGTGCACCGGTGCAACGAACTGCCAAGATTTTCAAAAATAACCGAAGCCAAGCTGTGCGGCTTCCTAAAGAGTTTCAGTTCTCCACCTCAGAAGTCTTTATACGCAAGCAAGGCGATCATGTGATCCTCTCGCCAAGGCCGCAGGATTGGTCTGCATATTTGAAATCGGGGCCAGTTGCTTCAGAAGAGTTCATGGAAGGAGTGGAGGATTTGCCGGTGCAGGAGCGCAAACTCGGATGACTTTTCTGCTTGATTCAGATATATCCTCCTATGTCATGGAGCGCTCCGATGACGAGGTTCTGCGTCGACTTCAACGCGTCGCAGTTGGTGAGGTCGGAATTTCAGCGATCACGAAATCGGAACTCGAATATAGCGTCGCAGTGTCGCCCCGGCACCAGAGGGATCGAGCGGCGCTCGACGAATACCTTCGGTATGTCGAAGTCCTTGATTATCCAGGCGACGCAGCGATTATCCAGGCGACGCAGCGCACCACTATGCTCAGATACGCGCCACTTTAAAGGTACGGGGAAAGATGATAGGCGCCAACGACCTCTTTATTGCTGCGCACGCACGCTGTCTCGAAATGACCCTAGTGACAAACAATACACGCGAGTTCGAACGCATTGCCGGGCTAAAGATCGAGAACTGGACCAAACCGAGGCACTAAGAACGCCACGGGACGTGAAGAAGGGCGCTCCGTGGAGCGCCCTTTAGATTGATCAAGACCTTCTTTAGAGCAATCGACATCCCCATTTCCGAGGTATCTCCATGGAGACGGCCTTCGATTATCTGCGTGTATTCGGCCCCGCATTGGCAGAGCGTATTCTCGAAACCGACCATCCGCTGCAGAGCACGAATGACCCCGTTGCTCCGTCTCTCGCGGCACTTCTGCGCAAGGCACTTCCTGCTTGCTCAGGCACTCGCCATCACCGGGACTGCAAAATATCTCCGCAGGCAAAAGCCGGATTCAGTGCTGAAACGAAACACCGACAGGTGCACACACGCTCAGCGACTTGCTTTTTCTAAAGTGGTCATAATATAATGGTCATATTTTCGGAGGAGGGTCCCGTGCAGAAGATTCCAGCCGCCCAATTCAAATCCAAGTGTCTCGCCGTGATGGACCAGGTCGCCGAAAGCGGTCAGCCAGTGGTGGTTACAAAACACGGGAAGCCGGTTGTTCAAATCATCCGGGTTGTGTCCAATGAAGACGACATCTTCGGCTTTCTGGCAGGAAAAGGCCGCATTGTTGGAGACGTCGAGAACACGATTCCTGTTTCGGATTGGAATCTGCCCGAATGATACTTCTCGACACTCATATCGTCATCTGGCTTGCTTTTGAACCGAACAGACTGTCGAAACGCGCGAGGGACGCCATCCGCGCCGCCCGTCTTCAAGGCGGACTTGCAATTGCAGGAATTACTTTGATGGAGTTGGCTTGGCTCGCCGAAAGGGGGCGGGTAGAAACCACTCTCAGCGTAGAATCCTTCGTCCGCCTGTGCGCTTCCAAAATGACGGTGCTTCCCATTACCCCGGAGATCGCTGCTCGCGCGGTCAGCTTCCCCGATTCCTATCCGAAAGATCCCCAGGACCGATTGATTGGAGCTACTGCGCTGGTCGAAGGAACCGAACTCGTTACGCACGACAAGCTCATCAAGAAGTCAGGCATGATTCCGATCATCTGGTAATGGATCCACAATTCTGCACATTGCAGCAAGTCTAAGCAGGGCGCTCCTCAGGGAGCGCCCATTCTTTTTCCTCGAAAGGCACGGTCCTTCTTATCCCCGCGAGCGCTGCCCCTCTCGTCGTTGCCGGCCAGTGATCGATGTCCGCGAATCTCCCGAACTGCTTTCCCACGAGGTAGCTCCCAATGGAGACGATCTTCGATTACCTGCGCCAGTTCGGCCCTGTCCTGGCCGAACGCATTCTTGAAAACTATCCCCCGCTCCAGAGCACCAAAGATCCGGTCGCACCTGCTCTTGCGGCGCTGCTGCGCAAGCCGCTGCCCGCCCAGGCGCTGGCTATCACCGGAACAGCGAAATACCTCCGCGAAGCAAAGGCCACACGCATCGTAGCGGAATGCGGCGCGGGCAAGACCTTCATGGCGCTGGGGACGATCCATGTGCTCAGCGACGGCCGACCGAAGACAACGCTGGTGATGTGCCCGTCGCATATCACGCACAAGTGGGCGCGTGAGGTCCTGTTGACGATCCCGCGTGCCCGGACGTTCCTCATTGAGGACATGCGCAATGGCGGCGATCCAAGTCGGCCGCACGGTATCTGCGAAGTGACGTTGGGCAAAGGCAGGATGGTGTATGAGGGCAAGCGCCTGACGTTGTCTGAAATGAGGCGCATCGGTCGAAAACAGTGGCGAAGGCGCTTTCCCGGGCCCACGTTCTTCATTACCGGCAAAGACAAAGGCAAGCTGGGCTACTTCTGGGAGCATGTCTATCTCAAAGCAAAGTCCGGTCCGAATCTCGGAGGGGTGGTCAACCCTGATTCCGGCATGGCCATGCTCGATGCAGAGATGGCGAAACTGACCGCACTCGACTTTCGAGACAAGGTGAAGGTCTCGGAGACCCTCGCCTCACCACGAGGAGGCACCACCCGCTTCTCTGCGCTCTGGCAGGCGGACCGATCCAAGATTCAGCGTATGGCGCCGATCGAGTTCATCGGACGGTACATGCGCGGGTGGTTCGACTTCGCCATTGCCGATGAACTGCACCAGCTAGCCGGCGACACCGCACAGGGCAATGGTCTTGGCGTCCTCGGACGCGCTGCGCAGAGATTGATCGCGCTCACCGGAACCCTGATGGGCGGCTACGCCGACGACCTCTTCAACATCTTCTACCGCATGGAACCCCGCGTAATGGTGCGCGAGGGCTTCGCCTACGGAGGCCAGGGGCGGCGAGATTTTCAGGAGCAGTACGGCGTTCTTGAAACCATCGAGAAGGTGGAAGAGGCAGACAATGCCTGCTCGAGAGCCACCAAGAAGACGGTCCGAGTTCTACGGAAACCGGGAGCCTCGCCGCTGCTCTTCGGCAAGTTTCTGATGAACACCACCGCTTTCCTGTCGCTTGAAGACATCTCCAACAACCTGCCCCACTACGACGAGAGCGTCATTTCGGTTGACATGGATGATGTCCTCCAAAAAGCCTACGAACGCTTGGAGGAGGATATTCGCTCCGCGATGAAAGCGCATCGGGGAAACAAGAGCCTGATGAGCATCCTGCTCAACACGCTCCTTCTTTACCCCGATCATCCCTACGACTTCGAGGAGATCTGGGCGCGCGCGTTCGATCCACAGACTCACGAGTATGTAAAGTTCCTGGTGACGGAACCGGAGAACCTCACGCGGGAAGCTCTGTATGCGAAGGAACGCACTCTCGTTGCCGACGTGAAAGAGGAATTGCGGCAGGGGCGACGTTGCCAGGTTTATGCGACTTTCACAGGCGAGAAGGACGTCACACTGCGACTGGAGACCATCCTGCGGCAGGAGGGCATCCGTATCGCGGTCCTGCGATCGTCTGTTCCAACCGATAAGCGAGAGGATTGGTACGACCGGCAATTGAAGGCCGGTGTTGAGGTGGTAATCTGCCATCCCAAGCTGGTTGAGACGGGATTGGATCTTCTGGCTTTTCCGACTCTCTACTTCTATGAGACGGGCTATTCCTTGCACACGCTGCGCCAGGCCAGCCGAAGATCGTGGCGCATCGGGCAGAGATTTCCGGTGAGGGTGAAGTTTGTCACGTACTCCAGCACGATGCAGGAGACGTGCCTTCGTCTGATGGGCAAGAAGATGCTCGTGGCTCTCATGATGGAAGGAAAGTTTTCGGGCGAAGGGTTGCAGGCACTCGATACCGACGAAGACCTGATGAGCGCGATGGCGCGGGAACTGGTGGAGAAGGCAGGCGTGGGAGAATCCGCGGACGCGGTATGGCGAGAACTCGACAGCGAACGCGAAAAGGTGTTGCCACACGCGACTGAGGTAGCACCAGAACCGGAGCAGGAACCCGGCCCCGTGCTCGATCTGTCAGTGCCGATTGCGGTGCCATCGGTTCCAACACCATTCGGCATCCGCTTCCTGGAGCCGGGTACGCCATCAAAGAAGCCGAAGAAAAATGCGGTCTGGCCAACTGCCACCGAAGTCAATGTGCAGCTCAGTCTTTTCGACTGACCCGCCGCACCATTCAACTCCAGAGGTGACATTAGAGTGAGGAACAAGGGAAGTTCGTTGCCAAAGCTGTGAACTCGTCCAATGGAGCGACGGAACTAGCTGAGTCGTCGAGAAGATTGTGATACGTCACGAGCCAATTCCTCCACTTGTTGTAAAACAAGGGCTCTTTATCTAACTCTCTTTCTGGATGGGTTGTATCTATGGTCCTTTGATGCGGCTGTGCGGATTCGAGGGACCATTGCTCTTTCCTCTGACTCTGAGTTCGGCCTCCACTTCGGAGATGCGATCGAGAAGGCGGCGTTTGATCTCCCCGACGGTCTCGGTATTTCCGAGGTGGCCGGTCTCATTGAAGTGCAGCAGGTAGGTCCGCAGCTCGTCGAGAAGTTCCTGGGGAAGGCGGTGGCCCATCGAGTGGCGATTTTTCCACCGAATCAGTGCAGCGGAGGCAAATTCTGTTGGGTCAATCTTCGGCGCCTGGGGGAGTCTTGCCCCGAGCGTTCCGCCGCATGATTTCGTTGAGGTTCTCTATCGCGGCTTCGATGTTGGCGATGCGACAAAGCAAGAGGCGTTTGAGTTCAAGCGCGGCCGGAGCCAGATCCTCGTCGTGGTGCTCTTCCTCGATGCGGCACAGGTTTGCGCGGAGCACGCTGAGGAGGTCGTCTGGAGGCTGGATGCTCATCGCAGATTCAACTAGAGTGCCATCAGAACCGCCTGAGGAGGGGATTTAGTTGGTGATATTCGTCACACAACCTCGAATGCGGGGGGTGAGGGGAGGCGGCGCAGCCGGCCTCGCACAAACGTGACTCCTCCCCCAAGTCGTCACGTTCAAGCCTGGGTTGGCGAGCTGCGCTGGAAATTACGCTAGCATGACTCGGCGTTGGTACAGGAGAAAATTTCTCTAATCGTAGATCTTCAGCGAGATGGGGAAGCGAAAAGGTGCGGGAGGATAGCAGGAGAGACCGGCGCGGGCGTTGTCGATTTGGCGAACGATGATTTCGCGGAGTTTGCTGGCGGCTTCATTGTGCAGTCCGAGGTGTGAATACTCTTCCATGACGTCGAGAGCATAGCGCAGGTCAGTCACAAGTTCGGATTTTGATTTGGTGTCCAGCATCGCACCGGTTTACTCCTTGTCCAAGGCGTGGTCTGCGGCGGGCCGCGACGTTTCCTGAACCCCTCTATAAGGAGAAAATGAAGATGAGCAACCTTAAGGCGGAAGCACTCGCGCGCGAGTTCCACTACAACGGGATTCGCATCCCCGATCCGGGTCCGGACCTTACTGTTGAACAAGTCCGCGACCTCCTCACTCCCAATTACCCAGAAATCGCCACGGCATCGGTGTCCGGACCAGAAGCGACCGGTTCAGTGCTGCGCTACACCTTCAACCGGGCAATTGGCACGAAAGGCTAAACTATGCCGTCGAAAGTGATGACAGCGGCTGACCTCCTGGCACTGTTCGCGGCGAAGGCGACGGCTCCCCCTCCGGAGTCGAGCCAAATGCTCGTGAGGCACTTCCGATGCAAAGAATCTCTCGCAGCAGCTCAGTACCTGACCGAAGCGATAGATCGCTACAGAGCAAGCGACGGCCATCCGCTGACCGCTCCGCCCGAGCTATTGCCCCCATTGGGATAACCACGCTGGCGCCAGTCTTCACACAGGCGCTGCCCGCGCTCGGCGCAGTACCAACAACCTACAGCCACGAATTCCGTGCTGAGTTGCTTTACGACCTCTGTGCGGCTTTGGTGCGAGAAGGACTGGCAGGTCCGGAGACCTGGCGGAGGTGCGAGGACAGCGCCCAAGTCTTCGCCGAGCGCGCCATCATGGAGTCGATCGGCGAGGAACGTTTGAACCTGCTTCAGCGCAACGTCGAGTATCACCTGAGCGTGAGCGACGTCGCCGAACGGGATGGCGAGGACAAGTTACTCGGGAATGGCCGGCTGGCTGTGATGATCGAGTCCAGCGGGTGCGGATTTCTTAAGATCGGCCCGGCAATTGCGGCTCTCGAAGCGGAAGCGCCGGGTCTCGGTGCAGCATTCTACTGGACGCTGACCTACGCCCTTTATCGGGTGATGCGGATCTATAACCACGAGGATGCCCTCGAGTATGAGGAGCGGATGCACGAGTACGCAGAGGACGGCGAAGAGAACCGCGAACAGTATGAGTTCCCTGAAGTCGAGAAGGCGCTGCCAGAGTGCATTCAGCAGACATTGGTCTCCGGAGACCATCGCGTATTCATTCTCAAAGCGCGTCGACTTCTTCGTGAGCACATGACTGGCCAGTACTGCTCCTGGATCGAACGCCTGCGGACGATCGAGCGGCTGTCGCGGTCTAGGCAACCAACGGATGTTTGCTTCCGCGAAGACGGCGGCTATGACACGATTCCGCTGCCGTCCCTGCTGGTGGCTTTCAGGGAACACGACGCGGTGGTCGCGTGTTTCGACGAAGAGAGCCAGTACATGTTGGAAGGGAGTGCGGAGCCGACATTGGGAGTGGTCTTCTCTCCTCAAAAGCCCGAAGAGGTGCGGCGAGCGCTGCGCGTGGTTGGGCGGTTCATCGCCCTCAATCACGAGCTCTTCCAACTGGTGGAGGCCATTGTGGACTGGGAGAAACGAAATGCAGGTACACATCTCGATCGGAGAGAACCATCGCTTCGAGCTGCGTGAGGCGCTGCTGGTTTATGGTGATCGCCAGCGCAGCTTCGTTACTCGGCACCAGGTGACACTTCACAAGGACGCACCACCGACACTCGAGCCGGCTCAGCCTCTCTCCCTTGGATTTCTCGAGTCGTTGGTGCGCTCGCTCGCCGGCACCTCCTCCGCCGAGGTCCTCCCTGAAAATGTACTCGCCAAAGGCGACCGCATGATCGCCTGGTGGACCGCGGCGTGCCGCCGCCAGATGTTCTATGAGAACTCCGAGCAGAAGGCCAGGAGATTGAACGGCTGCACGTTTCCGCAGCCTGCTTTGGTATGGCGTGTCGATAGCGGGGATCTCAAGATTCGGGCTCTTGCCGAGAACAGGCGGCCGGCCGCGACGACCAACCTGGCGGTAGCACCGTTCTGGAACCTATCGGACGACGGTCGTGTCTGTACGGGTACTATGCGTCGCCCAGACAGTGCAAGGGCAGTCTCGATTCCGGAATGGGAGCGCGGGTTCTACGAGAGTGCCTTCACGCACGCCAATGTGGGCCGCTTGACCCGCCACCCGGGAGGGTTCGAGGGACTGTGGAGCGGCCTCGCAGGCAAACACGGGCCATTTCCGGTCAGGACATTGATCGAGTTGTCGCAAACGCTGGCCGAGTTCGTGCGCGGCGGAAGGGACTAGCATGCGCGTCGAGCACACTCTTCCGCCCGATTTGCTTCGTCATCGTGCAGTGCGTGTCCTGGTGGTCGGCGCGGGCGGAACCGGCAGCGCCATTGTTATGGGGCTGCCCTACTTCCACCAGGCAATGCGCGCCTGGGGTCATCGCTACGGCCTCGATGTTGCGATGATGGATGCCGATCAAGTTTCTGAATCGAACTGCGTCCGGCAGCCCTTCTCCATCTCCGACATCGGCCAGAACAAAGCCACCGTGCTCATCAATCGCCTCAACCTGTTCTGGGGTACGAGTTGGTCGGCGATCCCCAGTCATTTTCACGCTTGTTCCTTCGACCGCAACCAATTCGACCGCAGTCATGACAGATGCCCGGACTTGGTTTTTGGGTGCGTGGACACCCGTGCCGCCCGCAAGGCAATCGAGGATTCGTTCTCGCGTGCTCTGAGCCAGACCTGCTATTGGCTCGATCTTGGCAACAATGCATCGAGCGGGCAGTTTGTTCTCGGCCAGCCGCTGAATGCGCGCAACCGCCGGAAGGCGCAGCGGCTCCGCACGGTCAGTGAGCTATTCCCAGAAATCGTCGACGCACAAGCAGGCGAAGATCCGATGCCGAGTTGTTCGGCGCTTGAAGCCCTGGATCGGCAGGAGCCGTTCATCAACCAGACACTTGCTGCGAGTGCGTTGGCCATGCTGGCGCAACTCTTTCGGTATGGGAAGCTAAGTCACCACGGCGCCTTCTTCAATGCGAAGTCAGGAAAGATGAGCGCATTGCCAGTCGATCCGGATCTTTGGTCGCAGATGCGGAGGCGCTCCAAGAAAGCTCAATATCGAACGGTGTGATCTTGTCTAATGAGAGCGGCGTATGGTGGAACCGTACCGGAGACTGTCCATGAAGATGACGCTTGATGCCGACTTGGTTGTAGAGGCAAAGGCACTTGTCGCCTTAGCCTTTCGCAATGGCCCGATCGAGGACCTGCATGCCGGAAGGCCATGCACGACTTGCAGCGGCAATCGGGAAGTCTCCCACATCTCCGATGAAGAGATGAAGGCCATCATGAAGTCGGCCGTCAATACTCTCTATCGCCTTTTGTGGCAGCGAGACTGCGATCCTATGGCATACAACCAGAATCTGGCGCTCGGCCGGCGCTACACCTTGCACTGGGATGATCCGGAACTCAAGAAGTCAACGAGGAAAGGGTCACGCCCTAAGTGACCCATTTCACCAGGAGAAACCCATGTTCAAAGAGCTTGCTCCTTATCTGCGGCAGCGCGCTGTCCTGCTGACCGTCACCCATATCGAAGATGACCAAATTCGCGTGAACGTCATCCCGCAGAAATTGAAGGATGGCGAGAACGCTGCGCTCACGACGCCGCTTACGGTGACCGGAACGGCGGACGAGCTTGACAACGACCTGCCCACGACGCTGGTCAACTTTGTCTCGGCCCACCTCGAACTGAGGAACACACTGGATCGTGCGAAGGCGGAGATGGATGCCGCAGCGAAGACCGCTCAGGCAGAAGCCCGCTCGAAGGCGAAGACAACGGCAAAGAGAGAGACGCCGAAGCCGGAGACAACTACACCGACCGATACGCCAAGGCCGGCGCAGCCGGTTAAAGAGGAGCCTTCGAGGACGGCGAACCTCTTTGATTCTCCAGCGCCGGCGACTATGGCGACTGAATTGGATGAGGAAGAGGAGATTCTTTCCGAAGCCGCCGAAGATGAGCCAACGGATGATTTTGGCGACCTGGATGAAGCCGCGTAAGCGCATATCCTATTGAGAGGGTGAAGTCCACAATCCGCGACAAGGTTGCAGTCCTCAAAAAACAGGGTAAGTCCTTGCCGAAAGTTGGCGTGGCTAAGCCTGGGGCGCGATATGACGCGGTGTGGGGCAACCTGTTCCAGTACCCGAGTGACTTTGTTGCACTCGTGTACCAGGGTGTCTGATCATCTAGAAGCTAAATCTTCAGCTCTTGAGGAATGCCAGCAAATCGGCGTTGATCTTCTCCGCCTGCGTAGTAGGCATGCCATGCGGAAAATCCTTATAGGTGATCAGGGTCCCATTCTTCAGCAGCTTTGCTGACTTCGGACCGGCCGCCACATATTGAACAATCTGGTCGTCCTCGCTATGCATCACCAGCACCGGAATCGTGATCTTCGTCAGATCTTCCGTAAAGTCCGTCTGCGAAAACGCCACGATCCCGTCATAGTGCGCCTTGGCGCCGCCCATCATCCCCTGCCGCCACCAATTTGCAATGGTGGCCTCCGACGACTTCACCCCCGGTCGGTTAAATCCATAGAAAGGCCCCTCCGGCAGGTCGCGATAGAACTTCGACCGGTTCGCCGCAAGCTGCGCCTCCAGATCGTCAAACACTGATTTCGGCAGGCCCTCTGGATTGGCCGCCGTCTTCACCATCAGCGGAGGCACCGCGCTGATAATCGCAGCCTTGTATACGTCCTGTTGCCCACGCCGAGCCAGATAGTGCACCACTTCACCGCCGCCCGTCGAGTGCCCCACATGGATCGTCTCCTTCAAACCGAGATGCGCCGTAAGCGCCGCCAGGTCATCCGCATAATGGTCCATATCGTGTCCATCGGCCACCTGCGTCGAGCGTCCATGCCCACGCCGGTCATGCGCTATCACGCGATAGCCCTTCCCCAGGAAGAACAGCATCTGGTTATCCCAGTCATCGGCCGAAAGCGGCCACCCATGGCTGAACACAATCGGCTGCCCGGAACCCCAGTCCTTGTAAAAAATCTCAACGCCGTCTTTGGTTGTGATGGTGGGCATACAGACTCCTTGTGACAATTGGATTAACGCCCGCCAATTAGATCACACTCGCTTGCTTCGGAGAGAAGAATCCCTGCCCATTCCAAAGCACACACTATGTACCGAGTCACGGGGCCATCAAGACACAGCCCCGAATGGTGCTGGCAGGGCGACGCGCTAATCCAGCCCATCTGGTGTTCAAATTGCGCGCACCGAGTGGATCGTCCGATCCAGAAGCTCACCCAATTCCAGCCAGTTGTCGTACTTGACCACAAGTTCATTCCCGCACACTTCAAATCAATCGAGGACTCTTCATGAAACCATCGAAGCTCTATGAGGCGCTTCATGCGCTCATTGGCGAACGTGTGCCCCTGCACATCTGGGGCTCCTGCGGCGTTGGGAAGTCACAGATCGTTTCCCAGGTCGCCAACGATCTCGACTACGACTTTCTCGATGTGCGGGCCGTGCAACTCGATCCGGTCGACCTGCGCGGCCTACCTCGAATCGCAGCGGATCAGACGGAATGGGCGCCCCCGAAGTTTCTTCCGACGACCGGCAAGGGCATCCTCTTCCTCGATGAATTGACCTCAGCGCCGCAGATGACCCAGGCGGGTTGCTACCAGTTGGTGCTCGACAGGAAACTCGGCGAATATACGCTGCCCGATGACTGGGTTGTCATCGCCGCCGGCAATCCAGCGTCGGAACGCGGCGTTCACTTTGCCATGCCTCGTCCGTTGCGCAACCGTTTCGTGCATCTGGACCTTGAACCGGATCTTGACGACTGGTCGAGGTGGGCGGTCAAGGCCCAGGTCCGTCCCGAGATCATTGCCTTCCTGCGCTTCAAGCCGGATCTCCTACATACAGCGGACGCGACTTCGGAGGTCAACGCCTGGCCAACGCCACGCTCCTGGGAGATGGCCTCGCAGGTACTTTGCGGCATCGCCCGTCGGCAGAAGACACAGCTTCTCACAGGAACCAGCGAATTTGAAGCGCAGCTCCTCGATGGAACGGTGGGGCTGGCAGCGGCCTCGGAGCTTGTCGCTTTCCTCCGGTTGTTTCGCCAGCTGCCGTCGATTGACGAAATTCTGCTCAATCCCGCGACGGCAACAGTCCCCGCGGAGCCGTCCGCACAAATCGCGATCGCTACCGCCCTTGGCAGAGTGTTGAGCGACAGCTCAGTAGACAGAGGACTCACGTATCTCGAGCGGATGCCGACCGAAATGCGCGTGATGGCAATGCGCGATGCGGCAGCGCGCGACACCACGATCACCCATACCCCGGAGTTCGTTCGCTTCGGGGTGGAATACCGGGAGGTCATCCAATGATTACGGAACGCGCAATGCTCGCGGCAGTCCACATCAGTATTTGGACTGCCGTGAAACACGACCGAAAGGTCAGCCGCGACGTGGCGGATCAACATGGAGCGCATCAGGGAGCCGGCCGCTATAACAAGCAACTGTTGCGCGGAGCGGACAAGCTGGACGAACTTCGCATGCTCGCCGGGCAGATCCGGCAGTATTTCTACAAGATCACCCTACCCTGGTCCGACGAAGGATTTCGTCTCTTGCCAGCGAATTTCTATTTCGATCTCATGGGGCGGATGCGTGAGTTCGAATCAAGCTTCGAGCAGGGAGTCGATAGTTTTCTTCGGGTCTATCCGCAATACATCGAACAAGTGAGGCCGGAGTTGAACGGCCTCTTCCGGGAGGAAGACTACCCGGTCGCGGAAAAGCTGCGGACGAAGTTTGGCCTGAAGGTAGAAATCCTGCCCATCCCGACCGGCGCGGACTTCCGGGTTCAGATGTCGGCCGAAGAACAGGCGCGGGTTTCGCGCGAGATTGATGCGAATGTCCGTGAATCTCTGACACGCGGGACCGAAGACCTGTGGAGACGGGTTCGGGAAGCAGTCGCGCACATGGTCGACCGGCTGAACGAACCGGAGTCGCGCTTCCACAGCTCGCTGGTCACCAATGTACTCGACATCGTCGAGATATTGCCCCGACTCAACGTCAGTGGCGACGCTGACCTGAACCGCTTTGCGGATCAGATCAAAGAGCGGCTTTGCAACTACTCTGCGCAGGACCTCAAGAAACACGACCTCCTGCGCGTCACTACGGCGGCCGACGCTGCCAACATCGTCGCCCAGATGGACGACGTATTGCGCGGCCGAGAAGCGGCGGAAACCGTTCTTGGCCCGACCGCCGACGACATCTTCACTCGCATGTCCGCGTACATGGAGGCGCCCGCGGCGGTATGAGAATTGAGACGCCAACCTCGCGCCGTATTCAGAAGGCGCGCACCGCCCTTGTGCTCGATCACCCCTTCTTCGGCTCGCTCCTCTTTCGATTGAAGGATTGCGAGTGCCGGTCAATTCAAACGATGGCCACTGATGGCGTGTCGCTCTACTACAACCCTGATTTCGTTGAAACGCTCAACGCTGCGACCCTGGCCGGAACACTGGCTCATGAGGTCATGCATCCGGCGCTGCACCATCATGTGCGGCGCTCGGGGCGCGATCCAAAGCGCTGGAATATGGCGTGCGATTACGCCATCAACCCTTTGCTCGTTGATGCAGGTCTCAATCTGCCCGAGGGAGTCCTTCTCGACGATCGCTTTCGGAGAATGAGTGCGGAGCAGATCTATAACCTCCTTGAAACGGAAGCAGGGCAAGATTCCGGCAGTAAGGATGAAGAGAACGAGCCAGGTCGGGAGGGATCGAACGTTGAGCAACCGCCCGCCGGCAAAGCGAATGAACCGCCCGCTCCCATGACCGAAGGCGGAATCGGCCAGGTCCTCGATGCGCCTGTGCCCAACAAGGAAACTCCGACCATGGAGGAACAGGCGAGGGAGTGGAACATCGCGGTCAACCAGGCGACGACCGTTGCCTGGCAGGCGGGCAAGGTTCCAGCCGGTCTCAACCGGACTCTGGAAGGATCTGCAGAGGCCGCTGTCGACTGGCGTGAACTGCTGCGGCGGTTCTGGTCGGAGACCATTCCTGCGGACTATAGCTGGGTGCGCCCCAACCGCCGCCACATCTGGACAGGGCTCTACTTGCCGGGAGTGGTATGCGATGGTGTGGGCGAGGTCGCGATCGCCGTCGACTGCTCCGGATCAGTGAGTGCGCGGCAACTGCGGCTCTTTGAAGCCGAAGTGCGTTCGATTCTTGAAGGCCAGCGTCCGGAGCGCGTTTACGTTCTCTACTTCGACGCAGTGGTTCAGAAAGTGGAGACCTACGAAGCCGGACAACGCATTGATCTCAACCCGGTGGGTGGAGGAGGTACGGAGTTTGGTCCGTGCTTCGAATGGCTCGACGATCAGGGCATCCGGCCACAGTGTCTGGTCTTTCTGACCGACCTCTACGGGTCATTTCCACCGTCCGCTCCCTCTTATCCCGTCCTGTGGGCCTCGACAGGAAGCAAGAAGGCCCCGTTCGGCGAGGTCATTCCTATGCAGACTGCCTAGCCCAAACTGGTCGGCGGGTTGCGGTGCATCCGCACTAGCAAACGAGGATCTCGATCTCAGACCAATTATTCGATCGTCGCCCCAATTGACTTGGAGAAGGAGGCTTTCTGTGAATCAGACATATCGCATTTTCACGGACGGCTCCGCGATCGGAAATCCGGGACCAGGTGGATGGGGCGCGGTATTGATGCAAGGGAAACGACGTTGGGAAATGTCCGGCGCCTTCCCTTGGACGACTATCTCGGAGATGGAGTTGTTCGCAGCGGTCCAGGCGCTTCGGTCACTCCCGGGCCAGGCGCGCGTTGAACTCTATTCGGACTCGGAATACCTGATCTATGGAATGCGAGTCTTCGTCTTCCGTTGGCAGCGCCAGGGATGGCGAAATCGACGTGGAAACCAACTGCAGCATCGCGCGTTGTGGTCGGAACTGATCGCGTTGAATGCCACGCTTCGCATCCGTTGGACGTGGATCAAAGGACACAACGGAAATCGGGAACAGGTCCGCGCCGACAGGCTGGCATATCAGGCCGGTCGAACGCTCTGGGTGCGACAGAAGGCCGCAGCCTGATGCCGGCAAAGTTCATACAGCGTTACAGAAGGAGAGACACACATGGCTTCAATTGCAGAGGCGAACTCGCTATTTCAAATTGATATGGAACTCGATGGACTTCTCGAAGAGATGGAGCAGCAGGTAGAGTCAGAGAGTCAAGCCTCCGAAGACCTCATCGCCCGGTTCCAATTGTTCTGCGAGGGGCACGGTGAGAAGGTTGACCGGATCGGCCGCTTCGTGCGCATGATGGAAGCACGCGAACAGTTCTGCCGCGACGAATCCGCACGGCTCGCTGACCGGGCACGTGCAGTAGCGAGCAAGGTCGAGCGCACGAAGAATATGGTTCTGTATTACCTACTGAGCCGAGATCTAAAGAAGATTGAAGGCCAGCAATTCACCTTGCGAGCCCAGAAGAACAGCCAGGACTCGGTACGAATCATCGACGAGGGAGTGCTGCCCAAGTGCTATTGCAGGATTGAGGCGCGGATTCCCGGAATCATCTGGGAGACGGTGTTGTCGAATCTACCGGACGAGCTTGCAGAAACTCTGGAATCGTCGGTTCAGGGAACCCGGCCAGACAACGATGCCATCAAAGCGGCTATAGCCCAAAGCGAAGTCGTGCCCGGTGCCGAGGTGCGCAGGGGATTACACCTGCGAGTGGTGTGATCGGTATTGGCCAATTTCATCCCCCGATCGGGGTTGTTGCTACTGAGTCGCCGATCAACGACACCTCTCCTGGACCTCCATAAAACCTAATCTCCCCGATGCTCGGTGTGCCGGTTGTGTGCCCACTGCGGGCCGAGTTGAACTATGGCCCAAAAAGTCCCAAGTCACGCGAAGGAATTCGCATGGCTGAAGCATGTCGCCAGCGCGTGTTTTCTGAGTGTGCTCATAATGTCGCGTTCAATGAGTGACTCGGCTTGCGGGTGTTGTCACCATTTCAGAATTCCTGCGCTCGAATCCTCAACGCTGACTGACATCCCAGTATTGAGGCGGCGCACTTGCCTTCACCTTACTTCCTGATGAATCCCATCTGCTTTGCAATTGCATCATCGACCATCCGGCTTGGAAGCAGCCTGGGTAGTGTCCAGTTTTTCAAGCGTTGCGGCACTACGGCATATCTGGTCTTCGGCTTCGCTGCGGTCAGTGCTGCATACACCGTACTGGCAAGTCGCTCAGGGGGCAACCCTTTGCGTCCCTCCGTCACAATATATTTCCGAAAGTTCTCGATCGCTCCCCAATAAGGAGTCGTCTTGAACTCGCTCAGGTCCTCGGTTTCACCCTTGTCATACATAGCAGTGTTAACCGCCCCGGGCTCAATAATCACCAGATCGATCCCAAATAACTTCAGTTCGCGCCGCAGTGCCTCCGACATACCTTCAAGTCCCCACTTCGAGGCGGCGTACGCACCCAGGAAAGGCGGTACGACCTTCGCAACCGTGGAACCGATATTGACAATGCGACCCACCGGGCCCGTTCTCTTGTTGTCTGTACCAAGCAGCGGAGCAAAGGCTTGCGTCACCATCAGTGGGCCCGTCATGTTGGCCTCAAGCTGGCGTCTGAACTCGCTCGGCCTCAGATGCAAAAGCGGTCCGCTCACAACCATTCCGGCATTGTTGACCAGCCCTGACAGCCTGTTCGAGCCGAGCAGGGTTCCTACTTTCTCACTCGCTCGTTGAATTGCATCCGCATCCGTGACATCCATGATGAGGGGCACATAGCGGTCTCCCATTTCCTTCTGAAGACGGTCAGCGTCAGTTGGCTTTCGTACCGAGCCGAAAACACGATAACCCTTCGAGATCAAAAACCTTGTTGTCTCCGTGCCTATACCGGTCGATACGCCCGTAATTACGACATCCTTGAACCTGGTCATGTCCGCTCCTTCCATCTCCGGCTGAAGATGGCCACCACACACCTTCATGGTGTTCACTGTACACAATACCTGCCTCCTGGTCAAGGTGTACACTGCTCACATGCCTTTTCCTTCCAAGACAGACCGAAACGCCATCCTCTCAGCGGCCCTAGAGGAGCTGTCGAGCGGCGGCATTCGCAATCTGTCTCTTCGGAACATTGCGGCTACTCTGGGCCTCGCGCCGAACGCACTCTATCGCTACTTTTCCGACCGGGCGGCGCTTGAGGCGGCCCTCGCAGATGAATGCGCCCGCAGATTAGAGGTAGCTTTGCGAAAAGCTGCGCATGGCTCGGATGCAGCGAAAACAATCCGCAGGTTGGCTGCCGCTTACCTGCATTTCGCAAGGGACAATCGTAATCTCTACGAAGTTTTCATGAGCTTTCATACGCCTGACCATGCCGGTTCGCCTCGCCAGAGCCTCTGGAGCTTTACTGTCGAACAGGTGCAGCACATGACCGGAGAGGCGCATGCGAGAGAGGCAGCGGTTGCACTCTGGGCTCTGCTGCATGGAGCAGCGACGTTGGAGGCAGGCCAGGTGCACGGCGAAAACAAACCAGCCAGCGGCTTTGAGTTCGGACTGAACGCCTGGCTTCTCCTAGCCGAAACGCCATCGTCCGCTTCGCGGGCGAAGAAATCTGTGCGCTAGCCTGAACGCGCATCTCGTCAGCAACTCCGAGCAAAGCACTCCATCGGTTCTTCACGAGCGCATAATCGCCAAATCGTAAACTGATTCGCTGCTGCACCGCCCCCTCGACGAGTGGTAAGGCCTGTTATCACCAGTTGAAGTTTCGGTTGGACGAATCACTAAACGCAAGCCAACGTCCCGTTACCGATGCGCTTTCAAGTCAGATGGCTTGATTGCGCTACTGCTGAGGCCAATCTTTGAAGGGGATGATCAGGTAGAGCTCGGAGTGCCCTGGCAGATGTGAAACGTAAATCTGACCCGTAGAACCGTCGCGATTGAACTTTGCGAGATCTTCATTGTGAGGCGTGATGATCATTGCATGAGGTCCCACATGATACGTGTGATCGGAACTTGGGGAGGTTTCATGCAGATCCGGGACCCAGGCTCCGGAGAACATATACATCACACCGATCTGGTCGATGTGGACAGGCCGGTCAGCGAGGCTGTCTTTGATCCATTGCATCGAAGTCTTATCCAGGCACATGGGTTCATCATGGGGATAGCCTGGAATTCCTGGCAGACATGTCCAGTCGCTCTTGCCAGCTCGTAGAACCCGGTATTTAGCCTTTGGATCCTTCGGGTTCGTCGGCCAGTCTGCAAGGACAGCGTCCTTTGTGATGAATAGCGGTCCTGCCCGCAGAGCATCCGCGATTTTCTCTTTATCTGTGGATTGAGGCCCCGAAAGTTTCATATCCATTTGTGCTGAAGCGGCGAGCGAAGCTGCAAAGGTAATGGCGGTGACTAGCTTGTACATGTCCATCTCCCTACGAATTTTATGAATTTGTCATCTTCTGCAGATTGATACGCATTCGAATCGTAGAGGTGATTGGCGCAGTGAGTCTTGAAGGAAGCTGCTCAAAGATGGCCTTTTCTGCTCCTGCGCCACTCGCCCGGACTCTCTCCTAAAACGCGCTTGAAAGATCTGTTAAGGGCGGATTGATCGGCAAAGCCGCACTTGCTCGCAACTTCTGCGAGTGTCAACCGTGAGGTTAATAGGAGTTTTTTTACCTCGTCGATGCGACGTTCCATAAGCCAACGGTGCGGGGGTCGCCCAAAGGTCCGCCGAAAAGCGTGGGCAAAATGGCTTACCGATAGATTGCATTCGGCTGCTACGGAAGCCAAAGAAACATCACCATCCAAGTTCGCGTCTAGGAACTCCCTCGCGCGCCGTGCCTGCCAAGGGGCCAGTTGTCCCCGGATCGGACCGGGGGAAGCTGGAGTGGCCCCATAGATGGAGGTGGCATGCGCAAGGATGGTTTGACCGATGTAGTCCAAAGAGATATTCGGTGTAGGCTCATTGCGCTGAATTGCGGAGAGAACGGCCATCCCCAGATGTTTGAGCGTTGCGTCCATCTCACAATGGGGCCAACTGAGCGTATTCACCATGGCAATACGGTTTTCGTAAGCAAACTCTTCAAGTGCAATGCGTGGTATATAGAACTGCACGACGTCAATAGGATTGGGAAAAAACGCAATTGGGTCTTCTTCGAGATCGAGGATCGTCACTCCTCCCGAAGGTCGTTTCCCGGTGAGCACCAATTTGCCAGAGAGCCACAGACGGCCTCCCTGGTTTGCGCGAAGATGCAGATGGATTGAAAAGGCTCTTTCTAACGGAATAGGACTTGTCGGATCGGTGAAGCCCATCGGTGCGTGAAGCCTGGTTACAGCTAGTTCGGATCTGCCGGAACCCAGAGTCGCGTGGATTGGTATCCCGGTAAGGTGTAGATAGCCGGCCATCCGTTCCCCGTATGCGCCGGATTCGATCATGAGACTGCGCTCCTTAACATGACATCCGCCCTGAATAAGTTTCCGTACTTCACAATGGCTATTTTGCGGGCACGAAGCGGATAGTTCTCGTTACACTCCTACCAGAATGCGAAAATCACTTTCGACGCTCTCATAGGCGGCTTTCGCTATTTCCACGCTGTCAAACTCAATGATAACGGTCCGCTCGACCCAGCCTGCTTCGTGCGCCGCGATAGCTGTACCGCGCGATAGAAACTTCCCACCTGCAGCCTCAATAGCTGGACCCGCCAGCGCAGAGTAATTCTTTAGCGCTTCGGGATCTGTAATCATTCGATAGCTTGCAACCCAATAACCCTTTTTCATACGCTTCCTTCCGCTACCCCGGTTGCCATAATGAAATGTCCGTGCTCTCACAACTACAAAAACAGATTCAACAGACCTCGGGCGTTCTTGGGCTAGCGCCTGAACTTTCGTAGTCACGATTCTCAGTACCGAACGAAGCTCGGCGATGCGTTTGGCCTCGTCAGTACCGGGGATCGAGCACCACAGCACCAACCACCCGGCGCTCCTCCAGAAGACGGTGCGCTTCTGCGGTCTTGCTCAAAGGAAGGTGCACCGATACCTGGGGGCGAAGATTACCAGTAACCGTCTGATCGACGAGATACTTCATGCCCTCTCGAATCAATTCTGGCTTTGCGTCAAAGACTGGGAGGTAAATGCCTGTCATGGTCTGCGATCTGCTCATCAGTCGTCGCGGCTGGAATGGTTTGCCCGGACCACGGGTCGAGCCAAAGATGATACAGCGGCCAAACGTCGCCAGACACTCGAAATTCTTCTCGAAGATTTCGCCGCCAATGGATTCCAGGATGACGTCGACGCCGTTACCTGCAGTGGCGGCTAGCACGTCACTCGGCCAAGTAGGAAGGTCGTAATCGATCGCGACATCTGCGCCAAGACTCAAAGCCAATGCTCGCTTCTCTTCGCTCCCAGCGGAAGCAACGACCAAGCCGGCGCCCATCGACTTTGCGATCTGGACCGCCATGCTACCTACACCTCCTCCGGCTCCATGAATCAGGACGCTTTCGCCTGGGTGGAGTTGGGTAGATGAGTTCAACATCAGCCAGGCTGTCATTCCTTGGGTTGGCATGGCCGCGAACATCACCTCGTCGGCATCCTGCGGTATGCAGACTGTTCGATCAGCACGCGCGGTGACAAATTGGGCATATCCTCCGGAGGAAAGCAACGCCACTACCTTTTTGCCCACCAGACTCCGGTCACCCGCCGGACCTACTGCCACGACATTTCCGACTGCTTGCAATCCCGATATTCGTGGCAGCACCTTATCCTGGCCTACATGCGTCTCGGGCCGTGCGTAGACTCCCAGGCGCTCTCTGATGTCAACAAAGTTGACGCCTGAGGCGGTAACCTCGATGAGGAGATCGTCGGCTTGTGGGAGGGGCTTTGCTACATCAACGTATTCGAGCACATCCCTCCCGCCGAATTGAGAAAACTGGATAGCTTTCATCGCTTCCTTCTTCCATTTCGTAACGTTGGTCAAATTCGGATGTGTGGTCAAACCGCTGCTATTTGGTCTGCGAAGGCGGTGGCGGGACAGGGATCGCGATATCGCTCGCCATCTTCCAACCCTCCGGAGTCTTGACCCACTCCATCAGTATGAGGAAGGGGTTTAGGGACTACTTGCTGTCCCGCATAGCCGACCGTGATCTGAACTGGCACATAGGTTTCGGCGACATCACCACTGAGGGCGACGGCCTTCGCCCTCGTGTAATCGGCCTCCATATGAAAAGGCCCTCCGAAGATCACCTCATGAAGATGCTGGACCACCGCGTCGTGTCCCCAGAAGCCGGCCCAGTTTCCCTCGGCTGCGGTGGCTGTTTTAGCCACAAAAAGCGCCGACGGCGAGTTCCATACCATCTGCTTCACCGCGTCAAAATCCTTTCTGTTCTCGGCGTCGATGAGGCGCCGGTTGAGTGTTTGGACTTCTCGGAGTGCGTGTTCGTCGAGCGGTCCAGCATCGGACGCGGAGTTGGTCTGACCTGTAGGTCCTCCGAGCGCGGAAACCGAGGTTGGAAAGAGGCCGACCAAACACGCGATTGCGAAGACAACGGAGGTGAGTTGTTGCATGAAAGTACGGTTCACAGAGGCTCCTTTGATCCAGAACGTATGCAGTTGGCTCTGCCACATTGGCGGGGGACTACTTGTTCAGCTCCAGGGAGCCTGGGTGCTTGCAGAGGGCAGTGACTTCAACTTCCATGAAGGGAATGAGCGGCAGTGAGTTGAGGGTATCGTGTAACTCAGCAGGATCTTCGACATCGAAGATACTGATGTTCGAGTATTTTCCTGCCACCCGCCAAAGATGTGTCCACTTTCCCTGAAGCTGCAATTCCTTGGCTCGTTCGTGCTCTCGGGCGCTCAGGTGTTTCAGCTTTTCCGGGTCGATGTCGAGGGGAACGTGAACGTCAATACGCACATGAAACAACATAGATCTTCCTCCGGTTGGGGCGTTGGATGTTGCTGGCCCGGGACTCCGAACTGCGGCAGAGAGGCCGACTGCCCAGAGCCCGCGAATTGCATTAGCAGCGCGCCAGTCGTCGTAGTTAAACCACCGTGACCGGGCTATGGCCGGTCATCAGATGCAACAGCGCGAGTGCATACTCCGACGCGGCGGACTGGTCCTGGCCGGTAATTAGCTTGCCATCGACCACGACTTTCGGTGTGTACGGCTGAATGCTGGTATAGACCGCGCCAGTTCCCTCGAGGACCGTCTGCGGATAATGCGGAATGATGAATCCGCTTCCGAACATCGCCTGAAGCTGCCTGTCCCCCTCAAGTGTGAAGCCGGTCACCTGACGACCTTTGATCCGGTCAGGAATATTGCCGAGAGCGACCGCACCGTGGCAGATGGCGCCGACGACTTTATCCTTGGACCAGAAATACTCCAGCGCCTTCGCTACATCCTCGTTGGGGAACAGATCGAAGGTCGCACCACGGCCGCCTGCTACGTGGATCGCATCGTACTCGCTCAGATCAACGTCTTTCAGCTTCAGGGTCGTTTCTAGTTTTGCGATTGTCTTCTTGTCCGATAGAAAGCCCTTGCTTACGAGATCGTTGGGCTCAAGCGACCTCTCAAAATGTGGATCGCTATAAGGATCGAAGACGACCTTGCCTCCGTTTGGACTGGCGAAGTCGACTTCGACCTCGCGTTCCGTGAGGTGCCAATAAGGATGTGTGACCTCCGACAGCCAGAAGGCTGTTTCGGAGCTGCTGATGATGAACAGTACTTTCATTTTCTTTTCCTCCAATGCGATGGAATTTGCGGCTGTCTGCGCTCGATTCTGCCTCAGTGCTTTTTGTTCGATACTCTTTGCGAATTTCGGAGTCTCCTCCTGATTGTGCGCATGCGATGCCTGCTGCCGAGCTGCCTGTGCTCTCGCGAAAGGGATATTGTGTTCGTTGAAGAAAGCCAGGGTCTGATCAATTGCAGTTGAGTGAATGTGGTTTGTGTATTCGCACGTTTGGTCGTCGATTTTGTTGACACTGATCTCCCAAACGACTCGTAGTTTGGTACGCCCGGCAGGAGAGATGGAATCGGAGATCGAGACCATACGGCAGAAGTGCGGCTCTTGAACTTCGGCTACATAATGCTGCACGACGAAGGCATCTCCGATGGTTTCAACGTTGATCGACATGGGACGTCCATCGTCTGTTGTTGTGGCGCCTGCAGCGATGTGTGCCGTCGAACAGCGTTGATACTCCCCATCCGGAAGATGAAGAACCCAATCGGCAATGTCGACCTTCTCGATCGGTGCGTGAATCGTAGCGGTAACAGTAGAGAGCGATAGTGTGTTATCGGGCGACATAGAGTCCTTCTTTGCCAAAGATAATGTTTTGTTTGGGAGCCGGGGATGTGCTCGGCTTTACTTTTTGTTGATCACGTCGGCGATCCCGTTGGGAAACATGCCATCGGCTGCAGCGAGTACATTGAGCGCCTCTCGCAGCAGGACGATCTTGCCATCGGCGGCAACACAGTGACCGAAGAAGCGCTGATGCACATTTTTGCCGGAGATCCCCGATTTTTGGTGAATGGTGTATTCGCCGAAGGCCTGGTCGGGGGTATCGATGTAGATCTTCACATCAACGAACTTGAAGTTCGGATACATCTTCTCGTGCAGGAAGGTAAGAAAGGCCCCGATATGTTTCGGTCCTTCATACCTCGGTTCGACACCGAGGGCGGCCAGATATGGCAATTCAAGCGCGCCTTCGTCCGCGAACAATGCGGCGGACTCCAGTGCAGAACCATTGATATAGGCCTGGAGCAGTTCTTTTGCTGTCTTCATAGATGCGCCCTCCCTGACGCGTAAGTCTTTCAACTGGTATGCGGGCCTGTAGTGATTGCCCGAAGTTGTAATGAACGACCACGAACCGCTTGAGCGATGAGTTGTGCCGGATGAAATGACTTAGCTAAAGTTTGGCGTAACCGCCCTGGATGAAGTCGCACGCCAATCTTCCATACTCTTCGGCAGCATCTTCCCAAACAAAATGTCCGCAATCGATGACATTGAGCCTGCTCTTCGGCAATCCTCTATGCAGGCCTTCTGCATTGGAGACAGGAACGAAGGGGTCGTGCCGACCTACTGTCAACTGGCAAGGGACTGTAATCTCAGAGAGGCGGGTGGCGAGGCGAGGAAGAGCTTCCGGATAGTCTCGAACGAAGGCCATCGCATCCCAGAACTTCTGTCCAGCATAGGAGGCGATGTAATCCTGTAATGCATAATCCGGTAGCTTGTAGTGCATCATATCTGCAACAGCCGCGCGAACAAACTGTTCTCCCGTCAGATCCTTGAAGGGTTCCAAGGATGGGGCGTTCACGATTCGGTCCAGGTCGCCGAGAATGTCTGTGTGATCTGTCGCTCCGCTTCCGATTACGAGACTCTTGAAGATTCCAGGGTGATTTGCGGCTGCGAAGAGGCATGCAGGAGTTCCGATGTCCGGAGCTATCACGTGTGGCTGATTCATTCCGAAGGCGTCCATAATGCGGAGAAGGAAATCTCCTACAACTTCCGGAGTTCTCGTATCTGCCCTGGTTTCCGAGCGGCCGAATGGAGGAAGGTCCACCGCAATGATTGGCCCCAAGTCTGCAAACATATTCCACGTGGGAAGAAATGCAAGGATGCTCTCCGGCAGCGGACTGAGCAGTAAGATGGGGTGACCACTCTTCTTCTCGTTCGTCGCAAAGCGGATCTGCAGTCCATCGATGGTTTTGTACTGCATTGCGTGCAGGCCAGTCTTATTATTGGCGCTCATCTTGTCTCCTTGTGCGGCTGTCAGTCATCGGCTGATCGCGGGTTTTAAAACATGGGCCTTGGTTAATTGTTCAAAGTGGACTACAGATTGCTTCTACGGCTCCGTCAGCGCCTGGTGAACAAGATGAAGCACCATTGAACCCTCACCTACCGCCGAAGCCACACGCTTTACATTGCCGGAACGCGCGTCTCCAACAACGAACACTCCGGGCAGACTCGTTTCAAGCATGTACGGCGGCCGGTCAAGCATCCAGGGAATCGGAGGTTTCGCGGTCTCAAGATCACGGCCTGTAAGAATGAACCCTTTGTTGTCGAGAGCTAAACAACTTGAGAGCCAGTCGGTCTTCGGGGAAGCACCGGTCATCACGAAGACGTGCCTGATGGGCTGACTGAATGTTTCTCCTAAAGTTTTGTCGCGCCACTCCACGCATTCGAGATGCTCGCCGCCTTCGAGTCCTGTAAGCTCGCTTGAATAATGCAGTTGAACGAGTGGGTTCTCTTCAATTCTCTGGACGAGATAACGGGACATGGTGTCGGCTAAACTGTGCGACCGCACAAGCATCGTTACACCAGCCGTATTTTGCGAGAGGAAGACCGCTGCCTGTCCCGCTGAATTGCCCCCGCCTATCACGATGACCTGTTCCCCGGCGCAAAGCTGGGCCTCCATGAAGGTTGCGTTGTAGTAGATTCCTTTGCCGGAGAAGGACTCCAATCGCGGAAGGGCAGGTTTGTTGTATTGCGCTCCTATTGCGAGCACTATGGTTCGCGTGGGAATCTCGTGGCCGTCATCGAGCGCAACCGTGTAGGGACGTTGATCGCAGCTGAGACGTTCTACCGAGCGCGCCACCATAATGCGGGCGCCAAACTTCTCAGCTTGCGCGATGGCTCGATCAGCGAGCTCCTGACCCGATAAGCCAGTTGGGAATCCCAGGTAGTTCTCAATTTTGGAACTTGATCCGGCTTGCCCGCCAGGGGCCGCTTTTTCGACGACCAAGACATCAAGTCCTTCGGACGCGGCGTACACCGCGGCAGCCAATCCAGCCGGCCCAGCTCCCACAATAACCAGATCTCTCACCTGAGAGTTATCAATGTTGCTGTTGAAGCCAAGGCACTCGGCAATCTCTTTTGTCGAGGGATTTTTCAATACCTGCGTGTTGTTGCAGATTACGACCGGGATCTCGCTGATCGTGACGCCGAAGCGATCGAGCAAGTCCTGCGTCACCGGATCGGAGTCGAGATCGAAGTAATTGAAGGGGTGCCCATCGCGGGTCAGGAACTCTCGTATCGCGAGGGTGTTCGTGGAGTATGTCGAACCAAGGACGACCACATTTCCCTGCTTCGTCTCTTTTAGCGAGCGGCGCCTGGCAAGGAATGCGTTCATAATGATGTCGCTGAGTTCGGCATCCTTGCCGATCAGAGTTCGCAGGTCTTTAGGGCACAGTTCGAGTAATGTCCCAGCTTCGACGGCCTGGCAACGATAGATAGAGCGCCGACCAGAGATCATTAGCAACTCGCCAGAAAACTGGGTGGGTCGATACGTCGTTACGGTACGTTCTTTCTCTCCACCGACGGCCACGATCCTAATCGCACCGGATATAACCACATAGACCGGCGGTGTATCAAAACCTGGCTCGTAAAGAATCTCGTCTGCGACGACTTGTCGTGGCTTCGCATACTCGCGAATACGTTCGATCTGATCTTCGGTCAAATGCGGTGCGTAAGCCATATATTCTCCTTTCTCGATCCAAGTCTGCCAATGGTCTTCAACTTATCGCTTTACTCACGTCCTATAAACCACCATTCGGAGGAAGGACCGATACTTCATTTGCCTGAGTGACTCATGGTTCTCTATCGCGAGTTGGAAACCTGATAATCTTGCGGCCGAACAGACGGGCATCAAGTGAGTACGCTCCGGGACCCAACACCCCTAGAGCCGCAGTAATCACTATGGAGATGGTGATGGGGAATTCCAGTCGAGTTCCAGATCCGACAATTGTGGCGAGTTCAATCAGGCAACTGACTGTTGATGCGTAAGGAGTGAGAACGCCGAGACATAATGCACCCCCTGGCAACGCGAGAATGACGAAGGTTCCCGTCAAGGTAGCGAAGAGGGGATGTCTCAAACCGGACTCTAGCAGAGCGGCGGCGGCGGCGAGCCTCAGGATTAGTAACGCAATGCCCGCCGCTCCTGCCGGAAACATAGAGAAGAGTCTCTGCACGGTCTGGAGGCTAACCGTCTTCCAGTTGGGTCGCAATGCCAAAGGAGGGATACCGGGGCAGTTCTTTAGGAGGAGCAGAATTGTTGGCGTCCGGAGTATCCTAAAACTCCTGGTCCTCCACACAAGCGGATATTATGGCTCTGGCAATGCGTCAAAAGACACCTACAGCCGCGATCATTGTGAACCCGTCCCGATATAGCTTTGTCGTTACACCGATCTACATCTCGAGTTCTCAAAAAGCCGGGCGACACATTCGGGTGCTGTGGACGACTTTGCTTGCTCTGCTTCTATGTCCTCCAATGTTCGCAATCGACCGGGATCGAAGGATTGACCAGCTTTATCACACAAGTTGGACTCCTGAAAACGGCGCTCCCGAAAGTATTCGATCGATGGCCCAAACGTCCGATGGATTCTTGTGGCTAGGAGCTCCGAAAGGATTGTTCCGGTTCGATGGAGAGCGGTTCGAGCGTTATCAACCACTATTCGGGCCGGACTTTCCCCGAACGAACATTCTCTCCCTTCTCGCAACGCCAGATGGAGGTCTCTGGATCAGTTTTGATCGGACGATCGGTTTCCTAAAAGACGGAAGAGTCACTTATTACGGTCCTGAAGATGGGTTCCCCAAAGGCCGGACGAAGCAATTTGTGAGAGATCGGCGGGGAATGATCTGGGCAGTCAGAACGGACGGATTGGCAAGATTCAACGGTTCTCGGTGGAATCAAATTGCGAGCGATTGGAATGTCAATGGAGACTGTTATTCCGCCTACCCGGATTCTTCGGGAACTCTATGGGTAAGCACCGAACGCGGAGTGATCTTTCTACGTGAGGGAGAAACCAGGTTTCGAGAGGCGAGCGATCAACAGACAGTTGGCGGAAGTATGGCTCTGGCCACGGATGGTGAGATGTGGATCGCGCAGACAGAGCGATCGGTTCATGCTGTTCCTGTTCTGTGGCAGACTGCAGGAAAACAGCGACACTCGGAGATTCGTGTAGGCTCGGACGCCATTTTGATCGACAATCAGGGCAGCTTGTGGATCACGACGCTCGGTGATGGCCTGCGCCGTGTCCCCTTTCCCGAACGCCTCAACGGTCCGGATATCTCTGAGTTTGGTCCTGAGATTGAGGCATTTACACACGCTCAGGGCCTGACTAACGACTATGTCCGATGCATCTTGCAGGACTTCGAAGGAAATATATGGGTCGGAACCAGTGAAGGCCTGGATCGATTTCGACAAGGGGCCTTCACTCCGGTCGCGCTGCCATCAGGCACTGTCGGTTTGTCCCTTATTGCGCGCGATAGGGGCGAGGTTTGGGTAGCAGCAATCAATCGTGATCCCATGCGTATCGTGGATGGGAAATTCAATACGGACGGACTGCCAAAGCATCTGGTCTTTTGTATTTTTCAGGATCGACAAGCAACTATTTGGATGGGCTCTCATCGAAAGCTCTTCCGTTTTAGGCACGGCCGGGTTGGGGAGCAACCCGAAGAAGTTGCTACGCCCGGAACGTCGCCAGTCGCTATTGCCGAGGACTTATCCCAGAGGCTGTGGGTTAATGTGGCCGATCAGGGATTGATGCGACTGGAAGACGGCAAGTGGCGGTCTCTCGAAAGCATGGGCGGACCTAAGCTCGTATCTTCAAACGCATCCATGACTGCGGATGGGACGATTTGGTTTGGTTCTGCGAATTCCACCATCGTAAAAATCGATGGAGATACAATTCATATTTTTACTTCAAAGGACGGTATCCGGGCTGGAGATGTGAAATCCATTCAGCGCCGAGGTTCCGATGTCTGGGTTGGCGGGACTCGAGGCCTTGATTATTTTGACGGAAAACGTTTCAAGCCAGTGATTGCAGCAGAAGGAACGAGCTTCGAGGTCATTGAGGGAATGGCGGCCACGGCGGATAGTGGATTGTGGTTTAGCGAAGACCGCGGGATCATTCATATTCCTCAAAGCGAAGTTGAAGAGTTCAAGAAAAACCCGGAACATCTGGTACGTTATCAACTCTTCGACGTTCTGGACGGTCTTCCGGCGACTCCGCAGCGCGGCGTGTTGGTCACACCGTCTGTGATCGAAGGAACTGACGGAAGGATTTGGTTCGCCTTAAATCAGGGACTGGCCTGGATCGACCCGCATCACATTCTGCGGAACACCATGCCTCCAACGGTGTCGATTCAGTCGGTGACTGCGGCGGGTCTTGTGAGCAGGCTGCCGCCATCGAAATTGCCGGCCCACACCAAAACTCTGCAAATAGCGTATACAGCGCCCAACCTCTCTGTTCCTGAACGGGTCCGCTTCCGTTACAAGCTGGACGGACAGGACAAGGGCTGGAACGATGCAGGCGGACGCCGCGAAGCTTTCTACACCAACCTCGGTCCAGGGCATTACATCTTTCGCGTGATCGCTTGTAACAATGATGGAGTCTGGAATGAGACAGGGACGACATGGGATTTTTTCATTGCTCCTGCTTGGTACCAAACGCTCTGGTTCAAAGTGTCGCTGGGACTGGCTGCAATCGGACTGGCATGGATGCTTTACTCTCTTCGATTAAGACAGGCTACTGCCCAGATACAGGCACGCCTGGGAGAAAGACTCGAAGAGCGAGAACGCATCGCTCGGGAACTGCACGACACTCTGATCCAGAGCGTCGACGGATTAATGCTGCGGATCCAGACCGCGCTGAGTGAGTCTGACCCCAAACGGAGCCGCCTGATGATCGAAAAAGCTCTTGATTCCGCTGACGAAGTGATGCTGGAAGGCCGCCAGCGCGTGCATGCGCTACGTGCAGAAGCGACTACAGTCAACGAATTGTCAGAAGCACTTGCCTCCTATGGCAGAGACTTTGCCGAAGATCACCCAGTTGAATTCTCGGTCGCGCTTGTGGGCTCGCCAAAATCCATTGATGCATTTGTGCGAGATGAGGCATACCGCATCGGACGAGAAGCGCTGGGGAATGCTTTCCAGCACGCCGATGCGACGAAAATCGAGGTTGAAGTTACTTACGACCGCGCCATGATTCACATCAGAGTTCGAGACAATGGGCGTGGCATCGATGAGCACACTCTGAACGGCGGCCGACCAGGTCATTGGGGTCTGCGTGGAATGCGTGAGAGAGCAAACGTCATAGGAGGCAAACTGGTCATCTGGAGTCGTCCGGGCGTGGGAACCGAGATCGACCTGGAAATACCCACAGATGTGGCATACAAGAAAGTCTTTCCTGGTCTTAGGCCGAACTGGATGAAGAGGCTGACAGGCGATAGAAGAGTGATGCGATGAGCGGGGCAAGGAAGATCAGAATACTTGTCGTGGACGACCATCCGTTCCTGCGCGAGGGCATTGTCGGAGCAATCAATAGTCAGAGCGACATGGTTTTGATTGGCGAGGCCAGCAACGGACAGGAAGCCATCGAACAATTCCGCTTACATCGTCCTGACGTGACGCTGATGGACTTACAGATGCCCACGATGAATGGGACCGACGCAATCATCGCGATACGCGGCGAATTCCCGGCGGCTCGTATCGTTGTCCTTACTGCGTACAAAGGAGACGTTCAAGCGTTGCGAGCCTTCAAAGCCGGCGCGGTTGGTTACCTGCTGAAGAATATGCTTCGCAAAGAACTATTGGATACTATTCGAATTGTCGATTCAGGACGACGGCGTATTCCCCCCGAGATTGCGAGAGAACTTGGCGAGCACGTCGTCGATGACGAACTCAGCGAGCGCGAGATTGAAGTGCTAAAACTGATCGCAGCTGGAACATCAAACAAAATCATTGCGTCTCAGTTGTCTCTTGCGGAGACAACGATAAAGACCCACGTTCAAAATATTCTCCTCAAACTGGACGCAAACGACCGGACACACGCTGTTACGATCGCTATGAAACGCGGATATATAGACTTGGGATGAGTGACTTCACTGAGCGGATCCTACCTTCCGATCCAGCCTCGAGTAAACAACACAGCACTGAACGCATTATCGCCGAGTCGTAAACTGACCCGCCGCTCTGTTGCCCTCCCGCTCGGTGAGCGGTAAGACCTGAAGTCGATAGTTGAGGTTGAACGTGCGGATCAATGAACGCTGGACGGCTTCGCGCGACGAATGTGAGACGCGACACCCACCGCTTTCGATTGTTGGTCAGCGCGTGCGCGTGGCCCGTGGACACTCTGTCCTGAGTCGTTTATCAATTCGAGCCGAGTACAATTATGTATTGCAAGTTGAGGCGGCACAAAGGTTCGGGTCGACGATCGCTCGCGCAGGGTACTACTCGTACTTCAATGCGACCATGGGATTTACGCGCGAAGCACGGCGGGCTGGAAGATAGCACGCCAAGATGGATACACAAACCAAAACGAACGACACAGCCGTGAACGTCACCGGATCGTTCGCACGCACGCCGTAAAGCAACCGCGAAAAGCTCGAGAGCAGCCGGGTGAGCAGGAGTGCGCCGCCCGCGCCAAGAATTACGCCCGCAACGGCTAGCCGAAGACCTTGCCCAATAATCATCTTCAAGACATCACGCCGTTGAGCTCCAAGGGCCATGCGAATTCCGATTTCTCGAATGCGTTGAGATACCGAATACGAAAGTACGCCGTAGATTCCAACTGACGCCAGCAATAACGCAAGGACGGCAAACGCCCCAAGCAGAATCATTGAAACCCGCTGCGATGCCATCGAGTCCGACGCAATCTGCTGCATGGTTTGAACGTCATATACGGGCTGGTCCTTGCCGGTTCCGTATACGACATTCCTGATTGCAGGCATGATGGTCGCGACATCGAGCGGCGTGCGAACGGCCACAGATAACTCTCTGGCGAACGCCGGAACCCACTCGTCCGAAAGTTGATAAAAAGATATGTATATCTGGCTGGGATTGTAGGCGCCGGTATCGCTCAATCCCCAGTGCTTCACGTGGCCGACTACGCCGATCACGCGCGCGGTGCGCCAATGCGCCACCGTGATGAGCTGACCCAGTGGATCTTTCTGGGGGAAATACGTGTGGGCAAGAACGCTGTCGATGACAACCACCGGCTCGGAGGCGGAGTTGTCGGCGGGGGTGAAGAAGCGGCCTTGAAGCAGCGGAATGTGCATCACCTGAAGATACTCCGGGCCTGTCTCAAAATAGAGCGCATGTGGCGCGTCCTGCATCGAAGTTGACTGCTGAGCGCCCACCCAGAATGGGCCCCCATTGTCGTGTTCACTGAGTGGAACGACATTGGTAAAATCCCCTGCCTGTACGCCGGGAATCTCGCGTATGCGGTCGAGCAACTGCCGATAAGCGGTTCGTGTACCGGACGCTGTCTTCGTCAGCGATGGGGAAAGCCCGACCTTGAACGTGATGACACTCTGTCTGTCAAAACCTGGATTCACTTTCCATAGTTGGAGAATCGTGCGTAAGAGCAGGCCTGAACCCATCAGCAGCACCAGGGTCAGAGCCATCTGGACTATCACGAGAATGCTCTGAGTGCGAGGATGAGCGCGCGTAGAGCCGCGTTCTCCAGCCTTGAGCGAAAGCTGTACATCGACACTCGAACTATCGAGGGCTGGAACGAGACCGAACAGAATTCCGACAAGGAGGGAAATGCCAAAGGCGAACAGGAGGACTGGAAGATTCACGGCGATGTTGTCAGCGCGCGGCAGGCTTGCAGGCGCCAGGGCGACGACCACGCTGACAGCCAATTTTGCCAGACCCAGGCCGAGAACTCCGCCGGCGAGCGCGAGCAGCACGCTTTCCGTCAACAACTGGCGCACCATGCGTGCACGACTAGCCCCCAACGCTGAACGAATGGCAAATTCGCGTGTCCTCGCCGTCGAGCGCGCCAGCAAGAGGTTGGCGACATTGGTGCAGGCAATCAGCAGCACAATCGATACCGCGCCCAATATCAGCAGGAGTATTCCACTTACTTCAAAGACGAGGGCCTCATTCAGGGGCAGGATGAGGGTTCCCAGGTTCTGGTCCGCCGCGGGGTAGAGACGGTCGAGATTCTCCTGGATGGCGCTCAACTCGCTCTGGGCCTGAGCGATCTGCGCATCGGGTTTGAGGCGGGCAATGGCGGCGAATCCATGAATCGTGCGATCGTTGTAGATCATTGGCGAGCCCTGCGCGAGCGAGGTGTAAATATCGGCGTTGGTTAAGAAGCGAAATCCGGGAGGAAGAACGCCTACGACGGTGAAGACCGCGCCGTCGAGAACGATGGACTTGCCGAGTGCCTGCGAGCTTGCTGAGAATCGGTCTCGCCACAAGCGGTCGCTGATGACGGCGGCGGGTGCGCCATGCGGTAAGTCTTCCGAGGGGGACAATTCGCGGCCCATGGCGAGCTTGACGCCCAGTGTTGAGAAGAAGCCCGATGTGATCTCCATGCCGTTTACGTGCGCCGATGCTCCGGGGCCTGTCAGGTCGTAGTCGCGCCAGGTGAGTGCAGCCATCTGTTGGAAAGAGCGCACACTGCGCTGCCAATCCAGAAAGTCGGGATAAGAGATATCCAAGTGAGCCAGGTTTGGACGGCTCTCCTGCACCAGCACCAGGCGATCCGGCTGTGGATATGGCAACGGCGCCAGAATCACACCCTCGACCACGCTGAAGATGGCTGTGTTGGCCCCAATACCGAGGGCTAGGGTCAATACGGCGACGATGGCAAATCCGGGATGCTTCCACACCGCACGGATGCCGAAGCACACGTCCGCCCAGAACTGCTCGAGCCAAGTGAAACTCCACACTTCCCGAGTCTCTTCCTTGACTCTGGTTACGTTGCCAAATTTGCGCAGGGCCCATGTTCGGGCTTCGTCGGGCGACATACCGCTCTCGATGTTCTCCTGCGTCTCGATTGCTATGTGATCGAGGATGTCCTGATCGAGATCCTTGAGCATGCGCCTGCGCCGGCTCATCATTTGCCCTCCTGCGCCGCGGGTCTGAGTATCCGTGCAATCGCTCCCGCGAGCTTATCCCACTTGCTCGTCTCGACTGCTAGTTGTCGCCGCCCTTTGATCGTCAGTTTGTAGAACTTGGCGCGTCGGTTGTTCTCGGAGGTGCCCTCCTCAGCAGAGATCCATCCTCGTTTGATGAGACGATGGAGCGCCGGGTATAGCGATCCCTGCTCGACTTGCAACACCTCATCGGAGTTGAATTCGATCATTTTGGCAATAGCATGGCCATGTGTCGGCCCCAGCAGCAGTGTCCTCAGGATTAGGAGATCCAAAGTGCCTTGCAGCAGTTCGATTCGCTCGTTGTGCTCTTTAGTAGACATTCTAGGCAAAAGTAATTCCCCTTCCAGTAGAATGTCAAGGTGAGTCAGTGGCTTATAAGTCCCAAAGGAACAGCTAATCCTTTGGTCGCCAAGCAGAAATTTGTTGTTCCTATTTTGTAGGTTTCCGCATAATCGCCTATGTACTCTTCGATGATTACTGTGCTCGCAGAGCGGAAATGGCACGGATGTACCTTCGACGCATGCCAGCGGTATGGAGGCCGCTCGTATGCGCAAGAAGAACAAGAAGCCACTTCGTCGTAAGATCGTCCTTCGCCTTCCGGATCTGGATCATTCGAAAAACGCAGTGTTGAACAGCCTGAGCTCAGCAAACTCGAGACGGAACTACAAGTTCGCGATGGAGCAATTCATCACTTGGTACTGTTCCGAGCCCCGACTCTCCCTGAATCGAGCCGTGGTACTGAGATTCCGACTGTACTTGGAATCCCTCGGACTCGCTGCCGGCACAATCAATCAACGGCTTGCATCCGTCAGGAGGCTTGCCTACGAGGCTGCAGATTCTGGGTTGCTCAGTCCGGAACTCACCGCCGGAATTCGAAGGGTCAAGGGTGTGAAGCAGTTGGGCTCGCGCATTGGTAATTGGCTGACCCACGATCAAGCGAAAATGCTCTTGGAAAAAGCTGATGGCAAAGACCTGCGCAGCATTCGTGACCTTGCGATGATTTCTGTGCTTCTTGGCTGCGGGCTGCGGCGTGCTGAACTTTCCGCTTTGAAGGTTGATGACGTCCAGATCCGGCACGGACATTGGGCCATCGTGGACCTGGTTGGAAAAGGCGGTCACATTCGGACAGTTCCGGTCCCAGCTTGGGTAAAGGCCGCCATCGATCGATGGATGTCTTCCTCCAAGGTCACAGCGGGCCGGGTCTTCCGTGCTGTCAGCCGCCACGGGACGCCGTGGGGCAAAGGGATTTCCGAGAATGTCATCTGGTATGTTGTTCGACGGTGCGCGGAGCGGATGCAATTGGATCATCTTGCTCCTCATGATCTGCGCAGGACCTGCGCAAAACTCTGCCATGTGAACGGTGGAGAGCTGGAACAGATTCAATTCCTCCTCGGGCATGTTTCCGTGCTAACTACCGAGCGATATCTGGGCTGCAAGCAGAATCTTGAGGATCCTGTGAACGACCGTTTCGGATCCCTCTTTACCTCCGCGCTGGTAAATTTGCGCTAGGCCCTGTTGGCTTCATTTGATAATCCAGGGCACCGAACTCAAGACAGGCCAATCGGAAACGCCAAGAGCGCGCCGGTGCCGCAGAAGATGAAGTTTGCCCGCGGGACTTTTACTCCCCGGTTGGCAGGATTTCTTCCATCCCAACCCAAGGTCCACCTTGAAGCACGAGGTACTTCAGGTAAAGCTCGGAGCCAGTGCGATCTGCCGATGCGAGCAAATTACGGGCGGCCTCCTGAACGCGTTCGTCTGTCAGGGTGGCGTAGTCAAAGTTCTCCTCGATCATTCCCTCGGAATGGGGAATATTGATCAAGTCAAGAAAACTGACAATAACGGCACGATGCTCGTGGAGGAGATATTTCTTCAGCAGGTCATCTACGATCGGGTCAGGAAGTGACAAGGTTGCCGCCGTCCAGTTGACCAGCCGCTCAATCGGGCTTTTGCGGACAAAGACCTCACGCAGTTTCTTTTCTTTAGCAAGCGACGCAAAGAGAAACTGTTTCTCTGTGCCCTTTGACTCAGCCCAAAAAACCTGGCAGACGGCGACTCGGATCTCATTTGGCAATTGCCGCCAAACACGATTTGCAGAAACTGGCACCAGCGGTCCCCTCATACGTCGAATTCTGAGACATCAGTTCTGATCATAACGATTGCAGAACAACTATGGGCGGACCGCTGTGGGTTTACGGTAAGGACTCTTGGCGACAGGCGATCCTCTTGGTTACTGCAGTTATCCAGACGCTAGACTCTTTCAGCTTATCCAGGGGCTATCCGGTGGCTCCACTTCCTATCGGTAGGACGTTACGCAGTCATAGTGAAGCCGTTGTTCGTCTATTGGCGCGTGTATTCGCTTAACCACCAATACTGGGATGTAGGGATGTAATTCAACTCGCTTCGTCGGCATTCGCAATGAAAGGGGCGCGGCCTTCAAGCCCACCCTGATTCAATTGGTGCCGTGAACCTACTGATGTAATGGGAATCCGGACGGCAACCGTGCCTCAAGATTGATTTGTTCTCCGGTGATGGGGTGGTGAAATTTCAGAAATTCGGCGTGTAGGAAATATCCGCCATCACCAGGGACGCCGGGGAGACTTTCAAGAGGCTGACCGGTTACACCGTACAGCGGATCGCCGACCAGCATATGGCCGATGGATGCCAGATGGATTCTGATTTGATGAGGGCGGCCCGAATTCAGGCTTACTTCGAATGTTGTGGTGCTTGCGCTGCGTGAGATCACCTTTGCCAATGACTTTGACGGTTTGCCATTTGGGTTGGTGGCCCACACGGAACCGAGGCGCGGGTGGGGTACGCGCCCGATGGGCGTGAGGATTTCGTAGACATCCTGCTCTGCAACGTTTTGAGCCAGCGCCCGGTAGATCTTTTGAGTTTTGGGCGTGTTCCAGTTTGCAGTCAGGCTAGAGGCTGCCTGCGGAGTTTTGGCAAACAGAACGATACCGCTGGTGCCTCGCCCCAACCGGTGAACAGGGTTTGCATCGGGGACATGCTTTTGCACCAGGCGCAAGAGGGTGTTTTCCATGAAGCCGGCACCGGGGAGGGTGGGCAGCCCGCTGGGTTTGTTCACGGCCAGCAGATGGGGGTCATCCAACAGGACTTCGAAGTGCCGAGGGGCGTCTGGTTCGATCCAGGGGGGACGGTTCCGGATAAGGGTTTGGCCTGAAGTGACTGATTCGCTTCCGGTGGCGATGACGCCATTGAGAGTGACTTCGCCGTTGTTCAGTTTTTGTTGCCAGACTTGTGGGGTTGAGTGGGGGTAAAGGCTCGCCAAATAGGAGAGCAGCGTTTGCCCATGGCATTTGCTGCTGATGATTGTGGCGTAGGCATAGCCCCGGTTGAGCATGTAGTTTGAGTGTAAGCCGTGGCATCGCGGCAGGGGTTGCTGGATTGAGCGACACTGAATTTAGGCAGCGAGAGCTTTCAATGCGTCCAGTATTAAGAGCAAAATTCCGCACGGATCAGGTACCGAGAAACACCGTAGCCAGATAATCTCTGAAATGTCGCCAAAGTCGCCAACGCGTATTTCGACGGATCTCCGGTGGTGGAAATATGCATTGCCCTGTTAGCAATAACTGAGGCTCAACTTCCGGTTTGCCCATCACGGGGAAGCCAACTTCTCGGCCCCACTACTTTTCGGAAGTCGAAAGCGTCTTCACCAAGTCGTAGAGAAACTCCTGCCCCTGGTAGAACGCGTCCGTCTTCATGCGCTCGTCGCGCCCGTGAAATCGGATGTCGTCGCGGTCGAAGAAGAAGCCCTGCACACCGTAGGTGGGGATGCCGGCTTTCCGCAGCATGCGGCCGTCGGTCGCGCCTGTCACTAGTATCGGCACCACCGGCACGCCGGGAAATTGTCGCTCGCTCGCCGCCTTCACAGCCTTCGTCACATCGGGCCGAAGGGGCGAGGGCGGAGCACCGGACGCATTCTCGCTCATGGACTTAATCTTCACCTCGGAATCGGCGACTACCTTATTCAAGGTGCTGAGCACGTAGTCGGGCGAGTCCTCCGGTAGCACACGGCAGTTCACTGTTGCCGTCGCGAGCTGAGGCAGCGCGTTGAGCGCGTGACCGCCAGCGAGCATCGTCGCCACACACGTCGTGCGCAGCGTCGAGTTCCACGCCGGAGACGCTGCGGCGACTCGCTCCATTGCGGCCTGCGAGCCCTGCGCCACCTGCGCCAGATCGGCCGCGATCGGACCATTCTCAATCTTCGCCATCTCGGCGAAGTACGCCGCGGTCACCCCGTCGGTCTTAAGCGGAAATCCGAACGCCGCGAGGCGTACAAGCCCGCCTGCCAGATGGTAGATGGCATTGTCCGGCACCGGCATAGAGCTGTGGCCGCCTTTATTAGTCACCGAAAGGGTGTAGTTGATGACGTACTTTTCAGTAACTTGCAGGTCGTTGGAGATCTTCTTCCCGTTCTCCTCTTCGCCCCAGCCACCCTCGTTCAGCGCGATGTCTGCGTCGATTAGTTCGCGGTGGTTTTTGATAAGCCAGTCGACGCCGTTGTACGGACCGCCACCCTCCTCGTCGGCAGTTAGCGCAACGATGACGTCACGGTTCGGTTGGAAGCCTTCGCGTTTCATCCGGATAAGAGTCGCAATCCAGACCGCAGCCTGCGCTTTGTCGTCGCCGGTGCCGCGGCCATAAAAATAGCCGTCCTTCTCGTTGAGCACGAACGGGTCCATGGTCCAGTCTTCGCGCTTGGCCTCAACTACGTCTGTATGGGCCAGTAGCAGCAAAGGCTTCTGCGTGTCGGTGCCGTGATAGCGCGCGACCAGGTTGAACTTCTTCGGCGACTCTCCACCGAGAAAGATGTCTGAGTCCGGGAAACCGGCCTCCTTCAGGCGCGCAGCAGCAGCTTCAGCGACAGGAGTGGTGGACCCGGTGGAGTAGCCCGATTGGATCCCTATGAACTGCTTGTAGATGTCATGGGCGAGCTTCATATCCGCCGCCGGCGGCATGGTCTGGGCATAGGTTGCGGAACCGGCAGCGAGGCAGGCGTTGGCGACAATGGCGCGAAGCAGAGTCCGTGCGATCATGCAATCTCCTAGGGTGGGTGTCTCGCGATACTAGGCTGAGGCACCGATGAGAAGAAGACCTTGAGCATCCCCGTCATTGTCACTCATCGAGAGCAGCCCACTAATTGTCGTTCCTCAGCAGTCTACATTCATCAGCTATTGGAGTATTGTCGGCAAGAAGGAAGTGATCCGTTCATAGCGATTTACTTCCGCTTTGCTCGTTACTCGAGAGCGACCGAGGGATACAGAACCGACCCGCGCGGAACACCACAATCCCCGCTCACTGATAGAGTTGTACAAACCTGAAATGTTCTTGGTCTTCCCGCGATTCTCCTGTGATCGCGGACAATCGTGCCTCAGTTTGAAGGGAGTTGCAGTGAAGCTTTCCTGGCTATGCTCGCTCATTGTTTTGCTCGTCGCCTGCTGCTGCAGCGCGTCGGCTACGGAGGCGAGCCTGATCCTCGTCAACGCCAAGCTATGGACCGAAAATCCGGCGCAGCCCACCGCCCAGGCTGTGGCGCTCGATGGTTCCAGGATCCTCGCGGTCGGCAATAACGCGGCGATTAGAAAACTCGCCGGCCCCGACACCCGCACCATCGATCTCGGCGGCCGCCTTCTCCTGCCCGGCTTCAACGACTCCCACGTGCATTTCCTCATCGGCGGCGGCTCGCTGATCACCGTGCATCTTGGCGCAGCCAACAGCCAGGCCGAGTTCAAGGAGCGCATCGCTGAATTCGCCAGAACCCTTCCCACAGGTGCGTGGCTTCGCAATGGCCTTTGGGATCATCAACGCTGGAATCCGCCCGTTCTGCCCGACCACCGGTTGATTGACAATGTCTCCGGCGATCATCCTGCATTCTTGTGGCGGCTCGACGGACACATGGCCCTCGTGAATGCACAGGCCATGAAGCTCGCTGGCATCGACCGAAACACGAAGGATGTGCCGGGCGGAGAAATCGAGCGCGACAAGGACGGCAACCCGACCGGCATTCTCAAAGACGCTGCCATCGCTCTCGTCCAGCGCATCATGCCTCCGCTGTCTCCCGAAGAGGAGGCCCAGGCCATGGAAGCAGCCATGCGCGAAGCAGCAGCTCACGGCGTAACCAGCGTGCAGAACATGGCCGACAGTTCTGAAGACCGCGGCCAGCCGGACAATTTTCGCGAGTTCCAGAAGATCGAGCGCGCTGGCAAGTTGACTGTCCGCATCTACGAGGCTTTTCCCGTCCGCGATTGGAAGACTCTGGCCGACGCCGGCATCGTCGCGCCTTTTGGCAGTCCTTATCTCCGCATTGGCAACCTGAAAGCCTTCGCCGATGGCGCCCTTGGTTCTGAAACTGCCTGGATGGATGAGCCGTTCACGAACAATCCGGCGAAGAGCGGCCTCGCCAGCCCCGACCTTCTCGACGTCGAGCATTTCTACGAATCGATGCGCCAGGCCGACAAGGCCGGACTCCAGCTTACGATTCACGCCATCGGCGATCGCGCCAACCGCACCATACTCGATCTCTACGGCCGCCTGGAAAAAGACAATGGCCCTGCCGATCGCCGCCCCCGCATCGAGCACGCGCAGCACCTTCATCCGGAGGACTACGCGCGCTTCGCAAAGCTTGGCGTGATCGTTTCCATGCAGCCCTACCACGCAATCGACGACGGACGGTGGGCTGAAACCATCCTTGGCCCGCAGCGTATCAAGTCGAGCTATGCATGGAAATCCCTGCTGGATGCCGGTGCAACACTTGCCTTCGGTTCCGACTGGCCGGTCGCGCCATTGGATCCCGTGATGGGCATATATGCCGCCACCACTCGCCGCACCCTCGACGGCAAGAACCCAAACGGCTGGATTCCCGAGCAGCGCATCACCGTTGCGCAGGCAGTGCACGCCTACACAATGGGATCCGCATTTGCCGAACACCGGGAGACGGTCAAAGGATCCATCGAACCGGGCAAGCTGGCAGACCTGGTAGTGCTCTCCGACGACATCTTTACAATCCCGCCAGAGGCGATCGAGAAGACCAGGGTCGACATGACCATCTTCGACGGCAAGGTGATCTACCAGCGCTGAGCGGGCGAGAGGGCGTAGCTAAGCAAACGTTCCCAGCGCTAGCGCGCTTTGCGGATAGATACCTGCCGCTGCGGGTGGTCACACACTGAATTGAGCGCAATTTCCAGATGGCCAACCGGAAGTTGGCGAGGCAAGCTGAGATCTCAGGTGACGCAAAATCGCCGAGTATCAAATCGAGCCGGTGCAATCCTGGAAATGCGATATGCCCTGATGTCGTCAGGTGACAATTGGCTCATGCTCCGTAACGATCACGGAATTCCGATGAGGAGACCACCGCTCATACCGATGGATTGCTGGTGGCCTCCAGCAAAACTGTAGTCGTAAGCCGGTTCAAGGAACCAGCCGAAATGGTGTTTGCCGGTCGGCCAGAACATGAAGTCTCCCACCAGTTCCCCGGAGATGGAGTTGGTTGCCTTCCCATTCTGTCTGAGGTGGACCCATTCGGGACCGACGCCCAGCATGAACTCTGCCTTTCGTGATAGAGTCCACGGTTTCTTGAAAAGTAAGTCGGTGTCCCATTCCGTTGACTTATGAGTGTAGAAGGGCGACACGCCTGCCTCCAGTTCCAGCCAGTTCTCGATTGGTGTCACTTCTGCGGCAAGATTCGGCGCGAACGTTGCTGCACCCCCGCTGAGGTTCCAGCTTGTTGCTGCGCCAAGCTCAACAATGGCTATGGGGTCTTTGTCCTCACCGGCCTTTTGAGAATCGCCAGAGGACGTCTTAGCGGAGTTCTGCCCGTGAGCAGGCAGACACAAAAACAGAAACAAGCATGCTCCAGTGAGCGTGAACACGTATCGACGCATAAATGTCTCCAGATTAAGTTGTGCGTTGCAGCATCCGCGCTAAAGGCACGGGATGGCCAAGCAAGAGGAGACACCTGTACGGGGAGGTCGAAAGATGGATGAGCGTAGCGCGAAAACAGGCGAAAGCGGTTCAGGCCGAACATTTGAGGTCACAGTATTCACCGGACCCAGATAAGGATTTGCATTCGGAAGTCCGTGAAAGCCACAGCACCAGCACATGCCGTTACACGGCTCCGGTGTAGCAGGTTGTTGCTGGCTGGCAATAGTTTGCGGCGAAGAAGAGATTCCAGTGAGCGGTCCATCACACATATCGCAGTGCGGCGGATGAACCACCAGGCACACCAACATCGCGCACAACAGCCATGCAACAACGCAAGCCGGCGTTGTAATTGCGCGATCCATGCTGTTAAAGATAACCGTTGACGAGGTAGACCACCAGAGGCTCAACCGAGAGGTCGTTGTGGACGCGGGAAGCCATCGATCGCGGAATTGAGCGGTTAGTCTCCTCGGCCAGGAGCAACCTGATGCTTGGCCGAAATCTGCGCACGACACAACTCATCAGTATTGTCCGGAGAATGCCACGCACTCAGCCGCTCAACAAGCTCAACTTGACTGTCATGCGCGAGCAGTTCGACCCGAGACTCGAAGGAGTACCGTCCATCTTCGTTCTCATGTTCCGGGACCAGCTATGACAGTAGAACGCTTACTTTTCCTGAAGGCGTCTTGCTGATGCCGTACAGAAATCTGCCGTCCGCGTCCAAGTGTCTCAATTCGAGTGCCGATCGCGTGACAGACAGATGACTGAAACCGTGCACTTCCTGTGCGTATGGGCCACGGTCCAGTCCATCGACTTTCAGAACATACAAGTCTGCTCCACCACCTCCTGAAAGGAAGTGGGTCGTCGGGTGTCCTTCGAACTCAAGGTGCTGCAGATCGTGGTCGTGACCGGCCATGTAGAGGTCAACCTTGTACTTGCGAAATAGTGGGTCCCACTCTCGGACAAGTACCGGGTGATCCCCATGAGGTCCGTTCGAAAAAACCGGATGGTGCGCCAAAACGGCGAGGAAGGGTGTAGTCCGCGGCTTTTTGAGCTCTTGCTCGAACCATGCCAATTGTTCTGCTTGTCCCTCGGGTTTTAGTGTGAAGTCATGCCCGTGTTGCCAAACCCCATCCGGGCGCGGCATGTTGCTGTCGAGCACGATGACGTGAACTAGCGGATTTCGTTTCGGAAAATCAAAGGTGTACCAGCGGGATGGCAACGTCCATCGCGTCGCACGCCCGTCGAGTCCGCGGCCTGACCGAGCGTATTCGAGCTCAGCCTCCAACTTGTTCACTTCGGGCGGCAACATTTGATAATCGTGGTTTCCCAGCATGGAATGGACGGGACAAGCAAAGGTCTCGAGCGGATACAAGCGCTCGAACTGCTCTACCCAGCGTGGCGAGGCCGCTCCACCCGTGAGTTCGCCGTACCAACTATCGCCCAACATAAACAGTCCATCGGCATGAATACCGCTCGAACGAGCGTAGCGCTCCATTCCTCGAGCGACCATCTTCTGCGCCTCAAACCCGTTGCCATTGCGCGCGGTCTCGGCACCCAGCTTTTCGGACCATCCCCAATCGCCAATCACGAGCGCATGGGCGGCTCTGGGATCGGGCGGCTTGGCTGCGACGCTTCGCAACGCAGGCATTGCTGCAAAGGCACTCCATGCAACGCTTTCTCGAAGAAATCGACGTCTGGATACCCCTACGGTCGCGTCTGTCATCTGCTTAGCCTATATGAGCAGTCGTTAAGTTCTCGTAAATGCAAATCCTCGCAGCGCATGATTGCATCAGGAGAGGATCGAGTTCTGAGACTCACCTCTGGCCGTCGTCACATTTCACGGAACAAAAGGCGACCTTCAACGAGATCTGTAACATCCTGAGACGGTGGAAAATCTCCGTTCCGATGTACCTTTCTGCGCAGACTTGCCATGGCCCAATGGTCCAGGGAACCCGTCAAGCGGCCGTTCGTTTATTGGCAGTTCTGGCAGCATGATATATAGTGAACAGTAATTATGCGATGGGTCGGCAAAATACGACCGCAGAATGCGCCAGCCCGCATTCTGTTCGTTGCACTCTTCGCAATCCTCCTCCTCGTTGGAAGCACGGCACAACTTACTCACGTCCATCCCAACGGTTCTACTCATCCGGATTGCGCGCTTTGCCAAAGCGCTCATAATGTAGCCCAGCCAACGTCTGCACCTTGCGTTCAGCAAGTCTTCGTTGTCTTCACCCGTGTTGCGGTTCCCTATAAGCGGCAATACCGGGAGCACATCTTCTCGTTTTCTCTGTGCAATAGACCTCCGCCTGATCAGACTGCCGTTTCCTAGAACATTTTCCGATTTCACATAGGCTTGTAGCTGGCTGCTAAGTGGTTTTTCCTTGAGGAGAAACCGCTTAGCAGGCGTTGCCTCCTATCCGAAGAATCGGAAAATCCTTCACGAGCAGTCCTCGTTCAAAACAGCGATTTTCAGGAGGTCCGTCCATGCGCCAGTTCCTGCGCAGTATTCTCTTTTCCTTATTCATCCTTGTATGTTCAGCCGCGTTTTCAAGGCTTGACGCCCAATCCAACTCCGGCTCAATAAGCGGAACCGTAACCGATTCAACTGGAGCGGTGATTCCAGGAGCGGTGGTTTCCATTCAAAATCCCGTCAGCGCCTATGCGAGGACTGCAACGACCGACGGCACCGGCCATTTCCGTTTCTCGAACCTGCCGTTCAACCCCTATCACCTTACTGTCACGAGGGATGGCTTTGCCGCTTTCGTCGAAGACATGGACGTCAACTCTATCGTTCCGGTCAGCACGAATATCCAGCTTAAGGTTGGCACAGCATCGAATACTGTCACAGTGGAAGGCGGCGAAGACCTAATCGAAAACGATCCGACCGTTCATACCGATGTGGATCGCGGGTTGTTTGACAAGCTTTCCATCGAAAGCGCGTCTTCCTCTCTGAGTTCTTTGGTGACCCTTTCATCGCCTGGGGTCGCCGCGGATTCCAACGGCCTGTTTCACGGACTGGGAGACCACGCTTCGAATTCCTTCTCTGTAGATGGCCAGCCGATCACGGACCAACAAAGCAAAGTTTTCTCTAATCAATTGCCTTCGAATGCGGTTCAGTCGCTGGAAGTGATCGACGGCGCTCCGCCGGCAGAATATGGGGGAAAGACGAGCCTCGTCATCAACGTAACAACACGGTCAGGGCAGGGCCTGACGAAGCCCGTCGGCAACATCACAACTTCTTACGGGACTTTCGGATCTGCCGCTGGCTCGGTCGATCTGGGGTACGGCGGCCAGAACTGGGGCAACTTCTTCGAGTTGGACGGGCTGAATACCGGGCGGTTCCTCGACCCTCCTGAGTTCAGCGTCTTCCACGACAAGGGGAATGAGCAAAACGTCTTCGACAGAGTGGACTATCAGCTCTCAAGCTCCAACTCAATCCATACAAACATCAATTACTCGCGCTCCTGGTTCCAGACGCCGAACACTTACGACAATCTCAACATCACGAATGTGCTGAGTGGAGGCACCACTGCCAGCCCCGTCTTTGGCGGCGTGGGGAACACCGATCAGCACTCCAAGATCGGCACATACGATATCGCGCCAACCTTCACGCACATTCTCAACAAGGACGCAGTCCTGAACCTCGGAGGGTACGTACGAAGGGATGGATACAACTACTATCCCAGCGGCAACCCTCTGGCCGATCTGGGCCCAATTCAGAATGAGTCGGTCTCTCAGCAACGCTCACTGCTGAATGCAGGCGTCCACGGAGAGTTGACGATCCAAAAGGGTATCAACAGCATCAAGGCCGGAACGGTGTATCAGCATACGTTCCTGCGCGAGCATGACAATATTGGACTGATCAACGCTACCTTCAATTCACCCTGCGTGGATGCGAACGGAAATCCTCAGCCAGGGTTCACCGATCCGTCCCAATGTGCAGCAGCGGGCCTTGTATCGAACGATCCGTCGGTGGGCGGGAGCTTCAACCCCGTCCTGTTGCCCTATGACCTCACGCGCTCTGGTTCACTTTACGCGGATTTCGGTCACGCTGACATTAAGGAACTGGCCCTGTACATCCAAGATCAGATCAAGGCAGGAAACTGGGTCTTCAACTTGGGGATCCGTGGAGATCTTTACAACGGTCTGACCGTCACGCGCCAGCCGGAACCGCGCGTGGGCGCGGCCTACAGCATTAAGCGAACCAATACTGTTCTGCGCGTCTCGTATGCACGAACGCTTGAGACTCCATTCAACGAAAACCTCGTGCTCTCGAGTTCCGGATGTGCGAATGAAGTGCTTGCTCCGCTGCTTGCCTGCACACCTGGCGTTTCAGGGACCCTGCAGCCCGGCTTCCGCAATGAGTTCCACGCAGGACTGCAGCAGGCCTTCGGCAAACACCTCGTGATCAGCGGTGATTACATCTGGAAGTACACACACAACGCATTCGATTTCAGCATCTTCGGCAACACACCGATCTTCTTCCCCATCGATTGGCATAACTCGAAGATCCCCGGATATGTGGTTCATGCTGATGTGCCGAACTATCACAACTTCTCGGCGTTCGTAGTGATGTCTTCGGTTGCTGCTCGTTTCTTCCCGCCGCAGAGTGCTGGGGCGGGCGCCACCGTCGGAGCGCCCGGGCTCCCGTTTCGCATCGACCACGATGAGAAGTTCAACCAGACCACACACGTTCAATACCAAGTTCCTTTGCGTCGCGGACCCTGGATCGGCTTCAACTGGCGCTATGACAGTGGACTTGTAGCAGGCGCAGCTCCCTGCTATAACGCCATCGGTGTAAATACGCTTTGTGGTTCGACCACTCTAAACGGACAGCCGGCAGTCGATTTGAGCGGACTTACTTCCGACCAGGAGTTTGAGGCCGGCTTTGCCTGCAATGGAGTGCGGGCAACACCGAACACGCCGCTGCCCACGCCCTGCCTGGCCTCGCAGTTCACCTCCAGTTTGATCAGCATTCCAGCCCCCAATACTGAGGACGACGACAAGAACCCACCTCGCATCGCGCCGCGAAGCCTGTTCGACGCCTCCATCGGCGACGACAACCTCTTCAACGGTGACAAGCGAAAGTGGAGTCTGAGACTCACCGCCATCAATGTCTCGAACAAATACGCACTCTACAACTTCCTTTCGACGTTTAGCGGAACGCATTACGTAACACCGCGAGCGATGACGGCTGAAATCGGCTTCCATTTCTGACGACAGTACGATTTGACGTTATTCCCTAGGCAATTGGGGCAGCTAGAACCGCTGCTCCAATTGCGGCTTTGAAGGGAGGTCGTCGTCTTGCGCAAAGTCATCAGCTTTGACAGAGGCAGCAAGAAGAAACTTCAAAGGATCCGGTGGACGCGCTCTGAAATCGTGAGTGCCGTATTGCTGGGTTGCATCATGATGGCCGTTTGGTTTGAGGTTTTGATGTGGTTTCTAAGCCATGAATCAGACAAGCCCGATACACCCCCCAGCTTGGTAATCAGGCGCTGAGGCAAGCTGGACAAAACCGCGTTCCCACGATGCACTGTCATCGGAATTCGGACCCATCAGATAAAGGAAAAATTCCTGGGAAATCTGTCAGGTAACGGGCTTGAGAATCTGAGAGCCATCTACTCTGAATGGCTACAACTGCAGTCGCGACAGAATGTGTGATTCATTCTGTGAGCGAAGATCATGAGACCGCTGCCAACTAGAGTGACGAAAACCTCTGCAGCATGTGACGGCAGGTGATCTCCCCACCAGGCGCCGCCGAAAATGAAGGCAAGGCCGGTAGTCATCAGCAGCAGAACACGTGGCGACCGGTGCTTCCGGTATCCCTTCAGCAGTGCAAGGGCTCCAATCGCAGCAATGGCGACTGCAAGTGTGCGATGAGTTCTTTCCTCGGACGGGAGGAAGTGGGCCGAGACCGCTGAGATGGAAAGCACGACGGGAGTAAGAAGGCAATGGATCACACACAATGCTGACGTCCATGCGCCAATCTGGTCCACTGGAAGCGCGAAAATCCGGTTTGCGCTGCCTGATCCAGGCGCCTCTTTGAGTTGTGATTTTCTCAATGTTTTCTCCCCGATGAGGTTCAGCGCCATGGTTCCATCAGATGGTCTTTGAATTCTCGCGGCAGTTCCAACAAATGCCCAGCACCAACGGAGCGTACAGCCCATTCAAGCAGCGAGCGATATTGGTTGAATTCGGTGATGTGGCCGAGCCATTGTGAGCCTGTCTGCGAATTCACTACAACCACGTTTGGAATGTCGCAGGGGCCGACACAGCCGCTTACGGTGAGTTGAAACCTCTTCAGGAGACCCCGCTTTCGCCATTCTTCCTTCAGCCAATTCGCTGGAACCGCCGGACGTTCCTTTTGGGTCGCACCACAACAGCAGCCCTGACAGATAATCATTTGACCGATCACACGACGTTTTGTTTCCAGCATGACTCCACCCCGAACACATTTCCCAAATCATATAGTATAGGGGAGTATATTACATTCTAAGGAGGATCAATTGTCGCATATTTCGAAAAACAAGACGAAGACGCTTTCGCGCGTTCGACGCATCAGGGGCCAGGTCGAAGCCATTGAACGAGCGCTTGAGGGGGACGGCGAATGCGAGGAAATTCTGCAACTGGTTGCCTCCTGCCGCGGCGCATTGAACGGGTTGATGGCGGAATTGATTGAAGGACATTTGCGATTCCATGTACTCGACCCGAACCAGAAAACCAGACCGGCGCAGCTCGCGGCAGCAGACGACCTGATCGCAGTTGTGAAGCGCTATTTCAATTGAGTTCCGGGAGATACTATGTCAGTCACTCAGAAGGAAGAGACGCAGATCTATGAGCAGAAGCAGCTTGCGGATGTACCCCACAGCGCACCTCATGAAGAACCCGAACATGGACATGAGCACGCTTTCGAGCTTGCGGAAGTTCTGCGAGTCGTTTTCGTTGCGCTAGCCGCCGCGGCGGTCTGGTTTCATTTGTGGGAGCCTTTTCATAGGGTGAGTGTGATCGGGCTGGCTGCGGCGCTGATCGGCGGGTTTCCTATCTTCAAAGAGGCATTGGAGAACATCGTCGAACGCCGCATGACCATGGAGCTTTCAATGGCCATTGCGCTGATCTCAGCGCTGGCAATCGGTGAATTCTTTACGGCGTTGGTGATCACCGCCTTTGTCCTCGGAGCCGAAATCCTCGAAGGTTTGACCGTCGGCCGCGGCCGGCGCGCCATTCAGGACATGCTGAATTTTCTGCCCCAGATTGCCAGCGTCATGCGAGACGGTCAGATTGTCGACGTGACCACGCAGACCATACTCCCAGGAGAAATTGTCGTTATTCGACCCGGCAGCAGGATTCCCGTCGATGGGCAGGTTGTCAGCGGACACTCGTTCGTCGAGCAGGCTGCGATTACAGGCGAGCCGATGCCAAGCGAAAAGATGGCCGGGAGCGAAGTGTACGCCGGCACCATCAACCAGGCCGGCAGCCTTCAGGTTCGCGCAGACCGGCTGGGAAAAGAGACTACCTTCGGCAAGATCATTGAAGCAGTCGAAAAGGCGGAGCATTCGCGCGCACCGATTCAGAAGATGGCGGACCGGCTCGCTGGATATTTGGTCTATTTCGCTCTGGGCGCTGCCGTCCTCACGTTTCTCATAACCCACAATGTCCGGTCTACGATCTCCGTCATCATTGTGGCCGGAGCCTGCGGGATCGCCGCCGGCACTCCGCTAGCCATCCTCGGCGCCATCGGACGCGCTGCTCGTCAAGGGTCCATTATTAAGGGCGGAATTTATCTCGAAGCGCTGGGACAGCTCAATACAGTTTTCCTCGACAAGACCGGAACCTTGACCTTCGGTATGCCTCAGGTCACCGAAGTCAGACTTGCACCGGATATTGAAGAGCGCGCCCTTATCGAGACGGCTGCGAGTGTCGAGATCAGCTCAGAGCACCCGCTGGGCCGAGCTATAGTCAGCTTTGCTGAGCAACGGAATATACCCGTGGCACACCCGGAGCATTTCGAGTACCGGGTCGGTCGGGGTGTATTAGCTCTCGTGAATGGCGAGCAGGCGGTTGTCGGTAATCGGATGCTTTTCAAAGAACTTGGGATCCTGGCGCTCGAAGGTAGTGTTTCCGATGACGTGACAGAGATCTTTGTGGCACGCGGCGGGCACTACTTGGGTTCCATCCTGATATCAGATCAGCTGCGTCCAAGCTCAGCTGACGCGGTTCGGTCACTCAGGACCATGAACATAGAGGTTGTCCTTCTGACGGGAGATACGAAGCAAACAGCATTAGCCGTAGCCAGTCATCTCGGCATCCACGATGTTCATGCCGAACTGCTTCCCGAACAGAAGACCCACCTCATCGCGGAGCAGGTGCGAGCGGGACGAACAGTTGCCATGCTCGGGGATGGCATTAACGACGCGCCCGCGCTTAGCGAAGCCACTGTCGGCGTAGCCATGGGCGCGGGAACCGACGTCGCCCGCGAAAGCGCGGATGTAGTTTTGATTGGCAATGACCTGATGAAGTTCGTGGAGACCGTTCGCGTCGCACGAAGCTGCCGAAGAATTATCCTACAGAATTTCTACGGCACCCTGATCGTCGATACGATCGGCATCGGTTTGGCCGCGGCTGGAATGCTGAATCCATTAATTGCAGCCTTTATCCATGTTGCCTCCGAGCTGACATTCATCCTGAATTCGACGCGCCTGCTTCCGTCCAGGGAAAAGCGGCGAGTGTACAGCCAGGCGGAGACCAGCGCTTCGCTTTGAGAGGAGTGCGATTCTGGTACCATCGTGAGTTCTCCGCCCTCAAATGTCGCATAATCGCCAATGCACTCAATGAGCCGAGACTCGGGGTTTGCGAGTTGCCGCGAGCCAATCGAGAGTTTCGACAGAGTTTCGCCTCAAAGCGACAGTAGCCGACAATCCGCCCGCGAGACGTGCGAGGAAGTTTCGGGAGTCTAGCGCGATGTCCCAGGAACCACCAGGTCTAATCTCCTTCGCGGAGATGAACGATCTGATCCGCCGTCAGATTTTTCATACCCATATCGTGCAGCTTGCGAATGTACTTGGCAGTGATGCCGTGGTCGCGAAGCGCCGAGATGTCCGAGATGGAGAATCCATCGGGTAGCGCGCGAATCTCTTTAAGATATTCCGGCTCAACACCGTGGTCGCGCAGCCTATTGATCTCCTCGATAGACACTTTCGAGTCAGCTGCCTTAATCCCTTGATAAAACCCCGGTTCGACCCCATGGTCGCGTAGGCTGTTGATCTCCTCGTTGGAGAGTTTTGGGTCGACCGAAGCAAAGCCCTTGTAAGAATCCGGTTTGACGCCATGATCGAACAAGCTGTCGATCTGCCCGATGGAGAGTTGAGGGGCGGTGGTCTTCATTGCCTTGTAATAGTCTGGCTTGACGCCGTGATCGTATAAACTGTCGATTGCCTCGATGGAGAGATTGGGATCGGCTGATTTCGCGCTCCCGTAGTACTCCGGTTTGACGCCATGGTCGCGCAGGCTATCGATCTCTCCGATGGAGAGCTTGGAGTCGATCGAAGCAAAGCCCTTGTAAGAATCCGGTTCAACTCCGTGATCGAATAGACTGTCGATTTGCTCGATAGAGAGTTGAGGAGCGGTGGTCTTCATTGCTTTGTAGTAATCCGGCTTGACACCGTGATCGTATAAACTGTCGATCGAATCGATGGCGAGGTTGGGATCGGCAGCCTTGACCGCCTTGAGGTACTTGGCGTCGACGCCGTGATCACGCAGTTTAGAAATTTCCGGCGCGGATAGATTAGTGAACCCTTCCTGCCGCACGGCGCGGACATAGTCCGAACTGACGCCGTGATCACGCAAGTCAATCAAATCCGATAGTGATGATGTGAGTCCCGTGTCCCGCACTGCTTGGGCATAGGCAAGAGTCACGTCGGAAATCACTAGAGAGAATGGCTCATCATCGTGCGGCGCGCCATAACCCATTTTTTCCAGGGCAGAGGCGAAGGAGGGATTGAGAACGACCGTAAATGGCCCTGAAGCGCGGCCTCCCGTGACGCTTCCTTCGCAGACAATTCGTCCCGAATCCCGAACATATTCGAACTTCACTGGACCGTCATGATCGAGCATGGAGAGAGAGAAGCCGGCGAGGCTTGAGAGCGGAACGTCCTCGGTATTCATCCGATCATTGCCGTCGTCATTGCGGCTGATGAGGGACAGCCGTACGTTGCTCGAAGAAGAATCATGTCGCGTGATCTTCCATTCGTGCCGCCAGGTCTTGTCCTGATCGGCGAGAGCCACTGGCGAAGTGGCGGATGATTCTGTGCCGTGTGCTGGGAAGAGCGTTGCCACGTGTGCAACTGGAGTTCCTTCAGGCGGGAGCCCCATTCGTGCAGCAACGACTTGAGATTGCAAAGCGGCCTGGTTGTATGCCACAGCAGCTGTTGAGTCCTTCGCAAATGCAATCCATCTGGGCATACGCACTCCCAAACTGATTAGAGCGAGACCGGCCGCGACACAGACAGAGACGCGGTACAGTGACGCGCTTGGAGAAAAATGAAACCTTGGCCGAAGCAGAACCTTGATGCGCTCGCTGATGTTCGAAGATGGATGAGCCATTTCCGTGGCCAGCAATTCGCGGCGGCGAGCGGAGCAGAATTCTGCCAGGCGCCCGAGAGTAACGGCGTAGTGGACGGCTGAGCCGGTCGCGGCGACAACCCAGTCGTCACAGGCAATCTCCCTCTCTCGCTGGATGCGACGGAGAACCCATGCAGCCACAGGATGGAAGACAAGAACTGCAGATGCCAGTCGGCCGATCAGGTTGGTCCAGTCGTCGCGGCGGGCGACATGAGCCAGTTCGTGAAGCAGGACGTAGTCGAGTTCCGGTTCGACAATCTCCTCGAGAAGTATCTCCGGGAGAATGACAACTGGGTGCAGGAATCCCGCAGCGAGAGGTGAAATTACTTCATCGGATACAAGAAGCCGAGGGATGCGCGAAGTGCGGGAATCGCGCACACGTTGCTCGAAACGCACCACCAGGTCCACGCTTGCAGGCCGGGCGCGATTCCGCAGGCCGCGGAGACGGAAGTATCCGAGCACAATTCTGCCAACTAGAACGCAGCACACGGCCATCCAGAGGAACAGCAGGCTTGACGGCCAGTTTCCCGGCCGAAATTCGATGGGAATGCGCACGCGAGGCGCCGCAACGGTGCGAGAATTCAGGGCAGGCAATTGAGAGGGTGCGAGTGGCGGAGCAGGAGCATCGGCGCCAGTGGTAATCGGGTAGGGCTTCACCGCCGAAGTGGATCGCACGCGCGTTCCGATTTGGTTCTCCGCTCGCTGGCGAGAAGGCAAGGGCGGCCCAGACCTGGGGAGAAGAGTGACGACAGGCAGGAGCACGACCAGCGCCAGTGCGGCCCACCAGACAGCATGGCGAGTCGCGGCGTTGACCCGTGGCATCAGGCGGAGCGCGAGCCACATGACAGCGGCCACAGCGAGTGCCAGCCAAAGCGTGTTCAGAACAGCCATTAGTCCGGCAGCCGAAAAAGCATTCAGAGATTTGAGGATCGCGATCATTTTCCACCTTCCGCGAGGAGATTTCGAATGTTACGGAGTTCCCGCTGAGAGAGATCGCCGTCGTCCAGCAAATTGAGGACAAGTAATTCGGCAGAATTGGCGAAGAACCTGCGGACCAGGTGACGCAGGGCGTTTCGGCTCGCCTGTTTGCGGCCGACAATAGCGCGATAGACAAAGGCGCGACCTTCCCGAGGCTTGGTATGCCGGACATAGCCTTTCTGCTCGAGAATTCGAAGCGTGGTCAGGATCGTGTTGTAGGCGAGACCGGGCACGCTGGGGAGGGCCGCGGCGACTTCCCCCACGGTGACTGCGCCTTTGTCCCACACAATATCCATGAGGCGGAGTTCGGCTTCGGTGAGGTTGAGAGATTTTTTCCGGGCCAAGAACGTCTCCAACAACTAAGGAATTAAGACTGGGGATTGACTTTATGCGTGCGAGAAATGTTTTGTCAACTATAAAATTAAGAGTTAATAGAAACCATGGGGAATGCGTGACTTGATAGTTTCTGGAATCGAGCCAAATCGCCGAGACACTCACCGAGCCAAATTTGAATCTCTGAGCTAGTCACCGGCAACTCGGACTTTTGGCGAACCTTCGCTTTCAATTTGGCGACTTCATTCGTCTGTGACGTTTGGGCTATCGGCGGCTGAACATCCAACGTAACCGGAAGGGCAGAGAACAACAGCATTAGAAATAGCAAAAGGTTGCTGAACCTGTAAGGCCATCTGCGGTGCCTTGTGAGTACAAGCCTGCGACGGGACTCGGCATGGTTGAAAATAGACGATACGAACGTAGCGATCTGGAAGGGCGAAGCCAAGAGAACGAATCAACAAGGGAACCAGACTGATGATCGCGTACCCGACGTAGAGCATGAACTTTCATTTCATGATCCCCGGGAGTATTACCGTCGATCCTTCAATTACCCCTCTCTCAATGAGCACATTTGCAAACTTTCGAACTGAACTATTCGCAGCGTAGAGCAGTCATGGGGTCAATGGCTGTGGCGCGGCGGGCCGGGATGATGCAGGCAAGCGCAGCGACGGCAATGAGAGTGACCGATACAGTCAGGATCATGAACGGATCGCGCGTTCCACTCTCGATCCATCGCGCGATCAAGCGATTGAGACTGAGACTCAGAGCGAGTCCCGCAACGATTCCGATTCCCACGTTCGTTCCAGCGGAGATGGCGACGAGGCTCAGCACGTCACGGCGACGCGCTCCGAGAGCGACACGCACGCCGAGCTCGTTTGTCCGTTGCAGGACGGTATACGAGACAACGCTATAGAGGCCAACGGCAGCGAGAGAGAGCCCCAGAAACGCAAATGCTCCGAAGAGGATCGAAATGAGTCTCCCCCGTTCAAATTCCGGTTCGTGCCGGATCCAGCCCTGAAGGTCGCGGATATCTCCTCCGACCTGCTGGTCAGGATCAATGGTTGCGATCTGCTGTCGAATGCTGTGAAGCTGCGCGAGGGGCTCGCCCTGAGTGCGAACCAGGACCTGCGTGAAGGGCGGCATTACCAGCGTGTAAGGTGCGTACACCGCTGGCGCGACTGGTTTGTCAAGCCCGTCATCCAGCGAATCGTTCACGACACCGATGACCTGCAGCTGCCCTGCAATCCCATTTGCAGCTAACAGCATGGGAGGGAGATTGGCTAACTGGGGTACGCGTAGCGAATGCCCCACGGCATCTTCGCCCGCAAGATAGTGACGCACGAATGCCTGATTCACAAGGACCAAAGTAGCGCCACGCGTAATTTCAGCCTGGTCCCACAGCCGTCCGCTGCGGAATGGAATTCGCAATGTGTAGAAGTATTCGGGGCTGACGAACTCGACGTGCGCCTCCTGCGCTTGGGCGGCCGGTTTACCCAGGATTTCAACGGGAAGCGTGAACCCGCTGTTGGGCGGAGTGGCATTCGTGGAGATTCCGGCGGAAAGAACACCGGGGGTTGTCGCGATCTTGTCCCGAAGCTGGGCGATGAAGCGGGCGCGATCAGCCCATGTAGAGTGAGCGTTTTCCCCAATGGGAATGATCACGGACATCGTGCTCTGCGGCTCGTAGCCCAGTGGAATGTTGTTCATCCGTACAAAGCTCTGAATTGCCGCGCCGGCTGCCGTCATCAACAGGAGAGTAAGGGCGATCTGGCCCGCGATGAGGGCCGTGTGTATGCGCTTTCCCTTTACGCTTCCGGTGAGGCGGCGAGTACCGGACTGCATCACCTGGCTGATCTGAGGTTGCGAAGCTTGGAGCGCCGGGAAGAGACCGAAAACAATCCCGCTGAGGAGCGCAAGACCCACGCTGAAAAACAGAACAGGCAAGTTGATGTGGAAGTCGGCTTCGTAGGGATACGAATGATCCGGAAGCCTAGGAATAATGAACCTGATCGATTGATAGGCAACAAGCACACCCAATCCCGCTCCGATGCCAGACAATAGCAACGCCTCGGTGAGCAGTTGACGTACGACGCGGATTTGGCTGGCGCCTACGGCGGAGCGGACGGCAAACTCATGTTGACGGGCGGTGCCGCGCGCAAGGAGAAGAATTGAGACATTACCGCAGCCAATGACCAGCAGCAGCGCGACCGCCCCGAAGAGCAGGTACATCGTCTTTTTTAGATCGCGGGTGTAGGTATCCGCGAGCCCGCGTACGCTGATTTTGAATTGTTTTGGGAAGACATTCGGTGTTTGCTTGTCGAACTGCTGAAAAAGAGGCTGGAATTCGGCGGCGGCAGCATCGAAAGTTACGCCGGGCCTCACCTTGAACTCCGGACTGTACCGATGCGTCTGGTCGGATTCCATCTTCAGCGGGATGTAGACGTCTCCGTCTCTCCAAGTGAAGCGCACTGGCATCACGCCGAGGATTGTGTAGGTCTTGTGGTTGAGCTGGATAGTTTTTCCAACGATCGCTGGATCACCGCGAAAATGCCTCTGCCAGAACTTGTAACTCAAAACTGACACGGGCTGAGGATCGTGCCCATCGGGTGCATCGGCTGGCATGATGTACCGGCCGAGAAGAGGGGATAGCCCGAGGAACTGAAAATGGGTTCCCGACATCTCGTCAACGACCACGTCGTCGGGTATATCACCGCCAGTCACCGTCTGGTTCGTGTAGTTGGAGACAACCACATCCTCCACAGCGTGGGTCTGACGCAATTGGCGAATTTGCGGCCCCGTCAGGTTCCAGGTTCCTTCGTGGCCGGCATTGTCGGTAAGCCAGACATCGCAAATTCGCTCGATGCCAGCGTACGGCCAAGGGTGGAGCACTGCATCGTACAGGATGCTATAGACGGCAACCGTGGCTCCGATGCCAAGCGTGAGCGACAGGATAGCGGTGAGGGCGAAGGACAGGTTGCGAATGATCTGTCGTAGTGCAAAGCGAAGATCGTGGAGAACAACTTGCATCAGCGCCTCCTTTTATTTGGAAAGAGGGGAGCTTACCGGATCCTATAGCGGAGGCAATTCGGCTGCCAAGTCTCTGGTTCAGCCTCCACGATGTCCACTGTACGCGATGCGCTGAAGAACGCTCGGGTGCAAGAATCCTACGTTACGGTTACGGCTCCAGAGAAGATGAAGAAGACGGGAATTCCTATTGAGAAGAGCGTCGCATACATCGGGGCAAATGTCCGTGGCCGCACATTCCTGTTCGGAAACGAACATCTCTTTCTTTTTGAAGAATTGAAATTAGGTCATGAGTGAAACATCGCCGAGTCTCTCTCCGATCAATCAATCGCAGCCAAATGTTCGTTAGCGTCGACTGACCGCCTACTTTTCCCCAACCCAACCCGAGCCGGGATGGGATCGCCGGGTAGGCGAACAAATGGCATAGTGACGAGTTGGCGACGATACATCCAGGGTGTCGTTTGACAAGCGAATAGGCTGAGGAACGAAGCGTGGATGCAGAGCAGCGGAAAGCTGCTTCTTGGCGCAAGCGCAGCTTCAGGCTATTGCATGCAACTTACAGCTACTGGATTCAGGCGGGGCCATGCTGGATCGTCCGATCTCGGCTGCGCGATGCCACGCCAGAATTTAGCTTCAAAGTTCTGGCCGTAGAAGACTTCTTCTGCGGGGGTCATCACCTTCTGATAACCGCTACTGAGGCATTGACAGTAGCCTTCGGGATCGGACGGGGCGTACCTGGAGGTCCTCGGGGCCTTCATAAAGGCATTACAGCCGTCTGCGAAGGGACTCTGGCGCACCTGTGCTGCGGTGTACCTGGCGTAAGCGTTCTTCTCGTAGGCAGAGATGATGCGCTGGCTGGGTAAGCGGCAGCTATCCGGCGCGTCGGAGAAGTAGAGGCAGTTGGGCACTCCATCTTTGAAGGACACAGTAAGCCGTCCGGTTTGCCTGCCGTTTGGGCCGGAGAGGGTATAGCGAGCCATGATGCGGGTCGGCGAGCCGGCGGGATCATGGGAGACGATGGGATCGGATATGCTGCCGGGCTGGTAGCGATTCATCATCCATCCGCGAGAGTTGTCGAGGACGAAGTCATCGAGGAGGCGAGTGAAGTCTGCATCTCTGATGCCAGGCAGGACAGCGACGGGGGCTGAGACGACCGCCCCCGCGTACTCCACGGGAGCTTCGCCGTTGGCGAATCGGACGAGGTTGGACTGGAAGTTCTTAAGGCCGGGGCTGCCGCAGCCATTCGCGCTGATGAGAGCCTTTGTCTCGCCTACGACCGAGGTGAGTTGATCAGTGATCTGCTGGCCGATGTTCAAGGGATTGGCTGCGCGACCGCTTTTACCAGTCGATATACCGAACATGTTTTTGACGAGATTCACCTGCGATTTCGCGCTAACGCTTTTTACTGCGTCGTAGAGGTGCGGATCGGCGTACACCCCTGTGCCCTCGGTGCGCCATGAGGTGCAGCCTGTGTTTTGCGGGAGGAGGTTGCCGTAGGAGTCGTGCACGCCATCTGGGGAGTAGACGTATGGGGCGGGGGCGTCGTTGCAGACTTGTACAGTGATCTCGACCTTATTGGGCGGCAGGAACTGCTTGCACTCGTTGCCGAAGTCCTCCATGTAGCCGGAGATGATGAGCATAAACTCACTGCCGTCTCGGTCGAGGTGAATCGACTGGAAGTCGCCGGAGTAGATGCGGACGAGGTCGTCCTCGTTGTTGAGTCCGGCGGCGGTGAAGTGGGCAGCAGCGGCGGAAGATGGCTTGCCAGAGACGGGCGCTGTGGCCGAAGTGGCGGCCGATCTGGGGGCAGGCCGGGCGGCGGGTCTTGGGGTTTGCGCTGCCGCTGAGGCGGCCAGAGGTGCGACAAGGCAAAGGGCGAGCACTCGCATGGCGTATCTCCTCAGTTGGGGAGGTGGAGCAAGAGCGGGGCCGGGTGGTGTCCAAGATTCTACACCGAGACATAATCATCTGCTGCCCTGCAAGGGGCTCCGCGGATTCAGCACTTGGGGCGTATCACCGGCGACTGTCACTTTGAGGACAAATTCTTGCCAATTTCCCCATTGGCGACGATCCGCTCACGGAAGTAAAAACGCGCAGATTCCACACATTCAAAATGTGTCAATGAGCGATTTGGCCTGAACGCGCCAGCTATCATACGTTGTCGGTACCATTAGGCTGCCAAAATGATTGTCATCCGGTCACCAAGATTGCAGCTCAGCCCGTTCCAGATGAGGGATGCTCAGGAGGTTTTCGCCTGCATCACGCCGGCCATCGCCAAGTTCATGCCTTGGGAGCCGCCATCATGGAGCGAGTACGTGGCGCGATGCGAGAAGAGAGTGCGGGCTCATGAACCGAACAAGTTTTCCTTTGTCGCCCGGAGGCTCGACAACGAGGAGTGCCTTGGCATGGCTTCGTTGGAAGATGCGGATTCGGTTTGGCCCGAGCTCGGCCTTTGGCTTAAAGAAAGCGCGCACAGGCAGGGTTTCGGACGGGAAGTGGTGGCCGCACTTGTTGAGTGGGGACACGCGTTTCTAGGCAAAGGGAACTTCATCTACCCGGTAGCCGTGCGAAACATCGCCAGCAGGCGTATCGCTGAGAATCTTGGCGGTGAGATCATAGGCACCCGCACGAATCCAAAATATGAATCCGTCATTTACAGGATTCCTTTCACCAGTTGCCATTCTTCATAGATCGAACCAGACTGTTATCCCTCCGGTACTTGTCCGAAGCTACCTGCATGACCGCCACAGGCAGTCCGTTGGCCTGTGGTCGATAATCCATGTCCATGTATGAACTTCCTTCAGCTGTAGTACAACAGCAAGTAAACAGTCGTCGCGCCAAATATTACGAGTTCACCCGAACCGGCCGACGACAACTCGACGTAGACCAGAAAGAGTAGGAGAAGTTGACCGCAGCGGTAGCTCAAGCGCTGCGTCCTGTTCAGGAGTCCGCCATGCTTCGCGATCTACGCCACCGTTTTCGCGCTCTCTTCCGCCGCAGCCAAGTCAACGACGAACTCGACGAAGAATTACGCGCCCACGTCGAACACGAAACTGCCAAATATCTCCGCTCAGGATTTCCGGCCGACGAAGCCCGCCGCAGGCCGCTCATCGCTCTCGGAGGCATGGAGCAGACTCGTCAGCAAACCCGCGACTCCCGCGGCACTGGAATGATCGAGCAGTTCCATCAGGACCTGTGTTACGGGCTGCGTTTTCTCGGCAGGAACCGCGCCTTCACAGGCGTATTCATCGTCACGCTCGGGCTCGGCATCGGATCCTGCACAGCGATCTTCAGCCTGATGAATGCTGTGATGTTTCCCCCTCTGCCGTATGGCAATGTTGGGCGCCTCGTTTACATCACAACTCCGAATAGGAATGTCGGCGAAGTTCCGCCTGATGCTTTTGTGCCCGATAATGCCGACTTTGCCGACATGAAGCGCGAGAGCAGCACCTTCACTGCGATGACGCAGTTCAGGCAGGAGAAATTCAATCTCGATCATCCCGGATTGTCCTTGAGTGGCGCCGCTGTCGATGCGGCCTTTTTCTCTACCCTTGAGGTCGCGCCTGAGCTCGGCCGAGCAATCAATGCCGCGGATAATCAGCCCGATAACGCAAGCGTCGTCGTTATCAGCCATACGGTTTGGCAGCAGCTTTTCAATGGTGATCGGGCAGTCCTCGGGAAGTCTCTTCAACTCAGCGGTAAATTTCATCGCGTCATCGGTGTGATGGCCGCGGGATTCAACTATCCACGCAAGTCAGAAATCGATGAGGGCGACTCCCACATCGATGCAACCGATGTCTGGGTCCCGCTCGCTCTTGCGGCGAAACAGCGCGCGAATCGCGGACTCTCGGGAGACAACTATGCCTTGGGCCGCCTCAAGCAGGGCGTCTCCGTGCGCCAGGCGGAAGACGAATTGAGCTCGATCATGCAGCGTCTTGATCCCCTGCACGATCCAAGCACTTTCCGGCAAGGTTGGTACGCCTATGTCAAATCTTTCCGCCAACAATTCGAAGGATCTTCACGTCCGCTTCTGCTTCTCCTCATGGGAGCCGTCTCCTTTGTCTTACTCATTGCGTGCGGAAACGCCGCTAGCCTCCTCCTGGCTCGCAACGCGAATCGGATACATGAGATGGGCGTACGCGCCACGTTAGGTGCTGGACGCAGTCGCCTCGTCCGTCAACTGCTCACAGAGTCGCTCCTCTTAGGCACGGGTGGTGGACTCGTCGGCATCGTCCTGGCGTGGGTGTTTCTCAGGCTCTTGCTGAGGCTCGACCCCGGCAACATTCCCCGGCTGCAGGAAGCCTCTCTCAATGGAGAGGTCCTGGCGTTTGCGGTTTCGATCATGCTCCTCACCAGTCTTTTTGCAGGGATCTTGCCCGCCATAGCCGCCTCTCGCGTCAACCTGATCGAGTTCCTGAAGTCGGGCGGCCAGACCGGCCCGAAGGGTGAACGAGGTCGTTTTCGCAGCGTGTTGATCGTGGCTCAGATCGCGATAGTTGTCGTTCTGCTCACCGGCTCTGGACTGCTCGTCAAAAGCCTGATCAGACTCCAACAGGTGCCACTCGGCTTCTCGACCACTACTCTTTCAATGAAGATCAATCTTCCCGAAAGCTATACCAAACCCACAACGCCGGAAAAGCGTGAATCGTTTTATCGTTCACTCAACGCTCAGATCGCAATGCTGCCTGGAACTTTCGCGGTCGGCGCCGTCGATAACCTTCCCTTTGGCGATACGAAAGGCGTCGGTACATTCTGGGTGGAGAACTATCCCAACCAGGAAGGGCAAATGACAGACGGTGGATCGGTGACCCCCGATTATTTCTCCGCGATGGGCGTTCCGATCATTGAAGGTCGCGCCTTCACCGCTAGCGATGCACTTGCATCTCCCACTCCAGCGATCGTTAATCGGACATTCGCGAAGAAGTACTTCGCTGGCCGCGACGCCGTCGGGGGAAAGATCCTGCCGGGCAATCCTGCGGTTTCACCCCAGGACTCCAAAAATCCGCGAGTTGTTGTTGGCGTAGTGGCTGATATGCGCGACTGGAGTTTGGAATCGCCGCCTCAGCCGCAGCTCTTTCTTCCCTTTCAGGATCCGGATGACGCCTACATTGTCATTCGCACTGCTCTGCCGCCAAAAGATGTGGTGCAGTCGGCAACAACGGTATTGCACCGCATTGACGCTCGCCTCTCGTTCTCGAAAGTCCATTCAATGCGTGAGCTGGTCTCCGAGGCATCCGCCCGGCGTCGATTCCAAACCGTGCTGATGTCGATCTTCGCAGCAATGGCAACAACGCTGGCTCTGATCGGATTCTACGGGCTCCTAAGCTACACCGCGAGTCGACGCGGTCCCGAGATGGGTATACGGATTGCGCTAGGCGCCAACCGGAGCGACATTCTCCGGCTTTTCCTTGGCCAGGGCCTTCGCGTCGTTGCCCTGGGGCTGGCTATTGGCCTTGGTGCAGCGTTTGCGCTCACCCAATTTCTCTCATCGTCTCTCTATGAGGTGCGCACTTCCGACCCTGCCACCTTTGTCTTGGTACCAGTCCTGCTCCTCGTTGCGGCGCTCGTAGCGAGTCTCGTCCCCGCGCAACGGGCCGCGAACTCCGATCCCATGATCATTCTCCGTCGAGAATGATTGGGATGATCGAGGGTCGCACATCTGGACTGCATGACTACGATTCATTCGATGCACTAGCGGTCGCATCGCCAGTGACTCGGAAACTCTGCCTCAGCGGGTCTGGATTGACGCAAAATCGCCGAGTATCAAATCGAGACGGCTGAAGCTGGAAACGCGCGTTGGCCTGCTACGATAATCGAGCTTCATGACCAAATGGATCGGGGAACTCTAGCCGACTTCGGGTTACCGGTCTGCCGTTGACGAATGATCCGGCGATGATGCGGCATTCAAGATCCAAATTCTGACTAGTGATTGCTGGAATCGGTAAAATGGATGACAAATTCGATGAGCAACCTAGCCGCTGAACTCCGAACTATTCACGATGAACTGGTGTCGATGACTCAAGTCATCGATAAGCCTGAAATCCTCAAGCCATTGGAGTCGCTTGAAAACAGCGCCAACGAGATCGGGAAGGCGTGGAGCAATTCATGGTTTGGGTACCACTCACGCGTTTACTATGCAGGGTTGGAACCGCCTCCTCCAGGTGCGCACTTTAGCAGCGAATGGGGCCTTGAGGATGCGACCGGGATGGGGTCAACAGGGGAATGGGAGGAATTCCACCTGGATGTCGTTGAGGCGGAGATCAGGAAGCGCGCGGACAACCCAGACCTATCCCAAGCCTTCGAGGCATCGAACAAAGTTCGGCTCCTCTTTGGGCAGAAGCGAGATGACGTAATTTCCATTCTGCGCACCGCCAAAAGTAAGGACGATCAATTTCTCGGGAAACTGATAGAAGAAGCAGAAAAAGTAAAAGCCTTTACTGACGGAGAATTTGTCGCGTATCTTCGCCCGTCTGGAAATTTGTGGTCGCGTGACGCTCTAGCGATCGGGCAGGGTTTGTGGACTCCTCCGCATATATCCGTCTTGGTAGAAGTGTTAAGTATCAGGGCGCCAAAGCTCGCTTGTGAATCGCTGGCTAATATCGCCCGCCGCGCCTTCTCTCACCTGGAACGAATCGAGAAAAACCAAGCGAAAGCGGACAGGGTTGGAACGAATGTGTTCATTGGGCATGGCCGATCAAAGGAATGGAAGGATCTGAAGGATTTCATCAAGGACCGGATGCGGCTGCCTTGGGATGAGTTCAATCGCGTACCAGTCGCGGGCATCCCCAATACCGTCCGGCTTTCGACGATGTTGGATGCCGCCGAGATCGCATTTCTTGTCCTCACAGCTGAAGATGAGCAGGCGGACGGCAAGCTGCAAGCACGCATGAACGTTATTCATGAGGCCGGACTGTTTCAAGGCCGGCTAGGCTTCGCCCGGGCAATCGTAATGCTTGAGGATGGCTGCGATGAATTCTCAAACATTGCCGGATTAGGCCAAATCCGTTTTCCCAAAAACGACATCAAAGCCGCATTTCACGATGTTCAGCTCATCCTCGAACGTGAGGGACTTATTGAACCGCCGGAATCGTGAAAGCCGTTTCCATTCCAAACAACTCTTGATGTTCGCAAGGTCGTCGACGGATGCTCGATGAGTGCATTATCGCCAACTCACTCATCGGCCGGGAATAACGGAATAACGCTTTTAGGACGAAGGCTTCTAGCCACTGATCCAGTCCCTGTCTGACTTTGCGCGTAAGCGTACGCCGAGTCCCTACTAGCGAGAGTGATATTGGAGAGCCGAAGATCGGCTCATGTCTGACGCAGTAGGGTTGAGTACGGATCGTCGCTTTCGCCGTTTCCGGTCGATTTCGGAGAAGCTTCAGATTGTGCAG
>NZ_DATHHT010000005.1:0-20309 GCF_035317045.1 Occallatibacter sp.
TTTACTTCCGTCTCTGACCTGGCCCGCAAGCTGCTTCGCTACATCAATGCCTACTCCGCAAATGCTCGGCCTTTTCAATGGAAATACTCAGACCCAACTCGACGCATCCGCAGTAACGAATTCACTCAGACAGGCCACTAGGGACTAGGGACTAGGGATTAGGGATTAGGGATTAGAGACTGGGGATTAGGGACTAGGGTAGCCTGCTCGAGTTCAGAACGGCGGGTGTATAGGAGGAATTCTTTGTTGCCTTCTGTGCCCGTGATGGGTGAAGGGATGGTCTCGATGACGTGCCAGTGGAGGCTGGTGATGCAGTGGGCGACCTTTTCAACGGCGAGCTTGTGGACTTCAGGGTCACGGACGATGCCGCCTTTGCCGATGTTGCCCCGGCCGGCTTCGAATTGGGGCTTGACGAGAATGACGGCTTCGGCGAGTGCGGAGGCGGCGGCGAAGACGGGAGGGAGAAGGATCGTTGCGGAGATGAAGGAGACGTCCATGACGAGCAGCGTGAGCGTCGGCTGCCCGGGTTCGGCGAGTGCACCGGGGGCGAGGAATCGGGCATTGGTGCGCTCGACGAGTTGAACGCGCGGGTCGTTGCGGAGTTTCATGGCGATCTGGCCGAAGCCGGTGTCGACGGCGGTCACATGAGACGCGCCGCGCTGGAGGAGACAATCGGTGAAGCCACCGGTGGAGGCTCCGATGTCGAGGCAGGCACGGTCGGCGACGTCGATCTTCCAGTGGTCGAGGGCGGCTTGAAGTTTGAGACCGCCGCGGCTGACGTAGGGCATGTCGTCGCCAAGAAGACGGACCGCGGCGTCGGACGAGACGGTGGCGCCGGGCTTGTCAATTTTCTGTTCGTTGACGAGGACGCGGCCGGCGAGGATGAGGGCGCGGGCACGCTCGCGGCTGGGAACGAGAGCGCGTTCGACGAGAAGAAGATCGATACGGGTTTTGCCGGTGGTAACCAATCCAACTTCATTTTATCGAGTGGCTTGCGCCTGCAGAGGTCCACTTCGGGGTGTTTTTTAATCACTTGGTAATCTGGCGCGAGGCACTTCGGGCTTGAAAACAACGACAATCGGCGAAACCTGCACGATCCAAAAACTTCAGAGCGCGTTATGATCGTCGAAAGCTCAGAGAAAATATCTCTTGCATGAGAGCCATTGGGAAGGTGTCTTGATGCCACAAGCTGCTCCAGGTGAATCGCAGGAGTCTTTTCCCGTGCTGGAATCAGGTGCTGCCGATAGCGGCAAGATGAAGCGCCGTTCGATCGTCTTTGCCGTCGTGGCGGCAACGATGCTTGTCTACTTTCTTCCCTTTCTATTGCTCGGCAATAACTCGTACATCACCATTCATGACACTCTCGATGGCGAGTTTGTGAATGCCTATCTCCTCGTAGCTACGGGCAAAGCTCTCACATTCAACGGCGGCTCTACGATTGACAACGTTATGAACGGGCTGCCACGTGCGGCATTGCCGTCGGGTTTGAACGTTAATGTGCTGCTCTTTTATATCTTTTCCCCGGCCTGGGCCTATATTGTCGACTTCATTCTCGTCCACATCATCGCATTCTGCGGTATGTTTCTTCTGCTGAGGAAGTACATCTGTACGGAAGAAGGCGACTATCTTCTTGCAGGCGCGATATCACTCTGTTTCTTTCTTGTTCCCTACTACACAATTTATGGCTTGTCGGTTGCAGGTCAGCCTCTGCTGGCCTACGCGTTCTTCAACATTCGGAACGGAGAGCGCAAGTGGACCAATTACTTCATAATTCTCGCGCTGCCGTTATGGTCCGATCTCGCACTTATCACTCCCTTCGCAGTCACAGTCCTGGCGCTGATTCTTGCCACTGACTGGATACGCACCCATCGGTTCAACACGCGGTTTCTCGTCAGCATCGTGCTGTTCGCCGCTACTTATCTCGCTCTTCAATATCAGTTGATTCTTTCCATTTTAGGGTCGAATGCTTTGCCTTCGCATCGCACCACCTGGAATCGCTGGACCGACCTGAATCTCTCGTCGAATTTGAAACATTCGATTGAGTTGCTGTTTCTTACCCAATATCACTCCGGCAGCTATTGGACGCTGCCAATCATCATCGCAACCGCAGGCGCCTTTGTGCTCTTGATTGCAAAGAAGCGCCGCTTGGGCCTGCTGGGCGTGATGGCGATGGGAATTTTGCTCATCTGCCTGGAGTTTGGCTTTTACGATTGGATTGTCAGAGGTCTTGGGCATTTGCTGCCGCCACTGCGCACATTCAACGCCGGCAGATTCTACTTTCTACTCCCGATGCTCTGGTTGGTTCTGTTTGCCCTCAGCCTCAAGGAATTGAAGCGGCCCAAGTGGGGTAAACCGATCGTCTGGTGTCTGATAGTAGTGCAGCTTTTCGCAATCCTGAAATTCAACACGGAGTATAAAAACAACGTCAGGCTGCTCGCGGGAAAACACGTCTCCGAGCCATCGTTCAGCCGCTTCTTCGCCACGGACTTGTTTGGCGAGATTGACAAATTCATCGGAAAGCCAAAGAACTCGTATCGGGTTGTCAGCTTTGGAATGTTCCCCAGTGTCGCGCTGTACAACGGGTTCTACACACTCGACGGCTACTTCAGCAGCTACCCGCTGGCGTACAAACAAGAGTTCCGGCGAATCGATTCTATGGAACTGGAGAAAGACGCAAATCTCAAGGATTACTTCGATGGCTGGGGTAATCGATGCTATGTCTTCTCGAGTGAGATAGAGTTCTATTATCTGTGCGACCGTAAGAGTCATCTTGCGGTGCACAATCTGCAGCTGGACACAGCTCAATTGCGGGCAATGGGCGGCCAATATGTAATATCGGCTGTGAACATTGAAGACAGCGCAAAGGTCGGATTGAAACTTGAGAAAGAATTTTTCTCGGAAGATTCCTTCTGGGATCTGTATCTCTATTCTGTAAATTCGTCCGTGTCGGATCACGTGTCAGTCGCCAACAGCGCACAGAATGGTGTCGCAGAAAGGCAGACGCCGAGCGATGTGGCCACGCGGTAACCGGCGTGTAAGTGCGGATTATGGGAGATACAACACAGTCATGGTCGATCATTATCTTCTGTTACAACGAAGAGGGCACCTTGCGCTCGGTGATCGAGGAAGTGCAAAGCTTCTTTGCGATAATCCACTGCGTAGAAAACGAAATTGTGATTGTGGATGACGGCAGCACGGACAATTGCAGAGAGATCGTGCGCCAGGCAGCTGAGACCTTTCCTAACATCAGGCCTGTTTATCATCCTCGTAACATGGGAATCGGAGCTGCGCTGCGCTCCGGTTATGCGGCGGTCCGATATGACAATGTGAGCGCTGTTCCCGCAGATGCTCAGTTCAATGTGGCTGAACTCATTCCATACGCTATCTTGGCCAATAAGACATTTGTCTCTTTTTTCAGGAAAGAGAACACGATCTATTCTTTCAGCCGAAATGTTCTCTCGTACGTGAATCGACGGCTGAATGCCGCGTTCCTTGGACTGAGGCAGCGAGATGTTAACTGGGTGAAGGTATATAAGCGGGCGGCACTGCAAAAGTTGAATCTGAAGATGAAGAGTTCGCTGGTGGAGAGTGAGATCTGCGCAAAACTCGTCTTGCAGAAGAACCAGATGATTGAAATGCAGTCTGTGTACCTTCCGCGCAAGGCTGGGCAAAGCAGAGGAGCGAGTCTCCCGATCGTGTTGCGTGCAGCGCTCGAAACGCTGAAGCTTATCTGTGTGGTCAGCCTTTATCGAATCACGCGGTCAAGAAAATGAGAGCTTGCTGTCGGCCCCCTGAGTCGCGTTCCGAGTGATCTTGCCATCGGCTCTGAAGATGGTTTGCCCGCGAAGATGTGGACCGCTCATTCGGACGATCGGATTTCGGTGGCTGTGGAATTTGCCGCTTGCTGCGATGATCCCATTACTTTCGGAATGCCGTGCTGGTGGCAGTCGGTGCAGCGGACCCAGTGGATGTTGTGGGTGCTTTTGGCGTTTGAAAATGTGGTGTCCATTTTCTCCACGTCGAGGCCGCAGTGGGACATTTGCGGATGACAGTTCTTACACGAAGCGGTGGCGCTTTCATTATGTCCCGCATGGCAGGCGAGGCAGCTGATGCCTTCGTGGACGCCGACGGGGGTACGGTCGTCGCCGGAGCCGATCTGCGGAGCCCAGTGTTTTGTGGCGGCGAGGGTGGCGGTTTCAGGCTGGCGCGGCGCGTGGCATTGGTAGCAGAGGGCCTGGCGCTGGTCGGGGCTGATTTTCACCGCGCGTGCACCGTCGGATAACTGCGGAAGGGAAAGCAGACGGATGGAGAAATGCATTTGCTCGCGGCGATCGAAGATAGCGAGTGAATCCGCCGTGGGGGAAGGCGCCGCGGCGATGCGCGTGGCGGGCTTGGATTGCACGTCGCCCTCGCGGTGCACCTGGTGGCAGGCCATGCAGGGCATCGTGGGCTGGTCGGCAAAGTTGATGCGCGTGATGTGCCAGGGACCGGAGGCATTCTGCGGCTGCACGAGATCGCGGATCGCTCCGTTGAAGTGCATGCCGTGGCAGCGGAGGCAATCGTCCATCAGCCGGCGTTCTGTGTTGTGCGTTGGATTGGTAAAGATCTGCGCGTAAGTGGCGCTGTGCGGACCGGCATGCCAGGATGCGTATTCGTGCTGGTGGCATTTCTGACAGTTTGTGGTCATGGCGAACACGTCAACGTCGCGGAGACGGATCGATTCAGGCGCGTTGCCGCTGAGATGTACGCGGATATGACGCAGCTTGGTGGCGAGGCCCGCTTCGTGGCAATCCATGCACGTGCCGGTGCGGTGCGCTGAGCCGTGCACTGCGCTTACATACTGCGACATTTCGTGGCAGCTTGCACAGCCTTGTCCGCGTTGCGACGTGTAGTAGTACGACGCGCTGTAAACACCGGCTATGCCGAGGAACACGACACATGCGAGCAGAAGTGCGAGCGTTTTGAACAATCGCATCATGAACGGAACGCCGTGCCTTTCCAGTTGCGGACGAGCGCGGCCGATGCGTGATAGGCGACGGCCATGATGGTGAGCACGGGATTGAATCCGCCATTGGTGACGTGCACGCTGCCGTCGATGACGAAGACGTTGTCGACGTCGTGAAGCTGGCAGTTGCGGTTGACGACGGAATTCTGCGGATCGTTGCCCATGCGGCAGGTTCCGGCCTGATGCTGAACGGCGGAGACACTTTCTGGATGCCAGGCCAGGAGCGAAGTTTCGATTGCGCCGGCTTCTTTGAGCCAGGCTTCGGCACGTTTGGCCTGGACGTCGCCGATTTCAAAGGTGTGGGGGTGAACGTTGCCTTCGAACCGGGCAACGGGCAGTCCCCACTTGTCGCGGACGGTGGGATCGATGGTGACGCGGCCGGTTGCGCTGGGAATCTGCTGCGTTGGCCCCATGATGACGATGGAGCGCTTGTGCCAGTGGCGCATGGCTTGCTTATGGGCTGCGCCCCAACGCGGTGTGTTGCTGGGAAGGCGGTCAACCATGTGGATGGGCAGGCGGATGAATTCGTTAGCCAGCATGCCGCCACCGCGGAGGCCGGGCGTGCCGTGGTTGTAATCCATTACGGCGATGCTGGCGCCGGGACCAACGTCGTCGTAGGTCTCGAAGTCGAAATAGCCCACTGCGCCGGTGTAGTGGTGGCCTTGGAGGTTGCGGCCGACCTGGTCGTAGCGATTGCCGAGGCCGTTTGGATACAAGCGGCTGCGGGAATTGAGAAGCAGGCGCGCAGACTCGATGGCGGCGGAGGAGACGATGACGATGTCGGCGGGCTGTTCCTGGAGATGACCGCGCTCGTCGAAGTAGGCCACGCCGCTTGCGCGACCGCGATCGTCGGTCAGGACTTCCTTTGCCATGCATCCGGTGCGGAGTTCGCAGTTGCCGGTGTTGAGAGCGATGGGAATTACGGTGTTCTGCGAGCCGTTCTTGGCGTCGACTTCGCATGCAAACCCGCAGCACCAGCGGCAGCGCATGCAGGGACCGCGGCCGTTGTAGGGCACGCTGTTGCGCAGCATTGGCAGGTGAAAGGGATGGAGGCCCAGGCGTTTGGCGGCCGGTTCGAGGATGCCGAATTCACGATTAGGCGGGAGCGGCGGCATGGGGAGATCGCGGCGACGGGGGCCGTGGAAGGGTGTGCCAGAGTAGTCGCCGGAGACACCGATTTCGTACTCCGCTTTGTCGTAGAACGGCTCGAGATCGTCGTAGGTGATGGGCCAGTCTTCCAGGGAACTGCCGGCGGGGGCGCCGTAGGTGGAGCGCATCCGGAAATCCTGCGGCATGTAGCGCCAGGCTTGCGCGCCATAGCTCAGCGTGCCTCCGCCGACGCAGGCTGCATTGTTCTGGTAGGCGCCTTCGCTGGGGAGAACTGTGTGGGCGACGCCATTCTTGTCGACCCAGACGCGGGGATTGCCTTCGTCTTCAGGGCCGAAGGCATTTCGGAGGACGGTGGTGCGCTGGTTGCGGAGATCGTCTTTGCGGCAGTCGGCAGGCGTGTACCATTGGCCGCGCTCAAGCAGAACGACGCTGAGACCCGCGGTGGCCAATTCCTTGCCGACGATGCCGCCGGCTGCTCCGGCGCCGATGACGACGGCGTTGACGCGCTTCACGAGCGACCGCCTTTGCGCAGATCGTATTGTGCGCGGCCGCGGAGGGGAGGTTCGGCCAGGCCCAGCATGCGCCAACTGACGGCATCGCGATTGCCGCCGTGGCGCGGGGAGCCGTAGTAGCCCTCCATGGTGTGCTGGCGGACGAGTTCGAAGAAGGTGCGATTTTCTTTCTCAAGCGCGAGCGCAATCTGGAGTTGTTGCACCGGGGCCGCATCAGCGAATGCGTGGTCGAAACGATCTCGGCTCATTGCGTCGACTTGTGCAAGGCCGACACGATACGCGTCCTGGTGGCGACGGTAGTGGCGCGCGAGTTGGCGGTCGATGTAGGTGACGACTCCGGCTTGCGAGGCGCTGGGAAAATCGTCGGCGGGAATGATCTGATCGCAGAGAGCACCGAGAATGCGGGCGTGGCTATCACTGAGGAAATCCCACGCCGAGCCGGCGCTCCCGTGGCAGCCAATGACCGCTGCTGCGCCGCTTAGGGCGCTTGCCAAAGTAAACTGCCGCCGGGTTAGGAGACCTTTTGATGCAGGCTTGCGCATTTGCCTACCTCGATCACGAGGATGGGTGCCCGGCGCCTGGGACTGCCAAAGCGCAATGCACATCAACGCATCATGGTCGGTGGTTGGCGCTACGACGGTCTGTGTTTCAAATCACAACGAAGGCAAGGTGTTGAAAGCGCGATGCCTGGAATGTAAAAAGGCCATCCCGGGGAGAGGGATGGCCTTGGCGTTAACGCATTCTCCGTGTATCAGGGATGGATGTTCTGGCAGACGGCCAGCGAGGCTGTTGGTCCCGGCTGGTAACAGGGCTGCCCTCCGCCTGGGACGCGGCTAGAGATATTGGCGTTCCCCTTGGAGGTGGTTTGGGAAGAGACGCGCACATCGATGATGTTGCCCTCGATCAGAACAGTGGTATCGACGATGTCCTGGTCGGTCCGGATGATGGTGAGGAAGGTGGTGTCTGGTGAGGCGACGTAGACTTTGCCAAAGAGAGAGTTTGAGGTGGAGACAACGGTCCGTGGATGACCGGTAACGGTCAGCGTCTTTTCCACCGTGTGGCTGGTGAGATTGACGACGTGGACAGTGCCATCGGCTTGATCGGCAGTGTAGGCGCGACTGCCGTCGGCCAGCACGGTAACGCTGGCGGGATCGTGTCCGACCGGAATGGTAAACGTAGTTCCGAAGGTCTGGCTGTCGTTTCCAAACTCATCAAGACTGACATCGATAAGGCTGATGGTGCCGCCATCGTAATTCGCGATCACAAGCTGCTGCGTCGTCGGAATGTATTCGGCGTAAACAGGTCCGGCGACCGCAGGCACATTCGTGCCGGCAAGGCCGGCCGCGGTAGAAAGCGGCAAGCTGGGATGGCAGGTGACGATTTGGCCGTTCTGGTTGGTGAACGGCGTGCACTGGTCGAGCGTGTTGTTCTGGCTGTTGATTACGGTGACGGTATCGCTTCCGCGATTGAGCACGAAGACACGGCGGCCGTCGGAACTGGATACGCCATAGACCGGACATTTGCCGAGCGGGATGCGTGCCGAGACGGTGAAGCTCGTAACTTCGAGCGCGTCGGCCTCGCCATTCTGCCCAACTGAAGCCGGCGCATTGTTGCACGTGACGTCGAAGGGCACATTCTGGCTGATGGAGTAAATGTGTTGCCCAAGCGAACCGAGCCCAACGACGGCAACGGGAGTGCCAGCGACCGGAACCGCGAGTTTAAAGGCTTCAGCGGTTCCGTTGATTGCCAGGACATCGACGACGTTGCCGTTCAGGTCAGGAGACCAAAGACCGGCGGTGGGGGAGAACAGCCCCACGGTCTGCGCGGCCGTCGGCAACGTGGAAAAGAAAATGTTCTTTTCCTGAGGCTGGGTATTCGAGACCTGGAAATTGGTGAGGGTATGGTCGCTGTTGGCGGTATATCCGTTGGCACCATTGGCGTCGAGTGTAAAGGCAAAAGGATTTGGCCCGATGGGAGCCTGGGTGAGGATGCTATCGCCGGAATAATCCAGGACCGTGGCAATGCCTGGAACATTGGCGCCTGGCGAAGAAACGACGACAGCAAAAGCAATCGGCTGCGAGGCCGGACCAGTAGGGTTGATCGGCGTAATCACGGGGCGGTAGGAGTTTCCGCAACCGGCAAAGAACGCAGCGACTGCAAGTACGGCGCCCGCCTGAACCAATCGCGGGCACGCCTGGCTTAAAACGTTGGAAAAAAGACTCATTCAGTTCTTTCCTGCTTACTTACCGATTGTAAATCAGAGGACGGCTGTACTCGGGTTGGGGGACACAGCAACTGCCGCAGAAAACTGGACATAGCTTTCCAATCGGTGCGACCGATGCTGAGCCGGAGTTCGGGCTTTACAGAGTTTTAGACGCGGCACGGCGTCGATTTGGTATCGTCAGCCCGCATTGCTGGCTCGGGTGCGCCTGCGGGGCGCGGCGGTCACTTGCCGACGATCTCGACGATGGCGTTGTCCGAGGCGGTCCATGCGGCCGGGCCCTCGTGCGTCAACTGATGGTTGGCGTCACTCCAATGCAGGTGGGTGACGGAGCCGGCGCCTTTCTCATAGGCGTACGTGGTGCCGTCGTCTGAGAACAGCGTAAAGGTCGCGTCCGCGCCCGGATAGATGCGGAGTTTGGCGATGGTCTGCTTGTCGTGAGTACTTTCGACTTGAGAGCCGAGCGGGAGAATGGAGCCGGCGCGAACGAAGAGCGGAATGGTGTCGATCGGCGCGGAGACGGTGACGGTCTGGCCGCCCTTCACACGCTCGCTGGTCCAGTAGTTGTACCAGTCGGCGCCGGCGGGCAGGTAGACGCGGCGGCTGGTTGCGCCCTGCTCGGCGACAGGGGCGACAAGGAAGGCGGGGCCGAACATGTATTCGTCGCGCAGGTCCGCGACATTGGGGTCGTCAGGAAAATCGAGCGGCAGAGCGCGCATGAAGGGCGCACCGGTGAGCCAGGTCTGGTAGCCAAGCGAATAGATATACGGCATCAGCTCGTAACGGAGGCGCAGGTATTTCTCGAGGATTGGCTCGGCCTGCTTGCCGTAGGACCAGACCTCGTTGGTTTTGCGGCTGCCGTGCGCACGCATGATAGGCAGGAACGTGGCGTACTGAAACCAGCGCGTGTAGAGCTCGGGGTAGTCGTCGTATCCGCCGACGTTGTCGCGGGCGTCGCTGGGGTCGAGCAACGGAGAATGCGCCGGATGATGCTCGGGCGGCAGGTATTGCCAGCCGCCTGTGTCGTTGGACCAGTACGTAATTCCCGAGGCCGTGAAGTCGAGGCCGGTAGGGATCTGGCGGCGGAAGGTGTCCCAGGTGGGATAGATGTCGGACGACCAGACAATGGCGCCGTTTCGTTGGACGCCTAGGTACGCGTCGCGCGACAGGATGAGCGCGCGCTTCTGGGGCAGATCGCGACGGAAGCCATCGGAGAGTGCGCCGGTGTGGAAGAGCGGATAGACGTTGTAGAACTGCGTGCCGGGACCGATCTTGTAGTAGGAGCCGTTGGGCGGCAGGTCGGGCTCTGTTTCGTCGGCCCAGAGTGAGTCGAAGCCCTTGCTGAGGATGTTGTCGCGAATCGTCTTCCAGTACCATCGCGCGGCGTCGGGGTTGGTGGTGTCGATGTCGGAGCCGGCGCGGTCGTAGGGCAGACCGTTGATGGGCTTGCCATCGGCAGTGTGGATGAGCCAGCCGTTCTTCTCGAGTTCGGCATAGAAGCGATCGTCGGGGACGAAGCGGGGCCAGACGCTGATCATGGTTTCGAAGCCCATGTCGTGAAGTTGCTTGTTCATTGCGGCAGGATCAGGCCAGAACTTCGGGTCCATGTCCATCTGGCCCATCTTGGTGTAGTAGAACCAGTCGACGACCATGACGTCCGCCGGCAGATGGCGGTCGCGATAGCCCTTTGCAACTGACAGAACTTCATCCTGGCTGGCGTAACGCTGTTTGCACTGGATGTATCCGTAGGCAGCCTTGGGAAGCAAGGGTGTAGGGCCGGTGAGGAGACGATAGCCGGCGTAGATTTCGTCGGCGGTGTTGCCGGCGATGACGAAGAAGGAGACGCGGTCTCCGACTTGCGAGGTCCACTTGGTCTGTTCGTTGAAGCCAGGCTCGATGGTGGTCTTGGAAGGGTTGTCCCAGATGAGGCCATAGCCCTTGTTGGTGATTAGGAACGGGACGCAGGTGGTGGGTGCGGCGGGAGAGAGATAGTCATTCCAGCAACGCACGGGATGACCGCGATGATCGAGGAAGCCTTCGTGGTTGTCGCCGAGGCCGTAATAGTGCTCGTCATCGGGTGAGACGAAGGTGGCGCCGACGGTGAAGAACGCGGGATCGGTGGGGCGGCGATCGTTGTTGATGTCTGCGGTGCCGTCCTTGTGGTTGGGGACGGCCTGACTCCATCCGGTCATTTCGAGGAGCCTTTTGCCGTCGGGCGTGGTGAAGGTGATGTGCGCGCCGGGAGTGGAACCATTGAAGAACTTGGCGATGTCGAGTTCGGTGGATAGCTTCGGATGCAAAGACGGATGATCACGTTCGACAGTCGCGATGATGCGGGAGGACTGGTAGACATCGTTGAGGTCGGTTTGGCTCTTGCTCCATCCCTCGCTGTTGGGAGTGCCGATGAAGCCGTAGCCGGGTTTGGCGAGGGCGTTGTTGTGCTGCACGCTGAGGGTGACGCGCAGAATGTTTGGAGCATAGGGCTCGAGGACGATGGTCTCGCCTTTGCGGTCGATTTCAAGACGCTGGTCGGCGATTTGGCAAAGACTGATCGCCGGGGCAGAAAGCAATCCGGCCAAAAACACCATGGAAAATGAATACCTTTTCATCACGATCCCTCAGACGTGCAGCAGAGCAACGAGTTCTTTCGCGTTGATGAGTGTAAATGGGCCGGCCTTCGGAGATGTCCCCTGGCGTTTTGTCCAATGATAATCGCAGTGTCCCGTACAGGAAGTAAGGGTTGTGACTGAATTATGGGCAACTCGAAACTATCTCCCATCTGGACCAAACGAAGAACAACTGCAGGTTCCTCCACTGCGCTCTGCTCCGGTCGGAGTGACAGTCTTAGAGGGGATGAGTCGTTGATTTGGACGTGTCGTGGGCCACTCGGCAATAACAATTTTGGGGACGCCTTTTTGCGACCTCGGGATTTGAAGGGCAACCGCAGATCCTTCTGCTTCGTGTCAGGATGCCGGAGCATGGCAGGCGTGGATCAGTTGTCTTGTCGGGATACCATAAAGCGTGGCCCGAACGAAACTGCATTGGCAATCCAAGACGGTTCTGTTGCTGGTGTTCCCGTTTGTGGGCGCCGATGTTGTGCTGGAAACGCGCTGGTGGGCGACGCAGATGCCCGTTGTCGCGGTCTGGACGCTGGGATTGAGTTTGGTCCTCGGGCTGGTTGCGTTCAAGTTGCGTTCGGCAACGGCGGGCGCTGCGCTGGCGGGCGCGGCAATCACGGCGAGCCTGATGTTTGGGACTGTTTCCTTTCCTTACGTGCCGTGGAGGACCGCGCTTGTACCGATGATGGTACTGCTGGTGATGACTTCGCTGGCGACGCGAGCCGGGCACAAGCGCAAAGAAGGCCTGGGAACCGCAGAGAGCAAGCGTGGGCGGAGGGCTTCGCAGGTGGCGGCGAATTTGGGCGTCGCAGCGCTGGTTTCGAATGGACTGGTGCTTTCGTGGACGATCGAGCAGAGCTGGATGCCGGTGGTTAAGGTCTTCCCTGCCGCAGCTTTCTGTGTTGGTTTGGCGGCGCTGGCAGAAGCGGCGGCGGATACGGTTTCGTCGGAGCTGGGACAAGTGCTGAGCGGGCATCCGCGGATGATCACGACCTTTCGCAAGGCCGAACCGGGGACTGACGGTGCCATCAGCCTGGGTGGAACGGCAGTTGGGATTGTCGCGGCCTGTCTGGTTGCGGCGGCGGGTGCGTGGGCGACGAACGGCGGCTGGCTAACGCTTGAGGTGAGTTGTTCCGCGGGCGTGTTTGGATTGTTCTTCGACAGCCTGCTGGGGGCGACGCTGGAGCGGCGCGGTTGGATCAACAACGATGCGGTAAATTTTCTGTCGACGGCGAGCGCGGCGGGCTTTGCGCTGGGGATGTTGGCAGTCGTGCGGCTCCACTAGAGCAACTTCGCAACCATGTCCGGTCGGATCAAATGAAGATCAATCCGAGACGGTATCCCCGCGTTACGGCTTCGGTTCGCGTGGTGGCGCCAAGCTTGCTGAGAATAGAACTGACGTGAAACTTCGCCGTATGTTCTGAGATGCTGAGCTTCACTGCGATTTCCTTGTTTCCCGCACCCTCTGCCAGCAGGGCGAGAACCTCCGTCTCCCGGGACGTGAGTGGTTCCTGAAGATATTCATTTTCCTCTTCGCGATCTTCAGAGCCGGTGGGCAGAAGGGCTTCAAGGAACTCCGGTGTAATCGTGATCAGATCTTGTGTGGCAGCCTCAAGTGCGGCGGCGATCTCCTGCGCAGAGGAGTCGCGCGGAAGAACGGCGCGCACTCCGAGCTTGACGAGGCGCGCCAAATCAGAACGAGTGACGCCATCAGCCAGAAGAACACGATGAGGCATGTGAGCTGAGAGGGATGATGTTGCGCGGAGTTTGTCGAGATCGGGTTCCGCCCCGTCGAGGAGAATCACATCCGGCTCCTGTTCGAATTCGAACGGAGACATTCCGTCATTGACGATCTCGAAGCGAGGATCGGCAGAGAGTGCGTTTTCAAGCCCAGCCCTCGTGAACTGGGAGGATGAACGAACCAGCACTCGAATCACGTCGCCTCCGCGAGGCCATCATGCCACCAGACCGTGCCGGTGCCGTGGCTGCCTCGTTCCCCGCGAATTCGAACCCTAATCTCGCTCATCTGCGCGTACCCTGCGACGGCATCACCCAGATGGATGCCGGCGCGATCTTTTGGATTCATGTCAGCCTCTTTAGACCTGTTCCGCAGTTCAGGTAGCCGTTTCGAGCCGTAGTGTAAGATGGCTCTTTTTTTAAGAAAAGAGCCACTTCGCAAGAGTAGCTTCGGGACACAGGAAACTGCGGAACCGGTTTAGCCGGCAGGCTTCTCGCGAACGTTAACCGCAACGTTCAACAGTTGTCCGCCTCGCACGATACCAAGCGAAATCGATTTCCCGACAGTTTCAGCATCGAGAAGCCACTGCAAAGTCGCCCCCGAGCGAAGCGGCTTGCCGTCGATTGTCACGATGACGTCTCCGAGGACGAGTTTTGCTTCTTCTGCAGCGCTTTGTGGTGCGATGGCAGTAATCAAAAGGCCGCGGCCACTGGCGATGCCGAGAGCCTGCCACGCATTGTCAGGAAACGCGACCGGTTGCACACCAACGCCGATGAAGCCGCGGACGGTGCGGCCATGTTTCAGTAGCTGGTCCACAATGCGGTTCAGCGTCGACGTGGGAATGACGGCCGCGGACCGGCCGGGGCCCGAGGTAGCAATTCCCAGGACGTCGCCGGCTGCATTGATGATGGGACCACCCGAGAACCCAGGGAATGGATTCAGGTCGAGCCGAAGCCACCGGTCCACACGTTCGCCGCTCCGCGTCCGCCATGGACCGCCAACTGCACTGACGATGCCATAGGCAGCGGCCAGCCCTTCAGCGCCTCGCCTTCCAATGGAGAGCACAATCTCTCCGGCGCGAGATTTCGAATCGTCTGCGAGGGTCGCAGCCTTGGCGCCGGCTGGAAGCTTGAGAACGGCAATGTCGGTCCCGTCGTCGCGGCTTGCGACTGCTGCCTTGATTTCATCGCCTGATGGGAGAATCACGGTGACTTCTTCCAAACCTTGAATCGTGTGCGCGATTGTGATCGCGATCCCTTCTTGCCAAATGGTGCCGCTGACTCCGGAACGTCCACCCTCCAGCACGGAGACGACTGAGCTTCCGGCGCGTTCGACGGTATTTGCGAGTTCGTGAGAGAAATCAACGAGAGAGGAACTGGACATTTGTTGCTCCTTTGGCAATTGCCATTGGAGCTACATTGCAACAGTTGGTGGATCTTTCGCATCCGCCACTTGGGCATGTTGAGCCTGCCCGATTCGGTAGTGCTCACCACCTCGGTCGTCCCGCCCTCATGTTCAGTCGAGGTGGAGGCGCCAGAGGGTGTAGCTGAGGATCTCGTGCTCTACGCGCTCGGATTCCCCGGTGTTGCCTTCGATGGGAACGCGGGGACGGGGCGAGGTGAGGACATCGAGTCCATTAGCGGCGCAGATCTGGTGAATCCGGAAGAGATGGGTACCGTCGCTAACGACCACGATGCGCCGCAGGCGATTGGTGTGCGCTATGACCGCGAGGCGATGGACGGACTGGTCAGTGCTGGTGCTCTCGGTCTCGGCGATGATATCGGACTCGGGAACGCCGACGCCCTCAAGGTATTGCTCGCCAACAGCGCCCTCTGAGAACTGGTCGCCTCCATCGCCCCCGAGCGTGATGATGAGGGGGGCGATGCCGCGGCTGTAGAGGGATTCCGCGTGGTCGAGGCGGGCGCGAAAGACGGGCGAGGGGCGGCCGTCGTACTCAGCGGCACCGAAGACGGCGATCGCATCGGAAGGGGAGGCCTGATCCTGCGCGGCATAGTGCTCGATCTGGACAAAGACCCAGCGGCACCAGGCGAGCGTCGCGAGGACCATGAGTCCGAACAGCACAAGAATCCAGCGAAGAATCGGCCTTTTCGGTTTGGCTCTGTCCGATGCTGGCTCCGGCTGTTCTTTCATTTCAGCTCTCAGCGTTGCAGCACCATCACGATTTCGTGGGTAGGAATGGCGCCTTCGCGGAGGATTTCCCAGCGTCCGTTACCGAGCGAAAGGTCAACAATGGTGGTGGGCAAGGAGCGGCTGGTGGGGCCGCCATCGACAATGAGGGGAATGCGGTCGCCAATCTGATCGCGCACGCAGGCAGCATGGGTACATTCTGACGCGCCCTGGAGATTCGCGGCGGTGGCCGTGATGGGCAGTCCGAAGCGTTCGACCACGGCGCGAGGAATGGCGGCGTCGGGGATGCGCAACGCAACGTTGCCGGTGTTGGCGGTGGAGCGCAGGGGAAGCTTGGTACCGGCGCGAACAATGATGGTGAGCGGGCCGGGCCAGAAGCGGTCGGCAAGCTTGTCGAGCATGGGATCGCTGTCGCGGGCCAGTTCGTAGGCCTGGGCGAGAGACGCGATCAGGAGCGAGAGAGGCTTTTGCTTCTGGCGGCTCTTGATGCGGTAAATGTTTTCGACGGCGTGAAGATTTACCGGATCCACGGCAAGACCGTAAAAGGTGTCGGTGGGCATGGCGACTACATCGCCTTTGCGCAGGCAGGAGACTATGTAGTCAATCCGGTCTGATTGGGGCTCATCGGGATGGACGCGCAAGATTTCCGCGGACAAGAAGGTCTACCTCGGTTCCCTCGACATTCCGCAAAGCCACGTTCCCGAGCCCAACATGATACCGCAGCGACGAACTGTACTTGTACTTAACTTTATCGTCGCCAGGGAGGCCGGGCATTTGCGGATGCCACAAAGACGGAAGCTATCACAGAGCGGCTCGTCGAGCAACCTGAACGCAGCCGTCGATTCAACAACATCCCGCAAAACGGCATAGAATCGCCTAAGCGACTGACGGTTCGCAGGGATGTCTATCCGCATTGTACAGAGTAAGCAGAACGCGCGGTTGAAGGAATTGCGGCGGGCGTTGGCCAGTCCTGGACGAAGCGAGGACGGTTTGGCCGGGGTCGAAGGGCAAAACCTGATCGCGGAAGCCCTGCATGCGAGGCTGCGAATCAGATGCGTGTTTGTTGCGCAGGGTTCAGAGAGATTGCTGGATGCGTTGGATTTGCCGGCAGACGTTGAGGTGCTGGCGATGCCGCGCGAGTTGCTGGATTCGGCACTCGCTACTGAGACGCCGCAACCGGTTGCAGCGCTGGTGGAGACGCCGGACTGGACGTGGGCGCACGTGTTTGGCGATGACCCGTCCTCGGCCGCGCTGGTCGTGGTGCTCGCCGAACTGCAGGATCCGGGAAACCTGGGGACCATTGTGCGTTCGGCGGAGGCGTTTGGAGCGGACGGGGTTGTGTGTCTGCCGGGAACCGTGAATCCCTGGAATCCAAAGGCTGTGCGAGCTTCCGCAGGGAGTGTGTTTCGGTTGCCGGTACTGAGTGTTGGCGAAGAAGAGATGCTGGAGCAACTGCGTTGCGCCGGGGTGCGTGTACTGGCGACGACGGCGCAGGGCGCGCAAGCTGCGGAGCAGGCGGACCTGTCCGGGGCGGTGGCGCTGGTGATTGGGAACGAAGGGAATGGGGTGCCGGCCGATTTGGCGGCGATGGCGAATGGAGCCATCACGATTCCCTGTCCCGGTCCGGTAGAGAGCCTGAACGCGGCGGTGGCTGCGAGCGTGCTGCTGTATGAGGCGGCGCGGCAGCGAGCGGCGAAAAACAGCGCCGGGCCTCGTGGTCGGCATGGAGGGACGCAATGAGTTTGTTTGATGGTGTGCCGGACGGCCCGACCCTGGCAACACACTCCTCCAAAAGTCTCCCCCACACAGTGGCCGGAGGCGCTCCGTTAGCGGAACGGATGCGGCCGCGGACGCTGGAGGAGTACAGCGGGCAGGAGCATCTGCTGGGGCCGGGCAAACCGCTGCGCGTGCAGATCGAGCGGGACGCGCAGGACGCACAAAGCCTTGGATCGATGATTTTGTGGGGTCCGCCGGGAGTGGGCAAGACAACGCTCGCAAAGATTATTGCCGATACGACGAAGGCAAACTTCGTGGAATTCTCTGCGGTGATGTCCGGGATTAAGGAGATCAAGCAGGTGATGGTCGCAGCGGCGCAGGCGGCGGAGATGCATTCGCGGACGATCCTGTTCGTTGACGAGATTCACCGTTTCAACAAGGCGCAGCAGGATGCGTTCTTGCCGTATGTGGAGCGCGGAACGATCCGGCTGATCGGGGCGACGACGGAGAATCCATCGTTCGAGATTATTTCGGCGCTGCTGTCGCGGTGCCGGGTGTACGTGCTGCAGCCGTTGAGCGAAGAGCGGATTGTCTTGCTGCTGCGCAAGGCCGTGGAGGACAAGGAACGCGGACTGGGCGCGATGGAACTGACCGCGGATGACGATGCGCTCGCGTTGATTGCGAGCTACTCGAGCGGAGATTGCCGGAGCGCATACAACACGCTGGAGGTGGCGGCGCAGCTTGCACTCGAACCGAACGCCGCTGGAACAAAACATATCGACAAGGCGCTGGCGACGGAGGCTGTGCAGCAGCGCGTGCTGATGTACGACAAGTCGGGCGAGGAACACTACAACCTGATTTCGGCGCTGCACAAGAGCGTGAGAAATTCCGACCCCGACGCGGCTCTGTATTGGCTGGCCAGAATGTTCGCGGCCGGTGAGGATCCGCTGTACCTGGCGCGGCGCGTGGTGCGGATGGCGGTGGAGGACATTGGACTGGCAGCGCCGGAGGCATTGAATCTGTGTTTGTCGGCGAAAGAGGCGATCGATTTTCTGGGATCGCCGGAGGGTGACCTGGCGCTGGCGGAGGCGGTGGTGTATCTGTGCCTGGCGCCGAAGTCGAATGCGGTGTACACGGCTTATGGTGCAGTGCAGCAGGAGATTGAGCAGACGCGACAGGAGCCAGTGCCGCTGCATCTTCGCAACGCGCCGACGCGGCTGATGAAGGAACTGGAGTACGGCAAGGGCTATCGCTACGCACACGATGAAAAAGGCAAGGTGGCGGAGATGGATTGCCTGCCGGATTCGTTGAAGGGACGCAGCTACTACAAGCCGACGCAAGAGGGGCGCGAGAAGGCGCTCGCACAGCGGATGGAAGAGATCCGCAAGATTCGCTCAGGCAAGCACACTGGATAATCAGAGCTCCAGGTGACTAAATAAAGTCGGCACTGACGGAATTTCGTCACGGGAGTTTCGTCACTTCGCCCGTCGCCACTGCCTTAAGAAATACTGAACTTCCTCTAAGTCATTTGCGTTCCATATTTCATGATGCTCTTGGTTGCGGCCGCAACTTTGGCAAGCGACTTGCTGTTTATATCAACAAGCGCGGTTGGTTCTGAAGAAAATCGCGCGGCACGGTGGAGGGTCATCATGGCACAGGATTGGAATGAGAACACATACGCACAGCAGTTCGACGGCAGTTTGCGGCGGGGTCCAAAGTCGCGGCCGGTAGCAGTGACGACCAATCTGCGCATGATGAATGAAGCAACCGCGCGCGAAGTGCGGATGTTTGCGCAGCATGCACCGGGCGCCCCGCAATACGTTTTCGATCCAGGAGAGAACCTTCCCCTGCATCCGAGCTTGCGCGCACTTGGGCGTCACTATTTCACCTGGTAAGCAGCGGCTTGCGTGGAGCTGTGCGGGAGTTGTGCAAGGGCGTCTGTGACGATGCCGGGTGTAAGGACCTCGGGCAAAACGCGTGGGGTGGCTTCTCCTGGAATATAGAGCGCGTAGGTTGGCACACCACTGCGGCCCAGCGAGGTCAGCGTCTGGGTAATGGAGTCGTCGTAGCGGGTCCAGTCGGCGCGCATAAGAACGACATTGCTGTCGGCGAAAGCCTTCTGGACTTCGGGTTTGCCGAGGGCTACACGCTCGTTGACCTGGCAGCTGAGACACCAGCTTGCGGTGAAGTCGACGAAGACCGGGCGGCCCCGGGATTGATAGCGTGTGACAGCATCGGCGGACCAGGGTTGCCAACCGGTCCCTGAACTTGCCGCCACCACAGGCGTGTTGGTCGCGCCGAGTTTGCCCGGAGCCGTCACCGAAATCGCAATGACACCAAGCGCAATCGCCACGGCAACGACGGTTGACCAGCGTTTAGCAGGCCAACGACCCAGAAACCATCCGGCAATTGCGAGGAGCAAAAAGCTAACGAGCAGTGCTGCGAGCACGGCTGCGCCGTAGGCCTGAGCCAACACCCACGCCATCCAGATCACAGTCCCGAAGATCGGCACCGACACAGCCTGCTTCAGCACTTCCATCCAAGCACCCGGACGCGGCAGGATGCGCGTCCATGCTGGTTGCAATGTCAGCGCGACGTAAGGCGCAGCGAGGCCCAAAGCGAGTGCGGTGAAAACAGCGAACGTCACGATGGCGGATTGCGCGAGGGCATAGCCGAGAGCGACTCCCATGAACGGCGCGGTGCACGGCGTGGCAACGATGACGGCGAGCACTCCGGTGAAGAAGCTGCCGGTGTAGCCCTGCTTTTCAGCAAGCGAGCCACCGGCACTGGTCAGCGTGAGTCCGATTTCGAATTGTCCCGCGAGGGAGAGGCCGAGGAAGAACAGCAGTGCGGCCATCAGCGAGAGGAAGATGGGCGACTGGAACTGGAATCCCCAGCCAAGATGAGAACCCGCGGAGCGAAGTCCGAGCAGAAGCGCGACGAGAGCCCAGAAAGAAACGAGGATGCCCGCGGCGTAGACAAAGCCATGGGTTCGCAATTTGTGGCGCTCTTCATTTCCGGATTGCACGAGGGACAGACCCTTGATGAAGAGCACCGGGAAAACGCATGGCATCAGGTTGAGGATGAGTCCCCCGAGGAAAGCGAGGCCAACGGCCTGAAGAAGGCCAGTGGTGGATGCAGGCTGCGCGGGATTTGGTGATGTCGTAGCGGGGCTTGCGGAGTTGGCGGAGGTACCGGAATTTGTGCCGGCCGAGGCTGTTTCTGCTGGGACAGCCTTTGG
>NZ_DATHHT010000006.1:0-41019 GCF_035317045.1 Occallatibacter sp.
CATCGAGGGCGAGCACGAGGGCGATCATCGTGCCGAGTTCACCAACGGTAAATATGGTGACGAAAGAGAGCGGATTCATGCCGCTGATGTAGGCCTTGCGATAGGGGATGTACATGGTTCCCCACAGCAGGCTGGCTCCGATGGCGGCAAGGACTCCGCCAACCGCACGATTGTGCGCGCCGCCCGTGTGAATGGTGCTGAAGCCGAGCATGACGGCTGCCGCGACGATGGCCACCGCACCGAGAACGACCTTGGCAACGTTGATGCGGGTGGCACCTTTTAGCTCGCCGAAGAGCACCCGACCCCAAAGGATGCCGACGAGCGAATTGGTATTCCAAAGAGGAAAGGCGATGGCCAGGCCGACATCGCGAATGGCAAAGACGGTTAAGGTGTTGGCGACTGCCCAGAGCATGCCCGCGAGGATAGCGATGGGAATGAGGTGCTTGTTTTGGGCGAGATCGGCGAAGACCTGCCGCGTGCCTTTCAGCAGCGTGGGAACGCTCCAGCGCGCGGTGAAGACGCCGGCCACCATGCAGAGCGAGATGGCGTAGGGCGACAGGCCGGAGTTGACGAGTTTAGTGGGCGCTTCGGCCGCGCCGAGCCATACCCCGGCTGCCAGTCCGCAGACGACGCCGATGCCGTGAACAGACCTGATGGGGGGAGCCGGATTGGTGCGAGCTACTTCGCTCATGCTTGCTGGACTTTCTCCCTTGATTCGATTTTCACGACACCCATTGCAATTTCGCCAGTAACGAAAGTCCGATGTTTTTGATTCAATGCAGCACGATGAGCAGCGCGAGACCAAAACAGAAGACGACGACTGGTATCACGAAGTGTGTGTCGGTCAGAATGGATTTTGTCTTCGTCAGAGTGGTCATCGGATTCCTCTTGGATTGTCTTGGTCTCGTGCGTGTGCGACGGGTGAGCGAGTTATCGTAGCGAACTCATGTCGATTACGAAACGATATTTCACATCCTGCTTCAACATGCGCTCGTAGGCTTCATTGATCTGCTGAATGGGGATGACTTCGACTTCGGAGACGATGCCGTTGCGGCCGCAGTAATCGAGCATCTCCTGGGTTTCGGGCATGCCGCCGATCATGGATCCGGCGATAGAGGCGCGTTTGGTGATGAGCGCAAACATGTTGATGGAGGGAGGCTTTTCAGGCAGGCCGACGAGCGTGATGGTGCCGTCCTGCTTGAGCAGCGAGAGGTAGGGATCGAGCGAGTGGGGGGCCGACGCGGTGTCGAGGATGAAGTCGAAGGTACCGGCCTGTTTTTTCATCTCCGCCGCGTCGGTGGAGAGAATGACTTCGTCTGCGCCGAGCTTGAGGGCGTCATCTTTTTTCTTCAGCGAGGTGGTGAGTTGCACGGTGTGGGCGCCGAAGGAGTGCGCGAATTTCAGTCCCATGTGGCCGAGTCCACCGAGACCGACGATGCCGACTTTTTTGCCAGTACCAGCATTCCAGTGGCGCAGGGGCGAATAGGTAGTGATGCCGGCGCACAGCAGCGGAGCAACCGCCGCGGGATTGAGATTGGCGGGGACTGTGTGGGCGAACCGTTCGTCGACGATGTAGTTGCTGGAATAGCCGCCCATGGTGATGGAGCCGTCGACGCGGTCCTTGGCTGCGTATGTGAGGATGGAGCCTTCGATGCAGAAGTGTTCTTCCCCGCGGTTGCAGGGCTCGCAGTGGCGGCAGGAGTCGACGATGACACCGACGGCGGCGAGTTCTCCGAGTTTGAATTTTGTAACGGATTTGCCGGCGGCAGCGACGCGGCCGACGATCTCGTGACCGGGGACCATGGGATAGATGGCGTTGCCCCACTCATTGCGCGTCATGTGGAGGTCAGAGTGGCAGACGCCGCAATAGAGAATTTCGATTGCAATTTCAGAGGGGCCGGGCTCGCGGCGGTTGAAAGAGTGCGGAGCCAGCGGTGATTTGGAATCGAACGCAGCGTAGCCTTTGGATGAGGGCATGGAATGAATCCTTTCAGGAGACGAGTGTAAATCAGGCGCATGCAGAGTGATGATGGGGCGGGGTTCAGATTCGCAATTCTTCGGGGGCTGATTCGATGAATGAGATGACGAACGCGTTTATGTGCGCTCTGCGACGACGACCCGGGGGATGCCTTGCAGGTCGGGTGTGAATTCGATGTTGGTGAAACCTGTGGCAGCGAGAAGATCCTGGATCGCGGGATGCTGGCCGTAGCCGATTTCGAGGGCGATGAATCCGCCTGAGGCGAGAGCGGCGAAGGCTTGCGGGATGAGGCGGCGATAGATTTCCAGGCCGTCGTCGCCCGCGAAGAGAGCGAGGGATGGCTCGTGATCGCGCACTTCGACGGCGAGAGAATCGCGATCGGTGACGGGAACGTAGGGAGGATTGGAGACGATGAGGTCGAAGGTTTCGCCGGCGACTGGGTCGAGAAGATCGCCGTGAAGGAAGCGGATGCAGTCAGCGAATCCGAGTTTTTCGGCGCTCGAACGAGCGACTTCGAGAGCGGATAATGATGCGTCGGTAGCGGTAATCTCGGCTTCGCCCCAATCGTGCGCGATGCTGATGGCGATGCATCCAGAGCCGGTGCCGACGTCGAGGACGCGAGGCGGCCAGCTAACTTGACCAGGATCTCCCTCTCTGGGTGTCCTTTCCCCGTTGCGAAATGCGGGGCGGATCTTGCGAATCGAAAAGAACTTGGTTGGCCTACGATCGAGCGCCGGAATCAGCTGGACGGCTTTCTCAACGAGGTGCTCGGTTTCGGGGCGGGGGATGAGCACGTCGGGTGTGACGCGAAACGGCATTCTGTAGAACTCGACTTCGCCGGTGATGTATTGGATGGGTTCGCCTTTGCGGCGGCGTTCGAGCAGGCCGGCGTAGCGGATGGCGGAGCATCCGGCGAAGTCGTCTTCTGCGTGAGCTATGAGCCAGGCTTTGTCTTTGCCAATCAAATGCAGCAACAATGTCTCGGCATCGCGCTTCGCACGCTCGGGATGGGGGCCCGCGCTGAGCTGCGACTCACCGTACTCGAGAAAGTCGCGCAGCGTCATCAAGCTGCCTGGTCGTTGTCGGCTTTGAGTTGCTCGGCCTGGTAGTGCGCGACGAGGGCGTCGACGATAGGTTGAAGGCGGCCTTCCATGATCAGGTCGAGCTGGTGCAGGGTCAAGCCGATGCGGTGGTCGGTGAGGCGGTTCTGCGGGAAGTTGTAGGTGCGAACCTTCTCGCTGCGGTCACCGGAGCCAACCTGGGATTTGCGGGCCGCGGCGAGCTCGGCGTTCTGCTTTTCCATTTCCTGCTCGTAGAGGCGGGAACGAAGGACGCGCATACCCTTTTCGCGATTCTTGATCTGCGATTTTTCGTCCTGGCAACTGACCACGGTGTTGGTGGGGATGTGGGTGATGCGGACCGCGGAGTAAGTCGTGTTGACCGACTGGCCGCCAGGACCGGAGGAGCAGAAGGTGTCAATGCGAATGTCCTTGGCTTCGATCTTGATGTCAACATCTTCGGCCTCAGGAAGGACGGCGACCGTGATGGCAGAGGTGTGGACGCGGCCTTGCGTTTCCGTCGCGGGAACACGCTGGACGCGATGCACGCCGCTCTCCCACTTGAGCTGGGAGTAGACGCGCTTGCCTTCGATGATGGCGATGACTTCCTTGTATCCGCCTACGCCGGATTCCGACATCGACAGGACTTCAACTTTCCAGCGGTGCTGCTCCGCAAAGCGGGTATACATGCGGAAGACCTCGGCGGCAAAGAGAGAGGCTTCGTCGCCGCCTGTGCCGGCGCGAATTTCAAGGATGACGTTCTTCTCGTCGAGGGGATCTTTGGGGATCAGCAGGATCTTGATTTCTTCTTCAATGGCAGCGGCGCGGGGCTCGAGAGCAGCGATTTCTTCTCCCGCCATGGCGCGCAGGTCGGGGTCGGTCTCGGCGAGCATGGCGCGGGCTTCGGTCAGACCCTGCTGCACTTGTTTCAACTCGCGATACTTCTCGACCGGCTCTTCGATCTCGCGCAGGGACTTGGCGGTCTTCTGATATTTCTCGTGGTCGTTCAAAACTTCAGGCAACGAAAACTGCGCCTGCAGGTCGTTGTAGCGTTGCTCCATTTGTTCCAGGCGATCCAGCATGGCGTGCCCTCCGGGCTCTTGCGTTTTTGGAATGGTTTTTCGACGGGAAGGGGCGCAGAACATTGTAGGCGGCGGGCGCCGCTAGAGGAGAGCCGGGATGGGTTGATGGAGGGCCATTGCGCTGTACTGATTGTACCCGGTTTTTGGATGCGGGGGATTACCTTGCGGATTCTTCGCATTCGCGACCGGGCCAAGTCAATCACTGTCAGTCGAGCGGCACGACGGTCGGCCAATGCAGAAAGTGGTCTTCATCGCCAAGCATGATCCGTGCCGGATTGAGGGCCAAACTGCTGCCCAGCGCAAAACCAGGGTAGTCGACATCGTCGCGCAATTCGAATACAAGCTTTGTCTCCAATGTTTGGCCGGGCGCAACCTCGGCATCAAGGCCGGGAAAGGGCGCTCCATTCGCAGGGGAGAGTGCGTGCATGCCCTGCGTGGACACCTCGTACACCCGGCCGCCTCGATCAATGAGCACGCCCTTGCGGCCGATCTCCCGTTGCACCCGCCCGCGCGAGTGGTTGGAAATGCGGACATCCACCAGGTAGAACGCCTTCCCTGCATTCGTTGAAGGAATTCGATTCCATCCCATAACCGCAAAACACATTTCGTCGAAGCAGCGGTCCTCACCGAGCGACATGATGTGCTGCGGTGTCATGAGCGCTATCGCGGTTCCGATTCCCAGATATACGACCCACGCACCGACGATCACAGCGAGGGAGCGAAGAGCGAAGACTCGGCGGTGGAATGCAAAGGCTGCAAGGGCAGCCGCGATGCCCGCAACTGTTGCGAGCACCATAAGAATCAAGAGCAGGTCGAATGCGGTCATCTCGACTCCCTGATAGGTAAGTCGTAGATATCTCACACAGTCTGGAGATATCTCCCGCATTATACTTTAAGATGCAAAGTATAGGCCAGCTGACGTCAGAAGCACGCAATATGGTCGCAGGCGTTCATCAGGGGAAGCTGCAGACTTGAGTCATGATCCGGGTCGGAGTAGATCGTGATGGTCGCGGCTTTGTAATCCTCCGGCCTGGCGGTCATGATGTTGGGCACAAAGGTCTGCGGGTTGCGGTCGTAGAGCGGGAACCAAGTGCTCTGAATCTCCACCATGACGGTGTGGCCGGCCTTGAAGACGTGATCTACGTCGTGCAGGCTGTAGCGGTACTCCTTCACAGAGCCGGCGCGCAAGGGGGTCGGCTTCTCGAAGCTGTCGAGATAGCGGCCGCGGAAAATCTCCTCGTTGGTCATCAACTGGTAGCCACGCATCTTTGGGTCTGGATCGTCGTCGGGGTACTGGTCGATGAGCTTGACGACCATATCGTTGTCGGAACTGGTCGTGGAGGCGAAGATGTCGGCCAGCACCTCGCCGGTGACGATGAGGTCTTTTTTGAGCAAGGGGAGCTTCCAGACGGCTACGTCTTTGCGATCGGTGACGAAGCGCTGGTCTTCGGTGAGCCAGTTGAACCACTGCGAGCCCTCGCTGTAGGTGACTTGGATGGGGCGTTGACGGTAGGGCACGGGATTTGCCGGATCGCTCTGGTAAGTGGTCTTGGCGGGCTCCTTGGTGTCGCTCCAGCTAAGCTGCCCGTCGCCGACGAGGTGAAGGCTGGTAGGTTGAGCTTCTTTCGGAGGGAAATGTGCGTAGTACTTCCAGGTATTCGATCCGGTCTGGAAGCTGGCGGTATCTTCGAGATTGAATCCCGGTTCATCCTTCAAGTAGTGTCCGAAAAACTTCGCTTCAATCTGCGCGCGAAATTCCTTGCCGATGGGTTCGCCATAATTCAGATTGCCGAGGTGGCGCGATGAGGAAGACCAATAGCCGTGCCGCCAGGGGCCGAGGACAAGGAAGTTTTCATGATTGCTGTCATGGGGCTCGAGCTTTGTGTACTCCTCCTGCGGTCCCCACATGTCCTCCTGGTCGTAATAGCCGCCAACGCTCAGGGTTGGAACGGAGACCTTGTCGAGGTGACTCTCAACGGCGCGTGAGGACCAGACGGAGTCGTAGCTGGGATGGTCAAGGAAGAGCTTCCAGCTGGGAAAAGGCTCCTTGATGCCGGATTTCTTGACGTCTTCGGCAAACGAACCGCGTCCGAGGAAGTAGTCGTAGCCATCGACGGGTTTTCCGTCCTTATCTTTACCGTAGCTGACGTCGGCGCTCTCCTTGTTCGACTCCATGCCGTAGACGTAGTCGTAGCCGTAGGTCTGGCGAAATGCGCCGTTGTGAAAGAAGTCATCGCCCATCCAGACGTCGATCATGGGGGCCTGCGGCGAAACCGCTTTTACGGCTGGATGCGGATCGATGCCGGCGGCCATGGCAAGGAAGCCCGGGTAGCTGGTGCCGACAAAGCCGGCGCGGCCGTTGTTGCCGGAGACGTTCTTGAGCAGCCAGTCGACGGTATCGTAGGTGTCGGTACTTTCATCGACGGCTTTTGTGTTGCTATGGTCGACTTCGGGGCGGCTCATTACAAACTGGCCTTCGCTCTTGAAGCGGCCGCGGATGTCGCCACAGACGTAGAGGTATCCGTCGCGGGCCAGTTCAGGGCGGCTGCCTGAGAAGGATGCGCGGTTGGTTCCGTCGCAGCCATAAGGAGTGCGCTGGATGAGGAAGGGGAGCGGCGTAGTGATGTCGGCGGGCTTGAGGATGACGACATGGAGCTTGATGCCGTCACGCATGGGGATCATGGATTCGGTTCGCTGGTAATCGTGGAAGATGTGGTGAACAGCGTCTCCGGTGCGCTTGAGAACAACCGCGGAATCGTTGGACGGGATCATCGTTGCGCCGTGACCGGCGGCATCCAGCGTGAACTTGAGGGTTATCTTGGTTCCAGAGATAGCGAAGTCGGTCGGCGAGTTTGTTATCAGCGCAGTGGGGACCTGGCGTTCGGATTCAAGGACGAGCTTGCCGTCGTGGACGTAGAAGCTGACGGGGGTGTCGGGGTCGCCAGGGTCGGTGTATTCGCCGGAAAGAGCATCGAGTTGAGCGGCAGTCGGCGGGCTGGCCTGAAGAGGCGTAGCGGCGATCGCAATTGGTGCGGATTGCATAGCCTTGCTGGTTGAGAGAAAGATTGCAAAGCACAGGGCAACAAGAGCAACTCGACGTCGAGTCAAGGCAGGGACCTCCGAATAGAGCTAATTAGTGCGCGTGGCCGTGATGGCCGTGAGCGACCGGGCTGGACATTTCTTCAATGGGAACTACGCAGCCGTGGAGCTCTTCGCATCCTTCGTGTTCAAACTGAATTGTAGAGTGCTGAATGGAGAAGTGATCGCGCAAAACGTGATTCAGCTTGACCAGGATGCATGCGCTTTCGGAGGGCGGAATGTCGGCGATGCAGACATGGCAGGCTAGCGCATGGCTGTTGGAGCCGAGGCTCCAGACGTGCAGGTCATGGACGTTGCGAACGCCGTCGACGTCCTGCATTCCTGCCCGGATTTCGCTGAGCGAGATGCCGCGCGGCGTGCCTTCGAGAAGGATGTTGAGGGTTTCGCGCACGATGTCGAAGCTGGTCCACAGGATCAGGGCAGCAATCAGGAGCGACAGTATCGGGTCGATCCAATTGCGCCCGGTGAAGAGGATGCCGGCTCCTCCGGCGATGACTGCCGCGGTCGAAAGCGTGTCGCCCGCCATGTGGAGAAAGGCGCTGCGCATGTTGACGTCGCGGGCCACTCCCCAGAGGAGCGCGGCGATTACGCCATTCATCAGCACGCCGGCGGCGGCTACCACCATCATCAATTTTGGTTGTACGGCGACGGGAGCGCTCAGGCGATGGATGGCTTCGACGGCGATCCAGACGGAGATGACGATGAGCGTGGCGGCATTGACGAAGGCAGCCAGTACGCCCGCGCGCTGGTAACCGAATGTCTTGGAGTGGGTGGCGGGGCGCGTTTGGAAATAGACAGCAACAAAACTGAGCAGGAGCGCCAGGAAATCGGAGACGTTGTGGCCCGATTCCGAGAGCAGTGCAAGGGAATGCGCGCGCAGTCCAGCGATGAGGGTGATTACCACGTAGGCCAGCGTGGCGACGAGCGAGAAACGCAGTACGGATTGTGTCCTGGATGCGCCGGCAGACCCAGGCGCGGCGTGGACATGCATACTGAAAGTGTAAACGGGGTTGGGTATGGCGCGCTAATGGTTGCAGGGGTTCTGGTGCACGCCTGCTAACCCCGATCCGGACGCAACTCTCCCAGATCGTTGTGCTTTGATGGATCGCGGTGCGGAAACACCGGCAGGCTCGATCGGAGTCCCGACCAGGATTCCGAGATGACGATGCTGTTTTGGGGGTTGCCGGTCTGGTAGCGGACGGAGCAGGGGAAGCCGGCGCGCATCTCTCCGGGATCGACCACGTCGAGCAGGGTGGTGATGTCCTGCGAACACTCGTAGTCCACGCCGGCGCTTCGATAGCTGTACTCCAGCATGGTCAGGGATCGACCTTCCTCGATGCTTATCTCACGGATGTCGAGCAACATACCATCGATGACGCGACCCGTTAAGGCAAGCATTTTGCGGCGTGCTCGCTCCAACTCCTCTTCTGTCGGTCGCTTGCGCCGCAGATAGAAGACCGCACCAACGGCCAGGCCGGCGATCAGGGTTACACCGGCTGTCGTTTCCCAGGCGTTTCTGGTAAGAAAGTTCATCGCGGGGGAGATCGAGAATGATCCCAATTTGAGCATACCGCAGAGTGGACTCTTTCGTACCACAGGGAGAGAGACCGTCGCTATCCGAAGGTACTGCCTGGTCTATTCCGGTTCTTGTTCTTGATCCCCTTCATCCGATGCATCTAAACTCGCGTGATCGGAGGTGTGGGATGAAGGTGGGCGTGCTTGGATCGGGCGACGTTGCGAAGACACTGGCCGGCGGGTTCCTGAAGCATGGTCACGCAGTGAAGGTGGGTAGCCGGAGTCCTGCGAAACTGGTGGATTGGGCGGCTGAATCAAGGGGTGGCTCAACCGGGACGTTCGCAGAGGCAGCCGCGTTCGGCGAACTGGTGGTACTGGCGGTGAAGGGGAAAGCGGCTGCCGAAGCGCTGACGCTGGCGGGAATGAAGAATCTGGCAGGGAAGACGGTGATCGACGCCTGTAACCCGATCGAGGATGCTCCGCCGGAGAAAGGCGTGCTCCGCTTCTTTACCGACATCAACCTGTCACTGATGGAGACGTTGCAGCGCCAATTTGTTGATGCGCGTTTTGTGAAGGCCTACAACTCGGTGGGCGCTCCCTGCATGATCAACCCCGATTTTGCAAGCGGCAGGCCTACGATGTTCATCTGCGGCAACGACGAGGGCGCTAAGAAGCAGGTGAAGCAGATCAACGAGCAATTCGGCTGGGAGACGGCGGACATGGGCGCGGCCGAGGCAGCGCGTGCGATCGAACCGCTGTGCATGCTATGGTGCATTCCCGGCTTCATCCGCAACGACTGGATGCATGCCTTCAAGTTACTGACGAAATGACTGACGGCGCTAAGAAAATCGGGACCGAGCGGTTGATTCTGAGGAAATGGCGTGAAAGCGATCGCGAACCGTTCTCGAAGATGAATTGCGATCCGTTGGTGATGGAGCACTTTCCAGCGTTGCTGTCGCGTGAGGATAGCGATGCATTGGTCGATTTCGCCGAGGCGCATCTTGAACAGCACGGATTCGGACCCTGGGCTGCGGAACTGCGCGAATCGCAGGAATTCATCGGATACGTCGGCCTTGTTATTCCCCGATTCGAAGCATCATTCACACCATGCGTTGAAATCGGCTGGCGGCTGGCGCGGAAATATTGGGGCAAAGGACTGGCAACCGAGGGCGCGCGCGCCCTGGCTAGTCACGGGTTTGAAGTTCAGAGGCTGCTCGAACTAGTTTCTTTTACAGTTCCATCGAATGTGCGCTCGTTGCGCGTCATGCAGAAGCTCGGGATGACCCATGACCCTCGCGACGACTTCGATCACCCTTCAATTCCAGCGGGCCATCCGCTCCAGCGTCACGTGCTCTACCGGCTCAAACGGGATGACTGGATGACTGCGAATGCGCGCTAGTTCGTCAAAACAACCATAAAGTGCCCGAAAGGCCAATACTCACCTGTTTCCAGCTGAGAGTTGCGGCCGCGGAGGCTGACGAGCCAAGCGTCTCGCACTGTTTACTTGGTTTACTGGCCCGTGAGGCGATTACCCAAGACCATCAATGAAGTGCCGTGATCAGGCGAAAGCCCAAACAGGCCGACGTCTTGTCGAACCTATCATTCAAGCTATTGCAGAGTTGGATCGAAAGGATCGTTAAGTTGAGCAGAGGGAGTGGGAGTCTCCTTGAGATTAGTCTTGGCAAGCCATACAGCCTTAAATGCCAGACTAGGCGGCGCAAGGCGCGCGGCAAGCTCAAGAAAACGAGCGGGCCTCAAAAAGCGGTTCGGCTTATCCAGATAGAGAATTACAGTCGGGACATTGCGACAATAGCGTTTCAGCGGTTCACCGACACCACGAATGAAAACAATGGACTGAAAACCACGTCGAATGAGCGATTCGATCAAATACCCCCGTAAGACCACCGACAGCGAGTCCGCTCGATGTTCCTGGTCCCGGTTCATTTGGAACCGCACAGTCGCTTGGTCACGGACGTACCATCCGCCCAGAGTCGCAAGCCACTCGCCGCTGTTCGAACGCAACCCGATCAGCATCGGCCGATCTGCAGCTAAACACATCCTCACATCAATCTCTACGCGCTTGCTCTTTGCTGGAATCGATGATTTTCCGATTAGCTCACGGGTGGCAGTGCGAAACTCTGGAATCGTCAACGGCTCAACATATGCGTGCCCTTGCGTTTCGAACTGGCGCCGATAGTAGCGAAAGTTCCGGCGCGTGTGTGATCCCATCTGGCTCAGAAGTGCTTCATAACTGGAGGGCAGTGCGAGCATTGCGTTAGTGGAATATTCGCGATACGAGGCAACTGCGCCGATCGGACTTACGATTCTTTCACCAGCATAGAGTTCATATTCCGTGTAAGGGATGGCGAGTCTAATGCCAAGTACCGTTTTAAAGGTCAGGAGATGTGACAGAGCGCTGCTCCATACTGCTTCCTGTTCTTCCGGTTTGCATGCGATGATCGGACCGTCACTTGCATCACCGCAGATCAAGCCCGTACGAAACCCCGCAAGCTTAAGCTCTTTTGCGTAGAACAAGCCAATGACAGCGCCTGCGCGCCTCACCACTACCACTCGTGGAAATGAGCCTTCTTGCGGAATTGAATTCAAGAAGAACTGAGGGCTGAGCGTCCCCAATTCATCGCCGATTATCCGCTTGGCGCTAGTGGCGAGGCTCATGATGTCTTTGGGGTTGAAGACGCTCTCTGCGACATATTGTTCGGATTTCGGAACGGCGACTAAGCGTGTCGAGATACGCTCCACATTTGGCTTTGGTATTTCATCGCGCTCCGACCGATAATCCTTGGGCAGGTGATTGGAAGACATGCGTTGAGAACTCCGAAACTTTGTTGTTTTCTAACGATCGAACGGCTCAAAACATGAGATATGGGCCGCCTCTCATATTTAGAACGTCGTCCTGTGGCTGTGCATATTTGACAATGAACCGGATCCTGATTCGGCGCATTGCCTTCTCAATGGTCTGTCCGGAAGGTATGAGGACTAGCCACGAGACTGTAAGGACCGTCGCTACGGAGCGGGCGAATACTTCGTTCAGGCCGTCTGAGGTGGAGGTTGACGCAAGAGAATCATGATGCGTGATTCGAGCGGGCGTCGACTCCCTGCTTGCGATGAGGTGGACGATCGCTAACAGCGGAGAGTCGGAGGAGGGACGGAAGGTATTTCGACTGCACTGTCACCGAAGCGGGCGTTTAGTGCAATCTCGGAAGCCTCCCTTAATCGGAACGAGATCAGAGGTGCAATACCATCCGAATTCGTCTGCGCCACCTGGTGCGATTGCGCGTGAATTGCAAGAGGGGAGCTATTTCTTTGGAAGGCAGTATCGGGCAGGTCAATTTGAGGGGCAATCAAAACCGCCGCAATCGAGCCTAATAGCACGATCAGCAGGAGTGAGGTGAGCGGTGCTGATTTGAAGGAGTCCATAGAATACGGCACTACCCTTATGGCACTGGGTTTCTTCTAAATAGTATGTGAACCCCTTAAAAAGTTGTCAATGAGTTCACCGACGTTTCACGTTCACTTAAGTAGTATTGACAGCTTGCTCTGAGCTCGCGAGTGCATTGCGGTGGCCGCACAGACCATCTCAGTGCGCACAATACTCTTTCGGCTGGACTTGGCTAGCGCAAAAACTACCTTTTGGTTAGCGCTCGGGCACGATTTGGCCTCGATAGGACCAACCGATGACTGTTTTCGCATATTTCTTCAGTGCTACCCTCGCCTTGACCAGGCTAAGCGCACCTCGTATTCTCGGGAACGATTAAGGCGTATGCGCTGCATCGAGTAGCGCTTCCGCGGGGAGATGGCAGCATGAGTACGATTGCACCGTCAACTGCGCCCATTTATCTCTTTGCTGCTCAACCGCTCCTGGTGCGCCGGGCCGCAGTTCTGGGAGCCGGAACCATGGGCTCGCGCATCGCTGCACATCTTGCCAATGCAGGCATTCCTTCGTTGCTGCTCGACATGGTTCCCAGCGGGGATGGCTCGCGGAACAGGCTGGCAGAGTCGGCGCTGGCTGCTCTGGCCAAGTCAAAGCCCGCAGCATTTTACGAGGCATCGCTGGCGTCGATGGTCACTCCCGGCAACTTTGAAGACGACTTGCCGAAGCTGAAGCAATGCGACTGGGTCATCGAGGTGGTGGCGGAGAATCTTGAGATCAAGCGGGCGCTGCTGGATCGGGTTGTGCCGCACCTGGCGCCGCAGGCTGTGTTGAGCACAAACACCTCGGGATTGCCGATTGCGAAGATTGCGGCGGGATTGAAGTCGCACCGGGACCGTTTTTTCGGCACGCACTTTTTCAATCCTCCGCGGTATATGCAACTGCTGGAGATCATTCCTACGGCGGAGAGCGATGCGGCACTGATTGGCGCATTCGCGACGTTCGGGGATCGTGTGCTGGGCAAGCAGGTGGTGTTCGCGAACGATACGCCGAACTTTATCGGCAACCGCATTGGCGTCTTTGTGATGTTTCTTGCGTCGACGCTGATGCTGGAGCAGGGTCTGACGATCGAAGAAGTCGACGCACTGACGGGGCCGGCGCTTGGATTTCCGCGAACGGGAACATTTCGCCTGGCCGATATGGTGGGCATCGACATCCTTGCGCACGTCGCGGCGAATTTTCCGCAGGGAGTAACACCGGGAGGATTTGCGGAGAAGCTTCAGGAGATTGTGAAGCGCGGCTGGCTGGGCGACAAGTCGAAGCAGGGGTTCTATAAGAAGACGCGTGGCGCGGATGGTAAAGACGAACGCATGGTGCTCGACCTGGAGAACTTCGAATATCGCCCTTCGGTGAAGCCGGCGCTGCCTTCGCTGGAGATGGCGAAGAACGCAGCCACGGTGCAGGAGCGGATTAAGCTGCTGCTTGCGAATGATCCGAAGAAGGATAAGGCCGCAGCGTTTCTCTGGCCGTTTCTCTTGTCGCTGTGGAACTTTACTGCGGAGCGCATAGGCGATGCGGCGAACGATGCGCCGTCGATCGACCAGGCGATGCGGGCGGGGTTCAACTGGGAACTGGGCCCGTTTGAGCTTTGGGACGCGGCGGGAGTGCGCGAGTCTGCAGGCCGCATGAAGGCGTTGGGTATTCCGGTGAGCGAGGCCGTTAGGGGTCTTTTGGACTCTGCGCCTGAGACCTCTCCTGTTTCCTGGTATTCGCCGGACGGACCGCAGTGCTACAACCCAACGACCGGCGCGTGGGAGACGATCCCGCAACAGCCGGGGCACGCGCGCGTTGCCGATTTCCGTCGGAGCAATGGCGTGGTTCGGAGCAATCCAGGCGCATCGCTGGTGGATATCGGCGACGGCATCGGCTGCATCGAACTGCACTCGCTGAAGAACGCGATCGGCGGCGATGTGGTTGCGATGATTGCGTCGGTGCTGAATCCAACGTCGGAGGCGGTAAAGAACTTTCGCGGCTTTGTGATTAGCGGTGATCGCGACCGGTTCAGCGTCGGCGCGAACCTGATGCAACTGCTGCTGGGCGCTCAGGAGGGTGAGTGGGATGAGGTTGAGGGGGCTATTCGCGCGTTTCAGCAGATGTCGATGTCGATCAAGTTCTGCCCGCGGCCCGTGGTTGTTGCGCCGTTCAACCTGACGCTGGGCGGTGGTGCCGAGATCTCGCTGCACGCTGCGCGTCGGCAGGCACATGCGGAGACTTACATCGGGCTTGTGGAGACGGGCATCGGGCTGATTCCCGGAGGCGGCGGAACGAAGGAGATGCTGCTGCGCGCTGTAGATGCGGCTACTGCGCTCGCACCGCCCGATCCGAAGGACCCGCCATCGCGATTTGCGCAATCGGCCGAGATGAATTCGGCATTGAAACGGACGCTGGAGACGATTGCGATGGCGAAGGTGGCGACGTCCGCGGCAGAAGCGCGTGCATTGGGACTGCTGCTGCCGAGTGATGGAATTACGCTGAACCGGGAGCGGCTGCTGCTGGACGCCAAGGCGCAGGCGATTGCGCTGGCCGAGGCAGGCTATGTGGCTCCGCAGCCACGCGTGATTCCGGCGCCGGGTACGGCTTCGCTTGCTGTGCTGAATACCGGCGTCTTTTTGATGGGGGAGGCGGGGTTTGCCTCGGAACACGACATGAAGGTCGCGCGCTGGGTGGCGTACATCCTGTGCGGCGGCAAGGTCACGGCAGGTTCTCTGGTCGGAGAGCAGTACCTGCTCGACCTGGAACGTGAGGCGTTTATCTCGCTGTGTGGCGAACGCAAGACGCAGGAGCGAATCGCGTATACACTGAAGACCGGCAAGCCACTGCGCAATTGAAATGAAATTCGCAGCACTCATCGTGATTTCAGCGGCATCGTTGGCGCTCGCAACTGCGGGCGCACTCGCTCAGGAATCATCTCCCAGACAGCCGGATAGTTCGGGAAAATTCAACGAGTCGGGCAAAACGAGTATCGATGGCCGCATTGCTTCGTACCTGATCCGTCGGCTGCCGGCGAGTTCTTTTCCTGATCTGCCGGATGCGATCGCCGATGTTCTGGAGAAGCGCGGTTGCATGATTCCGCAGACGTTTCAGGCGCACCGGCCGGAAAACGTAATAAACGCAAGTTTGGAGCGCCCCGGATCGTCGGACTGGGCGGTGCTTTGTTCCACGCATGGCAATGTGGACCTGCTGGTGTTTTTTGCGCGCATTCCAAACAAGCCAGTGACGCTCGCATCGGTTCCGGAACTCGAACGCCTGCAGCGGCACGATTCCTCGGGAGTTCTGGGATTCGACTGGGGGATTGATCCTGCTTCACCGCGACAGATCCGCGAGGCGCAGGCTGGGATGGAGCACCATCCTCCGCAGCTCGATCACGACGCGCTTGAGGATGTCGTTCTGAACCAGAAGACGGTGTATCGCTTCTATACGCATAGCGCGTGGACGGTAGTAGATACGTCGGACTAATTGCACTTATTTGACCGCTGAACGCCTTGCGGTCTAACAATGAGCAGCGGATCTTGTGAACCGGTCCACGTTTTCCTGGAGCATTCGATGCCCGAAGCTGTACTCGTAAGCGCTGTTCGTACTCCTGTAGGCCGCGCGCCGAAGGGCGCCTTATCCACCACGCGCCCCGACGATCTTGCTGCGGCTGCGTTGACGAATGCTTTGGAGCGGATCCCGGCACTGGATAAAGCCGAGGTTGAAGATGTGATCCTCGGCTGCGCTCAGCAGGAGGGCGAGTCGGGTTGGAACATGGCGCGGATGACGGCTCTGCGGGCGCAGCTTCCGATTGATGTGCCCGGCATGACGGTGAACCGCCTTTGCGCTTCGGGACTGGAAGCCATCGCACAGGCCGACATGCGCATTCGCGGTGGCGTGCAGCGCGTGGTGATTGCGGGTGGCGCTGAGACGATGAGTATGCTGCCGATGGGCGGCGTCAAGCCCCGGCCCAATCCGTGGCTGGCGGAGAATTATCCAGCTTCGTTGTTGACGATGGGACTGACCGCCGAGAGGGTTGCGAAGCACTACAACATCTCGCGCGAGGATGCGGACGCGTTTTCACTGCGAAGTCACCAGAAAGCAGTGGCTGCGCAGCGAGCAGGCCGGTTTGACGAGGAACTTGTTCCAGTGAAGGTGGCGATGGCGACGCCGACAGCCAAGGCAGGAAAACCGGCAACTTCGGAGTCGGTTTTCTCTACAGATGAAGGTCCTCGCGCCGACACAACGGCCGAGGCGCTGGGAGCGCTGAAGCCGGTTTTTCATGCGAAGGGTTCTGTGACCGCCGGCAATTCTTCGCAGACATCCGATGGGGCCGCCGCGACGATCTTGATGGACGTGGAGCGCGCGAAGGAACTGGGAATTCAACCGCTGGCGCGACTGGTGGCCTACGCGGTGGCGGGGTGCCTGCCGGAAGAGATGGGGATGGGGCCGTTGTACGCCGTCCCGAAGGCTCTGAAGAAAGCCGGGCTTAAACTCGACGACATCGAGCTGATCGAGTTCAACGAGGCGTTTGCGGCGCAGGCGCTGGCGGTGATGCGCGAACTTGGTTTCGATCCTGACAAAGTGAACGTGAATGGCGGCGCGATCGCGCTGGGCCATCCACTGGGATGTACCGGGGCAAAGCTTACCGCAACACTCCTCCAGGAAATGAAACGCCGGAAGGCGCGCTATGGCATGGTGACGATGTGCGTGGGCGGTGGGCAGGGAGCCGCGGGGATTTTCGAGCTTCTGCAGTAAGGGTTCGCGGTGGCTTTCAAAATAGGAGCCGTGTGCGACGAGGGCCCCCCATCCCCCCCACACTCTGGGAACAAAAATGGTGTTTTCACCGATATACGGATGGGCAAGTCTGCAAACTATTCTTGCAATTCAACTTGACCGTAGATTTCTCTATAGAAAGCAGTTATCAGATTCTCGAGCGTTCAGGCGGATGAAATGGTGCCGGAACGTGTCTCGGAGCTTTGATTTGATTATGCGACCGCGGGTGGAAATTACCTGCAAAATGCGGGAGATAATTTCGCTCATGAAATCTGATATTTAGGAAGATTCGACAATGACGAGGCTTGACAGCGCAAAAGGAAAGGCCGGGATTGCTCCCGGCCGTTACCTGCTCATATGGCCCCTCACCATCCCACTGGATCGCGGCCACCCCATAAAACTTATGCTTTTGCCGTCGCCAGAGCCTTCAAGCGGGCATTCAGGCGGCTCTTGTAACGGGAGACGGTATTTGAGTGAAGAACGCCCTTCTGGACGCTCTTGTCGAGGGCGGAAACGGTCTCGCGGAACTGGGTCTGTGCAGCCTTGACATCGCCCTTGGCGATGGCTTCGCGCAGGGCGCGGAGGCTGGAGCGCACGCGGGTGCGGTTGGCGCGGTTCACAACGGTCTTGGTTTCGGTCTGGCGGGCGCGCTTCAGCGACGATACATGGTTTGCCATTAAGTTTTCCTTGGTCTAAAGCCCTGATTTGTCAGGGAAAAGTGGTGCGGGTGAGAATGCAGACACACCGCATCCCTCGCAGTTTCCTAGTCTACGGGAAATTGGGGGAAGGGTCAATGTGGCGCTGCCTTGGTGGATCCATCCGAATTTGTGTAGAACTGTCAGCGCGCCAGTTTGATGGCAGATCACAGCCACACCCTAAGCGCTCAAGCAAGGCAATCTGAAAGGCGGCAGCAAAAGACTCGCTGGAAGTAGCTGAAAACACTCAACATAATTTTAGGAATAATTTATGTTGATTATTCCCTTCGATGAGCGTACTCTGCACATATCTCATCGTTTAAGGGGGATGCCGACTTGCAACGACTTTCGCGCGACGAAGTTATCTCAGTGATTGAGCCGTATTCCGAACAGTTGTATTCGATAGGCGCAGATCCCTTTACTGAATACATGAAGAAGTACCCGAACCTGGCTATCCATAGCACGAGAACAAGGGCGAACATCATTTGGGACTTGGGGGTTGACCGGGTCCACCGTGGGTTTCGTGGCGTCAGTAACACGAAGATCATCGTTACGAAAAACGGGGTTGTGTTGCTGGTCATCGCGGAGAAGGTGTGCATCCGATTCAAGAAATTGAGCATGGCCGGTTTCCCTTCCAACTTCCCAACACCAGCGGCGGTCAACTGGGATCGGGGCGAAGACCTACCGGGAATACCATCGGCACCTCAGCGGCTTTCACTTGGGTACAAGCTAAACCGGCTCCAGACCGCCGTGGTCGAGGTTCAGATCACGAACATTCTCAATGGAAGATATGTATACGGCATCACGCTTGAGGCACCGTCAGAGGGGCTGATCGTGCTTGATTCACGCGACAGCACCGTCAGCACCGAAGCAACACCAAAACGGCGAGTATTCATTCGCCCCTCAGAAGAGCAATCGGAGATGTAGTGAGATGCCAGAATTCAATCCCGGCATGGTGGTGCTTGCGCGAGAATCGCGCGGATACACGCAGTCTGAATTGGCAAAATTGATCGGCGTAGAGCAGGGCACAATATCAAAACTGGAAGCTGGCTTTCTGTTCACCCCTGAGGAACTTATTGCCAAAGTCGCAGATACGCTGAGATATCCGCTGCAATTTTTCTTTCAGAACGAGAAGGTCTACGGCTTCGGGTCGAGCGTTTTCTATCACCGCAAGCGGCAGGGGCTTCCTATGAAGCAGCTTCGCCAGCTTCACGCGGAGATGAATATCAGGCGATATGGCATCCAAAAACTGCTCAGGGCCACGGGAATTGCCGCGTCAAACAGTTTTGATCACTTCGACCCTCAGGAATACCGTGGGCGAGTTGATGTTATTGCGAGAGCCGTAAGAACGGCGTGGCGTATTCCTCCAGGTCCTATTCGCAACCTGACTGAGGCGCTTGAAGATGCTGGCGCAATCATTATTCGTCATGACTTTGGAACTCGTAAGGCCGACGCAGTGAGTGAGTGGGTAGAGCCGAACCCGCCTATTTTCTTTATCAACTCACATCCCGATGTGACCGGCGACCGCTTGAGATTTAGCTTGGCTCACGAACTAGGGCATGTCGTTATGCACGAGTTCCCGATGCCACACATGGAAGAACAGGCGGACATATTTGCCTCTGAGTTCCTTACTCCGGAGCGAGACATAGCGCATCAGCTTACGAGGTTGACGTTGCCTAAGCTCGCCATGCTGAAACAGGAGTGGCGTGTCTCAATGGGTTCCCTGATCGAACAGGCATATCGCATTGGGAACATATCGAAGTCGCAAAGAAGTCGATTGATAATCCAACTTCGCGCTGAGACACACAGCTATAGGGAATCGGTTGAGACAGATATTCCAATCGAAAAACCTACGCTATTGGATGAACTGATTCAGACGCATCTCGTGGGCCTCAGATACAGCATCGAGCAGTTGAGTCTCTTGATGAACGAGTTGGAACCCGAATTTATTGCGAAGTACCTTCCCCGTCCCAAGGTTCTTCAATTTGCGTAGTTCAATTGGCATCTCTCACACATCCCTCAGTGGGCTAAAGCCAGCCATCTTTGACGGCCCTATGGGCACGACTGAAGTCGTGCCCTTTCAAAACTGAGGGTCGCGGGCGGCGAGTTCTCGTCGCCGGGCGGTGCTTTGCGGTGGTATGCTCGCAGGCAACTTCTCCTGATCCAAAATTCCCTATTCGGAGTGGAAGATGTCTTGTCTCCGTGCGTGGTTCCTTTGTGTCTTTGTGGTCGGTTCCGGGGCGACCTGCTGTGATGCTGCCGATCGCATCGTGCTTGCCCGGCTTGGTCCTACACAGGCAAACCTTTTTATCTCCAATGCCGATGGCACCGGCGAGCACGGTCTTCCGCAGTCGGGGTCGCTTGACTACGATCCCGCGTGGTCTCCCAAGGGAGATTGGATTGCGTTTACATCGGAGCGCGCCGGATCGGCGGATCTCTATCGCATCCATCCCGATGGCACGGGAATCGAACGGCTGACAGACGATCCGGCGTATGACGACCAGGCTGCGTTCTCGCCCGATGGCAGCCAACTTGTCTTTGTCTCGACGCGAGGTGGTGGAAGAGCCAACCTGTGGGTGCTCGATGTCGCGACGCATCAGGCCAGGGCGTTAACGACAGGGAATGGCGGAGACTTCCGGCCCTCCTGGTCACCGGACGGACAGTGGATTGCGTTCTCCTCTGATCGCGAAAGCAGTTTGCCGGATGCGAAAGGCCGTTGGGAGCGACTGCACCTGGTGGACATTTATCTGATCCGTCCCGATGGTTCGGGAGTTAAGCGGATTTCGCAGCATGGGGATTTCTGTGGCAGTCCCAAATGGACGCCAGACAGTAAAAGCGTGGTTGCGTATTGCATGCTGGCGCAGGAGACCTGGGATTTTCGTTTTGGTGGGAGCAATGGCGAAGACAAGCTGATGAAGATCGATATCGGCACAGGGAACGCGACGGCGGTGGCGGCGGGACCCGGAGTGAAAGAGCAGCCGGCTGTGTTGTCGTCCGGCGAGATTGCGTATTTGCGCATGGACCCCACGGCCAGCGGAGTCTTTTATGGGATCGGCAAGCCGGGACCGAAGGGGAACGATCTGCGGAGTCCTTCGTGGGCGCCCGATGGAACCCAGGTTGTCTTCAGCCGCTTCGTGTCGAAGCACGTGACCGAGCCGGTGAAGCAGTTCAGCAAGAATCCGAAATTCGATCTCTACGGCACGGCGTGGCTGCCGGCATATGACCCAAGCGGAGAGCACCTGGCCGTAACGCGGATGAAACCGGGTGGGGGAGGGGTGAGCTTGTTCGTTGTGGATGAGGGCAAACCGGCGCGGGCAATTCTGGAGCGGAAGGACTTGATTCTTGCTCCGGGGTGGTCGCCGGACGGCAAACAGATCGTGGTGGGGGTGGGAAACTTCACGGCGTTTCTCGACTCTGAGGCAGGCGGAAAGAAACCGATCGATCCGGCAAACGGAGGGGCGCAGGTCGGTATCGTGAATGCGGATGGAACGGGCTTTCAGATCGTTACATCGGGAGAAAACAACAACGCATTTGCGTCCTTCGGGCCGGATGGAAAGCACATTGTGTATCGCACCCTCGGCGCGAAGGAGATGGGACTGCGCATCATGAATCTGGAAGACCATTCCATCAAGGTGCTGACCAGCGAGTGGGACAATTTTCCGGTGTGGTCTCCACGCGGGGATTTGATCGCATTCATTCGCCGAACCGGCAGTGACTTTCAGGTGTTCACTGTTCATCCCGATGGGACAGGGATGACGCAGTTGACGCATACGAAAGGCAACGAGGCGCACCTGGCCTGGTCTCCCGACGGAGAGTGGCTGCTGTTTACAAGTTCGCGGATGGGCTTCAAAGATGAGGCCCTTCTGATAGGCGCGCCGCAACCCTATGGCGAGATTTTTCTTATGCGCAAGGACGGTACCGAGGTAGAACAGCTGACCGACGACCAATGGGAAGAAGGCGGACCGGCGTGGCAGCCGCATCGGGCGGATGCGGCTTCGATGAAGCAATAGGAGGTGAAGGCTCATGCAGGAAAAGCAAAAGCAGATTCTTCACTCACCACCCCCGAACCTGCCCCACAGATATCGCTCTGCAGGGCCCCTGGTACGTTCGGGGCCCCGCTCGTTCAGAATGACATCCGCTGGTGTGGGACTACTGCGTTGGCGATGTGGCTGAGGCTGGTATCGAGGATGTGGCTGAGGCTGGTATCGAGGACGAGGCTCGGCTGGTATCCAGGTGGTGACTAATTGGTTCAATATTCATGGGTGGTGGGATTGACGGAATTTAACTCTGGCGCTACTCTCTCCCCATACACCGCCACTTGGTTGCCTGCGCCAATACGGAAATCTTTCACAACGGCCACGGCCCAGTGCGCTTTTCTCTGCAACTCGCAAATAATCGCTCTGCAACTCCACCCAATTCACCCGCGCAATCATCAAATTCAACAGCCGATTTCTGCCCTTGAGGCAGGGCCATGGGAGGCCATCTGAACGCTGCTCTGGAGATCACGCCAAATCTTGAGCCCCTTTTCGGGACCCGCGATGAAAACCTCAGACTGATGGAGGATTCACTAGGTGTCAGGATCGACCTACGGTCTGACGCCGTACACGTGGAAGGGCCAGACGAAGCGGTCGGCAGAGTCCAGCGAATATTTCAGGACTTCGAGGCTCTGCGGAGACAGGGTATCAATCCCCACAATGGCGAATTGAATGGAATGCTGCGCCTGGTCGTGGCCGATCCGGCGACGACGCTGCGCTCACTCGCGGATGCGGGCAAAGCGCGCTCGGCGGGTGTGAAGCGCACCGTGCAGCCGCGCTCACTCAATCAGCGTAAGTACATTGAGGCCATCGAGCAGAACGATATGGTGTTCGGTGTCGGGCCTGCCGGTACCGGCAAAACTTATCTGGCGGTGGCCATGGCTGTGGCTGCGATGAATGCCAAGAAAGTGAGCCGGATCGTGCTGGTGCGCCCGGCGGTGGAGGCCGGCGAGCGTCTCGGCTTTCTTCCCGGCACACTGCAGGAGAAGGTTGATCCTTATCTTCGCCCGCTCTACGACGCGCTGTACGACCTGCTCGATCCTGAGAAGGTCGACAAGATGCTCGAGAAGAATGTGATCGAGGTTGCGCCGCTGGCGTTCATGCGCGGCCGCACGCTCAACGATGCATTCATCATCATGGACGAGGCGCAGAACACGACCATCGAGCAGATGAAGATGTTCCTGACGCGCATGGGCAACAGCTCGAAGGCCGTCATTACAGGCGACATTACGCAGATCGATCTGCCGAACCCGCGCAAGTCGGGTTTACTGGATGCGATCAACATCCTTGACGGGGTGGAGGGCATTTCATTCTGCCACTTTACCGACGGGGATGTGGTGCGGCATGCGCTGGTGCAGCGTATTGTGCGCGCCTACGACGCCGCCAAGCCGCAGCAGCAGGAACTGCCGCTGAACATCAACATGGGAGAAGCGATCGAACCGCGGGCCGACCAGCAGGCGGCACAGCAGGCTGCGCACCCGGCCAAACCGCAGTAAATCTGCCGTTCGCGTAAAATAGTAGGGACACGGGGCCGCTGCAGATGGCGTCCCCGCGCACGATGATCCTTCTCGACCCAGATCTGGACACCGACCTTTCCCCGGAGGCAAAGCTGCCGAAGAGGTCAGGAGGCGCCAGCCAGCCGGCTGTCCTCCGCGGGCAGCGCATTCCGTCGCGGCAGACGCTTGCGCGTTTTCTGCGTGAGGCCCAGGCGGTGGTGAAGTTGCGCGGGCACGTTTCGGTACTTCTGACAACCGATCCGGCCATCCGGCGACTGAACCGGCAGTTCCGAGGAAAAAACAAGGCTACGGATGTGCTTTCGTTTCCTGCTGCGGTGCTACCCCTGGTCTCAAAAGCGAGACCAGGGGCACCCAGGATTCAGGAAGTCGCCGGCGATCTGGCTATCAGCATTCCCACCGCGCGCCGGCAGGCTGCAGATCGCGGTCATTCGCTCGCGATGGAAATCAAGGTGCTGATGCTTCATGGATTGCTGCACCTGGCCGGGTACGACCACGAAGTTGATTCAGGCCAGATGGCGCGGCGGGAGCAGAAACTTCGCGGCAGTCTTCGGCTTCCGCACGGGCTGATCGAGAGAGCAGCTCTGGACGAGAATGCCAAACCTGCGAAGGGTCGGCGCGCATGAGTTGGCTCACTATCATCCTTCTGGTGATTGCGGCGCTGGTCGACACGTTTGCCGCATACATCAGCCGCGTATATTCCGAGTTCGGCAAGATCCTGCCCCGCGAGGTGCAGGACAATCTCGACGAGTGGGAAGAAAAAATTGAGCCGTTGATCGGCCTTACGCGTGAGCATGCCGCACTCTGCGCCGCCGTGCTGCAGCAGCTTACGCTGGCGGTTTTCGCGCTCGCCATCGGAGCGGTCCTCTTTGATCGCGCTCCGCACGCTGCGCGCCCCACCTATCCCGAAATTGCCCAGGCTGTCCTGGTCGTCCTGCTGGCAGTCGTCTTCTGCAACCAACTTCTGCCTTCGCTGCTGTTCACGCAAACCAAGGGCCGCTGGGCGGCGCGGCTGGTGTGGCCCATTCGACTGCTGCTGTGGCTCATGACGCCCATCACTGCAATCATCCGCTTCTTCTTCTCCCTCGCGTCGCTCGCAGAAAAACCCGTTGCGGAAGAAGATGAGCCCGCGCCCGACGTTGAGTCGCTGCTCGAGGCTGGTGAAGAAGAAGGCATTCTCGAAGAGAGCGATCGCGAACTCGTGCGTTCGGCTGTTGAGTTCGGAGACAAGCTGGTGCGCGAAGTAATGACGCCGCGCCCGCAGGTATTTGCCGTTCAGCAATCAATCACACTCGAACGCTTTCTCGAAATGCTGAAAGAGCACAACTTTTCGCGCGTGCCGGTCTACGAGCGAACGTTAGATTCGATCTCAGGAATTGCGTTCGCGCACGATCTGCTGCAGATTGCCGATGAGGAGGCGCGAACCAGAACCGTCGCCAGCATCCAGCATCCCGCGGTTTTTGTTCCGGAGACGAAACGCGGCTACGAGCTTCTGCGCGAGATGCAGCGGGAAAAGCAGCACATGCGCATCGTCATCGATGAGTATGGAGGCGTCTCAGGCCTTGTGACCATCGAGGACCTTCTCGAAGAGATTGTCGGCGACATTCAGGACGAACACGAGAAGGATGGCCATACAAGCGATCCGCAACGTGAACCAGGCGGCGTGTGGGTTGTCCCCGGCGATTTCCCGGTCGATGAGTTGCAGCATCTGTTTGGCGACGAGGTTGAGGTCGATGGAAAATACGAGGCCACGACCCTTGGTGGACTGGTAAGCGAGGTCGAAGGGCGTATCCCGTTGCCGGGAGAGGTTGTGCTGCTGGAACAGAGCGGCCTGCGCATCCAGGTCATCGCATCTACCGATCGCCGCGTTGACCGGCTGCGGATTTTTCCTCCGGCCAGGGAAGAAGCGACGGCGCTGCCGTAAAGACAGGGACCAGGGACGTAGGGTCTAGGGGACGTGGGACGTGGGACGTGGGACGTGGGGCTGGGGACTGAGGGAGTGGGGAGTAACAGACCTTGTGGCTGAATCAGTCTGGTCGAGAGGTGCGGGATTTCCAGGCGTGCCATTCGTCGGCAGTGATTTCCCAGAGTTCAAATGGCAGCCGACCGGAGACGTAGTCTTTTTTTCCAGAGCCAACCACGCGCATGCCGAGCTTCTCTGAAATCCGCCGCGAGGCGACGTTGGCGGCCGCCTTGGGCACACGGAGGATCGGAAAGCCGAGGGTATCGAACCAGAAATCGTTGGCCCAGATACATGCTTCGCTGATGTACCCGCATCCCTGCCATGGAAGACCAAGCCAGAAGCCGCGATTGTCTGAATCGCCTTTCATGAGGGAAATGGATCCGATCATTATCGCTGGTTCCGTTCGAAGGCGGATGGACCAGTGCCACGCCTCGCCACTTTCTACGGCGGGGAGGGCCGATTCACGCAGAAACTTCAGCGCACCATCCGGTGGATAGGGCCACGGAACCTGCTTAACCAGGTAGCGCACGATTTCCCAGTGCGGAAATAACTCCTGGATGCGGTCAGCGTCGGTGAGTTCGAGCGGCTTGAGAAGCAGCCGCCGGGTGTGGCCTTCGACAGGCATAGGTCATGATATCGGCAGCTTCGCGGGCGAGCATCCGCGATAATAGAAGGCTGGGGTCGAAGAACCAATTGAAATCAGGATTTGTAGCCATATTGGGCCGGCCTAATGCCGGCAAAAGCACACTGATGAACGCCCTTACGGGCGAAAAGGTCGCAATTGTCACGGCTAAACCGCAGACGACGCGCAACCGCATCATCGGCGTGCTGGAAGTTGCTGCGCGCAAGAAGGTCAATCCCGCGGCACAAATCGTCTTCGTCGACACGCCGGGCGTTCACAAGCCTTCCTCGCATCTCGATCGCCGGATGTTGCAGGAGGTTCACGAGGCGCTCGAAACGCGAGATGTTGTTCTGGTGCTGATGGATGCCAGCCGGCGCGTGCAACTGGAGGCCGCGGGCGAACCAGCCGAAGCGCATCAGCGCGGCAAGCCCAACTGGGCAAGCGAAGAAGAGTTTCTGTTCTCGCTGATTCGCGGGCTGGATTGTCCGGTTTTCCTTGTCCTCACCAAGATCGATCTTGTTGCGAAGGACGTGCTGCTGCCACTGATCGAGACCCTGACGAAGCAGTTCAATTTTGCGGAAGTCATTCCGGTCAGTGCACGCAAGAAAGACGGGCTCGATCTTCTTGTCAGGAAGATTGTCGATGCGCTGCCTGTGGGCGAACGTTTTTACCCCAAGGACCAGTACACGGATCAGCCCATGCGCTTCATGGTGGCGGAACTGATTCGCGAGCGCATCCTTGTGGACACGGGAGAAGAGGTGCCGTATGCGGCGGCCGTGGTGATCGAGCAATTTGAAGAAGCCGAGCCGCCTGCACCGCCGCGCAAGAAGGGCCAGCCGCCTGCGCGTTTGCCCCTCACGCGCATCGCAGCGGCAATCTACTGCGAGCGCGATGGTCAGAAGGCCATTCTCATAGGCAAGGGCGGATCGAAGCTGAAGGAGATTGGAACAGGCGCGCGCAAGCAGATTGAATCGCTGCTGGGCACACGAGTCTATCTCGAACTGCGCGTGATTGTGGAACCCAACTGGCGGGAGTCGCGGCCATTTGTCGAGTCGCTGGACTGGCGCAACCAACTCGAAAAGCTGGCGGAGAAGCAGCACGACAAATGATCAGGATGACAGTGCTGGTGGAGAGAGCCGCATCGTGAAAAGCAAGACGCAAAAGCAGATCCTTCGCTCACCACCCCCAAACTGAAATACGTTTGGGGCCCCGTTCGCTCAGGATGACACTTTCAACTTTTGTTGTGAATAAGGGACAAGAGTTTAGAGAGAGTTGAATGAACTGTGCTTGATCGACGCAGAGATCAAGCGCCGCGAACTTTGCCGCGGCCATTACTTTTTACTTCATACATGCGGGCGTCTGCGGCGCCGATGATCGCGTGGACCGCGAGGTTTTCAGGCGGGCAGGTGGCGAGGCCAACGCTGGCACTTGCGGTCAGCTCGAGGTGGTTGCTCATGTGGAAGCGTGTGTTTATCAATTCCGTGTGGAGACTTGTGGCCAGCGCGAGCGCCTCGGTTGCCGAGGTCTCCGGCATCAGGATGACGAACTCATCGCCGCCATAGCGGAAACAGCTATCCTTTTCGCGACTGAGCTGCTTCAATCGGCTTCCCACGCGTGCCAGGAGTTCGCTCCCGATCAGGTGTCCATGAATGTCGTTCACCAACTTGAAGCGATCGAGATCAATGAACGCCAGACTAACTGGATGCCGCAGGCGCCGAGCGCGATCGAGTTCCTGCTCCAACGTTTTGTAGAGATGCCGCACGTTGTACAGTCCGGTTGCGTCATCGGTGATGGTGAGCTGTTGAATGCGCGATACGTCGCGCGCATTTTCAATTGCGATGGCGGCGTGGTCGCAGAGGATGTGGAGGAAGGCGATGGTGTAATCGCTCAGCTGGCTGGAGCGCGGATTGAGAATCTCAATCACGCCATGCACGCCTTTGCGGCCGCGCAGGGGCATCGCGATTACGGAACGCACGCGGTGCCTGTCTGCGGCGAGCGTCTGTTGCAGGCGGGGATCGTCGTTCTCTGATTCCGGAACAATGAGTGTTTCTCCGTGCTGAACGACCCAGCCTGCGACGCCCTCATCCATCTTCACGCGCAGATCGCGCAAGGCTCCCTCAACACTTCCCGAAGCGATGGCGTAATAGAGCTCCTGGCGCTGTTCGTCCAGCATCAGCAGGGTCCACATGTCTGCCGTGATGATTCTCTCCATCTGGTCGAGAATCGTCCGCAGGATCGTATCCAGATCGAGACTCGAATTGAGCGAACGCGCCAGCTGGTGGAAGACCATCAGGTCGTCAAGGGGGATTCGATTTTCAGTCAATTCATTCATTTGCGCAAATGGGGAGCGATCTCATCTGATGTGAATTCTGTCACACGCGCATGTTCAAATCGCGCAGGAAGGGTCTCTTTAGTCCATGTCGGCATGTACTAAAGTTACCTGTCTTGGATTTTCACGGGATCAGCCGCCGATGTGGACCATGGACCGCGAGGGTTTCAGAAATTCAGGTTCGCCAATATGGTGTCGTGCTTCTTTACCATTGATGGTCTTCACAATGTAGTCGGACAGTGCGGATTCATCTTCACCGGCGCGCATCCTTCCATAGAGATCGTGTTCGACTTGTGAAAATAAGCATGTCCGGATTTTTCCGTCGGATGTGAGGCGCACGCGGCTGCAGGCTCCACAGAATGCCTGGCTGACCGGCGCGATAATCCCGATTTCGCCGACGCCATCTGGAAAGGTATAGCGACGAGCGGTCTCACTGGGTTCGCGTGGCGGCAAGGGGACAAGTGGCATTTCGCGGCCGATCCGGGCAACAATCTCCGCCAGGGGAACGACAATCTCTGGCGTCCACAGGCGGCCTTCCTCGAGCGGCATGAATTCGATAAAGCGTACGACCACATCTTCTTCGCGAGCGAATCGGGCAAATCGCTCGATTTCGTTGTCATTGAATCCGCGCAGCAGGACGCAGTTGATTTTCAAGGGCATCAGGCCCGCGGCGCGAGCGGCGCGGATGCCGGCCAGGACATTCTTAAAGCTGCCGGGAACGCGTGTGATGCGCTCAAAGGTCGGCGGATCGACGGCATCCATGCTCACGGTGACACGATTCAACCCCGCAGCCTTCAAGGGAGCCGCCAGGTTGTCGAGAAGATGCCCATTGGTGGTCAGCGCGAGGTCAAGCGGTTCGCCGGCAACTGTCCGCAACTTCGCGAGTTCCTCGATCAGCTGGATCAAGCCGCGGCGCAGGAGAGGTTCGCCCCCGGTGATGCGCACCTTTTCGATGCCGAGCTGTACAAAGAGCTTGATCAGCCGTAGATATTCTTCGATCCCCAACTCGGGATACTGGGCACCCAACTCGCCGGTTCTGCAATAGACGCACTTGTAATTGCAGCGATCGGTGATGGAGACACGCAGGTCGTGGATCACGCGGCCATGGCTGTCGATGAGCCGCCGGGCGGAAGTCGTAGATGGTGCGGTTGGGGAAACTGATGCCATCGGTCCATCCTCAGGCTATACCGTTTTCGCACGGTCTGCAGGCACGACAAAAACGAGAGCCGGCGCAAAGGCCAGCTCGTCTGACGATGAGTCGTTTTTCAACCGCAGTCGTGGATATCGCTCCTCGACACCCGGAAAAGGAAGAAAACCACTGCTAGTCAGATCGTGCCTTCCCACCCAAGCGGAGCTTGGATGGGGCACCCTCGTTCGTGCCGATGTGTGAAGTTTCAACGCGGATTCAGTCGATTCGAGGCGTTCCAGACCGCAAAATCAGCCCGGTTAAGCCGAGCACGGCAACCAGGGTGATCGCGATAACGAAGTAGAAGGCCATGGGGTGAACCCACCCCGGCGAATAGGTCAGATCCTGACCTACCCACAGCAGCAATACCGTCGCAATCACGGCGAACTGGCCTGCAATCACGAGCAGGGCATGTCCCCACTCGCGCCGTTTGTCCAGTGCCTCCACCTGGTCGGGGGTCAGGTTGCGTTCTGCAGCGGGAAGAAGGGAATTCGCCATTGGACCTTGTCTCCTCACGGGCAACCAACGGCCTCCGGGCCTTGTGCCGCTCACTGTTTCGATTCAATCACATGCCGCTGGGGAAGCGCCACCTATGGCGCGGCGGACTTTTCATGATATCGACTACTCGTTCAGGAAAGCCAGCGATTGCAGAGATGTAATCTCAAAGGGCTTGCGGCAGCGGACATTCATGCAGCTGAGCTTATCGTCACGACGCACCATGTACGACTGCGCCTTTGCGAACCGCGCCCGATCCCGCTCATCGGCTTGGCGCGGCAGTTGGGGCCGCTTCCGGCGCACAACCCAGGTCACTTTGTACTCGCCAGGCTGCCCGCATTTGGGGCAGGTCAGATTGTGCGTTCGTGTCTCCGTCGTCTCTATGAAAAATTCCCGCTCTTCCATCTCCCGCGCTTCTCCACTTCAGCGAAAGAGCCCGTCGGACAAGCCGTTCCCGACAAAGCCTCGCAGATAAATATTCCAGGCGCTTCCACTCTGGCCCGACTTATTCCATACTCGACCTTGCAATGACGAAACGCAAGCCAGGGAAATTCTCGGCCACCAAGGCCGTAAAGGCAAACGCCCGCGAACATGTCGGCCAGCCAAAGCCTGCGCGCATTGTTGAGGATACGCCAAAAACAGGCCGTCAGGCCAAACACAAGCCAAAGCTTGAACAGATCATTCAGCAGGAGGAGTAACAGTGGCCAAAGCGGTGGGAGTCGGCGGCGTGTTTCTGAAAGCGAGCGACCCGGAAAAACTGTCCGCGTGGTATAGAGAGCATCTTGGGATTCCATTGCAGGACGGCGGTGCCCTGGCCTTTGATGGGCCCGGCTCGATGGGAATGACGGTGTTTGCACACTTTCCGGAAAGCACGAAGTACTTCGGCGACGGATCGCAGCAGGCGATGGTCAACTTTCGCGTCGACAACCTGGATGCACTGCTCGCAAAGCTCGAGAGCGCCGGGGTGCGCATCGATCCCAAACGCGAAGATTATGATTACGGGCGTTTCGCGTGGATTTGGGACTCTGAAGGCAATCGGGTTGAGCTGTGGGAGCCTCACGCGGCAGAATCCAGCGGCGAAAAACCGTAGCCTTCGAGTCGGTTAATGCACCGCGCTCGATGCCTGCGCGGTTTCCGACTGCACGGTGTAGGGGCCGGGTAATGCTGGTGACTCCGGCTTCTGGCCGGTGTCGGTTGCGGCTTGCTGCGAAGTTCTCTTCGAATAGATTCGAAACGACACCACAACGTCCAGCGTCACCGGGACTGGCTTGCCATCTTTCATCGCCGGTTGGAAGGTTGCTTTGCGAATGGTCTGGTCGGCGCTTTCGTCCAGGCCGAAGCCGATCGGCCTGCCTGCGACAACCGCTTCAACCTTGCCATCGCTGCCGATCACTGCGTGATACAGGGCAATTCCCGCAACGCCATTGGCCTGCGCGAACTCGTTTGACGGCGGATCCAGCGCCGAAATCAACCGGGCCTTTTGGTCGACTACGCTCTGGCGCAGCACTCCGGGATCGGCCGGCTTGTAATCAGTTTTTTCTGCTGCAGCCTGGTAGTAGAGCTTCCAGAACTCAGGCATGGTCGCGATCATGCGCTCATCGATTCCGACTGAAAAGACGGTGTCGAGCGCGCTCAGCAGCAGCTGCGAAGCCTGGGTCTCCGACGCGGCGGCCGTCCCTTTCTTGTCAGACTGGTGATCGCCGGGCGTGGATGGGCTAGCTGAATCGGAGATGTCAGAGCCCGCGCTCGACGGCTGGTTGCCGGCGGTTTCGGTATCTTCGTTCTTCGCGTGATGCTTCTGTTTCTTGTTTTCGCTCTTGTCTTTTTTCTTTGGCTTTTCGACCTCTTCGCGGACGAAATAGATGCGCACGGATTTCTTTTTCGGGGTGATCTTTACCCTGTCTGTCGCTGCCGTCGGGTCCTCGTAGGGTGCTGCGCCCAGAAAGTGGAGCGCGTAACGGTCGCCTTCGAGTTCGAGCTTGCGCTTCGAGAGCTTCACCTTGTTGATCTGGATCTGGCTCAGCGTGAAAGAGCCTTGGGGCGAATGTCCCTGCAATCGCCCGTGCTCATCAAATTCCAGATTGTTCTCCTGGTAGCCGGCGCGCAGGTACATGGTCTTGCCAACCAGCAACAGCTTCAACTGGTCTTCTTTGATCTCGCCCCCAACGGTTTGGACAGTAAATGCTCCCTGGCTCAGGACAGAGTTCTTCACTGAAACGGAAGGGGCGTCCCCGCGGGTTGATGGGGAAGCGGTGGCCTCAGCAGCGGTTGCCGGAGCCGATGTTGCCTGATCGGGCGCTGGAGGTGCTGACGGGCTCTGGTCAGGATTGGGAGTCTGGCAAGGAGCAATCAGACAGATCGCCGAAAGCACCACAAACCCGCATACTGCCCGGGAAATATGAGCGCACTTCAGGAGATTCCGCATTTCGTGAAGAGCGTCGATAGACGTACGCATCCGGCAACCTTTCGTTTTTCCGATCTAACAAGATTGTGATTGGGGTGAGAAAGGATGCCTATCACACGTAAGTTGTTGAGGACTTGCAACGTAACGTTACGATTGAGGGATTCGAAGCCGTCTCAGAATCCGCCGGAACAGTCCCAGGGCCCTTCGGCTGTCGGCTGCGTTCAGGTTCATACGGCGCAATATCAGGCGCAGGTCGTGTCGGTTAGCCCCCTGCATCGTGTGCGGGGAGTATTTTGCGGCGACCATGACCTCTTCGATCAGACTGGAGAGAATGTCGAGGTTGTCGGAGGTCGGCGACGGTTTTGAGGCATTTGCGGTTTTGGAGGCTGGATCGAGTCGATCCTCCGCAATTCCCGATCCTGTGATCGATGGACCGCTCCGCGTAGCCAAATCGTACAAACAAACCGCTGCTGCCTGGCCAAGGTTCATTGAGGGCTGTTGCGCGTCGGTCGGGATCTCCACCAGCACGTGGCAATAGGAAAGATCCTCGCGGGTCAAGCCGTGCTTTTCCGATCCGAAGACGAGCGCGATGCGTTCGCCTCGACCCAGGGATTCGGTCACCAGCGGTGCGAGTTTATCGAGGGGCACGACGGGCTGTTCCGCTTTGCGATGGGTCAGGGTGCCAGTCCCGAGTACAAGGGAACAATCTCGAATGGCCTCGGCCAGCGAAGCTGTTTCTTGTGCGCCCTTCAGCAACTCCGGTGCGCCCACCGCCGAGCGAGCTTCGCGCCAATGTGGTTCGTATGGGTTTACGACACGCATGCGTGTGAATCCGAAGTTCGCCATGGCGCGCGCGACCGCCCCGATGTTCAGCGGATTCCGGGGCGACACCAGCACCACGTTGATGCGTTCGCGTTGAGGCTCGGTAAGCAAAGAACGATTGTAGAACTGTGGCGGTTGCCAGCGATCGCACGGCGAGAATCAAAGTCACTGCGCAGGCGGCGTTGCGGAAGCGTCCGAGGCAGGATTCACCGCGATCCGCAGGGTGCCTGCCTTTTCGGTGTTCATGTCGAAGATCCCGGTTGCGAGAGAGGTCTCCGCATTCGGTAGATCGATCTCCATGGGAGCCATGATTCCGGTTTGTTGCGCCTTCGTGTACTGAGCTTCGTTGAGTTTGAGCGTCATGACACCTCCGGTCCAGTTCACCGGCTTGCCGTCGCGGCCGTAAGCGACCATCGCAACCCTGATCCGGGCGTCGAATGTTCCGCCATCGGACTTCGCAAAACTCAAGCTGTCTGCCGGGATCTGGAAGATCATCTTGCGACGCGTGAGCGGACCGGTCAATTTTGCATTGCCGCCGGCTCTTGCAACTCCCGATGCCGGAGGGCCTTCGGGGATTACGCGCATTCGGTAGACAATCTGCGTCGCTTCGGGCAATCCAGCTGCAAGCAGCGGTGCCAGCGGATCTGAAGCTGGCTGGGCGGTCGGCGTCGATCCTGTGTCAGCGTAGTATCCGCGCCGATAGGCCAGCCTGTACTTGCTCTCGGTCAGCTTCACGTCAATTCGGCGAAACGCTCCATCCATCTTCTCGTTCGATGGTGTGTACGACACGGTGTAGTAGTGTGCGCCGTCCTGGATATCGCGCGTAAGCGCCGCCGCCACATTGTTGGTCGTGTAAATCGCCCTGCCGCCGGTGTCCGTGGCCAGTTGATCCATGGTCGCAGTATTTGCGCGGATGGCCGGCGATTCCTTGTACGGATTCGTTTCAAAGTTATCGCCATTGGGCTGTCCGCCCGATTCCGCATTCGTGGTGCGGTCGTCCATGAGTCCGCGCGCCGATACTGGATACACCGCGACGCGCGCGCGGGTCAGCATGTTGACGGTCTCGCGCAGAGCCTCGGGCAGTTCGTGTCCGTGAAATGCCGTGAGCAGTGCGCGATTGTCGCCCTCAGGAAAAAGAGCAACCGGAAACGTGCTTGCGAACCAGATCAGGTTTTTACGGCCAGGAATGGCTGAGAGTGAGCGAGCCATTTGTTGCAACGTCGCGAGCGTGAGCGATGCGGTCTGACCTCGCTCCGAACTCGCGTACGCCTGAATCGATCGCTCTTGTGCCTGTCCCTTTTGTGCGTCCCCAGCCATGGAGACGGCTTCCTTGTCGAAGAGGTCGTCTTGCCGGCTGCGCGAGAGCGTGGTCGTTCCCGGTGCTGCGCCTTTGGTTTCGATCGCCGCTCGAAGCAGTGTGCCATCCGATGTGAAACCCTGCAGGAGCCTCAGGCGCGAATTCAGAACGTAAATGGCAACGCGCATCCCGGGTTGCAGGCTGCCGATAAACCCCTCGATCTGCTTATGGGCATAGGCCTGGTCCGCTTCTTCGGTGTTCAAGCTGTCGAGCAGAAGCACGTTGACAGCTTCGTTGGGAGCGACTGCCGGCTCATTGCTGTAGACGTTTGGCGGCAACTGCGGCAGCGCGGCGGGTGGCGCATTCGTGGCTGTGTGTTCCTCAAAGAAGTCGACGGCCTGGATTTTGCCGCCTTCAAGCACCGAAAAATCGCGCTGCTGCAATCCTCCGACGGGGGCACCGCTCTTGTCGGTGACCACGACATCTACGACCACCGCACGCGCCGTGGTTTTCAGCACGGGAACGTTCTGCGCGGTACTACCGGAATTGCTCTGGGCGTGAAGTGGAAGGACGAAAAGCGCGAGGAGGGTTGGTAAGAGAGAACGGCTGCGGTTCTGCAAACTGCCTCCGCGAAGGGACGGCTAAAGTATATCCGACCGATCAATTCCGACGCCGGTTGCGATGATGGATTGCTACACTGCTTTCACCTATGGTTGAGGAAGCACACTTAGAGGTTCAGGAGATCGAGCAGCTTTGCGCCACTGCGCGTGCCTGCTATGCGCGGGGATGGGTGCCGGCGACGAGCGGCAACTTCAGCGTGCGTTGGGGAAGCCGGATTTCGATTACGCCGACAGGTCTGGATAAGGGAACGCTTGTGCAGCAGGATCTGCTGGAGATCGATATGAACGGCAGCGTGCTCGGCGGACATGGCCGGCCTTCGGCGGAGACGAGCCTGCACACGGTCATTTATCGCGAGCGGCCGGAGGCGCGTGCGATCGTGCACGTGCACACGATTTGGAACACGCTGCTCTCGGGGAGATTTGCGGGTGAGGGAAGTGTCTGCATTTCCGGCTACGAGTTGCTGAAGGGGCTCGCGGGTGTCACGACGCACGAACATACGGAGTGCGTGCCCATTGTCGCGAATTCGCAGGAATACGATGCGCTTGCTGAAGATCTCGGCGAAGCCCTTCGCGAACATCCCGATGCGCACGGGGTTTTGCTGAGCCGACATGGGCTTTATACTTGGGGTGAATCGGTGGCTGAAGCACGCCGTCACCTGGAGGCCCTCGAATTTCTCTTCGAGGTTGAGGGACGGCGGATATTCGGCCAGTACTAATTCCAGGTGCCGGGGCCTTCAATTCGGAAGTTTGGAAAATTGACTCCGTACTATCCATCAGGAGTGCACATCATGGCAGTTCTTCGCTTCCCCGAAGAGAACACCAGATTCGAAAACGAGCCGGAAATCCGCAGCGAGCTTGCCGCTCTTGGCATCGACTACGAGCGCTGGAGCCTTGATCGCGTGGGCGCCGATGCATCTGCCGACGATGTACTGAGTGCCTATGCAGGCGAAATCGAAGAGATGAAGCGCCGCGGCGGATATGTGACTGCAGATTTCATCGACGTGAATCCTGCGACGCCGAATCTCGACGTCATGCTGGCGAAATTCGACAAGGAACACACGCACGACGAAGATGAAGTGCGCTTCATCCTTGCCGGTCGCGGCATTTTTTTTCTGAACATTGCGGGGCGGGTCGCTTCGGTTGAGGTTGGTCCGGGCGATATGCTGCGCGTGCCGAGGGGCACTACGCACTGGTTCACGCTCTGCGAAGATCGCCGGATTCGCGCTATTCGCTGGTTTCAAGACACTGCCGGCTGGACGCCGCATTACACCGGTTCCGGCGTGGACGGGGGCTACCAGCCGCTGTGCTTCGGTCCTGCGTATTTTGGGCCGCGCGCCGCCACTGGCATTCGCCTATGACCAAGGCCAGGACGCCGAAGAATCACCCCAACGGCGCGGAGCAGTCATTGGGAGCGCCAAAACTGTTTCTGCTGGATGTCGAAGGAACTGTCGCGCCTATTTCGCTGATCTACGACCAGATGTTCCCCTACGCGCGCGCGCATTTTGAAAGGTTTCTTCAGTTGCACTGTGGCGACCCCAACGTTGCCGGCGACCTCAGGATGCTGGCCGAAGAAAATGGAGGCGAAACCGATCCGACTGCTCCAAAGTTCACGACGCCGGAATATTGGGATGAAGCGATTCCCTACTTGAACTGGTTGATGGACCAGGATCGCAAATCGACGGCGCTGAAAAGCTTGCAGGGACGCATCTGGCAGCGCGGATTTGAATCGGATGAGTTGAAGGGAACGTTGTTCAAAGATGTGCCTCGGGCGCTGGAGCGGTGGTCGTCGGCCGCTCAGGTTGCGATTTATTCTTCGGGTTCCGTCGCGGCTCAGCTTCTGCTCTTTCGGCACTCGAGTTTCGGCGATCTGACGCACCTGATTTCTGGCTATTTCGACACGCGCACGGGGCCGAAGACAGCAAAGCTGAGCTATGAATCCATTGCCTCAGCGATGGGATGCGAACCGCGCGAAGTGATGTTTTTTTCCGATGTGGTGAGGGAACTCGATTCAGCACGTGAGGCTGGGTGCCATACGCGCCTGGTGATGCGCGAGGGCAATGTCCCGGTGGACGATGCGCATGGTCACCGCCGCATCAAGAGCTTTACTGTTCTTTAGGGTCTTCCGCGAATCAGCCCTGCGAGGTAGGGAATCAAAAGACCATGCTCGACTGGACAAACCCCGCCGCCGCCGCGTTGCACGAGATCCGCACCGCGCCGCTGGTGCGCTTTTCGGTGCTGGCGTTCAGCTCTATCTTCTTTCTCGTTGACCCGTTCGCGGCAATTCCTTCGTTTCTTGCGATTACGCAGAGCGTCGATCCGGCGCGTCGGAAACGGATGGCCCGCAAGGCGGCGCTTACCTGCTTCATCGTGCTGACGAGCTTCGCGCTGGCGGGGCAGTTGATCTTCAGGATGTTCGGGATTACCCTGCCTGCGTTTGAGATAGCTGGAGGGTTGATTCTGCTGCTTATCGGGTTGGACATGCTGCAGGCCAAGCGATCGCCCACCCAGGAAGCGCATGGAGATACGGAAGAAGGTGCGGCCAAGGAAGATGCGGGAATCGTGCCGCTTGGAATTCCGATGCTGGCCGGGCCGGGGGCAATTTCATCGGTCATGGTGCTGGTAGGGCAGGCTTCGGGGCTTTGGCGGTGGGAGATGGGGGCGGTCCTTGGGTCGATCGCTATCACTTGTTTTATTAGTTATTTAGTACTTGCCGGAGCAGGAAGGGTGCGGGCGGTGCTGGGGGAGACGGGGATCCGTATCCTGGTCAGGATCATGGGGCTGCTACTGGTGGCCCTGGCCATGCAGTTTTTCGTAAATGGGCTGACGGATCTCGAAGTTATTTCGCGGCCGTAGCGAGAATTACCGGCCTGCGCTGGTGCGGCTGCGGCATTGTTTCCCACAGAATTGGGCTCCTTTCCACAGCTGGATTGAGTTGCGTGAAGAGGGCCCGGTTGCTATGCTCAGGAGGTCGCGAAATGGCGCTAAGAATAAGGCGATTCGCGATTTGCATTGAAGAGTGGCCTGTGCTACTCTTGAAAAGTTGTACAAGTAGCAGTGGAGCCTCCCGGTGGCCTTATGGCCTGCCCCGAGTGGGGAAGTGGGAAGCCGGTTCGTAGGGCGGATAGGAAGCGTAAGCTCATCCGGCCCCTGTAGGGAATCCCGCAGAGAACAAACCCATTGCATGACCCGAGAGGAAAATTCCTTTCGTGCGCGCGAAATGCGCGAGGCGATTTATCGCTGGTTGCTGTTTGAAATTTTGCGCAGTGCGACCTTCTGCGGACGACTAACCTCGCCGCTCGAGTCGATCGAATAGGCAGGAAAATCTGCCTGCCGAAGATGAAAGAGTTGCAAGCTTGATTCCCACAGAATCGCAGCTTGACACGACATCGGAACTTCGATAGGTTTAGAAGGTTCGCGCAAAAATGCCGGTGACCGCTAAGAAGCGAGATTCTGGCATGGCGCAATAAGTTCGAGGACAACCTTGGCGTAATAGCCTGGGCCTCGATCCAAAAGGGGCACCGCTCAGGCGGACCGCTCTCAAGGATCTTTGACAATAAGGTTGAACGTGCCAGTCGTGAGAAACGATCAGGTTTGGCTTGATCTTCTCACAAGGTAAGTAACACGTCTCGCGCAGTGATGCGCAGACGAGTCGAAACTATTCCGACCTCCGTCGGGTAGTTAGACAACTAGGTTTCAAACGAGAGTTTGATCCTGGCTCAGAATCAACGCTGGCGGCGTGCCTAACACATGCAAGTCGAACGAGAAAGGGTAGCAATACCTGAGTACAGTGGCGCACGGGTGAGTAACACGTGACTAACCTACCCTGGAGTGGGGGATAACTGAGGGAAACCTTAGCTAATACCGCATAATACCTACGGGTCAAAGGAGCAATTCGCTTCAGGAGGGGGTCGCGGCCGATTAGTTAGTTGGCGGGGTAATGGCCCACCAAGACAGTGATCGGTATCCGGCCTGAGAGGGCGCACGGACACACTGGAACTGAAACACGGTCCAGACTCCTACGGGAGGCAGCAGTGGGGAATTTTGCGCAATGGGGGAAACCCTGACGCAGCAACGCCGCGTGGAGGATGAAGTCCCTCGGGACGTAAACTCCTTTCGATCGGGACGATAATGACGGTACCGGAAGAAGAAGCCCCGGCTAACTTCGTGCCAGCAGCCGCGGTAATACGAGGGGGGCGAGCGTTGTTCGGAATTATTGGGCGTAAAGGGTGCGTAGGCGGTTTGGTAAGTCTTATGTGAAATCTATGGGCTCAACTCATAGACTGCATGAGAAACTGCCGGGCTTGAGTATGGGAGAGGTGAGTGGAATTCCTGGTGTAGCGGTGAAATGCGTAGATATCAGGAGGAACACCTGTGGCGAAAGCGGCTCACTGGACCATAACTGACGCTGATGCACGAAAGCTAGGGGAGCAAACAGGATTAGATACCCTGGTAGTCCTAGCCCTAAACGATGACTGCTTGGTGTGACGGGTACCCAATCCCGCCGTGCCGTAGCTAACGCGTTAAGCAGTCCGCCTGGGGAGTACGGTCGCAAGGCTGAAACTCAAAGGAATTGACGGGGGCCCGCACAAGCGGTGGAGCATGTGGTTTAATTCGACGCAACGCGAAGAACCTTACCTGGGCTCGAAATGTACAGGAATCCGGTGGAAACATCGGCGCCCAGCAATGGGCCTGTATATAGGTGCTGCATGGCTGTCGTCAGCTCGTGTCGTGAGATGTTGGGTTAAGTCCCGCAACGAGCGCAACCCTTACCTCCAGTTGCCATCATTAAGTTGGGCACTCTGGCGGAACCGCCTCGGATAACGGGGAGGAAGGTGGGGATGACGTCAAGTCCTCATGGCCTTTATGTCCAGGGCTACACACGTGCTACAATGGCCGGTACAAACCGTCGCAAAGCCGCGAGGTGGAGCTAATCGGAAAAAGCCGGCCTCAGTTCGGATCGCAGTCTGCAACTCGACTGCGTGAAGCTGGAATCGCTAGTAATCGTGGATCAGAATGCCACGGTGAATACGTTCCCGGGCCTTGTACACACCGCCCGTCACATCACGAAAGTGGGTTGTACTAGAAGCCGGTGGGCTAACTCGCAAGAGAGGCAGCCGTCCAAGGTATAATTCATGATTGGGGTGAAGTCGTAACAAGGTAGCCGTAGGAGAACCTGCGGCTGGATCACCTCCTTTCTAAGAGAGAACGCTGTGGCGCTTAGCACTCCTTCCGCTTAGGCGGAACGTCGCGAGACGTAGAGTGCGGTGGTCACACAACCTTATGAGCATCGACGCAAGTTGAGGTTCATAAGAGTCCGGTTCAGGCCTTCTCTGACTGCTTTAGTTTTCCACGATGGTCACGAGCGACGTAGTCGCTCTGCACGTTCAACCTTGTCCTCGAAACCTTTTTGAATGGATGAGGAGTATCGCCCTGGAGTGCGAATCAGATTGGGCCTGTAGCTCAGTTGGTTAGAGCGCACCCCTGATAAGGGTGAGGTCGGTAGTTCGAATCTACCCAGGCCCACCAATTTTGCCGTAGCACCCGGAGTCGAATTTAACAATGGGGCTGTAGCTCAGTTGGGAGAGCACCTGCTTTGCAAGCAGGGGGTCAACGGTTCGATCCCGTTCAGCTCCACCAAATCCTCATATTTCATTCACTGTATCCGGTTGGATGCCTCGTACTTACAGTCCGAGACATCGACCCGGAGACAGAGGCTGGATTGCTTATTAAGTTTAGCGTTCAGCTGGTTTCCAAGCCTCAGGGCTCAAATGCTTCGACATCGAAGTATTGTTTTGTTCTTTGACAACGAAATTGATTGGGTAATACAAGGCCGAGCACGACTGGCCGTCGAGGCATTCCTTTTGGGGTGTCTTTGCGATCAGGAAGTGTTCAATGTAATAAGAGTGTCTTTAAGGAGAAGGGTCGTAGCGACGTGAGTCGCAAGCGATCGATCTCAAGGCGAATAATCAAGGTTAACTTTGATCAGGACTGAAGTGATTCAGCACCCTGCGCTGGAGTTAATTCTATGGTCAAGCTACTAAGGGCGCACGGTGGATGCCTTGGCAGAGACAGGCGAAGAAGGACGTGGCAAGCTGCGATAAGCTTCGGG
>NZ_DATHHT010000007.1:0-2038 GCF_035317045.1 Occallatibacter sp.
GTGCGGACGTGGAAATCGACTGAACATAATACTGACCTCGCCGCCGCGTTTGGCCTTCTTGCGATCCGTACAGGCGATTCGCGCTGGCGCGATAAGGCAACGGTTGCTGAGTACTTCGTAAATACGATGTGGGATCCGGCATGCGCCTGTTTCGCCGCAGGTACCGCTGAAGACGGTGTCACGCACAATCCGATTTTGGCTCTGGATGCCCAGGTCTGGCCTTTAATGGCGCTCCCCGGAGCGGCCGAGAAATTTGCATCGGCAATTACTACCGCCGAACAGCGAATGAGTGTCGACGAGGGCTTTTCCTACGGTGAAGACCGAGACGGTGTGTGGACCGAAGGGACGGGCCAAATGGCTCTCTTGTTGAAATTGCTTGGCAGGACTGGGAGGGCAAAGTCGTTGATCGCTGTCATCGAATCCCAGAGGTCGCCGGATGGTGGGTTGTATGCCACAACTGCCCGCGAGTTACCGACTGGGTTCGTGTTGGACACCGATCCGACCAAGCCGCGACTCTATTTCCGATTGCCACATCTTGGCGCAGCTTCGTGGGCTGCCCTCGCGGAACGTGGGTTCAATCCCTTTACGGTGACAAAAGGACTTCCGTAGTTGAGCCGCAGTGCTTCTCGTCTCGGCCATTTCGGTCTGTTTTGATTTCGATATGTCCGCAAAGGGTCAATCGCGTCGTTTCGACCGTGTCCCAATGACTTCCGCTCTACCTCCATAAGCAGACCTTTCCAGGGTCCGACGACATGTCTCAAACGTGCCAATAGGCGACACTTGCACAAAACGGCGATCAGCGTCGAAGTGCTGGTGGCTACGGCGTATCGATGATCGCTTATGAGCCGTTTACGGCCGCTTGGCGTTCTTGGTGATACATCTGGGATGGGCCAGCTAATAGAGACGCGACTAGTTGAATCTTGTCGGAAGAGGATAGCGAGATGACTGAACGAATTTCGTTAGAGGGGAAGGTCGCGGTTGTGACTGGGGCAGGCCGCGGGCTGGGGCGGGCATACGTCGAACTTCTCGCCGAACGCGGTGCCCGGGTCGTGGTGAACGACCTGGGGACCGACGTATCGGGGTTCGGGAAGGACTCCACGATAGCGGAACAGGTGGCCGACCTCATTCGGTCACGTGGAGGCGAGGCAATCGCGAATAACAGCGATGTTTCCACCCCTGAAAGTGGCAGTGACCTGATCGCGACGACCATCGAGCATTTCGGGAGAATAGACCTTCTCGTGAACAACGCCGGTATCTGCGGAAGCCAGCTATTCGAGGACGCCACCCTTGATGATTTCGATCACTATTGGCGCGTGCACCTCGGCGGGCCGGTCAACACGGTGAAGGCTGCCTGGCCGTACATGGTCGCACAGCACTATGGGAAGATCATCCTCACGAGTTCAGTCAGCGGGCTGTTCGGACTACGGGGCCAAGCCACCTATGCGGCGGCCAAGTGCGCAGTAGTCGGATTGATGCGCATTCTTGCAATTGAAGGCGCTGAGCATGGGATTCTCGTGAACACCATTTCGCCGAACGCGTACACGAGGATGCACGCGGCGGCGGTTGCGGATCCCGATTGGCTGAAGCAGAGCGAAGCCACAATGCCAGTTGAGGCTGTCGCGCCGGTGATCGTCTGGCTGGCCAGCGATGGTTGTTCCGAGACGAACCGCATCTACAACGTGGAAGCTGGAGCAATCCAACGTATCGCTATCGTCATGGGACCTGGCTTCCACGATCCACATCTGACACCCGAGAGCATCGCCGAGAACTACACAAAGGTCGAATCGATCGAGGGCTTCTCCGAACCGGGTCCGTTCGAGCCCAGTAAGGGATGAGAGCGCGAATAGATTCGAGCAATCAGAAGCTCTTTGTGAATTTTTGAGCTGCGTTATGACCGCTAATGGGATGGTCCGGCCGTGCTCCTGCCCCGCCAGCAAGCGAAGCTGGCAAGGGGCGCCAAAGACGAGGGAGCACGCCATGTCTCAGACAGCCAATACCGCAATCGCCGTGATCGGCATCGATATCGGCAAGAACTCGT
>NZ_DATHHT010000008.1:0-9632 GCF_035317045.1 Occallatibacter sp.
CTCGGGGGACTCGGGGCAGACGCCCTGAAACGGGATTCCCGCCCCCGCAAGGATGAACGCCGGCACTCCGAAGCGCTTGCCCTTCAGAGCGTCCTTCTTCAGGTATTGCGTGTAGGGCCCAGGCATGGCCTTGGTGGCTGCCTCTGTCGTTCGCGGGTCGGCGGGATCAGGCCCAGCCATCACACCGAGAGCGATTGCCGCGTCGGTCACATTGCGGGCGATGGGCCCAGTGTTGTCGAGCAGCCAATCGAGCGGAGCGATGCCCGCAATGGGGACAAGGCCGCGCGTTGGGAAGACGCCCACCACAGAGCTGGTCGCGGCGGGCATGCGGATCGAGTTCCCCGTATCGGTCCCATTGCCGAGGACAGCTTCGTTCGAAGTGACGGCCGTGACCGTTCCGCCCGATGAGCCTCCCGGCGAGAAGCGCACATCGTAAGCGTTGCCCGTTCGACCGAAAGAAGAGCTGCGATTGGTGTCGGAGGCGGCGAAGTCCGGCATGTTGGTATGGCCGAGGAGCACCGCCCCCGCTGCACGAAGTCTGGCGACGATGGGAGCATCCTTTGGAGCGATCAGTTCATGGCCGGGGATGGTGTAACCCTTCCATCCATCGGTCGTCACGAGGCCTTCGATAGATGTGTTTGCCTTGATGACCATCGGAATGCCCCACAGTGGCGTGGGATGCGCGCCAGGCCCTTCGCGATCAAGCCGTGCCGCCGCAGCAAGTGCTCCCTGTTCATCGAGGGTTTCGATATCGCGATAGATACCGTTGTAGCGATGAATGCGCGCAAGATACCAGCGCGTGACCTGCGTGACGGTGTAGCGATGCGACTGATAGAACGCCTCGATCTGCGGGATGGTGGCTTCGAGGAGATCGGTATCGGCGGAGGCAGGCAACTTCGCCGTTTGTCCGCGGCCGCAGACAGTAGTTGCGAAGAGCGAGAAGAAGTGCAGATTGCAGGCTTGTACGCAAGCGTGGCGACTCCTTGAGGGATGGTTAGCCATAGCCTACACGGGAGCCGCATCGGCTTGTACAGATTGACGGCACCGAAGCCAGCGTGATCCGATCAAGACAGTGAGCCGCAAGTCCGCACTTCCTGTGGATGCGATTCTGCCAGAGATGATCGAATCTCTGCGGCAGACGCCGAATCTCGTCATCGAAGCTCCGCCCGGCGCGGGCAAGACGACGCGCGTTCCGCCTGCGGTGCTCGATGTGGTGCAGGGCAACGTCATCGTCTTAGAGCCGCGTCGCATCGCATCGCGCCTTTCCGCGCGCCGGGTCGCGTGGGAGCTTGGCGAAGAGGCCGGTGAGACTGTCGGCTACCAGGTTCGCTTCGAGGAGAAGACCGGGCCGCGCACACGACTGCGCTTCGTCACCGAAGGCATCCTGACGCGGCGGCTTATGAGCGACCCAACGCTGAAGGGCGTGGACGCGGTCATCCTCGACGAGTTTCACGAGCGCCATCTCGACAGCGATCTTGCGCTCGCCCTGCTAAAACGACTTCAACAGACGCGGCCCGCGCTAAGCATCATCGTGATGTCGGCGACGCTCGACGCTGCGCCGATCGCCCGCTTCCTTGGCGATTGTCCGGTGCTCCGTTCTGAAGGCCGCATGTTTCCGCTCTCGATCCGCCACATGCCTTACTCTCCGGAGTCGCTGCAGGTGCAGGTGCGGAAGGCAGTCGAACTTCTGTTGAGAGAGAAGCACTCTGGCCATATGCTCGCGTTTCTGCCTGGCATCGCGGAGATACGGCAGACCATGCGTGAGTGCGAGTCCGCCGCGCGAAGTGCAGGGCTGCTTCTGCTGCCGCTCCACGGCGATCTCACGCCCGCCGAACAGGACCAGGCAGTGATGTCGAGTCTGACACGAAAGCTGATCCTGGCGACGAACGTGGCTGAGAGTTCGGTCACGGTCGAAGGCGTGACCGCCGTCATCGACAGCGGCCTTGCGCGAATCGCAACGTACTCTCCGTGGACAGGTCTTCCGACGTTGCAGGTAGGCCGGATCAGCAAGGCCTCCGCCACACAGCGTGCGGGCCGTGCGGGACGTACTGCTCTTGGCGAGGTGCTTCGGCTTTATCCGGAAGAGGACTACCTGCTGCGGCCACAGCAGGACAGTCCGGAGATTGCGCGCAGCGATCTTTCGCAGCTTCTGTTGACGTTGCGGGTGATGAAGGCCGGGCACTTCAATGAAGTTGACTGGCTCGACGCTCCGCCTGCCGAGGCTGTCGAGGTAGCGGAGTCGCTGCTCGATCAGATTGGAGCGAAGGACGAGATGGCCGAGCGCATGAGCCGCTACCCTCTCTCACCGCGACTCTCACGCATCCTCGTTGCGGCAATCGATCGAGGAGTCGGCGAAGATGGATGTCGCGTCGCCGCGATACTCAGCCTTGGCGAGCGAAACGAGAAGAGTGACCTGCTCGAAGCGCTGGATCGCGCGCCAAGTCCTCGCGGGCGACAGCACGCAGAGCAACTGCTGCGAGCGGCGCGCCTATCGGGAAAGCCTCGCCATGATGACGACGCTCTGTTGCTCTCCGTTCTTGCGGGCTTTCCGGACCGCGTCGCGTGCAGAAGATCCGGCAGTCAGATCATGCTGTCGAACGGCGTCACGGCAGAGGTTGCCGGTGCGGCGCACGGCTACGAGTTCATGATGGCCATCGACGTGGAGGACCGCAAGGAGAAGCCGATGCCGCTGGTCCGTATGACCGCGCGCATCGAGCCGGAGTGGCTGCTCGATCTCTTCCCCGAGCGGGTGAAGGAGAGCTCGACCGTAGTATGGAACCGCACCAACGAGCGCGTAGAGCAGGTGAACGCGCTTCTCTACGACAAGCTCGTGATCGACGAGTCGCGCGGCCCCGCACCGGATGGGGCTGCGGCCGACCTGCTTGCGTGCAGAGCGCTCGAGGTGGGCATCGATCAGTTTGTGGAGAAGGAACTCCTCGACCAACACCTGGCGCGACTGGCGTTCGCAGGCTTCGACGCCCCCGATATTCCGCAGACACTGCGCGAGTTGTGCCTTGGGCTGCATAGCTTCGGCGAACTGAAAAACGCGGCGGAGGGCTTCATCGCTCTGCTCGAACAGCAGGTGAATGGGAGACTGCTGAACGATCTCGCCCCACTCAGCGTGCGCCTTGCGAGCGGCCGGCAGACGAAGATTCACTACGAACCGGAGAGGCCACCGTGGATCTCATCGCGCCTGCAGGATTTCTTCGGAATGACGGAGAGCCCGAAGATCGGTCCGAACAAAACGCCTCTGGTCGCTCACCTGCTCGCGCCGAATCATCGTGCGGTCCAGACCACGACCGACCTCGCAGGCTTCTGGGAGCGCCTCTATCCGCAGGTACGCAAGGAATTGATGCGGCGCTATCCCCGGCACCAGTGGCCCGACCGGCCCTGAGTGCAAGAGGTAGCGAATGCCGCTCGCGCGCAGGTTTTAGCGGCCACCCTGATTTGATTCCCGTCGTGAATTTACTAATGCGATGAAAATCCGGACGGCACAGCTGCCTCAAGATTGATTTGTTCTCCGGTGATGGGGTGGTGGAACTTCAAAAACTGGGCGTGCAGGAGATATCCTCCATCGCCCGGGAGACCGGGGAGACTTTCAAGAGGCTTGCCGGTTGGGCCGTACAGCGGATCGCCTACCAGGGGATAGCCGATGGATGCCAGATGGATTCTGATTTGATGAGGGCGACCCGAACGTAGGCTTACCTCGAATGTTGTGGTGCTTGTCGTGCGTGAGATCACCTTCGCCAAGGACTTTGACGGTTTGCCACCTGGGCTGGCGGCCCACACGGAACCGATGAGCGGGTGCGGCACAAGGCCGATGGGTGTGAGAATTTCGTAGGCGTCGCACTGTGCAATGCCTTGAGCCAGCGCGCGGTAGATCTTTTGAACTCTGGGTGTGTTCCAGTCTGCGGATAGTTTAGAGGCCGCCTGCGGTGTTTTGGCGAAGAGGACGATGCCGGTAGTGGCTCGGCCCAGCCGGTGGACAGGGTTTGCGTTGGGGTCTTGCTTTTGCACCAGGCGCAGGAGGGTGTTTTCCATGAAGCCGCCGCCGGGGAGGGTGGGCAAACCGCCAGGTTTGTTGACGGCCAACAGATGGGCGTCATCAAACAGGACTTCGAAGTGCTGAGGAGAGTCTGGCTCGATCCACGGCGGCCGGTTCCAGACAAGAGTTTGGCCTGAAATGAGCGATTCGATTCCGATGGCGGTGACGTCGTCGACGGTGACTTGGCGGTCGTCCAGGTTTTGTTGCCAGCCTTGAGGGGTTGAGTGTGGGTAGAGACTCGCCAGATGGGAGAGCAGGGTTCGTCCATGATCTCTGCTGCTAATGATTGTCGTGTAGGCATAGCCCCGGTTGAGCATGTAGGTCGAGTCTAAGCTATGGCTTCTGCGACTGAAGCTGCTGGGTTTCGAGCGGCACTGGATTTAGGCAGTAAGAGCTCTAAACGCGTCTGGATTCCGAGCGGACCACGAGCCATCCAGAAGTTATGCCTTTAGATCAGGACCGAAATACGTGCTTGTCGTCTCTTATACGGAAGCCGACGGTTCGCAATCTCAATGAGCGACAAATCGCCGAGTCACTCTTTGAGCCCATGATTCGTACCGCCAAGTCGGCTTGTAGCCAGTGACTGCCAGCTTCCGAGAAGGCGTTTTTGATTACCAAACATCTATATGCGCTCGCTCATCAACGAGATACCTGCGAACGAAGCCGCGACAGATCAGTGAGGCACGGTTGGCGATTAAAGCGTTGCTGGTGGATGTGGATGGCGTACTGGTTGACGGTCGACCAGAGGACGGGCTCCATTGGCAGACATCCTTGAACGAAGATCTAGGATTCACTGCTGACGCCCTTCACCAAGAATTGCTGCTTTTGTTGTGCGAACAAAGAATATCTAGAAATTGGCTTTTCGTACCGTGAAGTGGGCATGGCGCCAGGAATCCCATCTCCTGTCCGTATTTCTGCGAGCAAGCTCCTGTCCGCGAATGCGGTTCGTTCCTAGTTGCGACTGAATGTCTATCCTGAGAGGAGTAAAGACCTCACCCGTTTGGGCTATGCGGATGGACTGTGGCGAGAGCTTGACCTACAGAATTTGCATGGCCCATAGAACGAGGGCCCTTATGATGTTGGTATTTTAAGGAGCCCCTTCATGGCGATTCAGAAAATCACTGCTGGGCAGGGTCTGGTCGGCGGCGGAACCTCGTCCAATGTAAACGTTGCAATAGACGTCAGCGTTGTTCCCCAACTGGACGGCGGCAATGCCTTCACAGGAAATCAAACGGTAGACGGCGACATGCTCGTCGGCAATACGCTGACCACGACATTCTTGGCCGTCAACAGCGCTGATCTTGTACCCAATCTGAATGCCAACCTCTTAGAGAATATTCCAGCGTCGGGGTTCGCTAAGACGGGGGCGCACAATACATTTGACCGTGGACAAACAATCAATGGAAGCGTCGTGGTAAGCGGCAACAGCGTAGAAATAAACCCATATCCAGAGTTCGGGATGTCTCAATCAGGAGTGATTGGCTTCGGGTGCAACGACTATACGAACGAAACACCTGAAGCAATTCCCGAAGCCGGCGCGGGTGTTGTCGGGATGGGTGGTTATCAGATTAATCCGGGCTCAGGAACGGGTGGTTGCGGAGTATTTGGCTTAGGCGGCGATCAAATCGGCTTTGGTGGAGGAGGATCCGGCGTCTCAGGCTTCGGGGGCGATGGAAGCGACGGCCAATGGGGCGGGAATGGCGGCGACTTTCTTGGCGGTGCAGCAAATAACGGAAGTGGTGGACCCGGTATTGCCGTCAAAGGAGGAAATGCAGAGTTTCCTACGCGCGCCGCTTATGAAGATGAGTTTCACACGGCAGGGAACGGAGTCAATGCTGACGGCGGAATGAGTTGGTCGCCGTACGCGGGGCCGGGTATGGGTGGCATTTTCTTCGGTGGAAGCGGTCAATACGTGAACGGAGCCGACGGGATCTGGGGCGTTCCGGGTTATGGACCAACGCGCAAGATGGATGGGCGCGCCGGGGTCTTCGAAGGAAATGTACTGGTGATGGGGAATTTGCATGTTTCTGGCCATAAATCGTTCGTGATAGATCACCCGGTCCGGCCCGCGGAGCAGTTGTTGACGCATGCCTGCGTAGAGTCTTCTGAGTTACTCACGATCTACAGTGGAAATGCGGTGATGAACACAAAGGGACGCGCATCGGTGAGGCTACCAAAATGGTTTGAAGCCTTGAATCAGGACTTCCGGTATCAGCTCACAGCGATTGGTGCAGCCGCGCCAGTCTTCATCGAACAAGAGATACAGAATTGTCGTTTCGTCATCGCTGGTGGGAGGCCGCACATGAAAGTCTCATGGCAGATTACTGCTGTTCGCCATGACGCTTACGCGAAGATTGAGCCACTGGAAGTAGAAACCAAGAAGGCGAAACGGGAACGAGGCTTCTATGTGCACCCCGCGGCCTTCAAACAGCAGGAACGCAAAGGGCTGCAATGGGCAAACCATCCAGAGGTGATGAGGCAAATTGCTGAACGGCGCTCTGAGTTTGCCAAAGGAGAGCACCAGAACAGGGCAGGCAAAAAAGCAGAGGTCATCATGAAACCATGAACGAGGAGGGCGAAGTCCTGGCGGTTGAAAATCCCATCTTTCGATGAGCTTGTCGGTTACCGTAATTTATCTTGACCTTTTAAGTGCTTCGACTAGAATACGCCCTTAAAGATCGGAGGGATCATGTCCAACATCGCATCCCACAACTTGTCCGAGGCAGATCGCGCGGAAATCAAGATCCAAATGCAGCGCATCGCAGTGGCCGAAGACAAGGTCGCCAAAATTCTTGCTGGCTACTTTGGGGAAAAGGCCGGCAAGCTTGTTTATGATCACAAGCCGCAGGAGCCTCAGACCCCCGTCGTTCGACTCGCCGGCCCAGAGAAAAAGTTGATCGCAGTCGTTGATTTCGGTAACGGTTACGGCTGCTATTATGATCCGCCGGGGGTCTGCGAACGTTGCTGAGTATTCTCAGTCTCGTGCGGTCGGACTCGGGAAAAGTCGAGGTTAGTTTTCGTCGCTCACGGAACGAGCTAACGTGCTTGCAACAGCATATCCATCGCCCGGCGAAAGCGCTGTGTGGTTTTGGGACAACGCCTATAGGAATGCGGTCCGAGGGCTTTCTAGGCGACCGTGGCTCGGAACGACCCTCCCTTGGGACCAAAGCATCGAGATCACAAAGGTTCTGCACATGCAAGCCTGCGAACCGCAGCGAGTTTGAGATTGATGGTTGATGGTGCGTATCTGCGCTGCTCCAACGCAATCCTTAGCGAGTCACTACGGTCTTGTTGAACGCGAGCCGTGGCTCGGAGCAGTACCACTCGATAAGGTCGCGGATGGCGTGTTCGTACGACCTTCGCGAGTTCAAAGACGGAAGGCTGTTGAGAACTGCAGATTTGGAATAGTCAAGGTCGGGAAGCTTGAGAACACTCTGTGGTTTCTTCGGTCTTTTCGCCATGAAGACGGCATCCTAGCCGTGGCGAAGGGATTTCTTGGCATTGCATGCGGAGATATGCTGAATTGCATGATCTCTCTGGGACTTTCCAACTCCGAGATGAGTGGCGGCCCCCAACCGCCCCTTGAAGTTTTGCGTGCGCTTGGAGAGGCCGCTGCGTGGTGCTCTCGCCATCCGCTTCGGGCAGACCGCCTGCGCAGTTCGTCACGTCGAGTAAGATGGGCCCAGCCTCCTATTGGTACCAGCGAGGAAAGAAGGCACACAACCGTATGTCTTTCAAAGACGCAGTGTGAAATCTTCATCGTCCAAAACCAAAAGTTTGATGCTCAGGTTCCACCGAAAGAGGAGTAGAGCGGGCATTCTTTCAATAGCATTCGACTGATGGCGCGCCTTAAGAATAGGTGCGAGTGATAAGTCGCCAATGCACTCACTGAACACTCAAGACAACCACATGTCCGAATAGTCGGCTTTCGGACACGTGACCGACCGTTCAACTATTGCTAACAAGACGATTCATTCAATGACTCTGAACAGGGAGGCAGTTAGGGCTGCAAAGTCTTGTCGTCGCTCTCGAGTTTGCAGTCACGTAATCACTTCCATGTGTTTCTCAACGGCGTTGAAGTCGGACACTGGTCCGAGCTCAATCAGGGCCAGCTACCCAATTCGCTTGGCCAGCTCGTGGGTCGACCCGAAGCCGTCGAATGCGACCTTGAATTGCGCCGTGGCGTTACTGTGGACGTACCCGGCGAGTACACCGAGGAGCAGCTCCGCTTGCTTCACACTCCACGACGCGGCGAATAGATCATGGCAACCAGGAAAACGAAACAGCCTCGAAAAAACGCCTCGGCTCAGTCCACCATTAGTGTTGAAGAGCAGTTGGCTGAAGCCCTTACCGAGAAACCAAATCAGATAACTGCGGATCATGCCAATGCCAGAGTCCCGACTCTCGGCGAGAGAGTGAGTATAGGCAGCTCGGGGCCCGTCTTCAGCATCACCCGTGTCAGCGAAAAAGACGTCGACCTCCAGCTTCCCGGTACTAATATAGAGCGGTTCCGCGTGCCGGTTGATGATCTGCAATACCTCGATGCGCCGAAGGAAGCGAGCCGATCGAGCAAATCCGTGAAGCCGGTGATCAGTCTGGAAGAGGTCCGAGAGCGCATTACCACCGCACAACAAAGCAGTATCGACCAATTCAGCGGCGAAATCGCAATGCTCAAAAAGTACTTGAAGAGCAAAGGCATCGATCAGGACGCGCTCGATGAACTGGATGATCTTTGCAACGACACCGAAAAGAGATGGCACGCGGCAGTTGAGAGCATCGAAGGCTTATTGGAGGATTAGCCTCGTACAGCTATTCGCGTCAAATTCGCATCGAAAACGATCATGCAGGCGACGGCGTGACTGGCCAGAATAAATCGTGGCTCTACGTCTGTCCGAAACTCTATAGGAGGTACGTACAGCCATGGCAGCGAACCCTGAAGACTTCGATACTTCGGACTCGAAGCTAACTCTCGCAAAACAATTGGTGGGATTGGTGTGGGGGTCGAACACCATGCCCGCGACATTCGAAGTTGAATACGAAGGCATAAAATGGGAGGTTATAGTGCGAGTCAAGGAGGCAGCCTCATGACCGATCCTGAGGGTTGCGTACCAACATTTCGGGTGAACCTGCGACACGATACGGGTCCACAGCCTTATATCGTCTCCGTCTCAATCGTTCATCCTGATGTGGCAGGCTTTCGAGGCATCGTCCGCCGATTGGCCAGCAAGCAGGAGATAATCCACGCTTTCGATATCGCAGGAATTAATCAGGCGCGCTATGCCGACGCGCTGACCGCGATCGATGGAGGCTCGTACTGCTGCATCGATGTGAATCAAAACGAAGCTCAGAAACTGCAAATTCTACAGACGGATTCCACCGAATAATCCATGTGTGGTCGCTACTACCGACGCTCTGACAAACAGAAGATCGCTGAGTCATTCCACATCCCGCATGGCGATGACGTTATCCTGCCTCCGTGGGACTACAACGTCGCCCCGACGACGCATCAGCCTGTGATCCGCCACAATCGCGACACCGGCGATCGGGAGCTCATACTGATGCGCCGGGGTCTCATTCCCTTCTTTGC
>NZ_DATHHT010000009.1:0-7866 GCF_035317045.1 Occallatibacter sp.
GACATCCAGATTGCCATTGACGCCATCCTCTCCGCGTCGAACTCGCACACCTTCCTCGGCCATACCAAGTACGGCCAATCCGCCATCTTCGTCACCACCGGCAACCGCGAGACCCACATCATCCTCCGCGGCGGCCGCAAAATGGTGAACTATACCGCCGAATCCGTCGCGCAAACCTCCAAAGCAATGGAAGCAGCTGGCCTCCAGCCCCGCATCATGATCGACTGCAGCCACGCCAACAGTAATAAGGACCACCTTCGCCAGCCCATCGTCTGCCACGACCTCGCCGCCCAGGTCGCCGCCGGAAACCACAACATCATCGGCGTCATGATCGAGAGCAATCTCGTCTCCGGAGCGCAAAAACTCGTTCCCGGCCAGCCTCTCGTCTACGGCCAAAGCATCACCGACGCCTGCATCGACTGGAACCAGACCTACCCGCTGCTGAAAGAACTCGCGGCAGCGGCGCGCACTCGCCGTCCGTAACCCCGACAACGCATCAGATGATCCCGCGACCCTCTTTTGTAAGCGGACCACCTTTCCCAATAACCCCGCATCAATATGTCTGATATCGGACATAGAGGGTTTTGTCCCATGCGCATAAAACCCTCCGTGCCGAAGCTAATGTGCTGGCCTGCGGAGGCGCTTCCCTCCATGTATTCGGTGCCCCAATCGAATGGCATCCTCCCAGTGTTCCAAGAGGTGACCCATGAATCGGCCAGCCGACAACGATTGCATTCAGCGGCAAGAGATCGAAGATATCGTTCGCAAAAATCAGGAACTCGTCGTGGCTGGTCAGTTTGCAGCCATGGTCATGCACGAGATAAACGGGCCTCTCGAAGCCGTCCATAATCTCAACTATCTCGTTCAACAGGAAGCAGATAACCCCTCCCAGGTTCGCATGTTCAGCGCCATGCTCGAGGAACAGCTCGGCACCCTCACCAAGCTCTCCCGGCAAACGCTCAGCTTCTATCGCTCGCCCGAAACCCGCGAATCCACCACCATCTCCACCCTGGCCGAGGCCGCACTGCGCGTGTATCAAAGGAGCATCTCCGCCAAGCACATCACTCTGCGCAAGCGCCTCAGGACCGACGTCACCGCCGAAGTTCATGCCGGCGACATGCTTCAGGTGTTCTCCAATCTCATCTCCAACGCCCTCGACGCCCTGCCCGAAAATGGCACTCTTGCCGTGAGCGTCCGGCGCGGCGCCAACGAAGCCCACGTCACAGTTGCCGACAACGGGCCCGGCATCCCCGCGCCCATCATGCCCAGAATCTTCGACCCCTTCTTCACTACCAAAAAGGAGCACGGCACAGGCCTGGGCCTCTCCATCTCCAAATCCATCGTCGAGAAGCATCACGGCCGCATTCGCAGCCGCACCACAACGCGACCTTTTCGAAATGGAACCGCATTTCGTATCTCCATTCCTCTCAGCGCCAAGGCTGGCTAAATCTCATAAATTCTGCACTTATGTGCGGTATTGAACATTCTTCCGTTCGGTATCGGGCATATAGTCGTCCGTAGGAAGCGATAGATCTCGTCTATTCAGAGCGCAACTCTTCCCGCCAATCGGGCGGAATCCCTTGCGACTGTCGCAAAGGATTTCCCCAATGGCCGCCGAACTATCAAATTTGATCATCAATGCCCTTCCGCCTGAGCTGAAGTCGTCTCTGCTCGCCCGCCTCCAGCCAGTCGACTTGCCCGTCGGGACAGTTCTCTCCAACCCCGGCCAGATTCCCCCGTTTGCGCACTTCATGACCTCCGGCATTGCCTCCGTTGTCACCTTCATGTCCGACGGCATCGGCGCCGAAGTCGGCGTGATTGGCCGTGAAGGCCTCGTTGAGGGGATTCACCTTCTTGGACCCGCCTCGGCCCCCACGACGGCCTTCATTCAAAGTGAAGGGACCGCCCTGCGCATGCCTTTCGCTGAATTGCAGCAGCTCTTTCTCGTACCCGGATCGCTTTCTCAACGCATTCTGGAGTGTGTGCAAAGCCAGGGCTTCATTCTTAGCCAACTGGCAGCCTGCCATGGCCTCCACGAGATCGAAGAACGCCTCGCCCGCTGGTTGCTGATGGTCCGGGACCGCCTTGAATCCAATAATTTTGTGCTGACTCAGGAGTTTCTCGCAGAAATGCTGGGCGCCCGGCGTACCAGCGTCACCCTCGCCGCCGGAACGCTACAGCGCAGCGGCCTCATTAAATACACCCGGGGACACATACAAGTCATCGATCAGCAGGGCCTTGAGAAAACCGCGTGCGAGTGCTACCCCATCGTCCGCGATCTCGTTTCACGCCTCTACACCGGAGACTGAGAAAGCGCAACCCTTAAGTTGCGCTTTCAAAACACTCTCGGATTTCGCTTTCACTGAGCTCAGGCGTCCCCCATCACAATCGTGTGCGGACTCATCGGGATCGGGTGCGCCTTCGTGCCCTTGAATCCCGCTTCCTCATACATCGAGTGCAGTTCGCTGAACGGGTACGCATCGCCCGCCGTCGTGGTGGTGAGCATCGTCATCGCAAACCCAGCCGGCATCGGCGGTGATACCCGATCTTCGTTCGGCACAAATTCGAGCGTTGCCGCTCTCCCGCCCGGCTTCAGTGAAGAATGCACCTTCTTCAACAGGCCCACGCACGTCGGTTTGTCAAAGTGATGCAGAAAGTTCGTGAGCAGCACTGCATCGTACGGTCCGCCAAACTCCACGTCGAACGCGCTTCCCGGCAGCATGTTGTATCGATCCTGTACGCCTGCCTTCTCCGCATTGCGCAACGCCACGCGCAGAACCGGTGCCCAGTCCAGCCCTGTCACCTGCGCCTGCTTGTTCTGCTTCGCAATTTCAATCCCGAAAAGTCCATGTCCGGCCGCAATATCCAGCACATGCATCGGCCCTTCGTGTCCCTCCAGCACCACCGCGCCCAGCGGCCCCGCCATCGGACCCATCATCGGCGCCATGTTCTCCGCAAACTCCACCCACAGAGGATTCTCCGGCTCGACACTTCCCTCGCCCGGAAGGTGCGTTCGCCCTGCGCGCACCACATCAGCAAGCCCCGTAAGTCCAGAAATCAGTTCCGGCCGGCTCATAAAGTGCGCCACCGATGCCATGCACGCCGGCGACACAGGATCGAGAAATGCAGCGCTGTTCGGCGTGTGCTTGTAGCAGTTCGCTTCCTTCGCCAGCAAACCGTTGATCACCAGAAAATCACAAAGAATGCGAATACCGCGCTCCGAGGCCTTCGCGTGACGTGCAATCGAAGCGACGTCGCCCGGCCCCTGTCCGACCGACCTGAAAATATCCAGATCGATCGCAGCCTTCAGTGCTGCCGTCTTCTGAACCGCCTGCACCATGTCAAAAACAATGCCCGGATTCAGAGGAGCCTGGGCCTGATTTCGCTCTTGCATACAACCTCCATGCCCGCGGGGCTTTCATGAATTGACTGGGGATCCCATCCGGGTCTGGCAGAGTCTACCAAATGTCGCCTGTCGCACGCGCACAAATCAGCTGGCCCGCATCGGAATTTCCCTTGTTCTCGCTCCAGTCTATTGCTATGCTTAGCGCTCTCTACGACCCGTCTCATTTGGAGGTCTGCATGTCTGAAGAGAACAAAAAATTGGTCCGGCGCTGGTTTGAGGAAGTATGGAACCAGCAGAGCGAAGAAGCAATCGATGAGATGTTCGCTCCGGGAGGCAAGGCCTACGGATTCCCCGAACCGAACTCTGTTCTGGTCGGGCCCGAGAACTTCAAAAGCATTCACCGCATATTCCTTGGAGCCTTCCCCGATCTACGGATCACGGTGCGTGAGATTGTTTCGGAGGGCGACAGAGTCGCAGTCGCCTGGACTGCGACCATGACCCATCTCGGCGAACATCTCGGCTTCGCGCCGACCATGAAGCAGGAGACTCTCGAAGGCTCATCCTTCCTGACCGTAAGTGGCAGCCAGATCAAGGAGGGAACAAACTACATGGATATGCAGGCCTTGATTCTTCGCCTCAAAGACAGTACCCCATTCGTTGTCGCGGAAAATGAAACGTCGCTCGCATAGTTCTTTGGCGACTATCGGCGAGCTTGCAAGAGCCGCGGCCTCGGCACACCCGGCCCCATAACTACCCGTATCTGTTCACGCGTCACTTGCCCTCGGCAACCCAGCGCATTCGAACCTTTTCCTGCTCCAAAATTCTCCACCCCACAATCCGGCTTTGCCTCCCCGTCCGCCGCTCTTTCGTCAACCCATCCAAATTCTCTGCATCCCCAACCCTTTATCATGTTTCCAGCGCGGGACGAGGCGCACGGATGTCCGAGCCCACCATCTTCATCTCCGCCGGCGAAGCCAGCGGCGAGCTCTACGGCGCCATGCTGGTGGAAGAGTTGCGCGGCCAGCTCGCCGTAGAGGGCCGCCACGCTCGCTTCGTCGGGATGGGTGGGGCGCGCATGGTCAGGGCGGGACTTCGCCAGATCGTTCGCTCTGAAGACATGGCCGTTATGGGCATCACCGAAGTCATCCAGCACCTGCCGCGCATCTACCGCGAATATCAGAAACTCAAGAGCGCGATCCGCACCCACCCTCCCGTTATTGCTGTCCTCATCGACTTCCCCGACATTCACTTCAAGCTCGCACAGGAGTTCCGCCGCCTGGGCGTTCCCGTCATTTTTTTCGTCAGCCCTCAAATCTGGGCGTGGAAGAAGAAACGTATCAAGCTTGTGCAGAAGTTCGTCGACAAAATGCTTGTGATCTTCCCCTTCGAACAGGCCTTCTATCGCGAACACGGCGTCTCCGCCGAATTCGTCGGTCACCCGCTCGCCGACCTGCCTCTGCCCTCCATCACCCGTGAGCGCTTTGCCCGTGAAAGCTCGCTCAACTCCTCGCGCTCGTGGATCGCGCTGTTGCCCGGCAGCCGCGCCAAGGAGATCGGCGACAACCTGCCCCAGATGCTCTCTGCTGCCCGCATTCTCACCCTCCGCGGACCCCGCGCCACCAGCCCGCGCAAAGAATTCGAATTCATCATCCCCCTCGCTCCGACTCTCAACGCATCCCAGCGCAAGATGCTTGCGGGCCTGGTCAAGCACCACGGTGAGGGCCTCCCCGTCCAGCTAGTCGATGACGCGCGCGCCTCCCTTCTGCATGCCCGCGCCTCCGTCGTTGCCAGCGGAACCGCCACCGTCGAAGCCGCGCTTATCGGAAACCCCTTCGTCGTTGTCTATCGGGTTTCGCCCCTCACCTATGAAATCGCCCGCCGCGTAGTCAAAGTCCCCTACGTCGCCATGGCCAACCTCATTGCCGGCAAAATGGTCGTCCCCGAGCTCATCCAGGCCGACTTCACCGCCGCCAATATCGTCCGCCAAATCGAGCCCCTGCTACCCGACGGGCCACTTCGCCAGTCCATGATGAAGGAGCTGGCCCGTTTTCGAGGCCTTCTCACCCCCGGCGAGTCCGGGTTGGGGGACGAGGTCGAAACCGCCATAAGTCGTGTCGCAGGCATCACAATCAGGCAGATCGGCAATGCCTTACCCGTCTCCGAATCCGTACAATCCTGAGGTTGCAGGCTGCGGAGAAATGACAATACAAAGCTTCGTCGCGATTAGGAAGAAAATGCGTCTAACACTGGAAATGCTGAATCTGAAATCGTTTGTCCGCAGGTCGTTGGCGACCCGCGGATTTGGCCCTTGGGCGGCGCTCTTGATTCTTGGCGTCGGCTTTTTCACGTCCCACCCCCTCGCCGCGCAACGGCCCGAACGTCCCACGCTCGAAGTCACTGGATACGTCATTGACGCCGAGATCGACCCCGCTACGCACCATCTCGCCGCCAAGGCGACCGTCACGTTCACGGCGCCTGAAAACTCAGAGATGGTCAGCTTCGGATTTCATCCCGCGCTGAAGATCAACAAGATCACCGACGACTCCGGAAAAGTCCTCACCGGCGAGCGCTCGGCCGACGGCACCATCCGCGTCACTCCGGCAACCGCGTTCGCCCCCAGCCAGGCCGCTCACTGGACATTTGAATACGACGGCACCATCACCGGCAGTGAAGACGGACCCATCGAAGGTCTGAAGCTCGCCGCTATCCAGGAGCCCATCACCTACCTTCTCTACCCCGCGCGCTGGTTCCCCACCTCCGGCTACATGACCGACCGGTTCACCGCAGAGATCCACTTCCGTGTCCCGCAGGGCATGAAGGTCTTCTCCAGCGGCGCTCAGGGTTCTGCCCATTCCGTCACGCTCGCCGGCGGAAAACCCGGCGACCAATACGACTTCAACTGGAATAAGCCCGGCTTCCCCGGAACAATCATCGCCGGTCGATTCGTTGGCCCCATCTCCGTCGGCAGCGGCAACGTCAAGGTCTATCTCACCGTCGCCCACCAGGCCTCGGCAAACCAGCTCGCGCAAACCGCTACTCGCGAATTCGATTTCTTCACCGACAGATTCGGCGCGCTTGAATCCTCCCATCTCAACGTTGTTGAAATCCCCGACGACACCCTACCCGCCGTCTGGGCGCCTGAATTGGCCGCCATCATGGGCTCCCGCGTCGGCGACAAGTCCGGCATCCGCCTCCTCGCCAACACCATCGCCCACCAGTGGTGGGGCTCCGAAGTCAGCCCCCGCACCCTCAGCGACGCGTGGATCACCAACGGCATGTCGCGTTATGGCGAGTTGATGTTTATCGAAGACGAAAACGGCAAAAGCGCCCTCAAGACCGCGCTGGAAGACGTCTCCGCCGGCGCGCTCGCCTACGACACCATTCCCCTGTCCAGTTCCGCGCGCCTCAATCCCTTCTCGCCGGAATTCCAGTCCATGTCCCTCGAAAAGGGAGCCATGATCTTCCACATGCTGCGCGGAGAGATTGGCGACAAGGCCTTCCTCGCCACGCTCAAAGGCGCGCTCAGCCAGTACACCGACAAATCCATTCGCGCTTCGGATTTCGAGAAGGTCGCCGAAGCCCAGAGTCAGGAGCAACTCCTTCCCTTCTTCTCGCAGTGGATCGACGGCACCGGCGCGCCCACCTTCACCAACAAATACGCCGTCTACCGCCTGGGCAATAACAAGGGATTCCGCACGATTGGCCAGATCAACCAGGACCTCGACCTCTTCCGCATGCCCGTCGATCTGCGCGTTGATACCGATGGCAAGACGGTGGACCAGAAAGTCGACGTCGTCGGCACCGACTCCCAATATGTTGTCGACACCTTCGGGCGCCCGCGCCACATCGTTGTCGATCCCGGCGACTGGGTGCTCAAGTCCTCACCTGACCTCCAGGTGCGCATTGCCATCCTCAAGGGCCAGCAGCTTGTCGCGCAGAACGATCTCGTTGGCGCCCTCGCCGAATATCAGAAGGCTCTCCAGGCCAATCCCCAAAGCTCGCTGGCCAGCTATCGCATCGGCGAAGTGCTCTTCACCCAGCGCAACTTCCAGGCCGCCGTGAATTCGTATCGCGACGCCCTCCGAGGCGACGGCGAACCTCGCTGGACCGAAGTCTGGAGCCATATCGCTCTCGGCAAAATCTTCGACATCACCGGCCAGCGCGACCGAGCCGTCAACGAATACCGTCTTGCCGTCCAGACCAACGACAACACCCAGGGCGCCGTCAATGAAGCCCGCCAGTGGCTCTCCAAACCCTACAAACTCCCCGACACCGGCCAATAGTCGTTCGTTCTCTCATGGGTAGAAGGGGCCCCGCTCACCGCGGACTCGCTGTTGACCGATGTGTTACTGACGAGTGGGCGGTTGTCGTTAGCACATAATATGTCCGGTGTTTTTAGCAAGTGATATGTCCGCTTTTCGGGCGGCGAGGATGGAGCCATGCGCGAGAGCATGGAGATCTATCCGAGGACCGCAGCGGAGCGGGCGATGAAGTTACAGGAAGTGCTGTTGCGAGCCACA
>NZ_DATHHT010000010.1:0-2658 GCF_035317045.1 Occallatibacter sp.
CGGACGTGGTGCCTCCTGGAGCCCCGCAAATCGCTTCGAAAAGCTGCATGTCGATCTAAATGACGTCGATGTTGTCGACGTTGATCCTGAAACGGAAGAACGGCCGCAACGCGGAACGCAATATTTTCGCGACGAAACCAAATCGGTCATCACTCGTAACAACAGTCCGGATGTCGGGTTTGAGACAAGCCTGAATCCGTATCGAGGGTGCGAACATGGCTGCATCTATTGTTACGCACGACCAACGCACGAATATCTCGGCTTTTCCGCCGGACTCGATTTCGAAAGCAAGATCATGGTTAAAACAAGCGCGCCGGAGTTGTTGCGCGCTGAACTGGAATCGCCGCGGTGGCAGCCGCAAACGCTGGTGCTGAGTGGCGTGACCGATCCGTATCAGCCGGTCGAGCGAAAGCTCGGCATTACTCGCGGCTGTCTCGAAGTGCTCGCCAGATTTCGCAATCCGGTGGCGATCATCACAAAGAACCGCCTTGTTACACGCGACGTCGATCTTTTGCGCGATCTCGCCGCGCATAATGGAGTGGCTGTAAATATTTCAGTAACTTCGCTGGACTCGAATTTGCAGCGAGTGCTTGAGCCGCGGACGTCGTCCCCCCAAGCGCGCCTCGATGCGATCCGGCAACTTCGCAGCGCCGGAATCCCAACCGGCGTAATGGTTGCACCGATCATCCCTGGGCTCACCGATCATGAAGTTCCGAAGATTATTGACGCCTGCGCAAAAGCGGGTGCTCAATTTGCCGGATACACAATTGTTCGCCTGCCGTGGGTGGTCGCGCCACTATTTGAACATTGGCTCGAGGAACATTTTCCCGAGCGCAAAGAGAAGGTGCTGGGACGCATCCGCAATTTGCGAGGAAACCGGCTGAACAATTCCCAATGGCACACGCGCATGACTGGCGAAGGTATCTTCGCCGAGCAAATCGCTTCGATGTTTGCCATATCCTGCAGGCGCAACCGAATGTGCGCGCGTCCGAAACTCTCTTGCGCGTCATTCCAAAGACCGACGACGCAACTGCGTCTTTTCGGTTGAAATCATTTATCGTTTCTTGAAGCAATTTGTGCGGCCGCATCCCTTGCTGCAAACGAAACATTAAAGCGGCCGCTGCGAGCCTGCACTAGGTGCGGAGAGGCGGTTATTGGAGGCCGTGCTTATTCATAAACACCGCGCCAGGTTAAGTCCCCGTTAGTTCCTGGCTTCCTCCCCTCGCAGTGTGTTGCACTGTTTCAGTTCTAATCCCTAATCAAGAAACGCCGAGACGTGTTCTTTACCGCTGAATGGACTATCGATTTCGATCAAGTAAGCGCTTAATGCACGTCCGTCGCCACCGCGAATTCTTTCTCTCCGTCGGTGAACACAAGCAGCGCTTCGTTTTCCTTTAGGCCGAGTGCTTTTCGAGCGCGATCCAATTGTTTACTCGAATCGGTAAGTTCGAAATAACGTTCGCCGGCGCTAAGTGGAACCGCGCGCTGACCGAATCGCGTACAACAACCACCATCAAGCCCTTTCAGGCGTTGTGGGGCGGCCCGAGGTAGGGGAATTCGGTGAGCAGATCGTGGTGGGGCCCTACTTTATCCTCCGTGACCTTCCCATTTGTGAGGATAGCTAGGAAGGCATCCTGGACGTCGTCGGTAAGTGCCCGGCCGTTGGCCGGAAAGGACGCCGGGCGCGTGGGGTCATAGCGCAGGAGGTCCGGCAGCAGTTTCCCTGCAACCCGCTTTGCTTCCTCCGGCGTATACCCACCCGCGTGCTCCAGCGCGTGCGCGAAGACGGCCACGAAGCGGGCATCGTCCACCGGCTCCCCATCGAGGTAGGCAGCGTTCTGCTCGCCGGCAAGGAAGGGAGTTTGTGCGGGGAGCGCGCCGCGGTCCGCCTGGACCCAGCCCCCGCCCGCCCCGTCCGCCGGAACTAGCGTGCGGGCCCACAGGCCAACCGCTTTGGACCCCAGGGCCGAGTTGGGCAGCTCCAACACGATGCTGCACACGTCCTTATCGGAGAAGTAATCGTCGCCAGTGAACTGCAGGTTGTTCAACGCGCCCTCCACGTCGAAGAAGAAGGGGTCGCTGCGCCAGCCCGCGAAGAAGCGGTAGTTGCCGACCTCCGTCACTTGCGCCTCCCGTCCTGTCGAGACCGGCGCCCCCTCGAAGATGGCTTGCCCGCCGTCGCCTGTCCCGGCGGCCTGCGCGTCCTCAACGCGGCGCAGTGTTGCGGTCTGTGCTCCACCTTTGGACGCCGAGAACCGCACGCGGTAGGCGATATTGGCGACGGCATCGCCGTCCGTGTCAACCTTCAGCTCGTAGATGGCCTCGGGCGCGAAGGGCTCCGTAGTGGTGGGCCCCGGCGGCTTCTTGGCGGCGGACGGGTGCACGTCCATGACCAGGATCGACTTGCCCGCGTCCCCTGGCTTGGGGAAGGCATACAGATCGGTGAGGTCCAAGCGCGCGTCTCCGCGCGGGAACCCGAAGTCGGGACCGGAGTAATGGTGCGACATCGACTATTTCTCCTCTCGTTCGTGGCGCCAGATCACCAAAAAAGGTCGACCGTTCATTACGGCACGCTGAATTCTGCCGCAAGCACTTATTATTTCGGAGACGGACCACAAATTGACGGTGTGCCACGCACAATATTTAATTCCGCAGTTT
>NZ_DATHHT010000011.1:0-518665 GCF_035317045.1 Occallatibacter sp.
CGAACAGATGTGCCGCGACCCAGAAGACAACCTGCCGAAAGGGCCACAATGTTCCGGGATCAGGCACTTCGATCTTGGGAATCGGGATGACGGCCTGAAACATCCCGCAAAGGCAATAGAGGCCGAAGTAGGCAAAACAGAATCGGAACGCGAGCCGTTTGCCCGCGCTCCAATCTTCTGCCGCACCTTCTGCTGTTGTCTGCTCGATTGCCGTGGCAACGTCCATCCGTCACCCTCAAAGCGGGCGTGGCTGAAGTCTCCGGTCGCCCACCGATTCATTATGGCGGATCAGTCAAGGGCCCCCCGCACCACCGTAGTCTATTAATCCGGCGCAGTTCCGCCGCACTTTCTGGGCAACTGATACTTCGGCGTCTCGCGGATCACCACCAGGTCAAAGCATTCCGAATTGGTGGAATCCGGTATCGCCGGTATCCCCCCTCCCCCCCCCACGCCGCCCGGACCCGACGGCGGCATCTGCATCGGCGGCGGTGGCGCAAAGTGAGGCGCGAGTTTCTTCTGCAACATGGCCGGTGCGATCTTATAGCTGGCAAAAACCGCCCCCGCCAACGCCTTCTCCTGCGCTGCCACATTTGGCGGAGCTTGTGCCAGCTTGAACATCACCTTGTACGTTCCACCGGTATCCACCGGTAGAGAACACATCAGCATGCCGAATGCGACCGGACCAGTCATGCTGTTGAACGAGCCGGCGAGCCTGCCGCACTGCACATTTGGCATGGGCACTTGTATTGGTGTACTCGACGCGATCTTCATTTGGGGATCCGGCTTATTGTTCATTGATGCGCCCCACTGCTCCAGCATCGTGAACTTCTGATCGAGGCTTGCCGAATTGGGCATCGAAAGATCGATCCCATTGCTTGGCTGCTGCCCGAGTTGAAACGCTGCGTTTCTGACCACAAAAGTGAGACCAAGATTGATCGTCTCCCCGTTGGGGCCGGTCATGAGGATTACCGTCTCCGCGCCCTTGGTCACGTTCCATCCCGGCGGCACTCCGGCCTGTGCGCTTTGATCCGGCGCCGTATAGGACGTCAATGAGGGTGCTCCCTGTGCCGGAGCTTGTCCCATCGCCCCGGTCACGGTCAGGAGCGTCGCGCCGATAATGGCGGCCAAGCTCGTTGAAATCAGGTTCACCCGTGACAGATTTCCTGTTTTGCGCTTAAGCACGATCATCACTCCTTGTTGGCTGGACAGAACTTGCCCTTTGAAGTTGGCAGGACCGTGGGCGGTTCTGAGGTTCAGTGCGCAAAGCCTATCACGGGAAATGGGTAAAGTCTCAGAAGAAATGAGAGGCCATTTTGTGTCATTTCATGCCAGCGTGCCTGAACACTATTAGAATGGTGCCGAAGGGAAATTTCTTGCCAGCATACGGGTATCTTTGCGAAGAATGTGCCTGCCATTTCGAGCAGCGCCAGAAGATGTCGGACGCCGCGATCGACCAATGCCCTCAGTGCGGCGGCCACGTCAAACGGCTGATCAGCGGCGGTGCCGGCGCTATCACCAAGGGTGCGAGCCAGCCACAGGCGCCTGCCTGCGCGTCCGGTGCCTGCTGCGGAGGCGGCATGTGCAATTACCCCACGAACTGACACATTTCGTCAGGGCCCGGCCGGTTCGGCAAAAATGAGCGCTACCAATCGAGACAATGGTCCGACGCGCTCGCGCCTCGGCGCCTTTAGTTCACAAATCGGCTTTTGATCTCGCCCGACGTTAGCAAATACGGAATGATCGCACCCGCCCAAAGCAATGACCGCACCAGGCTAATGTCGCTGGGGGTCATGCTTGCGTCCGGAAACAGCAAATTGATTGCGGCGGTCGTGGCAACAATGAAGAGGCCAGTCGCAGCCACGTTGGCCACCATGAAATTTGGAAAGTGCCTGCGCTTCGCGTAGAAGAAGAAATTCAGTACCAGCTCGGTTTGAAGTTCAGGCCCCTGTGCGGTCGCGTGCTGCGCCACAGAACTACGCGCATTCGCTTATGCGAAGACCAGTCCGAGTGCCGAGTCGATCTGCTGCTTCATCGGGACTGGGTCGGAGCTCATCTCCTGCGCCAGCAAGCTTGCGGATGGTGCTTCCGAGCCGGTTCCAACCAGGACTTTCAGTGCGCTGATGGCCGAGTCGATCTGCTCCATGCGATTCCGCAGCCGCTTGGCCTCCTCGAACAGACTGTCCAATTCGCCCGTCGCCGCTTCCATTGCCGCGTGATAAGTGGCTGCATATGCTTGATGGTTCATGTCGACCTCCATGAAAAGGAGTCTAGCCCTGCAGCGAGCGTGAATCCTATTGCACAAACCGTGCGACAGCAAACTACTTTTGTGCTACAACCTGACCCGCTGGAGGAATCGTCTCCTGTCCCCCGGTGTTGGAACCCAACCCGGAAGCATTCACCACCGGTCTCCAATGCCCTTCCCTTGCGTGTTCGAAGGCTGACGGCGAAGACGCAGTCAACATATGCGCCGCGCCGTTTCCCAGTGGTCAAGTAATTGAAAGGGTCCGCTACGCAGCCGGCTACCGGGCCCCGAAGGTGCCGTGAAGAAAGCCACCTTACGTTTGCTGCCAATCCATCGGCAACTGACAACCCAACTCAATTGGAGCTGGGAGTCCTTAGTACATAAGAGACTCTGGGGGATCGATACCACTTCACGCTCCCGTGATCGAGTTCGTCATCGAGCAATCGAATTTGACTTTCCTCATCATGGTCCGACGAGGGATCGAGCCAGAACTGGTCAAACGTACCTGGCTTAGAAAACAAATTCCTCACCGTCGCCGAGTTTTGAGACAGTCGAACCGCAAGGTAGATCATTCCGTCGTCCTCATAGTCTTTCCCTGGAGACGAGTGGCAGACGACCCTGTGGTGCGGACAGAGCCGTCTGTCCCCTCGCTGCGTGCAGGCTCTCGTTGGCTCCTCCCTCAGTCGCCAGGTCGAGAACCACCCCAGTGCACGCCTTATTGCCCGCGCCTGGCGCGATCAGCATCCCTTGCCAGGTCGTGCAATAACTCAATGAAGGCCGACGACTGCCCCTTGAAAAGGCCCATTGCGGTAAGAAAACTCACCACGCCCATTGCCACACCGTTGGTTTCAGTCGGTCGAATAATGGAACACGGCGGAAGCTTTCGGCTCAGAAAAGGACAAGGCTCCGGCATGATCAGGTTGGTCTGGAATGTCTCGCCTCCAAAAGGAGCGGAGTTCAGATCGGGAAACGTGACCTCCACGCCCGTCTTCGGATCGGTGGCGCTCAGAGGCGGCGCATTACCGGCCTTATCGGACCATGTCTGAAAATGCATCGTTTCCGTCGGCCCGATGCTGATGAGAATTCTGAGGACCTCCACGCTCGTCGCACGCTGCGCCATCGACGGGTAAAGACTGTTGCCGCCCTGCTCAATCGTCGGGAAATGAAAACCCGCGGTGTTCGCAATGGCCTGCAGAAAGTTCGCATCCATCGTGTCGTCATCCGTACGCGGAATCGCCGTGTGCTCGCCAAGCGCCAGGCTCGGTACGGCCTGCGGAAATGTGAAATGCGGATCGAGATCGGGGTTGTGGTTGCTGCTGCGGTAGCGTGTCCACCAACTTGTATCCAGCGTCAGGCGCATCAGGTTGGTCAGCCGGAGCTTCCCGCTTGAACCAGTCGCCGTACTGCCATCAAGCGTTCGAAATTCCTCCAGGCTTATCGGCTCTTCACCTTTTGACCTGAGATAGGCATTCAGAAAATTCTGATGTGTGAATTCATCATCCGTGTTGTCGTGAATATACTGCGCCATATCTTCATCAAGAACGCTAAGCGCCGCTGTATACGCCGGGTTTCCGCTTCCGCCCGGCACTTCCTTGTCCTGCACACCGCCGAGTTCGTTGTACTGCACCCAGAAATCCGTTTCCAATATCTCCGCCGCTGCCGCAAAGCGAAGCAATGCAGCATCACCGCGACTTAACCGGCCACGGTGCTCGTTGTCTTCATCCTCCCCCAAAAGGGTTGGGCTCCCGATCGCAAGTCCCGCACCGGCCGTTGCAACGCCTGCCGTGAGTCCGTTTCTTATAAATGAACGGCGGTTGATTTCCGCCTTCATGCTCGTCCAGCTTGAATCCATATATTGGACCTCCTAATGCGTCCAGCATGAACGCGAAAGGCGAAATGCGTGTCAGCGCGTTGTCATCTTCTCGTCATTTTTCAGAAACCTTATGCAAGGAGAAATGACCAACCAATTACACCGGAATGACAACCTGAAAGATCTTCAGTCTTACCCTCCTGATTGAATTACCCCGCAGAGCGCAGCATGCCGGGTGTGCCGCAGACACGCTCGGCCGTTGTGCCCTTCAACCTCCGTTTAGCACGTGGAGAGTTCAATGCAAGAAGTTCCCCCGAGATTTCGCGTCCTGATTGCAGATGATGATTGCGTCATCGCGAACACGTTGTCGCAGATTCTGCGACTAAACGGTTACGAAACCGAAACTGTCAGCAGCGGAGAGGAGGCGGTGGCAACGGCGGCAAAGCGCAAGCCCGATATCCTCATCACCGATGTTGTGATGGGCGGTATCACCGGAATCGAAGCCGCAATCCGTATTCTCGAGTTCATCCCCGCTTGTCTCGTAATCCTCATCTCCGGCCAGGCGAACACTGCCGATCATCTGCCCGGCGCTTGGCGCAAAGGGCATCAATTGGAAATCCTACCCAAGCCGGTTCATCCCAAAGTCCTGCTTGAGCGCATCGCTGCTTTTGCGGCCGAGCAAGCTTTAGCAAAGGCGCAATGCGACCTGTCGGCAGCGACGCGCTGTTAACCTTCGGAGTTCTGGCTCGCTGGCGCACAATGCGCCCTCTCCCTGCCGCGAAATACCATAGAAGAGATGGGCATTGCCGCACCAAGCTCAGATAACAAGAGTCGTTCGTCCCTCCGCGTCCTCATCGCCGGCGGTGGCACAGGTGGTCATATCATCCCGGCGCTCGCTGTGGCCCATGAACTTGTCACGCATCATCAGGCTGAAGTGCTGTTTGTTGGTACATCGCGTGGGATGGAGTCGCGCCTGGTTCCTGCAGCCGGTTTTCCTCTGCGGCTGATCGACGTGGGACCGCTCAAGAACGTCTCACTGGCAACGCGAATCCGCACTATGCTCGATATCCCGCGCAGCCTCTTTGCGTGTCGGCGACTCATCCTCACATTCAAGCCGGATGTCGTGTTCGGAGTCGGAGGATACGCTTCGGGTCCGGGAATGGCCGCTGCGGTGATGATGCGCGTGCCTGCGATGGTATTCGAGCCGAACGCGATGCCGGGGCTCGCGAATCGTCTGGTGGGAAAGCGCGTGCAGGCTGCGGCAGTGAATTTCCCTTCGGCGGCAATTTTCTTTCGTAATGCGGAGGTGACCGGCATCCCGGTGCGGCCGGATTTCTTCAAGCTGCCACCCGCGACCGGGGAGGCTCCACACCTGCTGGTCTTTGGGGGATCGCAGGGTGCGCGGCTCTTCAACAACACGCTGCCATCCATCGCGCCTGACCTATTTGCGTCTGTCCCTGGACTCACCATTCTCCACCAGGCTGGCGTGCGCCATGTCGACGCCACCGAAGCTGCCTACAAGGCGAGCGGCGCCAATCCCGCGCAATGGCAAGTCAGCGGATTTCTCGATGACATGCCCGCGCGGTTCGCTCAGGCCAATCTAGTGATGTCGCGCAGTGGAGCCTCTACCGTCGCTGAACTCGCTGCTGCGGGCAAGCCGGCGCTGCTGGTTCCCTTCGCCGCCGCGGCCGACGATCACCAGACCCGCAACGCCGAAGAGATGGTCAAGGCCGAAGCCGCGGTGATGCTGAAAGAATCCGATCTCGCCGATCACGACCAGGTCATCGACGTCCTCATACAGCTGCTTGGGTCGCATGAACGGCTAACGGCCATGTCTGCCGCGGCGTTGACTCAATCTCATCCACAGGCTGCGGAGGACATCGCCAACCGGTTGGTATCGCTGGCCGGGGATTGATGGTGCGGCAGGATTCCAGCTTCAAGGTCCCCATACTTAAAGAGGGGGGTCTATACCCGTCTCTTTTGAGAAGTTATCTGTTTTCAATGGCCCGGTGGCGGACTTCTCTGCAGATTATCCCAAACAAACACGATAGCTATAGATTCTTCTTCTGAAATGACTTACGGAAGTTTCGTGACCGAGGGCGGCTGCCACTCAGCGTCCCGAAGTTCTCCTATTTCCATTATGAACAAGCCGGCGAAATAACCTGCAAATCTTCGGTCGATTTTTGGGATTTATTTTTTTGCAGACTCGGTGAGCCCTTCGTGGCGCTCAATTTTTCAGGCGGTGCAATGCCTCTGCGCTATACTTTTGGCCTTCGAACATTGCTGAGCATTTTTCCCCGAAGAAATTCTCATCTGGAGGTTTGTATGAAAGTGATGACTACGTTTAGTGTGCGGCCCGGCTTTCTGAAGGAAGCGGCTGCACGGTTCCTCGCCGGTCAGGCCGCACCCGTGGAAGGTACGACCCTGCTGGGACGCTGGCACAATGCCGATGGCAGCGGAGGATTCGCCCTCTTCGAAACCAGCAGCCCCGAAGCCCTGTTTGAAGGAGCCGTGAAGTGGGCCGACGTGCTGGAGATCCACGGCCACGTTGTTGTCGATGACAATGCCGCAGGCGCCTCGATGGCGAAGTACTACGGAAAGTAAACGCGCCTTCCTAGCCTCCCAGGTCTCAAAGTCGAGACCTGGGGCACCCAGGCAAGTGGTGAGTGAGCGTCGCTGGAGATCCGGGTTTTCAGTTCATGCGGAAGTGGGCGCGGGTACTCTCGCGCTGCGTGGCGAGCCAGTCGGTGAAGATCAAGGTTGCGCCTACGGCTGCGAGATTGTATGCGTCGCCGCCCCACGTCGTGTGTTCATGCGGAGTGGCGAAGGCGTTCGGCGTCAGCACCAGAATGCTGAAAAGCAGAAACATAAGGGCGAGCAGCCGGGCGGCCAGCACGTCGAGAACGCCCGAAACGATTCCGAGGCCAGCGAGGATGAAGGCGATGCCGCTGACCACCGCCCAGAATGCTCCTCCCAGCGGCATCCACGCGGGCACCATGCCGGCGGGCTCCGCAATGTCGAGGAGGTGCACGATACCGAAGTCGGCTACGAATAATCCGAAGACCCAGCGCGCCACCGTCGCTTGTCGTGCAGAGAGAGCGCGTGCGGACAGCTTTGCGTAGACCAGGAGCGCGCCGATGGTGACGATCAACTGCCCGCCGGGCCCGCCCAGTACTCCGATGTAGACGCTGAGGCGATATCCGCGGTAGTGGGGCGCCGTGTAAAAGCGCGGCAACCAGAAGATGGCGAAGACGGTGTAGATGACGGCCAGCATCACAGCGCCGATGCGCTCGGTGCGTTCATACAAGATGGCCGCGCCTCCCACGATGAGCCAGATGGCGGTAACGTAGGCGAAGAAGGTGACGCCGGGAATGTGATCGCCAAATGCCTGGACAGGCTGATGCGCCGACTCAAACTCGCCCCAGATAAGGTCGAGGACGCCGGCGGCAATGGATGCCAGCCCGAGAACCCATACGCCGAGTTTCATGATCGCTCCCGCGGTCGGGAAATTTGGAGGATCAATCGTAGTGAAACGGTCTGCGACGAACAAGCGGTGAAAGATCGTGAGTTACAAAACGGATCAGCGGGCTTGCACAGCGGACGGGTTGGGGCTGAAGCCCCGCAGCGACCTAAGAGTGCCTTATTTCTCTTTGCGCATCGAGGGGGTGAACGTGATTCCGATCAGTAGTCCTTCGGGCGCGAGGAAACGGCTGACGATTTGTCCCCACGGCTCCTTCTTGTTCCTGACGAGCATTTTGTAGCCTCTCGATTCCAGTTCCGCCGTGGCTTGTTCAACGTCGTCGACATCGAATTCAAGCCAGGCCTGCGGGATCGGAATGTCGTGAGGCCACGTATCTTTGGCGAAACAGGACTTTGAGGCTTCAGAGAGCGGCCACAGAGCGAAGGTTTTTGCGCCTTCCAGGGATTCTGTGTGGAGATAGCCGCCGGTCTCCTCCTTGAATCGAATGCCGAGAACATCGCCGTAGAGTTTGCGACTCGCCGCTCTGTCCGGAACAATAGGGCCAAAGCCCGCGATGAACAGAATCCTGCTGTGTTCCATGATGCGACCTCTGCTGAGGTTTGAAGCGAGGATTAGGTTGTTGGTTTACCGAATCCCGGGTCTCAGAAGCGAGACCTGGGGCACCCAGCATCTCAGTTTGTGCAAGAAGAGGGAACGATCGGATGGCAGCGCCACCGAACGGTTCAGACACCAAACTGGCGGAGATGGTGGTCGAGGTGCTTGTACATCAGAATCGCCCACTCGTCCGGCGTGAGGCGGCCAAAGAAGGTGTGGGGATGCGAGGTGCAACCCGCAGGCCCACATGCGACAAAGCGGTTGACTAGCTCAGAGAGGCGGCGGCGCTCCACGTCGAGGTCGCGGTCGTCGGCCACAACCAGGCTTGGGGCGGTGGGCGAGCCGGGACGCAACGGTTTTTCGTTCCCAACGACCATGGGCTTAATGACCCATCCGATGGCTCGCCCGACAAACATGCGCTCCGGGCGGCTGTCGCCGAGGGCAAGCTCCATTGCGCGCGAGCAGTGTTCCACGGCCTGGGCCGCGTTCATTTTGCCCCACTGGCGCGGGCTGTCGTGCTTGAGCTGCGCGAGACGCTCGTCGATCCGTTTGGCCACACCGGGCTCGTAGAGATTCTTCATGGAGAGAGTTTCTTCGAGCGGGGTCTGGGTGGGCAAGTGGAAGGAGACCCAAGCGTGTGCTCCAGGTTTTCCCAAGTCTCAGGGACGAGACCCTTCGACTTTGCTCTGGGCAGACTCTGGGGCACCCGGCGGAAGCTGGACCATTGCTGGCGCAGGTCTTTGGAAAGTAGCGGCGAGCATGAAAGCAGGCGTGAGGATGCGATCGCTATATAGCGATTGCATGTCTCAGAGAGGTCTCCTCAGCTCAATAGGAGCATGGGACCCGGGGACCTTGTACAGTCAACCAACTTACGTGGGCCAGCGACGGGCGGCGGCTTCCGTTGCTGGTAAATGCACGGGACCCTGCGCTACGAGAGGCTCTCGCCAGATGCGGTTGCGGCCCATCTGAATAATGATGCGTCCAACGCCCGTGGGAGTGGTGCCGTATCGCTGGATGAGCGCTGCCCGCTCGACCTGCTTTTCGGGAGAGAAACCAAATTCAATAACGATCGGTTCCTCGACTCTGAAGTCCGAGAGTGGCGCGGATCCTGGAGCTTGCAGCCATTTTTCGATGTCGTATTGAAAAACGGCGCCGGGGTTGAGATCGTCTGTAGAAGATCCCCAGAGGTTGTGGGTTCTTCCCGCACAAAAAGCTTTGATTTCTGAGAACTCCGCGTCGTCCTCTGACTCCTCGCCCATCTTGTCGCCAAGAACCAATCCTGCGATGCGAAAGACATACTCAGCCCAATCATCCATCACGGCGAGACTCATTGCCGAATGGGTCTGAATTAGATTGATGCCGATTTCTCCATTCAGCATCTTGTCGTAATTACCCTCTGCATACACGTAGGCGCGCAGATCCTCCTCTGAGGTCCATAGCTCCTCTTTCGTGTGCCGCGTGAAGGAGTGAAATATCTTCTGGACCGAGGCAGGGGCGGTGTCCATTTCGGCAAGAACGCGCTGGAGAAAACTGATGATTGGCGTTTTCTTGTAGCGAAGGAATCTCAGCAGGGGCCCGAAACCACCTCCGTTGTAAACGACAGCAACCATGAGGTGCAGTTTTCTGGCTTCCTGATAATCGTCGAACGACATCGTGTTGGTCGAGCTGATGACTTCTTCGATCTCGACGGCGATGCGTCCATTGGAGAGCCTGGCGAAATCTCGGGGTAGAATGCGAAAATGTGAGCCGATGTTATAGGTGGCGCGGCTCATCGCGGTGTTGAGCTTCGTGCCCATGAGCAGCATGCATGTGTAGGTATCGATGATGTCGATGCCTGCTTCGACAACATCTGAAAGTGATTTGACGTGGCGCTCGTAAGAATCACCAGGCAGGCCCAGAATCAACTCCGACAGCGTAGGGAGTCCAAACTCCTGGTAGACATTCGACAAAGCCAGCATCTGCGATGTGCTGATGTTCTCCCGCTGAATTTCCTTCAGTACGACAGGATCCATCGATTGCACAGAGAGCCACATCGACATTGAACCATTCAGCTTGCGCAATGCTTTGGCGATGCGCTCTTTCTTGTTCTTCCCTGTGGAGGCGAAGATGGAGCGAGGCCAGTTGTATTTCTGCTGAAGCGATTCAATATGCTCCACGATCTCGTAATCGCGCTCGTACATGGCGAAATTGGGATCGGCGAACATGAGATTTGAAATGAAGTTGGGGGCGCGCTCGACAGCGTCTGCAATGTAGTCCAGCTCTGCCTTCACTCGTTCGAGGCTGAATTGATTCACCTTGGAGATGAGCGAATTGCCTTCATGGCAGAAGGTGCAAGAGAATGGGCATCCGCGATTCGTCTCCATCATGGGCGAAAGGATGCCGTCGAAGAATTTGTCCATGAGCCCGGTGAGATAAGGAGAAGGAATCTCATCGAGTTCGCGACGGCGCGGCAACACGCTGCCGCACATCACTTCCGAGTCACCGACGCCATGAATGAATCCGTCGATCGGCGAGCTCTTCATTTTCTCGCGGCTGACGCCCGTTTCCATGGCGCGTGCGATGAGGTTGGCAAACGCTTGTTCGCCTTCGAGATAACAATAGAAATCGATCTCAGGATGCTGGCGGATGAACTGCTTACGCGGTTCGTCTTCCAGCGAAAAATTGGGGCCGCCCATCACGCGAATTGTGGCCGGGCAGCTCTCGCGCGCCATGCGGAAGAATTCCAATCCCAGGTTGAAGTTCCAGGGATAGTTGCTGAGCCCGAGGATATGGGGTGGCTTTTCGGCGAGTGCCTGCTCGAGATCGGGAATGTATTTAAACAGGCGGATATCGATATCGTTGCCGTAGCACTTTTTGGCATAGGCAGCGATAAAGCCGACGTTCAGCGGAAAGGCGTCCGTGGCGAGGGAGAGCGTGGTGTACGTGAGATCGCCCAGATAGATAGTCAGTGGTGCGCCAGTGCGCGCGAAAGTCGCGGAAGACATACACTCTCCTCCATGAACCGTGGGGTACACGGTGCTGGAAAAACTGCTGGACACAAACGCCCCATCAGCATCGCCTGCAAGCGATGGGGGAACGGGACTTAGCGGCTGAACATGCTGAGTCCGGAGGAAGCGTCCCGAGCCGCAATTCCTGCGGGGATTATCTCTTTTTCTCGTTCGGGGGCCGCGTAGTAGTGAGAGCTTACCACATGTGGAAAAGGTGCCAATAACACCAACGAGAGTTACTTATGGGTCAGTGAAATGGAGATAATCTGGCCGGGGTACCCCCGATCATAAGACGATCCTTCGCCCCACTACTCAACAAACAAAGCGTTTGCGGGGTTGTATGCGTGCTGCGCTCAGGAAAAACACTTCCGTGGTTTCTGAAGGGGTCGGTGGACCGATTGGCGGTGCCGGCCGCTGTAACTGGCGATCTCCGGCCTGGCTCTGGTTCGCTGACGATGAAGTCATTCGTGCCCTTCAAGCGCAAACCGCACGCATGAAAGGGGTCAGGATTTCAGAAGCAGGTCCTTCGCGATGCTCAGGATGACACTTCTGTGTTTACGATCCCGGGCACGGAATGGCTGAGGTGGGCAACACCGTCTCGTTGGGGAAGCTGAAGGCGCCGTCGATCGCGCTGGAGGTTGCTCCCATTTCGAACCACTGGTAGAGTGCGACGTTTTGCGGGTGGTAGGTGGTGTTGGTCCCGTGCTGCTTGACCTCGATGGCGCTGGTTGCGTTGGCCAGTCCCTCGATGGGATCAGCTATTTCAAGATTGGCCTGGCACACGGTGGAGTTCGCGGGCTGACCCGGGAACTGCCAGTTCGGGGTCGAGTTATCGATGAACGGATCGTCGAAGGACTCGCTGGTTTCGTGCGAGAGTGCGGTCACGTCCTGGAATCCGGCACCAAAGAGACCGGGCGAGATCCAGCTTGCATATTCCGTGATCCAGCGCGGCTGCGGGAAGACTCCGCCTTCGAGGAAATACGTGTGGAAGCCGAGTTCGCAGCAGCTGCCGGGTGTGTTCGGGTTGCTCGTATTGAGATCGAAGAGGAAGGTGTTGGGGAAGAGCGTCATGTTGATGCTGTTGGTGGTGAAGTTGCCGAGGTTGATCTCGTTCACAACTTCGTTGTCAAAGAAGAAGTTAAACAGCGGAGACAACATTTCGACGAAGGTGCTGCCGTCGGCGGCCGTTCCGGTGAAGTACGCGCGGGCCTGCACGGTGTCGCCGTTCTCAAGCTCGATGTCGACGGTGAACGGAACCGTGATGGTGACGCGGTTGACCACCTGGGGAGAGATCACGGTGTGCCAGTTGCTCTTCATGATGTTGAAGAACTCGGCGCGGTGGGCGGCGTCGGCATACTCAATATTGTGGCCCGATCGGTAATTAAGAGGCACGAAGTTGGGCGAGTTGAGGACCTTCTGCTCGAAGGGGCCGAAGGGGACAGTTTTGAATACGCTGCCGTCGGCGTTCAGAAGCTGGAGGGAAACCTCGTCGATATTCGCCGGGTAGACGGTGGATCCGCCGACCCTGGGATCGTTGCCGATCATGGTGAAGCGAAAATTCCCGTCTTGGCTGCCGCCGGCCTCGGCGACGAACGCGCCGTCAAAGGTGGCGATGGTATTGAGGCCATCGATGGTGGGCTGGTTGTTGCGTGTGTCGCCGAGGTCGAAGTTGTTGTTGCTGGCGGCTTCGGTGGCGGCGTTGCGGTTGGCGGTAATGTGCGCGGTGCCTGAGGCGCCGCTGATCACTTTGCCGGTAGCGGCATTGATGGTGATGGCGTTGATGGAGTAGCCGGCGGAAACGCTGGAGACCGGGACGGGCGCCCGTTCCGCATATCCGGGATGGGCGGGGTGAGCTCCGCCAGAGACGAGACTAACGGCCTGGGCAAAGCTGAGAGTGGGAAAACAACACAAGACACAGAGCAACAGAACACGCGGGGGAATACGCATGGGGGAAATCTCCTTGAGAGGCCTGGAATCAAGAAATTGTAGGACTTGAAAGTGCGAACGCTTCACGTTACGGAACACGCGCGAGCTATGGAAGCAAGAGCAACAATGAAGGGAACAAGGTGGGTTGTCAAGAAAAAATGGGGCGAATCAGCCCGGCCTGACGCAAGGTGCGAAAGAGGTTCAATCGACTTTCTTGCTGATGTTAAGCAGGATGCCGATGCCAGCCAGCGTGAAAAAGAGGCTTGTTCCCCCGGAGGAGATAAAGGGAAGGGGGATTCCCTTGGTGGGCAGCAGCGAGAGGACGACGCTGATGTTGAAGAAAGCCTGGAGCAGGATGGCGGTGGTGAGTCCGAAGGCGGTGAGGCGGGCAAATGGATCGGTGGAGCGGTAGGCGGTGCGAAGGCCGCGGTATCCGAGAACGACGAAGAGCGCGAGGATGCATATGGCGCCGACGAAGCCGAGCTCTTCCGCGATGTTGGCGTAGATGAAGTCGGTGTGGGCTTCGGGCAGATAGAAGAGCTTCTGCATACCCTCCATGTAGCCGCGGCCGGTGAAGCCGCCGGTGCCAACGGCGATGAGGGATTGATTGATGTGGAATCCGGCGCCCTGGGGGTCGAGGTCGGGATGCATGAAGGCCAGCATGCGGGCGCGGCGCCACGGCACCCAGAAAAGCAGCATGGCGAGGGGCGGCGCGGCGGCGGCGAGGGCGAGGAAGAGATACTTCCAGTCCATGCCGGCGAGGATGAGCATCATGGCGGAGACTCCGCCAACCACAAGAGCGGTGCCGAGGTCGGGCTGCTTGACGATCAGCAGCATGAAGACGACGGGCATCATGGCGGCGCGCAGCAGGGTGTTACGCCAGTCGTGCATCTGGCCGAGGCGCGTCGAGAGAAACCATGCTAGGAAAAGAATGATGACGGGCTTGGCGATCTCAGAAGGCTGAAAGGTAAAGAAACCGCCAAAGCGGATCCAGCGATGGGTGTGGTGGGAGTCGCGAAAGAAGAGGACGATGACCAGCAGCAGGGTGGTAACGGTGAGCGCGGGATAGATGAAGCGCGGGGAGTTGTAGCGCATGTAATCGATGCGCGAGAGCACGATCATGGTGAAGATGCCGGCGACGGCCCATAGCGCCTGGCGGGTGACGAAGCCGTAGGGGGAGTGGTAGCGCTCCTCGGCAACGACGGCGGAGGCGGAGAAAACCATGACCAGGCCGGCGACGACCAGCAGCAGGGTGGTAAAGAATATCCACTTGTCGACGCCAACGCGCTTTGCCATTTTTCTTCTCGACTTGAAAGAGTCTGAAGGTATGGTTTCACGGGTGGGCTGTGGAGATTCGCGGGGGAGTGATGGCGGGGACCAAAGTGATCAATTCGCCGGCGCAGGAAGGGCGAAGAGCAACCGCAGATCCTTCGACTGCGCTACGCTGCGCTCAGAATGACAATGAATTGAAATGTCTTCCGCTCTACGCGTTCTGCCAGACTTTCCAGCCACGCCACTCGTTGACCAACTCCTTGAAGACGCGGCCGCGATGCTCGTAGCTTTCGAACTGGTCGAAGCTGGAGCAGGCCGGAGCGAGGAGCACAGTGTCGCCGGGGTGAGCGGCGGTAGCGATGGCGCTGACGGCCTTGTCCAGCGTTTCGCAGGAGTGGATGGTGACCACGCCGCGCAGTTGCGACTCGATTTTGGCTGCGGCCGAGCCAATGGTATAGACGGCCTTCACGCGCGAGCGAAGCAGTTCGGAAAGCTCGGTGTAGTCGGAGTTCTTGTCTTTGCCGCCGAGGATGAGATGAATATTGCCGGGGAAGGCGGCAATCGCCTTGGCAGTCGCATCGACATTCGTCGCTTTTGAATCGTTGTAGATCTCGACGCCGTTCAGCGTGGCGACGTATTCGAGGCGGTGTTCAACGGCTTTGAAGTGCTCGACGGCGGTGCGGACAGATTCGGCAGAGGCTCCAGCGAGGCGCGCGGCGCAGACGGCAGCCAGCACATTTTCAACATTATGCTCGCCCTTGAGCGGGATGCTCGAGAGGGGCATGACGGTTTCGGGCGCGGCATCGGGCGCTGAGCGGAACAGGATGGCGCCACCATCGACCCACGCGCCCTGATCGACCGCGTGCTCAAGAGAGAACCAGTAGACCTTCGCCCGCGAACGCTTGGCAGAGGAGGCGGCGCGGACGTTGTCGGCATTGAGAATGCAGAAGTCGTGCTCGTCCTGCTCGGCGAAGATGCGTTCCTTGGCGAGAGCGTAGTTTTCGAAGCTGCCGTGACGGTCGAGATGATCGGGCGTGATGTTGAGAATGACGGCGATGGCGGGGTGGAACTGCTCGGTCGATTCGAGTTGAAAGCTGGAGACCTCAAGGACCGACCAGGTGTCGTCTGTCGATTCGTCGATCAGCGCGACGACGGGCACGCCGATATTGCCTCCGACGAGGGTAGGCATGCCGGCCTCTTCGAGGATTTCGCCAAGCAGCGAGGTCGTGGTTGTCTTGCCATTGGAACCAGTGACGGCGAGGATTTTGCCCTTCAGAAAGCGTGCGGCCAGTTCGAGCTCGCCGATGATGGGGCGGCCGAAGTTGCGGGCCTGCACCAACTCGGGTGTATCGAGCGGCACGCCGGGGCTGACGATGATGAGGTCCTGGCGACGGAAGGTGAGCAGGCCGTGCCCGCCAGCCTCGACGTTGATACCCTCTTCGAGCAGCGCTGGAATGTCTTTCGCTAAGGCTTCGGCACTGCGAATGTCGGAGACGGTGACCTGGGCTCCGCGACGACGCAGGAAGATGGCTGCGGCCAGGCCGGATTTGCCCAGCCCGACGACGAGTACCTTTTTGCCTTTGAGCTCCATCATGATTCTGTCCAAGGATACTTTATCGCGCCGTGGGGTCGCTTGGTGTCAATACCAAAGCGGAGTTGCGCGGGATTAGCGGAGTTTGAGCGTCGTAAGGGCAAACAGAGCGAAGACCAGCGCCATGATCCAGAAGCGGACGATGACCTTGGACTCGCTCCAGCCAAGCTGCTCGAAGTGGTGGTGCAGTGGCGCCATCTTAAAGATGCGTTTTTTGCGGAGCTTGTAGCTGCCTACCTGCAGAACGACCGAGAGCGCCTCGAGTACGAAGATGCCACCGATGAAGGGGAGCAGGAATTCCTGCCGGATGAGGATGGCGACCGTGCCGATGGCGCCGCCCAACGCGAGTGAGCCCACGTCGCCCATAAAAACTTCAGCGGGATGGGCGTTATACCAGAGAAATCCTATCGAGGCACCGACCATCGATCCGCCGAAGACGGTAAGCTCGGCGACGAGGGGCATACGCTGCAATTCAAGGTAGTCGGCAAAGACCACGTGGCCGCTGACATAGGTGAGCACCGTGAGCGCGCCGGCGGCGATGATGGTGCAGCCGATGGCAAGTCCGTCGAGGCCGTCGGTGAGGTTGACGGCGTTGGAGGTTCCCATCAGCACGAAGATGACGAAGCAGACGAAGGGCACAAAGGCTAGTAAGCCGAGATGCGGCAAAGTGCTTGGCCAGTGGTGCCACTGAAGGTCAGGGTGGAACGCCTTGAGGAATGGAACGCTGAGCTGCGTCGAGAACAACTTGAACCGGGTGAGTCCAATGAGAGCCACCGCTACGCCGGCCCCGACCAGCCCTTGCCAGAAGAGCTTGGCGCGCGCGGTGAGGCCGAGATTGCGCCGGTTAACCACCTTGGTGTAGTCGTCCGCGAACCCAATGGCACCGTAAGCCAGCGTGGAGCAGACCGCAATCCAGACGAAGAGATTGCTGGGGTCGGACCAGAGCACCGTCGGCAGCAGGATAGCGATGACGATGAGTACGCCGCCCATCGTCGGGGTGCCCGATTTTTTCTGGTGCGACTGGGGCCCGTCCTCGCGGATGTACTGCCCGATCTGGAATTCGCGGAGCTTCTGGATGACGTAAGGTCCGATGAACATCGCGATCAGCAGCGCGGTAAGCGACGCAAAGACAGTACGAAACGTGAGATAGCGAAAGATCCGGAAGGGGTGAAACACCGGGTACAGCTTTTGGTAAAGCAGCCAGTAAAGCAAGAGGACTCCAGTAGCCGGATCAGATGGATTCAGGTTGATTCTACTAGGGGTGGTTGGCGGACGGACGTGAGTTGACGGTCCCTGAATCTGGGGAGTGAATGGGCCTGAACGCACCTGGGGCAATCGATGACAGATAGCCTGTTGGTGCGTCTTTCCTGGAGTTGCCGAAAGCTTGCGATTTGGCCGTATATGCTTGAACGTGTTTTTGGGAGGGCTGCACGCGCTATGCGACTTCTTAGTTCGGTCCTCGCAATCGTGCTATTTGCAGTTTTTCCCCAGGCAGTTATCGGGGGCATCAGGCCATCTTTCACTGGTGACTCTGAAGCGTGGCGATCAACCGAGATTGTCGTGGTTTCAACCTTGCCCAACGAGGGCACCTTTGTGGTAGATGAGGTGTGGAAGGGCGATCTTCGCCCCGGAGCGAGGCTTGCGGTCCCCGTGCTGATTCCGTCGGATGACGCTGTTTCTCTCTCGTTTTATATGAATTTTTCGCAGAATTTGTCAGGCGTTTGGACCAATGCGGATAGAGGTTCCATTGCAGAGAAGATTCCGAGAGAGCCCGTGGGTTCGCAAATGATTCTGTTCCTCGAAAGCAAGCCGTCGAATTCTCAAGAACCTAGGTGGGAGCCGGGGAATTGGATGGGTTCGATGAAGGCCTCCGTCGTGTGGATTGAGGGTGATCAACTTTGGTCGTTTGTACAAGTGATCAATGCGGGACCAGCCATTCTTCAACGCACGGGTACCCTCCAGAACCTGAAAGAGCGAGTCACAAAGGTGTTGAAGACGCAGAAGGAAATTCAGTCGGTTCTTAGTGTTCAAGACCCTGTGCAGAGAGCACAACTGCTAAAGCTCTACCTGAAGTCAGACGTGTCCGACGCAAGAAAATTGGCGTTGGAGGAGTTGGGCAAGTCAGGGCCGGCAGCGGTTCCGATCATTCGACAGATACTGGACGATTCCAGTTATGCGGAGGAGGCGCCGGGTTTGATTGAAGCAGTGGTGAAAGCAGGTGGACCTGCGGAGGGAGCGGATTTGAACGAACGCTTCAAGCGCGAGGTCGCCTTTTGGGAGTCTACGGGACCGTCTTTGCAGCAGGGCTGGTGGAACGGGGCTGACGCGCCGCTCCGGTTGCACTATTCGCAGACATATCAGCTCATCATCGGTCTTCAAAAGACTCTGAACGTGGATGCCCTCGCCTCGGTGAAGCAGCTCGATGATCTATGGGTCTCCCATCCCCAACTGAACGACTCGAGCGGGTTAAATCAAATAAGCTTCGAATGCGAGAGACTGATGAGAATGATGCAACCTGACTAGACCACTTGGGGATAAGGCGGGCATCTGCCGGGGGATGATACGCTCCCCTACTGGTGTGCGGATATCGATTGTCTATGTAACTCTGCCTCAAACGCCTGCTGACGATCGGCAATATAAGCCTTGTAGCCCGCGGGATCGATGAAGGCATTCTTGTCGCCTTGCTTGAAGCGGTCGTACTTCCCCAACATGTCGAAGTACGCGCCGTGGGCGCCGAGAAAGATGTCGCAGGGAAGTTTTTTGAGGACCGCGAACTGGTGACTGTAGTCGGCAGCGATCCGCGGATACGTTTTGTTGTCGACCAGCTTGTAGCCGGGATTCACGTTGGGACTGCCGACGATGACGACGTGCAGCGTGCGGCCATTCTCCCGCTCGTCGAGCGTCCAGGTGATTGTGCCCTTGGTGTGGCCGGCGGTCAGGTGCGCGATCAACGTGGTGCCGCCCAAGGAAACAATGCTGCCATCGTGAAGGATGCGGTCGACTTTCGTCGGCGGAAACCACAGGGATTTGTCCGTCGCGTAATGGAAATCGTTGTGGCCGCCGGATTCGACGACCGGCACGTCGGGCGCCATCACATCGTACTTCGCTCCGGTTTCGCGCTTGATCTCGGCGCTGCCGGCGCAATGGTCGTAGTGGCCATGACTGATGAGCAATACCTTCGTGTCGCCGTACTTAAAGCCGAGTGCCTCGATGCTTTTCTTGATCAAAGGCGGCGATGACTGGAGATTGCTGTTGATGAGGATGTTGCCTCGCGGCGTAACGATAAGATATGCGGCGAGGTCCTGGCTGCCGACGTAATAGAGATTTCCGGCGATCCGGAAAGGCGGAACCGGTGTTGTCCAGGAAGCGGGGATCTGGGCTGCGAGTTGCAGGCCGAAGATCACAAAAATGAATGCAGGTACGATGCGGGGAAGGATACGGCCAGTCACTGGTTCTCCGTTGAGGCGAAGTGGGTTTTCAGGATTTCGATGGCGCGTTCAAGCTGGACTCCGCGCGAGCCCTTGACCAGGACAACATCGCCCGGCTGCAGATTCTTCACCAGCCACTCGCCCGCAGTGGACGCATCGGCCAGAAAAATCGAAGCCACTCCGCAGAGGCATGCTGCGGCGGCGAGATGCTGCGCATTGCCCCGCACGCCCGCCACGAGATCGATGCCCTCATCAGCGGCGGCTTTGCCGCAGGCCGCGTGCAGCATCGAGGCATGCTCGCCCAATTCGAGCATCTCCCCCGCGATCAGGATGCGCCGCTGTGCTGGATGCATCGCGAGCGTGTGGATCATCGACTGCAAGGCTTCGGGGTTGGAATTGTAGCTGTCATTGAGGATGGTGGCGCCGGCAATCTCCAACACCTCTCCGCGCTTGCTGCCCGGCGTCAGCGATGTGAGTGCGGCGACGGCAGCATCGAGTGCAACTCCGGCCTCGAGCGCTACGGCGAGGCCGGCGACGGCATTCTGCGCGTTGTGTCCACCGAGAAGATTGAGGTGGAAGCTTCCCTCGCGCTCGCCGGTACGAAAATGCACGTCGAGGCCGGAGGGATCTTCCTTCACATCGAGAATGGCCGGATCGCCGCATGGGCCGATGCCGAAATACACCACCTTTCCGTGGAAATCGCGGCCAAACTGCGAAACATAGGCATCAGAGCAATTGAGAAACGCAACGCCGGTTCCAGGCAGAGCGGCGATCAGTTCGTATTTAGCGCGTGCGATGCCGGCCTGGCCCTCGTTGAAGTTTTCTATGTGCGCCGTGCCCACGTTGGTCACAACGCCCCAGTCGGGAGCGGCGATGCGGGTGAGGGCGGCGATTTCGCCCAGGTGATTCATGCCCATTTCGACAACAGCGTATTCGTGTTCAGGCTCAAGCCGCAGCAACTGGAGCGGCAGGCCGAAGGCGTTGTTGAGATTTCCCTGCGACTTCAGCACGTTGAACTTCGCTCCAAGCGCGGCGGCAATCGCTTCTTTCGTGGTGGTCTTCCCGGCGGACCCGGTGATGGCGACAACACGCTTGCCCCACTGCCGACGCACACTAAGAGCAAGGGCATGAAGCGCGACGAGTGTGTCTTCCGCAATCAGGAGCGGAACGGCGAGCGCAGCATCCGGCAGAGTCGCGGCCTTGGCGCGCGAAACAACTGCAGCGACGGCGCCACGTTGAAGAGCGGCAGCAACAAAATCGTGGCCATCGAGGCGCTCTCCGCGCACGGCAAAGAAGAGATCGCCGGGCGATGCAGTGCGCGAGTCAATCGAATAGCCGGTGACAGGGAGCATGCCTGGGCTCGAAATGCTGGACGGCGCTTCGAGAACCGCGCCCGCCCCAATGGCCGCTTCTGCGAGGGTTAACCTCATGACACACCACCGTAACCCAAATCGCGCAGCGCGGCGAGTGCTATTTCAGAGTCGTCGAAGGGAATGGTGCGGTCGGCGAGAATCTGCTCTTTTTCGTGACCTTTACCTGCCAGCAGAACGACATCGTTGGACGTGGCGGATTTGAGCGCGAGATGGATCGCAGACGCCCGATCGGGCTCGATGGTGTAGTGGACGCCACTGGCCTTGAGCGCGGGTTCAACCTCGTTGAGGATGGCGCGCGGATCTTCAGAGCGAGGATTGTCGCTCGTGGCGACGACAAATTCACTTCCCTCGCCCGCGGCGTAGCCCATCTTGGGGCGCTTGGTACGATCGCGGTCTCCGCCGCAGCCGAAGAGCGTAATGACGCGGCCTCCGGATCCTGCGACGAGTTGACGCGCAAGGGCTATCAGGTTGCGGAGCGCGTCGTCGGTGTGTGCGTAATCCACGATCACGGCAAAGGGCTGCCCGCCGTCGACGGGCTGAAAGCGGCCGGGCACTGGAGCGAGGTGTGGAACCGACGCCACCAGTTGATCGAACGGAATGCCGCGCGCATGTGCGGCCGTGAAGGCGGCCAGCAGATTAAGGATGTTCACTTCGCCGGCGAGACGCGAGGCGACGTGCGCGGATCCGGCGGGTGTTTCAAGCTGGATGCTTGCACCGCCGGGTGTGAGCGTGTGCGACGCAGCGCGGAAGTCGCCAAGGCCGATGCCGTAAGTGCGAACTTCGGCTCCGGCCTTGCGTGCCGCTTCAATCAGTTCGGGCGTTCGCTCGTCGTGCGCATTGAGGACAGCGACGCGCGGGGCAGGATACATGGTGCCGTCGAAGAGAAGGCGCTTGGCGGCGAAATACTTGTCCATCGTCTGGTGGTAATCGAGATGGTCGCGCGTGAGATTGGTGAAGACGGCAACGTCAAACGGAATGCCAAAAGCGCGGCCCTGGTCGAGTCCGTGACTCGAGACTTCGGTGACCAGTTCGGTAGCGCCCCGACTGGATCCCTCGGCCATCAGCTCGAACAGATCGCGAGACTCGGGCGTGGTGTGGAGAGAGGGACACACTTCGCCGGCAAGGTGGTATTCGATCGTGCCGATCAGAACAGTTTTGCGCGTAGCGGCATTGAGCAGAGCTTCGGTGAGGAAGGCCGTCGTCGTTTTTCCGTTGGTGCCGGTGATGCCGGTAGCGGCCATCGTGCGCTCGGGATGGCCGAAGAAGGCGGCGGATGCTTCAGCAAGAGCGCGGCGACCGTGCTCAACTTCAACGACGGCGATGTCGGGGTTGTAAACAACGAGGTGATCGTAGGTTGGCGATGAGTCTGTGATGATGCCGATGGCGCCGGCGGCGATGGCCTTGTTGATAAAGCGGTTCCCGTCGTTGGTGCCGCCCTTCATCGCGACAAACACGGAACCGGGATGGACGCGACGCGAGTCGTATTCGATACCCGCGATGGGCTGGTAGGACGAGCCGGAGGTGCCGACGGCGGTGACTTCGGCGATGAGTTCGTGCCAATGCATGTCTGGTTGATTGTAGATTGCGGAGGTGATTTTGTTCTGTGACTTCGGGCCAATGCGTGGGACGCCCGTTGGACTAAGGATAGGTTTCGACGAAAGCTTCCATTGCCTTTTCGGTGCCTCGGCGATCGTCGTAGTTCGGGTCGCTGAACCGCTCGACGATTTCTGAGAGGCTGGCTTTCATCTTGTCGTATTCGGCAACGGCTTCATCCTCTGTCGCGAAGAAGCGGGTGTGGACCATCCATCCGTAAATCCCACAGGTGATGGTGAAAGGTGCGATATTCGCGTTTTGCTCGAGAGTGATGCGCGCGCCTTGAACATGCTCTTCGTCGCGGATCGTCTCGCCGCTCTCAGAGCCCTTCAGACCAAGAGTCGTTCCATTATTGAAGGGTTGCCACATGGCCTACCGCCCGCAGCGCACGATGATCTTAGTGCCGCTGGGAACCTGGGTACCGGCAGCCGGCGCCTGCTCTCGGACCGTGCCGCTGCCGGTGATCTCCACCTGCAGGCCTTCGGCGGCAATCATCTCGATCACGCTACGGATGGGCAAGCCAACCAGCGAAGGCACGCTGAGTTTTTTGCCGTCGCTGACGCTGACGTAGGTGGACACGCGGTCCTGCGGCGGCGAAGATGGCGAAGCCGCCGGCTGATTCGACGCTGTTGGTTGAGAAGTGGCGCCTGCCGGCGCGAACTCGTCCGGTTGTGCTGCCGCTGTTTGCACGGGTGCCGCTGGGGTTTGCTGGCGCAGCGGGTCGTCGGCCGGCAGGTCATTGGCGGCCGCGAACAATGCGTTTACCTCCGCCTGGTCCGCATCGGAGTCGTCTTCCTCAACGGGCTTCTCCGCCTTGGCCTGCTGCAGAGTGGTCTTCGCCGGGCGCACATCGATATCGTGCGGAACGTTCAGGTATTCAAGTACCTCCTGCGCAACCTCCGCGAAAACAGGTGCAGAGACTGCGGTGCCATAGTATGAGGGGCCGCTGCGGGGATTGTCGATGACCACGGCGACGGCGATGACCGGATTGTTGACCGGCGCAATTCCGGCGAAGGAGGCGATGTGCATCGTCTTCGAATAGAGGTGTGTGACCGGATCAACCTTTTGCGCGGTTCCGGTTTTCCCGCCGGATGAGTAGCCGTTAAGCTGTGCGGGTTTGCCGGTTCCGAAAAGGACGACGCCCTCCATCATCTTGCGCATTTGCGCGGCAGCCATCTCTGAGATGACGCGATGCGCGCCAGAAGGCAGCGGGTTGGGCATGTCTTCGCCGGGTCTGAAAGCGGCGGCCTCGAGCGCCGCAGGCTTCGCATTGTGCGTCAACTGATCCGGCATCAGAACGCGGGGCGGAAGGTACGTGCCGCCGTTGGCGATAGTGGAAACCATGGACACAAGCTGCACCGGCGTGACACCGACTTCCTGCCCGATGGCGAGGGACCCGATTGATGACCCATTCCATTTACTAGTAGGACGGAGCAGGCCGCGGGTTTCGCCGGGGACTTCCACGCCGCTTCGGCTGCCAAAGCCGAAGTCGCGCATGTATTGGTAGAAGCGGTCGGGTCCGATCTTGAGCGCGAGCTTGACGGCAGCCACGTCGCTCGATTCCTCGAGCGCCTTATGGACGGTAACTACCCCCAGGTGTTCGCCTTGATTGTCGTGAATGATGCGTCCGCCGGCCATCTTGATCTGCCCACCCTGGCAATCGATCATGTCATCCGGCTTGGTGACGTTCGAGTCAAGCGCTGAGGCGTACGTGACCAGCTTGAAGACCGATCCTGGTTCGTACACATCGCTGACAGCGTGGTCCTTTAATAGTGCGGTCGTGGTGTGCCGGAAATCATTGGGATTGAATGTGGGCCGAATCGCGAGGGCAAGAATCTGGCCAGTATGTACGTCCTGCACCACGATGGTTCCGTTGTCGGCGTTTGTCTTCTCCATCGCGTGGTTGAGGGCCTTCTCGGCCATGAACTGGATGTTCTCGTCGATGGTGAGCTGCAGATTCTGGCCGGGCTCAGGCTCATGGGCGACGGAGCCCAGCACGCGGCGGCGCGCGTCCATGGCGGTAAACATGTGCCCGGGGACGCCGTGGAGCGCACCATTGAATTTGCCTTCGAGACCGCCAAGACCGTTATCGTCGACGCCGACATACCCGAGCACTTGGGCGGCAATCTGGTTGTCGGGATAGAAACGCTGGAACTCATTCTGGAAATAGATGCCCTTCATATTGAGGCCGCGAATCTTGGTGGCAATCTCGGGCGTAACGCGCCGTGCGATCCATGCAAAACTCCTGCCCTCGTCGAGGCGGTGCGCGATCTGGTCTTCACGCGTCAATCTGTCTTCAGAATCGGTGTGGACGATGGCGGCGAGCACGCGGGCCGCGCCCTTCTGGTCGTCGATCTCCGAAGGAACGGCATAAACGGACTCGACCTGCACGGTCATGGCGAGCTCGTGCATATTGCGGTCGTAGAGAATGCCCCGGCGTGGCGCGACCTCAAAGGTGCGCTGCTGCTGCTTATCAGCGCGTTCCAGGTAGTCGCTGTGGCGGATCACCTGCAGCCAGAAGAGGCGCGCCGCAATGGCAACCGCCCAGAAGAAAAAGAAGCCGCAGACAAGCCAAAAACGCGCCAGCTTCATGGGCGTGGCGCGCTGTGTGACAGTAAGCGGACGAGTTGCGCGTAGAGCTGCCTGCATTGTTGTTCGGCGATTCGAGTTTCAGATTAGAGCATCAAGGTGTGACACACCGTGACGAATCACAGGATGTGCGCGACGAGGTATCTTATGGATAATCGGCGCTGCTCAGTTCGCCGGATTCGGTTGCGGCGTGTTGACCTGGGCCATCACCGGCGCGCTCGAGTCGAAGTGCGCGGTTGCGCGGACAACCTGTCCGGGCTGCGGCTCGCTCATTCCAAGCTGACGTGCCATGCCATCGATTCGGCCAGGCTGCGAAAGTTGCGCTTCGGTCAAACGGAGCTGGCGATTCTCTTCGCGCAGCTGTTCGCGCACCTGCTTTTCTGATTCGATGCGATAAGAGTTCTCAATCGCGTAGAAATGCTGCAGGCCGTACACCATGATGAGCGAGAACAGCACGGTGGCCGCTGCGGAGAAGATGCGCATCTGGCGCACGCGCACCGGATCGGAAGCCTTGACGAGGCGCGTGTTGTCGATGTGGTGCGCGAAGATCACTTCTGGCGTGCGCACTCCGCGACGGCGCATGGGCTGCTGGGCCAACAGTGCGGCATTGCGCTCGGCCACGCGAGCGGTCCAGCCGGGTTTCGAATCGAATAGTGTCGCAGTGCATGCAGCCATGTTGTTTCTCCTAGCTTCTAGCCGCTAGCTTCTAGCTGCTAGCCGCAATCTTGCTGAATTCTTTCCTTCGACCCATCGCAGTAAACAAGTAACAGGGCGCGCCGTTGTTATATTCCCTATTCCCTATTCCCTGTTCTCTGCTTTTCCGCCGCTCGCAACTTGGCGCTTCTTGAGCGTGGATTGCGATCCGTTTCTTCGTCGCTGGCGGTGACCGGTTTCTTTGTCAGCGCCCGCATAATTCCCTTGTGCGCGTATTCGCGCAGAATATCTTTCGCGATGCGATCTTCCAGCGAGTGAAAGCTGATGACGACCAGTCGTCCGGAGGGCTTAAGCAATGGTGGTGCGGCCTCCAGCAGCGCCTTGATTTCATCCAACTCGCGATTCACGTAAATCCGGAGCGCCTGGAACGTGCGCGTCGCCGGGTGAATCTTGTCCTGTTTCATTGCCGGGGCGGCTGAAGCAACAATCCGGGACAACTGCCCGGTGGTTGAGATTGGCCGCCCGCGAACAATGGCTCTGGCGATTCTCCGCGACCTCCTTTCGTCTCCGTATTCGTAAATAAGGTCGGCAAGCTCGCGCTCGTTCGCCTCATTCACCACTTGTGCGGCGGTAGGACCGGATCGCGTATCTTGCCGCATATCCAGGGGTCCGTCCACCATAAAACTGAATCCTCTGCGCGCTTCGTCGATCTGCAGGCTGCTGACACCGAAGTCGGCCAAGATGCCATCGAGCGAGGCCGGTTCAACGTAATTGCTAATCGAACTGAACGCCTCGCCGATGAACGTCATTTGAGGCGCCTGATTGCCGAGTTCACTTGCCACCTGTGCGAGGCGGCCTTTTGCAAGCTCGAGTGCCTCGGGATCGCGATCGAAACCGATCAGACGTCCCGCCGGGCCGAGGCGGCGGATGATCTCTGCCGCATGGCCGGCAAGGCCGAGGGTGCAGTCTGCAATGACGCTGCCTGCGCGTACATTGAGAAACTGAATCGCATCTTGTAAAAGAACTGGCACATGACGTTCACTTTGCTTCGACATGTGCTCCCCCTGAGGGGTGTGTCAGGCCATCGGCCCGAAAAATCATCCCTTGTGGCGAAGAATCTCCGCCATTGCCTTGCGATCGTCGGCGGTCAACTGATTGGCCGCCAGATTCTGTTCGAAGATCTCCCGGTTATGAACTTCGAGGTACGTCCTCATGCCAAAAACTGTGACTTCCCCGTCGAGCTGGGCAGCATTGCGGAGGATCTGGGGGAGGAGAAGCCTGGCCTGGTTGTCCATCTCCACTTGCTGCCCGTAGTAGCTGGTCACATTGAGGTACTTGCGAACCGCGTCGTCCATGGTGCTGGAGTCGGCGAGCTGTTGCTCCCTTTTCTCCCACTCAGGCAGGGGCCAGATCTCGGCGCTTTTGCCATCGGTGGAAGTGACATAAAACTGGGTTACACTGGTGGCATCGACCAGTTGCTTGAAAGCGGAAGGGAGCTTAAGCCTTCCTTTTTCATCGACTTTCGCTGGATGATTGCCACGAAACATGCTTTGTCGTTCGCCTCGTACTCGGTGTAAAGGCTGGTTCCGAACCTGGGTTGGAGCTTCGGAATCGACCTGAGAGAGAGTAATCTTTGTTTGGAAGTGAGCTATTAGATCCCTTTTGCTCCACTTCACTCCACTTCAGACACGATAATAGCCCATGGAGATTTCCACACCTACGACAATTTCTGTCGAAATCCTGCAACTTTAGAGGGTTAGGTGGAAAACGGGCTAGGATTCCGTTTCCTGGAAACTCCTAATAGGTGGACCAACTCAAAGACCACAAGATGTGGTGTTTACTCGCTTGAGTACCATGGCCGGATAGACACTTCTCAAATGAGTCGTCTGCCTTTATAGGTGAACAAAAAGCGAAACTATAGCGAGCTGCTGGTTTTGCTCGGTTCAGAATGACTGAAGGTGAAGGCTAAGGTCGGGTGAGGAAAGGAAGGACTCGCTGCTTCCAGACGATGTACCCTGCTCCCGACAGATGTATGCCGTCAACTGTGAAACGCGGAGCGAGTTCCTCGTTCTCCAGTAGATCGTCATGAACATTGATATAGAAGATGGACTTGTTGTCGGCGTAGCCGCTGATTGTCTGGTTCATCTGACGGACCCACTGATTTAGCCTGGGTCCGCCAGTCCCACCAAGTGCCTCAACTAGAGATCCAGTAGAGAGCACGGGGAGCACGCTCTGCATGTAGACCCTGGTGGTGGGGCTTGCTTTGTGAATCGTTTGGAGAATTTGCTGGTACCTTCCGGCGGTGTCGGCGACGCTTGATCCTTCTACGGCGTCGTTGATTCCGATCATGAGATAGATGGCCTTGGGGTGAAGAGCCAGGACGGCATCGAGCCGATCGAGGACATCCACGGTGGTGTCGCTGCTGATGCCGCGGTTGAGAACCTGGAGATCAAGCAATTCATTCCACTCACACAATTCCGTCAGGCTGTCGCCGAGAAAAACGGTCGGAGAATCAACCGACGAGGTTTCGAGCGTTTCAAACAGGGACCTGCGTACAACGCTGTCGATTGTGCCATTGAGTGTGATGGGAGCAGGGGCACCAAAGCGCTCGACAAAGCGGGCCACTCCCCCGTGCTTGCGCACATAAAACACATACAGCGCGCCAGATGCCAAAAAGAGAAGATTTGCCAGAAGTGAAACACAAAGGAGAACGCCCAGGTAGCGTACTTTGCTCATGGCAGGATTCTAGTTGAGATAAAGGCGCTCGAAGATGCTTCCAGGCGGCGTTGCGCTCATCGCAGTTCCCCGCTTGCGACCAGGCGACGCACAACGAACAGCGCCCCGGACGGATTGAAATGGTCTCGGTCATTCATCAGGGGAATGGTTTGCGCGGCATCTGCGTATTCGAGGCACGTGCCCCCCTCGCACAGCGAATCGTACAGCGACACGAACGGCACATGCCATTTGTCTTCCACGACGGCGCGCAAACTTGCTTCCAGAGTTCCTTCTGCTTGCACAAGGTGTTTGCTGGCGAGGTCTGACTGGTGCCAGGCGACGGAGTAGGCAAGAAGGCGCGCAAGCGGCGCGTCGTAAGACGGAACGCATCCTATGACGACGACCGGAACCTGGTGCACCTTGGCCCAGGCCAACGTTTCTTCCAGCGGTGCGATGCTCCCTCCATTCCAATTCGCCTCAAGAATTACTGCCTGCACCGGATGAGTGGGCAGGTAGGTCTGGAACACATAATCCATCACATCGCGGCAAAGACCGGGCCCGGCATGGTGCAGGGTCGGCTCGCAACCACCTACGGTGGCCTGCATGACATTGGCGCTCGGGAGAGACTCGGAAAGTGCTAGCCAAAGAGCTGCGGCGTGACTATCGCCCAGAAGCAGGTAGTTCTTACTCGCCGGGTCCTCATGAAGGCAAGAGTCCAGGTTAAAGGTAGTTACCTTGTTCTGATCAAGAAAGCACGTTCCCAGGCGCATAGCTTTCTCTGCATTCTCGAGCGCGGCTCCGCGGTCTAGGTATGATGCGATTTGGTTGGTCTGAGCGGAAAATCGCCCCGGCAAACCTCGAGATGAAAGCACAAGGGATGAAAAAGCGGCGCAGACCAACATGACCCCGGCGGCCGTTGCAAACAGTTGCGACCCCGCTAGACGCAACCTTCCCTTGCGGAACGGCCGTTCCACGAATCTCCACGAGAGAATTGCCAATGCGAATGAAACCAGCAGGATGACGAGATGTTCGAAGCGGCCTACCGAGAGCAACCTGCCGAAGTGCCTGTCCCATACAGAATTCAGATCAATCAGTCCCATCTGGTAGACCAGGAGGACCGGCCAATGCCACAGGTAAAGCGAATAGGAGATTAGTCCGACAAACACGAAGGGACGCCACGCCAGCAACGCGTAGACGGCGCTTAGCCCTGATTCCCCTGCCCCAATGATGAGCGCGGCACCAACACACGGCAGTAGTGCGCTCAGCCCCGGGAAGAGCGTTCCGCTGGTATACAAGAAATCCGAGCATGCGATCATACCGACTCCCACAAGCGCAGCCAGGTTGCGCAACCAACGCGATTGCATCCCGGGAAACATCCCCAGCGAAAGCATGGTCCCAAGGAGCAGCTCCCATGCGCGCGTGTATGGCATAAAAAATGCGGTTGCGGGACTGTAGATCACGACCGCCGCACTGCTCAACAGGGAGGCAGCAAACAGGGCCACCACCGACACTCTGAGCCATTGAGCGAAGAACCGGCGTACCAGCACGAGGAAAATGGGGAAAAGGATGTAGAACTGCTCCTCGACGGCCAATGACCACGTGTGCAGCAGCGGATCCGGATTGTGGACGTCAAAGTAGCCGCTATGTTGCCAGAAATAGAAATTCGATGCGGAGAAGGTGGCCGCAAGCGTCGATTTGCTGAGGTCGACCAATTCGGAGGGGAGGAAAAACGCCAGGGCAAAGGCGGAGAACACCAGCAGCATGGCGAAGAGCGCCGGAAAGATTCGCCGAATACGCCGCTCATAAAAACCAATCACTGAAAAACGGGAGTTTGCGACTTCAGAAAAGACGATGGAACTGATCAAGTATCCAGAAATCACGAAAAATACATCGACCCCGACAAAACCGCCAGTTAGATGAAAAATGCCGAAATGAAATGCAATGACACTGAGGACGGCTACCGCCCTCAAACCGTCAATATCGGGGCGGTATTTCAATGCGTGAATGTGAAGCGACGAGTTGCCCATTCTTCTAAGTTATCGTGCGAACTCGGTGTCGTGGGACTGCCCAACAATTCGCTGACGAAACTGCCAGTGTAAGAACTTTCGGCCAAGCAGACCCTCAAAGAAGCCGCGTCGCAATCGCAGAAAGCAAAAGAAAGAAGAGAAGGGTTCGACTTGGCTGCAGGAGAACAAAAAGCGTAGCTAGTCCGCTGTCTCCGGTTCGACGGGCTTGCGGCGGCCGGTGACGATCTTCAGCAGGTACACGAAAACCAGCACATTCACTACCAGAAGTCCCACGCGCACCCAGGTGAGCCGGTGAAAGATCTCGAAGATCTCCCAGGGTAAAAACGATGCGGTGATGGCGAGGGTAAGGAATTCGCCCCAGGCTTTTTCGAGATAAAGACCGATACCCTCGGCCATGCCGAGCGCCGCGTAGCTGAAGGCCAGGGCGCCGATTCGCTTGAGAAGCGGATCGTTGATGAGGGATGCCCGGTCATAGAGGAAGTTGACGAATTTGGATTCAGGGTTGAACCGGAGCAGATCGCCAATATGGCTGATCACGTCGTCGATATCCTTGTGCAGAAGACGCAACGCACCTACGCCCACGGCAATAAACACCAGGGCAAGAAGGAACTTGTAAGCTGCGATGAGCACCAGCCATCGATTGTGTTTTTGGCGCTCCTGATCTAGCTTCCGATTCGAATCAGTCATGCTCTCCGGCAGTTCGGAACCTGAACGAACCGTCACTCTCATCTTACGTGAGCGCTCGTCCGCGAGTTCACCGGGACGCAGTGGTGCTACCAGCTCCGCCTGAAGCACAGCAGCCTTCTCCCGACCGCCAAAACCGAGTTGTTTTGTGGACTGGGTCAAAGTGCGGCCTGATCCCCCAACCTCATAGATGCGCTGAAGTGTCCCATGAGAGTAGTCAATTCCCCTACCCGGACGCAACAAGACAGGCTTCATGCGCGCAGGAAACTTGTAACCGCGGTAATGCCAGTCACGCTTTCCTTCACTTTCGGCATCCCTGATGGCCGAAAACGACCGCGATATGGGTACCGTGCCATTGGCTCCAGAGGAATATTCAGGGCTTTTCCGTGGATAAAGCCGGCTTAGAAGGTGGCGTCCCGCGATCAAAATTGCAGACTTGCATGGTTTTCGCACAAATCCTGGCCGCAGTGCCAATGAGCTATCTGCGCAGCTTCAGAAGGGCGTCGCGGTCCATCACATTGCCGTCGAAGATGAGGGTAGAGATACGGCGCGCATTCCAGACGTTCGATGTGGGATCGGCATCGAGAACGAGGATGTCGGCACGCCGGCCCGGCGCAATCTGCCCAAGCTCATTCCAGCCGAATTGAATGGCGTAATTATTGGTGGCAGCGGCGAGGGCTTCGCGCGGCGACAGTCCGATCCGCACCAGCATTTCCAGTTCGGTGTGCAGGGAGATGCCCGGCATTGTGCCGAATGCGGCCGAGCCCGAGGCCGCCAGGTAATGCGGATAGGCACTGAAGATGGTCTGATTGATGCGCCAAAGACGCATGGCTGTCTGGTCGGCTTTCTTGCGCTGGCTCTCTTCCATCCACCGTACCGAAACGTTGGGAAGATGACGCGTCCAGGGCGAGAGCGGGTAATCAAGTTCGCCTGTCGTATTATTCGATGGCATATACATGTTGACGGGATTGAGGATCGACGCCGCGGGCTCCTTCCACAGGTTGCGATGGTTGGGAAGGTTGAGGTAGTTGAGGCTGAAGGTGGGCATCAGCGCGGAGTGGTGCGCTGCGATGAAGTGGCCGTAATTGCGAAAGTGCGGATCGGTAGGTGGCAGGTGCTCCGCGTAGTCGTACGCCGTGGCAGCCGAAGCGCCGTAGGGATCCTCGACCAGGGGACGCTGCAGTTCGTCAGGGACTACGCCCAGTTCGTAGCGACCCATATGCAGCAGCACGTCAACCCCGGAATCGATGCTCACCGTGTACGGCGTCGAGATGAATTCACCGTACGTGACAAGGCCGAGCTGATGCGCGCGGGTAATGATCCATTGCGCGTTGGCGGCAGTGATATCCCACCCCAGCCAGAGCACGCGCGTGCCGAGATGCGCAGTGGCATTGATCTGGCTCGCAGTATCTTCAGGGCTCAGTTCCGCGGGATGCGCGCCTTCGTGGAGTTTCTCTGTCCACTCGCCGTGGCCCATCAGCAGACTCCAGTTGTCGGTGGTTCCGACGGAGTCGAGCAGATAGACGTGCGGGCTGGGATTGGCAGAAAAATCGATGTGCCCGCGACGATAGTCGCCACTCGCGACAATCGTAGTGACACCCATATAGAGATCGGCGTTCGCTTGTCCCTGGCTGTTCATCCCGGTAAAGCCGTCAATGAGTCCGGGGATAAGAAATTTTCCGGTACAGTCGATAACCTCCGCGCCCTTGGGAATCGGAATGAGGAATCGTGAGCCAACGTCGGTGATTTTGCCGTTCTGAATAATGACGATCGAGTTCTGCTGATCGAGCGCGGAGCGGCCCCAATCGGTGACATCAACGATCGTGCCGCCAATCAGAACCAGCGGCGGCGGTGCTGGCTTGGGAACGACCTGGACGGTATTCTGTGCTGAGCCTGGGATGCCGACCGATAGCGTCAGGAGCATCCATGTCAGCACAATACGATGTGGTCGCATACGAGATTCTTTATGCTCTGGATTGTCGCACACGGTCATGTCGGGTTAGATGGCACGATTTCCCATTTCGGGAATGATTCGTTGATTCAGCTGCACCGAAGACCCGGTTGCAAAGCAATGAACCGCGTTACCAGCAGTGCGTTGATCGCGGGAAGTTCTCAACTGGCGACCAGTGTGCGGCGCTTGCGCGAGTGCAGCAGCGGCAGCACCTGCGTGTACGCATCGTCGACAGTGAGGCCGTATTTTGCGCGAAGCGACTCGATCTTTCCGTGCTCGATGAACTGATCGGGCCAGCCGATGCGGACGACAGGGACGGCGCTGCCGATCTCCTGAAGCGCCTCGATGACCGCTGAGCCAAACCCACCCATCTTGACGTGGTCTTCTATGGTGACGAACGCGGCGACGCGGCGCGCATACGCAGCAAGCATCTCGCGGTCAATTGGTTTCACGAAGCGCGGATTGATGACAGCGGCGGAGAAGCCGTCGCGCTCGAGGCGATCGCCAAGTTCGCGCGCCAGCATCGTCATGGGACCGAGTCCAAGAATTGCAACGTCGGAGCCGTCGGTCAGCACCTTTGCTTTGCCGACGGGGATCGGTTGGGGATAGGGCTTGCAGTCGACACCGGCCACCGCGCCGCGTGGATAGCGGATCGCGCTCGGACCGTCGATAGTGAGCGACGTCGCCATCATGTCGGCGAGTTCGTCTTCGTCCTGCGGGGCCATCAGCACCATCTCGGGAATGCCGCGCAGATAGCTGATATCGAACAAGCCGTGGTGTGTGGGACCATCGTCGCCGGAGAGGCCGGCACGGTCCATGCAGAAGGTCACAGGCAGCTTTTGCAGCGCAACGTCGTGCACAACCGGATCGAAGGCGCGCTGAAGAAATGTGGAGTAGATGGCGCAGAACGGGCGAAAGCCGCGCGTCGCGATGCCGGCGGCAAACACCACCGCATGCTCCTCCGCAATGCCGACGTCGAAGTAGCGCTTGGGATGATGCGGACGGAAAAGATCGAGGCCGGTGCCATTGGGCATCGCGGCGGTGATGGCAACAACTCGCTCGTCCTTGTCGGCAATCTTCGCAAGGGTGCCCGCAAACACCTCGGCATATGTCGGCACGCCGGCAGCCTTGGTCATGCCGGTTTCAGGATCGTATGGGCCGAGGCCGTGAAATTTCTTCTGGCCGTCGAGGGCGGGCTGGAAGCCGCGCCCCTTCTGCGTGAGCACGTGCAGCAGGACGGGCCGATTCTCAGCCTTGAGGAACTTGAATGTCTCGATCAGCAGAGGAAGGTTGTGTCCGTCTATGGGTCCGAAATACTGCAGGCCGAATTCCTCAAACATGATGGAAGGCCACAGCATGCTCTTCGCAGCTTCTTCGGCGCGACGCACCACTTGGACCGCGGTCTTGCCGCCGATCTTTTCTACAATCCGGCGCGCTGAGTCGTGCAGTCGGTTGTAGTGCTCGTTGGTGACGATCCGGTGGAAGTAGCGCGCGATGGCGCCCACGTTGCGATCGATGGACCACTCGTTATCGTTGAGCACGACGATGAGGCGCTTGGTCTGGTCAGCGATGTTGTTGAGCGCTTCGAACGAAATGCCGTTGGTAAAGGCGGCGTCTCCAGCGACGGCAATTACATGTTCGTTGCCGCCAGCGAGATCGCGCCCAACAGCCATGCCCAGCGCAGCGGAGAGCGCTGTGCCCGCGTGGCCAGCGCCGTAACAGTCGTGCTCGCTTTCAGTGCGGAGCATGAATCCGTTGAGTCCGCCGGGCTGGCGGATCGTCGCGAAGCGATCGAGGCGGCCGGTAAGAATCTTGTGAATGTATGCCTGGTGGCTGACGTCGAAAAGGATGCGGTCAGAGGGAGTATCGAAGACAGAGTGGAGTGCGAGTGTCAGCTCGACAACACCGAGATTTGGCCCGAGATGGCCGCCTGTTTTCGAAAGCGTCTGGATGAGGAACGCGCGAATTTCCTCGGCCAGTTCTGTCATCTGGGCGGGGTTGAGGCGCTTGAGGTCCGCAGGCGAATGAATCGTCTCAAGCAATGCTCCCATGTTCACCCTTCCCCCGGGTAAAGCCGGGCGTTCGTGGCAATCAGCCCTGACCGGGCTACCGCTCTAGAAGCCAGCTTTGCCAACCAAGAGTATACCAATGGGGCAGTTTCCGGCGTTGTGGTATTAGACGCTATTTTCAGCTCTAAGGTATTGCTTTGATGGGACAAAACGGCAGTTGGCATGGAGCACGATCCAGCCCGATTGTGTACGATCTTGGATGAAGACAGGTGGGCCGATGAAGGTGTTGCAGGTTGCAAGAGAAACAAGTCGAGGATTTCTGTGCGGAATAGTCATCGCGGGGCTTTTGGCATGTGCTGGTACATGTGCCAGTTGGGGACAGCTGCCCCTGGGAGGAGAACAGCCGACGGCGCCGAATCCTCTGACCGACCCTACCGCCAAACCCGGAAAAGTCGTGCTGTTCGACCTTGAGGCACGGTTCGCCAAGGATGTACGCGAGCGCGGCGGCGCGGCATTTGCCGACTGGTTTGCGGAAGATGGCGTAGCCCTGAACAACGGGCAGGCGCCGTTGATTGGTCGGGTTGCGATCGTGAAGGGGGCGATCTGGGATCCGAAGGTCTACCAGTTGACCTGGACTCCCACCGATGCGCAGATGGGCCCCTCTGGCGACATGGGTTATACGTGGGGACACTTTGAAGGCCACAGCAAGGATGCCGCCGGCAACCCGCTGACGACCTCGGGACGGTACATGACAGTGTGGCGCAGAGAGAAAGACGGGAACTGGAAGGTGGTGCTCGATGCCGGCGCCAACGAGCCTGCCTCTGCCGGCGATTGCTGCAAGCTGCCGAATTCCTGAGTTACGTCGGCCCCAGTTGAGTCCACAGATGGTCCGCACAGCCCTCAATGGAGATGCGTATGACGGATGCAACTCGAGACATAGAGCGGCTGAAGAAGTTATCCGTGGTTTGCCTCGCGCTTCCCGAGGCTGTGCGCGAAGACCAGGGATCTCATGCGAGCTTCAGGGTTGCGAAGAAGGTCTTCGCTTACTATCTGAACGATCACCATAGCGATGGCATCGTCAGCATCTGCTGCAAGGCGCTGCCCGGCGACAACGAACGCCTGATTGCCTCCAATCCCCGAAAGTTCTACATGCCGGCCTACATCGGCCCTCGCGGATGGGTCGGGCTGCGCCTCGACCGGCCGACCGTCGATTGGTCTGAAGTCAAAGAGCTAGTGCATGGCAGCTACATGCAAACTGCGCCAAAAAGGCTCCTTAAGCTTCTTGAACAAGCCTGACTGGGGCGGGATGTGAGACGACCTGCATCCGTGCGTTGCTTTATAGACCGCGGAAAAACACCTATTTAGAAAGGGCACGGTTTCGACCGTGCCGTAAATGGCATAGAGTCTTCGTCGGCTTTAGCCGCTGAGGAAAGATCTTTCGAACGATTTGCCCGTTCTTCCGCAGGCTGCTTTAGCCGGTAATCGGGCAGCAAGTAACCAAAGAACATGCGCTAAAGAGCCCTGATCGGCGCGATTCCGATTGAGTGGAAGCGGTTTGTTGTGTATTCTGGCGGCACTTTCAGCAGGGGGTCGGGCCCATGGGATTCGTTAGTCGCTCGTTGCTGTTGTTGTTTGCGCTGTATGGCCTTGTGTTCGCGGTTGGTGATGCCTACCTGTTACATGGTGGAGCGCCGATCTGGGTGGGGATTGCGTTTGCGGTCGGCATCGTCGGACTACAGTACCTGCTTTCGCCGTGGTTTATCGAGTGGTGCTTCGATATCACCTGGTATGAAGACGATATCCCGGCACGCCTGCGCCTCTACATTGAGCAGCTTTGCAAGCAGCGCGGGTTGCCGATGCCGAAGATCGGCATCATCGAGAGCGGGACGCCGAATGCGTTTGCCTTTGGAAGACTGCGCAGCGATGCGCGCCTCGTAGTCACGCGCGGACTGCTTGACCTGCTCACCGAAGAAGAAGCCGAAGCCGTGGTTGCGCATGAGGTGGGACACATTGCGCACTACGACTTCGCCGTGATGGCAGTGGCCGCCATGGCGCCGCTGCTGCTTTACCAACTCTATGTGTGGACGCGCGGCAACAACAACACCCGCATTGTGAGTTACGCCGCTTACATTTGCTACCTGGTCGGGCAGTTCATGGTCCTGGCGCTCAATCGCCAGCGGGAGTTTGGCGCCGATCACTTCTCTGCCTGCGAAGCCCATGCGCCCAATGCGCTTTCATCAGCGCTGGTGAAGATTGCCTATGGCATGGTGAAGCAGAACGGCGAAATGGCGCGCCTCGCCAAGCAAGGCAGTAAAGACGAAAAGAAGGATGCGCGCAAGGCAACTCAGTTGGGGCGTGCGCTTGGCCTGATGGGCATCATGGGAGCGAGCAATGCAAATGCGATTGCACTAGGCGAATCGAGCCCCGAAGCGGCCGCGCGCGTGATGCGCTGGGACCTCGTGAATCCATGGGCCCGCTTCTACGAACTGAGTTCGACACACCCGCTCACTGCGATGCGTTTGTGCGCGCTCAACCGCGAAGCGCAGGCACAGGGACAGAACGTGATGTACGCCCTGCCGCTGGATGCGCGGATGCGCTGGGCCGGCTTTCCCGTGGAGTTTGCGGTTTGGGCCGCTCCGCTGGTCTGCGGATTTCTGCTCTTCAGCTGGCTCTGGATCGGACGGCCACTGGCAAAACTCGGTTTCCATTTTCCGCCACACTTCGCTCCCGTGCTTTTTCTGGTCATGGGCGTCACATGGATGGTGCGCATTGCCTATCGCTATCACGGCGAATTCAAATCGATCCAGGTGGAAGAACTGTTGGAAGACATGGCCGTCTCGCAGATGCGCACCCGCGCCGTCGAGCTGCAAGGCGAGATCGTGGGCAACGGCGTTCCGGGTGCCTTCTGGAGCCCTGACCTCGTGATCCGCGACAAAACGGGGCTGATGTTCGTGCTCTACAGGTCATCGATTCCCTTCGGCCGCCTGTGGTTCGCAATCTCCAATGTCGATCGTTATATCGGCGAGCAGGTCACCATCAAAGGATGGTATCGGCGTGGTCTGCGGCCTTACGTCGAGCTATCCCGCATCGAGTCGCAGGTGACCACGGCAAAATCGACCAGCGGGCCCATCACCTTGTTCGGCGACAAGGACAACCCCACACCGTTGATCCAGGCTACGCTGGTTTCGCGTTCATATTCACGCTGGATCCAGATGGCCGGCTCCGCACTAGCCACCGCAATCGGCGTCATCTGGCTGCTCGGAGATCTCGTGGCACGCTGAGAGCAATCGGCCGCGGCATAGGGTTTCGGGAAAACTGCGCGTTACGCATTGTTCATCATCGACGTGAGACAATGCGCTCGACGGTGTTCCCCGCATCTAACTCTGACAGCCGCACGACTCTTCTATGAATGTCTCCAGGAACCTGATCACCCTGCTGCTTGGGCGTCCTCTCGCAACCAGCGAGGAACGCGCCGAACACATCGGCCCAATTGCGGGCATTCCTATCTTTGGTCTCGATGCCCTCAGTTCCGCCGCCTATGGTCCTGAAGCTGCGCTCACACTGCTGCTGCCGCTGAGCCTGCTGGGCGTCAAGTACATCGTACCGGTCAGTATCGCGATCGTGATCTTGCTCGCGATTGTCTACGTCAGCTACCGGCAGACGATCGATGCGTATCAAAGGGGTGGCGGGTCGTATACCGTGGCCTCACAAAATCTGGGCGAAGGCGCGGGCCTGCTGGCGGCTGCAGCGCTCATGATCGACTACATCCTCACCGCGGCGGTGGGCATTTCAGCCGGCGTGGGCGCGCTGATTTCCGCAGTGCCGACTCTGCAGCCGCATACTCTGCAGCTTTGTCTCGGCGTGCTCGTCATTCTCACCATCGTGAACATGCGCGGCGTACACGACACCGGCGTCGTGTTCATGATTCCGACCTACCTGTTTACGGGCACGCTGCTCGTTGTGATCGCTGTGGGTATGTTCCATGCGCTGGCTAGCGGCGGGCATCCGCAACCAGTTACATCCTTGCCTGCATTGCCTCCGGCGACGGCTGCGGTTACCGCATGGCTGTTGCTGAAAGTCTTCTCGTCGGGCTGCACCGCGATGACGGGCGTCGAGGCTGTAAGCAACGGCGTGATGGCCTTTCGCGACGACACGCGCAGGAACGCAAAGATCACCCTCACCATCATCATCGCGCTGCTGATGGTACTTCTCATCGGGATTGCGGTTCTGTGCCGCGCATACGGAATCGGCGCGACCGATCCGTATGGATCGCACTACGAAAGCGTGCTTTCCATGCTTACGCGCGCGGTCATGGGCCACGGATGGTTCTACTACATCACTATCGGGTCGGTGTTGCTGGTGCTGGCGCTATCGGCGAATACGGCATTTGCAGATTTCCCAAGGCTCACGCGCGCCATCGCGATCGACGACTACATGCCGCATGTCTTCATGCTGCGTGGGCGCAGGCTGCTTTACTCGTGGGGTATCTACGTACTGGTAGCGCTCACGGCGACTCTGCTCATCGTCTTTCGCGGCGTCACAGATCGCTTGATTCCGCTGTATGCAATTGGCGCCTTCCTGGCGTTCACACTCTCGCAAGCCGGCATGGTGATGCACTGGAAGCGCGAGGGCGGGCACCCGTTTCGGATGTTTGCCAACGGATTGGGCGCCGTGTCTACCGGCATTACTGCAATCGTAGTGCTGGTCGCGAAGTTTGTGGAAGGCGCCTGGATCACGGCCCTGCTCGTCGCCCTGATGATCGTGTTCATGCACATGGTAAAGCGCCACTATGTGCGCGTCGATCGGGAGGTCTTTCTCGACAGGCCCATTGTGCCGGCCGAACTGAGCGAGCCCATTGTTGTGGTACCGATCGATCGCTGGAGCCGCATCACCGAGAAGGCCTTGTCGTTCGCTCTCTCCATGTCGAATGACATTCGCTGCCTGCATGTGCAGGTTGCCGACGAACCGGACGACATCTGCGTGCAATGGGACCGCTACATCGCCGATCCCTTGAAAGTGGCTGGCAAATGCGTACCGAAGCTCGAAATCCTGCGCTCACCCTATCGATACGTGCTGCAGCCGATGGTCGACTACATTCTGAAGACGGAGAGAGAGTCCGAGGTCCGCAAGGTTTGCGTCCTTGTGCCCGAGCTTGTTGTAAGGCACTGGTGGGAGAATCTGCTGCACAACCGCCGTGCCGATCTGCTCAAGGCCATCCTCCTCATTCGCGGCACCCGGCGGATTATCGTCATCAATATCCCCTGGTATCTTGAGCGGGGATGATGCGCTTCGAGAACGCAATCGACCGGTTCTTCGTGTGATGCCGATTCCCTTCCCCGGCTAAAACCGTCAGAATGAAGAGTGGTATCCAGCACAACATCTGAACGCATGAGCGACAGGAAATGTCGCACCCGCCTGCCGCTGCGATTCTGGCTCGCAGGTTTTCCGTGTCTCATTGCGATTGCGGGCGGAACTGCCTGGTGCCAGGATCAGCAGCCTCCAGGCCAGGTTGAAAACCCGAGCGTGTCCCCTGGGCTACCGACTACCGTTCACGGCGTGGTGCGCAATGGCTCATCCGGCGAACCGCTGCCGCGCGCGCTGGTCCGCATCAATGGCGACGCTTCGACCGGCGTGCTGACCGATAGCGATGGGCGGTTTGAGATTTCTGACGTTCCCTCAGGCCCGCAGGAGTTCACGATCATCAAGCCGGGGTTCATGGACCAGGTAGAAACCGCGGCGGACAGTGACGCACGCAATGTGCACGGCTATGGGCACAACGTCATCGTTGTTTCCCAAATGGGCGATGTGGTGTTCACGATGGTGCCGTTGAATTCCATTGAGGGAACGATTCAGCTCTCCACCGGCGACCTGGCCGAAGGGATCATGCTTGCCCTGCTGCGGCGCACTGTGCAGGATGGACGCGTGGTATGGCAAATGGAGACGAGCGCAAAGACCAACATCAACGGCGTCTATCGCTTCGGTGAGCTTCCTGACGGATTGTATGCGGTCTACACCGAGCCCACGATGGACAGCATCGCAGCCACCAATCTCGTCGAAACCGGCAGTGGAAACCAGGTGGAGCGCCAGGGATACGCAAGCACTTTCTACCCCGATGCGCGGGACCTCAATGGGGCTGCGAAGATCCGTGTGGCTGGTGGCGAGAAGGCACAGGCAAACATCAGTCTCGCGCTCGAGCCCTTTCACTCAGTGGCCGCAACAGCAACGATGCCGAAAATAAGTTCCAGCGCGGCGGGCGATGTTGTGGTGCAGGTGACCGATGCACAAGGACACTTCCTGCCCTACCCGGCCCAATATGACCCCGCGACCCATATGGTGCAGGCGGCGCTGCCCGATGGGGCTTATACGTTTCTGGCGAGTCTGCAACCGAATTTCCCGCATGTCCTGTCTGTCCGGAACGGAGAAGCCGAAAACCAGGCCTCCTTTTCTCCTCGTCTCGTCAGGGGCGAAGTCAGCATCACAGTCGCTGGCCGCGCCGTCTCCGGATTACAAATGCCAATGTCAGAATTGGCCGGCAATTCGATTCAGGTGATTATGACCCGGAATCCGAATGGAAGCGCGCAGACAGATGATCCGCACATCTTTGTCACACTCACCCAGCCCGGCGGATGGTTGGGCGATGGGATGGTCGGCAGCTTTGCGGAGGGTTCCGGTCTGACCCCTTTGCAGACGCAGCAGCCGCTGCCGGGTTCATACTGGGTGCACACCGCCATCGGCTCGAAATCGGTGTGCGAGGGTTCATTTACGGAGGGCGGCGCAAGTCTTGTGCGCGAGCCGCTGGTGATTACCGAAGGGGGAACGACCGCTCCGCTGGTGCTTACGCTAAGGGATGAATGCGCCGGGCTCACGCTCTCCCTGCCCGACTCGGTGGGCCTCGCTGCCGGAGAGGAGCCCTTCTACACCGTGTACGTGGTCCCCGACTTCGACTCGACGGAGGATGTGGTGCCGCAAACGCTGCGGCCCTCCACCGGCGGCAGAATCAAGCTGACGGGACTCACCCCCGGCAATTATCACGTGTACACCTTCGACCGGCCGGTTGCGCTTGCATACCGCGATCCGGTGGTGCTGGCGTCGTTACCGGGGCAAGCGGTAACGCTCGCACCAGGCGCCGACTCGGAACTTACTGTTGAGGTGCCGCAGCGATGAGGGCCAGAAGGTTGTCATTGCGCACCGCGACTTGCGTACTCGGCGGAGTTTTGGCTTGCGGTTCCCCACACGCCATCGCGCAGAACTCGCAAAGCCAATCGAGAGGCGTCGTGTCGGGCGAAGCAACGTCAGGTTCTTACCGGATTGCCGGCGTCCTGGTGAATGCGAAAACAGACGAGCCAGTGCGGCGGGCGACCGTCGAAGCACTGAAGGAAGCTGACAGTCGCGCCGTGGCCTCATGCATCACCGATAGCGAAGGGCATTTCGCGCTGACAGGTCTGACCGCGGCGAAATACCAACTGACGGCGTCGAAGCGCGGATTTCGCACCGCCTTTTACGACGAGCACGACCAGTTTTCGACTGCTATTGTGACCGGCCCCGATCAGGAAACCACGCAACTACGATTCAAGCTGATGCCCCGCGCGGTATTGCATGGCGCGGTGACCGGCGATGACGGCGAACCAGTAGCAAGTGCGCGTGTGATGTTGTTTCAAAGACCAAAGCATCCGAGTGACGGCGCGCGAACGATGCAGGTCGATGCAACTGTGACAGACGATACCGGCGCCTACGAGTTTGGCGATCTTGCCGCAGGGGAGTATCTGTTAGCAGTGATGGCGGAGCCATGGTACGCCGTGCACGAGGGCTCTCCCGCAAAACGAAACCCAGCGCTCGATGTGGCCTATCCGGTAACCTACTTTGACTCGACAACCGAAGAAGGATCGGCGACGCCGCTCGTGCTGGCAGGCGGAAGCCGTGAGGAAGCGAACATCAGCATGCACGCAGTTCCGGCATTGCGTATCCGCGTGGATTCACCGGGCAGGCCCGATCACGGCATGGTCGGACCGAATTTGCAACAAACGGTCTTTGGCTTGCCGGCAGGGTTGGACGGAAGCATTTCGGAGGACGGGCTGCACGGCACGATGGAGATTTCGGGCATCGCACCGGGCCATTACGAACTGACGCAAGGCGATCCGCAGCGCATCGTGGACCTTGATCTTTTGTCGAGTCTGCAGGTGGATCCCAACGCGGGCAGCGCTGCGCTTACGGTGACGGGCCGGCTGCGCATGGCGTCAGGGTCGCCGGTGCCTGGAGATCCGACCATTACTCTCGCGCGCATGGATGGCGCAGCGGGGCAGCCCGTGTACGCTACGCAGGCACACCGGGGCCAATTCACATTTGACGCAGTTCCGCCGGGCCAGTGGGCGGTAATGGCGACCGGGACCGGCACACTTATCCCTGTGGTTTCGGTATCGGCCGGAGGCATGCAGAGAGCTGGAAATGTCGCAACTCTGCGCGAACGCGGGTCTGATCTTGTCATAACCCTCAGCGACGCGGAGACGCGCATCGAGGGTTTCGCGCGGAAAAATGGAAAGGGACTCGCCGGGGCGATGATCGTGCTGCTGCCTCGGAGTCCGGCGCTCTGGCAGGCGCTGACGCGCCGCGATCAATCGGACTCCGATGGAAGCTTCGCTCTACAGAATGTCGCCCCGGGTCAGTACACCTTGGTCGCCATCGAGGATGGCTGGGAGATCGATTGGACCAGTCCCGATGCGATGGCCCGCTACCTTCCCGGCGGGACAAGCGTCACAGTATCAGAGAAATCAGGCGCGCTGATTCGTTTGGCTTCACCGGTGACAGTCGAGACGCCTTGATGCGTTTCGGAAACAGACAGGTTTCGGAAATTCGGGTGTAAGCAGGTAGTCTATGAGGGTACCTTTTGATGGACGGCACCTGAGGGCGGAAGCCAGCAATGGCTGATGGGGCTCACCATGGTGTTGAGGAGAATCCGCATTGATGAGTAAGAGGTTACTTTCCTTTTTGGCCGCCGCTTCGGCCATTGTTATTCCATTCTCTGCTGCAGGCCAGGTCGCCCCTGAACGCGCACCCAAGGATTTGACAGGGCCGGATTACAAGTACGAGGCCTACGTCGGCTATGGCTATACAAGTTTGAATCAGGTGAACCAGTCGCGCAGCGGCCTGCAGGGCGTGACCGGCTCGGTCATGCGCGACTTGGGCGAGCACTTTGGCGTGAAGGTCGACGGTAGCCACTATGCATGGGCCGTGACAGCTACGAATGTCGGAAGTCCAACCGTGGATCTATTTCTAGCCGGCCCTGTAGCCCATGCAAATCTCTTTGAAAAATGGAGCGCCTACGCCGAAGTCCTATTGGGCGGAGCGCACACGGGCGGCGTCACCATTCAACCGAAAGTATCCTTCGCGGGCGGCTTTGGCATGGGCGTGGACTACAACAAGAATGCGCGCTGGTCGATCCGGGCCTACGGGGATGACATTGGATCATCGTTCACGCTGGTTCCCTTCCAGCCAGGCGACTCGCCGCATATGCGCTGGAATGCGCGCGCGGGCATCGGAGTGGTGTACCACTTCTGATTCGTCCTCGATATTGGAAAACGAAAAGGCGGAGGCTACGGCCTCCGCCTTTTTGCTGCGCGGATGTGCGCGTCGAGTCAGATGACTGGTTCAGGCCCGACACGGTAAGTGAGTGATACGATGCCGCTGGGAAAAGTTCGCGAGTCCTTGAACTGGAGCGGCCAGCGCCTTCCTTCGCGAACGAGAGGAACGCCGCCGCCCAGCAGCACTGGAATGACGGAGAGTTCGGCACGGTCAACCACGCCGGAATCAAGAAGGCTGCGAAAGGTCGTGCCGCCCCCGAAGAGCCAGATGTCTTTGCCGGATGCGCGCTTCAATTCCGCCACCGTGGCGGCCAGGTTAGAATTCAGGATTGTCACATCGCGATGCTGCGCCGGGTCAAGCGCTGTGGAAGCGACAAAGACTCTCATGCCGAATTCCTTCGGCGAACGGCCTTCGCGCAATATGAATTCGTAACAGTTCCGCCCCATCACGATCGTGTCGAAATGGCCGAAGATTTCGCCAAATTCCATGGTGGGGTCCTGGATGATCCAGTCGTACTCTCCCTTCGGACCGGCGATAAAGCCGTCGAGGCTCGTGGCCACGCTATAAACAAGCTGACGCATAAATTCCTCAAAAACAATACCGCCAGATCCTCGCCTATTTCCTCAATTCAATCGCGATCACCTGGCCGTCAACGCTCTTGTCGGTAGTTTCGGCATACTGCACCTTCGCCTTCATTCCGTTGAGGTCCTTGCATGGATTCATGGATCCATTAAACGTGAGTCCAACAACGGTAAAGTCGATCTTCGTAAAGTCGTTGCTGTACACCTTGACCACGCTCTTCGCGCCTTCGACCTGAAACTCCATCACGGAGGGATAGCTGCACGTAACCTGGCGCAAGACGCCAACGAAGCTGTGTTTCAGCCCATTGGCGTCGGCGGGATGCTTTGGCGTGTTTGGCACATCGACGACCTCTGTAACCGGCCGGCCCGGGCCCGGCCCTCCGGAATCGCGCGGCGCTCGTTCAGCCTGCGCCTGCTGCACCTGGTTAAGTTGATCGATGCGCATCTGCACCAGATCGGCCTGACTGCGATTGCGCGCCAGCTTCGACGCGATCTGCAGTATCGCAATCGCGTCGGTATAGTGGCCCATGCTGCTGGCAACGTTGGCTGCATTCATTCGGAAGTACAGGTTGCCGGGATCGAGCCTCACTGCGTTGTTGGCCAGCGAGGAAGCCTCATCGAGTTTCGTATGACGCATGACAAGGAATGCCTCAAGTCCGTCATACGCCGGCCCGAACTTCGGATTTAGTTGGATCGCTGCCCTGAAGCTCGATTCAATTGCCTCGTCGTCGCCATTCCCCCCACTTCGCATGGAGATGGTTGCGAAGTAATAGTTCGCCAGGTAACTTTTGGAGTCAAGCTTGACGGCCTCACCGTACCACTTGCGCGCCCCCGCGGAATTGCCGGAATGGAGCTCGATGCCGCCCATCGTTTCCATCGCGCGAACATTGTTGGGATCGGTCTTCAAAATCGCGTCGATAATCTCGCGGGCTTCCTTTTCGCGCTGGACCAGGGCGAGAATCTCTGCCCGGTCGGCATCGGCATCCACCTGCGTGAGGGACTTCACCGTGAATGAAGCTTCATCAATCGGCGCGGCGGCGCTTTGCATGATGAACTGCTTGTATTGGCTCGCGTGAATATAGTTCTCGAGGCCGGCCTGCAGCCGTTTGAGATCGCCGAAGGCTTTCTCCGCGGCAGCTACCGAATCCTCATGGTGCGACATCAGGTTCAAATAGGTGGTGAGCCTGTCGGTCTTGTTTTCCCGATCCGTAATCATCAGGAAGTGCGTGAGCGCCCAGGCTTCGGCATAAAATATGCTGCCTTTCTGCTCCTCGTGATAGTACGGCGAACTGGCGTCGACCTTGAACAGCACGGGCAATGGGATCAGGCTCTGCTGGCGCAGAAACATAAGCTCATCGACGCTGGCCTGCCCGAGAATCACATCCTTTTCGTGAATATCGGTGTTCTGGAAGAACTCCGCCAACCCCTCGTTGAGCCACAGCGGCATCCACGATCCGGCGCTCCGGAACTGCAGGTGCGTGTACTCGTGATACACGGTCGCATAGGCATGTTCCTGCTCCGCATCAAGGCGAACGAGAATGTAATTCTTGTCTTGCGCGGTAAGGAAATATCCAGCCAGTGATAGCTGTCCTTTGGCGAGGTAAGCCTGCGGCTCTACCGACTGAAACGTCTTCCCGTTCTTCGCCGCGAACACCATGATCGGCGTCGGCGGATCGACGTTGAGCTTCGGGAAAAGAGTCTGGAAGACCCACCGCATCCGTTCGAACTGATCGAGAATATGCCGGGCCTGCTTTTCGCTGGCGTTCGTCACCACTTTAAAATGGCTGCTGCTGACTTCGGTCCATTGGTCGGAACCTGCCAGGGCCGCCGGACACGCACCGGCCAACATCAAAACGAGAACAAACAACTTCTTCTGCATGGTTGGCGACCAGTCTAGCAAAACGGGTTATTTCTTGCGACGCGACGTCAATCCATGATGCTGAACTGCAGGTAGGGACGCGAAATGCTGACGATTACATCGTCATCTCGCTCCTGAATCCATTGATCTTGAGAAGCATTCGCATCGAAACCTGCTGCTCGACGCAAGGTGACATCGACCTTGAAGAATGGACAGTCACGGCTCACAAAAGTGCGCTGTAGGGCCGTAGAAATGCCACCCTCCGTAGTGAAAACGCGCATAAGTTGTTCGCGGTTCCTTCCCGGTTCGACGGTCAGCATGCGCTTCAACGATTCGCCCACCCAGGCCACATGATCTGATGAGGATCGGCTGCCGTCCTCGGGCGAAGACGAAAACGCGGTTGCGCCTCCAACAAGGCTAAAAGCCGCAAGAGACCTGAGAAATTGGCGCCGGTATTGCTGGTTTCTCGCTTTCATTGTTCTGATTGACGCGCGAATCCGGTCTTCGTGAGAGGCTAGCGCGCAACCATGGGTGGAAAGCGGGAGGTAGAGTGCAAATGTCGACGCTAGCTCTCGCTTTTCAAGCGTTTGTTCTCGGCCTCAAGCGCTTCGAGCCGCCGGCGCATCGGTGCCAGGATTGTCTCCAATTCGACCCCGGAGTAGCGTGGCGTGATGTGCTGCTGGCAGTTCCAGTCGAAAGCCTCGACATGAATGACGACGGCGCGCTCGGGTGGCGTCTTCTCTTCGGCGACGCGAAACGACTCGATGAGTTTCTCCGCTTCGGCGTCTCCCTCGTGAATCGTCGCCCGCCCCAGGACCTTCAACCGACTCTGCGTGGGATAGTCCATGAAGAACAGTGCGACGCGATCGTCGTGCTTCAGATTTGCGGTGCTGATGTATTGCCGGTTGCCGCGCAGGTCTGCAAAGCCAAGCGTCCGGTCGTCGAGCACATGGATGAAGCCTATTGGGCCGCCGCGAAACTGAATGTAGGGCCAGCCCGTTTCTGTGACTGACGCCATGTAGAAGCCGTCGCGCTCATGAATGAACGCCTGCTCGTCGGGTCCAAGCCGGTCGCCGGGATCAGGTGACTGCTCAACGCGCTCGTAGAGGTGGCGGCTGCCATGCACTCTCTGCTCTTCCTTCACCAACGGCGTAAAGGCAAGCTCCGCGAAACGTCGACCCATGGGTTCTCCCTGTTCAGCAGATATGAATAGGATGAGGGGACGCACCCGCTGGGTTCAGGAAGTGAAGGGCTACGAAGATCGTCGGAAATCCCCAGGTCTCATCATCGAGACCTGGGGCACCCAGTTTCCTTCTCGCTCAGCCCTCTTCCGCTTCCCGCAGCTTCGCAATCACCGTGAAGTCTTCCAGCGTCGTCGTGTCGCCCTTGATTTCGCCGTGTGTGGCCAGTTCGCGCAGCAGGCGCCGCATGATTTTGCCGCTGCGGGTTTTGGGCAGAGACTCGGTGAAGCGAATGTCGTCAGGCCTTGCCAGCGCTCCGATTTCCTTCGCGACCCATTTGCGCAGCTCGTCCTTCAACGCTTCGCTGGGTTGGTTGCCGCTCTCAAGCGAAACAAAGGCTGAGATGGCCTGGCCCTTCAAATCATCGGGGCGGCCAACAACGGCAGCTTCTGCGACCTTGGGGTGCGCGACCAGCGCCGACTCCACTTCCATGGTGCCGAGGCGGTGTCCGCTCACATTGATCACGTCGTCGACGCGCCCCATCAGCCAGAAATAGCCATCGGCATCCATGCGCGCGCCATCGCCGGTGAAATAACAACCGGGAACGTCGGACCAGTAGGTCTTCTGAAAGCGCTCGGGATCGCCATAGACGGTGCGTGCCATCGATGGCCACGGCTTGCGGATGATCAGCAATCCGCCCGAGCCCGCAGGAACAGCGTGAAAATTCCCTTGCGCGTCAGGCTTCGTCACGACTTCGGGCTGAATGCCGAAGAATGGCCGCGTCGCTGATCCGGGCTTGGTGGGTACCGCGCCGGGAATGGGCGCGATCATGATGGAGCCGGTTTCAGTCTGCCACCACGTATCGACGATAGGGCAGCGATTGTGTCCGATCCGTTCGCGATACCACATCCACGCTTCGGGATTGATCGGTTCCCCTACGGTTCCAATAAGTCGAAGCGAGTCGAGCTTGTGCTTGTCAACGTACTGGTCGCCCCATTTCATGAAAGCGCGTATCGCCGTCGGTGCGGTGTAGAAGATAGTGACACAATGATCGTCGATGATCTTCCAGAAGCGCGAAAAGTCAGGCCAGTTCGGAGCGCCCTCGTACATCAGGACAGTGGCGCCATTCTGGAGCGGCCCGTAAACAACATACGAGTGACCGGTCACCCAGCCGATGTCAGCCGAGCACCAGTAGATATCGTCATCGTGCAAATCGAAGACATACTTCGACGTGATGTAGGTCTGCACCGCGTAGCCGCCAGTGGTATGGACAAGACCCTTCGGCTTCCCTGTCGTGCCTGATGTGTAGAGGATGTACAACGGATCCTCGGAATCCATCGGCTCTGCCAGGCACTCTGCGGGCGCATCGGCAACGATGTCATGCCACCACCAGTCGCGGCCCGTAACCATGTTTACCGGCGAGCCACTGCGCTTGTAGACAATGACATGGTTGACGGTGTGGCAGGCGGGCATCGCCTCGTCCACGGTGCGCTTAAGCTGGACCTCGTTCCCGCGGCGATAGCTCGTGTCCTGCGTAATGATGGCCACGCAGCCGCAGTCATTCACGCGGTCGGCGATGGCATTGGCGGCGAATCCGCCGAAAATTACCGAATGAATGGCACCAATACGCGCACAGGCCAGCACGGCAATAGCCAGTTCCGGCGTCATGCCCATATACACGGCGATGCGATCGCCCTTCTTGATGCCGAGGGCCTTGAGGCCGTTGGCGAAGCGCTGCACTTCTGCGTGCAACTCGGCATAGGTCAGCCGACGAGTCTCACCCGGCTCACCCTCCCAGATGATGGCAGTCTTTCCCGCGCGCTCGCTGTGCACGTGGCGATCGAGGCAGTTGTAGCTCAGGTTCATTTTGCCGCCGACGAACCACTTGGCCGACGGCAGATTCCACTCGAGCACTTTGTCCCATGGTTTGAACCAGTGGAGTTCTTCCGCGATCCCGGCCCAGAAAGCTTCAGGATCTTCGATCGATTTCTTGTACATGGCCTCGTACTGCTCAAGGCTCTGGATATGGGCGTGCTTCGCAAACTCCTCCGGCGGAGGAAAGACGCGATTTTCGCGAAGAGTCGACTCGAGATCCTGGCTGGAGAGGGATGAGACTGATTTGGGATCTGCGGGAACGTGCGCGGAAGACATGAAATTAAGTCCCTTCAAGGAAGAAAGCAAAGCCGCAATATCGGGCCGGCGCAATTTGGATCGCGGCGGCTGCGCATATTGCTTGTGGAAGCCACTTTATCGAGGCAGGGGCAGGGACGGCAAGCCAACCAACCGACGAAGAACCTGTCCTCGGCACCACCAGGCAAGGAAAGTAGCGCACGCAGAAATGGTCGCTCTTGGGACTATTCCCCAGCAGTGACGGACGGAATTGGTGCCCCGGGCGGCCCGAGCGCATTCTTTTCCAGTGAAACTTCCTCCCAAATCAGCGTGCCATGCGTTTCCCTTAGGAAGACGATTCCACGACAAAGCAAAGAGCGGAAACTCCGATGGGGTAATAGAGGCCGGCAAAGATATTGCCAGTCGAGGCGCAGAGGGTCAAGCCGATGAGTGGGAGCATGCCTCCGAAAACGCCATTGCCAAGGTGATAGGGGAGCGAGATGGAGGTGTAGCGAACCTTCGCTGGAAAGGCTTCAACCAAATATGCGGCGATAGGACCATAGAGCATGCAGCCAAAGATAACCTGAAGCCAGATCAACAGGCTGAGCATGGGAAGATTGGCGTTGACCGCCTCTTGCGCCGGGACCAGCTTGCCGGTTGCCGAATCCACAGTGAGCGGCGTGAGCCTGATGGCTCCGGTAACCCGGTCTTTCACTGAGCTGACTGTGACTACATTGTTGCCTGCGGCGGATCGCATGCCTTTGTAAATGGGAATGAGGGTGAAGACCGTGAGCACCAGGGCGGTCATCATCAGTTTCTTTCGTCCGATGCGGTCAGAGAGTGCGCCAAAGACGACGTAGAACGGAATTCCGGCCATGAGTGCAAACACCACAACAATATTTGCGGTCCTCGGATTGAGCCTTAGAACTGTCTGCAGGTAGAAGAGTGCGTAGAACGATCCTGTATACCAAACGACTCCCTGCCCGGCGGTCGCTCCGAACAACGAGATCAGAATCTGTTTCAGGTTTGACCAATGCGTCAACGCGTCCTTCAGCGGCTGGGTGGAGTGCATGCCCGCAGATTTAATTTGCGAGAAGATGGGCGACTCTTTCATGCGGATGCGGATGTATAGCGAAACGCTCACCAGCACGAGTGAAAGAAGAAACGGAAGCCGCCAGCCCCATCGTTGAAACGATGCCGCGCTCATGCCCTGCTGGGTAGCGAGGATGGCGCCAAGAGACATCAAAAGGCCGGCAGACGCTGTGGTCTGGATGAAGCTGGTATAGAAACCACGCCGGTTGTCCGGAACATGCTCCGCCACATAGACCGCCGCGCCACCGTATTCACCTCCCAGCGCCAGCCCCTGCAGGATGCGGATCACGATGAGAGCAATCGGCGACAGCCATCCGGCGGTCTTGAAAGTCGGCAGCAGTCCGATGGAAGCCGTAGATGCGCCCATAATGCTGAGCGTAATAATGAAAGCGATCCGTCTGCCGAACAGGTCTCCAATGCTTCCGAAGAAAAGCGCCCCGAAGGGCCGCACCAGAAAACCAACGGCAAATGTTGCGAGGTAGGCGACCAGAGCGAATGTGTCGTTGCCGGGTGGATAAAACTTGAGGGCCAGAATCGTCGTTAGCGAGCCGAAGATAAAAAAATCGTACCACTCAATCAGGGTTCCGGTGGCCGCGCCCAGGATGATTTGAGCCAGGAAAACGGGTGTTGCCGCCGCAGAGCGCGAAGATGCCGACGATGCCATTCGTTCTCGACCTCAAACAATCCGCGTGGCTCAAGTCCGATGAAAGATCAGCGCGGTTCTGCGGCACTTGGTTTTTTTGAAGAGTCCGCAGCCCACTCTGCTGGCGCGGCAATTTGAATGTCAAGTTAATTTCTTTAGATTGTCTCCGCTAGCTCGCCGTCTACTCGGCAGCTACCGGAGCAGGCACGGGCGCAGGAATCTGCCAGGACTCCTTCCTTTCCGTCAACATTTCGTTCCAGATCAAGGTCCCGCGGCTCTCTTTCAGGAAAATCATTCCCACCACGAAGCTGAGCGAAGTGACGGCAACCGGGTAGAAGAGCCCCGCGTAGATGTTGCCCGTTGAAGCGCACAGACTCACGCCGATCATCGGCAGCAAACCACCGAAGACTCCATTGCCAATGTGATAGGGCAAAGAGACAGAGGTGTAGCGGACTCTTGCCGGGAAGGCTTCTACAAGATATGCGGCAATGGGAGCGTACGTCAGGATCGAAAACACCGTCTGCAGCCAGATGAGAAAGATAAGCGCCGCCTCATTGGGATGGGACGCCTCGGATGCTGGAACGAGTGTGCCGCTAGAGGGGTCGGGCATCAGTGGCGTGAGGTGGATGTCGCCGGTCACTCTGTCCTTGGTTGAGCCCACCGTCACGACGTTGTTGCCCGCAGCCCGCTGCATCGCTTTGTACACCGGGAATACACAGACAACAAACAGCAGCATTCCGGCCATCATGATCTTCTTGCGGCCGATGCGGTCAGAGAGTGCTCCAACCATGGGATAGAGCGGTTGGGCGGCAATGATGGCGACGGCGACAATGACATTCGAGGTGTGGGCATTTACGCGCACGATGTTCTGCAGGTAGAAGAGCGCGAAAAACATTCCCGTGTAAGAGACAACAGACTGGCCTGCAGCCGCGCCGAAGAGCGAGATAAGCACCTGTTTGAGATTCACCCATTTTCCGAAGGCGTCCCTGATCGGCGTTTTACATCCGGTCCCTGATGCCTTCATGTGCGAGAAGATCGGCGACTCTTTCATGCGGAAACGAATGTAGAGTGAGATGCCCACAAGCGCGATGGAAATCAGAAACGGTAAACGCCATCCCCACTGCTGAAAGCTTGCGGCAGTCATAAAGTGCTCAGTGGTAAGAATGACGCCAAGCGAAACCACCAGTCCCAGTCCGGCAGTCATCTGCAGAAAGCTGGTGTAGAAACCGCGCCGGTTGTCGGGCACATGTTCGGCAACATAGACGGCTGCTCCGCCATACTCCCCTCCGATGGCCAGGCCCTGCAACATCCGGATCACGATGAGCGCGACGGGCGAAAACCAGCCGGCTGTCTGATAGGTCGGCAGAAGGCCAATGGATGCAGTTGCAGTTCCCATAATGCCGAGGGTGGCAATGAAGGCAATCCGGCGGCCCATCAGATCGCCCACGCAACCGAAGAACAGAGCGCCAAAGGGACGAACGAGAAACCCCATAGCAAATGTTGCGAGATAAGCGATTAGCGCGAATGTGTCATTACCGGGCGGGTAAAACTTGACGGCCAAAACCGATGTGAGCGAGCCGAAAATGTAGAAGTCGTACCACTCGATGAGCGTCCCGGTCGACGCACCGAGGATGATTTTGGCGAGGCCCTTGGGTGCGGCAAAGCCTGTGCTGCCTGCGGCCAGAGAAGACATTCGCTGATCGACCTCGCGAAGTGTCCGGGTCATCAGCAGGGGGCGCGCACCGGACTTCAACGTCAACTCTGCTGGCTAACGGGCATGGGAGTCAAGCGAATTCATCGCACAAACATCCGCACCATCAGGCAAATCACCATCACTTGGCGTACCTTGATTATCGACGACCTTCCCTGTCGAGGATTGTTCAGTTTCAAGAACCCTGTGATAAGCTTCTCCCCCGCTACCGACAGAGGCTTCATTTCGCTCTGCCGGCGTCAGTTAGTGCTTCCAGCGGGCTTTGGCGCTTCAAATGCTCGCTCCCGGCTGGCGACAGCACATTCCCAAAAGGAACAAGGAGAAATGATATGCGAAAGATACTCTGCGTTGCGTTGTTTGCTCTGGCTACAACATTAACTTTGTCGGCCGCTGGTCCAGACCACTCCCTCGGAACCTGGAAGGCTAACGTTGCGAAGTGTAAGTACACGCCCGCACCGTGGCCGGTGAAAGACCTCACTGTCACGCGCGAAGCGGCTCCTGGCGGCGTCAAGGTGACCAATACGGGCACCCGCACCGATGGTTCGGCGATCAACTCCAGCTATACCGCCAAGTACGATGGCTCGTCGTCAGAAGTGACAGGCGAAGGCTCGCCCTATGACAGCATGTCGGTCAAGCAGGGGGACGCCAACACCTTCACCTACGAAGCTAAGAACTCAAAAACCAAATATCGCGCTAGTGGACGCGTAGTGATTTCCGGCGATGGCAAGACCATGACCACCACGGCGTCGGGCGTGGGTGCCGATGGAAAGCCCATGACAATGAAGCTTGTGTACGACAAGCAATAGTCAGTTTTTGTGCCTCTTCTGATCCCGGACCCACGCTGTGCGCACGATGTCATCAAGTTGCGTATAGCGTGGTCCCAGCTCAGTTCGCAGCGCCGCGCCCTCCGTAGCAATCAGCGCAGGTTCAGCCCCATCCGAATCGCAGTTTCCACAGGCGAGTATGCACCGTCGGATCGCGCCAATTCGAACGGCACGCGCGGCATCAGCGGCGGCTGCGCCATAAATCGCGGCGCTCCCACGCGATTGGGCTGCGACGCATGCACCAGGAACGGATGGCACAGATACACCGTGCCGGCCTTTCCCGTCGCAAGGCACTCCTTCATTCCCTTCGTGGCGGGAGTCGCCTTGTTCGCCAGCTCGATCGTCGACATTCCCTGTTCGCCCGCAGGAGCCAGAATTCTCGCCACCGTCAGATGCGATCCAATGCGGATGCGTGTGGGTGCATCCGGATCCCCGACATCCGAAAACAGAAACAGCATCAGCAACGAACGCCCTTTGGAACGCACGTTGATGCGCCATTGCATGTAATCCGCTACTGGCGGATCGGGCGGAAAGCTTGAATCGACGTGCCAGCCTGCGTCCCCAGGATCGTCGCGATGTGGAAAGCGGACAAGAAACATTCCCAGACTCTCGCGTGGCATCCACCTTGCTTCGCCCACCAGTTGATCAAACGCCCGATGCAGCACAGGCGTTTTCGCGGCACGGCGAAACGGCTCTTGCGCCAGATCGGCCAGACGGATCACCGGCTGTTTCCAGGTAGAGCGGTCATTGGGGTCGCAACCCGTCTCGCGCCAGAGAATTTCGCGTGCTTCCGCCGCAGTCTCAGAGGAGAAAGCCTCGTCAATGCGAACGAAACCTTCCTCAACAAATCGGTTGATCTCTGCACCGCTCAAGGAACGGTGGGTCGCTGCTTCATGCGAACCTGTTTCTGTCTGTGAATTCATATCGAATTCAACGCTCAGGCCTTGGCCGCATACCGCTTCTGGTGCCACACCCAGGCCGTCCGCACAATGTCGTCGAGTTGCGTGTAACGCGCCTTCCAGCCCAATTCCCGAATCGCCTTCTCTGAGCTAGCCACCAACACCGCAGGATCGCCCGCCCGGCGCGGGTGCAGTTCCGCCGGAATCGGATGCCCCGTCACACGCCGCGCCGACTCGATTACCTCGCGCACGCTGAAGCCCTTGCCGTTCCCAAGGTTGAAAATCAGGCGCGATTTTGCCGCGGCCTCGCTCTCGAGCGCCTTCAGCGCCAGCAGGTGCGCATCCGCCAGATCCGAAACATGGATGTAGTCGCGAATGCAGGTGCCGTCGGGCGTCTGGTAATCATCGCCGTATATCCTGATCGATTTTCGCCGTCCCAGCGCAACGTCGAGGATCAGCGGAATCAGGTGCGATTCAGGTTCGTGATCTTCGCCGCGAACAATGCCGTTGGGGCCTTCCGGCGCGCCCGCCACATTGAAGTAGCGCAGCGAAACGGAGCGCAGCCCGTGAATTGCGTGGAACCAGTTGAGCATGGTTTCCACAAGGAGTTTTGATTCCCCATAAACGTTGGTCGGCTTCAGCCGCGCGTCCTCCGGGATGGGCACGGATTCCGGCTCTCCATAGACAGCCGCCGTAGACGAAAACACAACGCGGCGCGGTCCCTCGGCAATCACGGCTTCAAGGAGCGCCAGCGTGGAGGCCGTATTGTTACGAAAGTAGAGTTCAGGATGCACCATCGATTCGCCGGCTTCGATCAGCGCGGCGAAGTGCAGCACTGCCTCAAAAGGGCTTCCGTCGTCCTTGGCTACCTTGAAGATATTCGCAACAAGAGCCCGGTCTGCAAGATCGCCCTCGATGAAATCTATCCCCGCAGGAACCATCTCGCGACGAGCGTGGCAAAGGTTATCAAAGACCGTCGGTTTGTGACCCATGGAGGCGAGCAGAGCTGCAACAGTTCCACCGACATAACCGGCACCGCCGGTAACCAAAGTTCTCACAAAAATACTGTCCTTCCAGAGCGGATTGGGTTACCGTGAGTCTATTACAGCAGGCAAGCAGGAGCGGTTTGCACCGTTCAACCTAAAGACCGTCTGTAAGGCGGCTTGCCCAAACTACGCAAAATGTGAACGCGACAAGTTTTCACATTTGGGGTTTGCGGATGGGTACATCTGCTGATGGCAGTTCCTTTTTGCCCCTCTCTCCGAAACGAGAATCTGCAACTTGAGTTTCGATGCATTTGGTATTACCGGGGAGTGGTCGGATGGGTTCGGGTCGTGTTCGCAAAATCGGGTCTATGGACGGTTCGCGCACTTTTGAGGCGAAAAGGAATCAGGCTAGCGCTCTTGACTCCATTTCCGATAGCATAGTGGGAGACTTTCGCGCACCTTTTGTCCCGAACGGCAGGGGGCAGCGTCAGACACAGCACGCGGGTTTGATAGGCGCTTTCATCCCCTGCCTTCGAGCACCGTATAGCACGCAAAGCTTTTCTTTTTGGAATCAGCCAGTTGCCGCCATCAGCGAGGATCGCTTGCGGCAACTGAAAATGCGTTCTGCATGCCCTGAAGAGGTTGGGGGCGAAATGGCAATATCGAGTCGTTTCCCGGCATCCCTCCTCAACAGTGTTTTGCCTGGTTCTTCTCTTCAGACTGAAAGTGCCCTCTCCGAGGCGAACCCCGAGGTATGAAGATGCAGATGAGTGGTTATCCAGGTCGTACGACGTTTGGCTTGCTTCCGGAGCCAGAAGGCCGGTCCGCGCCGTTTGTCACCAGCGTGACCGTTAATGTGATCATTCTGAGCCTGATGATCTATGTCGGCATGACGGCCAAGCGCGTCATTCAGGAACACAAGTTCGAGCAGACCGAACTGATCTTTCCTACGACACCGCCCCCGCAGCCGAAGTTCAAGTCTCCTCCTCCACCCAAGCTTCCCGATCTGCCCAAGCCGAAGCTTGAGCTGCAAATGGAGCAGCCCAAGATCAACATGCCGAAGATCGAGCCGAAACCGGCACTGAAGCCGCTGGAGATGGAAACCAAGCTGAGTACTCCTCAGATTAAGGCTGCGAAGCCCTCCATCATCCTCGCTCCCCAGCCCAAAGCGGCGCTGACCGCAGCCATGCCGGCGCAAACTAATACCGTGAAGGCTTCAACCGCGCCAGTGCATTTGGGTGAGACTTTCGGAGTTACGCCGAATCCAAATGCGACCCGGCCGGCAACAGTGGCCGCGATTGGCAATCCCTATGGCGGCATGCAGGGCCCTGCGGTCGCTCCTCACGGTGTCGTGGGCTCTGCCGGAATCGGCAATGGGCTCAAATCCGGTTCAAACGCCGGCACGGTCGGCAAGGTTGCGCAGGCGGGAATCCCCGGCGGAACGGGTACTGCGACCGCAGGGTATGCGACCGGCGGCAAAGTAGCCGCCGCAGGAATCCAGACACAAGTGGCGACCGTTCCGGCGATGCAGCATTCGCCCAGTGAAGTGGCGCCCACCAACCTTGAAGTGCTGTCAAAGCCGGCGGTTCAATATACGTCGGAGGCACGCCAACTGCGGGTTCAGGGGGATGTGATTCTGCGCGTAACCTTTACCGCCGCGGGACAGGTCATCATCAAGGATGTCGTTCACGGGCTCGGTCACGGACTGGATGAAGAGGCACGCCGCGTGGCCTCGCAAATTCGTTTTCGCCCCGCCACGCGTAATGGCCAGGCAGTGGATTTAACAACCAACATCACCATCACGTTTCAATTGGCATAACGTCCAATTTGCACCAATGATCACCACAGTGCGTGAGCAGAAGCATGGGACTCAGACACTGTCTTAGAAATGCAAGATCTAATCATCCTAGGAGATGACATGATGTACAGAAAGATCGCCCTCACCCTCCTCACCGTGGCTCTTGGGACCTCCGGGGCGTATGCGAAAAAGACTCCGCTCTACGAGCAGACACACCAGCTGACCCCGGATCAGGCTGCTCTTGTGCAGAAGGCCATCGGGCAGGAAAAAATCCTGATCAAGGCGATCCAGCAGCGCACGCCGCTTGTGGAGACCTACATCCAGGACACGCGTCCCGATGTGAAGCTCTACCAGGTCCCCGTCGGCGATCAGTACACGCTGAGCCGCGTCGATTTCGGCAAGGGTTTCTTCGACAAGACCTATGAAGCCAAGGATAGCGCCGGCGGCAAGAAGGGGTGGTTCAAGGGTTCGTTTGGGGCCATCACTGGGCTCACCAAGGCGCTCGGGCTCGACAAGCATTTCACCTATAACCCGACCGGCTTCATGCAGATGATGTTCCTCGATCCGACGGGCTTCGATCAGCAGCACTACGCGTTCAGTTACGTGCGCCGCGAATTCCTCGGCTCCGTCCGGACCTGGGTCTTCGACGTGCATCCGAAGGTTCCTGGCATGGGCCGCTTCTACGGCCGCGTGTGGATCGAAGATCAGGACGGCAACGTTGTCCGCTTCAACGGAACCTACACCGGGCCGCGGGCAGAAGATGATTCGCGCTATTACTTCCACTTCGACAGCTGGCGCATGAATGTGCAGCCGGGCATCTGGCTGCCGGTCGCGATCTACGTCGAAGAGTCAACCCGCGCTGGCGAAAAGAATGAAGGCCTCAAGGCACAGACCCACTTCTGGGGATACAGCCTCAAACTGCCCACGCGTGACAGCGAGAGTGTGAGCATGAAAGTGGAAGACGCCGAAGACAAGAGCGACGACTCGCAGGACGTGAGCCCGCTGCAGGCCTCGCGCCAGTGGGTTCTGCAGGCCGAGGACAACGTGATCGATCGCCTCGAGCAGGCCGGCCTTGTCGCTCCTCTCACCCCCAATGGCTTTGAGCAGACGGTGCTCGATCAGATCGTCACCAACCTCGTCGTGCCGAATAACATTGCCCTGAGCATGCCGGTGCACTGCCGCATCATGCTTACCAATACCATCGAGACCACCACGGTGGGCAACACCATCCTCCTCAGCAAGGGCCTGATCGACACCATGCCCCGCGATGAGGCAACCATCGCCTCAGTCATCTCCTTGGAACTGGCGCACATCGCGCTCGGCCACCACATCGACACCCGCTATGCCTTCAACGATCGGCTTCTCTTCCCCGATGAGGCGTCGTTCCGCAAGATCAACATGAACCACAACGATCACGACAACCAGGAAGCTGCCGCCAAGGCGCAGGCCTACCTCGACGCCTCGATGTACAAGGACAAGTTGTCGAACGCCGGCCTTTTCTGGGAGCAGGTTGCCGATCGCGGCCAGGTGCTGAAGGGGCTCAACTCGCCGAGACTTGGCGACTCGTTGCTCAAAACCGACGGCACGCCCTGGATGACCACGCTGGCCCACGGCGCTCCCAAGATCAACTGGGACGACTTGACGCAGAGTCCGGCTCTTCCTCTGGGAAGCTGGCTGAAAACAGATCCGTGGGATGACCATGTGCATCAGCTGAACTCCAAGCTGTATGCTCCGCTGAATCCGCGCGACAAGATGCCGCTCGAAGTGACACCGGTTTACTTCAGGCTGCAACGCTACGACGAAGCCCAATCCCAGGCTGCAAATGCAGCCGCCGCGGCCAAACCAAACGCAGGCGCAGCAGCACAGCCCGCAGTGAGCGATCCGCCTCCCCCGGCCCCGGCACCACAGTCCACGGGTGGAACACAACCGCCAACCGCTTCAGATCAGCCGGCGCCTTCCCAGGCTGAGGGCCCCCAGCCGCAACAGACGGGCGGTTCCCCGAACCCGCAGCAGCCGAACCCGCAGCAGTAAGTTCAGTCTCACCGGGCTCAGGGCAGATAGCGGAATCCCGCTATCTGCCCTGGGCCTTTATACTGAGTGCCGATTGCGAGTTGTATGGTCAACCGATTCACCGCGAGGAGTGGACGATTCCCCTTCCCATGAGAAGAATTGCGGTTCCTGTTTTTATTTTCTTGATTTGCGCTGCTGCTTCTTTGCATGCGCAAGTGGTCCCTTCAGCCTATCGCGGCCAGTTGTCGCTGACCGCTGGTGGAATGGGCTCTGTTTTCCAGCCGGACTACGCGGGCGGCGGCATTCCGCAGTCCAGTCCGCAGCGGCTCTATGGATTCGGCACGTTTGTTGACCTGAAGTTCACCCACTGGATACAGATCGAGGGTGAAGCGCGCTGGCTGCGTCAGAATTCCTACCTCAAGATCACCGAAGACAACTACCTCATCGGGCCGCGCGTGCCTATTCATGAATTCAAGCGGCTCGGCATCACTCCCTACGGCAAAGCACTCGTCGGACTGGGCAGGATGAACTTCGAGTTCAACCAGGCCTACGGCCGCTTCACCGATGTCGCCGTCGGCGGCGGCGTCGATCTGAGACTGAGCAAACACGTCGTCGTCCGCCCCTTCGACTTCGAGTACCAATTCTGGCCCAACTGGGTAAACAACGACGTGCTGAAACCCTATGGCGCCAGCGCCGGCATAGCCTACAAAATCTTCTGAGTTCTGAGTTCCAACGCTGTGTCCATGGGGTAAGCGGAGTGAAGGAACTGCTTTTTCTTCCGCTGCAAGATTTTGCGACGCCATGCTACCCTGTTGAAACCAAAATGCCCGACCATCCCCCCGCGAAGAGCACAAACCAGGCTGTCCGCTACGCCGCCTTCATCGGCGCGATGATCGGGGCGCTGTTCGCCCGTCCCGTAATCAAGCCCTGGCTTGACCAGCGCCTATCCGCGTTCTCTCCTGCCAGCGGCTGGCCCAATCTCGCAGCCTTCGTGCCGTGGGTTATCTTCAGCATCTACTGGGAAATCGCAGCGAAAAACTCCGCACCGGCAATCAAGTCGGAGTCGCACTTCTCGCGCGGCATCCACGTCGTTCTCGCCAATATCGCATTGCTCTTGATGATCGTGCCCATTCGTGGGCTCAACCAGCGCTTCCTGCCGGATCTTCTGATCGTCAAGCTCATCGGACTCGCGGCAGAATGCGCCGGCCTCGCCCTGGCCATCTGGGCCCGGCGCATCCTGGGCCGCAACTGGAGCGGCGAAATCACCATCAAGGCCGATCACGAACTGGTCCGTACCGGCCCCTACGGCGTGATCCGCCACCCCATCTATACTGCCCTGCTCGCCATGTACACCGGAACGGCGATCGTCTCCGGCCAGGTGCACGCACTGCTCGGACTGGCCGTTGGCATCCTCGCCTATCTCCGCAAGACGGGTATGGAAGAAGCCAACCTCGTCACCGCCTTCGGCGAAAAGTACAACGCCTATCGCGAAGACACCTGGGCACTGGTGCCGAGAATTTATTGAAATGCGATAACGCTTAAATCTTCCGTCGTATTTGGCCAGAGCATTTAGGATTCTTTGTCATGATCCGAAATGCTGTTTTCGTCGTTGTCGTTTGCGGATTGCTGGCGACAGCTGGCTTGAACGCTCAGACCACGGTGAGCCAGGCTACCTCCACAACAGAAAAACCCACACCGCTCCTGCCGCCTGAAGGCTTCGATGATGGACACGGATACGTGGTGCCCGGCGTTGATTGGGCGCACGCTACACCGGAGTCGGAAGGCTTCTCTCCAACACGGCTCGAAGCTTTGCGCGCTTTCCTCAAAACGCATCAGACCGACGGAATGATGATCGTCGCGCGCGGCCGCGTTGTCTTCGAATATGGCGATCTCGCGCTGGTTAGCAAGGTGGCATCGGTCCGAAAAAGTGTGCTCGACCTGTTGTTCGCGGTGGAAGCCCAACACGGTTTGAAACTCGACGACGCCATGAACCAGACCGTCGTTCAACTTGGATTGCAAGACAAAATTCCCTTCAACGACCTTGAGCAACACGCGACGCTTCAACAGATCATGATGTCGCGGTCCGGAATTTATCTCCCCAGTGGCAATGAGGGTCAGGAAAAGATCCTTCCCAAACGCGGCTCGGCCTACCCGGGCACGCGCTTCTTCTATAACAACTGGGACTTTGACGCCGCCGGAATCGCCTTTGAAAAACTCACGCACAAAGACATCTTCGATGCTCTGCGCGATGACCTCGCGATTCCACTTCGCTTCCAGGATTTCGATCGCTCGCGTCAAAAGAAAAACCTTCAGACAGGCTCGACTCACTTCGAATACGCCACGTATCTCTCGACGCGCGATATGGCCCGGCTCGGCTTATTCGCACTGCGCAGTGGAGCTTGGGGCAAGACGGTATGGGGCGATCCGGGAACCATTCAGTTCAGCACGTATCCCACAACCCACTTCAATGAGATCGGCGACTGGTACTGGTCTCCCGGCACAACCGGTCGCTGGGGCTACGGGATTCTCTGGTGGGCTTGGGATGCCCCGAAATATCCGGGCGACATCATGACAGGGCCCTTTCAGGGTGCCTTTTCTGCCATGGGTTCCGGTGGCCAGTACATCACCGTGTTTCCAATGAACGACATCGTGGTCGCACACAAGGTGAACATCGACCAGGACGAATCGCGCAGCATTTCCGGACCAACCTATATGACGATCCTCGAAATGGTGCTCGACGCCAAATGCGCCGCCCCCGGCGAAAAAACCTGCAAATGAAGCGGTGACGACGGGCCAAAACCCGAAGCCGAGGATGACGAAATTCTCTGTAGCTCGGGCAATCGCAAAGCTACGGATGGATCGAATTCGATGGAGAAGAGCCATCTCGATCGTTCAGCCAGTTGGATTCATCCATGGATGCGAGCACGAATGCTCCCAGGACGACGATCGAGCCGAGCACGATGGCCAATATCCAAAGAGTCCGCGTGCGGCGTCTGTGCCTGCTAGTTCTCTTCCTCTTTGTAGCAATCTCCAGCGAGGGCATGTGATTCCCATTTCACCGTCAAGTGAATTGACAATTTGCGCTTTGCATTCCCAGTTGGGGGCCCAAAAGAATCCGAGTCCGCTCGGCGACAGAATTGGGGAATCGGTTGTCAATGAACGATGAGCAGAAGTCTAACGCCTCGACAAGTCGCACGGCAACGGTGCCGGGTCTGTTTCGTACCCCTGCGTAACCAGAAGGTTACCGGTGACCTGCGAACGCGCAATCCAGGCCCAGCCCTTTCGCACCCGGCCGATCGACCCCAAAGGAAAGGGCCGCTCCCAAATGCAAGGAGCGGCCCTGACTCATTCGAAGTTCGCCTGGTTTAGGCCGGGGACGGCGAACCCTCAGGGAATCCACCGCCGCCGCGTGTGTCGGGCTTCAGCACCTGCTGTCCGCCGGTGCCGCTGCCATCGCTGGGTGAAGCGAGGATAGAGCGCATCGGGGGCAGTTCCTTACCGTCGATCAGCATCTTCACTTCTTCAGCGTCGATGGTCTCGCGCTCCAGCAGGGCTGCAGCAATGCGATGCATTGCGTCCTTGTGCGCTTCGAGAATGCCGTGCGCTGACTGGTAAGCTTCGTCGATCAGGCGGCGAACTTCCAGATCAATCTGTCGCGCCGTCTCTTCAGAGAAGTCACGGTGCTGTGCGATCTCGCGGCCCAGGAATATCTGCTCTTCCTTCTTGCCGAAGGTTAGCGGACCGAGGCGGCTCATACCGTACTCGCACACCATGCGGCGGGCGAGGTCGGTAGCGTTCTCAATGTCGCTGCCGGCGCCAGTGGACATCTGGTTGAGGAAGATCTCCTCAGCCGTGCGTCCGCCGTAAGCGATAGCGAGATTCGCTTCGAGATATTCGCGCGTGTAGTTGTGGCGATCGCCGGGCAGGAAGATCGTCACGCCGAGCGCCATCCCGCGCGGAATGATCGTGACCTTGTGGATCGGATCGGAATGATCGTGCTTGATCGAGACGAGTGCGTGTCCGGCTTCGTGATAGGCCGTCACGCGCTTCTCTTCATCGGTAAGCAGCATCGACTTGCGTTCCGCGCCCATCAGCACCTTGTCTTTTGCAAGTTCAAAGTCGTACATCACGACCTGCTTGCGATTGACGCGGGCTGCGTTCAGCGCTGCCTCGTTGACCATGTTGGCCAGGTCGGCGCCGCTGAAACCAGGTGTTCCACGGGCAAGAATGTTCAGATTGACGTCGTCTGCAACGGGAACCTTCTTCACGTGAACGCGGAGAACTTCTTCGCGCCCGCGAACGTCGGGCAGTCCCACCACCACGCGGCGATCGAAACGGCCGGGGCGCAGCAGCGCAGGATCGAGAACGTCGGGCCTGTTGGTCGCAGCGACGAGGATCACGCCGTCGTTCGACTCGAACCCGTCCATCTCGACGAGCAACTGGTTCAGCGTCTGCTCGCGCTCATCGTGTCCGCCGCCGAGGCCAGCGCCACGGTGACGGCCGACTGCATCGATTTCGTCGATGAAGATGATGCAGGGCGCATTCTTCTTGCCCTGTTCAAACAGGTCGCGCACGCGGCTTGCGCCGACGCCGACAAACATTTCAACAAAGTCCGAACCGGAGATGGAGAAGAACGGAACATTCGCCTCGCCGGCTACCGCGCGCGCCAGCAGCGTCTTGCCGGTTCCCGGAGGCCCGACGAGCAGCACGCCCTTGGGAATGCGTCCGCCGAGCTTCTGGAATTTCTGCGGTTCGCGCAGATATTCGATGATCTCCTTCAACTCTTCCTTGGCTTCATCCACGCCGGCCACGTCTTTGAACGTGACCTTCTTCTGCTGCATCGACAGCAGGCGAGCGCGGCTCTTGCCGAACGAAAGGGCCTTGTTGCCGCCAGATTGCATCTGCCTCAGCATGAAGAACCATATAGCGCCGAGCAGAACGAAGGGGCCCACGTTGAAGAGGATCGGGAGCAGCAGATTGTTCTGCGCGTCCTTCTTCGAGAAGTTGACATGTCCAGCCAGCATCGCCTTCTCGAGGTCTTCGTGATTGTCTCCGACCGTTGTATGGAACTGCTCCTTCGGCGTGGCCTTCATGTGCCCGCGAAGGTCCGTTCCCTGGATCTGCGCGTCCAGAACCAAGCCTTGCTGCACCTTGTCGTATAGCTCGGAGTAGTTGATTTCTGTGTCTTTACCCGCACCGATCGTGCCGCGCTGGACAACAGCCCACAGCAGCACAAGGCAGACGAGTATAAAGATCCAGAACATGATCGTTTTGACGGTCGAATTCACCAGGATCCTCTTTCCCGGCGGGGAGAAGCCGCTCTTGAACTTCCAACACCGCCTACATCATCCTTTAGACGCCGGCGCAGTCTTTGAAGTCACAGAAAGTGCACCTTCTCTTGACTGGAGACACGACGCACTTACCGCGCGGATGTGCAGTAACTCCGATTGTACTCCGAAGATGAATGAAGTTTGAAGATGTGTACGGGCTCGAACCGTGGGAATCCGCTCCGTCAACGGGAATTCCCCGAGCCCAATCTGCCCTCTTGCGCGGCCGCTAACCGGACACAGGCGGGAGTTCACTGACTGAAACGCGCACATCGGGGTCGGGCTCGAGCTCCACTCCCCGCATCCAGATGATCCTCCCGGCAACGTCAAGCACTGGCCAATGGGCACGATCGTCTCCCGTAACCTTCATCCGTTCAAGCACTTCCTTCACTTTACGACGACCGGACGAGTAGCGCAGCCGAACCCGGTCGCCGGGCTTCCAAGAGCGAACAACCGCCTTCAGCGCCTCCCCATCGGAAGAGCCCGATACCTTGGAACCGCCAACGGGTTCGAGTGAAATGCGGCATGCAAATCCGCGGGCAATCACCTCCCCGGGGATAACACATTCGTACCGTTCGACTTTGCTGCCAGCGTCGACGGAAGCGGGTTTGGGGGTCCGGGTCAGGCTAATTTCGCGGTGGGTGCGGTCGGCGCGCAGACCCGCGGCGAGCTCGAGTTTCTGGCCTGCCCTGCCGGTCAGGGTCAAACTGCGGAGCGCCTCAGTCGCGGCATAGTCGAGGGCGGATTCCAGTTGCGCGGCGGCAAAGCGAAACATGCGCCGCTGCATGGCGACCGGCTGTGCTTTCAATCGGGCGATGTCGAGGGCAACGCCGTCGGCCTTGGTGGTGGCGCGGCCTCCGCCGCGGACGGGGCGGCCGCGAAGAATGACCTGGGAGGCGACCCGGGTGACTTCAGACTGCCACCAGGCCTCTTCGTCACGGGCTAGCTCGGCCATCTGCGCCAGGTGATCGCGGAGCTGCGGGTTCCAGGTGGTGAGTTGCGGAAGCAGTTCGTGTCGAATGCGGTTGCGCGTAAATGTGAGGTGCCGGTTGGTGGAGTCTTCGCGCCAGGGCTGCTTGCGCGCGTGGAGAAAGGCTTCAATCTCGGCACGCGTGGTGTGGAGCAGCGGGCGGAGAATCGCGCCCCCCTCCGGGGTCTCAAGTTTTGGATAAATGCCGGATAAACCCTCCGTCCACGCGCCGCGAAGAAACTTCGCAAGGACCGTCTCGGCCTGGTCGTCGAACGTGTGAGCAGTTGCGACGGCATCAAGGGGGACTTCGGAAAGCAGCTCTCGAAACCACGAGTAACGTAAGCGGCGAGCGGTGCCTTCGATGGAGTCGCTGGGAAAGGCATCAGACAAATCCGCGAGGGATTTCGGCGCCCGGCGCGCCTCGGCGGCGGTGTCTACGCGAGATTCATGGAAGGGCAGATCGAATCCGGCAGTGAGGTCGCGGCAGAACTCAAGATCGGCATCGGCTTCTGCACCGCGCAGGCCGTGATGCAGATGGGCGGCGTGGAGGACGAGGCCGAGTTCCCTGGCCTGTTCGACAAGAGCGCACAGCAACGCGACGGAATCAGCGCCGCCGGAGAGACCGACTGCAAGTCGCATGCCGGGCTTCAGGAGAGTTGTGTCGAGCGGAAGTGGCTGCGAGGTACGCACGAATGGATGATACGGCTCGGATAGGTTTCTGCAGAAGGCCTGCTCAACAAACGCACAGCGATACTCAAAGTGAATTGCCTATACTCGGGTCATGCTCGAAACGCGGAGAGCCACGATTGACGATGCGGAGTTGATCACGCGCCATCGCAAGGCGATGTTTGCGGATATGAGAGACGCCCCAGAGCCGCCTCTGGAGGAGATGGCCCGGCACTTCGAACTGTGGGTTCTCCGCATGCTCGCCAGCGGTAAATATGCCGGCTGGATCATCAGCGATGGAGACCGCGATATTGCCTCAGCAGGGCTGTTGGTATTGGACTGGGCGCCGCACTTCCTCGATCCAACCGGAGAACAGCGCGCCTACATCCTCAACGTATTCGTCGAGCCGGAGTATCGGAGGCGCGGGCTGGCGCAGGCGCTGATGAGCGAATGCATGGATGAAGCCCGGCGTCGCGGCATTCGCGTGGTGGCGCTGCATGCATCCCAAAAGGGCCAGCCGGTCTACGAGAAGCTGGGATTCACGACCAGCAACGAGATGCTCTTCGTGGATCGTGTGATTGAGTAGTTTGCGTCGTCGGTATCGCGATTATTTGTCCGGACCCGCGCAGATGAAGTTTTCCGCGCTGTTTGTATCGCCGGTGCCCTTGTACCTCGCCGCCTTGGGATACGGGCACAAAGGCCGCGTCATCGTGACAGCTCCTTGCGGTTTCCCGTCGGCCGTTTTGCTCGCGATGATCGTGTTGGGTGCGGTTCCCTTCTCCACCCAGTTTTCAAGCGCTATAACGATATTCCGCTGCGGATCATTGGACAATGAGCCGGCGAAGGCGCCGAAGGTGTCTGGACCGGGACCACCGCCGCAGTGCTGCATCCCTGGCACCATGTAGAGGCGCGCGAAGGAATCCGTATCGGCGCGGCCCATCTTGGCGATCACATCCTGGTAATAGTTCACGGTGTTGCGAGCGGGAATCGCGGGATCGTCCCAGCCGTGATAGAGAATCAGCTTGCCGCCATGAGCGCGGAATGCACTCAGATCGGGATTCACGGCATCGAGTGCCGCAGCTGTTTTCCCTTTTGCCGCCGGCATGCCGCTATCCAGTGTGAATGACTTGTAGGTCCAGTCAGATTTTTCGTAGACCATGTTGGAGTAGTAGCCGATGCCGAACATGGCCATCAAGCTTCTCGCAGGAGCTGGACCGGTGATCCAGAGGCCCCAGCCGCCATCTCCGGACTCGGCACCCGGCAGATATCCGGGAAAAATTGCGTGGCCCTTCGAGTCACTGATCCCCGCGTAAATCTGCTTGAGCGTGGAGACTTGTTCCGTGGTGAGACACTTGTCCGAGTTTTCTCCGGCCTTGCACTCGATCGAAGCCGGATCGAAATGGCACTGGCGCGGATCGTTGAGGATTCCGTCGTCCACCCCGTCGAGTTTGTCGCAGGCTGCGAGTACAGCAGCGGAGATGGTGGGAATTTTTGCCGGGGGAATGAAACTTGCCGGGGTCGCAGTCAAGGCCTGCGTGTCGGCGACGGCGAGGGACAGCAGCCCGGTCCAGTAGTTGGCTGGAGCGCCCGCAAGGATGCCGTCGTAGTCGTCGGGATAGCGCTGGGCTTCCATGAGCGCTTCGCGACCGCCATCCGAGCATCCGTCGAAGTAGGAGCGTTTTGGAGCGGTGCCATAAAACTGCTGCACAACAATCTTGGCGATGCGTGTCATTTCGTGGATCCCGCGATGGCCGAAGTCGACGACTTTTTCAGGATGTCCGAGGGCCCAGGCCGCTTCGATAGGCGATCCCAAATGGCCAGCGTCGGTGGCAGCTACTGCGTATCCTTTGGCCAGGGCCGCTCCAAGTCCGACCTCATCAATAATTCCCGCGAATCCCCCGTTGCCAAGCCCTTGGAGTTTTCCGTTCCAGCCGTGAAGAGGTATCCACACCTCTACGCCGATGTTCGAATCCGCGGAAGGCTTGGCCTGCACTACAATTCGGCAGAAAGCGGGCAGTATTTTGTACAGGGCAGACATGTCTGCGCCGGTGAAGGCTTGTCGCGGTCCGTCGAACGTACCCGCAGCCACTGCCGTTGCACTGGTAATGCTCGCGTTGGGCAGTTCCAGACTGGCGAGCCGCTCGCAGTTCCCGTTCGAAGCCGGCACAGTGTTCTGGGCCTGCATTGCGCCCGCAGGCGCCGCAACGGCAACCCTGCCGTACATGAGCAAAGAGGCTGAGACAGAGAGAACCGCAAGAATCCGCATGGCGTTCATCCTTTGCACAATCATGGCTAAATCGGCGACGCGATCATTCTATGCCCGCCGGCCGGGCAGACAGAGAACCAGTTCGAAGTGACATTCCGAGATGCGCGCTGAACATCGCGGCGCAAAGCTGTATACTCGCCAAGTTATGCAGGTATTTGCAATCCTTCCCGCTGCAGGACTGGGCACTCGCATGGCCGGTCCGCAGCCAAAGCAGTTCCTTTCGCTCGATGGAATCCCGATACTGATTCATTCCCTCCGCGCGTTTGCCGCAGTCCCGCGTGTGACCGAGATGTTTGTAGCCGTCCGCAAGACGGAGGTAGAGCGCGTGCAGGCGCAGATCGCCGAGTACGGTTGCACTGACCGCGTGCACGTGGTGGAAGGCGGGGACACGCGCCAGGAGTCGGTGATGCACGCGCTGAATGCCGTTCATGCCGAACCCAACGATGTGATCCTCGTGCACGACGCAGTGCGCCCACTGATCGACACAGCTACGATCGATCGGACCATCGATGCGGTCGTCGAGCATGGCGCCGCCATTGTCGGCATGCCGGCGACTGACACCATCAAGCAGGTGGAACGCACCGCGCATGGTGCAATCGTCACGTCAACGATCCCGCGCGAGTTTATTGTTCAGGCCCAGACCCCCCAGGGATTCCGGTTTGGACTGTTGCTCAAAGCAATGACAGACGCCGCGGCGGACGGGTTTGTAGGGACGGACGAAGCCTCAGTTGTGGAACGTGCGGGACTTCCGGTGGCCGTAGTTCACGGTTCTCAGGTTAATCTGAAGATTACGCAGCCGGGCGATCTGGAGCTTGCGGAGTTCTACTTGCACCAGCGCGCTCGCTGAGTCCGGCGAAACCACGAACAGGCACGGAGACCATGGAAACACGAATCGGATTTGGCTGGGATTCGCACGCGTTCAAGGCGGGCATACCGCTGCGCATCGGCGGCATGACACTGGATCATCCCGAAGGCCTTGCCGGGCACTCCGATGGCGACGTGTTGCTCCATGCCGTCACCGACGCCCTGCTTGGGGCCGTCGCTGCCGGCGATATCGGGAGCTTCTTTCCGCCGGGCGATCCGCGCTGGAAAGATGCGAATTCGGCCATCTTCCTGAAACTCGCAATGGAGGAATTGCAACACGCTGGATTTCGCATCGTGAATGTGGATACGACCCTGATTATGATTGCACCGAAAATTGCGCCGGTCGCCGGCGAGATGCGATCGACGGTGGCAGACTTGCTGGGCATTGAGATGGAGCAGGTCAGCATCAAAGCCAAGACGCCCGAGGGTTTGGGTTTGGACCATGTAGCGCAGTGCCATGCGGTTGTGCTGGTGGAGCGGGCGATCGAACCGGACGAATTGAAGAGCATGAGCGCCGTGATCGAAAGCCAGAAACAGCTTGAAGATGTGGTGGACGATCTGCTCGCTTCCGTTCACGGACTGCCGAAGAAACGACCCATCAATCCCGTGTACGATACAGAAGACATCACATAACAGCCATACGACCGAAAAGTCGATGGCAAGATATTGTCAGCACAAGTCGGATCGGGTCAATTTGTGTTGCCGGAACGCGGCTGAAACGCGTATCCTCCCGGCATACCAATTGGGCCAAAGAATGAAAGACCTCGGTGGGGCGAGGCCACTTCCCAGATGCGCGTGTTTCGGTTATCGGTTACAAGCAAGAAGATATCCATACTCGTCGCGGCCATCACACTTGGCACGATGTGCTGTGCCCTGCGTGCAGACGCTTCACATGCAGACCAGAGCAGCAATCCTTCTACATCCGACACGACCCCGACATCAATTTCACAGTGGGCAGAACAGGTCGTTCTCGGATCCTCGACCGTGGATTTGACCGGCCCGTGGAAATTCCATAAGGGCGACAGCATGGAGTGGGCGCAGCCCGACTACAACGACGCCGGCTGGTCATCGATGGATCTGACTCCGCCAGCCGGATCCTACGACCCGTTTTTGGGCACCACCGGATTCATGCCGGGATGGACTGTTCTGGGAGATGCGGGCTACTCGGGATACGCGTGGTATCGGCTGAAGGTCAATGTTCAATATGATCCCGGGCTCTCTGAGGGCGGCCTTGAGATCAAAATGCCAGACGACGTTGACGACGCCTACCAGGTCTTCGTGAATGGGGAGATGCTGGGGCAACTTGGAAAGTTTACGCAGGACGGTGTCAGATCGTACCTCACGCTGCCGCGTACCTTCGCGTTGCCCAGGGGAATCAAAAGCGGGCAGGTCACGATCGCGATCCGCGTATGGATGGACCCATCGACCACCCTGACGAACCCGGATGCCGGCGGCTTGCACGGACCACCGATTCTGGGTCAGGCTGGCCCGATTGAGCGCATGCTCCGGCTGGATTGGGATTCCGTCACTCGTTCCCAGATGAGCCGATTCCTCGAGCTTGCGGTGCTGCTGCTGGCAATCACAGTGGCGATGGTCCTGTTTTGGCTGGATCGCAAAGAGAAGGCTTATCTGTGGCTTGCGATCACTTGCGCAGGTGTGGCCATGCAGACCATCGTGACCATGATTGGGAACTACACAGCGCTTGTTCCTGCATCAACTTTTTTCCTTCTTTCGGATGCCATTCTGGTTCCCGGAGTAATCGGGCTCTGGATCATTTTCTGGGCCTATTGGTTCCGGATGGGGCGCATGCCGCGGCTGCACAAGATGGTATGGGGTTTCACCGTGGCGCTTGCAATCACCATCGCCATGATGCGCGCGCCTCTGTATGGGCACTTGATTCCCATCCATTCAACAGCGTTCCTGTCGCCGCTGACTGTCTTCCTCAAGCTGCTCCTCGGCGGATTGCTGTTGTGGGTGGCATGGGAAGGCATGCGCAAGGATCATACCGGGGCATGGCTCGCGATGCCTGCCGTGGGACTGGTGATCGTGTCGCTGTATCAGCAGGAGTTGCTGGTGCTGCACATGCCGCTGCATTTTTTCCCGTTTGGGATGGCAGTGGGAATCAGCCAGATCGCGGTCGTTGTATCACTCATCATCATCACGATCCTGCTGATGCGGCGCTTCCTGCAGTCACTGAAACTTCGGCAACAGTGGGAGGCGGAGATTGACCAGGCACGGCAGATTCAGCAGTTGCTGATTCCCGAGGCGATTCCCACGATTCCTGGATATGTGCTCGAGACCGAGTACAAGCCCGCGCAACAGGTGGGAGGCGACTTCTTCCAGATTCTGCCGGATGGACACGGCGGGGTTCTGATTCTGCTGGGCGATGTGACGGGCAAGGGTCTGCAGGCGGGCATGCAGGTGGCTCTGATTGTCGGAGCCATTCGCACGATCGTGGAAACAAGCTACGAGCCGCACGTGGTTCTTGAAGCGCTGAACCGTCGGTTATGCGGTCGCGGCCAATCGTATGCAACCTGCGTAGCCATGCAAATCGCCGCCGATGGCAAGACCATTATCGCGAACGCCGGACACATTGCCCCTTACCTGAACGGCAAGGAACTCACGATGTCGGGCAACCTGCCGCTGGGCCTGAATCCCTCCGTCACCTTCGACCAGGTAACCATCCAGCTGAAGCAGAAGGACCGGCTGCTGGTGATCACAGATGGCGTGATTGAAGCCAAGAATGCGAAGAACGAGCTATTCGGTTTCAACCGTGCGCGCTCCATCAGCCACTTGCCCGCGGCGTTCATCGTCAAGGCAGCGGAGATCTTCGGCCAGGAAGACGACATTACCGTGGTCTCGATCTCGCGCGTGGCGCAGGAAAAAGAGGGCGAAGTCTCCGCCACCCCGCCTATGAAATCGGAAGTGGCGTAGAGACGCTGCCCCCTCTCTCGCCCCCGGCTTCCTCTGAAACCCCCTTGTCATTCCGACCGACCCTGAGCGCAGTGAAGGGGAGCGGAGGAACCTGCAGTTGCCCTTTTTGGGCGAAGCTTCGGTTGGCAGAATGTTAACAAGGTTCCACCCCCTCAAAAGAATCTGATTGCGAAAATCGGTGATTCGACGTAGCTTGACTCAGAGTTCTATTCCATCTTTGGAGTACTTGTATGCATCTGCTCGCGATGTTTTTGCAGGAGAACCAGCCAAATCCGGAAATGGTCAAGAACATGGTGATGGCGATGATGGCGATCATTCCGATCCTCATCGTCATCTCGATTGCCATTGTCATGATCCCCTGCTGGTTCATCCTGAAAAAGGCGGGGTTCTCGCCGTGGCTTTGCTTGCTGTGCCTTATACCGTCACTGGGCACGCTGGTCTTGCTGTATGTTCTGGCGTTTGCTGAGTGGAAGGTCGTTCCAGTGCCGCAGGCTGGATTTCAGCCGCCATATCCTCCTCCACCACCGCCGCCGTATACGCCTCAGGCGTGAGACAGCTCACCTGATTCGTCAGGGAGCAGATGCTAGCATCGTCATTGGAAAGTAATTGACACGATGTCGGACCTGACTCCCTCACAATCTCTATCTCCTCGCGTTCGATTCGCTCCTTCGCCGACCGGCTTTCTGCATGTCGGCAGCGCCCGTACGTTTATCTTCAATTGGCTCTACGCGCGCCACAACCACGGAACCATGGTGTTGCGGCTGGATGACACGGATGTCGAGCGCAACACCGATGCCAGCGTTCAATCGATCTTTGAGGGACTGCGCTGGCTGGGACTTTCCTGGGACGAAGAGCACAAGCAATCCGAACGACTGGCCCTTCACCGCCGGCAGGCTGAAGCTATCTTCGCCAGGGGGCTTGCCTATCGTGATTTCACGCCGGCCCATGCCGCCGAGGGTGAAGCGTCAAGCTCGCAGGGAGCATGGCTCTTCAATCCCGGGATGCGCGAACTGTCTAATGAAGAGAGCGACCGTCGCGCCGCGTCAGGCGAACCCTTCGCCCTGCGCTATCGTGTGCCCCGCGGCACGGATCGCACCCTTAGCTTCAAAGATGGCGTTTACGGATTCCAGTCGAAACTGGCCGACGAGGTGGAAGACTTTGCGTTGTTACGGTCGGATGGAATGCCGACGTATCACCTTGCATCGTGCGTCGACGACGCCGATCTGCGCATCAGCCATATCATTCGTGGGCAGGACCACCTCACCAACACCTTCAAGCATCTGCTGATCTTCGAAGGACTCGGCCCAGAGAAAGGCAGTCTTGCCGCGCCCCAATTTGCGCACTTGCCCCTGCTCGTAGCGCCCGACGGCACTAAACTCTCCAAGCGCAAGCACGGCCCCGTCGTCAGCGTAACCACCTATCGCGATGCCGGCTTCCTCCCCGAAGCATTCATCAACTTTCTCTGCTTGCTGGGCTGGTCGCCCAAAGACGACCGCGAGTTCCTGACTCTCGAAGAACTCACCGCTGCCTTCACCCTCGAAAACGTCAATCGCTCCAACGCCGTCGTCAACTTCACCGAGGAAGATCCCTTCGATGCTAAGGCGGTCCATTTAAACGGCGAGCACATCCGCGCCCTCTCTGTCGAGCAACTCAGCGCGCGTCTCCAGCCCTTCTTCGATCAGGCGGGGCTTCATGCTTCGCCAGTAAAACTGCTTGCTGTGACTCCACTTATCCGCGAGCGCATCAAGCTGCTGCGCGATGCCGTCTCTGCCGCGGATTTCTTTTTCGTTGACCAGCTCCCGCCGTACGACCCTGCCGAACTGATCCCGCCGAAGGGAGGCGACGCCGCTATGGCCCGCCGCGTTCTTCAAACCGCGCTCGAACTTCTGCCCACGACTCCGTTCGATCACGATTCGCTCGATAAGGCTTTGCGTGACGCGGCCACTTCGCTTGGACTCAAGGCTGGCCCCATGTTCCAGCCCATCCGCGTCGCCGTCTGCGGCCGCAAAAACGCGCCGCCCCTCTTTGAAACCATGATCGTCCTGGGCCGCGACGTCTGCATGGAGCGCATTCGCCAGGCCGAATCGAAGCTTGGGTCTGCCGTTTAGCCGCTGTTTCGAGGGGGTAATCGAAATCGTGAAGAAAGTTACGCTAATTTCTGACGGAGCCTGCATTGGGAACCCCGGACCGGGAGGATGGGCTTACATCCTTCGCTATCCTGATCACTCAGTGGAAAGCGCCGGTGGCACAGGCGATACAACGAACAATCGGATGGAAATCGCAGCGGTGATCGAGGGCCTCCGGGTTCTCAGCGAGCCCTGCGAGGTCCTGCTCATCTCCGATAGTCAGTACCTTCTGGAAGGTGTTCTGTCTTGGCGGTTCAATTGGCGTAAAAACGGATGGATGAGGAAGCCAACGAGGAGTGGGGAGGAGAGGCCGGTCAAAAACGTAGACCTGTGGCAGGAACTTGATGCACTTGCTGAAAAGCACAAGATTCGCGGACAGTGGGTGAGGGGCCATTCGGGCCATGCAGACAATGAGAGGTGCGATCAACTGGCAGAAGCTCAAGCTCTCGCATACTCCGACTCTCCCTGCTGGACCGGGCACATCCGTGGAACAATAGAATCATGGCAGCCACGACCAGCTCTAACGCGGAAACCCCGGAAACCCGCATCTCCAACTTCCTCAGCGACATCATCGCCGAAGACGTCCGCACCAAAAAATACGGCGGCGCAGTTGTACAGACCCGCTTCCCACCCGAGCCCAACGGCTATCTCCATATCGGCCACGCCAAGGCCATCTGTTTGGATTTCGGTCTCGCCGATGACTTTGGCGGCAAGACCAACCTCCGCTTCGACGACACCAATCCCGAAAAGGAAGAGCAGGAGTACGTCGACTCCATTCAAAAGGACGTCCACTGGCTCGGCTTCGACTGGGAGCGGCTCTGCTACGCCTCAGACTATTTCCCCCAACTCTACGAGTGGGCGTTAAAGCTCATCAAGGACGGCAAGGCATATGTAGATGACCTGACCGCCGACGAGATTCGCCAGCACCGCGGCACTCTGACCGAGCCCGGCAAGGACAGCCCTTATCGCAACAGGTCCGTCGAAGAGAATCTCGATCTCTTTGTGCGCATGAAAAACGGCGAGTTCCCCGACGGCTCGCGTGTCCTCAGAGCAAAGATTGACATGACCTCGCCCAACCTCAACTTGCGCGATCCGGTCATGTATCGCATCCTGCACGCCACGCATCACCGCACCGGAGACACGTGGTGTATCTACCCCATGTACGACTATGCCCACGGACAGTCGGATTCGATTGAGCACGTCACTCACTCGATGTGCACGCTCGAGTTTGCCGACCACCAGCCGCTCTACCGCTGGTATATCGATCAACTTGGCATCTTCCCTTCGCAGCAGATTGAATTCGACCGGCTCAACATTACCTACACACTGCTCTCGAAGCGCAAGCTGCTGCAACTGGTGCAGGAGAAGCACGTCAAAGGCTGGGATGATCCGCGCATGCCCACACTCTCCGCCGTTCGCCGCCGCGGCTTTACGCCGGAGGCCCTGCGCGCCCTATGCGCTGCGATCGGTGCATCGCGCACCAATGGCTCGACGGATATCGAGATGCTGGAACACTTCCAGCGCGGTGATTTGAACCACCGCGCCTCGCGCGCCATGGCGGTCTTGCACCCGCTCAAAGTAGTCATCGACAACTATCCAGCCGGGCAGGAAGAGATGGTCGAAGTCTCCAATAATCCTGAAGACCCCTCGGCCGGCACGCGAATGGTTCCCTTCTCTGGCGAGATTTACATCGAGCACGACGACTTCCGCGAAGTGCCTCCGCCTAAGTACTACCGCCTCTCACCCGGCAAGGAAGTGCGCCTGCGCAACGCCTATTTCATCACTGCTCATAGCGTGGTGAAGGACGCGGAGGGCAATGTCAGCGAGGTGCACTGCACCTACGATCCTGCGAGCCGCGGCGGCAACTCTCCTGACGGACGCAAGGTCAAGTCCACCATGCACTGGGTTTCGGCCAAGCACGCGATCTCCGCCGAAGTCCGCATCTACGAAAAGCTCTTCACCAAATCGGACCCGCAGGACGTGGAAGAAGGCAAGACCTTCCTCGACAATCTCAATCCCAACTCGCTCGAGATCATCGAAGGAGCGAAGCTTGAGCCGTCACTTGCGAAGGCCAAACTCGAAGACCGCTTCCAATTCGAACGCGTGGGATATTTCTGCCTCGATTCCGACTCGAAGGAAGACAAGCTGGTCTTCAACCGCACGCTTCCGTTGAAAGACTCGTGGGCAAAGATCGAGAAAAAAGCGGGGGCGTAATACCCCTGCTATTTGGACGCCGATCCTTTGGGGCTGAAGACGAAGTCGCCGGTGTCGAGGCTGGCCGATGGCCGGATCGACCCGCGCAACGGACTGTACTGCGGACTTTGCCCCGATCGCGCGAGCACACCTTTCCGAATGGAAACGAACAGATCGTCGGCCGTAAAGGTTTGCCCGCCGCGCGATTGCATGGCCTGCAGCAGTAACGCGGCGAAAACGGAATGCCCCTGCGATCCAGAGTCGGACACGGGCTCGTCGCTACCGCTGGCCATCAGAGTCCGCGAGGGAGCGCGCTGCATGCGATGGATGTAAGCCTGGTTGCCATCGGAAGGCGAAAAGTCGCCCGCGTCGCGCGTGAGGTCGCCGGAAAAGCAGCTGTCGGAGATGATGATGACGTGGCGCGCGGCCAATCCACGCACCTCCGTGATCAGGTCGTCAGCCGAGATGTCGCGTGACGTGATGAGCGGATCGGAGTCCGCATCCACGGGCAGCCAATAGCCCTTGTCGGTCGCGCGATCAAACGAACCGTGACCGGCGTAGTAAATCAGAAAGCTGTCATTTTCAGCGAGGCTCTTGCGGAAGTGAGTGATGGCGCCGAGGATCTTGTCGCGTGTGGCGTCTTGGTTCAGCAACGTGGTGACCTGGAAACCATATTTGCTGGTCAACAGGCCCGCAAACGATTTGGCATCGTTGACGGCTGTCTTCAGTTTGGGCAGAGGCGCGGGATAGTCATCGATACCGATCACGAGGGCAAAGTTATTTCCAGGTTGAATGGGGCCCTGGTCGGTCTCCGACTCCGCGGAGAGGCCGCGTTTATGCCGATCCGGTGAGGGCACGCTTGTATCGTGACTTGAGGGCCGCGACGGTTGCGGCTCGGCAGGTTCCGGCTGCGCATGGGAAGCCGACGCGGGTCCCAGAGGCGTCTTGTCGCGCCTCCAGGTCACAGTTTGACCCAGCGCATTGTTGCAAACGACCGTATCCACATTCACGAAGTGATACGTTCCGCCATTGTTAGGCGGAGGCGCGGCAGCAAACCAAATTCCATTCGACGCCGAAAATGCACCCGAGCCCGCAAAGAGGAAGCCGCTTGGCGTTTGAACGTAATTCTTGAAACCGTCAGAATCGTGAACCGAAATAATGACGACTGTCTGGCCGTTGCCCGAGACGATGATTTTCCATTGTCCGAAAAAGCGAGCAGTATCATCGGCGGCGCGCGCTGCGGGCGGGGCACCGATCAAACTGATTGCGACGATCGCGAGTACAGTGCAAAAGCAAAGTCGTATCCAAGGATTCACGATCTTGGTTGCTGATTTTGCCATCTCAAGGTAACGAGCGGGAAGCATTCCGGGAAAGTGGGAATAGGATACCGGTTTCCGGGATTACTGTCACCCGATCCCGCCTTTACTTCCCGACAACATCGATGGGCACGGTGATGGTCTTGGGGGGCAGGCAGGCGTTCTGGTCGCAAGCCTGATAGTGGAGCTTCGCTTCGACAAGATGGTCACCGAGGGTGGCAACGATGCGCGCGTCGATGGTGAACTCGCCGGTGTAGACCGAGAGCTTTTGGCTGGGATCAACGGGAAGCGTAAAGTCTGCGCCGGCGGGATAGGTGGCAGCGGCAAGGCGCACGCCCGAGGCCTCCGGAATCGAGAAGACCGTGGGAATGAGGTACTGCTCACGCGGTGTGTGCGAGTTGATGTGCAGGTTTTGCTGGATGCGAAAGTGGAGCTTGAGCGCGGTGGGCTTGTCGGCGGGGACAGTGATTTGTTCAGGGTAGAGGTACTGGACCGCCTGCATCTTCGACGTTGATTTGTGCGGCGATTCGGTGAGCGAATCCTGCGCCCTCACGAGTGCGCAGCCCAAGCCCATCGCACTGCAAATCGCAACGGCAACACGGTGATTTCTCGAAGCGTTCACTTCCCTGCTCCTCAATTCCCCGGGGCCAGCGTCTTTTCGATGTTGGCCACCATGTCTTCTTTCGACGTGATGCCGAGCTGCATGGCGACCACTTTGCCTTCGCGATTTACGTATACAGATGTGGGCATGGCGTCGAGGCCACCGTATTTATCGGCCAGGCTGTCTCCATTGACGAGGACTGGATACTGCATGTGATATTCCTTCACAAACTTTGCAATCGCCGCCTTGTCGCGCGCCAAGCCTTCCTTGTCGCCGGGCTGCAGGTCATCGCCTTCCGTCGAGATGCCTACGATCTGGAAGCCCTTTGAGGCGTATTCGTTTTGGAGCTCAATGAGCCAGGGAGTCTCAATCTTGCAGGGGCCGCACCACGTTGCCCAGAAGTTAATGAGAACGGGCTTGCCCTTGAAGCTGGAGAGCGAGACGGTCTGGCCGCTCAAGTTATTGAGCACGAAGTCGGGTGCCGGCTTGCCTACGAGGGACGTCTGGCTCTGCGGAACGTCGCCTGCAACTGAGGGAACGAGTTCGGCATGGGATGCGGATGCCAGCGCGCGTTCAGCGGCCTGTTTTCGATACTGCCAATTAGCCCAGCCCGCCCATGCAAAGGTGGCCAGAATCAACAAGGTGACGCCAAGGACGATGGTATTGCGCTTCACGGGGGAAAAACCTCTCTCTGCCTATTGTACGAGGGAAGTTAGTGCACAGTGAACAGTGGACAGTGCCCAGTCAAAAGTGAACATCAGCCAGGTGATACTGACCGGTAACGCAACATCATGCCATTCAAGGAACATGGTCGCTTCCTGCGGTCCTCTCTCCGGATGCGCGCAGCATCTGACCACTGTTCACTGTGCACTGTCCACTGCCCACCGGTGTTACCATCAGAAACCGATGAACCGGAAAGATGACCAGAACCCCCTGACGCCGGGAGAGTTGGTGCGTACAGAAGCTGCGGCGCTGCAGGGATTGGCTGCGCGGCTGGACGGCGCGATGGCGGCGGATTTCGAACAGGCCGTCGATCTCATTGTGCATTGTGGCGAGAGCAACGGGCGTGTCGTCGTCACCGGTATGGGAAAGAGCGGCATCATCGCGCAAAAAATTGCGGCGACGCTGAGTTCGACGGGATCTGCTGCCCTGTTTCTGCATCCTGCCGAGGCCGTGCACGGAGATCTGGGCGTGCTGATGCCGGGCGACGTGGTGATTGCCTTGTCGGCGAGCGGCGAGACGGAGGAGATTCTGCGCCTGCTGGCAACGCTGAAGCGTAAGGGCGATGCGCTGGTGAGCTTCTGCTGCAATCTGCAATCAACGCTAGCGCAGGCCAGCGATGTTGCGCTCGATTGCTCGGTCGAGCGCGAGGCATGCGGGCTGAATCTTGCGCCCACGGCGAGCACCACGGCGATGCTGGCGCTGGGCGATGCGCTGGCCGTTGCGGTAAGCCTGCGCAAGGGGTTCAAGGCCGAGGATTTTGCGGAATTGCATCCGGGCGGAAAGCTGGGAAAACAACTGGCCAAGGTCCGCGACCTGATGCATGGGGGCGACGGTGTACCTGTGGTTGAGATGTCAACGCCGATGACCGACGTCATCTACGAGATGTCATCGAAGAAGCTGGGGATGACCACGGTGCAGGAGGCAGGCAGGCTGCGCGGCGTGATCAGCGACGGCGACCTCCGGCGGCTGCTCGTACGCGAGGGGGGCGCAGCGCTCGGCAAGACAGCCGGCGATGCGATGAACGCGCAACCGCGAACGATTGTTGCCGGTGAGTTAGCGGCGAAGGCTCTGGCGATTCTGGAGGAGCGGAAGATTACGTCGCTAGTCGTTGTCGATGCTAATGGCAAGGTCGAAGGCGTCGTGCATCTGCATGACCTGTGGGGCGTCGAGTTGATTTAGAAGCCGCTGAAAGTTCTGAGTTTGCGGGTCTTAGTTTTTCACTTCTCAGTGTTCGACAGGCTGGTCACTTCCTACTCGCTAGCAGTGCTCAAAACGTGAACAAGACTGCCCTCATCACCGGCGCATCCAGCGGCTTTGGCTTGCTGACATCGGTCACGCTGGCGAAGCACGGATGGCACGTGCTGGCGACGATGCGCGATCTTAACCGGCGCGAGAAGCTGGAAGCCGCAGCGCGGGATGCGGGCGTTATGGAGCAGATCGAGTTTCACGCGCTCGACATTACGAATGCTGAGCAAATCGCCAAAATCTCTGAAATGGTGGCTGGGCGGGGAGAGCCACTGCATGCGCTCGTCAATAACGCCGGCGTCGCCGTGGCGGGGTTTGCAGAGGATGTAACCGACGCGGAGTTGCGCGAGCAGTTTGATACGAATTTCTTCGGCACGGCCGCGGTGACGCGCGCCTTACTGCCGCAGATGCGGCGGCAAGGGTTTGGACACGTCGTGGTGGTGACCTCGATCTCGGGGCGGATGGGTTATCCAGGTGTCAGCAGCTATGCAGCTTCGAAATTTGCACTCGAGGGATGGACCGAGACCTTGCGGTACGAGATGCTGCCGCTGGGCATCCTCGTGGTATTGGTGGAACCGGGCTCATTCGAGACCGACATCTGGACGCGCAATGCAAAGCAGACTGCAGGTCTTCAGGATCCCGCATCGGCAAATGCGGATAGAGTGGCGCAGTGGCGCGCCAAGTTGGCGCACAGCGCAAAGAAGAGAGCCGATCCGCAGGCTGTTGCAGATTCGATCGCAGGAATCCTTGAGAATCCGAAGCCGAAGCTCCGTTGTGTCGTTGGTAACGACGCGCGGATCACGCTCCTGATGCGTCGCCTTCTGCCGCAGAGCGTCTTCGAGCGCATGATCATCAAGATGACGGGAATGGATGGCTGACCTCGCGCGCGTGTCATCTGGTCTACACCTGTGTTACTCCTAACACGACAGCTCCATGCGGACCATGTGTAGGTTCTTTGTTTTCAGTTGCCGAGAATGGCACTTTTCCTGCACTTCCATCGGGCAGGGCAGACGAAGAAGGAGCAGGGCCATGGAAACGTCGGTCGCAACGTGGTTTGCTTTGGGAGGCACCGCACAGGCTCCCCCACGATACCCGGAAGACTACGAACATTTAGAATGGATGCTGCTACATCCAAACGCCTTGCGTCCGAGGCCCAACCGGCGGCCCAATATTCCATTGTGCCCCACTCAAGCGGACGGGAAAGCTCGTAAACCCTTATTTATGCATCGATGGTCGAAGCTCTTTGTTCCTACCCTTCGCGAGGCGCCGACGGACGCCGAAGTGGCCAGTCACAAGTTCCTGCTGCGGGCCGGATATATCCGACAGCTCGGCGCGGGCCTTTACAGCTATCTCTTTCTCGGGCAGCGATCGCTGAACAAAGTAATCGGCATCGTGCGCGAAGAGATGGACAAGATCGGGCAGGAGTTCTTCCTGCCGGCGCTGCTCCCCAGGGAACCCTGGGAAGAGAGCGGCCGCTGGACGGGCATGGGCGACAACATGTTTCGGCTGAAAGACCGCAAGGGCGCCGATCTGTGCCTGGGCATGACGCACGAAGAGATCATGACGACGATTGCGCGCAGCGAGCTGCGCAGCTACAAGCAGTTGCCGCAGATCTGGTACCAGATACAGACCAAGTTTCGCGATGAACCGCGGCCCAAGGCCGGCCTGATGCGCGTACGCCAGTTCATCATGAAGGACAGCTACAGCTTCGACCTGAACAAGGAAGGGCTCGACAAGAGCTTTGACCTGCACGATGAGGTGTATCGCACCATCTTCAAGCGATGCGGGTTGAAGTTTGTCGCAGTTGAAGCCGATTCCGGCGCCATGGGCGGATCGCAGTCGCAGGAGTTCATGGTGTATACCGCGGCGGGCGAGGACCTGATCGCAAGCTGCCCGGTATGCGGGTACGCTGCCAATCTCGAGAAGGCCGTATCACGGCTTGAACCTGTGGACGAGATGGTTGCCACTGGAGACGGCACGCCTGAACTGGTCTACACGCCCGGATGTGCAGCCATCACGGATGTCGCCGCATTCTTCAAGATTTCACCTGCATCGGACATCAAGTGTGTAGCGTATATGGCGCTGAAGCGCGGTGCCGGCAAAGCAAAAGATACGTGGCACGGTGTTGCAGTGTTTCTGCGCGGCGATCACCAGGTGAATGAAACCAAACTTCTCGGAGCGATCAAGGGAGCGGAACTCCGCACCATGCAGGCCGAGGAGTTGGAGCAATACTTCAAGGGTCCCGCAGGCTTTCTCGGACCGGTGGGACTGACGCATGATGAAAAGCCGCTTGGTGAAGGGCTGACGGTCGTGGTCGACAAGTCGCTCGAAGGGCGCAAGAACATGGTATGCGGCGCCAACAAGCTCGACTATCACCAGCGCAATGTGGTTCCGGGCCGCGATTTCACCTGGACGATGCTGGCAGACATTCGCAGTGTGAATGAAGGCGAAGCATGTCCCAAAGACAATCGCGGCGGCAAGCTGGTGGTGGGCAAGGCTGTCGAAGTGGGCCACATCTTCAAGCTGGGTTACAAGTACACCGAGTCAATGGGTGCGCGCGTACTGGATGTGAACGGCAAAGAAGTGATGCCAATCATGGGCAGTTACGGCATCGGCATCGAACGAATTTTGACTGCGGCTATCGAGCAATCGAACGACGCAAACGGCTTCAGCTTGCCGTCGTCGATCGCGCCATTCACTGTGGTCATCACGGTAACTAACGTTGCGGATCCGCTGCTGCGCGAGACGGGCGAGAAGATTGCAGTCGACCTTGAGGCCGCAGGCCTTGACGTGCTGCTTGATGACAGAGACGAGCGCGCGGGCGTCAAGTTCAAAGACGCCGACCTCGTGGGGATTCCTTACCGGATCAATGTGGGCAAAAAGACGGCGAGCGGCCAGGTAGAGTTGGTGTCGCGCGCAAAGGCGACCAGTGTGGATGTTGCGCTTGCTGAGGTTGTGGCGCAGGTGAAGCAGCGCGTGCTGGAAGAAAAGCTATTGGATGAAAGTTCCTAGACAATCGGCCAATGGTTTCCCATCGTCGGCAATTCGCGCCAAGGATGGGATATACCCGGGTCTGTGCGGGTCACCAATCAGACCGTGATGGAACAAATGTTTGGATCATGCGTAGGTGAATTGAGGGATTGGGAATGGCATTAAAGATCAGGCTGAAGAGACAGAATTTGAAGCTCTCGAATTTGAAGCTCTCCTGGTCTTCGTGGCTGGTTCGCGGCGTTCTCGGCGGTGTCCTGCTGGTTGCGCTGATCTGCTTCTCTGTTTTCACCTTCTATTACAACAAGTACGCCCGCATTGTTGATGTACGACTGAAGCAGCCGCTGTTTGCCAATACTGCCCAGATCTATGCGGCGCCGCGCGAGGTGCGCCCGGGACAAAAGATGAGCGCCCATCTCATCGCCTCAGAATTACGGGCGGCCGGCTACTCGCTCGATGGACTTTCTCATCCTGCGAAGATCGGCACATTCACAGAGACCCCGGATTCGATAACCGTTCACCCTGGTCCTGAGTCGTATCACGCACCGGATTCCGCCACCATTCACACGCGCAAGGGTGAAGTGGATACCATCACCGACGAGCGCGGACAATCGCTCTCAAGCTATGAGTTGGAGCCATTACTGATTACGGGGCTGAGCGAAGACGCCAATCGCACCAAGCGCCGCCTGCTGACCTACGATGAGATTCCGCCAAACCTCGTGCAGGCTGTTCTTGCCATCGAGGATCGCAAATTCTTTGAGCACGGCGGCGTGAACTACTCCAGCATGATTGGCTGGGCATGGCACGACATGGTCGGCGATCGCAAACATCGCGGCGGCGCCTCGACACTGACCATGCAATTGGCCAAGCTGCTCTTTGTGGCTGATACGGGCACCATCAAGTACAAGGTCACGCAGATCATGATGGCGTTCCACCTCGAGAATCGCTTCTCAAAGAAGCAGATTTTTGAAGCCTACGCGAATCAGATCAACCTGGGCCAACGGGGCAGCTTCTCGATTGAAGGATTTGGTGAAGCCGCGCAATCCTACTTTGACAAGGATGTTCGGCAATTGGATCTGGCGGAGTGCGCGATGCTGGCGGGCATTATCCAGCGGCCAAACTACTTCAATCCCTTTCGACATCCCGAGCGGACGATCGAACGGCGCAATCTTGTGCTCGATTCGATGGTGGAAACCGGCGCCATCAGCAAGGGTCAAGCCGAACACGCCAAGGACGAGCCACTGCATCTTACGCCCGGCAGCGTGGATGCCAGCGAGGCTCCCTACTTTGTGGACCTTGTGCGCGACCAACTCGTGCAGAAACTTGGCGATCGCGACTTCAACCGCGAAGGTTTGCATATCTACACTTCGCTCGATCCCGAATTGCAACGCGTTGCAACAGACGCCGTAACTTCCACGCTCCCCCAGATCGACGAGCAGGTAGAAAAACGGCACGCCAGGCTGAAGAAACTCAATGAACCTGTCACCTACCCGCAAGTGGCGCTCATTGCGCTCAATCCACGCACCGGCCAGGTTCTTGCTCTGGTGGGCGGCCGCGACTACGGCAAGTCGCAGGTGGATCATGCGGTTGCGCATCGGCCAACAGGTTCCATCTTCAAGCCATTTGTGTATGCAACGGCGTTTCAAACCGCCATTGAAGGCACGATGCTGCCCGGACAGACCGCATTGTTTTCGCCGGTAACCATGCTGAACGATCAACAGGCCACCTACGGCGAAGGTACGCAATACGAGTACACTCCGCGCAACTATCAAGGCGAGTTTTACGGCGAGATGACTGCCCGCTTGGCTCTGATGCGATCGGACAACAACGCCACCATCGGACTGGCTTCGATGGTCGGGTTCGATCGTGTTGCGGCACTGGCCCGGGACGCAGGCATCAAGAGTGCACAGCCCACGCCCTCCATGGCCATCGGCTCATATGACGCGACCCCGCTCGACATGGCGGGCGCCTACACGGTCTTCTCCAATGGCGGGGTCCACATCGATCCGTGGACGCTAGCCAGCGTGCGCACACCTACCGGAGATGTCATCTCCGACTACGCACCCACAACCAAACCGGTTCTGGACCCGCGCGTGGCCTTCCTGACCACTTACATGATGGAGGCTGTTCTGCAAGGCAACGGGAGCGATGGCTGCAAAGTGAATGGCTTGGATTACTGCGGCACCGGCGCCGGCGTCCGCAACATGGGCTTCAGGGCTCCAGCGGCGGGAAAGACCGGCACCAGCCACGATGCATGGTTCGCCGGATTCACCAGCAGCCTGTTGTGCATTGTGTGGGTAGGCAACGACGACTACACACCCCTGGCGCACGGGCTCGAAGGCGCAGCCGTCGCAGCACCCATCTGGGCCGCGTTTATGAAGCAGGCAGTTCAATTGCCGCAATACTCCGACACCAACGAATTCACCCCGCCAGATGGCGTGCAGCTTGTCACTCTCGACAAGGCGACGAATCTGCTTGCCGACCCGGCATGCCCAGACGATTACACTGCGGCCTTTCTTGACGGCACCGCTCCTACCGACACCTGCGACCACCCAACCGACCACCGCAACATCCTGCAGAAGATATTCGGACTGGGTAAACCCGGGAACTGACTCTCGGCACTTCAACGTTGGATTCCATCGACCTCGCAACCATCGGGCATGGGCTGGCAGGTTTGACACCAGAAGGTGACGCGTGCATCGGGGCCTTGCAGGCGGTGGCGAACCGAGTTCCCACAGCGGCGGCAAGCCTCACCGGATCGGCCGTATACCCACAGACTTTCGCGCGGATCAGAGTGATGTGTTGTGCGCCGCTGGTTGCCGCGATAGGTGACGATTTGATCTGCCGAGTCTACAAGCACGTTGGCTGCGACGAGGCGCTGGGCGGTACGAACGAGCGCGGCGACTTGCTCATGGTTTAGCGCAGAAACCAGGCAAAACGGGTTTACACTCTCCACGAAGCAGACTTCTGACTTGAAGACATTTCCTACCCCAGCCAGCACCCGCTGATGAAGCAGAATATCACCCACTTCTTCGCCGGCACATGCGCAAAGGCGTGCCGCCGCTGTGCTCGGATCGAAGTCTTCGCTAAGTACGTCCGAACCAGGCTGCGGGATGCGCGTCTCGCGCTCCAAGGCCTGCGCGGAGTAGATACGGGCGACGGGGACTGTGAAAGCAACTGCCTGGTACTCGCGATTTTCCAGCACGATGCGCATATCGCGCGATGGCTTTTGCCAGCGCTCGCCAATGCGGTAAAGGTGCCATGATCCATTCATCAGCATGTGGGTAGCAAGTGTCGCTCCGCCCGAGAGATGAATCAGCAGCCACTTGCCGCGAGATTCAACGCGATCGACGGTCTGACCGGTAATTGGCGTGTCGTCGTGGAAGCGCGTGAGCAACGGGTAATTGGATCGGAAGCCTGTGATCGGCTTGCCGATAAGTGCGCGACCCATGGAGCGCGCCGTGCGGAAGATGGTATCGCCCTCAGGCATGATCTATTGCAGTTCCTCGGGGACTGGGTCCGCGGCGTGCGAATCGTGATGGATTGGAATGGGAATGCGACGCAAATGCAGGCCGAGCGGTCCGGGGTGGAAGCCGGCATCCATCAGGAAGCGCGTCATGGGATGGGCAGCGACAGGATGGCCATTCATCGTGGTGATCAACACGCCCTCGTGGCTGCTCAAGCGCATGCGCTCCTGTCCGCGCGCAGAGAGGAAGTGCGCAAGCCCTGAGGATACTTGCGATCGCTCCGGTTCGTCGCTGGGGAGAAAGACGAGCATGTTGGGATTATTGCGGCGCAGCCAAGCGACGAGTTGCCCATTGCGAAGGATGACTTCAGCGTAGACGGCGCGGGTGAGAACGCGTGGTGCCGATTCGGAGTCCTCATCTATTACCGGCAGATCGGGCCAGCGCAGGACCGAACCATACGGATTGGCTGTGTCGGTCGCGGCAAGCTGGATGAACTCCGGCTTCTCGGCGGGAGGCTCGGTGCGCAGTTGGCGCAAGAGGTCGACAGCAGCTGGCAATGCAAATTGAGTCGCGCCAAGGCCGGCGACAAAATAGCCGCGGCGTATGCGACCACCCTCCTCCAGCGCCTTCAGCACGTCGTAGACGGCGCTGAAACCGCCGGGGATGTTTTCGGCGCCAACCGCTTCGCGTGTAAGAACGCCGTAGCGGTTGAGCAGTTGCAGAGCCAGGGCGTGGCTGGCTTCGGTCTGGGTGGGAACAATTTCGGTTGCGATCTTTGAACGCAGTGGCAACATCGACCAGCGGCCTTGCGCGTTTGGCGGCGTGGTGCGGCGGGAGCGGAAAACCATTCCTGTGTGCGAGCGGCGCTGCGGGCGCGAGGAATCCGGTCGCACGATGTAAGCGCGTAGGGCGTGGAGCGAATCGTTTGTAACCAGGCCGCGCCACACAAGACTCCACAATGCATCGATCGTTTCTCCCGGATATCCGCCGCCTACCGACTGATGCAGCGGGTCGAAGAAGCTGGCTCCAGCAGATTCGAGAATCGCGAGGACTTTCTCCTCGCGCTCGATGAGGGGTTCGGCGAGCGGCCGTTGCTGAGCAAGCAGCGGCAGCTTGTCCGCGAGAAAGAGTGCGATGCGTCCGTCTCGTTCGCCGATGGGATCGATTCCGGCCCACGCAACTTCACCCGCGGCAATCAGCGTATCGAGCCCTGCCGATTCGTATCCGACGACGCGTGCAGGAAGGATGGAGTTTTCGAGCAGCGACGCGGGAATGGGAGCGCCCTGCAGGCTCTCGATCGTATCAAGCAATACGTCGAGATGCGCATGTGAGATGCGGCGGGGCGAGACCAGTCCCTGCCAATGCGTGAGGAATCGTGCCAGTGTGTGCTGCTCGACCGGTTCGACTTCGCGGCGAAGCCTGGCCAGTGATTTGCGGCGAATCTGCCGAAGAATTTCGGCGTCGCACCACTCGCGATGCAAACCGCCGGGACGGAAACCACCCTCAAGAACGCGCCCCTCGACCGTCAGCTGATGCAGGGCATTCTCAACGGCGGCAGAGTCGAGGGTGAACCGTTCGGCTGCTTCCTTCAATGTGAACGGGCCATGCGTGCGGGCGTAACGGCGCACGAGTTCCAGAACCGGCTGCGCCACCGGCTCGATCAGCGAAACGGGCAGGCCAGGTGGAAGCGGGATGCCAAGCGCGTCGCGGTAGCGAGCGGCATCTTCCACGGCGATGAGGCGGCGGGCGTTTTCACCGTTTGGGGCAATGCGCAGTTCAAGCAGGCGACGCGCGCGCAGCAGGCGGTCAAGGGATTCGAGCAACACAGAATCGACAACCCGGCGGGCAAGTTCTGCGCGGGAAAGATCACCGAGCCTGAGCAGCAAGTCGTGAATGCCATCGGCAGATCGGGCGCGATACGATTCGGTGAGGCACTGGGCTGCTTCTTCAACTTCGGCAATGGCGTCGGCGTCGAGCAACTCGCGCAGATCGGCTTCGCCGAGCAGTTCGCGAAGCTGATCCTGATCGATGGTGAGAGCCTGCGCACGGCGCTCGGCCAGCGGCGCATCGCCGTCATAGACGAAGTTCGCGACATAGCTGAACAGCAACGACGATGCAAATGGCGAAGGCTTGTGCGTCTCGACCACATGCACGCGAAGCTGGCGCTGCTCGATGGCACGTAGGGTCTCGATGAGCGCCGGCATATCGAAAACATCGTGCAGGCATTCGCGATAGGCCTCCAGCAGTAACGGAAATGACGGATAACGCGAGGCAACACTCAATAAATCGTAGGATCGCTTGCGCAGTTGCCAAAGAGGTGAGCGCTGATCGGCACGGCGCCGCGGCAGCAGCAGCGCGCGACCGGCGGCTTCACGGAACCGGCCGGCAAACAGCGCGGTCGACCCAAGCTGGCGGAGAACCATTTGCATCGCTTCAGCAGATTCAATCAGGATCCAGTCAGGATCGGGCGGCTCGTCGGTATCGGGAAAACGCAAAACAAATCCATCATCACCCCAAAGCGTCTCCACTTCAGGACCGCCCGTGGCCCGGATACGTGCACTGATCGCCATGGCCCAGGGAATGTGGATGCGGCTGCCGAAGGGCGTCAGCACGCACACGCGCCAATCGCCCAACTCATCGCGGGTCCGTTCGATCACGATTGTCTTGTCGTCCGGAACCTGCCCGGTCGCGGCCTGCTGATCCTCGAGGAATTGCAGAAGATTTTCAGCGGCGCCGGGGTCGAGATCGTGATCGGTCACGAGGCGCGTGAGGGCTGCCGGCTTGGGGAGCGCGCGGAGTTCGCGGACCAGCGCACCGATGCGGCGGCCAAACTCGAGCGGCCGTCCGGGACCGTCGCCTTTCCAGAACGGCATCTTGCCCGGTTCGCCAGGAGCAGGAACAACCAGCACGCGGTCGTGCGTGATGTCTTCAATACGCCAGGTGGAAGCGCCAAGGATGAACGTTTCGTTGGGATGCGATTCGAAGACCATCTCCTCGTCGAGTTCGCCCACGCGAATGGACTTGCCTTCGGTGTGCGCAAGAAAGACGCCGTACAGTCCGCGATCGGGGATGGTGCCAGCGTTGAGGATGGCGAGACGCGCCGCGCCGTCGCGGGCCGTGACGACATTGCGGATGCGATCCCAGGTAAGACGCGGGCGGAGTTCGGCGAACTCGTCAGAGGGATAACGGCCGCTGAGCAGGTCGAGAACGCCATCGAAAGCTGCGCGGGTGAGAGCACCAAACGGCGCGGCACGGCGGACCAGATTGTAAAGGGCGTCAACGTGAAGCTCTGGCTTCGGCTCCTGTTCTGATGAGTTCGCGCTTTCCCAGGTCTGAAAATCCAACCCTGGGGCATCCAGGTTGCGGGTGGAACGAGAACCGGCAATCCGGCGCTTGAGGGGTTTGGGGCGAGTGGGAGGCTTGTAGCCGGGCGGGTGGGCAACGATAGCGACAAGCTGCTGGCAGAGAACGTCGAGGGGATTACGGGGAAATCGGGTGGACTCAATGTGCCCCTCGTGCATGGCGCGCGTGACGGCGGCACAGGCAACAAGATCCGCGCGGTATTTCGGGAAGAGTATACCCTCGCTGACTGCGTCGACTGAATGGCCAGCGCGGCCGATGCGCTGCATGCCGCTCGCAACCGAGGGCGGCGCTTCGATCTGAATGACGAGATCGACGGCGCCCATGTCGATGCCGAGTTCAAGCGTCGAGGTGGCGCAAAGAGCCTTGATCTGTCCGGCCTTGAGCTGCTCTTCAATCACCGAGCGCTGGTAGGCGGCGAGCGAACCGTGATGCGCTCGCGCGATTGGCTCGCCGGCCAGATCGTTGAGCGCGCCAGCCAACCGCTCGGCAACCTGACGGCTATTTACGAAGAGAATGGTGGAGTGACGCTCGCGGATGAGTTCCAGCAGCCGCGGATGAATCGCGTTCCAGATGGAAACTCTGCGCGGCGTTTGCGAAGCCGGCCCGGAAGGGATTTCCTCCATCGTCTGGAGGCGCGCCATATCCTCAACCGGAACTTCAATCCGTAGCTTCAGCTGCTTGCGAGCAGAGGCATTAATAATAGTCACTGGACGAAAACGCAGTGAGCTCTCGCTTTCCGTAACCTGCAGGGAAGAATCGTCCGCGTTCAATTCAGATGGATCGACCTGACCGACGGGTTCCGAGTTCGCGGCAGACTCTTTCGAGCCGGAAAATTCAACCTGTCCGTTACGATCTCCTGAGTTATTTTGTCCTTCTACAAGAATAGTTTGCCGACCGAGACTTGAAGTCGGACTTTCCAATTCCTTGGGCTGCGTCCTTACCAGAAGTGGAGTGCTCGATGCGACTTCAACTCCACCAAGAAACCGGGCGACCTCCTCTAGCGGCCTTTGCGTGGCGGAGAGACCTATACGCTGGAGGCGGCGCCCTGTAAGAGATTCCAACCGCTCGAGTGTCAGGGCGAGATGCGCTCCCCGCTTGGTCGGCACGAGGGCGTGGATCTCGTCGACGATGACCGTGTCGACTGTGCGCAGTGCTTCGGCAGACTGCGAGGTCAGCAGCAGGTAGAGCGACTCTGGAGTGGTGATAAGAATGTCGGCCGGATCGCGACGGAAGCGGGCGCGCTCCTGCTGCGGAGTGTCACCGGTTCGAACGCTGATGGCAGGATCGTGAAACGGCACACCCTTGCGGCGGGCCAGGTTGGCGATGCCCACCAGGGGAGAGCGAAGGTTGCGCTCGACGTCGACTGCGAGCGCTTTTAGCGGTGAAACATAGACGATTCTGCAGCCCTTTTTCTTCTCGTTATCTACGTCCTGCAACATCAGGCGATCAAGACACCAGAGGAAGGCCGCAAGGGTTTTGCCGGTGCCGGTGGGCGCCAGGATTAATGCGCTCTCGCCCCGGGCGATGACGGGCCAGCCCAGCCGCTGCGGTGCCGTCGGTGCGTCGAACACTGTGCGGAACCACTCCGCGGTGATCGGGTGGAAGCAGGCAAAGCTATCCGATTCAGGTGTCGAGTTGGGCGAAGGGGGAGGCATCATTTCCATTGACGCTCTTTAGAGCATAACGCGCGAAGAGGGGAAAGAAAAGGCGAAGAAGTAGCTCTGCGAAAGATTAACTTTGAGCGAAACCCCGAGAACTTCGATTGTGTCCGGCGGCGCGGCATCAGATTTAGTCTGCGATGCCCGTCCATCGGGCGAGACAGGCAATGGTGTGGCAGTTCGGGAAGTACCACAGTGGGACACGCGATGGTCATGCGGCGCTGCTAGGATTCGATTCAGGAGTAAGTTACGTGCGCGAGCACCTGGCGACGCTGCTGGACGACTTCAAGAAACATAAGCGCGAGATTGCAATCGTGCGCTACCAGGGTGTGCGGCGCAGGTTGACGACGTATGGTGAACTCGCTCGCCTTGCCGGCCGGTTCGCGGCGCTGCTCGAAGACCGCGGAATTGGCATGGGTGACCGCGTTTTACTATGGGGCGAAAACAGTGCGGAATGGGTTGCAGCCTTTTATGGCTGCCTGCTGCGCGGGGTGATGGCTGTTCCGCTGGATGCATTCGGGAGTGCCGATTTCGCCAGCCGTATCACGACCGACGTAAAGCCGGCACTGGCAGTGGGAGACGCGGGTTTGCTCCAAAAGCTGCAGGCACCTGACACGCCTTCGATCGCGTTTGAAGGCTGGTCGGCTTCCCTTCCTGGGCGCGAAGCGGGGCCGGCGCCGGGACTGTCGCATGAAACGCCCCTGCAAATTCTATTTACTTCGGGGACAACGGGCGATCCGAAAGGCATCGTGCACACGCACGGCAACGTGCTGGCGAGTGTGGGGCCCATTGAGCACGCCGCTCAGGGATATCTGCGGTATGAGAAATTCTTCCATCCGCTGCGATTTCTGCACACGCTGCCCTTGAGTCACGTATTCGGACAGACCATGGGGATATGGATTCCGCCCATCTTCATGGCGGAGGTGCACTTTGAAACGCGCCTCGTGGCGCCGAAGCTAGTGGAAACGGTCAAGCGGGAGCGCATTTCGGTGCTGGCCGCGGTGCCGCGCGTCATGGAACTGCTGAAGGCTCACCTTGAGAACACAGTTCCCGGGCTGGTCGAGCGTGTGACGGCTTCAAAGGGCATCTCCGCGTGGAAGAGGTGGTGGGTTTTTCGCGATGTTCATCACACCCTTGGTTTCAAGTTCTGGGCTTTGATTTCGGGGGGCGGCGCGCTCGTGGGGACGCTGGAGCAGTTCTGGAACGCGCTCGGGTTTGTCGTAGTACAGGGATACGGCATGACGGAAACCACCGCGCTGATCACTCTCAATCATCCGTTTCACGTAGCGAGCGGAACGATTGGAAAGCCTCTGCCGGGGCGGGATGTGAAGATCGGTCCGGATGGCGAAGTGCTGGTGAGGGGACCGATGATTTCGACCGCAACCTGGAGCGGCGGCGAGCTTCGCCAGCGCGAAAATGAGTGGCTGGCTACGGGGGACCTGGCAGAAGAACAGGCAACCGGTGAGTTGCGCTTCATGGGCCGCAAGAGCGAGACCATCGTTACCGCTGCGGGAGTGAATGTGCATCCTGAGGACCTCGAAGCCGCACTTGAAGAGCAGCACGAAATAGCGGCAAGTGCGGTGGTCGCCTTAGAAACGGCGTCGGGGCCGGAGCCTTGCGCGGTACTCGTTGTACGCGGTGGTCAAAAGCAGGCGGCTGAAGCAGTGGAACGGGCCAATACGCGCCTTGCGGAGTTTCAGCACATCCAGCGCTGGATATTGTGGCCGGAACCAGATCTGCCCAGAACGTCGACGGGCAAAGTGCGGAGAAAACCGGTTGCCGAGTGGGTCGCAAAACATTTGGCTGAAACTGCTGCGGACCGCGGAAACAGTGCGACAACACTGCAGAGCGAGCGCAGCGGAGATTGGCTGTATGCGCTGGTAGCGGAGATTTCCGGCGAGCGTCCGCCGGGAGAAGACGAATTGCGACTGAGCGAAGACTTTCATCTTGACAGCCTGGGTCGCGTGCAAGTTGCGGTAGCTTTGGAAGAGCGGCTGACCGATTCTCCCAGAGAAGGCGTGGTCGATGCGGCGAAGACCCTGGGAGATTTGAGGCGGATCGCCGGTGGTGTCCGCAGTTCTGAGCTTACGAGGCGGAATCCAACCGAAGGGCACGCGAATCAGGAGGAAGAATTCGATACTGAGGATCGAAATGCAGATGCACGCACCTTCCCAACACAGCAAGCGGAGTTGGTTCGTGTTGACAAGGCAGTGGCAAGTACGACAACCGCGACCAGCTCGCAACCCCAGCCGGAATTCAAATATCCGTTGTGGCCGTGGTGGCGGCCTATGCGGTGGTTGCGGGCTGCGTTTCTTGAATTGGTTGCACAACCGTTTGTCTGGTTTCTTGGAGCACCGCGAGTTTCACTGCCGCGTGACCTGGGAATCGACGAGCCCGTGCTGATCATCTGCAACCACGTCACTGCCTATGATGGCGCGCTCGTCGAGTACGCTCTTCCAGGACGCATGCGACGTTGGGTTGCTGCAGCGATGTTGGGCGAAATGCTGGAGGACTTCCGGCATTTCCGCGATCCGGATACGCGGCGTTTTATGCTGTTTGGCCCTGCCGCGTATTGGCTGCTGACCGCACTCTACAACGTCTTCCCGCTGCCGCGCCGGCGCGGATTTCAGCGGAGCTTTGCCCACGCGGGCGAGGCAATGGACCGCGGTTACAACGTGCTCGTGTTCCCTGAAGGCACACGATCGGATGCGGGACAACTTGCCCCGTTCAGGCCCGGAATCGGACTGCTGGTGAAACAGACTCATGCGCCGGTGCTGCCCATCGCGATTTTGGGACTAGGCGAATTAAAGGAGAGGGGCCGCGGATGGTTCCGATCAGGAAAGATTCACATACGCGTGGGAGAGCTGGTGCGTTTCGATCCGACCGACAGCGAGGCGGCCATCACTGACACCTTGCATGCGACGGTGGCCGAATTGATGGAAACGAAGCCGTCAACCGTAAACAGGATTCAGTAAAAAGTGTTCAGTGATCTGCGGCTTGAGAAGGTGGCTGCGGCTTCTCACGGGAAGCGCCCGCGCCTTGGGCGGAAGCGTAATAGTCATGTGGGGCACCGCGGTGGCCCTGGCAACGGGCAAACAATTCCAACCCGAGTGCCGTAGGCGTCAGGTTCGCATCCTGTTCGAAGTTGAAGTATTTCGATTTCAACCTAGGCTCGAGGAGGCCGAGGTTGGCAAGTTGGAAGATGTTTCGATCGATCTTCATCAAATCGTGCGCGCCCGCAATGTCAATCAGTTCCTGCGGCGTGCACATAACCGCCTGGGCTGACACAGCGCCGGAAGTTGCAAACACTTTTGGGGACTTCGTACAGGCCGTTGTAAAGAGACGTCCATCGATGGCCGCGAGTTCGGCAAGAAGGTCAATATAAGGGAGATTTGATTCGTCGTCACCCATGAGAGTGCAGGAGGTTGAGAGGATGCCTGCCCAAAGTTGTTGGGTGATGCCGTCTTCAGCCCACGAGCCTTCCTGGACGACACGCATGACAACATTTTGTGGGGCACGCAGCCTGTCGAAATCGCGCTCGGCGGCGAGCATTGCTTCGGCGCGCTGGGTGATTCCGATGGCGTTTGCTATGCGAATATTGCTAAGCCCTTCGCGAAACAGGAGCTTCAATTCCTGCGTCGCAGAAGGACAGATACGTCGCAGAAAAGCAAGAGACCTGGCAAGGCGAAATTCGCTCAGAATATCTTCCGGCTTGATGAGGTCGTCGGTCTTCCAAAGCCACAGGTCCATGCATTCCGGAAGAAGAAAGGTGAGGCCCATGCCGTCCTCGCCCCAGCGTACCGCCTTTGTCTGCAGGGTGACATGGCGATCAGGGCTGTCGTCGGCCAGTTCCGGATAGACGAGACGAACAGGATTCACCTCGCCCTGTGGCCATCGTTCACGCGTTACCAGATACATGCCCGTCGCGCTGATGTTCCTTACGATGTCGAGGCCGGGAGAGGTTCCGGTCCAGTGAATGGCTTCGAGGCCGGGTACGGGGCGCCGCTCGGCGCGGGACCGCTGGGGCTCCGTTTGCGGGAACGTCTTTTCAAACCAGCTCCTCAGAGTCTTCACTCTGTCCTCCTTGCATTGCGGCCGCTGCGGGATAGAGCTGGCGGGTCCTGAGGGCCCGCGAACACGACCCAACGGAGAATTGTTACTGAGTGCATCCTACTACCGCAATTGCCACTTCGTAATGGGGAGGTAATTACTTAGGCAGTAGGCATTCGAGGGACCTGAGAGCTCTATAGACAGGGAACCTTGGGGTCCCGCAAGCATCTCCGGTTCGCGGCCTCAGCCAACGGCAACCGTCTCCGCACCGGGGCAAGTCGCGTAGAACTCTTCTGCGAGCCGGCGATGACCGTGGCAACGCGCATAGAGTTCGAGCGCCAGTTCTGTTGGGGTAATCACAGCCTGGTCAAGAAGCGAAAGCAGGAGATTGTGTCGAGGGTCACGGCTCACAGAGAAATTTCTAATGAGGAATTAGGAGCAGGAAGAGAATCTCAGTGCAGGCATTGAAAGGGCGAGTCGCACCCATCCTGGTCGCGTTTCCGATCAGGATGGGCGGGCGTTACAACTCGAGAGCAAGGGCGCCGGCAGGGGTCACTCCAACGCCGTAGAACTTTTGCGCTGTGCCGCGATGGCCATTACAGCGGGCGTACAGTTCCAGGCCGAGACCGGTGGGCGCAACCGTTGTATCGGTCATTTGCTGGAAGAATGCTGACTGCTCCCGGGATGCGATCACTCCAACGTCGGCCATGTAATTCAGCTCGCGATCCAGCTTGATGAGGTCGTGGGAACCTGAATACTTCATGAGGTCCGCTGCTTTCCAGTTCAGTGGACGCGTAGACATCATGCCCGGCCCGGTAACAAGCTTGGTGGACTTGGTGCACGCTGCGGCGAGGATGCGTAGATGAAGAGCCTTAAGTTGGCTGAGCAGGTCCACAAAAAGAAGGCTCGACTCGTCGCCGCCCGCTGTGGTGCAGGACGCGGCCAGAAGGCCCGCCCAGAATTGAAGCATCCACCTGTCATCTGAGGACCAGGACCCTCCCTCAACGATGCGCATTGCCACGTGAGGAAGCGCATGCAAGTGATCGCCTTCCACCGATGCTCCCAGCATCTTTTCCGCCTTGAGGGCAATTTCAACTGCATTTTCAAGACGGTAGTTGCTCAATTCTTCATGAAGCAGCCTGCAGACCGAGTCCTTGGTCTCAGCCGAAATGCGCGAAAGGAAGGAGATGGCCTGCGCAACGCGAAATTCGCGCAGAATGTCTTCGGGCTCATTCTGCTCGGCCGCACTCTTCAGTGGGCTCTGCCAGAGACGAAGGTCGGCGCCGGGAGGGAGAACGAAGGAGATGGCCACACCATGATCGTCCCATCGAACCGCTTTCGCTTGCACGAGAAAGCTGTTCTCTTTTTCCAGCGGGCCGCTGCGCTGAAGGGTCAGAGCGATCACTTCGCCCGGTTCCCAACGCTCCTGCGTTACGAGGAACGCACCAGTCGCGCTGATGTCGCGGACACTGTTTTGACGCGGAATAGCGCCCTTCCAATGATAGGCGGCAAGTGACGGCGAAATCCGCCGTTCGGCCCGGCGGCGCTCTGCCGTGAGGGAACCTTCAGAATGGAAAGTCGTTGGATTCATGCAGCCCTCGGATGATAACTGTTCGGCGCGAGCGTTCCGTCGGGAGGGAAGAGATGTTGTCCGGTTCCGAGCCTGTGTCCCGAAAGCGCCCTGGCGTCTTACAACTCACAATCTTACTCCCCTATATCCCACTTTTGTGGGATTGGCGGGCATTACTTTGGGCACCCATTGCCGGTTTTTGGGGGTAGACGAATTGCGGTAAGCTGGATAACAAGAAACTTCCTTACCGTAGAACCTGACCGTCGGACCATACGGCGAATTGCTGCGAGGTTGCTGTGTCTTTATTGCTAATGTCGGAGGTTTTTGCTGCGGGCAGCGTGGCCGCCGCGGGGTGCTGCTGCCTCCTTGAGGTCGCGATGATTCTGGAGATCCGGCGCAGCTTGAGCGGTTGGAAGGCCGCCCCGCTGCAGAGAGATATCGCGGTCATTTTTCGCAGCCATCGCCGATTCCATCCCGGGAGCCCGCTGCGTACGGCTTTCGTAGCGTCGTCGTTCCTGCTGGGAAGCTGCATTGCTGGGCTGATCGTTATTCATCGTGTGACGCAGGGTATGTAAATCCGGCTTCCGGACGGTGACGGAAGTCCTGCGCCGGATATCCTACGACGCTCGGGGATCAGAAGATTCAAGCAGGGCGCCGCGGCCGGAGTGACAAGTACCGCCCGCAAAAACGGTTGTCCAAAGAGAGCGGTCCGGAGGCTGTTCGGCAGATCCGTGTGGGGTATCGCAGAGGGTGAAAGCTGACACCCCACGGTGGCTATGTCTCCTCTTCGCTCAAAAACCTCCATAACCTCCATAACCTCCTCGATCTAATTATTGTCTGTAGTTTGCGAGCCATGGAGGTTCTCGCTCTCCGCTGGCGTATCCTCCATCACGTACATCGCGGCAAGCTGCTGAATTTTGGCGACGGTGGGCGGATCGAACGTCAGACCATTGCCGGCTTGTGATATCCGGTGAGTAGGCAGACCAAGGCTCTTCAGCTCGTGGCCTACGTTCTCGGGGCCCAGCCGTGCCGTTTCACCGCGAGCTTCCCGCAGACGGTTGGCCTTGGTCGCGATTTCCCCCGCATAGGCGTATTTCCGCCCTTCACGAATGAACGCCCAAATCGCTTCTACGACGATGGCCTTGGTGGTATTCGACATTTCATAGAGACGCTGCTGATCCTGGGTCTTCAGCAGGGCCACGAGCTTCTGCCGGAGTTCGGGTGCGTCCACGATGCAACGTCCGAGTGACGTCGCAATCGCCTCCGTCTCGGAAGACAAGCCGGAGGGAACCCACGTACAGCGGTGTACATAACTGAGGTTCTTGTTGCGGTATTGATCCAAGTGAACCGGGATGCTCGCAATCATTTTTTGCAGCCCTTGCGGAGTGGCAGGTGGTGCTGCGTTTGCGGGGCTGATGTCGATGTGGATGGAGTTCTGGATCTTGTGTGATAGTGGATTCTCGCCGGCATAGATCGCCGTCGACTTGGAGTAACAGGCCAACGAACCCCCTTCCACGACCAAGAAGTTCCGATCTGTCAGATTGCATAACAAGTCGGCTGTCCGCTTGCCGAGGTCTGGCTCCGAAGCCAAGATGGTCTTACAGTTCCGGTGGAGCACGGAAAGGTGGCTTCGCTGGAATCCGGCCAGCAGAGCAGGCTGCCGGCAGAAGTGGCGGAGCACGTGCAAAACGACTCTTGCGTCATGGGCGGGGCCGGTGATTACCAGGCACGGAAGGATGGTCAACACGTCCTGAAACCAGGTCGAGATCGCAAAGAAAGTGCCCAACTCGGCCGCATCCTCCGGTAAGCGCGTCTGCGCCAAAATGATCTGCTTGATCCACGTGAAGAGCTCAACTCCCGTGGCGACCCGAGGTGGCGGAAGTGGCGCGGTGAGAATCTCGTGGGGCTGTTTCATTTCAGCATTGCCTGTGCTTCCGTCTTCCGCGGGAGCCGAAAGCCCGGTCTCCGTACCGGCATGAGTAGAGGTGGTACCGCCGCCAAGCTGGCGGCAGTACCGTTCGAATGCAGCAATGTAGGAGGGTGTTTTGGGCTTGGGGGTCGGTGCTGGAGCCACAACGGCTTGAAAGCATTCGCCGCATTCGCCGACAACGAGCTTAGAAGTTGGTTCGGCAATCGGCGGGAGGCTGTTTTCGGGGATATTGGACTGGGCTGCGTGAACTTGGCTTTCTGCACCGGCATCATCCTTCGTTGCCCCAGCTTCAGACTTATCGTCATGAGGCGATGTTGGTGCCGCGGTTCCGGGTGTTGTGGGAGCCGTATCTTCGAGTGTGTCGGATGCAGTGGGCGCAGCTTGGCTTTCTGCGCCGGCCGCATCCTTCGATACTGAGGCTTGGGCCGCGTCTGGAGCTGGTTCCGGAATCCCTGATTTCACGGGAGTTGGGGCACTTTCATTTTTCTGCTTTGGCATCTAATTATCCTCCGTAGATCGTGGGTTGAAAACGTGGCTGCAAGAACGGGTTGGCAAGCTTGTGTCCTCCGCGCAAGGTCTGTTTCACAAGCCGGCACTCGGCTCGGTAAGCCATCTCTTGCTGTCTCCATGAATCGATTTAGCAAAACGATTTACCAAAACCTGAGTTCTCCGGCAACTACCTTGGATTCGGTAATCGGGGAAAAACTTTCATTATCGATTTGGGTCAAGATTCTGGATCTTTGCCGACCAAAACCCCGCGAACTGAGGCGCGCTTTTGCGCCGCCCGTCAACCGCTCAACTCAGATTTGCCTGTTTTAAAGGGGTTTTCGGAGGCTAGGGTTGAATTCCGGTTTGCTCGGTCCCCGGGGAAGTCGTCCAGGAGGGATCAGATCAGCGGGCGCGGCTTGATCTGGCAGTGGACCCTGACGCCAAGCCGTTGGGACCACCACTGCGGCCCGCCCTCCGTCATAAGGCTTCGCTGACGGGTTCGACTGGCGCTTGCAGGGTTTTGTGCTGAGTTTCGAGGACCTCGACCGGTCGCCGTCTGTACGCAGCCTTGTCGGCCCACACGATGGTAGAGGGCTTAACCGGATGCCAGGGCCTCTGATTCCCCCAGGACGCCGAGTGGGTGTTCAATCAGCCTGCACCGGAAGAGCGTTCGACCTATTCAAATCACTTGCAAAGTCCCCGGGATCGATTTCTTTCGAAACGCTGGAAGCTGGCGTGACCGCCATCCAGATCGACGACCACCCGAAACAGTTCGTTGGCGTCAGAAATCATCGCGATTTCGAAGTGATCGGGCTGATGCCTCGCGGGCGATTTCAGATTTCGGACCATGATTCATTTCTCTTGAAAAAACCCGGGAAAGGCGGAGAATTCAGTCTCAGAAATCATCTTTACAGGCGCAAGAACTCTCCAAGCACTTTGAACACTTGTAGTGGCCGTCCGTGCCGATGTTGGTATGGCTGGTTGGAAGATGCATCGTGTCCATAATGCGCTCGACCACTGCCTGCCTCTTCAGAATGCAGCGATCGGCGTACAGGGCGAACCGTTGGGTTCTTGTGTTAAAGACTACCCGGCCGCGTGGAGGCTCTTCGTATTCAATTTCGCGCGACACGGTCCCGAGACCCTGCTGCGCCGTCCAGTAGTCAATATGACTCGTCCGGTGGCCTAAACAATCGCCATAAGGCTCCGCTTCACTGAGCGGGCTGGTGTCGAGGATCAGCCGATCTCCGATCAACCAGAAAATCCCAACCAACGATTGTCCCTGATTTATTTGTTTGCCAAGCATCTTCGCTCTTTCTCATGAATGCCGTTAGCAACTCGTTGAATGTCATGTCCTGAGGAAGGTGGTGGAGTTCGCGTACTTTGTCGGATTGAGAGCTCGATCGACTGCACAGCATTTCGGCAGTACATAAACCAGTGGCACCAGGCCCCATCGGCAAAACAGTCTTCAATCAGTTCCCTTATGCACAATTGAGTGGCATGCAGTGCAAAGTGTAATGAGATTTTGCTCTGAATCATCCCCAGACTGGCTGCGAAATTCTCGATGATGAACCTCGAGATTCGACATTGCTCCGCAACTCTGGCACCTCCATCCGTCCCGGCGTAAAACCTGCTGCCGCAGATCTTCATACAATTTGGGAGCGAGGCGTAGGCGAGAACTCTTTACGGGAATCCGGTTCATGACGCTTTCTCGGTGATCTGCTCGACAAACGCCTGCCGCTGTTCGCCAGGCAGGAACTGGAAAAATCGTGCCATCGAGGACAAAAGCACGTCTGGTTGTCCGCCGTCGAGGTTGGCTCCCGCCAGGAAATCCGCGCAGATCATCTCCAGACAATAGCCGCGGGATTTGTCCGTGCCCAGCATCAGCGCCGCCGTCTCGATTGCCTGCTCAATCACAGGGATCTGGCTCTTGTAAAACTTGAAGTAAATGATCTCGGTCGGTTCGGTATCCTTGCCGGTGAGGTGTTGGTCCACTGCGCGTTTGAACTGATCCCGGGGTAAGGAACGACCTTTGTGCATCCATGCTGCACAATCGAAATCCTTCCCGTCCGAACGCGCGACCTTGGTCAACACCGCCGCCTTGGTCCAGCCCACCTGTTTCAACTCCCGCCGGATCTGGGGCGGCAAGTGTTCGTGAATGGACATCAGATAGTAGGCAGTGCGGCGCGAATCGGGAAAACGCCTTAGCAGAAATTCATCGAAGGATTTCAAGTTCTCGAGCCGCCAGTACTGACCCGCCCGCACTTCGCACAAATACCTGCCCAGATCGACGAAGCGAACGTCGCGCTCCTCTTCTCTCCGCTTTTCCCACGCCAGGATCTCGTCGATCTTGGTCAGAACAAAGAGAGCACGCTTGTGGTTGAGCTTGGGCGCCATCGGCATCGGCCTAAAACGAAAGTTCGTCAAACAGACCAAGGTCTACTCCGGGCTTGCGCACAAGTGCAGTTTCGACCAAGTCAGGCCTATCGAGGCAGAGCCCGATAAAGGGGCACGTTGTGCAAGGATTCTGTGGAAAGCGGATGCCGCTATGCGGCAGGAACAATCCGGACTCGATCCGTCGGACTGTGTCATCGACCAGGGTTGCGAACTCCTGCCACTGTTCCTCAGAAATGGTGGCCCGAAGGTATTGAACTTCGACCAGTCGCTTGCGCACGAAAACAATTTGGGCGACTTCCTGGATGCCGGTCATCCACGAATAGCAGACCAGTTGCGGGTCCAGTCCGGAAATGCCGGCCGGTGTTTCTGGATATCGCGCGGAGCTAGTCTTCCATTCCAGAACGCAGGGCGTATCGTCCAGTTCCCCAATGGCATCGACGTAGGAGACGAAATTGTTGCCCGAACCAAGTACCCGATTGAACTGAATCTGCTGGCTTGAATGAGGGCGCCGAATACAAACGCGGTCGTCCTGAACGAAGCGCTCCAGCAACTGGACGCCTTGTTGCAGCATCCGGTCCCAAGTGTCGTTGCCGGGGTAGGTTAATCCCATGTCCTTGCACAGGCTCCACTGCTCGCACAACGCAGCCGCCGGGTCTTGACGGCGGAAAAGGGCGGCAACGGCCTGTTCGAAGGCTCGACCAAAGAACATGGCAGCGCGCGTGTCTTTCTCTTGCCACCCGTCGAGGTAGCGATGCCGGTAACGGCGCGGACAGCTCAGATACTGACTGATCTGTGTGTAGGAGTAGGTCATCAGGACGCCTCCGCATTGTTAGAGAGAGAAGCACTCGATGCCGGCGCCGCGGAGAGTTCTTCCCACTGGCTGGCGGGGGCAAAGCCGTCGAGGTTGATGAGCGAAATGCCGTTCACCACGCTATGGCTGATCTTGACGACACCACGGAGTCCGGGCAAAGCCTTCTCATCGACCTGTTCGTGGGCCAAAAGTTCAGGATCATAGAGAAAATCCCGCAGGAACCAGCCCAGCTTCCACATTGCTCTTTGCGTACAGTAGAGCCGGCCGACAATGGGCTGCCCGGCCAGTGTCCGGGGCTCGATAACCGAGAGCCGGAGAACGTAGAACGGCTTGCGGGCATGCCAGCGGAACTGGGCACCATCGACGCGCACAAGATAGATACCGTCGGGGATCTTCGGACGAGAATCGTGGGCCGTTTCGGCGAGGCCTGGGACTTTGCGGTTCATGCGGCACCCTCCTGCTTCGGGTGCGTGTAGGTATTGAGCTTGCCGAGCAGACCGTTTCGGTCACTTTCGGCTCGCTTGGCCAGTTGCAAGACGAAGTTCTTAACTTGTTCCCTGCTAGCCTCTCGGAGCGTCTTCGTGCCGCAGAAGTCGATGGCATAGGCCTTCACCAGCTCGGGGTTGAGCTGGTGCTGGCGGATGATCTGGCACAGACGGTCGCGGACTTTGGGGCCAGTGCCGTTGCTGCTTCCATTCGCCTTTGCGGGAGGAAACTTTTCCGTCGGAATCGAAATTGGGATGGTTCCGATTTCCTCAACCGAGCAGATGCCGATGCCGTAGGCCTTGCGCAGGGCACGGTTGACGGCTCGGGTCTCGGCAATCCGCATTTCGGCGCCGTGGACCAGCGAGGATACGTTGGAGGGGTCGGCATCGCCATATCCAACGAAACCGCCGCAGGTCCTAGACTTGTATACTGTGGCCCGAAAAACCCAACGCCCCACTTTGGGATCACAAAACTCTTGCGCGGGCTCCGCTAGGACTCCATGGCACCGGTTGCGGCGAGCAAGCCTTATGAGGCCGACATGGGTCACGTACCAGCGCTTGTCCAGCAATAGCAGGTCCCCAGAGGAGATCGAAAAGCAGAACTCTTTAGAAAAGGACTTCAGGGTTTCTAGGAGATCGAGATTGATTGCTGGCCCCCACCTCTGGCGTGCAAGTCTTCGGTTACGGCGGAATAAGCAATCCGTGGAAGCTGTCAAGTGATTCCTCCGGCGATATATGTAATGCATATATGATGCTATATGCATTACATATGTCAAGCAAGAAATGGGCAGCCCCTTGACCATTCGTCGGGGCCTTCGGTAGCATCTCGCCGAGGCTTTTACTTAATCTCATGAAAAAGAAGGAGACTTTAAACTTTCGAGTTTCTGCAGAATTCAAACGAAGGCTGATCGAACAAGCGGAAAAAGAACGGCGGTCACTCACAAACTATTTGGAAACTATTCTCACTAAGCTCTGGGATGAACAGGAACTGATCACCGCAAAAAAAAAGCGGAACGAGAAAAGATTGGACGCTGATTGACCGATTCCTCACCTGCCCACGCTCTCATGTCGAATTTTGCTATAACAAAAGAAAGACCTTATCCGCCGGGTCGGCCATCCCAATCGGCCTTCCTTGAGGTTCTAAACTCTAAATCTCACGTTCAATACGCAGCTGCCCATCCGGACGTCTTTCAAGATCAGTAAGGCACCGTTCCATGCGATCGAGCCCTTCTTGGCTCTCGATTAGAAACTCGCGAGCCAATTCGTCCGTCGCGCATGCTTCCTGCCGCACCGGATGGAGGTCGGTGCGGGGTCACAAGGGATTTATCGGACTCGCAGCCGGAGACTTGGGGAGAGAAAAGTGGCGCGTCAGTTTTCCGTGGGCGGATCGATATGATCCACAACCAGAACATCGACGGGGCCTTTGCTGGATTTGAGTTCAAGGCCGAGCTGCTCTTTCAAGGCAGTGAAGATGGAGGGGCTGGCGTCGACCGAGGAGGTTGTCTCTGTGTCTGGAACCGCGGATCGGGAATCGTCCGGGGTGAAGGTGAGGCTGATGGTGTAGATGCCAGTCAGTCCAGTCCTGTCGAAGACAACACGTCCAGTGTAGCGGTAGAGCATCTCGGCAAGGTCGTTCATGGCGTGAGAACTGCTCGTAATGCTCATCGATACATTGCCTGCGCGGGAATTGGAATCGACGACGTGTTTGGGTCCGTCCTTGACGGGTGAGAACTTTACGCCGCCCTTGGCAACGACTAGTTCATAAACCGGAAGTTCCCGCGACTCGCGATGTGCGGCGAGATGGAACCGGTCGGCGAGCAGCAACTGGACCATCTTCAAAAGCTGATCTTTGGCATCGGGATACGGAAGAACCGCAAGCCTGTCGACAAGCGCTTGACCAGACTTGGCTTCAATGTCGTATTTGGCTGACGTAGCCCAGCCCGATAAACCGAGGATGCGCGAGCCGGGCAAATTGTAGGCGTATTGCAGCAGTTGCATGGGCGTTGCATTGATGGCGATGAAATGGCCCTGGTTCGCGTAGGAATAGATATGAGTGCGAGCGGTGTGGACGGAGTTGTTGGGGTGGATGGAAGCGACATCGAAGGCTGGCGTTGGCGGCAGTGTCGCGGACTGGGCATCGGCCTGCTGCGTGGTCGCGGATTGCGGTGCGGTTGCAGGCGGCATGGTGCGCGTCTGCGCCGAAATCGGCATGGCGAATGGGGTCAAGCAGAATGTTGCAATGGCCGCAAACCTCCGCACACACAAGCGGAATGTAACCCGCCTCACCTCAGTTTGGCGTTGTACATGGGGAGCAGTCATGCATTAGCCTCAAGGTTCAGCCTGCGTGCAGATGAGGACGCGATGATGAAGACGAGCTTAGCCCAGGCCGCGCTCGACAGTCTTGTGGAAGAGGCAACCAAAGCGGCGGAGAACTCCTATTCGCCGTATTCGGGATTCAAAGTGGGCGCGGCTCTGCGCTTGAACAACGGCGCCGTAGTCACCGGCACCAATGTGGAAAACGTAAGCTTCGGGCTCACGATCTGCGCCGAGCGCTCGGCGCTGGTTCGTGCAGTGAGCCAATTTGGCCCCGGCATTCGCATCGAGGCCGTAGCCGTGGCAAATCTGAACAACGCCGCCAGCCCTCCATGTGGCGCATGCCGCCAGATGCTCGCTGAGTTTGCTGCTCCAGATGCGCCGATCGTCTTCCCTGCGGCGGGGGGAACAAGGACGATGCCGTTCGAAGAGATTCTGCCCCACGGCTTCGACATGAGATTGAAGAAGACAGAAGACACGGAATAACAGAGATGCGGTATTGCACAGTTCTTCGAATTGATTTTCTTCAATCCTGAAAGAGCACGAAAATGAAGCCTTGGCTTGTAGTTGGATGGGGGATCGTGATTGTGCTGGCGCTGGGCAACATTCATTCGTTCATGCGTGCAAAGCAGAAGGAGCAGCAGCGACAGGCGACCTATCGTGCGAAGGTGGACGTCTACCGTTCCATCCTGAAGCCTGGAATCAGCCGCGAAAAAGTGGAAGCGTATCTGCGCCAGACGGGCGCACAGTATCAGAGAAGCTGCTGCGAGGCCGGCGTCTTCTCTGACCGCGCCAGGATAGGGCACGAAGCGCCGGGATGGGTCTGCCGAAACTGGGATGTCTACGTTGAATTCAAGTTCGCAGGCGTGGATGGGAATCAAGCTGTTGCAGCCCCGGGAGACACGCTGAAGCAGATCGACCTGTTTCAAAACGGATCCTGTCTCTGATCCCTGAGACAAAACCCACGCCGCCGCTCCCTGCGATAATCTCTTCTGTTCCGGGAATTGAGGTTGAACCCCCCATGTCTGAAAAAGCCGCTCCAGTGCCGCACATGATTGATCTGATTCGAAGGAAGCGCGATGGCGGCGTCCTCGATGCGCGCGATATCGGGTTCATCGTGGCAGGCACCGCAAGCGAGACGATTCCCCTGGAGCAATTATCGGCATGGCTGATGGCAGCATGGCTGAATGGCCTCACGATCGAAGAAACCCGAGCGCTGGCGATAGCGATGCGCGATTCAGGTGAGAAGTTCAATCCTTCGCGACTGGGCAAGCAAGCTGTGGACAAGCACTCGACCGGTGGAGTGGGCGACAAGACCAGTTTTCTCGTCGCTCCCCTCGCAGCCGCGTGCGGCGTTGCGGTGCCCATGATCAGCGGGCGAGCGCTCGGCCACACCGGTGGGACGCTCGACAAGCTGGATTCGATTCCCGGATTCCGATCGGCGCTGACGCTTGGCGAATTCGAAGAGGTGCTCGAGCAGTGCGGCGCTGCCATCGTCAGCCAGACACCGACTCTGGTTCCTGCCGATCGTGTCCTGTACGCCCTGCGCGATCGTACCGGAACCGTGGAGAGCCCCGGACTGATCTGCGCCTCGATCTTGAGCAAGAAGCTGGCAGCCGGGTTGAATGCTTTGGTGCTGGATGTAAAAACGGGCTCGGGTGCCTTCCTGCGCAAGCGCGCCGATGCTGAGTTCCTCGGAGCGTTGATGGTGGCGACCGCCGAGGCTGCCGGAACACGAACTGTGGCTCTGATGACCGACATGAGTCAGCCCCTCGGCTGCACTGCCGGCAACTGGATCGAGGTAGCCGAGTGTGTTGAACTGCTGCGTGGCGGCTCCCCGGCAGGAAATGAGGACCTTCGGGAGCTCTCCTTGCGCCTGGCCGGCTGGATGATTCATCTGGGTGGCAAAACCGAGACCGCGGAGCAGGGCTATTGGGCTGCGACCGGTGCGCTTGCGGATGGTACAGGACTGAAGATTTTCTTCGAAATGATAAAAGCGCAGGGCGGCGATCTTGCGGTCTTCGATGACCTGAAAGCTTCACACAAGCCCGGCGCAACGTTGGTGTTGGAGGCGTGGAGAAACGGATACGTTGCCGAACTCGACACGATGGAGCTGGGATGGGCGGTACAGCGCCTGGGAGCTGGCCGCGAGCGAGCCGGAGAGCCCGTTGATCCACACGCCGGCATCGAGTTTCATGCCCGGCGCGGCGCGCAGGTGGAAAGAGGGCAGCCCTTTGCCACCCTCTATGCCACCAATGAGACGATGCTGGCCGAACCGTTGGAGCGCATCAAGCGAGCGATCACATTTAGCAATGAGCCGCCGGATGAGGTGCCCCTGGTGAGCCACATTTTTGCACGCGAAAACGCTGAGAGATATCTGCGAGAGACAGCTTCCAGTTCCTAGCTTCTAACCTCCAGCTATTTCCAGCCTCAATTTGCCGCGACTGCTGTTAGCCTGTTGGTACCGAAAAGTGGAAACGCATTTACGCCGCAAAGCCGCAGCCGAAAGCAATAGACAAAGCTAGGAGCTTACGGCCAGAAGCTGTCTTTGAAGGAGCAAGGCTTTGGGACGATTTACGGGTGTGCTGGGAATACTGGCCGTTTTGCTGGCGGCATGGCTTGGCTCAACGGATCGAAAACACATCCGCTGGCGCACGGTGGGGTGGGGCCTAAGCCTCCAAATCGTGTTCGCATTCCTCGTGCTGCGTTTCGACTTCGGACAGAGAGCCATGTTCTGGGCCGGTGGCGTCGTAACCAAGATGCTGAGCGCCACGACGGCAGGAACCTCGGTCCTGTTCGGTAAGCTTGGCACGCCAGACACCTCGTTGGGATCGATCTTTGCCTTCCAGGTGCTGCCCACCATCATCTTCATCTCGGCATTCTTTGCTGTGCTCTATCACATCGGGGTCATGCAGATCATCATTCGCGGGCTTGCATGGGTGATGCTGAAGACGATGCGCATCTCTGGCGCAGAGAGTATGAACGTTGCAGCCTCCATTTTCATGGGGCAGACCGAAGCACCGCTGACCATTCGGCCATTTCTTTCCAAGGCCACGCGCAGCGAGTTGATGACGATCATGACCAGCGGCATGGCGCACGTCTCCGGCGGCATCATGGCCATGTACATTTCACAGGGCATTGAGGCGCGGCATTTGCTTTCGGCGGTAATTATGACTTCGCCGGGAACGATCGTGATGGCGAAGATGCTGGTGCCCGAAACCGAAGTGCCTGCCACCGAAGGCAAAGTCGTCATCCCCAAAGATGAACAACACAAAGACGAAAACCTCATTGGCGCCATTGCGCGCGGCACCATCGATGGTGGCAAGCTCGCCCTCAATGTAGCCATCATGCTCATCAGCTTTCTTGCCCTCGTCGCGTTGCTCGACATGCTGTTGAGTTGGGTCCACATCCACGCCGGGTTCCACTGGGTACCGGGCAGCCTCGGCGAGATTCTCGGCTATGTCTTCTGGCCGGTGGCGTGGCTCATCGGCGTGCCTGCCCAGGACTGCAGCCTTATCGGCAACCTGCTTGGCACCCGCATGGCTCTCAACGAAGTCATCGCCTACATTGGTCTCGGCGCACACAAGGCCATGATCACGCCAAGGGCCTTTACCATCGCGACCTTTGCTTTGTGCGGTTTCGCCAATCTCGGATCGATCGGCATGCAGATCGGTGGAATCGGGGCTCTGGTCCCCGAACGCCGCAATGACCTTGCAAAGCTGGGGGTTCGTGCAATGCTTGCCGGAACGATGGCCAACTTGATTTCAGCGTCGATCGCCGGCATTTTCCTCGGATAATCGCCGACAAAACTCGACGTCTTCATGGGGCAACGCTCCAGAGGCACACTGCACTCCAAAAGGCAGGCATCACGGGCCCAAACGCCGGTGCGTTGATCGATCAGTCTGGACAGATTCGCGCGGCTCTGCGGCGATATAGCATCGCATGATCCTCAGTTCGACATACGGCGCCCAGGTTCCAGGCTGCTTCAAAGGCATAGGTTATGGCTCATCCTTCTATCTCGCCACCCCCATCCGGCAAGAACGCTTCGACACATCAAAGGGGCCATATCCGGCGTGAAGTGCGCAGCATCTGGCACGAGGCTCCCATGTGGGTCCACGTCGTTATCGTCGCAGCGGGTGCTGTGCTGGCAGCGGCTGTCGTCATCATTAGCGCCAACTGGCCCTACCGTCACCGCAAGATCGCACCGATGCTTGAGGATGTGCTGGCCTGCGACGTGACGTTCACCGGCTATCACCGCATTTACTTTCCCCGACCCGGATTCGTCGCGACTGGAATCACCCTGCGCCGCAAGTCAGCGCCCGACCTTCCGCCCCTGGGCCATGTGGACACCATGATCGTGCAGGGCACCTGGTCCGACCTCGTCATGCTGCGTCAGCGTGTTGAACTGGTCGATATCACCGGACTGCACGTCGCTGTGCCGCCGATCGGCAGCAAGGAAAACCACGAAGATTTTCCTCCCGGCAGCGCCAGCGATTTTGAAGGTCCAGAAACAATGATCGAACGATTCGTAGTCCACAAGAGCCTGCTCGAAATCCTCCGCAAGGATGGGAAGCCACTCTCCTTCCCCATCAAGCAACTCGAGATCAGGAACCTGCACAAGGGCGAGGCATTGACCTACGCCGTTGATATGCAGAATGCCGTACCTGCCGGGCGCATCCTTGCGCATGGCAGCATGGGACCGATGGTGGGCAAAGACTTCCTGTCCACGCCGGTAAGCGGGAACTTTGCCTTGACGGGGGTGAACCTGCACGATGTTGGCGACATCAGCGGCATCCTCGATGCGCGGGGCGTTTTCAAAGGCAGTTTGCGGTCGATGGAGGTCGAGACTTCCGCGGAGTCCAAGGACTTTGCTGTCGACGACGGCAAACCAACGCCGATCAGCGCTTCGATGCAGAGCACTCTCTCCGGCGACAACGGCGACATGGACATACAAGCCATCGACGTGAAGATCAGAGCAACAAATATTCACGCTGTGGGCAGCATCAAGGGCGCTCCCAAGCTCACAAACTTCGATATCAGCGTGGACAACGGTCGCGCCCAGGACGTCATGCAGCCCTTCGTTAAGAGTGAAGTTCCCGTCACCGGACCGGTGTGGCTCAAGAGCCATGCCTATGTTGGGCCTCCGGGCGATGGATTCATGGCGCGCTTGCGCGTGACCGGCTCTTTTGATGTGCCGAAGGAAAAGTTGACGGACAAGGAGACAGAAAAGAACCTTTCCGCCTTCAGCGAGCGCGCAAGCGGCGATCGCAAGCCCAATACCGGCGTCGACTCCGACGATAAGCCAGCTGACGCGTCAAAGGATGTTTTGTCGTCGATCCGGGGTCCTGTCAAAGTCGAGAATGGAGTCGCATCTTCATCGCGCCTTATCTTCGAAATCACCGGGGCGCAGGCTACGCTTGCGGGAACATTCCGTTTCCACGGGGAGGTCGCGCATCTTACGGGCGATCTGAAAATGGATAAGGACATTTCGCACACTGCGACCGGTTTCAAATCCCTTTTGCTGAAGCCGCTCGCCCCGTTCTTCCGGAAAAAGAACGTCGGTGCAGTGGTCCCGATCGCGGTCACCGGAACCCCCGGACACTATGGCGTCACGCAGGATATTACGCACAACAAATAAATATTCGCGCAATGTATCAAACTGAATCTCAATGGCTTATGGATTGAAGGAGCCGCGGGACAAACCGTCCCCTGCTGATCGTGCATCTCACTGGGCTGGAGCTTTTCACCCTGGAGATGCCTAGAACACTGCGGATTGCAATAACCCTGCTCGCCCTCGGGCTTCCAGCAGGGCTGCTGGCGTTGCGCATTGCGGGGGAGCCTTCCGGAGCCGGAGCGGCGGTCGTTGCTTCTCCGCCACCCGGGCCGGAGTTGAAGCCGGCTCCTTCGACCCCCATCGCGGAAGAGAAGGCCAAACTCGGCGATGACGAAACCTGGCGCCCCGAGTGGGACGCAGCGATCGAGAAGGCATTGCCTGCGGTTCTGCTCGAGCCAAAAATGGGAAGAACCGTTCAGCAGTTCTGTCCGCGGTTCCGGTCGATGAGCGAACCGGATCGGCGAGCGTTCTGGGCCTACTTCTTCCAGGCCCTCTCCGGTGCAGAGGCAGGCCTCAAACCCACCTCCGATGTGCAGCATACTGAGCCTCAAGTCGCGGTAGCCGATCAAGTGAGTCACCGCATGGTGCGCAGCGAAGGCCTGCTGCAACTGACCTATGAAGACTCAAAACGCTACGGATGCTCCTTCGACTGGAATGCTGACAGGAATCTTCAGGAACACGATCCGAACAAAACGATTCTGCAACCCGAGAACAATTTGCTTTGTGGCGTGAACATCCTGGAGAGCCAGCTGGTCGTTCACAAGAAGCCCTTGATCACCACGTCAAGTTACTGGTCAACGCTTCGCCCTGGTTGGCCTGGATACAAGGTGTTTCTCAAACAAATGGCCAATGTTCCTTCTGCTTGCGAGATTCGACGCGTTCCAGAACGCGCGATTGAAGGGGGCGCATCCTCGACAAGGATCGGTTCACGCTGAGATCTCGCCAGCTCATCGACGGGCTCACCGCGGCTGATGTAGCGCCTGGTCCTGTGCAGGATCGGGACTTCGATGGAACAACTCTGCCTGTGCCTGTTGCAATGTCGTTGAATCTGCAATCTGCTCGAAGTGCATCTTCACGTCGTCCTCTTCCTCCGAGATGTTCTTGAAGATGAGGGCATGGCCATGGATGTGGACATGCGTTTCGGTGATCTGCCATACATGGGGCCGAAGCTCGCGGCGTTCGACATCAAATGTGCCGCCGGCTTCGAGGTTCCCGAGCAAGCCATAGGCAATCTTGACATCGTGGATCAGTCGCCCTTTGAGACTGGCGATACGATGCTGATCGCGGTCGATTGCCATATCGCCCTCCATGGCGGCAAAGACGCGAGCCTCGAGATCCGGTGGCCGAAACTTCGAATCGGGTCTGAAGTGCAGCACGATCTCACCTCCCTTTTCGCTTGCAACGGTCCAAACGAAGGCATTGGGAAGCATTTGCAGGAGCTCCGCTGCCTGCTCGTCATCGTGCTGGCCGCTCTTGCGCTGCTTCGTTTGCGCCCCTTCGTTATTCATGAAGGCGTTCATCTCCTGGCGCTGCGCATTTTCCGGAAGAGTCTGTCCATTCCGCTCGACCACGCGGTTGAGACTTACGGATCGCGCTTGCGCAACCCACTGCTTGACTGTCTTGCCGGGCTGCCGGTCAATTTCGAAATAGAGCCAGTGGGAGTGGTCGTTGCGGCTGGCGGCCAGTTCAGTTTGAACGGCCTGCCCGACAATGTCGCGCGGAGATTGCGCGGAAACGGCAAGAGTTGTGGCCACAAGAGTTACGAGTGTGAATAACCGAGCCCTGAGCACAGAGGACCTCCGGTCGAGCGACCCTCCAACAATGGATTAGATGCTAACTTCGAGCGGACAGCGATTTTCGATCGGGATGCCGCCTCAGTTGAGCGTTCTCAAGCGCCGGAGCCGATAGAACCATGTCAGGGCAGTCACCGTTCCGCAGCTCGCGAAGCTCGCCGCCATGCCGAGGATCAGTGACGGATCCCGCTGATATATCCCATGCACCACCCCAATCACCTGCAGAATGCTGAACCCGCCGAAGGTGATGAGAGAGATTCCTTCATCGGTCTTCTTGCGCCACACAGCCAGCACCTGTGGCACAAACAGCAAGGCATTGCACAAGAGACCGAGTCCGAAGATGACAGCGACGATCTCTTTCATGGCGTAATTCTTTCGGGAAATCTCTGAGCGTTGCGGAGACGCGCTTTGGCGGCCTCCTCCTCGCGCGTCCGAGCCGGTGCATTGGTTTCGAGTGACTTCAACAGCCGCGTTGAAACTTGGGTCACTTCGTCAACAGCAGCGAGGAACGCGGCCTCGTTGGCTTTCGAAGGTTTTGCAAAGCCGCTGATCTTCCGTACAAACTGCAGCGACGCGGCGCGAATCTCGTCCGGAGCGACCGGAGGATCAAAGTTGAAAAGCGTTTTGATATTGCGGCACATGGGATGCTGCCTCGGGCGAAGGCTTCGCCAGCGCTTCAACCCCGAATCGCATACCAGACCGGGAACAAGCGCAGTTGTAGAATCGCAGGAACGGACTTATCGATACAAGCCATGAGCTACTTTGACGAAGTTTCTGAAGCCGCGCACTTCGTGCGCGCGAAACTGGGCAATCTCAAGCCACGCCTGGGTATCGTGCTGGGTTCCGGACTGGGCGCTGCCGCGGATGTCGTTCACGACCGGATGATTGTGCCCTACGACGACATTCCCCATTTTCCAAAATCGACCGTGGAGGGGCACTCCGGCCGCCTCGTCGCCGGCACACTCGGCGGTGCCCCCGTTTTGGTCATGCAGGGGCGCGTGCACTTCTACGAGGGTTACTCGCTCAAGGACGTCACCTTCCCCATGCGCGTGATGGGCGCCTTGGGGGTGCGCGCGGTCATCCTCACCAATGCTGCCGGGGGCATTACCGACGGGTACAAGATCGGGCAGCTGGTGCTGATCTCCGACCACATCAACATGATGGGGTGGAATCCGCTGGTAGGCCCGAATGATCCTCGTTTCGCTTTCGATCGGCCCAACAGCGGACTCCGTTTTTTTGATATGTCCGAGGCCTATTCAAAACGGCTGCGCCAGGTTGCCATCCAGGCTGCAGAGCTGGAGGGCCAGACGCTGGAAGAGGGCGTCTACCTCGCGGTCAGCGGCCCCAGCTTCGAAACGCCTGCGGAGATTCGAGCTTTCCGCACCATGGGCGCCACGCTGGTCGGCATGTCGACCGTACCGGAGACCATCGTGGCTCGCCACATGGGCATCGAGGTTCTGGGTCTCTCCTGCGTCACGAACCTCGCTTCTGGATTGAGCGCAACGCCGCTCAGCCACGCCGAGGTCTTCGAAGCCGGCAAACAGGTGGAAAGAAAACTGGCGGAGTTGCTTGAGCGCGTAGCCATGTGGATCTCGGCGCTGGTGGAAGCAGAAGCGTGAGCGACGAGGCACATTATGCGGAGGCGGCCATGCCTCGGCTGCCATTTCCACCGAGCATCATCGGCATTGCAGGCGCTTCAGGATCAGGCAAAACCACGCTCGCCGCCGAACTCGCCCGCGAACTCGAGGGCATTCACTTCCCTCTCGACAATTACTATCTCGACCTCTCGCATCTGCCGCCGGCAGAACGGGCCAAAGAGAACTTCGACGATCCTGCCCTGATCGAGAGTTCGCTGCTCATTGCGCATGTCGCCGCACTGGGCCGGGGAGAGACCATCGAGCGGCCTCTCTATGATTTCTCGCACTATATTCGCGTTCCTGATCGCACCGAAACGATGCAGGCGGGCGCATTCGTTCTAGTGGAAGGCTTGTTCGCGCTGTATTACCGAGATCTTCTTCCCCTTTATCAGCTCGGCATCTACCTCGACACTCCAGACGACGTCTGCTTCGATCGTCGCATGAGACGGGATACGATCGAACGCGGCCGCACTCCGGAGTCGGTACGCCGGCAGTACGAATCGACGGTCCGGCCCTCCAGCATTGCCTTCGTTCGGCCGTCCGCAGCACACGCTGACCTCGTCATCGACGGAACAGCGGCCCTGGACTGGAAAGTCGAGCTGGCGCTGTCAGCAATGCGCGAACGCGGCCTGCTCCGATTACCGAGATAACGGGAAAAAACCGCGAAACCCCATCAGAATTGACACTTTTGAGCGGCAAATACATCCAAAGTGGTGCAGTGTGCGCCCGTGAATGGTGCCTATGCTTGTTGATGGGAGTCACAGCACCTTTCCCGATTCTGCATGAAGCTAGGGTCTGGTGCAAAATCTGGTACCGTTCACGGAAGATTTACGCAACATCCAAACGGGCGCAGGTTTCGTATCGATAACGTAGGAATTGATATGAGCAGATCACTCAGAGCGATGCGACAAAAAGCGGAGTCATGGTTGCGGCAGGGCATCTCGCCGCAGCGGCTTGCGCTCACGCTTGCCCTGGGTTTTGCCATCGGCTGCATCCCTGTTATTGGAATCCCTACCGCACTGTGCCTGGTGGTTGCTCTCGGATTGCGGCTGAATATGCCTGCGATTCAGGCAGCCAATTACGCCGCCATGCCTTTCCAGATCGCGCTTATCTTCCCATTTGTGCGCTTCGGCGGATGGCTATTTTCCTCAAGCGTACACCCGGCCCTCAATGGTTCCATGCTTGATCATCAGTCTCCCTCCAGGCTCATCTGGGCTTCCGGAAGCCTGGCAGGCGAAGCGCTTGCAGCGTGGCTGGTCACAGCGATTCCCATGGTTATGCTCCTGACGCTGGTGTTGACACCTCTCCTCCGAAAAGTACCTGTGGTTGCGATTGTCCAGTCGAGAGACTGATCGGGTTCTCGGTTCGGCGAGATGATTAGAAAGATTGCAATTCGACCCTCATTTGCTCGAGGAATACGGATCGGAAACTGGATTGCCGCTTTGTAGCCAGGCGGAATAGATCATGTCGCGGAGCATGCTGGCGCCCGCAGCGAGCCGATCGGCGGTGAAATCGCGCGATTCCTGCGTTCCCTGCCCCTCAAATCCACCGATTTTCTCGAATTGGTAGACCTTCTCGATATATTTTGAGCTTTGCCGCAGGTAGGCAATGTAGTCCGCAAAAACGTCGCCCTCGAGAGAATGCACAGGCGTCATGCGCGGCTGAACATCGGACGAGTGCAGGTTGGCCCCCACAAAGGACCCTTCAAATTGCCAGTGGATCGTATGCGCGGTGGTGTAGCCATTGGGATTGGGCCCTGTCCACCCGTTGTATTGAACGGTGGTGTGAAGGGGCTGTGAGGCATCGCCCACGTAGTGCCCCAGCCAGCCGGCATAGAAGATCGCCGCCTGCTCCACAGCACGCGTGTCCTGGTGTGCGGCAGAGAGATGCCGGTACTCGCGCAGCGCCGCCTTAAGCCGTTCCCAGACCTCGGTGGCTTCCCATGGTTGAAGGCCAATCTTTTCAGGACGTTGGCCAGCGGCGCAAGCGGCCGCCTCAAAGTCGAGCCGGCGGCGAGGCAGCGGCCCCAGCGCGTCAGCGAGTTCAAGGTCGATAAAGTGCTCAGGAGCCTGCGCTGCATTCAATTCCGGTTCGCCTGGGGAGCGCCAACGATCCGGCTCGGGGCCAAGATACTCGATTTCGTCGATTGCAGCCGGAGAGCGGAGGAAAGCGGGAAAATCGAGAGGCAGGTTTGTGATGGCCAAACGATTGATAATACGATGACCTTCGTTACCCCATGCATAGGCGAAAGGTGCATGCAAGAAGGCGCTTGCAAGCAGAATGAATACGGGTAGAGTCAGCGTGCCACATGCAGTTGTCCGACGCATGGGAGCAAGTATACGGCGAGCAAAATCAAAGGCCGCATCGCAGGACTGAAGCTCTGCAAAAAATTGGCCACGATTGGCGGTGGCGTTTCGGGTACAACAGTACGCTGGTTCAGTAACATACGCTTGAAACCGAAGCTGATTTGTGTGAGGGTGCAAGATAAGCCTTATTGCGCGCTTGCAGTTCGCCCAAGATTGACGGGCTCTCGTACCTCGATACGGTCGAGGCAAGTCGGATGTATTCTCGCTTCAACAGTGCGAGAAGAGAACTACGGGGTCGTAGTCGATATGCCCCGCAAGGCGCCTGCGCGATTGACAGCTTGTTGTGCAGCGGAAACGCAACACCGGTGTATCTGCCTTTCGGATGGGATTGAAGCGCAGCGTAACCGGTGAACCTGCAGGAGCGCGGCAACCCGATGGATTTACGCGAAGCGAGACAGTCGAACCCGGAGGGAGAGAATCACTCTCCGCCGATTTGGTCTTCACTGTCCGTGCTGGCCGTGGCGATGGCCGCCGGTTTCATTCTGGCCAGACTTGAGGCGGGGCCGAAATTCGACTGGCTTTTGCTGATGACCGCGATGGGGCTTACCGCGGCGGTGTTGATGCGCGTACTGGCCGACGTCACTGCGGAACGGGACGCAGCTGCGCGGTATGCCGGCGATCCCCTCAGGGACATTCTGGATTCCGCTGGAACGATGGTGATCTCGATCGGCCTCGACGGCAATCTCACCTACATGAATCCGACCGCCGAGCGACTGCTCGGCTACCACGCGGTAGAACTGGTTGATAAAGAGAGCACTGAAAAGCTGCTCGCGCCTGGTGAAGAGGATCGGCTTGTCTCGGAAGTCCGCCGGCTTTATGACATCAACAAGCCGGTCGAGGGCAGACAGGAAGGCAGCCTCGTAACCTACGCGGAGGTCGTCCATTCCCTGGCACCCAGCCAGGTTCCCAGCTTTGAGACCCACCTGCGGCGCAAGGACGGATCGCTCTTTCCGGTCCGATTGCACATCTCAACGCTGCGCAACCGCGATGGTTTACCGATCGGACTGGTCGCTGTCGCGCTCGACCAGTCAGTGAACGCTACGCAAGGCGAAGGTCTGCGCATCCCGCGCGATCGATATCGCGATCTGTTTGAGAACTCGAGCGAAATGATCGCCACGCTCGACATGGTGGGCAAGTTCCTTTACGCCAATCCCGCGTGGAGGCAGACGTTTCGACTGGATAGAAGCGCACCACTGGAGCGAGATTCGTTCGCCGATGTCTTCGGGCCCGGCTGCCGCGAAGAGGTGGCGACACTGCTAAAGAAGGCTCTGGATGGAGTAACCGTAGATCGCGCCCCGCTGCGCACGGAGACAGCAGACGGTCGCGTGCTTGAGTTGGAGATGAGTCTTCATCAGAGGCGCCGGGCCGGCAAACCGCTGGCGGTGCAATGCCTCCTGCACGATGTAACCCAGCAGAAGCAACGGGAGCACCGCCTGGCATTGCAACTGGTAGTAAGCCAGATCGTGGGCGAAAACATCTCGGCGGAGATTGCCACCAAGCGCGTCCTCGAAGCCCTTTGTATTTCACAGGGCTGGGACGTCGCGGTCAAGTGGGACGTGAACACTGAAGAAAACCGGCTCGAATTCAATACCGCATGGGGCGTTCAGGGAAAAGGCGCCGAGGTTCTGATCCAGGAAAGCATGGGGATCACGCTGGCTCCTGGTGGAAGCCTGCCGGGACGCGCATGGAAGGAAGGCCGCCTGGTTTGGGCATCGGATTTGGCGGTACTGACAACCAGTCCGCGCGTGCAGGCGGCCATTCGCAGCAAGATGGCGTCGGGCTGGGCTGCACCGGTACAGGTCGGCAATCATGTGCTGGCGGTGCTCGAGTTCTATTGCCACGCAAGAATTCGCGAAGATCGCGAGACCACCGCAGCCATGGAGACGGTAGCCGGGTCGCTGGCGCAGATGCTTGCGCGAACACGCGAGCGCGAGCGCGCCGAGGAACTGAGCCGCCAACAGGAGATTCTGCTGGGATCGGTGGCCGATGGCATCTGCGGTGTGGATCGCAATGGCCTGGTCCGGTTTGCCAATCCCGCGGCAGCGCGGCTGCTGGGTGCGCGGCCGCAAAACCTGATCGGCAAGCCTGTTCATCAGCTTGTGCACGGATCAGCGCCGCCGGATAAGAAATGTCCCGAAGATTGCCCGCTGCGACGGGCATCGGGACAGCGGAAATCGGTAACCGGCGAGGGCACAATCTTTCGCAGCAACGGTACTGGATTCCCGGCAGAGTTCTTCCTGAACCCGATTCTCGACCAGGGAAGATTTTCCGGTTCGGTGCTGAGCTTCAGAGACATCAGCCAGCGGTACGCGCTCGATCGCATGAAGGACGAATTCGTTTCGACGGTAAGCCACGAACTCCGCACGCCATTGACCTCGATTCGCGGTGCGCTGGGGCTGCTCTCGTCGGGCATGCTGGGCGTGATCAACGAGAAGGCTGCCAACCTGCTGCGCATTGCGCTCAGCAACTCCGAGCGCCTTGTCCGACTGATCAACGACATTCTCGACCTCGAGCGCACGCAGAGCGGCCGCGAACCTCTTGCGTTCAAGCCGATCCAACTTGGCGAAATCGTGCGCCAGGCAATCGACGGCGTTCAGCCAATGGCGGATGAGGCCGGGGTGCTGTTGATCCACGACAAGACGCAGGTGGAGGTCACGGCGGATCCGGACCGCCTGTTGCAGGTGGTGACGAACCTGTTGTCGAATGCAATCAAGTTTTCGCCGGCCAATTCAGCGATCTCTGTGATGTTGCGCTCGGGCGCCAGCGGCGTAACTCTTTCAGTCATCGACCAGGGCCGCGGAATCCCGGCAGACAAGCTGGAAGCGATCTTTGGTCGATTCCAGCAGGTGGATGCCTCGGACTCGCGCCAGAAGGGCGGCAGCGGCCTTGGACTGGCAATTTGCCGTGCAATTGTTTTGCAACATACCGGGAGAATCTGGGCGGAGCGGAATCCAGTTCGCGGATCGACGTTCAGGGTCTTCCTGCCCTACCAGCCCGTTGCCGCGAAGACAGAGGAAGGGGAATCCAGCCCCGCAACTCACGGCGCGGTACTCGTAGCCGATACAAATGGCGCGACGCGGCCGTTGATTGCCGATCAACTCTCACGATACGGATACCGCGTGGTCGAAGCCACAACCGTAGACCAGGCGGTCGCAGTCGCTCACGATGGCGTTTCGGCGATCGTGCTGGATACGACCATCGACGGCATCAATGGATGGGAGATTCTGCCCATGCTGCGCCGCGAAGATCCTGAGGCGCACACTCCGATCGTGCTGTTGGGAGTGGCACATCCACAACCGCCAGCAGAACAGAATCACAAGGTGGACCATCTCTTCCCCAGGCCGAGCGACGACGCCCTCCTTGGCGAACTGGTGAAGGTGCTCTGCTCTCCCGGGGAGCAGGCACGCATCCTCGTCGTGGAGGACGACCTCGATCTGGGACAGGTTGTCGCTGAGATCTTCAGACGCGAAGGAATCGTGGTACGCGTGGCGCATACGCGCCAGGGAGCGATGGATGAGTGCCTGACGATGCAGCCCCACCTTATTATCCTCGACATCGGAATGCCAAATGGCGATGGATTCAACGTGGTGGACTGGCTGCGTCAGCACGAAGATTTGAACCGGGCGCCCTTGGTGGCCTATTCTGCCCATGGTTTGACGCAAGCCGAACGCATGCAACTGGTGCTAGGCTTGAGTCACTTCCTGGCCAAGGCCAGCGTTGAACCCGAACAATTGGAAGCCCTCGTGTTAACGATGCTGCGTAGTTCGCAGGAAGTCGAAGAATCCGTAACCGAGGTTTCCGCCGGCCAGGGTTCCTGAGGCCGATTCTGGAGATGTAGTTCATGCATCGCATTCTTATCATTGATGACGAAGACGATATCCGCGAAATAGCTGCATTGAGCCTGGAGACAGTGGCGGGCTGGGAAGTGATGGTGGCTAGTTCGGGCGCCCAGGGATTGGCGCGCGCCACGTCCTACCAACCGGACGCAATTCTGCTTGACGTGATGATGCCGGGAATGGACGGTCCGGCGACGTTTCGGGAACTGCAGAAGAACCCGGCAACGGCACACATTCCGGTTATGCTGCTCACGGCAAAGGTACAGGCGACGGACCGCTCACGCTTTGCCGATCTCGGCGTGAAGGCCGTGCTGGTGAAGCCGTTCGACCCGATGACTCTTTCGCAGCAGGTTGCTGGCATTCTGGGCTGGATCTGAGGCGTCTTGGTGAACGAGACAGTCGGAGCGCCGCTGGCTGAAACCATGAATCGACTGTGGACGAAGTTCCTGCCGCAGATGGTGGAACGGGTCACAACCCTGCAAAGGGCTGCAGAGCGCGCGGCCAACGGAACGCTTGACGCCGCTGAACAGCAAACGGCAAGTTCGGACGCGCACAAGCTCGCAGGCGTCCTGGGGACCTTCGGCTTGCAAGAAGGAACGGAGCTGGCCCGTGAAGCGGAAAATCTGTACACAGGCCCACTGAACGACCCCGCCACAATTTCTGCGCGCCTGGCACAGATAGCGGAGCAGCTCCAGAAGATCATCGCCAGTCGCAGTTAGCCGCGCTCTCAGCAACTTCACGTCTCACCTCACCAATTACACTCTTAGTGGTGACTCGACAGGACACATCTGTGCGACAGCTCGACCTGACATTTGAAGCGCCGCTACAAATGCGTCGCATCTGGCCGGTGCGTGAGCTTGTCGAACGCGTTTGCGAGCAGGTCGAGCAGGAGTACGGCGACATCTGGGTCGAGGGCGAGATATCGAATTGCCGCCCGGCGCCTTCGGGACACTTGTACTTCACGCTGAAAGACGCGGATGCCCAATTGCCGGTCGTCCTGTTTCGTCGGCAGGCGCTTCTGCTGCGCTTCAAGCCGGAAGACGGATTGCACGTGCTTGTGCGCGGGCGCGTGAGTGTCTACGCACAGCGTGGGCAACTGCAGCTTGTGGGCGAAACGATCGAACCTGTCGGCGCGGGCTCCCTTCAATTGGCATTTGAACAACTCAAAGAACGACTGAGGGCGGAAGGACTTTTCGAGTCTGCGCGTAAACGCCCTCTACCGACCTTTCCGCGTTCCGTGGGAATTGTGACTTCCCCGACCGGCGCGGTGATTCGCGATTTCCTTAACATCGCGGGGCGGCGGCATGCCGGGCTGAATGTGGTTGTGTGTCCAGCCGCGGTCCAGGGTGAGCAGGCACCTAGTGAAGTGGAAGCGGCTCTGGTTCAGTTGAACGCCAGTGGGCTAGTCGATGTCATCGTCATCGCGCGCGGCGGCGGATCGCTCGAGGACTTGAGCGCGTTCAATAGCGAGCAGGTTGCGCGGGCAATTGTCGCGTCAAACTTGCCGGTAGTTTCCGCGATTGGACACGAAACGGATTTTACGATTGCAGATTTTGTGGCAGACTTGAGAGCTCCCACGCCTTCAGCGGCCGCGGAACTGATTACCGAGGCGCAGCATCGCGTAGCGGAGCGAGTTGAAAATCTGGGCAATCGTTTGGAACGCGCCGCGCGCTTTCAGCTGATGCACGCGCGGCGATCGCTGGACGGCATTCCGCTGGATCGCGTGGAACGGCGGGTGACTGCGATGCTGTACCGAGCCAGCCAGCGGCTGGATGATCTCGGGTTTCGCTTGGAGGCAAACGCCAGTGAGTCGATCCGCGCTCGAGGGCGAGAAGTAGCGGATCTTGCGGCTGATGTACTTCGTCACGAACCGCGCCAAATGCTGGCGCGCATGCGGGACAGGCTTGCAGATGGAACGGCAAGACTGGAGCGCTCGCTCGAGAGAACGCTGCGAAGGTGGGCTGCCCGCGTCGAGGCGTTCGATGCTCGACTGCGGTCGCTGTCACCGCTCGCCGTACTGGAACGCGGCTACGCGCTTGTGCTGGACTCTGACGGTGCAGTGATTCGCTCGGTGGCCCAGGTGGTTCAGGGAGAGCACATCAGAACCCGGCTCCATGACGGTGAATTCAGCAGCACCGTTGACGAATCAACTGAAAGGAAAAAGCGCAAGAAGTGAGGCTATGAGCAAAGGAACTTCAAGGAAGCTCTTTGGCACTGACGGGATTCGAGGCGTCGCGGGCGAACCGCCGTTGGATGCAAGAACGATCCACGCTACGGGTTTGGCGCTTGGACACTCACTGCACGGCCGTCACGAGGCAAAAGTAATTCTCGGTCGCGACACACGCGAGTCGAGCCTGTGGATCGCAGCAACCATCTCCCACGCATTGCGCAAAACCGGAGTGAACGTGGAATCCGCCGGTGTGGTTCCAACTCCCGCGGTGGCATTCCTCGCACGAACGCACGGCTTTGATGCGGGCGTGGTGATTTCTGCTTCCCACAACCCATGGCGCGATAACGGGATCAAGCTATTCGGCGAGGACGGTTTCAAGCTCCCGGATGCCGTGGAGGCATCGATTGAGGACGACATTTTTCGCCACGTCGAAGAGGCCATCGTGCCGGAGGTGTCAGCGCTTCCGCGTGTGGACGACAACGCGGCTCTTGCCGAGGACTACATACAGTTCCTCATCGATTGCGTGCCGGGGCTGAATCTCGATGGTTTGCGAATCGTTGCGGACTGCGCGAATGGCGCTGCCTCGGCGGTTGCGCCGGAGTTGTTTGCCAGGTTGGGTGCGCGGATTCCGAAGGAGTTTGCGTTACTCAATATTTCACCGGACGGCAGCAACATCAATGACGGTTGCGGTGGATTGCATCCGCAGTGGGTTGCTAAGGAAGCTCAGAAGCGGGCGGCGGCGATCGGGCTGACGTTTGATGGGGACGCAGATCGGTGCATGCTGGCTGGCGCACATGGAAACGTCATCAATGGCGACGGTATTCTGCTGATGGCCGCGCGCGACCTGAAGGCGCGTGGAATGCTGACCGGCGATCTTGTCGTGGCTACTACCATGTCCAACATGGGGTTGGAAGCAGCGCTGAAACGCTCGGGGATTCACATGTTGCGCGCCTCTGTCGGCGACCGATACGTACTCGAACAGATGCAGCAGCATGGCGCGGCATTGGGTGGAGAGCAGTCCGGTCATATTCTCTTCCCTCACCTTGCCACAACCGGAGACGGACTTCTGACGGCGCTTGTTGTGTTGGACTTGGTTGCCCGCACAGGTAAAAGCGTGGACGAACTGACACACGACTTGAAGGTATTCCCACAGATTATTGTGAATATAAAAGTCAGAGAGAAAATGCCACTCGAGGGGATTCCGACGGTCGCGTCGAGTATTCGCGCGGCGGAAGAAGAGTTGAAGGATTCAGGCCGCGTTGTGATCCGGTACTCCGGAACCGAAGCTCTGGCACGAGTGATGATCGAAGCCGAGAGCGAAGAGGCAATGCGTCGACACGCAGACGCGATTGCTAGCGCGATTCGGTCGGAGTTGGGGGCGTAGAATTCCGGCGTATATTGCTTTGGATCCGCCATACCGATGGGGATCGCCAGAGTAGCCTGCCGAAATTCGACGACGTCGACAGGCGGATTGGACCTCACGATCGACGCATACGCTGATCGGTCTTATTTCTCCTGAGTGCCACCCGACAGATTGCTACCAATTGGCGAAGACGAGCCGACACGCAGGGGCGATTGCGACACAGATTCGCGAAGAACATGGAGTTTATTTCGCGGCTTTTTCCTCGTGATAATCCATCTCGGTGTTGATGGCCCAGATGTTGTCCTTGGTTGTGATGCCGTTTACGATGTTCTCGACGGCGGCCATTGCCGTAAGCATGGAATGATCTTGGTTGTTGTATTTGTGCATCCCATTTCGGCCGATCAGGTAAAGATTCGCAAATTGATCGAGATGATCGCGGATGGTATGAAATCGGTTGTACGTACCGAAATATGCCGGGTAGGTTTTGGGTACGCGAACAACGTGTGCGTCTTCTACGTCTTCAGCAGATAGCATGCCTATTTTGGAGATTTCGCCAATGGCAAATTCTGTCATCTGCTCGTCCGATAATCTCCAGATAGGATCTGTGTCGTTGCAGAAGTACTCGAGGCCAATCCAAACCTTGTCTGGGTTGGCCAGAAGCCACGGGCTCCAATTATTGAAGATTTGCAACCGCCCGACGTGCACGTCGGATTCCTGCACATAAATCCAATTGTCTCGGAGAAGCGTTCCGTCCGGCTCTGCGAGCTTCAGCTTCTTGACGAGAAGACCGACGGTGATGAAATCGCGATATACAAGTCCCTCGCTCACGTCCCTGACTTCAGCGGGGGCTGGTATCGAAAGTCCGCGCACCAGGTCGCGCACCGGCATCGTGGAGAAGAAGTAGTCGCCTTCAAATAGGACGCGCTGACCTTTCACATCGCTTCCTGCGACCGATATCACGTTGCTTCCCACTACATTGATCCGATCAACTTGGATTCCGTAATGAATTTCGCCGCTGTTCTGGCACACCAGCCTCGCAACGTGTTCCCATAATTGACCTGGCCCGAATTTGGGATAGAGGAATTTCTCGATGAGCGAAGTTTGCGTCTGCTTCTGCGTAATATTCTTGGTGTCAGAATTGCCGAATTTCCTGGAAAGGTAATGTGTGACAACACCCTTGAGTGAAAGGCCTTTGATTCGTTGTGCACCCCACTCAGCGCTGATCTTGTCGCACGGTACACCCCAGACCTTTTCGGTATAAGAACGGAAAAACGTTTCGTACAATTCCCGGCCAAAGCGATTGATAAGGAAGTCTTCAAGCGAGCGCTCTTGGCGGCGCGGCAGGATCGCTGAGCGCATGTAACTCGCGCCGGCGCGAATTGTGCGAGCCAAACCCATCTTCCTGAGCGTATCTGCAGTGAGGCGGATAGGATAATCGAAAAAGCGACGTCTGAAATAAATGCGGCTTTTGCGGGAGCGAACAAGCATGACGAGTTCATCAGTCGCCGGATCTGCGAAATTGCCACTCTTTGGAACTCCACGTTGCTGCCCTTGATATCGGAGTTCGCCATCGCCTGAAGCATCGCCTTCTACGGGCATCAGGTCGAGCCACCACTGCATAACTCGGTCTGATTTTGAGAAGAATCGGTGGCCGCCGATATCCATACGGTTACCCTTAAAGCAGACCGTGCGCGAGAGGCCGCCAACCTGGGTGTCAGCTTCAATAAGAATTGGCTTGATGTTTGAGTGGCGCTGCAATTCTAGTGCTGCCGTAAGTCCGGCGGGGCCCGCACCAATGATGATCGCCGTCCCCTGCTTTGGTGGACTCTTTCTCGCAGTGTCCTCTTTCAAGCCTAACCTCATGTACTATGGCGGCTTCAGTGTACATTGACGGATCCGTCTGGATGGTGGCTAAAAACACTCGAAGCCAGCGCCAACCAAGACAAATGCAATGGCCCTATCGGCAAGAATTACGGACTAAAGGTCGCGCCAATTAGGGCCGAAACCCAGGTCGGCAACCAGGGGCACATTCAGCTTGATCACACCTTCCATCTCACCGCGCACCAGTTCTTCCACTTCCTCCCTTTCGGCTGAGGGAACCTCAAAAAGCAGTTCGTCGTGAACCTGCAGAACCATGCGGGTTTTTAGCTTGCGCCCTGTGAGCTTACGATCGAGTGCGATCATTGCCAGCTTGATCAGGTCGGCCGCCGTTCCCTGCAAGGGTGTATTCACGGCGGTGCGCTCAGCGAATCCACGGGAATTCGGATTCCGGCTCGTGATATCGGGAATGGGCCGGACGCGTCCGAAGAGCGTACGCACCGCACCCTCACGGCGCGTGTCTTCAAGGGTCTTCTCGATGAATGCCCTTACTCCCTGGTAGCGAGCAAAATAGCGATCGATATAGGCTCTTGCTTCGGCTTGCGGGATGCCCAATTGTGCGGCGAGTCCAAAAGGAGAGATGCCGTACACGATTCCGAAGTTCACCGCTTTGGCACGATTCCGCGTCTCCTTGTCCATGGAGTCAGCGGGGACGCCGAATACTTCGCTTGCTGTGATGGTGTGGATGTCTTCGTTGTTCTGAAAGGCGCGCACAAGTAGCGGATCTCCGCTGAAGTGCGCAAGGAGTCGCAACTCGATCTGCGAGTAGTCGGCCGAGAGGAGTTCTGTGCCTGACGCGGCGACGAACGCTGCCCGAATCTCGCGACCCAACTCGGTGCGGATGGGAATGTTCTGGAGATTCGGATTTACCGATGAGAGGCGGCCGGTCGATGTGGCCGCGGCCTGAAACGTGGTGTGAACACGCGACTCGGAGTCGGCGAGTAATGGCAGCGAGTCAACGTAGGTGGATTTGAGTTTTGAAAGATGCCGGAACTCAAGAACGAGTCGCGGCACGTCGTTCGTCTCCGCAAGGCCCTCCAGCACGTCCTGCGCGGTGGAGATGGCTTTGCCCTTGCCGTATTTCACTGGCACAGGCAGGCCCATATCCTTGAAGAGCACCTCGCCGAGCTGCTTAGGCGAGTTGATGTTGAACCGGCGTCCGGCGAGCGAAAAGATACGTTCACCAACGCGTTCCATTTCCTGCCCAAATCGCGTCGAGAGATGGTCGAGAACAGCCGTGTCGATGCGGACGCCTTTCTTCTCCATGCGGTAAAGAACAGGCGCAAGGGGCAGATCGATGTCCTCGTAGACTTTTGTGACGTTGCAGCGTTCCGCCTCCGCACGAAGATCGGTCACGAGAGCCTGGGTTGCTGCGGCAGCGGCCGGCAGAGAACTCGGTGCGGACTGATTGTGGCGCGCAGCTACATCGGCAAGAGTCTGCGTGGTATGGGTCGAATTTAACGCGTATGAGAGCAGCATCGAGTCATCGATCTTGCCATGCAAGTCGACATCCAGGCCACATAGGACATGCATCGCGAGCTTCAAGTCGTGGACGCACTTTGACACAGCGGCATCTTCAAGCAAAGCCTTCAACTGTGGCGTTAGCGGGAGACAAAGACCCTTGCCGGCTTCGGCGCTGACACCAATGCTCGATTCGGTCTTCTTTTCAGCCTCTTCGACAACATCCAGCAATGACATGGTCTGCTGAACCGGTTGTCCATCGGACTCCGGATCCGTTTCCGTTGGTTCCTTCGCCGCCAAAGCAAAAGCAAAACCGTTCTTGCGGGCAGCCTCGTAAAATGTCGCCTCCTGTTGTTCAGTGGCCTTATCAATCAGTTCGAGCGCGGGCGCAGACGCAGATGGCGCGAGTTCGCGAAGCATCGACGTGAACTCGAGCTCGCTGAAGAGGGTACGACAGGCTTCCAAGTCCGGCTCCTGTGTCTCCATGGCCCTCAGATCGAGCGGGAGCGGAACATGGCAGTCGATGGTGACCAATTCCTTCGAAAGCAACACCGCGTCGCGATTCTGCTCCAGCGATTCGCGGTAACTTTTGCGCTTAACTTCTGAAGCACGATCAAGGACGGCTTCCACACTGCCGAATTCGACGATCAGGTCAACACTTCCCTTGTCGCCAATTCCCGGGGCGCCAGGGATGTTGTCGACGGAGTCGCCGCGCAAAGCCATGACGTCGACCACCTTTTCCGGTGGGACGCCAACGACCTCGGTCACTTTTGCGGCGTCAAGGATGAGGTTGTCTTTCTGCGGGTTCAATACCTTCACGTGCTCGGTGACGAGCTGCATCATGTCCTTGTCGCCGGAGACGATGAAGACCTCATGGCCAAGCTCGGCAGCTTCGCGAGCCAAAGTGCCGATGACATCGTCCGCCTCGAAGCCCTGAGCTTCGAGAATCGGAATGTGCAGCGCCTCGAGAGAGCGGCGAATATAAGGAACCTGCCGCCGAAGATCTTCGGGCATGGATTCCCGCTTGGCCTTGTAGCCGTCGTAGCTCACATCTTCGAAGCTCTGCAACTTGGAGTTCCACTTGCGCAGCATGCCCATAGCCTGGGCGCGTTCGTCACGAAAGACTGCGCCGCTGGGATCGAAGACTGCGGCAAAGTAGCGAGGGGTGAAATCCTGGCGCAGTTTTTTGATCATGTTTACGAAGACGTACGTTGCCGCGGTGGGCAGGCCGGACCGCGTGGACATGGGGCGGCTGCGCTGCATCGCATGGTATGCGCGGAAAATAAACGACATCGCGTCGAGAAGAAAGACTGGAGGCTTCTGCTGGTCTGGCACGATATGAGTTTATCAGTGCAGTGACTAGGGAATGCTGAGTTCTAAGAGAGCGACGGCTCTGACCGTTTCCCCTGAACCAGGCCGTCGTAAGCATCGATTTGGTTTTTTGTTTCGAGAGCCATGTCCGCGCCTTCATGCCAGTGCCTGTACCAGTCAAGAGTCCATTCAAACGTTGTTTCGATGTTCATACGTGGCCTCCATCCCAGGATGGTGTGCGCCTTTCGAGAGTCGAGGCGCAAAGTGTGAGCTTCATGGACGCTCTGACTCGAATCGCCTGACCATGATGCACCTTCCCCCCACATGGCAGCGAATTTCGTCGCGATTCGCTCAACCTGCCACTCTTCGGTATCGTCGGGACCGAAGTTGAATGCGGAGGCCGCTTCCGCTCGACCGGCCAGAAGATGCTCTGCAAGCATGACGTACCCGTGCAGCGGTTCGAGCACATGCTGCCACGGGCGAATCGCTTTGGGGTTGCGGATGAGCACAGGTTTGCCGGAACCGAATCCGCGGATCAGGTCAGGGATCAGGCGATCTTCTGACCAGTCTCCACCGCCGATCACATTGCCCGCGCGGGCCGTGGCAATTGCGACCCGATGTTCGCCAATTCGAGTCAACGGAAAATATGAGTCGCGATAGGCTGCCACAACAATCTCGGCACAGGCTTTGCTTGAGGAATAGGGATCGTGTCCTCCAAGCGGGTCGGATTCGCGGTAAGACTGACCGGTTTCGAGATTCTCATAGCACTTGTCGGTTGTGACGCACACAACAGCTCGAACGCTTGCCGACTTCCGAACTGCCTCAAGCAGGTTTGCTGTACCCAATACATTTGCGCCGTACGTGCCGAGTGGATCAGCATACGAACGGCGCACCAAAGGCTGCGCGGCGAGGTGGAAGACGACCCCGGGAGCAAAGTCAGTAAGCGAGGCCTCAAGCCTGGAGTAGTCCCGAATATCGCCTCGAACATCGTCGAGCTCATCGGCAACCGAAGCAAGATTGAACAGGTTGGGCTCCGATGGGGGATCGAGAGCAAATCCCCTGACGTGCGCACCCTTCGCAGCAAGCCATAGGGCCAGCCAGCCGCCTTTGAATCCAGTGTGGCCGGTGAGGAAGACGCGGCGACCCCGCCATGGGTTCGGGGTCCCCACGAACGGGTCTTCGTTCGTGGGGTGACGGTTCACCACGTTTTCCACGGAGCGCTCCCGCTGGCCCAAAGCTCTTCGAGGCGCTGCTTATCGCGCAAGGTGTCCATTGGCTGCCAGAATCCATGGTGAAAATAGGCCTGCACTTGCTTCCTAGCTGTGAGTCTCTGGATCGGTCCGGCTTCGAACGCCGTTCCTTCGTCGGGAATCTCGCTGATGACAGACGGCGACAGGACGAAGAAGCCACCATTGATCCAGCCGCCTTCGCCTTCGGGCTTTTCCTGAAAGGCCGTGATTTCCGTCCCTTCCAGACTAAGACCACCAAACCTCGCTGTGGGATGCACCGCGGTGATCGTTGCCTGCTTGCCGTGGCTCTTGTGGAGGGCGATAGAGGCAGTAATGTCGATATCGCTGACACCATCGCCATAGGTCATGCAGAAGGCCTCTTCGTCTTTGAGATAGCGAGCGACGTTGCGCAGACGGCCGCCGGTCCCGGCAGTCTCTCCGGTATCGACGAGGGTCACGCGCCACGGTTCGGCAACACTCTGGTGGACCTCCATCCGGTTTTCCTGCATGTCAAAAGTCACATCGGACATGTGGAGAAAATAGTTGGCGAAGTACTCCTTGATCAGATAGCCCTTGTAACCGCAGCAGATGATGAAGTCGTTGATCTGGTGCTGCGAATAGATTTTGAGGATGTGCCATAGGATCGGCCGGCCCCCGATTTCGACCATCGGCTTGGGACGAAGGACCGTCTCTTCGCTAAGCCGCGTGCCGAGACCGCCGGCAAGGATAACTGCTTTCATTTCATCCCCTTGCTGTCAATAAACCCCGCGATTTTGCTACAGGCAGAATACAACTAGGTACGTTGGTGGCTTTCCTTGATTAATACAGTACACCGCGATGATTCGATTGGGTATGCTTGGGGAGTGGACCCCCGATGACTAATGTCAGTGGACGGCTTCGGCAGCAAATCCTAGACCTCACGGCCCAGTATTTTGATGAGGCCTTTCCGCCGACCGAATTCATACCCGGGGTAACGCCTGTTCCTGTCTCCGGCAAGGTAATTGACGCTGCCGATGTGAGCGCAGTAGTCGAGTCGGCTTTGGACGCCTGGTTCACGACGGGGCGTTTCGCTGAGAACTTCGAGCGCAAGCTGGCACGCTTTGTCGGCGTTCGCTGCGCCTCCCTGGTCAATTCCGGTTCTTCGGCAAATCTTCTGGCGCTTACCGCACTGACCTCTCCCAAATTGGGCGACCGGCGTCTCAAGCCGGGTGACGAAGTAATCACAGTTGCGGCCGGCTTTCCAACCACGATCAATCCCATCATTCAGAACAGGCTCATCCCGGTCTTCGTAGACGTCACGCCGCCGACGTACGAGATCGATGTCAGCCAGCTTGAAGCGGCTCGTAGCGCAAAGACGCGAGCCATCATGATCGCGCACACCCTGGGCAACGTATTCGATCTGGATGCAGTCACAGCCTTCGCCAGAAAGCACGATCTGTGGCTGATCGAGGACTGCTGCGACGCCCTGGGATCAACCTGGAATGGCCGGCATGTGGGCACCTTCGGCGACATCGCCACGGTGAGCTTTTACCCCGCCCACCACATCACCCTCGGCGAAGGTGGCGCGGTCTTGACGGACAAGCCGAACCTGCAGCTTCTGATCGAGTCTTTCCGCGACTGGGGCCGCGACTGCTGGTGCGAGCCCGGCAAAGACAACACCTGCGGCAAGCGCTTCGACTGGCAGTTGGGTTCCCTGCCCTGCGGCTATGACCACAAGTACACGTACTCCCACATCGGCTACAACCTCAAAGCCACTGACATGCAGGCCGCGCTCGGCGCGTCGCAGATCGCCAAGCTGCCGCACTTCATCGAAAGGCGCAAAGAAAACTTTCGACATCTTTTCAAGGCTTTGCAGCCGTTGCAGGATTGTTTAATGCTCCCCGAGGCGACACCTGGTTCGGATCCTTCGTGGTTCGGCTTCCCGATAGGCGTACGCGAGTCGGCGCCTTTCACGCGCCAGGACCTGGTGCGCGAGTTGGAAGCCAAAAAGATCGGAACGCGACTTCTGTTTGGCGGCAACCTCCTGCGCCAACCCGCCTATGAAAGCTGTGAATTCCGAGTAATCGGCGACCTGAAAACCACCGACTTCGCCATGAACAACGTTTTCTGGATCGGCGTTTACCCGGGCTTGACCGAGAAGATGCTGGACTACGTGGCGGAAACGATCGTGGGATTCGCAGCAAATCCGAGGCTCGGCGAACTGGTTGTTCCCTTAGGTAGCGGTGTGGCCGCTAAGCCAAATTCGCAAAGTCGCCCATAAGAAAGCGCGCGCCGTTCAAGGATTAGACATGACAAATTCTCCGAATCCGGATTCAATCTTTCAGCACGCCCTCAACGAACACATTGCCGTGATTCAAGCCATGTCGAGCCAACGGCCGGTTTTTGAGCGCATCGCCTGCGAAATGACACGCGCGATCCTTCAAGGCAAGAAAATCCTCTGGTGCGGGAACGGTGGAAGCGCTGCTGATTCTCAACACCTCGCAGCCGAATTGATGGGGCGCTTTCGACGGGAGCGACGGGGGCTTCCCTCCATCGCTCTGACAACCGATACCTCGGCTCTGACGGCAATTGGCAACGACTATGGTTACGAAAAGGTGTTCCAGCGTCAGGTGGAAGCCCTGTGTAACGTCGGCGATATTCTGGTCGGAATATCCACCTCGGGAAACAGCAAAAATGTCTGCCTGGCACTTGAGGCCGCCCGCAAGATAGGTGCGTTCACGGTAGCGCTTACCGGAGAAGGAGGCGGAGCAATGTTGAAGATCGCAGAAGCGACTCTCCGAGTCCCCTCGAAAGATACCGCACGTATCCAGGAGGGGCACATCCTATGCGGCCACATGCTCTGCGACTGGGTTGAACTGAGTGTTTGTGCGGCGCAGCCGGCGGAGGCGCATCACACGGTGCGCTCATAGCGTTGACACTGATTGTCCTAACGATGCCAGGCCGCGGTTCGGCGTATTGCCTCCCTGAGTTCGATCCTTGGACGCAAGCCGAGGCAAGATTCGGCCTTTTGGACGCTTGGAACATACTGTTCCACTCTCTGGCCTGCTTGTGGAAGCTTGGCAACTTCAATGCGCAGCGAAGGATTGAGTTCCTCAACCACCGTCTGCGCCAGATCGCGAATGCTGATCGCTTCTCCTGAACCGACATTGAAGACTCTCGGGTTCGATCGCACATCGGGTTCACGAAGCAGCATGGTCCAGAGCCAGACGGCGAGGTCAGCGGCGTAAAGGTAGGAGCGCTTGGGCGTACCATCTCCCCGGATGACCACGTCTCGGCCGGCTAGCACATCACCGATAAAGTTTCCGATTGCGAAGTGCTGATCGAGCGGAAGGTGCGGTCCGATAAACGCAAAGCACCGGGCAAGAGTGAATCGGATATCGGATTCCTTTGCGCTAATGGAACAGATCTGCTCGGAAACTCGCTTGCCTTCGGCGTACGCCGCGTTCGTATCCAGCCAGTCCGGCCCTCCGATATAATCCTCGCCGATGTGGCTGATCATTTCAGGCTGTCGTCCGTAAACTGCGCCAGAGCTGGTGAGGAGAAAGCGCTCTGCTCCGCGCGTTCTGGCCAATTCCACCACGCGCTCAGTACCATGAATCATCGTGCCAATTAGATCCATCGGATGCGAGGCCGCCTCAGTCGACGTTGGAGCCGCCGCATGAACAACAAAGTCGATATGCTGCTGTGGGAAGGCGAATGTGCGAACATCTCCCAAAAGCAATCTGACAGAAGGGTCGCTGGCAAGCTGAGAGGCTTTCGCAGAATAGGCTGAGGGATCTCGCGTTAGTACTATCGCTTCCGCGTTGAGAGAGAGTTCGCGGTTGCAATAGACAAAGGACTCAACCAGCCACGTGCCGAAGAACCCTGTGCCACCAGTAATGAACAACCGCTTTCTCCGCGCACTTTCCCAAAGCTCGCGGGTATGCGCACAAATGTGTTCGAGATCCTCAGCTGGCAGGGGTTTCACGCAACCAGCATAAACCCTAACGCTGCAAGCGCAGGGACCTGTTGTTAGCGGATCTGGGTCGGGCGGGAGTCGGCAGACCATCCCTGCTGCCGCTCCTTTTCACCGAACGAGGGGCCGCAAGCTCCTGCCGCATATCTTCAGTAACCTTTACCAAACGTAAATCCAAGAGCGAGATATAAATGAACTGGTATCATGACCGCGTAGTGGGATCTGAATCGCCAATGAGCTAGCCGGACTGCCGAAAGTTGGGACGCTCCCATGAAGCGAAGAAGGAGTAAATAACCCATGAGCACCCTGAAGATTGGTACCCGACTGGTTGGCGACGATCAGCCTTGTTTCATCATTGCCGAAATCGGCATCAATCACAATGGCAACATCGACATTGCCAAGCGACTCATCAGCGTTGCTCTCGCGGCTGGATGCGACGCCGTGAAATTCCAGAAACGCACGGTGGATGTGGTGTATACCGCCGAAGAGTTGGCAAAACCGCGCGAGAACCCTTTTGGCCCGACCAACGGCGACCTGAAACACGGATTGGAATTCGAGCACGAGGAATACGAGGAGATCGACGCTTTTTGCAAATCGATCAAGATGTGCTGGTTCGCTTCGCCCTGGGACGAGGACTCGGTCGATTTCCTCGAACAATTCAGGGTACCCGTCCATAAGATCGCTTCCGCTTCCCTTACCGATGACAACCTGCTCAGACACGTTCGCAAGACGGGAAAGCCCGTCATCCTGTCGACTGGAATGAGCACCTATGCTGAGATTGACCACGCGGTGGATGTCCTTGGAAAAGAGAACCTGATTCTGATGCACGCTACCAGCACCTATCCGGCTAATTACGACGAATTGAACTTGCGTGCAATTCCGACAATGGTAGCGCGCTATCAAGTTCCAGTCGGCTACTCCGGTCATGAGACCGGCATTCCCACCAGCGTTTGCGCGGCCGCACTCGGCGCATGCTGCGTTGAACGCCATATCACGCTCGATCGCGCGGGATGGGGCTCGGATCAGGCAGCTTCGCTCGAACCCAATGGAATCTCGCGGCTCGCGCGGGACATTCGGTTGTGGGAACAAGCCAAGGGAGACGGCGTTAAGCGGGTCTACGAACGCGAATTCCCAATCATCAAAAAGCTGCGTCGCGTCGGGGCGTCGGTTTAGTCCGATATGGCTGAAACAGATCCAGCAAGCCTCCTCCGCCGGATCCGTGCTCTCGCAATGGATGTGGATGGCGTGCTTACCGACGGCGGTCTCTGGTGGGGTCCGAACGGTGAGGAGTGGAAGCGCTTTTGCTTCGCTGACATAATGGGCGTCTCGCTGGCCAGGCGTGCCGGATTGATCATGGCGCTGATCTCTGGAGAAGATTCTCCGCTGGTAGACCGCTATGCCTCCAAGATGCATATTGCATTCGTAGCCAAGAGCTGCCGAGACAAAGCTGGCGCTCTTAAGGAATTTGCAACGTCGGCGCGGGTGGAGCTCGCAGAGATTTGCTACATGGGCGACGATATAAACGACCTTGCGGCGATGGAGCTTGCCGGGCTCTCTGCCGCTCCGTCTAACGCATCACGCGAAGTGCTCGACCAGGCGCACATGGTAACGCAGAGTCCCGGAGGCAACGGCGCTGTGCGTGAAGTTATCGATGCCTTGCTGGCAGCAAAGGATCTGAATACACGCGAAGTTTTAGCCAGGCCCTAACAACCAAACATGAAACTCTCCGACTACGTTGTGCGCTTCATCGCCGACCAGGGCGTCAAACACGTCTTCCTCGTCACCGGCGGCGGCGCCATGCACCTGAATCAATCTCTTGGCGCAGAGCCGCGGCTTCAGGCAATCTGCAATTCGCACGAACAGGCAAGCGCCATGTGCGCTGAAGGATATGCCAAGGCGACGAACCATCTCGGCGTTTGCATGGTCACCACGGGTCCAGGCGGAACAAACGCCGTTACTGGTGTCGCCGGTGCCTGGTTAGATTCGACGCCGACTCTCTTTATCTCAGGACAAGTGAAGCGTCCGGACAGAATGTTCGACAACGACGGCCAGCCGCTGGGGATGCGCCAATTAGGCGTGCAGGAAGTCGACATTGTGTCCATTGTGAAGCCCATTACAAAGTATTCGATGACAGTCCTCGACCCGAACGATATTCGCTACCACTTGGAAAAGGCTGTCTACGTGGCGATGCATGGCCGGCCTGGCCCAGTATGGGTCGATATCCCGCTGGATGTTCAGGCTTCTCCAATCGAAGATCCAGCAAACCTGCGCCCATTCGATCCAAGCGAAATTCAGGACTCAACCGCGTATTCGGATCTCAAGGCGGAAGTCAGTCGCCTGATTGAGAAGCTGAATGAAGCAGAGCGACCTTTGTTGTTTGCTGGGAACGGCATCCGCCTGGCACATGCTGAAGCTGAGTTCGAGCAGCTTCGAGCGCACCTTGGGATTCCGACCGTGGCAACCTGGTGCGCGGCAGATCTGGTCCCAAGCGACGATGCAACGTACGTCGGGCGCCCCGGATCAGTGGCAGCACGCGGTGCTAATTTCGCACTGCAAAACTCTGACTTTCTGCTTGCCATCGGCGTGCGTCTGGACTTTGCGATCACCGGGTACGCGCCGCAAAATCTCGCTCGCGAAGCACACAAGGTCGCCGTGGACATCGATCCGGCTGAACTGAAAAAGCTCCACCCTTACCTGCAGCAGCCAATCTGTTCCGACGCCAAGTCCTTCCTGACCGAGTTGTTGAGCCAAGGCAGTTCCATTCGGAGGTCGGATCGGTCCGCCTGGGACAATCGCTGCGCCGAATGGAAGACACGCTACCCCGTCGTCACAGAAGAACATCGCAAACCCGAGGGCCGCGTCAGCATCTTTCATCTCGCCGAGATCATTGGCACGGAAGTTGGGACCGAAGACAAGCTCGTAGTCGGAAACTCAGGGTCCGCAATCGAAATCTATTTGCTCGCTTGTCCGACTCCCCATTCGCAACGTCTCTACCATACAGCCGGCCTCGGCGCGATGGGATATGCAGTCCCAATGGCAATCGCAGTCTCAATTGCGAACCCGGGACGCGAGGTTATTGCGATCGACGGCGACGGGGGGTTCATGTTCAACATCCAAGAATTGGAAACAATTCGCCGACTCCGCCTTCCAATAAAATTCTTCGTACTAAACAATGAGGGATACGCCTCGATTCGAGCATCGCAGCGGGCCTATTTCGGTCAAGCGATCATTGGTGCTGATAGAAATAGTGGCATCACCATTCCGGATCTGAGGCAGATAGGATCCGCTTTTGGCTTAGGCACAGCAGTAATCAAAGGTCAGGAGGATCTTCGGACATCTGTTCGGGATGTGCTCAGGATGGACGGTCCCGTCGTCTGCGATGTAAACGTAATTCAGGACGAAATGCGAGAACCGCGCCTCCAGTCCTATCAAAAGCCAGACGGGTCGTTTGTTTCAAAGCCTCTCGAAGATTTATTCCCCTTCTTACCGCGTGAGGAGTTTCTGGCCAACATGTTAGTTAAGCCGCTTCCGGAATAGGAGAGGCATGCAACAGCGCGCGATCGGAATCATGCAAGGACGGCTCTCCCCGCCAGAAGAAGGACGATTTCAGAGTTTTCCTCGAAAATCGTGGCGGCAGGAGTTCGTTCGCGCGCAGCAAGCCGGGCTCGCTTTCATCGAATGGATCTATGACGACTATGGATCGTCAGAGAATCCTATCTCATCGGAAAAGGGCCGAGAAGAGTTAGTGCAACTAAAATCCGAAAGCGGAATTGGGACGCCCGCTATCTGCGCAGATTGGCTTATGGATTTTCCACTCGTTCGATGTGATTCGGAAGAACAAAAACATCGTGAACGCATAATTCATCAGTTACTACGTTGGGGGGGGGAAATTGCGGCCTCACGCCTCGTGCTCCCATTCGTGGATGCATCGGCCATGCGAGATCAGCGAGAAAAGGACATTGTACTCGGCGTGCTTGAGCGCGCGTTGCCTGTGTCAGATGAAACCGGCGTGGAGATGCATCTGGAGGCAGATCTCAGACCCGATGATTTCTCTCGTTTCCTCGCCCAAATACCCCACCCAATGATCAAGGTGAACTACGATACTGGAAATAGCTCCGGCCTTGGTTTCATTGCCAGTGAAGAATTCGACGCCTACGGAAATCGCATCGGCTCCATCCATATCAAGGACCGGCTGCGTAGGTCGGACGGAAGAGTCGAAACTAAGCCCCTGGGGCACGGGAGCGCAGATTTCGCTGATGTCTTCTCAAGTATTCGCAGAATTGGCTACTCCGGCGGATTTACTCTTCAGGTCGCCCGAGGCCAGGATGGTGACGAGGTAAACTGGGCAAAACAGCAGGCAGCCTTCATTCGATCGTGCTTGACGTGAGTATATGGATCTTCAACTGAACGGCCGCGTTGCCATTGTCGCTGGATCCTCAAGAGGAATCGGCAAAGCCATTGCTGCGGCTCTTCTTCGTGAAGGATGCCGAGTCTGCATCAATGGACGCAATCAAGCCGCACTGGATGCAGCTTGCGCGGACCTTCGAACAGATTTCGGCGAGCGGGTAATTGGAATCTCGGCGGATCTAACGCAGGCATCAGCAATAAACGATGTATTGAGCACCATCTGCAAGACTTGGCAAAGCCCTGAGATTCTAGTTGCCAACATTGGAAGCGGGAGCGGGAATTTGGGTTGGGAACTAGACGAGAACGAGTGGGAGCGGCTCTTCAATCTCAATCTCTTTGGGAGTATCCGCCTGGCTCAAAGCGTCATCCCTCATATGAAGTCTCGGGGGGGTAACATTTTGTTTGTGAGCTCAATTGCCGGTTTGGAGGCAAGCCCCGCACCGCTGCCCTACAGTGCTGCGAAAGCAGCTCTGGTCAACTACAGCAAGAATTTATCACGGTCCGTCGCCGCCGATCGCATCCGAGTGAATTGCATATGCCCAGGCAACGTACTCTTCCCGGGTGGATCATGGGAACGGCATTTGGCCAATCGAACGCACGAAGTCGAGAAGTACATTTCGTCTGAAGTCCCGCAGCAAAGATTTGGAACTCCGGAAGAAATTGCCGACTTTGCTGCTTTTCTCGTCTCCCCTGTCTCAAAATTCGCTACCGGCGGAGTTTTCGTCGTTGACGGCGGCCAAACACGGAGCATCTGAAGCCGGCGAAAGTGAAGGACTGTCTTCTATGACCACAGAGCCTGCCAATCGAGTTGCAACTCTCTTCGACCTTACGGGCCGCGTGGCTATTGTCACCGGGGGCGCCGGTTTGCTTGGGTATCATCATGGAGCCATTCTTGCGAGCGCGGGTGCACGGGTCGTTCTGCTTGACCTGAACACGGCGAACCCAGGGGCACGCGGAAAGCAATTGGCCGCGGAGTCCGCTACAGAATCGCTGGGGCTCGTCTGCGACATCACATCGGAGGTCGACCTCGAAGGTGTCCGAAAAACGATCATCGACAAATTCGGCCGAATTGACATCCTGATTAACAACGCGGCCAACAATCCTAAAGTGGAAGATGGGAATACCGCATGGTCTCGATTGGAGAACTTTCCATTAGCTTCCTGGGAAGCGGATATACGCGTCGGCTTAACGGGAGCCTTCCTATGCAGCCGCGTTTTTGGCGCAGAGATGGCGAGGCGGAAGTCAGGCGTAATTGTCAACGTGGCTTCTGACCTTGCCGTGATAGCGCCGGATCAGCGGCTTTATCGCGTCGAGGGCCTCCCAGAAGACCTCCAGCCCGTCAAGCCCGTGACCTATTCTGTCGTTAAAACTGCTCTGATCGGGCTCACCCGGTATCTGGCGACGTATTGGAGTCAAGCGAACATACGCGTAAATGCGATATCTCCTGGAGGTGTCTTTAACGGGCAGCCGGAGGTTTTTCTGAGCCGTCTTAGGCAATTGATTCCACTGGGACGAATGGCTGAAAGGGACGAATACCAGGGTGCAATTCTTTTCCTCTGCTCCGACGCGTCGTCCTACATGACGGGCACGAACCTTGTCATTGATGGAGGCCGTAGTTGCCTTTGAAATCACCAGAACTTATGAGTGCGAACCTGTTCTCGCTCGATGGGAAGACCGCTGTAATCACAGGGGCTTCTGGGTTCCTCGGTCGAACATTTGTTCGAGCACTCCTCACAAACGGAGCGCGAATCGTAGCGTTGGGACGGTCCGCACGGTTGCAGAGAGAGGCGAAAGAGTGGGAGCGAGAATTCGGTGATGACAAAGTCGCGTATTTCCAGATCGATATGTACGACATCGAGGCATTTAGCCGCGTTCTGGATGAGATAGCACATAGTGAGAAGACGATTGACGTGCTGATTAACAATGCCCATGAGCTAGGCCCAGGCACAGGATTCAACGTTCCAGAAGGCTCCCTTGACAACGCCACAATGGACACCTGGATGCGCAACCTTACAGGGGGTGTCTATTGGGCTGCGCTTACCACCCAAAAAATCGGGATGCGAATGAAGCAACAGCATTCAGGCAGCGTCATCAACATATCCACGATGTATGCACTGGTTGCGCCGCGACCTCAGCTGTACGCAGGCACCGAATTCATAAACCCACCAGGCTACTCCGCCTCCAAGGCTGCGCTACTCAGTTTCACTCGCTACGTAGCGTCATTTTGGGGCCCGCACGGCATCCGTGCGAATGCTCTCTTGCCTGGTCCGTTCTCCAACACTGAAGACGATAGCGGCGCCAACACCGTCGACCAGAATAGCCCCTTTCTAGAGCGTCTGCGTGCCTGCACGTGCCTGGGGCGGATCGGAAAACCACATGAATTGGTCGGTGCACTGCTCTTCCTGGCTTCAGACGCTTCCAGTTATATGACGGGACAGGCCCTAGTCGTTGACGGCGGATGGACTGCTGTATGACTAATACGCAACATCGGAGCCGAATGTGAGAAATCAAAACTGCCCGCTCTGCGGATCAAAGACAGATTCAATCTTGCGTCTTCGATTCAACAGGAAGATGAACCTGCCTACCGAACTGGAGATCAGACATTGCGCTTCAGACAACTTCCTTTTTGTCGCGAGTGGCCGCCAGCAAGACTACGACGAGTATTACAAGTCTCTGGTTAACGATTCCTATCACGCGGAGTTATCTGCGGGAAGTCTTCACTCGCCGATTTCAATCCTGCAGCGCAGCTACCTCGTGGATGCGCTAGGAGGATTTTTTGGAAAGAGCAGGAGAGTTCTGGATTTTGGCTGCGGAGAGGCAAGCCTTCTCATAGAGCTTGCAGGTGATTTTCCCACAACAACATTTTTGGGATGCGACCCAGGACCCGCTGTGCAGATCGGGTCAAACAAAGCGTCTGCACTAGGCCTGCAAAATATAATTGTCTCCGATATGACGGCCATCAAAGAGCATGGCCCCTTCGATCTCGTGATATTGTCCCATGTCGTCGAACACTTGCTCGATTTTGATCTCCTCCATCTGTTACATAGCCTTCTGGTTGACGACGGGCTTCTTTATGTTGAAGTCCCAAATCCGCTTTGTTATGAAACTTATAAACGAAAGGAATTTCTCTACTATTTCGACAGACTGCACGTGAACCACTTCACGCCACAGGCTCTCACGCGACTGTGCGCCGTGTACGGCTTTGGCTACGTCCGGCATTTTGAGTACGCATTCCCATATCGCGACGGAGGGGAGTACCCAGCTCTCGGGATGCTGCTCCAGAAAAGAAACGGCGCTATCGGGTCCTTGTCCCCGAGCATCCTCGATGCGGCAAACAAATACATCTCGGCTGAGAAACAAAGGGCAAGAGCGATTGAGAGCAAGCTCGACACGTTTGAAGGTGTCCTGATTTGGGGGTCAGGAGATAACTTCTATCGGTCTTCCGAAAACGAGGGGCCTCTCTCCAACTTGCGCAATATGGTCATTCTGGACCGTCGGCCTCAAATAATCTCGATTGGGGGCAAGGAGTACAGAGCTGAAGACCCTCAGGAAGGAATAATGCGCTACCCCTGGCCGGTAGCGATCACCGTCTCAGAGGGACGAAATGCGCTACAAGATCAGGTCAAACGGATTGACCCGCGAAGGCCCGTATTCTTTGTCTAGTGCTCTGGTCATGCGTTGGGAGCCTCGGGGGGAGGTTTCAAGTCCTTCCCTACCAATCCTTGTCGGAACGAAAACTCTCTATGACCGAAGAAGCTGAGGATTACAGTGACTGTTGTTAAGAGTGCCACAGCAAGATAGGAGGCAAGCTCGGGCCTGCGCATCGTATGCCTGAGAGCTGTAACCAGGATAGGCAGGGCGATCAACCCAAATATCATGCCGCTGCCATATACGCTAAAGCAGCGTATCCACTCTCTTACATAGTTTCCTTGCGTACGAAAAACGAACCACTTGTAGGCCAGGAAAGCCGCTGTGATTGCGATCAAATTGGCAATAAGCCAGGCATACATGTAACTGAAAGAACCGAGCCCCCGGAACAACCAGTTCAGGAGAGCGAAGACCGAGTAACCGAACGCCGTATTAAATCCGCCCACCAGCAGGTAACGGATGAACTGGGACAGCGATTTGTTGGGGCTCGGTTTCACAAGCGATGGAGTCACCTAGAAGTTTATGCGCTCTTTCTCAGTGACCAGCGGGCGGTTGAGCACCAGTGTGTGAATCGAGCCGACATATTCTCCGATAATGCCAAGAGCGATGAGTTGCACCGAACCGAGAAAAAAGAGGCCAAGGACGACGGGCGCTACGCCAACGGTGAAGGTTTTCCAGAACACAAGCTTGTAGCCAAGGTAAAACACACCAAGAACAAAGCTGATCATGGCCGAGACAAATCCACCAAAGATCACAAGGCGCAGCGGCACCTTGGAGAGATTTGTGATCCCCAACATCGCGAGGTCGTAGAGGGAGTAGAAGTTGTTCGAAGTGATCCCGCGCTCGCGGCGTGCCTGGTTGTAGAAGACCTTGGCAATCGGCAAGCCGAGTTCGGCTATCATGCCCCGGAAGTAGGGATAGGGGTCACGGAAATTGCTGCGGATTTGCTCGATCACGGCGCGATCGTAAAGGCCAAAACCGGTGAAGTGCTCAAGAACTTCGACGTTCGTCAAACGCGCCACCAGACGATAGTAGGCGGTACGTATGCGATACATCAGGCCGCTTTCGTCGCTGGAGTTCTTGACGGCGGCGACAATCGGGAAGCCCTTCTCCCATTCGCGAATCATTTCGATGAACAACTCCGGCGGGTCCTGGAGATCTGCTGCCACGCTGCCGATGGCGTCTCCCTGCGCCTGCAGAAGCCCGTTCATTCCCGAACGGTCCGCGCCAAAGTTGCGGGCATTCACGATAACTTTGACGCTGGGATCCTCCGCGGCCATCTTGCGCAACTCGTCTACCGTGCCATCCTTCGAAGCATTGTCGACAAAGAGATGTTCGACGCGATATTCGGGCAGCTGTGCCGCCATCGCCATCACCCGGCGATGAGTCTCGCGGACATTCAGCACCTCGTTGTAGCAGGGGGTGATGATGGTGATCAGTTTCTTGTCCACTCGTTTTCCTTCGTGGCACTAGGCCGGTTTAAAGTGCATCTTCAGACGCAGGAATCGGACCTCCAAGAGGTCATAGCTAAGTTTGGCAATGAGAAACACTAGGGAGAATTCGAACAGCATGAAAAGTACGCCAATTCCAAAATTGGAGCGAGTCCACGCACCTGCGTCGCTCTTGACGTAGAAACTGAAGGGCAGAAATACCAATGTGTGGTAAACGTACATGCCATAGCTATACTTTCCAGCCGTCTGAAGCACCTTGGAACTAAGCAACCTCTGCGCCGGTGCGGTATGGTGCTGCGACAATGCTACGAGCGCCGTTGAAAGCAAAACAAAGCCAGTTATTCCGAGCGTCATGATCCATTGATTCGTGCGAATGAGTTCGATGGTGTGGAAGGTGGCGATATAACACATGATTGCCGCACCGGTTAATCCTAAGGCTTTGATCATACCGATCGGCAAAGGCCTCTGCTCCCTCGCCATATAGAGCGCGCAAGCCGCGCCGGCAAGAAGACCATCTATTCTGCTACCGGTGAGCTGAGCCAGGCCAAAGCTTGCGCCGAAGGCATATACGGAGAGTAAGATCCGCAGCGGCAAAGCACAAATAATCCCGAAGATGCATAGTCTCTGCAGGGCCCGTCCAGAAAACAACCAGACGAAGAGTGGCCAGACGATATAAAACTGCTCTTCAACCGCTAAACTCCAATATGCGCCCCAGATACCTGAAAGCATCCCTTGACCATGCCAAAACCCGGGCCAGTTTTGGAGGTAGACAAAGTACGCTACCTTCCACAACGTCGTAGGCGGAAGGAGGGTATGAATCAAGAAAAGGAAGTGAGCTGCAATTAGCGTAGATATCAGCGTCAGATAGTAAATCGGAAAAATTCGCAGAATGCGACGGGCATAAAAAGACGAAAAATAATGCGGAGAGTCCTTCGTCTTGAGTAAGATTCCGGTGATCAGGAAACCGGAAAGCACGAAGAAAAGATCGACCCCGCCCCAAAGAGGAATCATCGTGAGTCTGAATAGGATTGCAGCAACGGATCCATTCATGCCATCAAAGATTCCAGTGAGTCCGGCTCCGTGAGACAGGAGAACGCCGAGGATTGCCAGACCTCGAATGCCATCCAATTCGGGCATATGTTTCGGTTGTGCTGCACGAACTCCAGTAGTTGGCACCTCGAGAACATCGGCGTGCTGCAACAGACCCCGTCGCTCGGCCTGCTGAATCCCCACGGCATCTATCATGGCCGCTTGCTCGCCAGACACCAAGCCATGTCTGCGTCGCCCGCTCTGCCTGATGAAGAATAGCTGCCTGATGCGAAAACTGTTCCACCGCACACACGCATCAAGCTGATGAGAGACTGCTCCGTAAAGTAATTGATGTGCTCGTGCATCATGTAGAACGTAGCCGGACGGAAGATATAGCGGGAAAGTGAGGGGTGGAAAAGCGTCATCACGCCGATCTGCGCGAGTCGTCGTGCGATCCTCGAAAGCCCCAACGGAATTTCGCAGGGAACCTCAAGGAAAACGAGTCCCCTTTCGGGAGCCGCACGGAGGAGTTGTTTCACAAGATCGACCGGAAATCCTACGTGCTCCAGAACATTGCTGTTGACAATAAGATCGGCCATGCAGGTTGCCGGGTCTGCGACCGCTTCCACGCCATTTGTGGCCGGGATTCCTGAGATGTCGTAGACGAATGCCTCGGCACCCGGTAACAGTCCAACCACCAAATCACCTCGATCCCCGCCATAGTCGAGGATCCGTTCGATCTTTCGGTTCTTAAGGTGCTCGTTGAAAATCGGCGCAAGCTTTGCACGTCGTTTCCGGTACGAATCCTCAGATGCCAGGTCCGCATTGAATTTGGTGGTATACCAAGGCTCGGTAGCGTGGCGCATGCGTTGATACTCTTGGGCACGATAGCCGCTATAGAGTTTCTGAAGATCGCCATCATCGAGGCGAGGGTTGTAGAACATGAAGCCGCAAGAATCGCATTTCACCAAATCCACGCAGAAGGGTGCTCTGTTCCAAATCCGCTCCGCCAGGAAAGGAGCGACGAGTGCGCGCTTCAGCAGCCGGATTGGAGCTTCGCAGATGACGCAGCTTTTTACTTCGATCATGCAACGCCCCGCTCCAGCAAATAGGACCTAGTTAAAAAGAGTTTGCAAACCTAAGGCCAGTATCCACCGAAAGGCGCACCTATTCCGGGCTTTTGTGTTGATCAAGTTGGTACCATCGTAACGCCTCAAACCAAAGAAAACTAACGCCTGGGTGTACGATCTTTCAAACATTTTCCGGATCTTACCGTCTGTCATATCGGGGCAGATTCAGCAACCAAAACCTGCCATGGTCGCCCCGAAATCTGCGCACCAATCGACAAAGACTTCGGTCACTTCCGGCGCTACACTCGACCTCAGTTGCGAATGAAACTCGAGGCCGTCGTCCTTCCACATCAAGTGGTGAACGCGTTGATTCCTGCGTAACATCTGCCTTCTTATCGGCAATCCAGCGCCCGGAATTCCGGTTGGGTGACTATGGGGTTAAGTGTCCAAACCCAGCTGGTGCGGTCATTCCAAACGGGGTCGTAGATGTTCGCGACCAGGTAATCGATGTGGTAGATGTGGCATACGTCTCGTGCCGTTTCAGCGGTGGCGTGCATGAATAGCGGCGGAATGGCTGCGATCATGGCCGGACAGCCGGAGGGATCACCGCCGAGTTCGGAACCGCACCAGAGCTGGTCTGACGTGATGGCGGTCTGGTGGTTGATGTTGGCTAGGTCGATGTTGCTCCAGAATGTGTCAGGTGAAGTGGGGTCGAACTGCACGATTGCATTGCGAGCGATCTCAGTATTCAGCTGCGCGTAGCCAAGGGCGGAGAGGTACGCCTTATGGGGGAGAGTGCCATTTCGAACATCGGGAAGAGCGAGGATTCCAAAACGCAGGATGGAGGAAATGTAAACCGTACTGAGCGCACCCAGAAACATGCAGACCTTGGCGCCCGATGTCAGCCAGAGCGGAGTCTGGGGAACTTCGGGATCGCGGACAGGGGCTGCGCTCTTGTGCTTTCCGCGACTGCAGCCAATTACGAAGTCCGATGCCATCAGGAGAAGTGGGAACTCCACAAACATGCCGCCATGAATGCCGAAGTCATTTATGGTCAAAACCTCTGAACGAATGAAGGAGATGATGGGAAACGTCGCAAATGCGAGAAACAGCAGCGCTCTCTGTGCGGAATTCAGGGGCTTTCCTGCTCGCCAGCGAGGGACGAGGTAAGCAACCATGACCACGAAGTAGAAGCCCAACTCCACGGCATATCCGGGGATCATCAAGATGAGTTTGGCGAAAGCCCGTGCGGGCTCTGGATGCGCAATTGCAATGTTCCGGAAAATGGGCAAGGCAAGCATGCCCGCCGGAGAGATTGTTTCGCGAATTGCAAAACCAAAAACGTGGCCGCCATGTGACCTGGACGATCCCTGTGCCAATTCCTGCAAATAGGGGAGGAGCAGGACAGCGGCCACCACGGCGCCCACCGCCAGATACAAAACCGGCTTTGGTTCGCGCTCCACGGCGAGCTGCCATATCCCCCAGGCAAGAACGATCAGGAAAAAAGCGAAGGCGACATAAATGGACAGCCCGAACGCGCTGGCAAAGGATACCCCAATCATGACTGCAGTCCCAAGCTGTAGCCGGCCGCGTTGCTCCTTAGCCATCCAAGCCAGCAGGAACGCCAGCATGCAGCAAACCAGGCTCGCGACATGGTGCGGATAGAAGTAGAAATTGTCGATCCAACTCGTGAGTTGGCCTTCAGGCCATACCTCGATGCCCGGGGGCGATTTGTGCAAGATGAAAATATCGAACACATCAATCACAATGTAGGGACCGGTGATTGCCAGAAGTCCAATTGACACCAGAAACTGCTTGCGTAGCCGGGCGCCCACCTGTAGGAAGTGTTTGAGATAAAGACCGAGGAGAGCTGCCAAACAGAACCCGGACCAGATACAGCTGGCAATCACGATCACGCGCAAGGGGAATTGCGTAATCCGCGCGATCACGGCGCAGTCGACGAGCCAGAAATAGTAATAACGCAGATTGGCTGCGTGTTCGAAAAAGTAGAGGGGATTGTTAGGCGGTAGTCCCGTCCGGAGGACAGCATCGGCCCAGTTGACACGCGTACCGTGATCGAAAAAGGTCAGACTCAGAAACAATTGTTGGCCACGTTGAAAGTCAATCAGCGACAGAATCGAAAGAGCGGTCCATGCGAATGCCAGCGCAATTCCGATGCTGCCCAGCGGATGAAAACCCAAGGGCCACTTCGCACCGGTCCGGTGCAGATCAAACCATTCCCAACCGAGACATCCGAGGAAAATCACACCGCAAAGACTGAAAGAGATGGCTGCTGTCGTAAGCGAGAGGAATCGACTGACTAATACTGAGGAGATCGTCGAGATCCCGATGGATAGCGGAATGCTCCAGAAAAGGCGCTCTACAAATGTGCGTCGGCGAAAGTCGTGCAGATTCGTAAACCAGGCCGCGACGTATCCGGTGAAGACTGTCACAGGGGCGAAGGCTGGTATCGCCAGAAAGCTCTCTATGAGTTGGGCGGACGTGATTGACTGGAGAATCGAGATATTATCCTCCTGCCCTCGATGCGAATCGTTCCATTCCCGCGAGACTTTGGGCAAGCGAACCTGGTTGCGTCCTCGCTAACGGCAATCGAGCGCGCGAAACTCGGGGTCTTGCACAACTGCCTTAAGAGTCCAGACCCAGCTTCGCCTTTCCTTCCATACGGGATCGTAAATGGTGGTGACAAGGTACTGAATTCCGAACTGGCGACAGGTTGAGTGCGCCTGTTCGGCGGTAGAGTCGTGAAAGAGGGCGTCAAGGGCTGAGGCCATAGCGGGGCAGCCGGATGGATCTCCCCCCAGTTCAGAACCGCACCACGGCTTGTCCCCCGCAATCGCTACTTGGCGATTGATAGCCACGAGGTTCACAAGTCCCCAGAATTCGTTCGGGAGAGACGGGTTGAATTGCACGATAGAAGCGCGCGGGATAGCCGCGTCCAGCTGAGCGTATCCAATGGATGAGATGTAGGCGTCGTGAGACAGATTGCCGGCTATTGGATCGTGAACGACGCTCTTGTGAGCCGCCTCCACCAGAGGGATGGTGAGCCGGAACATCACCGCATAGTAGGTAGTGGTTAGCGCCCCGAAGACGCAAGCAAGAGCAAGGATCGACCGCAGCCAGTAAGGAACTCTCGCAGGTGCTCCCGACCGATCCTCAACCAATTTCTGCTTCGAATCCCGACCTTGCCAGCTCATCACGACTTCTGAGGCAAGCAGAAGCAACGAGAATTGCATGAACAGAGCTCCCCGAAAGCCGAAGTCATTGTAGGAAATCACAGAGGACCTAATGAGAGACGTAATGACGAGCGAAGTCGCAGTGATGAAGATGAGCGTATGGCGGGCGGGAGTGAGTCGCGCGCGAAAACGAAGGGCAGGAACCAGGGAAAGAAGAAGTACGCCGAAGAAGAATCCCAGTTCGACGGCCAGTCCCGGAGTGAGGAGCAGAAGCTTGGCGAGGTTCTTAGCCGCCGCTGGATGAGATAAGGCGATCGACTGGAACAGTCCCGATGAAAGCAGCCGGTCGGGAGGGACGGTCTCGCGAACGGAAAAACCAAAGGGAGACCCGCCGTGTATTCCGGATGATGTACCGGCCAGTTGCATGAGGTAGGGACTCAGGAGAAGGCCAGAGCCCAATCCACCAGCCACCAGCATCATCGAAGAACGAAAGCTCCGCTGGAATATGAACTGCCACAATCCCCAGGTCAACATCATCAAAGCAAATGCAAATGTAACGTAGAGCGAGAGGCCGAAAGCGCTTGCCAATGCAAAGGCGATGAGCGTCACGATCGGGGCTAGGCGCCCCCTGCCTTCCTTGTTTCCTATCCATGCCAAGAGAAAGGCGAACATGCAGCACACAAGGCTGACAACATGATGCGGGGCGAAAAGCAGCGTCACGAACCAGCTGTCGATTTGGCCAACGAACCATGCTCGCGGATGGTCGAAGATCGGGATTCGCAAATAAATGTAATTCCAGACGTGAACGATGATATCGAGTCCGCTAACCATCAGCAGCGAAATGGCGACAATGAAATGCCGACGCAATTTTTCCGTGACGCCGAGAAAGTGTTTGAGGTAGAGACCAATGAGAGTTGCCAAGCCAAACCCCGACCACACACAGCTGGCCATAAGTGCGGTACGAGCAGAAACATGCGCCATAAGAGCCACTACCGCGCAAATGACGTACCAGAAATAGTAGTTGCGCATGGCGCTCGCGTGTTGATACCAGTAGAACGGATTGGCCGGTGGAACGCCGGTGCGCAGGATGCTTTCAGTCCAGCTGACCCTCGCCCCTTGATCGTAGATGGTGAGGCTCATGAAAAGCTGATGGTGATACTCAAAGTCAACGAGGGACAGCACGGCAACTGCGATCCAAAGGGCTGCCCAGACGATGGCTGAGCCACCCAGAGGCTGCCAGCCGGCGATCAAGTTCACGTTATTCCGGCGCAGTTTCCTGCGCTCCCACACAAGAAGGACCAGCCAAAGGGCTACGCCGGCCTCGAAGACCCGTACCACGGCGATCAGGGAAGAAGCCCACGCGATCAACACCGATGCGATGGGTGAAACAGCAAACGATGCCGGGATACTCCACAATATCCGCTCCACGAACGAACGGGAGCGAAAGCGATAAAGGTCAGTGAGCCAGCTGACAATGTAACCTGGGCACACAGCGACAGGAAGAAAAGCCGCAATGGCCAGCAGAACGTCGCGGATCTCGGTCACAGCGATGTTGTGAGCGCCGGAAATCTCAATCTCCTTGCCACATTACGAGCTTCGCCTGAGGATTGACCTTCATTTTCATGGTTGAGAACGGGAAACTCCGAATTCGATTTGACATTGTAACCTGCTCAGGCACTGCTTCAAAGCCTCGAGTTTCTTGATCGCGCAAAGAGTGGTTTGCTAAAACCCAGAGGTAGAAGAACGCCATCAAGAGCAAAACAAGCGGAGCTGGACGCGTAAAGACGACGGTGATCAGGCGGCTTGCGAACGTAGGCTGCGGCACCAGGATGCCGTGCGTAAGCAGGATGCGAATGCCCGAGAAGACATCCCCGTTGACGACAAATCCGGCGGCGGTAACGAGCATGGCCGCCCAGCCGAGAGCTCCCCTTCTGGCCCAGAGCATGGCACAGGCTGGAATCGTGAGCAGAATGAGTTTCGCGTCGTGCTGCATGTGATATGTGGGAAGCATCGAGAGCGGCGCAGCGGCCGCAAGTGCCAGACAAACTCCAATCGGGGTGGGCCGGGTGCGTACCGTCAGGACTACCCAAATGAGTATCAGCGAAATGCCGATGGAATACGCGATCAGGTTATAAGTCGAGGGATTCGAAAAAAAGATGCTGGCAACTGACTGAAGTTGCACGAGCGAGTCCATATTGAGCCCGGCCTTGCCGGTTGCCGCAGGATCAGCAATGCTGCCAACGCCGGAAAAGAATGCCATGTTGGCTTGAAGCTCCTGAAGCCAATGCGAAGACGTGTAAGTGACCCAGAGAACGACCGGAAGGCTCAGGATTACCACTGTGAATAGAGCCTGCAACGCGCGTTTGCGGTAGGCGCCTCCCACGAGAAGAAGGCACAACCACACCAGACCTGAATCGTTGGGCTTGAGCGCAAGGCTTAGAGCAAGGCAGAGCACGCCGAGCACCACAAGGCGTTCACGATAGAAGCACCAGACCGCAATCACGCAGAAACCAACGGCCATCGCAGCGGCGTTGCCAATCATGAACAGCCAGAAGCTGTTCATGAGGGCGAACCCGGCCAGAGAGCCAGAAAGCAGCGGAGCAAGGTCGCCAGCCATATCACACATGAGAATCGAGGCAAGAACGAGACTCACGATCATAAAAACGGTCCAAAGCAGTTTCCCCGCAGCAAACCCGACCAAGGCGAACGGAAGGGTAAAAATGAGAGCCGTGGGCGGATAGAAGAACCGGGTCTTCATTTGGCGGTCCAGAATCGGTTCGTTGGGCCGCTCTCGATCTTCGCCCTGGTAGACGCGAAGAACATCCCTTTCGCTGTAGAGATCGCCATGCTGGAGCAGGCATCGAGCCGGATAATAAACGACCTTGAAATCACCCATTTCGATCAGGGAAACATGCCGCCATGCAATGCCGACGACTAGAAATACAATCATGCCCAGCAACACCAGGATCAGTCCATCGAGCCGTGCTTTATTCATGTGTAAGTCCCGTTCTGTATCAGAGCAAGTCTGATTTCCTGGATGCAGACAAAGATGCTGGGTCAGTCATGAAACGGTTATCCCGGAAGCAAAAGTGTTTGCGGAGCCTGCAAAGGGACTGATTGCAACACTGCGGGAATTCTGCCGCACAAATGCCCATAAGAAGAAGATCGAAGTGACCAATAGGATGAGCGGAGTTGGGCTCCAGAGCGAAACCGTGATGAGCTTTCCGAAGAAACTGTCGGCCGATAGCGGCAGCCGACGAGCGAACAAGGCGAGAATGGCAAGCGGAAAGTCTCCAGTGGCAGATATGGCCGAGCCTGAGACCAGTAAGGCGGCCCACCGAACCACACCTCCCTCCGCCCACAGCATAGCGAAACCGGGAACCGTCAGCAAAAGGATCTTGGCATCGTAAGCCCGATGATAGCTTGGCAGCATTGAGAGCGCTGCAATGCCTGCGAACACGAACCAGAGCCCGGCAGAAGTCTGGCGCGAACGCAAAACGACGAAGGCCCACACGAAGAAGAGTAAGCCGCATACAAGAAAGCTCATTGCATTATAGAAATGCGGATCGTCTTTGAAGACGCTGATCGCGGCCTGTAAATCGATCGCACGAATGACCCCGTGGCCCGTAAAGGAGGACGGACCCGGATCATTGATTCCACCTCGCTGTGAAAACCACAGCAGGTTGGAGTGCAGAGCCTGTATCCAGTGCGGCGAGATGCGTGTCGTCCATAAAAGGATGGGTAAAGTGAACACCACGTAGACAGCGACAGAACGCAGCGCACACCGTCTGAGTGTTCCGCCAGCAAGCAGTAAATACAACCAGACGAAACCTGCATCGTGAGGCTTAAGGGCCAGACTGATCGCCAGACAGATGACCCCCGCTGGAACAAGTCTCTCGTTCACGAAGCACCAGACGGCTATAACGCATAGACCGACAACAACGCCGGCCGGGTTGCCGATGGCAAGGGCCATCCCGCTGTTGGCAAGCAGGAACCCCAGAAGCACGCCAGACGCCAGAGGCGCGCCGTTGAGACCGAAGGTCCACATCAGAAATCCGGCAAGAGCCAGGCTGCCCGCGGTTACGATCATCCAGAGGACGTGCGCCGGCCCAACAGGAAGCAACGCGAAGGGCGTTGTAAAGAGGAATGCGGTCGGCAAATAGACGTACCGCGTAACAACTGATCGGCTGCTATCGGAAACGGGAAGGTGCACGTGTTCTTGCTCGTCGTACATTCGAAATACGTCGCCTTCGGCGTATGGGTCACAACCCCGCTGGACGAGGCAGCGTGCGCTGTAATAAGAAGCTTTGAAATCTCCCGCTACCCCTGGCGCGTGAATCTCAAAGACAGAACCGAGGAAGATGAAGAGAGCCGTTCCGACAAGGAGGGCGGAAATGCCGCTCAGCCGCGATCTCTTCATGGTAGCCGTCCTTCAGCGAGAGCCGATGCAATGACTCTCAAATTCCTGCCGTTCTTGGCACCCGATGGGACCCGCCCGTGACAGAAGACACGGGCTGATCAATCGTCTTCTTCAACGTTCCGGTTTCCGTTCCAACCGCCCGCCGGACGTATATCCACATGTAAAAAATGGCCGTGCACAGCAAAATGAGCGGGGCCGGACGTAGCAGCCAGATCGTAAGCACCTTTGTGGTCAGTCCCATTTGAAGCACGTTGATATTCCGCGTAAGAATCGAGATGATCGCGAGCGGAATGTCTCCCGTCAATGTCGCGGCCAGAGTGGTCAACACAACGGCGGCCCGCGCGAGCCAACCCCCACCCGCCCAAAGCATGGCGCAGGCAGGGACCGCAAGGAGCAAGAGCTTGGCATCATAAGGCCGGTGATAGCTTGGGAGCATCGAGAGTGGAGCAATCGAAGCCAGTCCGCACCAGATACTTGCTTGTGCATCCACCCTGCGGAGCATGGTGATAAGCAGAATGACAAAGATGGATGCACAGATGGCCAACGTCACCGGGTTATAGAATCGCGGATCGTCGCGAAACACGCTGGCAACCGTTTGCAGGTCGATGATCACATCAGCACTACCACGTCGGCTGATCGAATGAGGGCCGGGGTCGCTGATATCTCCCGGGGCAGAAGTCTCCGCAAGATTAGCAGCCAGTTCCCGGGGCCATTGGGGGGAAACCTGCGAAACCCACAGGAGCGCCGGGACAGCCAGCAGAATTGTTATTGCCAGGGACTGCAGCGCGCGTTTCCGCAATGCACCTCCCGCGAAGACCAGAAAGAGCCACGCTAGGCCGGAGTCATGCGGCTTGAGAGCCAGGCTAACGCCAAGACCTATAACGCCGAGCCACTCATACCTTTTCTTGACGAAACACCAGACGGCAATCACGCAAAGGCTCACCGCGATTCCCGCGGTATTCCCCACCGCGTAGAGTACCTCGCTGTTCGCGAGCAGGATACAGATGAGGAGGAGAGAAACGCACGGCGCGTATTCGCTCGCCAAATCGTGCACCAGAAAAGCCGCTATCGTGAAACTGACAGAAATCAACGCGAGCCAAAGCACATGCGATAATCCCCAAGGCAGTATCGCGAGCGAAGCCACCAGGAAGAGAGTGGTGGGGAGGTTTACACATATCGAGACGGCGCGAAGGAAGAGGAGTTTTTTGAACGGATCGGACGGGACCCCCCCACTCTCAGCCGCATAGACCCGAAGGAACTCGCTGGCCTGATAAGGGTCGCTGCGGTGAATCAGGCAGCGGGCGCCGTAATAGACAGCTCTATAGTTTTCCGTTCCACCCGGAGAAGTCCGATCGACAAGAACGCCCAATAGGATCGAAATCCCGCTACTCAACAGGATCAGGAACACACTCACCGCGCGCATGTTTGGCATATCCCGTTTCGCTTTCAATACATCAGGGGTGATTCCCGGCGGCATAGAGTTGTTGACCAACTTTTCGACCGCTGGCGTCGAATCGCGCCAAGTGAATTAGTCCGAATCTGTGCAGCACAAAGGTGAGCGTGGTGACCAGAACGCCCAAGCCATACTGGATGCTGCGCTTGAAATTGATCGAAGACGCCTCCTCGAAGTACTTCGTCGGGCAAGAGATCTCGCCGATTCGGAAGCCGAACATCACTGCCTGGGCGATCATCTGGTTGTCGAAGACAAAGTCGTCGGAGTTCTCTAGAATCGGGAGCGTCTCAAGCAGTTTGCGCGAAAATGCCCGGAAACCCGTGTGGTACTCCGACAACTTCACGCCCAGGAACAGGTTCTGCAATGCCGTGAGGAATCGGTTTGAAATGTATTTGTAAATCGGCATTCCGCCGCGCAATGCTCCGCCGCCAAGAATGCGCGAAGCAAGAACCATATCGTAGACACCGCTGGCGATCATACCCGCGATGGCTGGAACCAGCAGGGGCGTGTACTGGTAGTCAGGATGAACCATCACGACAACGTCCGCACCCGCAGCGAGCGCTTCGCGGTAACAAGTTTGCTGGTTGCGGCCGTATCCGTAATTTGAATCATGGACAAACGTCATGACGCCAAGTTGACGGGAGAGTGCCACGGTCTGGTCCCTGCTCGAGTCATCAACAAGGATTTTGATGTCGACCAGATCTGACAGTTCGCGCACAGTCATTTCCAACGTTTTTTCCGCGTTGTACGCTGGCATGACGACCGCGATGCGTTTTCCGTTGATCATTGTTCAACACCATACCCACTGAGCTCTATTTTCACATCTTTGCCCACGCTGCGGATTCGCCTGAAGGCACCGCAGTAACCTTCTCTGCCATTGGGTATGGAGTGACCTCCGCCGAGGGTAAATCCGGTTGAACCAACCATGCTTTTCGGTTCTTGTAGTACTGAAGGAGTTCCTTATTATCTGCGTCGCCCATATCGCGAGCCCAGATTACCTTGGACCCATCGATGTCTGCAGCATTGAACACCCATTCATCCAGCGTATCGTGGTTGGGGGCGTATCGAACGATAGCAATCTGGCTGCCGGGAATCTGCTCAAGTTGATCTTCCACGATGGAGCGCTGCGTGACGAAATGATCGGGGCCAAACCAATTAAGAATCCAGGTCGCCACCGGTCGCTCCGGGACAGGGCAACCCAGTTGCTTGTTGAAGGGGCGCACGCAAACCATCAGAATGCAAGTAGCAACTGAAAACCGGGCCAAGGCCATTCCCACGTCCAGCCCTCCCGGTCTCCAAAGCCGCAGATGACGCATCGCTTGCAATCCCAGCGCGTAAAATGCCGGTGTAAGCGGTGCCAGGTAGTGCGGGAAGAGATATATCTCAATCGTCATACCAGCCGCCAACATGAGCAGACATATGACGAGTAAGCGGATGCGGCTGTCGCGCAAGACCCACGGAATCATGAACAACGGCGGGATCAAGGCGAAGCCGGAGAAAAAGTACACCCCTCGAATGGCTTTAATCAGCGTAATCGCAGGGAATCCTGCAATGGAATGGACGCGGTAGTAGTCAAGGGCGTCAGTCTTGTAAAAGAGACGCATTTCCGGGTGACGATAATGAGGTTCGGGACGGGGCTTCTCCCATACGTAATAGGGGGTAGTGGCGTAAGTTGCGCGGTTAATTGTGTACGGAAGTGTAAGTGGACTTCCGAACGCTCGGTAGTTGTAGTACCCCAGCCACCCAGCTGCTCCAAGAAGCAGGACCAAGGATGGTGCCGCCCGCTTTAAGAGCGTCTGAACCGGCGGCCGCCTTGCTGTCGCGGACGAGTGGAGGAGAGACACTGCGACCGGTATGCAAAGAAGGAGTCCCTCGTAGGGGCGAGAAAGACCCAGAATTACGACTCCGACGCCCATCAATAGCAGGTTGTACGCGCTCCGATCTTTCCTGAATCGCGGCAGGCTCCCAAGCACCAGCGCCCCTCCGAGCGCAGAGATCGGTCCGGCATTGTCGTACGTGCTCGTCCAATAGCTGAAGAGCGCGATCCTCATCACAGCCAGGAACCCACCCAGCAACGCCCAGGATGGCGGGAGCCACGCCTGAAGCATCCAGCACACGGCCGCACACATCGCTGCGCCGCCGATCAGGACGCCAAACCAAGGCTGCCCAAACAATACTTTTCCCGCGGCTAGAACCAAGCCCTGGGCAGGGAAATACATCGACATGTATGTCGGAACCATGTCGACATGTATGGTTTCAAAATGGACCCACATTGCCGGCGTGGGATTGGTCAAGCGCCCCTGACAAAACGTATCAGCGGCAAGCAGGTTACTGAATTCGTCGGGGCGGAGAGGGATCGGAATTGGAAGAATGGGAAGAATTGCAAGCCGCAGCACGAGAGCAGTGAGACCTACAACTGCCGTCGCGGTTTTAGGCTTTCGGGCAAGAACACGAAATTGGCTCTCAATTCGCGAGAACAGCCCGGCGCAAATTCGGGGCCACCCAAATGCGCATCCCACGAGAATCGCGGTAACTGCCCCTTCAAGGCCGATGAGCGGAAATGTTCCCGTCAAAGCAGGAGGGGATGAGAAGGACATGAGAACGATACCGAGATTATAGAAGAAGTGTCCTCTCCGTAAAAACAAAACTCGTAAACAGAAGGCTTTTTCGCGCCCTGTTTACGAGTTTTGCTTGGTAATTGATCTGGCGGGATCCCTCACAATAACGAGAGATCATCCCGGACTACATGTTGTTGTTAAGGGTAACCGCGATTTGCGAGAATGCGTTGTTCAGGCCCTTGGCGAGAATATTCATACCGGTGATCGCACCGAAGGCAATCAGAGCAACGACGAGCGCATACTCGACGAGGTCCTGACCTTCTTCGCGCTCAACAAACGTTTTTGCGGTGAGATACATCTTGATCATCAGATCGTTCATTCGTGATTCTCCATTTCCTGGGTTGGGTTCCAGTCATAGACTGGTGGTCGTGCATGGTGAGCAGGTGTTGTGCCTTGTTTTTAGCACTTGGATTTATTAGAAGTCAATCACTTATAAAAGTGCATACCACGAAAGACGTAACCTTGGTATCTCCCGGATACTTGACAAGATAATGTACTTCCTTGTAACACGAAAGTGTTATTCACAAATCTTCGGTTGCGTGAGAGTGGCCAACTTCGGGCGAGAATCCTCGATTCCCTCCTCTTTTTCACAGGGCTACTCCAGCTTGTTGGGCGGAAATTCCGGCCGACCCCAAGGTATGATCGCGGTGGGTATCCCTCAGCGGCTTCGCGACCGGCGGATCTCAATTGCGCTTGGAAGCATATTTCCTCATGACGCCACGTTCACGGATTTACGAGCGCGCACGAGCAGCACTCAGGACCGGGGCTTTTAGGGCTTGGTTCCGCGCAACGATCAACAGCGCCAGACCAGCGGCGCCGATGACGGGCATACCTACGTGAAGTCCGGCAACAAGCGGCACCAGGTAAGCACAGATGGCACAGGTTAGGACCACTATTCTGAACGCTCGCCCGGTTGAATCCTGAGCGGCATAGTTGAGAAGCATCAGGGCGGGGAGCACTAGTACGGCTCCGTCGTGCGGATAGAGGTGATAGCTGATCATAATGGCCAGAAGCACCTGAATCGAAAAGCGCAAACTCAGGCTCTTGTACCGGCTCAGCCGCGCGTCGACCCAAATGAGAAGGGCTATGGAAGCAACGAGAGTGAGGATTGTAAGCCAGAACTCGGGCGCGATTCCTGAACCAGCAACATGAAACAGTCCGCGGAGATTGGGCATGATGGCCTCCGTGCCGAGTTCCTCCGGTGCTTTCTTGCCATATCCGGTGACCTGGCGAATGTAGGTTTCAATTCCGCCGAAACCAACGAGCCACAAGGCTATGAAGAAAAGCACAACGCATCCGGAGATAAACCCGGCTAGGCTTCTCCAGCGCCTTTCGAGAATAAACCAGAATGCCAGCGGGATGACCAGGACAAACTTGAACATTCCCATCGCAAGCAGAAAGCCCGCGCGAAAATCATGATGCTTCTCAAGGGAACGATAGCTGAGAGTCAGCAAGACCAGCAGCAGAACGGAATTCTGACCTTGCACAAGAGCCACCAGAAGCGGAAAGAAAGTGGCGACCAGTATGAGTAGATATGGATAACTGCCGTTCAGCCGGGGTATGTGGGGCGACAAGAGGAATACGCTCAGGAACAGGCACCCCAAATTGCAGGCCCACCACAACGGGTAAGCGATGCGGAACTTGAACAGAGCTAGCACAACGTAAATGATCATCTCGTACGGAGGATGCATAGTATCCGACGGATACTCCTCCTGAGCATTCAGCCAGAGCTTGTGCCCCTCTGAATTCAGGGACGGAAAGCGGGTGAACAAATCGGGAAAGCGCTCATGATCAAGCCTTCGGCCAGCCTGATACAGCGCCGCGAAATCCGGCTTGCGAGCCTGGAAGCGCTGCATCGCATAGAACAGGCCCACCTGGAATCCGATGATTACGAGGGCGCTAAACAGAATCAGCCAGCGCTGTTTTGCCGATGGCACCCTGGACCTCTCTCCCGAACGGAATCGACGACCGCCACCCGATGTCTCAATGAACGATCACAACAAGCGCAGCCGAACCTGTAACTCGCAACCTCGGGTGGTACCGGTAGGTACTCCGTGGATTCATCGAGATGGGTACAGCTGTTCGAGCGCCAGCTGATAATCACCTTTGATAAATCCGTGATAGATCCGGAGCATGAGTGGACCGCATTCTGCCCATCCACAACATTCGTTTATATCCGGTTTGTTATCTCCAGAGTGTCGCCGCACTCAGTTTGCGTGTTTCGGATGGTCCCGGCAGGAAGTTCGATCACCGAATGAGCGGTCAAGCATGCTGAAATCCGCCATGGACGTACGCTATCTCTTAGTTTCTTAATCCTGAGTGTCCGGTCGAGATAAACCAGATCGATTGAAAACTTCATGAAAAACGTGTGAACCGCCTCGCAAGGGACTATCCACATCCCCTCTCCGCGTCCGAGGCCCGTGCGGCCCAGTAGGCCTTTCGAGCGCTTCGGCCCGCTGTGTGCCAACTCCGCGTGATCAGCGAGTTCCGTCGACCGTGTCCGATTACGAATCACGATCCATGGTTGTTTTGAGGATTTGAGCGCGTCAGCCAATGCGCTCATCGCAGTTCCCGGCGGTATAGACGAATTCATTTCTGCTCAAGCTGTCTCAACAAACCCTATTAGCGTCCCTGTTCGTATCCCTTGCATCGGATCGACAATCGAACCGCATTTGAATCCGGCCTGGAATTCCTTCACTATTAGCACCCCAGCGTTCGTTGCACGCTGGGGCAGAGCAAGAAGCCACCGAATTTGGAGTTGACGTGACCCACCCAGAATTACTGCGGAGCAGGTTGGCTTGAAGCGGAGGAGCCACCACCGCCACCACCGACACTCATTCCTCCGCCTTCAACGATAAGCGGTACTTCCGGCTTCTGACTCTCGACCAGCTTTTCGACTGGTATCGTCGCTGGCGGAGGCGGAGGTGCAGTTCCAGCAGCCTTCAAATCTGGTGTGTGCATCGGAATCGGCGAATTTGGAGGCAAGAACCCTTCTGGAAACTTCAACTCTGGTATAGGCGTACTGGCGTCGATCGGGTTCACAATCTCGGGAGTCACAATAATGATCAACTCTGTATTGGACTTTTGCCTTTGCATCGTTGTGAAAAACTTGCCCAGAATTGGAATATCGCCGAGAAAAGGAATCTTCTCGAAATTGGCTGTCTCGCGGTTATCGAGCAAACCGCCGATCACGAAGCTCTGCCCATCGGCGAGTTCTACTTCTGTCTTAACCCGTCTTATGGTCAAGGCAGGAACCGTCGCGCCGCCGATGTTGACCGCGTTCGCGAAATCAAGAGCGCTGACTTCTGGTGCAACCTGTAGCCGGATCGTGCCACGATTCGTGATCGTTGGCAGGAAGGAGAGCAGAACGCCATATTGCTTATATTGGATGGTAATCGGTGCAGAACCGCCCCCGGTGGCCCCCGTTTGCGCGACCGGATAGGGATATTCACCGCCAGCGAGGAAGCTGGCCTGATGTCCGTTCTTCGCCAGGACATTTGGTTCAGCGAGAACTTCCGCCAGACCCTTCTGTTCGAGCGCTTGCATCGTCGCACCGAGATTGATGCCCGGGTAGAACGCAAAGAGATTTAACGGCGTGACACTACCAATAGTTCCAGTGGTCCCCGTGATTGTTGGGATCGTCGGCGTGAACTGGCCAGTCGTAAGCGAACCAATCGTGTTGCCGAACCCCGTGCTGAAGATATTGATTCCGAGTTGCTTCTCTTTCGTTCGGTCAATACTGGCAAAGCGAACTTTGAGAAGGATCTGCGGCTCTGCTGCCGGCACATTCACGTTCAACAGGTTCACAACTTTGCCGGCGGTTGAAGCAACCATCACAGCGCGATCTGAACTATTCAGATTGCTCACCGTCCCGCGCAGGAAGATTACCCCGTTGTCCTGGGAAACCCTGACATTCTGTCCCGGCAGTTCTGCGCGCAGTTCGCGGCGAACGCCCTCCAGCGTGTCATTTGAAGCGAAATTGCTTGGCCTTACCGTGACATTGAAAAATTGCCTGCCGCCGCTTTGATCCCAAATGATCAGGCTGGTCTCTCCGGGTGCTTTGCCACTGAGAAGAATCTGCGTCGGGCTTACGGCCTGCGCATTGGCAAAGTCGCCCATTCCCACAACGATGCGCGTTACAGGCCTAGCAAGATCAAGCACAACCGATTTACCCACTGCGAGCGACAAGTCGTTTGTCGAATCTTGACTGTTCGATGCCGCCGGCTGGGCTCCCGGCGGGGGTGCCTGGGCCATCATGGCCGCTTCGGCACAGAATACAAGTGTCAAAGCGCTGACACTGGCGATAACGATCCCAGCTTTTGCGTTCACTGTTTCCCCCCGGGCGCTGCAAATTTATCTTCGGTTTTGGTGGTTCCATTGATGACGGTAACCGTAAACGTATCTGCCGCTTTCTTGCGGGGCGCGACGCGGCCGGTCAGTTTGGGCTTGGTCGCCGGCGCATTCTGATCCAGAAACAGATTCGTCATGGCCGTTCCTTCCACCGGTGCGACCTTTGTGTCGAGTGGATTCCGCAGAACGAGCTGAATGCGCGTCTCATTGCTGGCGAGTGCCAGCACTTGGGCCTGCTCGGGCGTTACCAGCAGGTTCACAACCTGCACTTGCTGGGGTTTACCCTCGGCGTCCTTTTGAATATCCGTGCCGGCCGAAAGAACCTCGATATTCTGAAGGACGGTCCTTACCTGGGTGTTGTTGCCTCCTCCGCCTCCACTGGTAGCGGTGGTGGGAGGAACACCCGAAATCAAAACATCGACGCGCATTCCCGGAAGGACGAAACCGGCAACGCCAACCACCTGGTCGACTCGAACAGCGATTGCCCGCATGCCGTCTTTGATGGTTGCGGCCAAGCCGCCTCCGGAGCCCATGGGGGCGAGACGATCATCCAGAATCGGTTCGCCGCTGTAGATGGAAGAAGTAACTCCGCGGCCGATTGCGTTTTTGGCATCCAGAATCGCACTCTTCGGCGCCGTGCCCATGATCTGAATTGTGGTCAAATCGGGAGCGCTCAAAACCGTGCCGATTTTGATGTCTCTGGCAGCGGCAACCACGCGAGTGGATGGTTGCGGTTTAGCAGCAGCAATGCGCGTGCCGACCAACCGGTAGACGAGCACGGAGCACAGTGCTGCCACTACAAATGCAGCAAGGAGAATGGTTACCAGTCTTCGGTTCATCAGAATCCTGTCTTCGCGAGGTGAAGCGCCCTGTTTTCTCCTCCTCTGCCCTTATCGCGCAGGCACAGGTAGAAGTGGCCTCTTCACACAGAGTTAGTGGTCGAAACGGTGAACTTCCTGCTCGGGTGAATGCCGCTAGAGTATAGCATTATGTGGCATTTCGAGTGCATCGAATTTAGCGCCTCCAAACCGAAGTACCTAGTAAGCCACTTAACGAAATAACCGCGTGAGCCTTGGGCCTACCTTGTTCGGTTTATTCGGTTTTGTCACCGTATCTCCTCATGGCTGGGGTTTGCTGTCAACAGTACCAAAGCGTTCCCAAAAACATTGGTGAAAACGCTCCAGTTCGAAAGCAAGTTTCAGAGAGAATTCCGAACTGACCAAAGTGTTTCGCATTACCTAAATGCCCTTGTCGAGTTAACCATCTACGCGCATACTTGAACTACGTTTGCCTAGCAGACAAGGATCACGCGACCATACAGCTGTGACCTTTCCCGGGTGTAGCTTCGCCCGCTCCGTAAGTCCGGAGTGCCTCGAGGTTCAACACTCAACCAGAAACTGCACCTGTTCCCCGTGAAGTACGAGCAGGTCATCATCAGGAGAGAGGATCCCCCGGCGAATGAGGTCTTCGCGAACGATTACCCTATTTACGCTGCAGCCGGAACTACGCCGAAGTCCGTCGGCGCTGGTGGCGTCTGTCGTGACGCACGGCTCGGCGATCTTCCTGATACTCTCCGCCTTTCTCTTCGCTCCGCAGTTTCGGCTCAATACACCGGACGTCTACATGATGCAGCACGTCAATCTGGATATGCCCTATCCGCCGATTCCGAAGGGCGGCGGAAGTGGGAGCATGAATCCAAAGTCTTCCTCATCGGCCGCTGAATCGTCTGCTCATGAGGAGCTAGCCGCCCCCGCGTCGAGCCGAGTTCGTTTCATGCGCCGCAAACTGGCCGCGCAAACACTGATTGATCCCGATGTAGACCCAAACAAAATGCTGCCGAAAGAGACTCCTCTTCCTGCGATGTTGCTCTGGTCTGGCCATCGGCCCAAGGTCCAGGTTCTCACTCCTCCGAAACCGCAGCCTCCCTCCGTTACGCTCGACAAGCCGAAGTTGAACTTCCCCAATAAGGAAGTACAGATTGCCGATCTGAACGTATCGTCGACCAGCTTTCAGTCGAAGCTCCCGATGCCGATACCGGCCAATTCGTCTCCTGTCGTTCTGAAACGCGACCTGGAAGTGCAGCGAGTTCCGGAAACGAGTTCCGTGGCCTCCATCGATCCCACACCTGCCGCGATACTTTCCGCTTCTGACCTTCATATGAACCAGGGCACTGTCACCATGCCTGGCGCAAACCAATCTGCTGAAGGTTCAGACCAAGGCGGACTCGGAACCGGTAAGACACCGAATGCTCTGCAAAATGGCTCGGGAGATACGGGCAGCACCGGCACGGCGAAGGGCTCAGGCAAAGGACAAAGTGCAAGCGGTGGCAAATCCGCCGGGCCCGGAACGGGCGGCGCTCAGAAGGGCGCCGGAAATGGCACTTCAGGAAGCGGTTCGCAGGCAGGCGACGGGGGGGGCAAAGGCACCGGCCACAACCCTGGCGCAGGCTCGGGATCATCGAATGGCCTTGGCTCCGGCAGCGGCGATAACGGTGCGGTCACCCGCATCAACGTGCCAAAGAACGGCCAATTCGGAGTTGTTGTAGTCGGATCGTCTCTTGACGAGCAATACCCCGAAACACAGGATGTATGGAAAGGCCGACTGGCCTACTCGGTCTACTTGCACGTGGGGCTGGAAAAGAGCTGGATCCTTCAGTATTCACTTCCGCGTGCCGCCGACTCAGCCAGTGCGGGCAGCGCTCATCTTGCAGCCCCATGGCCGTACTACATTGTCCGCCCGAACCTGAATCCCGATGACGCCGATTCGGATGCCGTTATGGTTCACGGGTTCGTCGATGAAGCCGGTCATTTCGAAAAGCTCTCAGTCGTGTTTCCGACCGATCTCGGCTATGCGCGCGAGCAACTCGTGCTGGGTGCCCTCCAGCAGTGGCAGTTCCGCGCCGGCACCAATGACGGCCAGGTCGCGAAGCTCGAAGTTCTTCTGATTATTCCGGAAACCAATCAATAGCCGCTCGAACAGTCACCGATGAGATTGCGGCGATTTTCCTGACAGCCCGCCTGTCGCAGGAGCCGCGAAAACTCCTTAAACTCTCCTGAGGAACGTCTTCATATGTCCGTTGGAATCGGGATGTTTCAGGGATTACGGATACCTGTTTCAGGGATTCTTGAGCCTGCATGTTCTCTGAAGACAGATTGCTCATTGTTGCAGGGCAAGTGGGCATTGGCGGCATTCCTCTCAGCTTCCCAGTCTTCGATGGGTTATCTTCCCGGTATACTTCGTTCGATCACGTCTTGAAATCCAAGGTCCAGGAAAACAGGCGAAAATGGCGCGAGAACTTTCCCAAACAGAGAAAAAGTCGTCAATGATTGTGGCACCGGGCGGTTCCGAATCCGGGAGTCGCCGATGGGCTTTTGCCGGTGTGATGTCAGCCGTCCTGCTGCCAGTTTTCCTTTTCTACTTCAACCTGTTCAGGACTGCGCTGGATCTTCCGCTCCTGGATGACTATGAAGCCATTCTCGGGTTCATGAATCGCTGGGCGACCAGCCCAAGCATCACCGACAGGCTCTTCTGGTTCCTGACCTCCCAACACGTCGAGGTGAAACTGTTTCTTCTCCACGCCATCGTGCTTGCCCAGTACGCCGTGCTGGGACACGTGAACTTCCGGTTCCTCTCCCTGTTTTCCGAAGGGCTCCTGCTTGGCCTCGCCTATCTGTTCTGGAAGATGTTCATCCCCAGGAGCCCGGATAGGCTGTTGCGCCTGACGCTCTTTCTTCCGGTCACGTTTCTCCTGTTCCAACTCCAGTATTCCCTCGAACTAAGCGTGGTGACTCCGGGGATGGCGCATATAGCTGGCCTTCTTTTCTCGCTCGCAGCACTTTACGAACTGAATCGCGACAATCACAGGTCGTTTGTGGCTGCACTGGCATTCCTGCTGCTCGCCGTTGCGTCGTTCGGCAACGGGTTCATGGTCGTTCCGATTGGAATGTTGATTCTGGGGCGAAAACGGCGGTACAAGGAACTGGGGCTCTTCCTCGCGATCTCCCTGGCATGCGCGGCAATCTATGCGTACCGGTTCGACTTTCACGTGCCGGAGGGCGGCGTAATCTCGATGCCACAATTCAACTGGTTGACCATCCCAAGAGACTGCCTCTATGTCGCGTTTTTCCTGGGAAGCGCCGGCGGCGTCAATTCCCATTTCCCGCCGGGTGCTCTCATCCTCTGCATTTTGCTTGTTGCGACGTTTGCATGGATGCTTGCAACGGGCCAGATGAGTAAGAATTACTTGCCGTTCGACTGTGCGCTGTTCCTCCTGCTATCAGCCGCAACCGCGGCAAGCCGTAGAGCAGCTTTCGGCGTAACGCAGAGCCTCAACTCGCGATATTCGCTCTACTCCATCACCTGCGTGATTCTGCTTTGGATACTTCTTGTCGAGAGGTTTCTTCCACGCCTGCGGCGTCCCTGGGACAATGGATTATTCTTGGCGGTAATGGCGTGTTCCGTTCTTTTTTCCTTCTCCTGGGACATGATCGGCATGGCATCGATTCGCCAGCGAAACGACAGCGTCGTCACCGCCATCACGAGATTCCAGCATCCTGACCCGAATGCGCCTCAACGATATCCGGTTCCGCCATACCGCTACCCCGGACCCAACGGCGAAGCTGACGGAGTGAAATTGCGCGAACGCATGCTCTCGAACCTGAATCTGTCGGCCAAGCTAGGTATTTACCGTCCGCATTTCTAGACAGCGATTCTAGCTGCCATCTAGAAAGAAATAATAGCCGCAGGGGAGAATGCGGGGATTCGATTCATGGCGATTGGATATGGCTGCGTCGTGTCTAACATATTCCCGCTTGGGAGCTGATTGAATGCAGGTTGGGTGTTGATTCACTCAGCGACCGCTACTGCGATCAGGCTTTGGCCGATTGGAGGCGGACAAATGCGCGATTCGAAGCCATGGACCACCGGAAATATCGCGCGATCAAACCATCTCACCGCAGCGACGTCGAAGGATCGCTTCTTCAATAAACAAAAGCTGACCCACCACGCAAAGTAACCAACGATGTTGTAGTACCGAAGCCGCTCGATTCTAAACCCAGCCTTCTTCAGCATCGTATGCAGTTCGAGACGGGTGTAGCGGCGGAAATGACCGAAATCCCTGTCAATCGGCGCGTAAATCTCCGGCCGTGCAGGAACAAACAGACAAAGCTTACCTCCCGCTGGCCGCAACAATCGGTGGTAAGCAACCAACTCCTCGATGTCCAACTTGATGTGCTCCAGAACATTAATGCTCAGGATGGCATTCCAATTGGTCTCTGACTTCAAATCGCTTATCGTTCCATTGAGCAAATCGTGATGGGGTATAGTGGAAAGCAACTTCGCGCAAAAAGCGGGGTCGGGTTCAATGGAACATAGTCTCTTGATTTCGGGAATCTGTCGGAGTTCGGAAGTCATTTGGCCAATTCCTGCGCCGACTTCCAGTACATTTCCTTGCAAATACACCCTGAAATCGTGGAGCAGCGCCGCACGATAGTTCTTCGCCTCACTCAAGGCAGCGAATTCGAAATCAGCCGACTGCACCAATACGTTGGGCTGATTGGTCATCTGTCCCAGAAATTATACTTCCAGATGCACCACAGAGCGCGAAAACCATCTCGCCAGCCAATCTTCTTACCCTCGGCGTAAGTGCGGCCGCTGTAGGAGATCCCAACTTCAAATATGCGCGCTTTGGTCCTGGCTATTTTGGCAGTGATCTCCGGTTCGAAACCAAAGCGATTCTCCTTAACCCGAACCTTCTGGATCACTTCGCGCCGGAAAGCCTTGTAGCAGGTTTCCATGTCCGTAAGGTTCAAGTTGGTAGCCATGTTCGAACATGTCGTTAGGAAGTTGTTTCCGACCGAATGCCAGTAATACAAAACCCGGCGGGGATCCGCACCGGAGCAAAAACGCGAACCATAGACGACATCCGCCTTGCCGGACAAAATCGGCGCAATCAAGCGAGAATATTCCTGAGGGTCGTACTCGAGATCCGCATCCTGGATGATGACGATTTCCGAGGTCGCGTGTGCGATGCCGATGCGCAAAGCCGCTCCCTTGCCCTGATTCACTTCCTGCCGAATGAGTTTGATGCGCAAATCGCTTTGTGCGAGTGGCTGGAGCTGGTCCCAAGTGCCGTCCTGTGAGCCGTCATCCACAATGACCAGTTGTTCAACGTGGCTTTGCGACAATACCAATTCCACAATTGCCGCAACGGTGACGGACTCGTTATAAACCGGCATCACCACCGAGATGCACGATTCTATGTCGTCGTTCGATTTCATTGCAGACATCGTAGCAGCTTAAAGGCTTAAGAAATATGGCGCAGGCATGGACGTCTACAGAAAATCGGCTCCATGCCAACCCCGGGTTCCTTCCCAACTTCATGGGTGAAGCCGTTGGCTCAGGATGGTTCCTGCACACGCTGAATAAAGCGGTGCAGAGCCTTTCTGCCTACTCCAGTTTCAGGCAGTGGCTCTCCGCTGTTCAGATCGACAGTATTCGATGGAACAAAGCATAGCCCAACGCCGTCTGTGCCCCAGCGGATCACCTTGGTCAGAACCGAGATGAAATCATCTGGATCATCGCCATCAGTATTCGTCCGCTGCAGCGTCATCAAGATCATCGTTCCCGGAAACCATCGTTCGTCGGTCAGAAGATATAAGCCGTTCGTGCTGATATCCGAAATGTGAAAAGCCTGCGGAGCGCCGCCTGTCCAATAGTAGGCAACCAAGCCAGGCAATGGATGGCGCTTGGAACCGCGCCGATCTGTCGAAAGCCAGCGAAGAAAACGGATGAACCACGAAGCTTTTTGAATGGCGTCGGCATCGGCGCTGTCCTTCTGCGCGAGACGCTGCTGAGCACTCTCGAGTTCAGCTGCTTGGTCAATCTCTGAAGACGATTCCTTTACAGCAGCTGCTGACGACCTCGCCGCTGCGGATCCCGAAGCCAACGCATTGAAACCAGCTCCGTTTGAGGAGCGAGCCAGGCGCTCCTCCATTTCATCTGCGGCACAGATCAAGAGAACATCCCCGGGCTGTGTCTGCGTGGAAAAAATAGTGTGCCCGGCAAGCACCAGGACGCTTGCGGGCTGCTCCCGCGTCGGCTCGATTGCATGATTCGGGAAGGACTCGATCGCCTGAATGACGCGGTTGTCTTCGTCGAGGTAGATCAAATCCACTGGTGTGAGACCCTTTGTGGCCGGAACTCCCCGGAAAGGCGTCAGCCACAAGCCCGCGTCAGCTTGGATGGAGAGGCTGTCCATCAGAACCTTCAGTTGCTTGGCCGCGGTATCTGCAACACTCACGCCCAAACTTAGAAAGCTCGCACGCGTTTGGTTGTACACACAATACTTGCGGGTTTCCATGTTCTGCGCCTCTTCAGAAAGCTGCCCGGATGAAGGTCGGTACGAATGGGTCCGCTTCGCTCCGAACTCCAAAATTTGCCAGGAGACGCAGTAGTTTCGCCCGCGTCAATGTCACCCCGAATGAGATCCGCTCAATCGATCAACAGCATTCGATCGCACGAAGAGGAAAAGCCAGTTGAAGTCTACCACTAAAATCTATCGGCGCAGACGAGACAGCCCACGCATCGCCGCAGCGAAACGGCGCTATGCGAGGCAAGGGTGCCGGACAGAAACACGGATAAGATCCACCGTGTCTCCTTACGGCACCCTCGAAACAGGCCGGGTTACTTCACCCGTGTGCGACGACGCTGAATCAGAATGACCAGCACGATAACGAAAAGCACCCCGGCTACAAGCCGGATAATCGTGGTTGTGTCCATATCGATTCTCTCCCTTCATGGAATGGTTTAAGAACTAGTGACCAAAAAACTCTTTGAACGAATCCATCATGACCAGAACTGCGGGGCCAAGCACGACCACAAACAATGATGGGAAGATGAACAAAACCAGGGGAAACAGCAGCTTCACCGAAAGCTTTGCCGCCTTTTCCTCAATCTCCTGAACACGTTTGGTGCGCAGTGTATCGGAGTGGACGCGCAGCGTCTTGCCGATGCTGGTTCCGAACTGTTCGGCCTGCACCAGCATCGAAACCAGGTTACGGATGACGTCAACATCAGTGCGTTCCGCCATGTGCTTCCACGAGTCCGACCGGCCACGTCCCGCGCGCTGTTCAAGCGCAACAATTCCAAGCTCATCGCTGAGCGCCGGCTGCGCTTTGACCAGTTCAGCCGCCGTGCGCGCCGTCGCCTGGTCCAGGCTGAGTCCAGCTTCCACGCAGATCACAAGCAGATCCAGAACGTCGGGCAAACCCTTTCTGATTTCCGCCTGCCGGTGTGCGATCTTGCGCCCCAGCCAGAAGTCCGGCACGAGGAAGCCGATACCTGCCGCCAGGGTCAGAATGAAGAACGGGCTGAAATGCATCAAGCCGGTGACCCAAGACAGCACGATCAGGAAGAGGGGCGTCATCACTTTGGCGCCATAGAACGTCTTCACGGCGCTGTCAGAACGCATTCCCGCGCGGATGAGGCGCTGCTGCACGACTGAGATCTCGGCCTGGCTGCGGGGGAGAATTTTTTCAAATTGTTCAACCACGCCGCCGATCACATGGCGCGTCTCTTCCAGCGTGGTGGTCATCGTTTTCTTATTGGCACGCGGATAGAGCGCGGACGAGATGCGTTCCTGGATCTTGTCGCGATAGAAGATCAGCAGGCCGCCGCTGCCAATAAGAAGAAACGCGATGATGAATGAAACGATTGCAAATGTCATGTGTCCTCGCTAGACGTCCATGTTCACGATCTTGCGAATGATTAAACCGCCGATGACGATCATCGAACCAGCCGCATAGAGTAGTTTGATTCCGAGATCCTTCTTCCACAGGTTACTCATCAATTCTGGATTCACGAGATAAAGCAGGAATCCCAGAACCACCGGGAGCAACGTCAGAATCCATCCGGTCAAACGTCCCTGCGCCGTATGAGTTGCAACCTGACGCTTCAGGCGGAATCTCTCGCGGATTACCTGCGTCGTCTTATCCAGCACTTCGGCAAGGTTGCCGCCGCTTTCGCGCTGGATCAGAACCGCCGTCGCAACAATCTTTATGTCCTGCAAGGGCACGCGCGTAACCAGATTGTCCAATGCCGATTTCAACTCCAGGCCGTAGTTCATCTCGTCAAATGTCAGCCGGAATTCACCACCTACTGGGTCCGCACACTCGCGCGACACCAGGCCCATGGCAGCATTGAGACTATGGCCGACGCGGAGGGCGCTCACAATCAGCTCGATCGCTTCGGGCAGTCCCTGCTCAAACTTACCCAATCGCATCTTGCGCTTCTGGAAGACCCAGAACACAGGCCCTGCCCCAGTCACCAGTCCAATCACAAGACTGATAATCACCAGTCCGGTGCGCAGGTAAACCAGGTAAGCCGGCACAATGAAACAAATGCCGCAGAACAGGCTCAGGCCGCCTACCGTCCATTTCACATTCGCCTGGTACAGGAAGCGGCGAATACGAGGCGCCAGTTCGAGTTGTGAGAGGTAGCGATCAAGCCAGGGAATCGAACTCATCAGTTCGTTCTTGCGAACGTCAACGATGAGATCTGCCATCTCAGGCTTGCCGACGGCGATCGCGGACTCAAGCCTGGTCATGATTGCACGGGTCTGCTCCGTCGCTCCGGACCCACTGGCGGCCGCGATCAGAACAACTACCCCGAAAACTCCCAGGAACACGAGTACGATAATAATTCCCATATTTACCTCCGCAAACGCTTCGGCTCAGTTCACTTCCGTTACTTTCTCAAACAAGCTGGGCGGCAGGAAGATTCCGGCAGTACGCAGCTGTTCGAGGAACTTTGGACGGATGCGACTGGGCACGAATGCGCCCTGCACTCTGCCGTTTGGCCCGATACCCTTTTTCTGGAACGCGAAGATTTCCTGCATGCTGATGACGTTCTCTTCCATGCCGGTAATTTCATGAATGCTCACGCATTTGCGCGAGCCGTCGCTCAAACGTGATGCCTGCACCACGATGGTGAGCGCCGAGGCGATCTGAGCACGAACCGTCTTTTCCGGCAGGTTCAGGTTGGTCATCGCCACCATCGACTCAAGACGAGTCAACGCATCGCGCGCCGTGTTGGCGTGGACTGTGGTCATCGACCCTTCGTGACCCGTGTTCATCGCCTGGAGCATATCAAACGCTTCTTCGCCACGACACTCACCGATGATGATGCGGTCGGGACGCATACGAAGACAGTTGATAAGCAGTTGCCTCTGTCGGATAGCGCCCTGGCCTTCGACGTTGGGTGGGCGCGTTTCAAGGCGAACAATATTCTCCTGTGCAAGTTGCAATTCGGCGGCGTCCTCGATCGTGATAACGCGCTCGTTTTGAGGAATGTACTGCGACAGGATGTTGAGAAAGGTCGTTTTACCGGCGCCCGTACCGCCTGAGATCAGAATGCTGAGTCGCGCCCGGACCGCGGCCGACAGCAGTTCCATCATCTCGGCCGAAATACTCTTCAACTGCACCAACTGATTCGCCGCCAGCGGACCGGTACCGAAACGGCGGATCGACATGGAAGGGCCGTCGAGCGCAAGCGGCGGAATGATCGCGTTAACACGCGAACCATCCGGCAAGCGAGCGTCCACCATCGGCGAAGACTCATCAACGCGGCGTCCCACGCGCGACACGATGCGGTCAATGATCTGCAGCAGGTGCCGGTCGTCGCGGAATGAAGCATCCGCGCGCGTCAGCAGTCCACCTTTTTCAATGAACACATGGTCCTTGTCGTTGACCATGATGTCGGAGATCTTCTGATCCTTGAGCAGCGGCTCGAGCGGTCCGAGACCAAACACCTCATCCAGCAGATCAGTCTGGATCTTCTCCTGCTCATCGAAACTTAGCGGCACCCGACGGTCGCTGATGATCTCGCTGATAATGCTCGAGACAGCCTGACGCGCCTGACTGGAGTTGATGCGGGAGAGCTTCTCCAGATCGAGCTTCGACAGCAGCGTACGGTGTACCTCTGCTTTGAAGTTTTCCAGATTCATTGATTCCACGATGCGCCGTCCTCAATTACGAATTCCGTCAAATAACGGGGGATTATTTGAAAAGGCTGAAGCCTTTTCGCTTTTCCGGCTTGGGAGGCATCCCGCAAGCCGCTCGTGCCATGTCCTGAAGTACCCTTGAAATGCTTGAATCTTCGAGAGCCAGCGGTACTGCCTCGTTCTGCATACGCCGGACGTTGTAGTAGTCGCTGGGAATCTTCCACGCGATCGGTTTGGTGAGCGCCTTCTCGATATGTTCTTCATCCACGCCCATGGAACTCTTTACATATCGATTCAGCACGATCTCGAGTTTGGGAGTTCCTGACTTGAAAAACTCCGATATCAGCCGGTGCGAGTTGCGCAGTTCGGGAATCCCCGCCTGCATCACCAGATAAGCCGTATCGGCCTGTTCGAACCACACTGCGTCTGTCAAATCGAATCGCGATCCGGCATCGATCACCACAAACGAAAATTCCTGCCGGGCCACGTTCAGCATCTTGTCGATTGCGTCGTTACTTGCCTGAACCTGGGGAAATCTTCCCGGAGCCGCCAACACCGGAAGACCGGAGTTGTGGGTCGTGAGCAGCTTGGTGAAGAAGTTCGTATCCATGCGGTCCGCGTTTTGCAACGCATCCGCCGTGGAGAACTGCGTCGTCAATCCAAGACTGAGCGCCGCGTCACCCAGCGGCAGATCAAGATCAATCAGAACTGCGGTCTGCTGGCACTCCTGCACCAGGGCGACGGCAAAATTACACGCCACAGTGGTAACGCCGGAGCCCCCTTTTCCGCCAAGAAAGACCAGGATCTTCCCACCTGTCTTCTTTGAGGACTTGCCTCCCTGGCGGCGCGAGGACGCACGGATCAGTGCGTCCGAGAGAGCATTCGAGTCGATGGGATCCGACAGAAATTCGCGCGCACCGGCCCGCATCGAACGAACCATCAGGTTCGGATCGAGCCGAGACGTGTACACCATCACCGTGGTCGCGCTGCTTGAAGCAACAAACTCCACCAGTTCCAGGGCATATTCAACGTCAGATTCAAGGTCAATAATGACCGCGTCAAACGCCTTTTCGCCCAGCATCCTGGGCATCTCTTTCAGCGTCGGGGGATAAGAGGAGTATTCCCGCACAATCGCGGCATGCGAGCTGTTCAATGCGCTCGCAATTGTCCTCCTGCGCTGCTCACTAGGGCAGATCAGCGCGATGGACAGTACATTGCCGCCCAGGGGATCAGAGTCGTGCGTGTTGTCAGTCACAGAATCAAAACTCCCAAGTTCTTGCGCCAGAGTTACAGAGACACCGTATTCGGGGTTGTCAGCATACTCTAGTCGTTTTTCAAGCTCGTTCTCAATGAGAAAAGAAGGAAAGAAGAGTACCAATTGCAATCGCCGGAGCATAAGGCATCTTGCGTGCCTTTGGGTTGGAAAGCTGGAGGTCTTCGGGCGCATGCAAACCGCGCTTCTTCCACCCAAACAGCAAATCCCCAGCTCCCGTAAACATTTCTCCCATGAAGCCTCCGACGACCGCCCAGCCAAGGGCCATGATTCCGCCGGCTACTGCGATAAATACCAATGCGAAAACCAGTTGCTTCCACCAAATCCAGGCTCCGATTGCGGCGCAGAGCTTTACATCGCCCATCCCCATGCCGCCCATCATTGCCAGTACCCCGTAAATCATGCCGCCGAGCAGCATCCCCCCAAGGCTCTGTCCCAGGCCATTCCACCCTGCGACCCAGGTTGATACCACCAGCCCGCCCAGCAAGAACGGAAACACCAGCCAGTTTGGAATCCGCCGGCTGCGAATGTCAGTAACCGTCGCCACAACAAGCACGGCGAGGGTCGGCCACCAGGCATAAGGGTGTTGCAAATTCTGCCAACTTCCTCCTTCTCCGCTCCCGCGAAGATGGCTTGTCCGATAGAGCAATTCTGCCCTCATTTTCGCGCATGTCAACTCTCGCTGGATTCAATGCGTTACGTTGGGGGTATCGAGGCTAGTGTACACGGAAGTGCACATGGGGAGTACCCCTGTGCAATAACGGGTATACACCGGAGTAATGCCTAGATGGGGCTATGTGCAGGCCAAAAATAGAGGTTGGCCCCACTCTTCCATTCCCTGTATGAGTTCTCTCGAATCGGAACATCGGCGACCGGTTGTTCGATTCGCCTCCCCTCGAAATGCTTCGCCCCGTTTGACCGCTCCTTTGACCGCTCCAAGGAGGCCAATTGACAAGGATTGACCGGAAGGACGCCTGCGGGGTCCTGTTTGCTATCTGCATGCGAACTCCTTCGGTAACCGGCAGTTTGGCTCTGGACCGTTGTATTCTTCTTCTAATGTTCAGGCGACCCGCTTTTCTCCTTCTGATCCTGGCATGCGGACTGTCGCCTGCTTTCAGTCATGCCCAGTCAGATCCCGAATCGGCGCCACGGCCATTAAGTGCCCCACCGAAGCCGTCCCAGGCTGCACCGAAACCCGGTACCGGAGTCACCCCCAAGTCCGCTTCCGCTCCCGCGAAATCCATCCAGACCTCGCCCCGCGACCCGGACCCCGACCAGCCCTCGACCGGCACCCCTCCCCAGATTGTCGTTACTTCTCCGACAACACAGCCTACAGTCTGGACCTGGCACGATAAGGTGCTGTGGGGTGCGCTGCTCGTTCTTGTAATTCTGGGCTACATCGGCGTCATCCTGGCGTTCAAGATCCTCCAGAACATCCAGCGGCAGACCGAATTCGGGGTGGCCGCGGCGCAGGCAGCTCTGCAATGTGCAAACGCCGCGCTGGAAAGCTCCCAGGCGATCGTCGACTCCGGCCGGCCTTGGATCGTCATCACCATCGAACCTTTCCTCACGGTCGAGCACGGCTTCAAGGTAATGGCTACCAACCGCGGCCGCACGCCGGCCCGCATCCTCGCCAAGGCCGACTGCGTCAAAATCGCGTCCGATGAGACAAAACTGCCTGCGACGCCCGACTATGACAGTGGAAAATCAGCCACACCGTTTGAGCCCATCATCCTGCTCCCCGGAGAGTCTGCAGGCATCCGCCCCTTCCGCCGCGCCGACGTTCGATCCTACTGCGCCTCCGATGATCAGTTCAGACGCATTGAAAAATGGGAGGAGAAGCTCTTTATCTTTGGCCGCGTAATCTACCGCGACCTCATTTCCCCCCTTGATCAGCCGAACCATGAGACCGATTGGTGCTGCTGGTACGTATACGGAGATAAAGACGCACTCGTCATAGCCGGTCCCCCGGAATACAACAAGCACAACTAGGGGCTTGTAACTGAACCAACGTCTCCTGCTACGCGCAAGACATGGAAGTGCCGCCAAAGCAGCTTTAGGTACACTTCAGTTGGACCCTCCCCAAGGTCCGGCCCAAACCCCAAACTCCAGGAGTAGGAATGCCAGTCGTCGAACTCGCAGGAGTCACCAAGGCCTACGAGAGCAAAGTCGCGGTACGCGATCTGAGCCTCTCTATCGACGCGGGACAGATGTTCGGGCTCCTGGGGCCGAACGGCGCCGGTAAAACAAGTTCCATCCGCATGATGATGGGCATTACCATGCCCGACTCAGGAACGATCAAGCTTTTCGGAAAGCCGTTTGAGCGCGCGAGCCTGGAACGCGTCGGCTATCTGCCTGAGGAACGTGGCCTGTACAAGAAAATGAAGGTCATCGAGCAGCTTGTTTTCTTCGGCGAATTGCATGGGCTCGCTGCCGCCGAAGCGCGCAAGCGCGCGACCGATTGGGCAAAACGCCTCGACATTGACGACGCACTACCTAAGAAGACCGAAGAACTCTCCAAAGGAATGCAGCAGAAGATCCAATTCATCGGTTCGCTGCTGCACGATCCCGGCCTGATCGTGATGGACGAACCGTTCAGCGGCCTCGATCCCGTCAACGCCAAGCTTCTGGAACAGACTCTGCTGGAACTGAAGGACCAGGGAAAGGCCATCGTCTTCTCCACCCATCGCATGGATCAGGTGGAAAAGCTCTGCGACTCCATTTGTCTTATTGATAAAGGAAAGGCGGTCCTCTCCGGCCGCATGCGCGACATCAAGTCGCGCTACGAGCGCAATCGCATCATCGTGGAGTTCGAGGGAAGCGCCGAATTTCTCAAAAGCCCGGAGATCGCCGAAGCCAAAAACTTCTCCGGACATGCCGAGATCCGCCTCAAGGAACACGGTGATGCACAAAAGCTGTTACACGAAGCCTCGACAAACGCGCGGATCTTTCGCTTTGAAATGGTCGAGCCTTCGCTCGAAGAAATCTTCATTCAGACGGTTGGAGGGAAGGTCGATGCGTAACATCTGGCTGGTTGCGAGACGCGAGTACCTGGAACAGGTGCGTGGGCGCGCTTTCAAAATGACCACCTTCGGCCTACCCCTCATCTTTGCGGCCGTATTCTTTATCGGTTATCTCTCCAATCGCGGCCTTGGATCGGGAAGACACCTTGCGGTCGCCTCGAGTGATCCTGTGCTCGCGAATGAGATCAAGTCTCAATTGCTCGGAGACAAGGATGCCAAAACCCGAGTCGATGTTGTGGCGCCGGCTTCAACCGCCGATCATGACACACTTGTCAACGAAGTTCGCGCCAAAGCAATCGACGGCTTCCTTTGGGTGGAAACACCGTCGGGCCAGCCTCCCATCGCGACATATACATCGCAGTCGGCCGGCGATTTCATGACGGGCGGCCGCCTTCATGAAGCCGTCAATCACGCGATGCTCGACGCAAAGCTCACAGGCGGCGGCATGGCCCACGACTCGGCCGACAAGCTGGTCGACGGCATCCATGTTCAGACTTACCAGGTAAAAAAAGACGGCACCGTAGTAAAAAGCAATGTCACGGCCTCATTCTGGAAGGGCTACGTCATGGCCCTCTTGCTTTCAATGACCACGATGATCTACGGCATGAACGTCGCACGCTCCGTCATCCAGGAAAAGACGTCGCGCATCTTCGAAGTCATGCTCTCCATTACCCGTCCTTCCGATATGCTGGCCGGGAAACTGATCGGTGTAGGCGCCGTGGGCCTCACACAGATCGGGATCTGGCTGGTTGCCGGAACCATCCTGATCGGCACACCATACGCGGCTTCGTTCCTGAGCGGTGATCATGCGGTTCACATCTCCGCACTTGAAATGGTGCTCTTCCCCGTGTACTTCCTGCTCGGATACCTGCTCTACAGTTCGCTGTTCGCCGGTCTCGCGGCCACCTGCGAAACCGAGCAGGAGTTGCAGATGTACATGCCGCTCGCTGCTGCCCCGACATGGCTGAGCTTTTCGCTGATTCTGGTTGTTATCAACGATTCGAATTCGCTGTGGGCGATTGCCGGATCACTCTTTCCTCCCACCGCGCCCATCATTATGTTTCTGCGCATGGCTTCGGAGACTCCGCCAAAATGGCAATTCGCGGTCTCCATCGGGCTTCTGCTTGTCAGTATCTGGATGGTTCTGGTGATCTCCGCGAAGCTCTATCGCGTCGGAATCCTCATGTACGGCAAGCGCGCCACGCTGCCGGAACTGGTCCGCTGGCTGCGCTATAGCTGAGAGCGTCCGCTCAATTCGCGCGCGGATCGACCCGTGCGATTGGCGCAATTGCCGCAAGCCTCCAGCGTGTCCCTTTTTATCCGCGTAAGGCTATCTCACACGCGTAATAGTCACCGTCTGGTGAAGTCCCTCACCCCATTCGTTTTTGTGACTAACCCATTCGTGTGATTGAATCTGCGGCTCTCCGAAATATGATTGTCATGACTTAAGTAATGGCTGCTGACCGCAGATTTGATGTTCGCATTGGACCTTTGGTTAGCGCTGTTTCGACGTTAGCTGCCATGCCAGAAGTAGGGGGCGGCTATCCTACAGGTTGCGTGAATTCCTCCAGAGGGCTCGCAACCTGTAGCTTAATTTTCCCCATGCCATTCTGATAGCCGCGTGTTGAGCATACCTCAGCTTCGACGCCCATTGCTGAAATGCAGAACGCGCGACGCGTAAAATCAGGAAAGTGACCGACCAGGAGAGCACCAGATTTACCTTGAGCCAGCGGATTCTGCTGGCCATTGTGCCGCGCTGTGTATGGGCGCTCCTGTGGATCGTGGGTCTGACCTGGCGCTTCGAAGTCATCGCGGAAGATGGCGTAACGCCGGTCGTCTTCGGGCAAAAAGCAGGGCCTGAAATTTATTGTTTCTGGCATCAGTGCGTTCTTCCCTGCGCCATGTATTTCCGCCGTTCCGGCGCCGTGATTCTCATCAGCCGCAGCTTTGACGGCGAACTCATCACACGCGTACTTCGGTTGTTCGGCTTCGACGCTGTGCGTGGGTCAAGTTCGCGGGGCGCTCGCGAGGGACTCCTGGGCCTGAAGCGCGTGATCGAATCCGGACGCACAGCAATCTTTACGGCCGACGGTCCCCGCGGGCCAATCTACGAAACCAAACTTGGACCGATCAAGCTGGCTCAAGCCACAGGCGCACCCATCGGCGCATTTCACCTGCAGCCCGAGCATGCATGGACCCTGAATTCGTGGGATCGTTTCCTCATTCCCAGGCCGTTCACGCGCATTGTCGTGAGTTGGGCTCAGTGGACCCGCGTGCCGCCCGATTTGCCTGCAGAGCAATTTGAGGTCATGCGTCGGGAACTGAACGCCGCCATCGAACACGCAAGGCTGCGGGCTCTCGCACATCTCGGGCAGAAGGCATCATGACGGATTTGCGGGTCACAGATTTCGATTTTGAACTCCCCGAAGAATTGATTGCCCAGCAACCGCCCACCCAACGCGGTCAAAGCCGGATGCTGGCGATGGACCGCACGACCGGCGAGTTGCGCGACAGCCATTTCAGCGATTTCCCTTCCCTGCTGCGCGCGGGTGACCTTCTCGTGCTCAATGACAGCCGGGTGATTCCAGCGCGGCTCTATGCACGGCGAACCTTGCGCCGCGAAAAGGAAAAGCCCACCGGCCGCATCGAAGTGATGCTCACCGAACCCACGGGCGACAACCGCTGGCGCGCACTGGTGCGCCCCGGTCGCAAGATCACCATCGGTGAGCGCCTTGTCTTCCCCGACGTTAACGGCCAGATCGCGCTCGAAGCCGAGGTGCTGGAGCGCGGAGAATATGGCGATCGTCTCATCGAATTTGCACCCGTCGAAGACTTCTTCGGAATCCTCGACCGCATAGGGCACATTCCCCTGCCGCCCTACATCCATCGCGAAGATGAATCGGCCGATCGCGAGCGCTACCAGACTGTGTTTTCGCGAGAGCGAGGATCTGTTGCCGCACCGACAGCCGGGCTGCACTTCACGCCGCTGATGCTGGAACAGATCGCTGCGTGTGGGGTTGAGATTGCCCGCGTGACGCTCCACGTCGGTCTGGGCACCTTTGCGCCGTTGCGTGTCCAACGCGTCAATGAGGTCCGCCTTCATCACGAGCGCTACAGCATCCCAGCCGAGACGGCCGATGCCGTGAATCGCGCACACTGCGAAAGACGCCGCATCATCGCCGTCGGCACAACCGTGGTGCGCACCCTCGAGGCCGCAGCCAAGCGAACCGGATCGGAATTGCTCGCCGCTCACTCCGGGGAGACGAATATCTTCATCGCACCGGGCTTCGAATTTCAGTTGGTTGGGGCCTTATTGACCAATTTCCATCTTCCACAGTCGAGCCTGCTGATGCTGGTGTGCGCTTTTGCGGGCCGTGAGAGCGTGCTGGCCGCCTATCGTCACGCGGTGGATAACCGCTACCGATTTTTCAGCTACGGCGACTGCATGTTCCTCGCATAAGTGCATCCAAGTCTATGCAAGAGCGGCCACTGGAAACGTCTTCCCATAATGCAGTTTTGCTAGAGTCTCGGAAAACCCATCCTACGAATTACGATAGACTTACGCGGTGTAGTTGCATCGGGCCCAAACGCGAAACGGCCGGGTCATGTGGGCAATGCACGGCGGGCCGTTCACTTACTCCCTCACATTGAAGGAAAAACTTCGTCGATGACAGATACCCAAAACAAGATTCTCGTTACAGGTGGCGCCGGATTCATTGGTTCGAACTTTGTGCTGCGCTGGATCGAGACGGTCGGCACGCCGGTTGTGAATCTCGACCTGCTGACCTACGCCGGCAACCCCGAAAACCTCGCGGCCCTCGAAGACGACAAGCGCTACCAACTAGTGCGCGCCGACATCTGCGATGCCGAGGCAGTTGCCGCGGCGCTCAACGGGCATCGTCCGCGCGCCATCGTGCACTTTGCCGCCGAAAGCCACGTCGATCGTTCCATCGTCGATCCCGGCGCCTTCATCCACACCAACGTGCAAGGCACTTACACGCTGCTCGAACAGGCACGCCGCTACTGGTCAACGCTCGACGATGCGGCGAAAGCCCACTTCCGCTTTCTGCATGTCTCCACCGACGAGGTTTACGGAACGCTTTCCCCCGATGACCCGGCGTTTTCCGAAACAACACCGTACGCGCCGAATAGCCCCTATGCGGCCTCGAAGGCAGCTTCAGATCACCTCGCACGCGCCTACTTCCACACGTTCAAGCTTCCCGTGCTCACCACCAACTGCTCCAACAACTATGGCCCTTTCCAGTTTCCCGAAAAGCTCATCCCGCTCATGATCATGAACGCTCTCGAAGGCAAAGCGCTGCCGGTTTACGGGGATGGCCAGAACGTCCGCGACTGGCTTTTCGTCGACGACCACTGCTCGGCCATTCGTGCGGTCCTCGAGCGCGGCAAACTCGGAGAAACCTACAACGTGGGCGGCAACAGCGAGCGCAACAATCTGCATGTCGTGCATACGATCTGCGACCTGGTCGACACGTTCCGTCCCGATGCAAACATCGGCCCGCGTCGCAATCTCATCAAGTTTGTCGCAGATCGGCCGGGCCACGATCGTCGCTATGCGATCGATGCGCGCAAAATCGCACGGGAGCTTGGCTGGACGCCCTCTGTTGACTTCGAGCGCGGTCTTCGCAACACCGTCGAGTGGTATCTCAATCACGCATCCTGGATCGAGAATGTGCGCAGCGGCGCCTATCTCACGTGGATCAAGCAGAACTACGAGGAGAGGATTGCGCAATGAAGGGGATCATTCTTGCCGGTGGTTCGGGAACACGTCTCTACCCCGTCACACACGTCGTTTCGAAACAGCTTTTACCCGTCTACGACAAGCCGATGATCTACTACCCGCTGAGCACGCTGATGCTCGCCGGCCTACGCGATATTCTCATCATCTCCACGCCTGAGGACACGCATCGCTTCGTTCAACTCCTTGGCGACGGCAAGCGCTGGGGTATCAACCTTACCTATGCCGTGCAGCCCAGCCCGGACGGCCTCGCCCAGGCATTCACCATCGGGCACGAATTCATCGGCAACGATACCTGTTCGCTCATCCTCGGCGACAACATCTTCTACGGCCAATCGTTCTCGCGCGATCTGCAGCGTGCGGCGCAATTGAAAAGCGGCGCGCTGGTCTTCGCGTATCCGGTGCATGATCCCGAGCGTTACGGCGTGGTTGAATTCGATGACGCGGGCAAGGCCATCAGCATTGAAGAGAAGCCCAAACAGCCGAAGTCGCGGTACGCCGTTACCGGACTCTATTTCTACGACAACGATGTCGTTAGGCTCGCCACCGACCTCAAACCCTCCGCGCGCGGCGAACTCGAAATCACCGACCTCAACCGCCTCTACCTCGAAGCCGGCAAGTTGAAAGTGCAGGTCATGAGCCGCGGCATGGCATGGCTCGACACCGGCACTCACGATTCGCTATTCGAGGCCGGCCTCTACATTCAAACCATCGAACGCCGGCAGGGATTGATGATCGCCTGCCCGGAAGAGATTGCCTATCACTTCGGTTACATCACCGCCGAACAGCTTGAAGAACTGGCCAAACCCGTGGCGAAGAGCGGATATGGACAGTACCTCCTCGCGCTGCGCAACGAGCGGCAAATTCCCGCAGGAATCAGCGAGTTATGAATATCGAAGAAACCTCCCTACCCGGCGTGCTCCTGATTACGCCGAAGATTCACAGCGACAATCGAGGCGCTTTCTGGGAGACCTGGAATCACAAGGCATTCGAGTCTACGGGATTGCCATGCACCTGGGTGCAGGACAATTTTTCGATCTCGAAGAAGAACGTAATTCGCGGCATCCACTACCAGACCATCAACCCGCAGGGGAAACTGGTCCGCGCCACGCACGGCGCCGTGCTCGATGTTGCAGTTGATCTGCGCCGCAATTCACCCTGTTTCGGCGATCATGTCGCCGTTGAATTGACCGGCGAAAACGGCCGCATGCTCTGGATCCCCGAGGGCTTTGGCCACGCGTTCCTTGTCCTCAGCGAAGTCGCCGGGTTCGCCTACAAGGTCACTGATTCGTACAACCCCCAGGGCGAGCGCACCATTGTGTGGAACGATCCGGAACTCGCCATCGCATGGCCCGTTGTGCCAGAAGAAGCGATCGTGTCAGAGAAAGACGCGAAAGGGGCAACGCTCGCAACCGCAGAGGTATTCGCGTGAGCATCTGGCCGCGCGTTCTCGTCACCGGTGCCGACGGTCAGGTAGGTCGGGCGCTGCTCAAGAGCTTTGCAGAGTCCGCCGAAGTGATCGGCTGCAACCGCGCCTCCCTCGATCTCGCCGACGCCGACCAGATCCGCGATCAGGTGCGCAAAATTGCGCCCGACATCATTGTCAACGCCGGAGCGTATACGGCCGTCGATCGCGCCGAGAGCGAGCGCGATCTCGCCTTCGCCATCAATGCGCGCGCTCCCGGCATACTCGCGGAAGAGGCTCAGCGCGCCAGCGCTCTCCTGATTCACTACTCCACCGATTACGTTTTCAACGGTTCGAAGCGTGGACCGTGGGTCGAAGACGACGCGACCGATCCGCTCAGCGTCTATGGCGCCAGCAAACTCGCGGGCGAAGAAGCGATTCGCAGCGTAGGTGGCCGACATCTGATCTTCCGCACAAGTTGGGTCTATGCGCCTGAAGGCAAGAACTTCGTCCTCACCATGCTGCGCCTCGGCCGCGAACGCGACTCCCTGAATGTGGTCGACGATCAGGTAGGCGCCCCCACAACCGCCGCGGAATTGGCACGGGCGACTCAAGCAATCTCCGGGGGCATACTGGAAAAGAAATTTGGTGCGTCTCCGTCCTGGTCCGGCGTTTACCACATGACCTGCTCCGGCAGAGTTTCGTGGTACGAATTCGCGCGCACCATCTTCAAGCGCGCACACAAGCTTCTTGAAGACGAGGTTCCCAAAGTCAATCCGATCGCGACCAGTGACTACCCCACCCCCGCAAAACGTCCTTTGAATTCAGTACTTTCCAATGACAAGCTGCAGCGCACCTTCAACGTGTGCCTCGCTCCCTGGAAGTCCGCGCTCGATGAAGTTCTGGTGGCGATCGCTGCGCATCCGAAGCTTTGATCACAGACGCTCGCAGTCTGGCAATGTAGACTTCCTCCGAATCGGATTCCTTGGAGGAGTTGTGACTCGAATTGGAAACCTTCACGCCACGTTTCTAGCGTCGCTGATGTTTCTTCTGCCCGCCTGCGTGGCGCAAAGCCCCAGCAAAGGCCTCACCGCCGCCGAAGTAATGCAGCGCGTCATCGCGGCCACCGGAGCAACACCCCCTCCCGATACCGTCGATACGCTCAAGGCAGGCGATCCCAACACCGTGGTTACCGGCATCGTCACCACGTTCATGGATACCTATCCGGTACTCGAAAAAGCCGTGGCAAGCGGCAAGAACCTCATCATCACCCACGAACCGACCTTCTACAACCATCTCGACCAGCAGTCGCAGTTTGTCTCTGATCCCGTCTACCAACAGAAGCTCGCTTACATCCGCGAGCACCACCTCGTCGTCTATCGGTTCCACGACACCTGGCACCTACGCAAACCCGACGGAATCCTCGCCGGCATGATCGACCAGTTTGGATGGAGAAAGTATCAGAACAGCGCGAATCCCAACCTGTTCACGCTTCCCCCAACGACAGTCGGCCAGGTCGCCGCTTCGCTTCAGAAAAGTACTGGCGCCCGCGCCATCCGCATTGTCGGAGACCCGGCGATGTCCGTTACGCAGATCGCGCTGATGCCCGGTGCCTCCGGAGCCGATCGCCAGATCAAGACGCTCGAGCAGGATGACGTTCAGCTTCTCGTCGCTGGTGAATCGCGCGAGTGGGAAACCGTCCCATACGTCGTCGATGCCGCCGCTGAGGGCCGACCCAAAGCCCTTATCCTGCTCGGTCACGTTGTCTCAGAGGAAGCCGGCATGGACGAGTGCGCCCGATGGCTGCACACCATCTTTCCGGGAATGCCCATTCAGTTCATCCCCGCAGGCGAACCATTTCAGACCGTCCCGCACACCTCTATTCAGAAAAAGTGATCGAGATCCGAGGGGCCTGACAGTACCACCGTGTATTCTCTCCCCCCCTCTTGCACTTCCCCGCCAGATCGTCCGGCGGGTAACGTAGAACAATGGACTCCACCTCCGCCATTGAGAGCCCCGTGCACGCCGAGGATGCGCCCGTCGGGACAACCAGCCCGATGCTGCGCATCTTCAAACGCATTTTCTCCCGGCACCTGATGAGCATCTCTGTCCTCATTGTGCTGCCGGTCATCTTCACCACTTCGCTCAATCCCACTCTCGAATCCCTGCGCGACCCCGACATCTGGTGGCATCTGGCGAATGCCCGTCAGCTTATGTCGACGCATCACTTCATGACGACCGAAACCAACTCCTTTACCGTCGGCGGACAGCCGTGGGAGAACCCGGAATGGCTCGCCGAACTTCCCTACTGGTTCAGCTACCAGGCGCTTCACCTTCGCGGCATCTATCTCGTTGAATGGTTGATGACCGCCGTCAACCTTGCCTTCATGTACTGGCGCGGCTACCGCCGCTCGGGTCACGCCGGGGCGGCATGGTGGGCGGCCGGACTCGCGTTCCTGCTCATCTCTGTAAACGCCGGCCCCCGTACCATCGCAATGGCCTACATCGCCATGTCCTTCGAGCTTGGCATTCTTGAAGCAACAGAACGAGGAAAGACACGCGCCCTCTGGTTGTTGCCACCCCTTTTTTGCATCTGGGTCAATCTGCACGGCAGCTGGCTTATCGGCTTGGCTTTGCTTGTCCTGTACATCCTTTGCGGCGCGTTCGGAGTGAAAAAAGGTGTCGTCGAACAGGAGGCCTTCACTCCTGCCGAACGGAATCGCTTCCTCGCCGTTCTCGGTCTTTCCATCGGCGCACTCTTCGTCAATCCGTATGGGTGGCACCTCGTCTGGAACCCCATCGACATGATGTTCAACCAGAAACTGAACATCGCCAACGTGATGGAATGGAAGCCCCTGGATCTCACTTCCGTCGCCGGAGCAGCAGCATTTGGCGCCATGTGTCTCATGGTGATCTGCAACGCAATTCAAGGCCGCAAGTGGCGGGTCTACGAGTTGGCTTTCATTTTCTTCGCCTGGTATGCCGCGCTCATCCACATGCGCTTCCTCTTCATGGCCGCAATACTCACCACGCCCTTTCTCGCGGTCGATCTTCGCCGGGCTTTCAATCTCGGATCGGATGAAAAAACAATTCCGGCAGCCAATGCCTTCATGGTCACCGCTGCCGCCCTCACTTTCTTTTTCATCTTCCCAACCGAAAAGAAACTGGACACCAAGCTGAGCTCCTTCTTCCCCTTGCAAACGCTGGCGTCGATTCAACCCTCGTGGCGCACCTTCAACTCCGACTATGTCGGCGGCATGATGACCTTCGATTCCAAGCCCGACTTTATCGATTCGCGATTCGATATCTTCGAGCATCACGGAGTTCTTGCCGCCTATCTCCAGGTCATGTACCTGGCCGGGCCCCTTGAACTATTCGATAAGTACAGAATCGACCACATCCTCGTAACTGACTCCATGCCGATCTCCTACCTCTTGAAACGCACGCCCGGTTGGACCCAGGTGGAACGGGAAACCACTGGAAAAGAAATCTATGTCATGTTCGCCCGGACGCCGGGAACTCCCGCAGGTGCGACAGCCCTGAATACCGTTGAGCCGACCAAAAAATGAAGTTCATCGCATTGAGCCAGCGAAAATAAATTGAGCCCGGCAACTCCATGGAACGTGCTGAACCCCTCGCCGGCGCTCCCCGCTCAAGCCTTCGATACGAGGCAATAACCCTCATTGATGCTTTGCGTTGCGTCATAAAAGCGATCATTAACTTTAGATTGACAATCGCCCGACGGAAAACTTCAAACCCGGTCTCAACCACCCGCATGTGACTAACATCACAGGAGAGCGCCTGAATCCATGAAATTATTCTTTGGATAGGGTCGTGATCGGTATGGCTACACATACATTCTGGAGCGCTTCGGTGAATTTTGATTCTTCCTCATTCATTGCGGACAAGGAACTGATCGAAGCTCTGGAAAAACGCTCTTCGACGATGGTGTGCACGGAACCGCGCTCCCTTTTCGTGCAGGGAGGCGCCCCTGCCGGCCTCTACATCCTCCGCAAGGGAAGGGCGAGGCTCACAATGCAATCGCCTACCGGGGGCAGCCTGCTTTCGATCGCGCTTCATCCTGGTTCGCTGCTGGGCTTGCCGGCTCTCGTTGGAAATGAACCGTACACTCTTACGGCCAATGCCGAAAAGGATGCGGAACTCGGCTTCGTGAGCAAGGAAGATTTCAACAGCCTTATGCTCAGCGATCCGTCCCTTACATTAAGAGTGCTCCGTGTCCTCGCAGCCGAAGTGCGCACAGCGCGGCACGCGATTTCCGAGTTCTAGAGTACTTCCAGCCAGGGCCATCAGCAGCGCAATGTCTTACGCTTCTTCCCCACTCGCCCCATCTTTTCGATCTTCTCGATGTATGCAGCCGCCAGCGGCACTTTGCACTCAGTCTCGCCCATATCAACCTTGACCGTGCCAAGCTGTTTGGCGATTGCTTTGGCCTGGTGCAACAGAGGTTTGACGTAGCTTCCCGCAGCGATCACGAAAATGTTCATCGTGTACTTCACGCGGTTGGGCACAGTGCCAATCTCCTTCGGAATCCTGCCGAGTAGCACTTCAATCTCCTTGAGATCAAGATCTTCGTCGGCTCTCAACGACAAGAGTCCCGCGTACGTGGACCAGCCGCACGCGGCAACGGCGGCGTCCTTCGCTTTCATCCACTCCAGCGCCAGCTCGCGCGCCGAGGCATTCTCGACCGCAAGCCACGGCACCGTGTACTCCGAGATCATCTGCAGACCGACAGCGCTTTTCGCCCATTTGTTCAGTTGGGCTTTGCTCAGTTTCGATCCGTCGGCCACCATGCCGGCCAGGTACATCGCGTCCATGATTCCGGATTCATAGAGCTCGCACGCCAAAGCCTGCTCTCCCCGGATGGTCTTCGCGATCACCTTCATATCGGCAACGCTGACGCCATACAGCCGTTCCGGATCCATCCCGTGGCGCGCATAAATCTTGCGTGTCTGTTCCTTCCCCTTCTTTTTTAATTCCGACATGATTGCGGCAACGGTAGGCATCTGCGTCTCCAGTCTCGCGGGCATCGCATTAGGGTTGCCGTGGATTATCCGATGTGGCCGCCCAAAGCGCAATACCTTCGAAGAATCTGCAAGCTTGCCTCGCGACCCGTGATGCCGACATGGGATGGCCCGCGCCGGAATGCGTTAGCATCCTGAGTGTGCCCGGCCTTGAAAGTGAAATCCAGTTTGTGCGCGGTGTCGGTCCGCAGCTCTCGAAGATGCTGGCCGAGAAAGGTATCCGGACTGCCGAAGATCTGCTCTACCATCTTCCTTTTCGCTATGAGGACCGCCAGAACCCCCGCAGTCTCGACGAACTCAAGCCCGGCGAAACCGCCAGCGTCATCGCCGAAGTACGCGGCGCAGCCCTGCTGCGGACGCGCCGCATGCCGCTCTTTGAGGTAACCGTTGGGCAGGGCCGCCACGTGCTCAAGTGCCTCTGGTTCCACGCCACGTATCTCGACGGCAAATTCCACGCCGGGCAGACCGTCGCTCTCTATGGCAAGATCGAACCCTCCCGCTCGTCCAGCAACTTCAAAATGATCCAGCCGCAATTCGAGATCCTGCCCGACTCGAGCGACGATGCGGAGACCCGCCTGCTCGAGGTTGGCCGCATCACACCCGTATACGAGTCGCTCGGTGGCGCAAGACTCGCCTCCCGCTGGCAGCGCAAAGTAATCTTCAACTTGCTCGAAAGCATGCGCGGCACTGTGCCGGAGTGCCTGCCAGCAACGATGCTTGGGCGCCTTGACATGCCCGACCGCGAAGCCTCGCTCCGCGAAGTGCACTTCCCGCCCGAAGGAACTTCGCTGACGCAACTGCAGTCCTGGGCGACGCCGGCACATCGCCGCCTCATCTTCGAGGAGCTGTTCTTTCTTGAACTGGGTCTTGAACTCAAGCGCCGTCGCATGCGCGAACGTAGCGGAATCGCATTCGAAACCAGCGACAAGGTCCGCAATGCCATCCGGGAAGTCTTGCCCTTTCACCCCACCGCCGCGCAAAAGCGAACCCTTGGCGAGATTGTTACCGACATGCGTGCGCCCAATCCCATGCGGCGCCTGCTGCAAGGGGACGTCGGATCGGGCAAAACCATCGTCGCCCTCCAGGCCATGCTCGTGGCCATCGAAAACGGCTATCAGGCAGCGCTCATGGCGCCCACCGAAATTCTCGCTACGCAGCACTTCCTCGCCGCTCGGAAGCTGCTCGAGCGCTCCTCGCGAAAGTATCGCATCGTGTTGCTCACCGGCTCGCTCGATGAGGAACGCAAGCGTACCAACCGCGGCCTCATCAATCGCGGCGAGGCCCAGTTGGTCATCGGCACCCACGCCCTCATCGAAGAAAAAGTCGAATTCGATCGCCTGGGCCTGGTGGTCGTCGACGAACAGCACCGGTTCGGGGTGCTTCAGCGCTTCAAGCTGATGAAGAAGCCGAATCAGCCGGAGCCCGACGTGCTGGTCATGACCGCAACTCCGATTCCGCGCACACTGGCCCTTTCGCTTTACGGCGATCTCGACGTCAGCATCCTCGACGAATTGCCGCCCGGCCGCACTCCCATCGTCACGCGACGGGTCCCCGAGGAACGCGCCGACGATGTATGGGATTTCGTGCGCAAGCAGGTCGCGCAAAAGCGGCAGGCATACATCGTCTACCCCGTCATTGAAGGCAGTACCGACGACCAGCCCGAACTTGATTTCTCGCACGACGAATCAACAGCAACGATCGCGGAGCCCGTAACTCAACCGGCAAAGAAGATACGCAAAGGCAAAACCGCGGAGCTCTTCTCCGGCATCTCCAGCCAAAAGCCCGCTCCAAAAAGTAAAGGAGCAGAGCTCAAGTCCGCCGTCGCCATGCACGAAAAGCTCCGCACCGGCCCCCTCGCCGGGTTGCGTGTCGGCCTGCTTCACGGCCGCCTGGATTCCGATGAAAAAGAAGTGATCATGCGCCGTTTTCAACGCGGTGAAATTGACGTCCTCGTCGCAACCACGGTCGTTGAAGTCGGAGTCGACGTTCCCAACGCCACCGTCATGGTCGTCGAACACGCCGAGCGCTTCGGCCTCGCGCAGTTGCATCAGCTTCGCGGCCGCGTCGGCCGTGGAAGTGCCAAGAGCTACTGCATCCTCATCACTGGTCCCTACGTCTCCGAGCAAGGGGAAGAGCGCCTGAATGCGATGGTCCGCACCCAGGACGGCTTTGAGTTGGCGGAGCTTGACCTTTCCATGCGCGGACCCGGCGAATTTTTCGGCACCCGACAGGCCGGTCTCCCCGATTTTCGCGTCGCCAACCTCGTCCGCGACCGCGCACTCCTCGAACTCGCCAAGCGCGAAGCAGCGCACTTCGTCGCAACCCCCGGCGAATACCCCAAAGGCGAACAGGAACGCATCAAAGCTCGCCTCAAAGAGGCATGGCAGCGGCGTTATGGACTGGTCGAAGCCGGTTAAAAGCATTAATGCGGCAACAAGAGACAACCGTCGTCCCCCGCTTCGGGAAGCGGCGACGTCTGTACCTCCAGATCGATGCTGACAATTTCTTCCCGGCAATCTTTCCGCACCATCTTCGTGCACTGGCAGAGCTCGGTAAAGCGAATGTGGGCACCCTGGCTGAGTTCCAGTCCCGCGGCAATCAAAATGCTGTAGATTTCCAGGCAGGAGCCCCGCTCAAATTCAAACAGGATCTCGATCAGACCCGCATCGCTTGCGCTCCGGCTCAGAACCCAGCCTCCGCATCCGAGAATCGCGCCGGTCAGAGATTTGACCATCCGGCACGGCTCCTCCCGCGAGATTGCCCGCATCTGCAATGCCCATGGAATCGCATTTGTCGGGAGCGGATTGCCTAAATCTTGAGCCTGCCTCATGTCCGCTTTATCGGCGGGAAGGATGGAAGGTTCAAGCTGTGCCGTAGCGAGGCAGCGGTTCGCCAGCCAATAGCAGAATCCCTTCCATCCACTGCACGCTCGCATTTCTACAGCCCCTGGTTCCGGATGTTAGTTTGGTACACAGCATGATCGTCGGCAGCGGTATTGACCTGGTTGAAATCGCGCGCATCCAGCAATCGTTTGAGCGCTACGGAAAGCGATTTCTGGATCGCGTCTTCACCCCCGCCGAGCAGGCCTACTGCCTGCGCAAACGCAATGCGGCCGAAAGCCTGGCCGCTCGGTTTGCCGCCAAAGAGGCCGGCGCCAAGGCCCTCGGAACAGGCATCAGCCGAGGCGTGAACTGGCTGGAGATCGAAGTGGTGCGGGAGCCCGGCGGTCGCCCCAACCTGCGCTTCCATGGCCGCGCCGCCGAGATTGCCGCGCAACTGGGCGTAGCTCACGCCGCGCTTTCGATCACGCATACCGCAAGCCTCTCGATGGCCAACGTGATTCTGGAAAACCAGGGCTGAGATCCCGAGCCAATCGAAAGCAGCCACGCCATCCATCGGCCGTCCTTTGCTAAATGTCAGAATCTAAATGCTAAAGAGCTGCCCATGTATCCTTGTCCGCAAAAACACCTGATTCACATTGGCAACGAAAGAACATGCTCCTCCTTCGTGGTCCAACCACAGAAACCCCGTTCGTTTCACCTTCCAGCCTCCTCACCAAACTGCTCGGTAACCCCTGCCCTTTCTGCTATTCTCAAGGCGACGACGCAGACTGGTCGGGTCAGCTTCTTCATGAGGTAGGCGTGCCAAGCCGCAAAGAGATTCAGTGGTCCCAGCTGAGAGTTGGCGCATTAGTCCTGGCGGCCATGGCCGTTCTGGTTTTCGTCATCCTCCTCATGAATTCCTCCGAGGGAGGCCTTTTCGCCAACAAGCTCACCCTTCGCACCTATTTCGATAATGCAGGCGGCCTGAAGGCAGGCGCTCCGGTAACCCTTGAGGGCGTCACCATTGGCAACATCACGCGGATACGCGTCGTGCCCGAACGCGGCCCCAAGCCAGTTGAGATCAGCATGCGGGTTGGCGGCAAGTATATTCATGATCTGCATGTTGACTCGACAACCTCGATTGTCCAGGCAGGCGTCCTCGGCGATAGCTATGTCGATATCACTTCCGCCCACGCCAATGGCCCTCAGCCAGCCAACAACGCCGAACTCGTCTCGATTGAAGCATCCAACTTACAGAGCGTTATCAGCGCCAGCCAGACAGGAATCGAAGAAATCACCCGGCTGATGCGTAACTCCAACAAGCTGGTCGAGACTCTGAATTCAAGGCGCGGCACACTTGGCGGTCTGATCAATGACCCGGTCTTTTATTCCAAATTGAACCGCATTGCTGACAACCTCGACAGGTTAACGGCAGCCATCAGCAATGGACACGGAACGCTGGGCAAACTTGTCAATGACGACACGCTCTATACCCACGCCAATTCCGTGATTGATAAGCTCGACCAGATTGCAAGCGGCATTCAGGATGGCCAGGGCACGGCCGGCAAGTTCGTCAAGGACGACACGCTCTACAAGAATCTGAACACTGCGGTCACCAGCGCCAATCAACTCCTTGCCGACGTAAACGCAGGGAAGGGATCGATCGGCAAGCTAGCGAAGGATCCGGAATTTGCCAAAAAACTCGATGACACGGTAACGCGCCTCGACGGCATTCTCACCAGTATCGACGAGGGCAAGGGCACCATCGGACAGTTGATGCAGAACCGGTCTCTCTACGACCACACTGACCAGACCATGGACCAGACTCGGCAACTGGTCAAAAGCATCCGCGACGATCCTAAAAAATATCTCGTCATCCGCCTGAAATTGTTTTAGCTCGGGATTGCCGGCACCACTAACTCCATCCGTTTTGCGGAACTTCCGGTCGTTCGAAACTGATTCTTATCCCATCGGAGGTCCTTGTGTTCGCTGGAACTCGAAACCTGGCAGCCGTGGTCTGCCTTCTGTCGCTCGCAACGGCCGTGTCGCTCTGTCGGCATCCAGCCGCGATAGCCCACGCGGCAACAACCGACGCCCCAGCCTATGCCGCCAACGGCGATCTGCTGCCGCCTCGGGATTATCGCGAGTGGATTTACCTCACATCCGGCATCGACATGAGCTACTCGCCGAAAGCGATGGACATGCAGGGCCAACCCGTCTTCGACAATGTATTCGTAAATCCCGCCGCCTGGCGCAGCTTTGTGGCAACCGGAATCTGGCCCGACAAGACTTTCATGGTTCTTGAAGTGCGCGGAGCGAAAACCAAAGGGTCGATCAACCAGCGCGGCCATTTCCAGGACACCGGGATCATGGGCATCGAAGTCCACGTGAAGGATGAAGCGCGCTTCCCCGGCAAGTGGGCTTTTTTCGAATTTGATTCTCCCGATAAGACCGGAACGCTCGTCCCCCAGGGCGCGCCCTGTTACACTTGCCACGCAGCTCACGCGGCTGTGGACACTACATTCGTGCAGTTCTATCCGACTCTGCTGCCCGTTGCGAAAGCAAAGGGAACGCTCGCTGCCGGCTACCTGAAAGAAGAAGCCGCAGCAAGCTCGAAGTAGGCACCGGAGCAAACTGCATGGGCGAATTGGCCGTAAGTGAGTTTCGCTTGCTCCAGCAGCAGAAGGACTTATTTCTGAATAACGTGGCTACGTGGGCTCCTGCGCAGCTTCGCCTCTGTTGCAAACCTGGTTCGTGGTCGGCGCTTCAAGTGCTCGATCACGTCATCCGAACCGAGCGCGGCATCCTGGCTGAGATCCAGAAAAACGTGCGGCAATGTGACCGCGTGGCCTTCGTGCATCGCGTCAAAAGCGACCTTCTCATTCTGCTGATGCGTTCTCCGGCACGCGTGAAAGTACCGGGCCTGGTATCCCGTGTAATTCTCCCAGGCAATGAAATCGATTTGGTGGAGTTGATTGCAGCCTGGAACGAATCTCAAACGCAATTGGAGCAGTGGGCCAGTGAACTCCGCGAAAACCAAACCGGCTATGCTGGCTTTCGACACCCGGTGAGCGGATGGATGAGCGTGTTGCAAGCCATCATGTTTCTTGCAGCACACGTGCGACACCACAGATACCAATTGGGGAGAATCCGGCGACATGCGCGCTGGCCGCAAGCCGGCGCAGCTACCACGGCTGGGAGTGGCCGTCCGACGGCACAATGATGGAGTTTCCGCTGGGCGCTCAGAATCGATGACGACGGTGTTCGCAATGACTCCAACCTACCGCGCGAAATCCATCCGGCTGGCTGCGAAAAATCTTCCAGAACTGGAGAAAACACTTCAGCCGGACCAGCTGAAAGTAGTCGTGCGCAATAAGGTAAAACACCGTCGCCCCGGTCCACACCACGTGCAGCGCATCGCTACCAAGCTGATCGCTGAACGGCAGCGGCGCAGCCGACAGCACCATCGCCACCACCATCAGTGCCAGGTTCACGATTCCCATCACCATCCCGATCTCGAACAGCTCTGACGTGAACGGGCGTCCCAGTCTCAGGGCTAATCCAAGAGCGGAAGGTGCGGAGCACTCTTCCATCAGCATTAGTACAGGCGCAACCGAGACGATCCACCCCACCAGCGCCCACAGCGTGAAGAACCCCAGCGAAAGAAAGATGAGCCAGATGGAGAAACCGATCAGGTCCGGGTCGCTGTTGGCGGGAAAATGAGTTGTCGCCACCCAGGCGACAGACCTGAACCAGCCCCAGCAGATGCCTCCAAACAGAATCAGCCAGACGGTCTGAAGCGCCATCATCGACAGGGGACGAAAGCGCAACCCAGCCTGCATGAGCCGGAAGGCAAAGCTGCGTCCAAGTCCCGAGACTACGATCCATGCTACGGCTGCGATCGGCACCAGCCAGCGCAGTTCGTGTGCAATCAGCGGATCATACTTCGTAACCGCGCGGCTGAATGCCCCGGCCGCGAGCCACGGATTGGAAGGGTCGATGTTGCTCAGACCGGAGTCCTCCGGCGTGAGTACGGCGAACACATGCTGCAGACGCGACCAGCAAACCAGCAGAAACGGCACACCGAACAGCCATCGCCAGCTTACTTCCACAGCAACGACCAGGGGGCGCTTCAGCATCCAGCCCATCTGATCGACCAGCGTTTGCGTTCCTCGAATCTGTTCTGCCCTGCTGCCCGTAATCACCTGACCACCAGGTTGACCGCGCGTCCCGGCACAACGATGACCTTGGCCAGCGTCTTTCCGGCAATCCGCGCCTTTACCTTCTCCTCTTCGAGTGCTGCAGCTTCCATCACCTTGGAATCGGATCCTGCCGGCACGCGAATCACGCTCACCAGCTTTCCGTTGATTTGCACCGGAATCTCAATCTCGTCTTCCTTCGCCAATTCCGGATCGCTCTTCGGCCACGGCTGTCTGAGCACCGCTCCTTCGCCGCCAAGCTCCTCCCACAACTCCGCCGCAAGGTACGGCGCAAACGGCGCGAGCAGCAGCACCAGCGTCTGCAGCAGTTCATGCATCACCGGAGCAGGCACCTCGCCCGCCGCCAATTGCGCATCCGCCCCCTGTATCTCGTTCACCAATTCCATGATGGCCGCGACGCATGTGTTGAAATGCCAGCGGCCCTCGAAATCCTGCGTAATCTTTGCCGTCGTCTGGTGCAGCTTGCGCAGCAGCCTCAGCGCAACTGCTCCGCTGTCCTGCGTTTTGGACTGACCTCGAACGGCTGATCGACAAACCGGCGCATACTTCGTTACCAGCCTCCACACGCGGCCCAGGAACCGGGTCACTCCGGCGACGCCATCTTCCTGCCAGTCAAGATCGCGATCAGGAGGCGCAGCAAACAAGGCGTACATGCGCGCAGCGTCGGCGCCGTAGCGAGCCACCATATCATCAGGCGAAACCACGTTGCCCTTCGACTTCGACATCTTGGCGCCGTCCTTGATCACCATTCCCTGCGTGAACAGGCGCTTGACCGGCTCATCATTCGTGATCATTCCCAGGTCGCGCATCACCTTCGTCCAGAAGCGGGAATAGATCAGGTGCAGAATCGCATGCTCCACGCCGCCAATGTACTGATCGATGGGGAACCAATACTGCACAGTCGCCGAATTGAACGGCGCCACCGCATTCTTCGCATCCGTATAACGGTAGAAATACCAGCTCGAATCGACGAACGTATCCATCGTGTCCGTCTCGCGCTTCGCCGGCCCCTTGCACTTGGGACACGTCACGTTCACAAAGTCCGGAACGCGTGCCAGCGGCGAGCCGCCCTGCTGCGTGATTTCGATTTTCTCTGGCAGCAACACCGGCAACTGATCGTAAGGCACCGGCACAATGCCATCCCGTTCGCAGTGAATCATCGGAATCGGTGTGCCCCAATACCGTTGACGGCTTACGCCCCAATCCTTCAAGCGAAACGTTACCGTAGCTTCGCCGAAATTCTTGCTCGCCGCAACCTCTTGCAGCCTCTTTTGCGCGTCGTGGCAACTCAACCCATTGAACTCGCCCGAATTCACCAGCACGCCGTCTTCTGACAGGTACGGCAACTCCGGCTCTTCGGCGCTTGGATCAGACGGCGCAATCACGCGGCGAACCGGAATCGCATACTTTTTCGCGAATTCAAAGTCGCGCGCATCGTGCCCCGGCACGCTCATGATGGCGCCCGTGCCGTAATCGCTCAGCACGTAATTCGCCACCCAGATCGGCACCATTTCGCCGCTGTACGGGTTGATCGCGAACTTGCCCGTCGGTATTCCATGCTTCTCAATCTCGCCGATATCGCCAGCTTCACGCGCCTTTTTCTGCTCGTCAAGCAGCTTCGCAACCTGCTCCCGCAATCCCCCATCATCTTCAGCCAGCGATTTCACCAGGGGATGTTCCGGCGCAAGCTGCACGCTTGTCGCTCCAAAAATCGTATCCACGCGCGTGGTAAACACACGAATCTTTTCCGACCGGTTTTCTACGCCGAAATCAACTTCCGTTCCCTCGCTGCGCCCGATCCAGTTGCGCTGCATGGTACGGACCTTCTCCGGCCAGCCATCGAGTTTGTCGAGCCCGTCCAGCAATTCCTGTGCATACGCCGTGATGCGGAGAAACCATTGCACCAGGTCGCGTTGCTCGACAATCGTGTCCTCGTGCCGCCAGCAGCGCCCGTCGATCACCTGCTCGTTGGCCAGCACCGTGGCGCACTCGGGGCACCAGTTCACCTTGCTCTTCTTGCGATAGGCCAGATCCTTCTCGAACATGCGCAGGAAGAACCACTGGTTCCACTTGTAGTAGTCGGGAAAGCAGGTTGTAACCTCGGTCGCCCAGTCGAAGCCCATGCCGAGGCGATCGAACTGGCGCTTCATCGCCGCGATATTGGACAGTGTCCACTCGCGCGGCGGCGTATTGTTCTTGAGCGCGGCATTCTCCGCCGGGAGCCCGAACGCGTCCCACCCCATCGGGTGCATGACGTTGTAGCCGCGCATCCACATGTGACGTGCCAGCGCGTCGCCGATGGAGTAGTTGCGCACGTGGCCCATGTGCAGCGCACCGCTCGGATACGGCAACATCTCCAGCACGTAGTACTTCGGTTTGCCGCACGAGTGGGGCTCGGCCGCGTACATCCCTGGGTCCGCCGCCCACCGCGCCTGCCATTTTGTCTCAATTATCGCCGGGTCGTATCGAAGTTCTTTATCTTCCGCCATCACTCTTCAGTGTAAATGGGAAAGGCCATCAGGAAGGCAGTCGCGGCGAAAGCCAATCGGGAACCGGCTTCAATAAATGGAGACCGCCGCATTCTTCACGAAGTGCAACCAGACGATAGGGCTGAGATAGGTCGCTATTGTCATACACCCGAACGTTGCTGAGCTCAAGCAGCGCTCTTTGCAGGTTATCCATCACGCGCGGATAGCGGTCGACCAGTTTGTCCGCGGGCACATCAAGACCTCCTTGCGACACTCGCATGGCTACTCGTTCGTCCGACATTTGCGGACTTCCAATCCCAATGAAGAAAAGTACAACCGTGTAGCCGAGCGCCTCGGCCTGCCTCATAAACCCAAGCTTGTCTCCGACGGGATCGGAAAAGACGGTTTCAAACACAAAGCTGACACGCTGCTCAAGCAACTGCCGTCGAAAAACCCCCGCCATCTGCGCGGCGCGATAAGGGTCTACGTTCAATTGCACGGCGATGACATCTGCATTTACAAAATAAAGTCCCGAGGACGCAAGAAAAGCGCGATAGAAAGTCGTTTTGCCTGCGCCGTTGGGTCCCGCCAACGCGACGAGAATACGCCGTCGATCGAGAACATCCATTATGCCCGAGAGAATCTCCGCGTGCGTGATGTTCGCGATCCGGTGCCCACGGCCCGCTGGGGTGCAATTCGAGCGTCCGCAACGAATTCGCGATTCACAAACCTGCCGACCGTCTCTGTCCCGTCTTCTTCGGTTCGAACAAGAATGCCGGGCCGCTTCGGATGCGGTTCATAATGCGGGTAGGGAATGCTTTCGAGGTAGTTCCTCAGCCGTTTACGACCAGCGGGCGAATCAACCTCGCTGACTGACGCAGCCAACGGTGCGGCCGCCACGCTGCGGCATAGCGCCAGCACCTGTCGACCATCGAGCAGCACCTCGACACTCCTGCCCAGCTTAGCCCAGAACTCCACCTGCCCGGCGATGGAGCGCTCTTGGGCGTCTCCCACGATCCGTGCATCCAAAACCAAAGCGTCAGAGAGCTTCACCGGCTGACTCATATACCTATGGTAGCATAATGCTACCTCGCTCGGTCAGGCAGATTCCGGCGGTCTGCTCTCACTTCACAAGGCTTTGCAGCACCCGTACATTCCGCTCCTCGTCGCCGGGCTCATCGTTCGGCGTCTCCGCAATAAACGCGCAATCCGCAAACCGTGGATCACGCAGCAGCCAGCGAAACGGCTCCACGCCGATATTCCCTTGCCCGATATGCTCATGCCGGTCCAGCTTCGATCCGCGCGCGGCCTTGGCATCGTTGCAATGCCATACCCGCACCGCATCCACGCCAAACGTAATGTCGGCCTGCGTAATGGTATCGGCGTAACCTTCGGCGGTTACGATGTCGTAGCCAGAAACATGCGTATGGCAAGTGTCGAGGCAAACTCCAACCGGCGCATGCGTCTTGAGCCGGAGCACCAGTTCCGCTACCTGTTCGAAATTACCGCCCAGCGAGCATTCTGAACCCGCCGTGTTCTCAATCAGGATCGAGAAATCCGTGCCCTGCCACGGCAGTCCATCGATGGCCTTCGCGATCGACTCGGCCGCCAGCTTCAGTCCCTCATTCCGTGTCATCCCTTTCCACGAACCTGGATGCAGCACCAGGAATTCCGCGCCCAACGTCAACGCCCGCTCGATCTCCCCACGAAATGCCGCCACGCTCTTGTCTCGAATTTCCGCCGTCTGGCTGCAAACATTGACCAGGTAGCTGGTATGGATCACGAGCGGTCCCACGTCGAGCTTCGCGCGCAGCGTCCGCATCCGCTCGGCCTGCGCGGGATCGATCTTCGGTGAACGCCACATCCGCGGGCTCGACGAAAAAATCTGAAACGTGCTCGCGCCGATCTCTTTCGCGCGCTCCACCGCATTGGAGGCACCGCCCGCCGTCCCGAGGTGAACTCCGATCCGCTTTTTCATTCCACGATTTTAACCGGCGCGAGAGGGTCGCTCTGCGAACAATGCGAAGCGCATTGACTCCGCTGCCGGGTGCCCCATCCAAGTCGCGCTCTTTGCGGCTTGGGTGGGAAAGCAACGAACCTAACCCCTCCACCCGAACTCCTGACGCCGCTAACTAGCGCGAAGCGCGCTAGCCCCGCTGCCTCTCCTACGACAGCAGCTTCATCGCATCCGGATCCCAGCGCACAATCTGTTTCCGCTCTATGCTCAAGTTGCTCAGCAACGCGGCTCCCGCCGCACGATATCCAAACACCGCATCCTCGACCGCCGTCTTCCGCGATCGCACCGAGGCAAAGAAGTTCTTGAAGTGGTCGTACTGATCGCTGTATCCCTTCGGGAGCATGTACTTCTCTTCGCCGGCAAGAGCCGCGCTGCCGGAGTGCGGTGGATACTTTTTCCGGTAGTCCGTCTCGATCTGTTCCTGCATAGCCTTGGGAAATGTATCGATGGTAAGGCCCGGTTCCGTCTCGCGTGGAACGCGGTTCACCGTCAAGCCGGTCCATCCGATCTGGATCGTCCCTTCAGACCCAGTAAAGATCAGGCTCTCGCTCTCTTCGCCGCCATCCACGAAATTGACGCGCAGGCTCAAGTTGAATCCCTCGCGGTAATCGAACAGCCCCAGCATCACATCCATCGCATCGCGCCTATCATTCCAGAAGCGAATCGCGCCCGTAGCCATACCCTGCGTCGGTCCAAGCGCGCCGGTCACGAAATGCGTTCCGCTGAAGAGATGCACAAACAGATCGCCGGCAACGCCGCTGCCATACGCCTTCCACTTGCGCCATTGAAAAAACTGCTCCGCGCTGAAGGGAATCTTGGGAGCCGTCCCCAGGAACCGTGGCCAGTCGCAGGTCTCCGCAGAAGCATCCGGCGGAATCGTATAGTTCCACGCGCCCATCGACGAATTCCGATCCCAGCTCGCCGTCACCATGTTCAACTTGCCGATCGCGCCCGATGCCAGCAAATCCTTCGCCTTCGCATACAGAACCGAACTGACCCTCTGGCTGCCGATCTGGATGATGCGATTCGTCGCCTTCGCCGTCTCGATCATCTCCGGCCCGTCTTTGTAGAGATGGATCATCGGCTTTTCGCAATAGACGTCCTTGCCGGCCTTCATCGCGTCCACCGATGCCTGCTTGTGCCAGTGATCCGGCGTCCCGATAATGACCGCGTCGATGTCCTTGCGCGCCAGAACCTCGTTGTAGTCGCGCGTCGTAAAGACGTCGTCGCCCCACGCCTCCTTGCTGCGCGCGAGCCGCCCGTCGTAGCAGTCGGCCACGGCCACCAGCTTCACGCCCTGCACCTGCACGGCAGAGCGGGTATCGCCCATGCCCTGCCCTCCGGCGCCAATCAGCGCAATTTGAATATGATCGTTGGCCGCCACCGGCTTTGCAGGCTCGTCCTGGGCGCTCAGCGTGAAGATCCGTTTGCCCGTCTCGGCACCAGCGCGCGCCGCCCCCGCCAGCGATGCGGCCGAAACTGCTCCTGCGACCTTAAGAAAATTTCGACGATTCCAGATCTGCACAGCTCACCCCGAAGGCGCAAATTCACGCCGCATATAACCATACACGGCTCTGTCGAGGGACTTGCACGATTGGTAACCCAGCGGCATTCGACCACGCTCAACCCGCGCGCGACTTTCCAGTATCTCTGGCTAACAAGATCTGTCATTCCGACCGACCCTGAGTGCAGCGACGGGGAGTGGAGGAACCTGCAGTTGCTCTTCTGCCTGGATGGCCTCAACCGACGGGTGCCCTTCCAATCCGCGCACTTTGGCGGATTCCTCAGGTCCCGCTTTTTGGACCTGGGATAACGGCGCCAAAAAGAATAACGGCACTAGTCGTCATCATCCTTCTTCAGCTTGCGCTTCTCCGTCAGCATCGCCGGAACCGGTTTCGAGCCCATCGTGTCCTTCCACAGAATTACGTTGAGCTTCTGCGTGGGCGCGCGGTCCGCATGCCGGAAGTCCATCTTCATACTCTCTTCCGCACCCACGGCCTTCTTGGGATTCGCCGCATAGATCAGGCCATTGTCGCGGTTCATGGTGTCTGCCGAATACGCCGGCTGGTCACCCGGCCCCGTAAACAGCATCGAAATCAGCGAACTGAACGCATCGTTGTTGTTCATCGGGGGCAGCCCGAGCAGCGTTTCCATCGTGCGAATCACGCTCACCGTCGAATAGAATCGGCTGTCGACAATCGCGCGCCCGTCCTTCGCCTTGGGCGCATACTTGCTGACCACGAGCGCAACGCTGCGATGCGCGTCCACATGGTCTGCGCCGGCCTGCGCATCGTCTTCGAGAATAAAGAACGCCGTATCGTCCCAGAACGGCGAATGCGAAATGGCATCCACAGCCCGCCCCACCGCCAGATCGTTGTCGGCCACGCTAGCCTTGGGTGTGGGTTTGAAAGGCGCCGTTCCATTGGTGTGATCGTCCGGTAGTCGAAGCTGGATGAAGTTAGGCATTGTATCCTTGCCATTCTTCAAATCAGCTTCCCACTGCTTCAGATGGAGCAGGAATATCTCCACGCGAATCTGGTCTGGAATGGCAAGATTGAAATCCGGCGACTCTTTCGCAAAATGCCCCACAAGCTCCGGCTTCGTCGCCGTGTTCGAAGCGATGAGCGGAACAGGCCACGGCCACTTGTTCGCGCCGCCGCCCCACTCTGCCGGAAACTCCTGGCCCGGTGCAATCGCCTCCCGCGCGCACGTCTGCCCCGGCAACACCGGCCCCTGCTGCGGATTGGTCGTTTGCTTCTCGTCGCAAAAGACACTCGATATGAATTCGCCAAAGTGGTAGTAGGTCTTTCCGTGCGCGGCCAGGTTGCCCCACAGATACCCGCTTGCAGGCTCGTTCACGTCGGGAATCTTCTGCTCGAGCGGCAATCCTTCCGCGACAACGCCTTCAAAATCGTACGTCCGTTCTCCGCCGCGATATGCCTGCTGCCAGGTCTTTTCCAGGTAATCGGTCCCGATCGCCGCATTCGACCACACGTGTCCGTCGCCTGAAACTTCGCCCGAATCGTAGAAGTTGTCGAGCACGCCAAACTGCAGTGCCAGCCTGTGCTCGTTCGGCGTCACCTCCGCGCCAAACATCGTCAGGCTCTTATCGCCATTGCCTACCGGCTTTCCGTTCTGCTCGAGATCGCCAAGGATCTGGTCGTAGGTGCGGTTCTCCTTGATGATATAGATCACGTGCTTGATGCGATTGTGCGTCCCGTCGCCAAAAGTGATTTTTTCCGCTGCTGCCTTCATCCGGTTGGTCTCAAGCACCGCCTGCGTCGATTGCGCAAGGTTGTGTTCGATCTCCGCTTCGTTCAACGCGGCAAAGGAACCGTGGAGAAGGGTCGCAATGTAATTCGTCTTCTTCGGCATCCCCTCTTCTGGTTTTTGATCCTTCGGAGGATTCGGATTCGGCACCGTCCCCTTACCCTTGTCTGTGGCGACAAAAAGCTTTCCATTCTGATACGCCATCGAAATCGGCATCCACTCCGTCGGAACAAATCCCTCCGGTTCCACCATCCCTGTTTTGGACGTCTTCTCCGTCAGCTTTTTCGTATCGATTACCGCAACCGCATCGGAGCCCATGTTTGCCACATACAGGCGGGTTCCTGACGCATTCAACGCCAAAGCCACCGGCTCTGCGCCAAAGTAACTCTGCCCCGGCAGTCGCGTATCAAAATATCCCTTAACCGCAAACTGCCCCGCGCCCACATTGACCGCTGCCACAGCATCACGATTCGCCAGCGCCACGTAGAGCGTCCTGCCATCTCCGCTCAGCGCAAACGCGCATGGATGCGTTCCTGGCTTGATGGTGCTCGTCGGCTTCAGCAGTGCCAGCTTGCGTCCGACCGCAGCTTTATCGAGATCCAGTTCCACAATCTCCGACGCGTTCCACAGCGCGACAAACGCGCGTCGTCCATCCTTCGATACCTCGAGCGCAATTGGGTATGTCGAAGGCACAACTTCGCTCTCCGTGAGATCAAAGCGATGCTCGATCTTCCCCGTCGCAGGATCAATCAGCAGCACATCGTCGGTCAGATTCTCCGCGACCAGCAGCTTTTCCGTACCCCCAGTTTCAACAACCGTAATCGCCGCAGGAAACGGCACTCCCTGGTTGCCCTCGACCTCTCCAATCAGCTTCGTTGTGTGGCCAGGCGCAAGTGGATCAAGCGGCAGGTGAATCAGTCTCTCCGGCTCGATCTTTCCTTCGGCGAACCGGTACACCACGATCCCGCTTCCCGTGTCGGCGAGACCGCGAGAAGGCGGCAGCTTGCCTTCAGGATCCGTCTCCGACCCAATGCTCGCGTAGACGTGGCTGCCATCTCGGCTGAACGCCAGCCCGGAGTACAGCGTCTGCTTTGCGCGCAGCGATGTGCGGTCATCCGGAAAATCCGTCAGCTTTCCCGTCTGCGTATCGAAGACCGCCAGCGATTGCTCGTACTTCGATTCGTAGGTCCCGTAGCCGGAATTCACAGTAACCACATACCGGCCGTCCGGCGAGATCGCCATCGACATCGGCAGGCTATTCAAGCGCTGCGGGCTGCCCGGGACCGGCTCCAACAGTTGCTTGCTCGAGGGCAGATCGATCGTCTGCGCCCCGTTCGTCTGCACCCCAACCAACCACAAACCGCCAGCCATCACAAACAACGCCGAAATTCGCATGGCAAAACGATAACAAACGAGCCCTATCCGCGCGTTACACTCCGATGACAAGCACCTGTCCCAAACCGCCGCATGCCACAAGCGCGCGTCTTCAGACTCACCTGCAATAATGGGTAGCCATGCAAACGGTTGTGACTGCAGAGAGCCTTTGGGACGGTACCAGCCTCCATCAGCATCCCCTCATCCTGATCGAAGACGGCAAGATCGACTCCATCGCAACGCGCGATTCGTCTCAGCTTCCTGCCGGCGCCCAGGTGCTCGACTTTCCCGGCACCACCCTCGGCCCCGCATTTTTCGACGTTCACATCCACGGCGCCGCCGGCCACGACGTAATGGAAGCCACGCCGCAGGCGCTCGACACCATGGGCACGTTTCTCGCCTCGCGGGGCACCAGCGCCTACCTCGCCACCACCGTCACCGCGTCGCTAGATGCCACGCTTCGCGCGCTAGACGGCCTGGCCAACGAAATCGCCAAGCTGCCGCAGCCCGGCCGTGCGCGCCCTCTCGGGATCCACCTTGAAGGTCCATTCCTCTCGCACGAAAAACGCGGTGTGCAGCCTGCCGAACATCTCCTCGCGCCAAGCATCGCTACCTTCGATCGCCTCGTCGAAGCTGCACATGGCCACGTGCGCCTGATGACGCTTGCGCCTGAGTTGCCCGGAGCCGTCGAGCTTGCCGCGCATGCCACCAGTCGCGGCGTCCGTGTCTCCGTCGGCCACTCGAACGCCACCGCCGCCGAAACCCGTGCTGGAATTGCAGCAGGCGCCGTCAGCGCCACACACACCTTCAACGCCATGCGTCCGCTCGACCATCGCGAGCCCGGCATCCTCGGCACCGTCCTTACCACCGATACACTTTTTTCAGAACTGATCTGCGACGGCATCCACACTGAACCCGAGATTGTCCGCCTCTGGTGGCGGGCCAAGGGCTCCGAACGCGCCATCCTCGTTACCGACGCCATGTCCGCAGCCGGCATGCCCGACGGCGAATATCAGCTCGGTGGATTTCCCGTACAGGTCAAGGATGGACGTGCCACGGCCCGCGGCGTTCTCGCCGGTAGCGTGCTCACACTCGATCGCGCGCTCTCAAACTTTGTGCGCTTCACTGGCGCGACCATTGACCAGGGCCTGCGCCTGCTCTCTACAAATCCCGCCGCGATGGTCGGTCTTGCGCATCGCGCAGGAACCCTGGCAGCAGGCAAGGCTGCCAATCTTGTTGCAATCGATTCCGCCGGAAAACTCGTCGGCTCAATTGTCGGTGGAGTTCTGGCGAAGTAAAATTCCGCCCAGCCAATCTACTTACCCTGCGCCACCGCGCCCAGGACCTCCGGCTTCACGCGATCCACAGCCACTTCAAGCGAGCCAATCCGATCGTTCGCCGTATCGTGCAAACCGAGACGCAGAAAGTAATTCCCTTTCGCCGGGACGGCAATCTCATGGTGCTCGGTCAACCCATGCGCCAGAATCTCCTGGTACTGCGCATCGTCGATGTCCATGTTGATCGTGGTCAGCCGGGAGTTCACATTCTGCGCCATCTGGTCGTAGAGCACGCTCACAAACGCAATGCTCCCATGCCACAATCCATCGGGCCCCTTCACCAGTTTCAAAGTCTTCGCATCGGCTGTGAATTCCACGGTATAGGTGTGGAATGGCTTGTACTTCCAGTCCGCGGCCAGGTAGTTGTCCTTCGGCCACGCATCTTCCTTCTTCAACTGCTCGACCTTGTCGTTCTCCGTCACGCGCGCTATAAAGATAATCTCCGTCGGCGGCACGGCTCCAAGCTGCATCGCCTCCTCAAATCCTTCCTTCGGAGTCGCAGACTTCGCATTTGCCGTCGACGCGGGAATCGTCTGCGTCTGCACTTTCTCATTGGGAACTGACAGCGGAGTTGTCGCGCTTGGCGCGGTTTCGCGACCGCCAGCATCCGCCGCCTTCCCAGTCTTCTGGATGTCCTCCAGCTGCGCCTTTTCCTGTTTCGTCCGATCCACCGCGTAGTAGCCCTGCCGGTACTGCAGCTTCACGCTCGGCCGGTCCACTGCCACCTTGATATGCTGGAATTCGCCGTTCCACGTCTTGTTTGTGGTTGCGTACGTCAGCGTGTAGTAGCTCGAACCGTTCTCCTCAATCTCCGTAATCTTCGCGCCCAATCCATTCGAGTTGTAATACGCGCGTCCGCCCGTCGATTCCGCAATCGAGTCCAGCGCCAGGTGCTGGAATGCCTGCCCCGTCTCGAACTGAACAGGCGCATTTGCAGCCGGTGGCCCCTTCACCGCCGCCGTGTATTGCGGCGCAGCCTGCAGCCCACGCGAATCGATGGGATAAACCGCAACCCGGCTCAGCGTCAGCGCTGCCGTCAGATCGTGAGGGTCACCTTCGAGGATTTTGAAATCGTCGTTGAACGGATCGCCCATCGGCGTAAGGATGTTCGATTGTGGCAGCGCGCCCGTAAACCAGATCAGGTTCTTGCGCCCGGGAAACGCCGCAAGATAACGACCAAGCAGTTGGAAGCCCAATGAGACTTCGTCAAGCTTGTATACCAGATACTCTTCCCGCGTAACCCGCACCACGTTCGGCACTGCGGGCTTGTCGCGTTCGCTCGCCGCCGCTGCCAGCAGCACCTGAGGATCCGAAGTAAACCCCTGCACAAGGTGCATCTTTGTATCGCGCTCGAAAATCGCCACCGGCGGACCCGGCTGCATCTTCTTCAGATACTTGATGAGAGCCAGTCGCAACGACATCTGGTCATCCAGCCGCGTATTCAACGCGTCCAACAGTATTACCGTGTACGCGTTTGTATTTGCTGCCGGCACAAAATTCGTAAAAGTATTCGAAGGCAACGTTGGGAACGAAGCCGCTTGCGCATTCAACGCCGCGCCCATTGGCGTGTGCTCTTCCAGGCTCGCAACCACCTGCGGCTTGCCGTCTTCCAGCACTGTGAAATCGGATGCCTTCAACCCGGTCACCGCGCGTCCGCCATCCGTCACCACAACATCGAGCAAAACTTCGTGCGTGGTAACAGAAATGACGGGCGCCGCCGGCTGTGCCTGGTCCGCAGCGGCAGCGGGAGCGTCCTGCGCAACCGCCACACTGCACAGACAGAGCGCGCATAGCAACGAGACAACGCAATGGATTGAGCGGGCGAAAATCCTTGCCGGGAAAAATCGGAAGAGTTCCATCTAAATCCTCCCATCAGGACAGCCATTGTAATCCGCGCGGAAGTCTTCAGCGTGTGACGACTATCGAGCCGACTTGGCCAGTTGCTGTGCGCGCCACACCGCGCCCTCGATTCCAGCAACCTCGGTTTTACCAATCGCCATCTCCGGCGCCGCCTGGTGCAATCCCGCGAAAAACTGCTCGCGTACCAGCCGGGACTTCCCAATCACGCTTCCAATCCACGCCACCGGCACTTCAACTGTGAGATTGCGCTTTCTCCGAAGCTTCGCGCGCACCAGCAACACGCTTTCGACAAGATCCAAAGCAGCCTGCTGCAGAACGCCCTTCGCCACCGCATCACCCTCTTCGGCAAGCTGGCTGATCGCCGGGGCAATCGCCGCAAAATCCGGCCCAGGTGTGCTATCGCCCAGATTGACCAATTCCTCAATCGACTTCGTTCCCCAGAGCCCACTTACAGCGTCCAGAATCCGCGTCGGCTCCTCGCGATCCAGCGCCCTCAGCCCCCGCCGCACCGCGTGCAATCCGATCCAATACCCTGAGCCCTCATCGCCTAAACGCGAACTCCACCCGCCGGCGCTTTCCCGCCCACCATCCGGTGCGCGGCCAATGCAGTTTGAACCCGTTCCCGCGATTTGCAGAATGCCTGGGCCGCCTTTGAAGGCTCCGTCCAGCGCAATCACCTCGTCGCCCACCACCTCGGATCGCTCCACGCCAAAGTCGTCGAATACTGTGGTGACCCACTTCTTCACCCCGGGCATTGTTGCGCTCGCCACACCCGCCGACGCGGCCTTCACGCCGTGCAATCCCGCCTGCGCAAAAACGTCTTTCAGCAGCGCGCGCAGATTCTCCTCTGCAATCTCCGCGCCCACGCGCAGCCTTTTGATCGAGCCATTTTCCCCAAACGCCAGTACCCGCTCGCCATCGACGATGGAGGCACGCGTTCTTGTACCTCCGCCATCGATTCCTAACACTGCGCTCATCGTGTCCTTACTCCTGTTTCGATTCACCGGCGCCCGGCGTCTCTCCGCCGTCGCGCAACGTTCCGGCCAGCACATTCAGGCTGCCGTCGGTCTTTCCGGGTTGCAATCCAAGCATGTGAGCGATCCACGGATAGAGGTTCACATTTTCGAACGGTGCCACGGTTTTCCCGGCAACGATATCCGGTCCGATGGCGAAGAAACTTGCCTTCATCTCCGCAATCCTGTGCGGGTCGAATCCATGCATCCCCGGTTCAGGCGGACCATCTGGCCGGTCGCCCTGCGGCTTGTGCGCGCGAATGGCATACGGCCCCGTCGCAATCACAACTGGGTCACCCTCGCGAGGATTCTGGTTATAGTCGAGCCCTGCCGGCACGTCCTTCCGCCGATAAACCACAAACTGCGAAGAAGCATGCTTCAGCTTGTCATATGCCTGAACGCGATCTTCCTCCGTCTTGCCGTAAAGCAATGGACCGGCAGTTTCAAAATCGCTGAGATCGGCAAACTCATCCAGGTTGATCCAGCCGCCCTGCTCCTTCGCCATGCCATGATCGCTCACCACGACAAGATCGATTGGCAACTTTGTTGCATCCAGGGCCTTCTTCAGCTTGCCGATCATCGCGTCCATTTTCAGGACCGCGGCTCTCGTCTCCGACGCATTCGGCCCGAATTCGTGCCCTTCATGATCGGGCTCCGAATAATAGATCGTGATGAAGTGGGGACGGTCCGATTCCGGCATCTTCAACAGGGCGACAGCGTCATCGATGCGCGCTTGCTCGACATCATCGGTAGCCTGCGTCTTGTTGTCGAACACCGCGTACCACGTCGGCCTGTGCCCCGCGATCTCCGCTTCAGAACCCGGCCAGAAAAGGCACGCTGCATGCATGCCCTGGCTCTCTGCCAGGCTCCACAACGGCACGCCGCTATACCAGCTTCCATCCCGCACGGCCTCCGCATCGGAGATCCCATAGCGCGCCTGCTTGGCAGGATCGTAAAAGCTGTTGGCTACCAGCCCGTGATGTTCGGGATACAGCCCCGTCACAATCGTGAAGTGGTTTGGAAATGTGAGCGATGGGAAGCTCGGCAGCATCCCTTCCGGAGCCCAGACGCCTTTCCTCCCCAGCGCCAGAAGGTTCACCGCCCCATCATGCTTCGCATAATCCCAGCGAAATCCATCCAGCGAAACCAGCACCACATAGTGCGCCTTCTGCGCTGCCGCTGAGTTCGGTTCGCTCTCAACATGCACCAGCGGCAACGCCGGATTGCCGCCGGCAATCGGTTCAGCCTGCTGCGCAAACAGGGGCAGCGCCAACGCCAGGCACGCCGTTGCGCCCCGCTTGAAGACACTGAGAAACATCTTGATTCTCCTGCATCAGCTTACCGCAAGCACCGACCTTCGCATGCACTGCGTTGATGCGGACATCCAGCCGGCGTATCTTACGGCCATGTTGAAGAATCGCTCCGTTCCCGTCGATACCGTGCTTCCCCACGTCACCTACAGGAATCTTGCCCAGGCGATTGAGTGGCTCACCGCAACCTTCGGTTTCGTCGAACACTTTCGCTATGGCGATCCGGTTCAGGGTGCGCAACTGCACATCGGAAACGTCTTCATCATGGTGAATTCCGCGCGCTCCGGCAGGTCAAGCCCCGCTGAACTCGGCAGCGAAACGCAAAGCCTCACCATCTTTCTTGAAGACGTTGAAGCCCACTACGCGCGTACCCGCGACGCGGCCCGAATCGTCGAACCGCCTCACGAAACCGAATACGGGGAATTCCAATATGGGGTGTTGGACCTCGAAGGCCATCACTGGCTCTTCGCGCGCCACGCAAGCGACGTGAGCCCGGATGCCTGGGGCGCAACCATCACAACCCCGCTGGCATGACCTGAGTTCTGCTCCGTGATTCTCCTGTCCGGGCGGCATGACTCAACCGCTGGGATGGGCAGCCAAACCTATCTGCTGGGTGAGGGAGTCACCGGCGGCGTGGCCGGGGCAGTCTCAGTCGGGGGCGCTGCAGCAGGTTGCGCTGCGGGCGCCACCGTCGTAGCCGGTCGATCCTGGGCAAATTTCCGAATGTAATTGACGAGGTAGTGGATGTCGTCGTTCTTGGCGCGCCCTTCATCCTCGGGAGGCATCTTGCCCTTACCCTTGCGAATCGCGTCGAACAGCGCCTGGTCCGACATACCTGACAGTGCCTTCGGATCGGTCCAGTCGATCAGGGTAAGTTGCATGTCCTTCGCCAGGTCAGTCTTGCCGTCCCCAGACGAACCGTGGCAAAGCGCGCAATCCAGCTCATAGAGCTTCTTGGCCCTGGCATGTGCTTCGGGAGAAAGCTTGGCCCCACTCTTGACGTTCGCAGATGCGTCTTGCGGTGGGCGGGCCGGCGCGGATGCGGCTGCAGTCACTAGCAAAACAACCGCCGTGAAGAGCAAGAAGGACTTGAGCATAATCGTCTCCTCAGTTGCAGGTGTCGGGGTTTGGCATCGTGCAGCTGTTCTGTTTAGATTCGACAGCATTATAGGCGCATTTGAAAGTGAGGTGCATCACGTTGTTTTGCCGGAACAATTCACGCCTCTCTCTGCCTCCCATCGCACTCCCCGTTTTCGCGTCTGGTTGTGGTATACGTTTCCACATGTTGCGTTTCGGCTCGATCCTGCTCGTCTGTCTTGCCCTTCTCTCCGGCTGCGCTCGTTTCGCTTTCGCCCAGGGCCCAACCCCCACCCCCCCCATGGGCTGGAACAGCTGGGACGCCTACGGCCTCACCATCAGCGAAGCCGACTTCCGCGCCAATACCACGGTCCTCGCCGGCATCCGCCAATTCGGCTGGGAATACTCCGTCGTCGACGAAGGCTGGTATATGCAGGATCCCTTCGGTAGCACCCTCGAGGCCCGCAAATATCTCTGGAACGAGAACGGCATTCTCATCCCCGACCCGGCCCGCTTCCCCGACGCCACTAATAACGCAGGCTTCAAACCCCTCGCCGACTGGGTCCATGCCCAGGGACTCAAATTCGGCATCCACATCGTTCGCGGCATTCCCCGCCAGGTCGTCGTGCAGAACCTCCCCATCGCCGCCTCCAGCTTCCACGCCGCCGAAGCCGCCGATACCGCATCCCCTTGCCCGTGGGACGCCGGCAACTGGGGCGTAGCCGATAACGCCGCCGGACAGGCGTACTACGACTCGATGTTGAAGCTCTACGCCGACTGGGGACTCGACTACATCAAGGTCGACTGCATCAGTGACCACCCCTACCGGCCCAGCGAGATCCGCCAGATCGCCGAAGCCATCCGCAAGACCGGCCGCCCCATCGTGCTGAGCCTTTCCCCCGGTCCCACTCAACTCGAGCACGCCGCAGAGGTCGCCAAGTACGCACAGATGTGGCGCATCACCGACGACCACTGGGACGGCTGGACCTTCCCTCACAATCCGCCGACGGCCGAATACCCCTTCGGCCTCCACGATGAATTCGACCGCATTGCCAAGTGGGCGCCGTACGTCAAGCCCGGCAGCTGGCCCGATCCCGACATGCTCCCCGAAGGCTATTTAGGCCCGCACCCGGGCAAGGACCAGCCCCGACCGTCCAACTACACCCACGACGAGCAGCGCTCCGAATTCACCCTGTGGGCAATCTCCCGTTCGCCGCTCATCCTCGGCGCCAACCTCACCAGGCTGGACGATTTCACCCGCTCCCTTATCACTAACAAGGAAGTCACCGACATCAACCAGCAAGCCGTTGAATCCGCGCCGGGCCTCCTGCCTAAGAGTCATGGCAACTCGGCATCCTTCCCGCAGCGCTACTGGTACGCGCACACAAGCGGACCAAACCCAAAGCGCTACATCGCCGTGTTTAACCTCGCCGACGCAACAACTTCATCCAACCTTCCCTGGATGCTCTTCCACCTCGAAAACAAACCTCACGCCATTTACGACGTCTGGAACCAGAAGCACATCCCCAGCGCAAAGACACTGCACGTTGTTCTACCCGCACACGGCTGCGCGCTCTTCCGCATCGAGTAAGACCTTCCCATCCCGCGGCACCGGAACGACGCGAACTCAGCCCGTTGCCTCGGATCTGGGCGCTTATCCGCCGCTACCCTGCTGTGCGAAACTGAAGTGTCCCGCGCGAATCCCTTCTCCCCACGACGGTCGCCCGGCAAGGTTAACCGATGCCCGTTCTTCGTTCCGCATTTATCGCACTTTCCCGCAACCGTTCTCTCCGCAAATTTGCCGAGCACTCCTCCATCGGAGGCAAGCTAAGCTCCCGGTTTGTTGCCGGACTCGAAATTGAAGACGCCCTGCGCGTCTGTGCGCAGGTCAACCAGCAGGGCATGCACGTCACGCTCGACTCGCTCGGCGAAAGCGTCTCGACCGCGGAAGAAGCGCACAGGGCCGCCGACATCTATCACCAGCTCCTCGACCAGATCGCCGCGCGCAAACTCGACTCCAACATCAGCGTCAAGCTCACCCAGATGGGCCTCGCGCTCGACCCCGTCATCGCTGAAACCATCGCCACCAGCCTCGCCCAGCACGCGCATGCGACCGGCAACTTCCTGCGTATCGACATGGAGGATTCCCCTGTCACCCAGGTCACGCTCGACATTGTGCGACGCATCAATGCGCAGCCCGAGTTGCGCGGCTCAACCGGCATCGTCATCCAGTCGTATCTTTACCGCTCGCAGGCCGACATTGAGCAACTCATCGCCGACGGCATCCGCGTCCGTCTCTGCAAAGGGGCCTACAAGGAACCGGCCGAGGTTGCATTCCCAAAAAAATCGGACGTCGACGCCAACTACAGCAAGCTCGCCAACATGCTGCTGCAAAGCCCCATCTACCACGGGCTGGCCACCCACGATGAAAACATGATCGCAGCGGCAAAGTCATTTGTCGCGCAGCGCAACATCGACCGCAGCCACTTTGAATTTCAGATGCTCTTCGGCGTGCGCCGCGATCTGCAGCGCAAGCTGATCGCCGAGGGATTCAACGTCCGCGTCTATATTCCCTTCGGCCGCGAGTGGTATCCCTACTTCATGCGCCGATTGGCCGAACGCCCCGCCAACGTCTTCTTCATCGCCAAACAACTGTTCCGGCAATAAGTCAGCGGGGCCTGCTCAGCGAGAAAGCGAGCGCTTACCGCCGCACCGCTGTCTCGCTTGCGATCAGGATTTACTTCACCGTGACTTTGAATCTCATCCACGGATGAATGCAGCACTGGAACAGATGTTCGCCTTTCGACAGATTCGTGATCTGCAGCTGGCTTCCCTGGAGGATGCGCGTCCTCGCGACCTTGATATTCTTGAAGCCGCCCACACATTCTGGGACTGTGTCCTCTCCCGGCGCATTAAGAGGCGCAATGAAACCGCCGCCGAATCGCTCAACCTCAGTAAACGTGTGTGGCTCGCCGCCCTGATCGACGACGCTGAGAATCGTACCGTCCTTGATTTTGGCTGAATCAGGCTCGAAGTCCCAGCCCGGGTCGGGATTCCCCGCCGCTGCAGCGGCAAACAAGTCCGAAATCGTCGTGAAGGCTCCAAGCGTCACGTTTTTGCAGAAGTCAGGTCCAAGAGCGCCATTAAATGTGGTGGGATCGCATTCATCCAGGGCCACAACCTGAACAACACTCGGCGCTTTTTCCTGAGCCGGCGCACCTTGCGCAAAGGCAAGTGCGACAGAGACAAACAGGGGGGTTGCGATGCGGCATACAAAGTTGGTTCTCATCGGGAATCTCCTTCGGGGTGAAAATGGTGTGCTGGCGGATGTCGCCTTCCAGTCGCGATATACAAGGCAGAGCACGCGACGAAGCGAATCTTGCGCCGACCCGCCCATGCACTCAATAGCGAACACCTGTCGGGCGTCTTAATTTTTCCTGTCTTCTCAAATGCAACAGCCTCAAAGGGATAACGGAAAAACAGCGCACGGTGTAAAATCTGTCCACTCCTCCAGGGGGTATTGCTGTGGGAACAAGTCCAGCCGGGACCCACGAATCCGTCAGATTTGGCAAGGACTTCGAGATCGATCTACGAGCCTTCGAGCTTCGCCATCTCGGCCGCGCGTTGAAACTCGAGCGCATACCCCTGCAGGTCCTGGTCATCTTGATCGAGCAGAAAGGCCAGCTCGTTACTCGCGAAGAAATTGCCGGGAAGATCTGGGGCAAAGACGTCTTTCTCGATACCGACAACAGTATCAACAGCGCTATCCGCAAAATCCGCCAGGCTCTGAAGGACGATCCTCAGCAGCCGCGCTATGTCGAAACGCTCCCAGGCAGGGGATACAGATTCATCGCTCCTGTCTTCGATGGTGTGCCGGTTTCGCCGCAGGCCGCCGGCACGCCCGCGCAGCACCCTGAACAAGTGTCCCTGCGGCCGCATCTGGTTTCTGAGCAGAGCTACAAAACGGATCAGCCGGTAGTGGCCCTTGCCGCGCCACACTGGCAAAAACTCAGATTCTGGATTGCACTCTTTTCCTGTTGCGCCATCTTGCTTGTCGCATGGATTGGATGGCATCACTTCTACGGTGCAGGCGCGGGCAGCCCCATACGCTCCATTGCCGTGCTCCCCCTGCAGAACCTCTCCGGAGACCCGGCCCAGGACTTCTTCGCCGATGGCATGACCGAAGAACTGATCACGGAGCTTTCCCGTATTCAGTCGTTGCGCGTCATCTCCCACACCTCTGTCATGGAGTACAAAGGCACGAAGAAGCACCTGCCCCAGATTGCGCATGAATTGGGTGTCGACGGCGTCCTCGAGGGATCCGTCATCCGGGAAAACGACGAGGTGCGCGTCACGGTGCAGTTGCTCGACGGCCCCAACGACCGCCACATCTGGAGCGAATCGTATGAGCGCCCCCTCCATGGAGTTCTCAACTTGCAGCGCGAAGTGGCTGAGGCGGTCACTCGCCAGATCCGCATTCAGTTGACCCCGGAACAGCAGGCCAGGGTCGGCTCAGCGCGCTCCGTGAATCCCGAGGCATTTGATGCATATCTCAGAGGCCGATATAACCTCTCGACCCAGTTCACCATGGGGCAGCCGCTTCTGCAGGCAAAGAGCTATTTCGAAGAATCCATCCGCAAAGATCCGGGCTTCGCCGAGGCTTATTCCGGCTTGGCAGATGCTTATTTGTATCTCGCGATTTTCCGCCATGTACCCCTGAAGACCGCCTTTCAATCTGCACACGAAGCCCTCCGCAGAGCGCAGCAGCTCGACGACAGCATCGGCGAAGTACACGACACGCTCGGCGTAATCAGTTGGCGGTATGACCGGAATTTAGATGAAGCCGAACGAGAATTCAACCGTGCTATCGCAACTGCCCCAAGCTATCCCTGCGCCCACGAAGATCGTGCTGAGTTTCTGGCTTTTCTCGGCCGCCGTGCCGAAGCCATGGCAGAAATGGCCCGGATCAACCAGATCGATCTCGGCCCAAGCGCCGCTATGACCGAGGCAGGCGTCTACTACCAGCTTCGCGATTATTCCGCCCTCGTCGATGCCGCGAAGCGAGGCGTCGCCTCCAATCCCAATGAATGGGTCGAACACCAGGATCTCGGCATCGGCTATGAAGGCACCGGAAAGCTCTCTGAAGCGATCTCTGAATATCAAAAAGCCGTCGAGCTATCGAACGGCGATCAAGACGCCAACGCCTCGCTCGCACACGCGTACGCTGTAACCGGAAAGAGAGCCGAGGCGGAACAAATCCTTCGTGACCTCCAGAACAGATCGAAAGATAATGAAGTTTCGCCGTATATCGTCGCAACCGTTTACGCGGGACTTGGCGAAAAAGAAAAAGCAATGCAGTTCTTGGAAAAGGCGTCTAACGAGAGATCCCTCGATATCTCGTGGCACCTCAAAGCCGACCCGCGCATCGACAATCTCCGCTCCGACCCGCGGTTCCAGACCCTATCGCAGAAGATGGGCATCGCTCGATAGAACGGACGAACGTTAAACCATGTCCCTCCCCGGGATGTCCCCGCCAGTGTTTCTTCATCGCGAAGAGCCTGTTCCGAAATAGTCGCCACCACAGTTCTGCATTCCGTCACCATATGCTGGACGAAGCTGCATGGAAGCTGCTAAGCATTGCAGCATTCATGTGCTCAACATTCAAAAAACTCCGCATTGCTGCGCTCTGCCTCTCCTCAACGCTCCTCGCGAGGACAACCCTTCTCGCACAATCCGGACCGATCGGCCTTGCATACCAATTCACGCATTCTGAAAACTCCGACCTCTCCCTTGCGCCCGACGGCAAACAGCTTGTCTACATCTCTGTGATCGCCGGTAAGGAACAGTTCATTCGCATGGGACTGGACCGCAGTAATCCCGTTCAGATCACCAGGGATGATGCAGACCACGAAGACCCCGCATGGTCTCCCGATGGCAGCAAAATAGCTTTCGTCCTCATTCGCCCGGGGCTCGAGCAGATTCAGATCATGAATCCGGATGGATCCGGTGTCGAAGCCATTTCGCCTGCCGAACACAAGACCATACACCCCTCGTGGACACCGGATAGCCAAAACATCCTGTACTGCACAGACGACGACCTGCGTCCGCCCGCAAAGAACGACGCCGAGATCTATTCCATCAACCTCGCCGGGAGGAAGATTACAAAACTCATTTCAGGAGGCGTGAACACCTATCCGGCTGTCTCGCCCGACGGAAAGAAAATTGCCTTCCGCAGAATGGTGGAAACCACCAATTCCGAGGTCTTCCTCGCCAACAGCGATGGATCTGCCGCTGTAAATCTCACCAACAATCCCGCGTTCGATGGCTGGCCTGCCTGGTCTCCCAAGGGCACAAAGATCGCATTTGCCTCTAACCGCGCGGGCAATCACGAAATCTACATCATGAATCCGGATGGAACCGGGGTGCGGAAGATCGCAAATAGCGAGGGCCGTGCGACAGCGCCCAAGTGGTCGAAAGACGGTGCCACCCTCTACTTTCCCAATTGCAGAAAGGTTGACTTCTCTTTCGATTGCCAGATCTATGCCGTCAAACTCGACCAGCAGTACTAGGAACAGTTGGCCACTGGGGAGCCTTTGCCGTGATCCGTTAATGTCTCCCGTTTCAAAATCCCGACTGGCTTCCGGCTCAGCTTTCTCCTGAGAACGCGCATTTCCCGTTCCGGTCGCTGCCTGTCAACCCCGCTCCCACTAAAATTCCCGCCAACCCCCTCATTCCATTCGCCAAAAAACTTCCGCCGTTTTGCAGGTAATTATCCCCTCCCGGCGCACAATTGAATTGTGATTGAACCCGCCAGCTCCGCCAACGTGTGCTTCGCGCACGCTAACCCCGCCGGCACCCCTATCTCGCCGCTAAGCCTAATCGGCAGACGAGTCTACGGCCATCGTTAATCGTTGGAAGAATTTGCCGCCACCCCTCCTCCTTAACATCAATCCATGCAGGAATCTACCACCAGATTCCGGGTGGGGGGGAGGGTCTCCGCATACGTACAATTCGATCGCGTCTCGACGCCGCGCCTATTTGATCTTCGCCACACGTCCTTCTGTCGGGAACTTCTGAAACTGCAGAATGTCGTGCCCCGGCACCACCCGATCGACAGAGCCCGCCAGTTCGATCATCCGTTTCTGCTGTGCGATGTTCGCCGCATGATCCGCATCGCTGAATGTCGCGCTCGCAAGATGCTCGGAAAGGTTGAGGTAGAAGTAGACATTGTCCGAAGCCAGCACATACGTCGGCGTCCCTTGCACGCGCAGATACTGCGAAGCGTACGTATGCCGCGAACCCGTATACGTACGGATGCCCGGAAAAATCTCAACATCGTCGCCGCCCACGAAGCGCACGCGATGTTCGGTATTCAGTTTCACCAGTTCCTGGACGTCGGCCGGATCGATGCCGCCATGCTTGCCGTTATTCTGCCAGGCGTCGCCCGTATAGTAGCGGTACTCCTCGCGCTGGATCCACACTGTGGCTTTGGGGAATAGATCAATCCCGCCCATGTGATCCCAGTGTGCGTGGCTGATCACGATGTCGGTCACGTCCTGTGGATTTACGCCGGCCGTCTTCACCGCCTCGTCCGGACGCAAGTAGTCCTTCATCGGAAAATCTTTGAGAAAGGTGTCGCGATGAAATCCGCTGTCGAAAAGGATGGTGCGTCCGCCGCCCCGAATCAGCCACACCACCATCGCGACATCGACTTTCTGATCCTTCGGCCCGTTCACGACTAGTTCGGCAACCGGAACGTCCGGTGAAGTCGCATAGCGGATCGCCTCAATCGAATACTCGGGTGCCTGTGCCCGCGCTTCCTTGCCCGAAAACATTGCCCAGGCGAGCACGAACATTGCGGAGAGTCGGGTTGCAGCAGCAGTAGACGAGATCAAGCCGCCTCCAGCGAAAGGAAGATACGTTCAAGCAATTATAGAGAGGCAGGAATTGCACGATTCTCTCGCGACCCGGGAAGCACCTACATGGACCTGGCCGTGTCTGGGCGCTTTGCCCGCCGTCCCCGATACCGCACGAACCTCAGCTTTCTGCAGATCGGGCACTCCCACGGATAGTACCCAAACAGCGGTAGAACCCGCAGTTGCAGAAAGCCTGCGCGTGGAACACGCCGCATCTGCGACCTCCCACAGTCTGGACATGGTCCGGGAGAGGAATTCGTTTCGTTGGAAAAATCATCAAACGACATCGACTGGCCTTCATCGCATCGCACAACAGTCATTCGCGCGGGAAGGCATTCGAGGAGACGAAGCCCTGACGGCTAAAACCAGTGCTCAATTTTTACGATCTAGAATTCCTTATTCTTCTAACCGACTGAGCCCACGTTTTGCAAGTCCTGCGATTGCGCGCGCCAGCGTGGGCGATGCATTCAGCGATTCTGGCCGCTCCAGGCGAATCCCCAGATTCCCGGCAAAGGCTTTGAATGCAATATCAATGTCGTACAGAATCTCGACGTGGTCGCACAGAAAGCCGATCGGCTGCAGCAGGACTGTTGTCACGCCTTCACTGGCGATAGCAGTAAGAGTCTCTTCAACCGTAGGCCCGATCCAGGGACCACCGCTCGCGCCCTGGCTCTGAAAGGCAAACCACCACTTTGGAATCTCGGGAACTCGCTCTGCGACAAGTTCCGCTGTTCGCTTGGCTTCTTCCGCGTAAGGATCGGCGCCTTCGCCTGGCCACAGCTTCGGCTGTCCCTCGGTCGCGGCCGTCACCTCCACTGTTCTGGAGGGCACGCTGTGTGCCGTAAAAAGCACTTGTACCGGCGCACCAGTTTCCTGAATCATGCGCGTCTGGGCTGTCCGCAACCGCTCGGCGAATGCATCTGCAAGCAGCGGATCCTGCGCCCATGCCTCGGTGAAATCGACTTTCACCGAGCCGGCCTCGGCCTGCACTGCCCGCTTGTAAAGCCCCACGCTGGTCCGTGAATTCTGCGGCGCCAGGCAAATAACTGCCGTCTGTGTCACGCCATCAACCCGCATCTTGCGAACCACGTCTGGGATGTAAGGCTTCCAGTTCCGCATGCCCACGTAGACCTGCGCGTCAATGCCCTCTGCAACGAGTTCCGCTTCGACAAGCCGCCCCTGCGCCAGAGTGATCTCGGTAAGCGGACTATGTCCGATCAGCGAATACCGGTGCTTGATCTCCTCGATGACCTGCGCGGGAAGCGGTCGCCCGCTGACCACGTTGCGTAGGTAGTCCGGAATCTCTTCAATCGTCTCCGGCGTGCCGTGCGCAAGGAGCAGGACCGCTCTCTTAGGCATTCTGATTCTCCAGCCGGAACTCTCGCACCATGCGAACGACTGCCTGCACGTTTTCGACAGGCGTCTCCGGAACGATTCCGTGTCCGAGGTTGAAGATGTGTCCCGGCCGTCCGGCCGCCGCGCGCAGAATCTCCTTCACGCGAAGCTCGATCACCTCAAGGGGTGCGAACAATGTGATCGGATCCAGATTTCCCTGCACAGCATGCGCGTGGCCCACTTCGCGCCAGCCCACATCGAGCGGTTGCCGCCAGTCAAGACCGATGACATCTGCCCCGGTAACCGCCATCTGCGACAGCAGCCCCGCCGTCTCAACCCCGAAATAGATGACGGGGACCCCCATCCCCTGCACCGCGCGAACCAGCCGCTTCGATGCCTCGAACGCGTAATCGCGATAGTCCTCAAGGCCCAGCGAACCGACCCAGCTGTCGAATATCTGGATCACATCGGCGCCTGCCTGCACCTGCAGCCGGCAATACTCCGTCAGCACCACAACCAACTTATCGAGAAGACCGTTCCATGCAAGGGTGTCGCCGTACATCATCTGCTTGGTGTGAATATAATTCCGCGACCCGCCACCCTCGATCATGTAGCTGGCCAGCGTGTAAGGAGCGCCACAGAATCCAATCACGCCGAGCCGATCGCCAAAGTGCGCGGCCACTTTCTCGATTGCGCGTGCCACATAGGCAAGATCTCCAGCACGATCTGTTCGCAAAGCTTTTACATCTTCTGCTGTCCGCAACGGGTGATGGACAACAGGGCCTTCTCCCGCCTGGAATTCGAACGGCAGGCCCATCGGTTCAAGCGGCAGCAACAAGTCGGCAAAGATAATGGCGGCGTCGACACCAAGCTTTTCGGCTGCGGTGATGGTCACTTCGGCGGCAAGTTCAGGTTGCTTGCAAATCTCGACGAGCGTGTGGTGTTTACGAACGTCGCGATATTCCTGCATATAACGCCCGGCCTGGCGTAAAAACCACACGGGTGTCCGATCTACGGGCTTGCGCAGGCATGCCCGCACAAACCTTGTGCCCTCGAGGATCGTCTCCTCGCCGGCGAGTTTGTTCTCAGCAATATCCATATGGGCTGATTTTACCGGGCGCCGAGGCATGCGATGAGAAAATCGGCCGAAACCATCGCATTGAGTCAAGCGTCGAAACGATGAAGCTCTATTGCTGCTCGGTGTGGAGGCCGCCGTCCGGTACCAGAACCACCTCGCAGGTCTTGCCCATCGAACAACTCACTACCGCACTGCGCAGCAGGTGTGCCTTGGATCCCGAAGGAATCAGCTCGGGAAACTTCATGGCGTCAATTGCCGGTTTCGCAGCTTCAATGTGCTGCTCACCTGACATCTTTTGCGACTCAATTACTCCCGCAGTAGTGATCTCCAGGCGGAAAGTCCCCCAGCCGCTCGCCCCTTCTGGCTTTGCGATCTTGTAGGTTCTAAGGTTTTGCAGGGCCATTGTTCCCCCGCCCGTGCTGTCTGGCTTGGCCGGGGCGCCCCTCAGTTTCGCGATGCTCTCCCTGATGTGATCCTTCACCTCCTGTGGTGCCGGGGGCGTATTCGCGGCTTCGGCCAGAATGTAAGTCGTTAGCGCCTCGTCCTTCTTCCCCATTGCCTCGTACACCTGACCCAGATGATCGCCAACTTCGGCACGGAGCCCGGCACGCCATGCGGCGGAGAGCAATGGCTCCGCCTGGTCCACCTTTCCTTCGCGATAGAGAATCCAACCGAGCGTGTCCCACGACGCAACCAGCAGGTTGGCATCCGCAAATGCTTTGCTGTTTACTTGCGCGGTCGTAATCGTGGCGCTCTCTTCCTCAAGCTTCGTGATGCTCTTGCGCGATGCTTCTTCTGCGACATCGAGACTCATGCCGGATTCGCTCAGCACATACGCAGCGTCGTTGAGTACGTTGGCGTCATCCGCCCCATCAAGCGCACTCTTCGCTGCGGCAGCTGCCTCGTCATTACGATTCAGACGCACAAGAGCCTCGCCTTCCTGTACGCGCAGAATCCGGTTATCGGGGTTGTGCTCGGTTGCGTCTTCATAGGTCTTCAACGCACTCGCGTAGTCGCCGCCATTCGACTGCATCGATCCCAGGGACATCGCAATCTGCAGATTATCGGGATGCTTGCCCAGGAACTCCTGCAAAGTTTGCCGTGCCCCATCCTTGTCCCCGGTTCTCATCTGAACCGCGACGATACGTTGAGCTATCCATGCATTATCCGGCTGAATCGCAAGTTCCTTGCGATAGTCAGTCTTCGCCTCATCCAAATCCCGGTGCGATATCTCGGCAATGTATCCATAGCTGACCCATAACCCCCTCTGATCAGGGTTCTTCGCTTTTACCTCGTCCAGCGCCTGCTTCGCACCTCCCCAATCCATTGACTTCATCTTCTGCTGCGCCATCTCCATCAACTCAGCGGCGGATGCATTGGTAGGGGCCGCGGCATTGCTCCCGGCGGCTGCGTTCGTCTTCTCGTCATCTCTTTGCACCGGAAGCTGGACGATCGTTATATTCCCTTCTTTCTTCACGACCGTGGATTGCGATGGCTTGGAGCCGGCCGTTGAAATTGTGATCGGCTTCGGGGGAGCCATCAACTGGATCCAATTCTCATTGTTAAGGCTGATGTCCTTGGTAAAACTCTGGTACTTCTTCCAGTCTGCTTTGGGGATCTTGTTCTTCAGGACCACGACCGTTCTTTCGGAGATGATCGTCTTGCCTTCGAATCGATACGTCTTGTCGAACGTGGCGAATTCTGTTTTGACGTGAATCGGATCGGGCAAATCAGGCCGATAACCATCCGGCAACTCGATATGTGTAACGGCGGTCAGAGTTCGCGGAGCGCCTAGTTGGATGTCATCATCCGGTTCTTTCTTGTCACTATCGAGAGCCGCAAAATCCAGGCTCGGAAACAGCGGCACGATACGAAGGTTGTCCCAATCGCCATAGGGATGTCGCGAGTAGTCATAGGTCATCGCGATCGGCACCGCGGGATCGTCGGCGTTTTGGAATTGGGTCTTACTCGTAGTACCGCCAAACCCTGTTATCGACGACAGGTATTGCGAGGCTCTGTCCCACTCCGCGGGGGCTACCGTCCGCGCCAGAGCACGCACAATCACCTCGTCATCATCGTGGTATGTCGCAACCATTTTTGCCGACATTTTTCCGTCTTTGTCCAAAACTCCATTCGCTTCAAAGCGAGCGGTGAAGGGATACGAAACGTTTGCCGGCGTGTCCAAAAGCTCCGCCTTTCCTTCCGCCGGTACTACAAGAGCTTTCTGATCGCGAATGAGTGCACTCAAGAACCGATAGGGAGCTGCCGGCGGTGTACTGTCCAGCCAGATGCGCCCTGACGGCAAATTCACAGTGGTAATGACATGATTGAACACAGCCGGAGATGGCACATCCGGTACCACGGCGATTCCTGCTCCGACCAAAGCCGGGGACGTTGTGAATCCTTCGGCTTGCAGCATCGACTCCAGCAGCGTGTCCTTATCCTTACAATCGCCGTATTGGTTCGCGAGCACATCTGCGGCACTGTGCGGCTGGTACCGCCCGATGCCGAAATCAATTCCCACATAGCGGGTATGACCCGAGACATAAGCGTAGATCGAGCGAATCTGCTCTTCGGGTGTTTTCGCGTCTTTGGCTAATTCCTCCGCACGCATCTTTACCGCCGCTGTTGGTTTTGCCTGCGCCTCGGCAAGATTGCGATACCATTCTCCAACCTCCTGCCAGTTGTGAAACGTCGTCCACGCCATTGACGGCAACTTGCGGCCCTCCGCATCTTCATCCGGATCCTTCGGCGGCTTCGGTTTTGCATCGTCGTCCCCGGTGGGCTTGGGCGCGGTCTGCAGCTGTGACGAATTCCAGGAATACGTCTTCAGTCCGTCATGTTCGATTATCGTGAACTTGTGGTTCGGGCTCCATACCTGGACGTATTTGTCAGCCGGAACCTCCAGCTTGAGAACTTCATCGAGAACGATGATTGTGCCTGGCGGAGTCGAATGGTTTGCACCCCAGAACTGTCCCGGCGCTTCAGCCTTCGTGATCGCGGTATCCACCTCGTATTCAAGTGTGTCTCCGCGTGTCAACGAGCGAACTGGCAGGTGTTTCTCCTTGAGATCGCTGTAGAGGGGCGCCTCGCGCGAGACTGCGGTGGGCATGTCCACCGCATCGGATGCAGGGGTGTCGACGATTGAGCCGTCCGCCTTGTGAACACGCATCAGCTTGATCACTGGAGTCTCGTAGGCTGAAGCATATGGAAACGACATCACGCCAAATTGCTGTGCGGCTCCATCCGACTGGACGCGCATTTTGACAAGCAGGTCGCGCTCGCCTGTGCCATCGCCGTGCATTTTGTAAACCGTCTGCAGACGCTCAAAGACAATCGCTTCATTCGCATAGGGATCGGGTAGCGACGGCTTGGCCTGAGAGAACATCGGGACCGAGAGAGAGAATGCACCGGAAACCAGGGCAAGAAACCACACAGGTGAAGGCATACCGGGAATGTTAATACCATTCGGAATCAATTCGCTGCAATCTATTCAAATCCGAACCTAACCTTAGTTATAGGAATTCAATCTATCGAGCCTCGACGAAGATTCCTTTGGGGCAAATTGCATGTACGCCAACATTGCCGTCTACTAGCTGGGTAATGTCAACGTCCACGGCCACGCTGGTAAGCATGTAGGCGTCGTCGCGCGACAAGTGCTTTTCCGTCACCAGAAACTCGATCATGTTGCGCACCGCCATTTCGGTCGCCGTCTTTAGATCGGGGCTGAATCCCATGCTGATGTAGCTGGTCGGTGTTTCGGCACGCGGCCATAGCAGATGCTGATCCTTATGAACGATGAAGCGGAAAGTCCCGGTCAAAAACGTCTCCATGGCAGTGATGTCGACCTCGCCGTTGCCTTGGCCGGCATGGCCGTCGCCCACCTCAAATAGTGCGCCCGGGGCATGAACGGGAATAAACAGCGCGGTCCCGGCCACGAGTTCCTTGTTGTCGATGTTGCCGGCATGCATCCATGGCGGAGCACTGTCATACTTTCCGGCCGATTCCGGAGGAGCTACGCCCATACTTCCAAAAAACGGATGCAATGGAATTTCAACGCCCGGGGCGAAATGTGCAAGCATCTTTTCGCGATCAAGGGGAATGATTTTGCGGCGTCCATAGGGGAAATCATTGGGGAGAAATCCCCGCCCTACTGAGAACCCATTGCAGGCAAAAGGCACGTCGATGTCAATCTTCTCAATCTGGACCTCCAGCACATCGCCGGGCTCGGCTTCGGTGACTGCGACCGGACCGGTAAGGATGTGTCCGCCTGGGCCGCGGTCCTTCACCTGGTCGTAGATCGTTGCGTTGTAGGCGGGAATGTCCTTGGCTGCGACTCCGCCAGCTTCGAGACGCTCGTTCGGTCCGCAGGTTGAGAGCGTTTGAATGCGGACCACATCGCCGGAGTGGACCGTCAGAACTGGCTTTGCTTTCGACCAGTAGTAGCCCCACGCGACTGTTGACGGACCCGCCGGCAGGAACACCGGTCCAGCCTGCGCCGCCGCGACGGCTGCAAACATCGCCGCCATTGCCCAAAGGGAAAAATATTTCATGCGCACACCTCCGGTTCACGAACTGACAATTTTATTCTGGACATCTTCGTTGGGTTTAACGGACCTGAATAGTGCCGAGAATGGAATCATACCCGAAGTTGCACTGAATCCACTTCAGGATGAAGAGCGGTACGTAATGGTCAGCGGCCCACCAGAACGAAAGCACCCCAGTAATACGGAAGATCCTTGCCGCCGTGCTCGCGCTTGACCTCTTCACGAATTTCCATTTGCGCCTGCTTCAGAGCCTCGTGCATCTCTGTTCCCGCAAGCCACTTGGCGTAGAAGCGTTGCATCAGTTCCGTGGTCTCCCTGTCGGGCACAGACCACATCGACATGAGCACCGCTTTCGCGCCAGCCTCCTGCAACGCGCGCCTCAAGCCGAATACGCCTTCGCCCGCCTTCACGTCGCCCTGGCCCGTATTGCATGCGCTGAGTACCACGAGTTCCGTGCCGCTCAGATTCAAATTGCCGGCTTCCATCGCGGTAAGGATGCCGTTGTCTAACCCGACGGGAGTTGACCTTCCGGCAAGTGTGCGATCCGCACCAGCAAAGTAAAGCCCGGAACGCAGCATCGGGTCTTCGAGCGCTGCGCTTCGATTTTGGGCGGCGCCCCCTCTGGAGATCTTGTTTTGTTGATCGGGCAGGAAGAATCCATGCGTGGCCAAATGCACGACAACTGGACTCTCTGCGTGCTGAACCACAACTTTTAAAGCAGCGTCCCGGGTGTAGAGATTGGTCTTCCAGCCTTTGGACTTCATGAGGTCTGCGATTGCAGCAATCTCCGCGCCTGTTCCCGGCAAGCGTGGAAGTTCGGCAGCGCTTTCCGTGCCCGGCGAGATACCCATCTGGGATGTCAATTCAACGCTAGATTGTGCATTGCTCGACTTCAGCGCCAGTTTGTTCATTGCTGCCGATTCCTGCTCCCCGGTGAGGTCGAATGCGGGATCCCCTAAAAGCAGTGCCGTTCCATTCCCTCGCGAAGGAGATGCATTCCGGAGAATATCCTTCGTGCTCGAAAGAATTCGCAGGTCGTATTTCTCCATTGCCAGGTTGCCATCGGGTGCGGCGATAATCCCCAACGGGACCTCATTCAGCGCGCCGTCGGGCGAGAGATAAACACGCTTGGTACCGGCAAGCGCAGTTTCAAGAGGCTTCCAGACTAGGTCCCACTCATTTGCACCCGGCAACGCTGCTTCCTCTTCCGCAGCTAGTCCGCGCGTCTGGAGCTGCTGACGAAAGTGCGTCAGGGCATCACCGTCGAGCTGTTTATCGTCGCCCAGCACGATGTATTGCGGTGCGTCCTTTGTCTCGCTCGTAACTATGAGCGCAACGTAATAGGATTTCGGTGTCCATTCCTTGTCGAAATAGCGAAAGCGCGCAAATTCAACTGCGGCCTCGCCGGGAGTCAATGCATCACGCACTTGCTGCCAGGTAGCTCGGTCGAGCTTGGTTTTCTCTGCGAACGCTGCGGACCGTTCCACCAAATGCTTCTCCAGTTCGTCGGCCTCGGTTCGTAGTTGATCGATCTGCTTCTGCCATAGACTGCGATCTGACGGCTTTGCATTCAGCAGAGCTGCAATTTCTGTCCGCTTGGCGCCCAGATCTTCGAGCAACTTCAGAGCCACTTTGTCTCCGGAGGCTTCAATTCTGCGGCGCATGTCTGTGATGCTGCCGGCTATGAATCCCTTTTCCCAGAGCAAAAGGTTATACATGTTTCCTGCAAGCTTCGGGTCCTTATCGTGATTGCGATATACGAAGCTGAAGTAGGTTGGAAAGTAGTAGTCGACCGAACCCAGAAAGTCCAATCTCTGCTTCTCGGTCATAAAGGTGAAGTTGTATTCGAATTGTTGGAACAGGATATTGAGCGCTCGGTCAAAAAGCGGTTCAGCTTTGTCATACTTGCCTTCGTGCTCGTATAGCCCCGCGAAATTGTTCAACGTGAGGATATTATCGGGATGGTCGGGCCCAAGCGCATCGTCATCAATCTTTAAAGCGCGATCGAACAGTGGCTCGGCATCGGTGTATCTGTCTTCATCATCGAGCAGTGATCCCAGGTTGTTCAGCGTTCGCGCCAAGTCAGGATGTTCTGGCCCTAGCGCCTTCTCATCGATGCTCAGGCTACGCCTGTAAAGCGGCTCCGCCTCGGTGTATTTGTTCTGATCGACCTCGACCAGGGCAAGATTGTTCAGCGCTGTCGAAACAACGGGGTGCTCGAGACCATATACTTTTTCGGTGATCTCGAGCGCGAGCTTGAATCCCTCTTCGGCATCGACGTAGTCGCTCTGGTTCTCAGAGAGTTCCGCCAGGTTATTGAGGTCGGTAGCAATCTCGGGCGCGTAGGGCTGCAGCATCTTGCGGTCGATCGCGAGAGCGCGCATCAACAGCGGCCGTGCTTCCTTATAGCGACCTTCTTGTACGTAGAAATCGCCCAGATTGTTCAGCGCCGTCGCGACATCCGGGTGTTCGGGCCCGTCCGTTTTTTCGCGAATTGCAATGCTACGTTGAAACAATGGCTCGGCAAGAGCGAACTTACCAAGCGTTTGGTATAACTCTGCTAGATTGTTCAGATCAACTGCGACAGTGGGATCGTCCGGTCCAAGAGCTTGTTCATCGATCTCGCGAGCGCGCCTCAGTATCTGCTCCGCTTCTGTGTACCGCCCTTGTGCGATGCGGAATTCCCCCAGGTTATTCAGAGCTTCTGCGACTTCGGGGTTATGGGGACCAAATTTCGTCTCCTTGATCGCGAGGCTGCGAAGCAAAAGTGGTTCTGCCTTTGCGTAGTTGCCTTGCTGTTGATAGTCCTCGGCCAAATTGTTCAAGGCTTTGGCAACGTAAGGATGGTCGGGGCCGTACGCTTTCTCGTTGATTGCAAGTGCGCGCACGAGGAGCGGTTCTTCGTTCGCAAACTTCCCCTGGGCGTCGTAGAGTTCGGCGAGATTGTTCAAGTCTGCAGCAATATCTGGATCATCTGGCTTGAGGGCTTTCTCATCGATGGAGAGCGCCAGTTGCAGAAATGGCTCCGCATCTGCATACTTCGCTTCCTTACTTAAAAGATTGCCGAGATTAGTGAGGATTGTGGCAACATCCGAGTTGTTTAGTCCAAGGGTCCTCTTGTCGATGCCGTAGGCGCGTTCATAAAGCTCCTCAGCATCGTCATATTTCGCCTCAGCCTCGAACACCTGCGCCAGCATGCTCATCGACCGCGCAACCTGCGGATCATCTGGCCCAAGCGCCTTCGCGCGGATGATCAGTGCGCGCTGGAACAATGGTTCGGCGTCCGAATACCGGCTTTGTTTCTCGTAGAGCAATCCCAGATTGTTCAGCGCGGTTGCGACGTTTGGATCAGTCGCGCCGAAAGTTGCCTCCGCCACGCGAAGGTCCTCTTTGGCAACAGGAATTGCCGCAGCGTAGTCTCCCTTTTTGAAGAGTTCTTCGACGCGGGCCCTGAGTTCTTCCCATTTCGCCTGCTGCGCCCCTGTTTTTGGGCCAGAGTCGAGGAGCAGAAGGCTCAGAAGTCCCAACGCAACGCGGCGCATGTGGAACATCGGCGACCTCCCGCCTGGCGTGTGAGGCAATCTACTTCAAGGGGAAGGGATTATATTCCGCCTGATTTGCGGATCGATGCAACAGAGAATATCAGGAATCTATAGATTTAGTGTCGGCCACTTGCCCCCAACGCGTTTCACGTTGAAGGTTCGACCGTGAACCTCAAGCCTATACGTCCCATCGGGTGGGGTTTGCGATGCAGCGGTTATGCGAAGGCTGGTCCAGACGGCAACGGTTGGCCTTCCAAGATCAAGTTTGGTTACAAGCGCCACAGTGCAATCGCTTTCGAAGGCTACTCCCCGAAGAACGCCTCTTAAGTGGTCGGTTGTATGCTTCTCCTTCTTGCCTCTTTCCATACACTCCTCTGGGTTGAAAACCCACGCCGACTAGGGGAAGGATCCCATACATGTTCCCGGTTGCGGCTATCTTACTGCAATCAACTGAAGACTCGATACGCCCAGTAAGTTTGATGCCTCCAGCTGGAACAAGAAGCAACACTTACCGGAAAAATCGAGTCAGGTGCGCAGCTTAGGAGTTTGTGATTGGGTAGTCCAGGTTGAACGGGAAGATCAGCTCCGCTTCGGTAGCGACCGGTTTGCCGTTTATGGTTGCGGGCTGAAAGCGCCAGGTCTTGACGGTCTCAAGGACAATCTTGTCCAGCCTGGTTCCCATTCCCTTGACGAGATTCTCGCTCACGACTTGGCCGAAGGCGTCGACGCTGACATCGACGACGATCTTTTGTTCGGAGGTTGGGAGGAGGGCGCGGTCGGTGACGGGCGGGTGAGGGGAGAAGATGGGGAAGGCGGGGTGGATGTCCTGGGCGTCGCTGCCATTGCCGGTCATGGCGGTTGATGAGCCATCGCCGTGGTGAGGAGCACGCGTGGAGCCGCCGCCGGACTTCTTGAGGGCGGGGACTTGCATGGGGATGTCGGTCCTTTTGGCGGCGGGAGCATTTTTTGCGGGCTCGCGGGTATGAGCTGAGAACTGATCGACGGGCAACTCGATCCGAATGGCGTGGGAGCCGCCGGAGAAATTGAGTTGCGCTACGGACTGGGTCTTGACGGGCGGAATGACCCGAACGAATACGCGGGTTCCGAATAGAAACACCAAGGCGAAGAAGGCGCAATGCACGGCGAGAGAAAAGGTAAGCGCGCGATAGAGGAGTCGAGAGCGTTCGGCTGGAGATCGCATGGAGACCTCGCCGGGGACGGGGACGGTCCGGTGAAACGATTGTCGCACAGGTTTGCCGATGCCTGCTGAGTGACTTCAGGAACGCGGTGAGCGAAATTGGAGTGCGGTTCGTCCCTTGGAGAAACGGAGATTTGGCTATAATAAGGGCACACGACAATCCCCAGATTCCTATGCAGTGGTGGTACCGATCCTTTGCGATTTCTAAGTAGACGATTGAAGTTTGCTGAAGTGGCGGCGCTGTGTGCGGCGGCGGTTTTGCTGGCCGGCAACAGCGGATTCGCTTTTCGTTGCGGTGTGGAAGAGCACCAGATGAAACGGCTGGCGAGCTATGCGGAGCAGCGCCGGCAGGCTTGCCAGGAGCTTGGGTTGCGCTGGGAGGCGGACGACCAGGAGCGACAGTATAAGCGGGGCTCGAGCGCGGGTACAAATGCGACGGTTGGTCCGATCTCCGGATTCATCATGGATGTGACGGAGAACGAATTCGGACACGCGCAGGGACGGTGCCATGCGGCTAATGCCAGCTACAGGGAACTGGTTGCGGAGTACTGAGGGCAAGTTCCTAGTTATCAGTGAGTACCCCCTCCCCCCCACCGTACTCTGGATGAAACACGTTCATTCTAAATGACTTACTGAGATGATTATGCACTTGACACAGAACAAGATTAGTCCTATAGTTGGTTTATGGGCGTACTAGCACAGATGGAATGGGAGCGCGGCGGACAAAAGCTAGCGATTTGGCAACGTGCTCTCGAAAGATTACGGAAACAACTCCAATCACAGATTGCGACTGATGATATTTCCCCCGAGCAGCGCTCTGCGATGCTTTCAAGCCTTGCATCAATGAAGACCAAGATTGAGGCACTGGAAGCCGAATTAGGGAAAGACAAGGGAAATGAACGATGAACTTGATAGACGTCACCAAGCAGTTCCCGACAGACGATGAATGCTTGAAGTACATCGAGCTTATGCGCTGGCCTGATGGCGTGGTTCGCTGCCCTACTTGTGGCGCGGATAAGATCAGCAAGATCACGCGCACCAACGTCCGCAAGGATGGCAAGGCTTCAAAGAACGTCCGCAAAAGCGTCTTTCAATGCCTAGAGAAGACCTGCAAACAGCAGTTCTCAGCCACTAGCGGCACGATCTTTAATGACTCGCATCTCCCCTTGCACAAGTGGTTCATGGCCCTTGCCATCGTTGTAGACGCGAAGAAAAGTATCTCTGCGAACCAATTGAAAGAACATCTCGGCATCGGCTCTTATCGCACCGCGTGGTACCTGGCGCACCGCATTCGTAAGGCAATGGCTGAAGAGGATGGCCCTTTTAACCAACTACGCGGCATCGTGGAAGTGGACGAGACGTACATCGGCGGAAAAACCAAGCGCCGCTTCGGACGCAGCAAGGAAAACCAACGGTCACGCGCTGAGAAGTTCGACATGGTTCTCGGTATGCGCGAGCGCGGCGGTCGCGTGAAATACGTCCACATTCCCGATGGCAAAGCGGCCACGATCCGCGAGGCGGTCACGAAGCACGTTGTACCGAATCCCGAGCGGCTCTACACCGATTCAGCGGCGGTCTACAACTTCGCCCTTGATGCGCAGATGGCTCTCAAGCATCGCACCGTGAACCACTCTAGGGAATGGGTTGTGCCGAACACGCGCATCCACACAAACACGGTGGAATCGTCATTCTCACTCTTGAAGCGCGGCTTGATAGGGAGCTTCCATCGCGTCTCCATAAAGCATCTACACCGCTATCTGAGCGAGTTTGAATTCAGGTTCAATATGCGCAAAGACGCAGATAAATTCACGCGCACACTACGCCGTCTGGCCGGAATCGCACCTATGCCTTACGTGGAGCTTATCGGGGTTCCGAAGGGCGAGGCTTAGGGATTATCGGCCCTCTCGGCTGTCGTTCGGGAGAGCCTTTTATCGTGCTCGTTTTCTCTGGTTTCTGATTGAGCAGCCGACCTAGAAGAGTGTCGAATTTGTCCTTATCAACCTTCATATACGAGAGCTTACACTCTCGTCATCGGCCCTGAATGGCTTGACTCCAACTTTAGTTTGAACTAAAGTAAGTTTGACATCTAGTTTAGTTGCATCTAAAGTAAAGGAGCGTCATAAAAGCGATGCCCAAAACATTCAGAATGTCTTCAGGGTTTTCTGAGGATGATCGCGGCATCGGCTTCCTAGAAGACAAGGAAGACAAGGATTTAGACGCAGGCGCTGTTTTCGATGGTTTAAAGGCGGACACTGAACGCAAAGTCAGATCGCGGATGGATCATTGGCTTCAAGGGAACGTATATGACAAGTATTTCCATCGGTGGAACTTACCTGAGTACAGATACTGCTTTGAGTTCAAGTGGGAGGAGCGGCATAAGCCTCAACGGCTTTACGGGTTTCTATGCCATCCTATTCCAATTTCCAATCCTAGTTTCGAGTTGTGCGTTCTCACCTTTTATGGCGTTAAGGATGACGACACCGATTTTGGAATTCTGGATGATGTGAACCGATTGCGGAATCACGCGGAAACAACCAAGGCGATAAGCGAGACATATCCCGAATACGCACGAAATGGCAGGAAAGAATGGGTGCAATGAAACACTGGACTGAAAGAAATATCGCGGATTTCGTATACCGAATTTCCGCCGACTTTGTGCTGCAACTAGAAAAGAAATTAGACAAAGAGGGTTTGAGCCATAAAGAATTTGCGGACATCGCACATGTATCTCAAGGGCGCGTCTCTCAGCTTCTCAACAATCCAGGTAATTTGACACTCACGAGCACAGTGCAGTGGACGAGAGCGCTGAATATGAAAGTGGCTCTTGTGGCCTACGATGATGGAGATCCCGGCAACCAAAGAGGCCCGGTCAGCCCCGAGATATTCCAAACTTGCTGGCAGCGCGCCGGATCTCCACGCAATTTCTTTGCTTTGGGGCAATGTATGGCTGGAACTATTCACCAACTCAATCCACTCCCAGACATCGCTGGTAATGCCACAACAATGCAGTTGTTGAACGATTGGCCGATAGCAATAGCGAAAACAACCTGCACGGAGAAAATCCACTGACATGCCTGAGCCGACTCTAATTACCTTCACCTACAAAGAGATCGCGGAGAACCTTATCAAAGCCCAGGGGATTCATGAGGGCATCTGGGGTCTCTTTCTTAAGTTTGGACTGAGCGCCGCGAACGTAGGAGAGAATGACGCTGCTCTTAAACCGGCAGCGATTATCCCCGTCCTCGAAATCGGCTTGCAGAAGATGGACAAGGAAAGCAATATCGCCGTGGATGCTGCAAAAGTTAATCCGAAAATAGTCATCCCCACTACTGCCGTGAAGCAGTAGACGGAGGGTGACTAGTAGGTGCTAGGACCGGGATTTATACCCTGGGATTGGTGTGCGCCAATGGAGTTCGATTCTCCCGCCCTCCGTACCAAACCCTATCTTAGGCAATTTTGGGAGGACCTTGGTGAAAAATATATCGATTACTTTGTCCATGATTGCGGTTGTCTGCGTTGCATCGGCACAAGTTGCGGCGCCTAAACGCGAATCAAGGCTGCATCATATTTTTACTACGCATCGCGACAATGATAATCTGCCGCGGCGATTCAACGATCTTCGCTGTGCTCTTGTCCTGATTCAAGCTGGTCCTCGCTTGGGAACTGGCTTTTATATCGACCCGGAGGGGGATATTGTCACTGCAAGCCACGTGCTCGGTAACAGGCTCTTCAACCAACTCCCCGACGGAAAAATGCAGATTATGCTTCAAGGGATTCCGTTCGTCTTCATGATGAAAGACGCGGCAGGGCAGTATCCAGTACCGCTAGCACAGGTTGATGGGAATGTTGATAACTGGGCCTACGACCTTGCAATCTTACATTCCAATCGACCCACGAAATGTTGGTTGAGAATCGGAGACGATAAACTTGCAAGGGTTGGGGAACATTTGGTGACGCTCGGTTTTCCGGGGCTGGCATTTGGATCATTGGCGCTTTATACGGGCATACTCAGTTCACGGCTACAAGCGGAAATCATTATAGGAACAACGCTTCAGGGAACGCCGTTGAAGCCTTCCAATGACTACCTGCGTGTGCAGATGCCAATATCACCAGGCATCTCAGGCGCGCCAATCATAGATGACGAAAATAGAGTTATCGGAATCGTTACTACTGCGGGCGTTTGGCGTCAGGATCTTGAGCAGCTGACGGAATTTCAGCGCATGAGGGATTCGCAGCCGAGCCAGATGCCGCCGGGCACGATCGATCTCGCAGCGGCAACTGCCCACCTTGCTTCAATACTCCATGACTTTGCTTCTCCGGGCTACGGAGACGCTGTTCCCGTAAGCTATCTCCAGATGAAACGACCGCCATCACCTCAGAAACGGTGAGAACTCGGCCATTGACCACCACTTTATCTTCCGGCCTCGCAACTCTCACTACTGAGGTCGTACCCGCGATGGTTGTGGTATTTGCTTCATCTGTACCCTGCGCAAAAGCGCAAATTGAGCACATTCCTATGCACGCGAGGAGTAGCAATCTATTCATTTCAGCATCTCCGATGCGCTCCAACCAGGAGAACCGGCATTCTAGCCCATCCCGTTTAATATTGACAACACATAGACCGTTTTTGTAATCCGGCCAATTAAAAGATTGCCAAAAGCGCAATCAATTGCAGCTTAAGATGCAAGCTAGCGTAAGTCTATCGTAATCCATCGATGTATCACGATGTGTCAATACAAAGGACCACCCTGTCACGGCCCGCAGTCCTGCTGCTCGTTTTGTACGCTATCGAACATAATTACGCGGTACAATCGGCTACCGCGCACCACTTTAACCTTCCAGAAGGTGTGGGGCTGTTTTAGGGGGAATTACCGGCCCAAGGGTGCGCGGCCTGCCCTGTCACGGCAAACCCAGTCTAACTCAAATATGTGTCAAGTGCATAATCATCCTTACTGAGCAAGCTGGCAGCAAGAGTCCTCTGTCGATTGGAGTTAGCTGTAGAGTCTTCATAAAAAAAGACTTAGCGGCTTGTCGGGCTTCACAGTTTCGCAGTTTCACAGTTGTATATTGAGTCGGGCCCGATTTTAGAGCGATGTGATTGATACAAAAGACTATAGCATTAACAAAGTGGCGCATTTTGGTCGTTTTTGGCACGATTTCGCCATCGTTAAGGGCCTTATTTGACGATTTCCGGTTGAGGCGCTTGAGGCGGTCGGATTTGCTTGTGAGAGGTTTGCAGTCTCGGATGTGACACAAGTTGATTGTGCGCCGAGAAGGGGAAATTATCTGCAAATCCTGCGGAGTTTTTCTTTGTTTGTTTTGTTGGGGTTGGGCGGAGAATTCGACGGAATGGGGTTGACATCGGTGAGTAGGTCAGATGTGCGAGCCGGTTTGGAAGGATGAAACCTGCCAAGCGCCTTCGGTGAGATGAATACAAAGCCCGGGGCGGTGGGGGCGGTGTGGGGTTCGTTGCTTCCCACCCATGCCGCGCGGCATGGATGGGGCGCCCAGAGGTGTTGGATGCTTTCAAGTAGTTTCTCCACAAACAACCCTTGGTATATTTTCCCGCCGTGGAACCCATCGCAGAGTCAGACCGCCTCGACCACAAAGCAGCCAAGTGTGGGCCGCCCCGGGGCGGTGGGGGTGGCTGGTAGTCGGCTGGTGTGGGGTTCGTTGCTTTCCCACCCATGCCTCGCGGCATGGATGGGGCACCCAGAGGTGTTGGATGCTTTCAAGTAGTTTCTCCACAAACAACCCTTGGTATATTTTCCCGCCGTGGAACCCATCGCAGAGTCAGACCGCCTCGACCACAAAGCAGCCAAGGAAGAGACGCCAGCACCCGAGGCTGCAGCATCAGGACACTCGCCTACATGCTCCCCGCCGCCCGCCGCCTAGCCGACGTCCTCGACCGCCTAGACCTCCTTTAATCGCTTTGCCGCCATCGAACACAATCCCTAATGTGAGCAATGCGACACAGCTTCTCTCCCAGGCCGAGCCTAGGCTCCGAGTAGAAGAAGGTGCTCGTATGTGCTCGTATGCATAGTTACAACTCGCCAGAGATTCTCATTAGCGTACTTCGCAGCGCCTCGTTTCTCCTGGGACATTACGGCTACACCGGGCACGACCCCTCACTAAGCGAATTGCAGCGCTCCCTCGGTCGCGCCATGTCCCAACTCGAAGTCCAGATGCGAACCGAAGGCGAATCGCCTAGCGACTTTAAATCTCAGTGACGAGGCGCGCTCCGGAAGCCCAACAATCCCGGGGCTGGGCCAGAAGCAAAAGCAACAGCAACCACAAAAGCCAAGCGCCCGCCTCGCGGCGAGCGCTTGGTTGGACCGAAATCATCAACACCTGCTGCTTCAGTCCGGGGCCCACCAAAATTAGATGCCGAGCCGCGCCTGCGCGCGCCTCTGCACATTGAAAGAGCCCACCATTCTGCGGTGAGCTCCTGGCCCTGGGTTGGTCTCTAACACCTGCTAATTCATACTTCTAGTATCGGACCGTACGCCCGCGCTCCACTCGTATCAATCCCATCAAAGTAACTTATCGCATTCGAATCGGGCACTTACCGAAAGCAAAGGGCCGCGCTTCGCGCGGCCCTCTTCAACACGTTCGCTCACCCAACCAACCCAAGTTGGACTGACACAACCGTAGAGAAATTTCTTACCCCTGTCCAAGGCAAGAGGCGATCCTGCTCGTTCTTCAGTAACCGGTCTCCCTTTTCGTTAGTAACCACGGCTTAGGTACTATTCAAAATCGTTCCACGCGTGACAGCACGACAGCAACATTCAAAGGGAGTTGGTAAAGCCGCAAGGTGTCCATCGGTCACACGCGTGACGGGGGGACTTATGACTTTTTGCGAATCTCAGGGGCAATTAAGGGAGCGGTCTTTGCGCCAAAAAATAGCCACTGCGCCGAAAAATAGCCACTCAAAAACTCGTCGTCAAGCGGAGCAGGTAGCTTCTGGGGGGCCCGATTGCGTTCCCGGAGAACAGTCCACCAAAATCGATCACATCAAGAACATTGTTCAGGTTCTGCCCGTCGGCTTGAAGCCGGACCTTGACCTTTTCTGAGTTATAAAGATCGGCTCCGGCTGAAGCGTTCACCTGGAAAGAAGGATCAATGCGTCCGCGATCGAAGTCAATGCGGTTGAGCACCTGTTGCCCGTACTGGGCGAGTACGGTAGACGGGTCTCCGACAAATTCGAATGGAAGGCCCGTGTCATATTGGATTCCGGCGGCCAGCCAGAATCTGGGATGCACCTGGTAGCGAAGACGGCCGCGCACCGTGTTGCGTTGGTCCTGCGAGTCAGGGAAGTGGCCCGAGAGCTGCGTTTCCGCGGCGGTCGCGTCATCGCCAAGAAAGAGTCCTCCGGTCACGGGATTCCACGCATTGCCCACTTGATAGGAGTAACTGAGGAAGCCGGAGAATCTTCTCCAGTCGGGTAGATCGAGCTTGGCTTCAGCGCCATAGATGATGGCTTTTTGAAAAGCGATTGGGAAGCTGACGGTCGTATTGTCGATCTGGTCGTCGTCGGCGTAGTTATTGACCACGCGCCGGAAATAATTCATATCGAGTTTTGCTTTCCCGAACAGGCCCTGGGTCAGGCCGCCTTCGAAATAGTCGCCCACCGAAGGTTGCACGGGTAGACGGACGAAGGTCGTGGGATCCAGCGACTCAACCTGCGTTGAGCTGGAGAGCAGGATGTTCTCGAACGATGGCGTTTGAAAAATACGATCGTAGGAAAAATGCAGAACCAGATTGGAGGATGGGAAATATCGCGAGATGGCAAATCGCGGCTCGAGGGCTTGTTTGTTGATGAGGAGTTGGTAATGATCCCATCGAAGACCGGCATTGATTGACCAATTCCCCAGATGAACGAAGTCTTCGACAAATGCGGACTGCTCCAAGTCTGGCCTCTGCGCGGTGAAGGCGAAAGTGAGAGGTGTCCCATCGTCAAACTGGTCAGGATCGGTGATGACGTAGCTTGTGTTCTCGCGCAGGAAGGTATTGTCAGACTCGACTCCGGCTTTCCATTCGCTTCGGCCCCGGTCAGCAATCACCAGCGCCTTGAAGTAGCCCTCGCGAAATCGGTTTTGCTGGAAGACTTCGACAGGAGTCGACCGTGGGTTCGAATTGAAGTCGTTGGCATTGTCGCGCACCATGCCTCCGAACCTCGCCAGCGTATTCGGAGAGAAGGTGTGCTGGAACGAGGCGATGCCCATGGTTTCGATGTTGTCTGCCGATTGACGTTGGCCGGCTGCCTGTTGCACGAGCTCGTTGGGAAGGTCGTAGCGGGATAATTCGTGGCGGACGCTGAGGCTGAGCCGGTCGTTTGGCGATAGATCGCGCTCGTAACGGCCGGAGAAGTCACCAAGCATGCCGGTGTTCGAGTAATTCTGCGGAACCACGGGATTCAAGTAGCGGTCGGTCATGCTCCCGCTCACGCTGCCGCCCACCGTGTTCTTGCCGGCTGTGTACTGCCCCTTGGCAAAGGCGCTTCCGGTATCGAAACTGCCTCCTGCCAGGGCCAGATCGCCGTGAAACCCGGGCTGCGTATTCTGGACCGTGTTCACCTCGATCACCCCGCCCATTTTTCTGCCGTACTCGGCGGGAATTCCCGCGGTGTAGATGCTCAGCGACTGCACGTCGTCGGCTTCAATCTCGGGGCCAAAACTGGGAGAGCGGTTGTCAGTCAGTGGAATGCCGTCCACCACAAACTGCGTCTGATACTCCGAGCCCCGCGGATGGAGCACGGCGTTCCCCTCGTAAAGCCAACCCGGTTGCGAATTCACCAGATCCTGCAACGAACGCCCAGGAATCGAGCCAAGCCGGTGCTCGATAAAAGAGGATCCCACCTGATCTACATTGCCGGGTTGCTCGGGGTCGATGAGGGTGTTGGCCGCCTGGACCGCAACGGTCTGCTGCACGGTGGCGAGTTCAAGCGAGACCGAATGTACGACTGGAATGGAGGAACGGATGGCAATTGTTTCAGTGACGGATGCGAACCCCGACTGACCAATTTGCAATCGGTAAATGCCGTAGGGAAGCGTTGCGACGTCGATGTTTCCCTGCTTGTCAGTCTCAAGCTGGGCGCTGTACTGGTTGGCCTGGCTGAGGAGGTGGATTGCTGCCTGAATGCCTCGGCCTGACGGATCGGCCACGTGGAGTTTCAATTCCCCGCTGTTGTTTTGGCAAAGAGCAGGGAGGGCGGCAAACAACACGAGGAGGAGGTATGGTTTCAAGGACTTTGCCTCAAGAAATCCTGGACATTGCGCTACGCAGTCTGATTCAGTGTTTTGCTCTGGTCCGGCTATCTTGAATATTCGATTTCGTATGGATTTTGATCAGACTATTCACTTAGATGCCGATTCCGGCCTTAAAGAAGGGCTCTGGAGACACTTTTGCAGGGCTGGCGTGCGATGGCGCAATTGGTCTACTTGCCAGGAATTCGGAAGAGGGCAACCCGGGAATCGCTTTAGCCGTTTTCGACGCGGGATTTGATGTCTGCGTAGGCAGCGTGGATGAGTTCGCTTAGCGCTGCGGCGTTTGTGGGGGCTCCGGGTTTGAGCTTTACATGGCGCATGAATTTGCCGTCGCCTTGCAGCATGCGGGCTGGATCGGTCAGTGTAGCGCCTTGAAAGAAGCCCACGTTGACGTGCGAGGTGAATGCATTGACATAAGCGAAAGGCACGTCCCCCAGGCATGCGACGGGGCAACCGTCGTGCAGAAGCTCACGGACTTCGTCGCCGCAGTTGCGCATGACCTCGAACCAGTGATGGGCGATGGATCCCAATTCGCCTGGATGCTTTTTCATCCACGCATCGATCGCTGGATCATGTTCGACAGCGCCGTTGAATCGCAGCAATTCGGATTTCATGGTCGCTCGGGTCATTTTGAAGCGGCGTGGATGGCAGCGGCGGGAACTTCGAGGGTTCCGGCGCGTTCTGTGCTGGCGTCGTAGATGCCGGCGCGGAGATAGACGTCGCCGGGGGGCATATCGAAGTCGAAGTGGAAGGGGATGCCGTTGCTTTCGGCGAAGGCCCACTGGTCGGCGCGGATGGCGAGATTGACGGAGCGGACCAGCCAGTTAAGACTTTCGCCGCGCTGGCTGTAGACGATGAGCGCGACTTCGACAGGGGCGCGGCGGGTTCCGTCGGCGCTTTCGATCAGGTTGAGATTTTGCGGCGAGAGAAAGAAGCGGACGGTGTAGTGCCGGAAAGGCGGCTGGAGCGCCGCATTATCGCCATTGGGCGGCGTGCCCGGGGTCGGCGGCGCGGTGTCAGGATGGACGTGGAGACGGAAGTGAAGATCAGAAAAGCTGGGCATGCCGCGATCCATGAGTGGGCGAAGGGGATCTGTCATGGGTTTCGACGCATTGGTCTTGATTTCGCCGGCGGTGCGTTCGAAGTAGTTGCGGCGGTAGGAGAGCTTGTAGCCCTCTTCTTTGAGGTGGATGGCGATCTTGCGCTCGCGGCCGATTTCTTTGGAGTCGGTGGGCGTGTAAGCAACGGTGTAGTAGCTGGAGCCATTTTGAATGGCCTCGGCGAGGCCGCCTTTGAGGTCGTTGTGATGCGTGGCTACGCCGCCGGTCTGTTCAGCCCATGTATCGCTGGCGATGAGTTCGAATGCGCCGCTATCCTGGCCGGAGTTTTTCATGGCGGCCTGGAGCGGACTCGATCCGTTACTGCTACTGCCAGTAATGCTGCCCATATCGGCGTTGGGAGCAGCGACGCCACCGGTGCTGATTGGATAAACCGAGACCCGCGCTGCCGCAAGCGCATCAACGGTCTTCTTGATTTGGTCTTCGTAGGGGCAGTTGATGTTTGAGGTTGTGATGCCGGGGAAACAGAGTGGGAACGATCCGACAAACCAAATGAGATTCTTGCGTCCGGGGATTGCGGAGACGTAGTGGGCGATGGCCTGGAGAGCGTCGAGCGTGATGAGGAGCTGCTGGTTTTGCTGTTCCGCTGTAGAGGTAGCAAGAAAGTCCTGCAGGTGGCCGATCATCTCGGCGAGTTGTGCGCCGCCGTTGGCCCCTGGGCCGCCGGGGTCTGCGGCCATCGAGTAGAGATTGTTCATGGACGTGGATTGGGAGGCGAGTTCGTTGGGGGTTGCTTCCATTGCGACGGCCACGGGATTGCCGGCGAGGCGCTCGACGGAGGTGCGGAGGAGAGTCGAGTCATCCGTGAATCCCTGGATGATGCGGAGACGATCGCCTAGAAGAAAAACGCCGATGCGAAGGCCACGCGGGATGGTGCCGAGATACTTGACGATGCGCTGGCGGGCAAACGCCTGGTCTTGCGTGGTGGTGTTGAGGGCGTCCATGAGCAGGAGGTTGATGGCCTGATTGGGCTCGGCGGCAGGGACATTGGTGAAGGTGTTAGGCGGGAGAGGCGGCGCTGGTTGTGCAGGAGCCGATGCGGACGGGAAGTGAGGCTCGAAATATTCGATTGCCTGCGGCTTGCCGTTTTCGAGGACTTCGAAGTCCTCTTTGTGGAGGTTGGGGACGGCCGCGCCCTTCTTGTCGGTGACCACGACGTCGACAAGGACGTTGCGCACGTTGATCTGCAGCGGGGAGACCGGAGCCTGGATTGGCTGATTGTTGTCGGCCTGTGCCACCGCGGATGAGGGAGTTATGGCAACAACGAGGATGGCAAGGAGAGCAGGAGCAAGATTCCGGAAGCAGAGCATGGAGTGCGCCTCGCTGGAACTGGAAACTATAGCACTAGACGGTTGGGAGGGCAGTGATGGATGCAGGAATGTTTGGCTGATGCGCATGGGCTCAAGGATGTGGTTCACTGGTTGAGGTTTCAAATGCGGTACCCTAGCCCTTCAGGAGAATCCAGACAACAATGCTCAAGCTGCAACGACTTCCCTTCCCGGTTCTGGCCGTAATTGCGTTTTGTTACACGTGTGTGATTGGAACCCAGCCCGTCACAGGCCAGGCTCCGACCGAAGACTTTGTTCGCGCGCACTACACGAAGTATGAGTTTCGCATCCCGATGCGGGATGGTAAACGGCTTTTTACGGCCGTCTATGTGCCAAAGGATGAGAGCGCCGGTCCTTATCCGTTTCTGATGGACCGGACACCTTATAGCGTAGGGCCGTATGGGGAGGATCAGTATCCAAAGAATCTCGGGCCTTCAGAGGAGTTTGAGAAGGCGGGGTACATCTTTGTCTACCAGGACGTGCGCGGGCGATGGATGAGCGAGGGCGAGTTTGTTGAAATGCGGCCGCACATCGATAACAAAAAGGGGCCGCAGGATGTGGACGATGCCTCGGACACCTACGACACGATCGAGTTTCTGCTGAAGCACGTGCCGAACAACAACGGCAAGGTGGGGATCTGGGGGATTTCGTATCCGGGGTTTTACACGTCGGCTTCGATGATCGATTCGCATCCCGCGCTGGTTGCGGCGAGTCCGCAGGCGCCGATGACGGATTTGTTTCTCGGAGACGACGGGTATCACGGCGGGGCGTTCATGCTGTCGGCGAATTTCGGATTCTATGCGTTCTTTCATCCGCAAACTGAACCCCAAACGCCCAAGCAGACGGCGCCGTTTGATTTTGGAACGCCGGACAGCTACCAGTTTTATTTGAAGGCCGGGAACATCGCTAACCTGGACAAGCAGTATTTGAAGGGGTCGAACTGGCTGTTCAACGACCAGGCGAAGCACACGACGTATGACGCTTACTGGCATGAGCGGGATTTGTCGCGGCACATGAAGAATGTGAAGTGCGCTGTGCTGGTGGTGGGCGGATGGTATGACGCGGAGGATTTGAGCGGGCCGTACCGGACGTTTTATGCGACTTCTAAACTAAATCCGGAGACGCAGACGACGCTGGTGGAGGGTCCCTGGGTGCATGGCGGATGGGCGCGCGGCGACGGGACGCACCTGGGCGATGTGCAGTTCGGCGCGAAGACAAGCGAGTATTTTCGGCAGAACATTCAGTTCCCTTTCTTCGAACATTATCTGAAGGGCAAAGGCGCGGCTCCGGCAAAGGCCGTGGTGTTTGAGACAGGGACGAATGTGTGGCGGCACTTTGATGAGTGGCCGCCGAAGCAGGCGACGCCGAAGATGCTGTATTTCCATGCGGGGGGAAAGCTGAGCTTCAATGCGCCGACGGAGGCGCAGAGCCGGGACGATTATGAGAGCGATCCGAATCACCCGGTGCCGTTTGTGGGTTATACGACGGATACGGTTCCGCAGCGGTACATGGTGGACGATCAGCGATTCGCGAGCGAGCGGCCGGACGTGCTGACCTATGTGAGCGATCCGCTGGAAGAGGACGTGACAATTGCGGGGCCGATTTCGCCTAAGCTGAAGGTGTCGAGTTCGAGTACGGATTCGGATTTCGATGTGAAGCTGATCGATGTTTATCCGGATAACTATCCAGACCCAGCAGAAGCCGGCGCCCCTAACAAGCGCATTCTGGATGCGCCGCCGTTGCATATGGGCGGGTACCAGCAATTGCTGAGGGGCGAGCCGTTTCGTGCGAAATTCAGAAACAGCTGGGAAAAGCCGGAGCCCCTGGTGCCGGAGAAGATGACGGAGATCAACTTCGTGATGCCGGACCTGTTTCATACCTTCCGGCGCGGACATCGCATCATGGTGCAGGTGCAGAGCTCGTGGTTCCCGCTGACGGACCGGAATCCGCAGATTTTTGGGGATATTCCCAACACGCCGCCGGAGCAGTTTACGAAAGCGACGGAGCAGGTGTTTCATCAGAAGGACGCGGCATCGGGGGTTGAGGTGCTGGTGATGACGAGGGACTAGTGGACAGTGGTCAGTGGTCAGTGGTCAGTGGTCAGTGGACAGTGGTCAGTGGACAGTGGTCAGTGGTCAGTGGTCAGTGCTCAGTGCTCAGTGCTCAGTGCTCAGTGCTCAGTGAAGGCTAACAGTTTGAATTATTAACAAAGTAGTTGTTCAACATTTGTGAGGTGTTCGATGGTTGGTTGGATGAAGTGTTCTGTTGTTTGTCTGGCGGCGGCCGTGGTGGCTGGTACGCCTGTGATCCGCGCCGAAGAGGGGATGTGGACCTTTGATAATCCGCCGTTGAAGCAGTTGGCGGCAAAGTACAACTTTCATCCGACGCAGGAGTGGCTGGATCATCTGCGGCTTTCGAGTGTGCGGCTGAATGACGGCGGCTCGGGATCGTTTGTCACGTGGCGCGGGGACAGTTGCAGAAGAACTCGACGGCCGAGCATGACTATCTGCTCAATGGTTTCTACGCGGCGACGCCGGACCAGGAGATGAAGTCGCCGGACCTCGAGATCAACGTGCTGGTGGGGATGCAGGATGTGACGGCGCGCGTGCAGGGCGCGGCCAAGGGTATCGCCGATGATGGGAAAGCGCTGAAGGCGCGCGAGGCTGAGGTGGCGGCAATCACGAAGGAGAGCAAGGACAAGACGGGATTGCGCTCGGATGTGGTGACGTTTTACAACGGCGGCGAGTACTGGCTGTATCAATACAAGGTGTACACGGATGTGCGGCTGGTGTTTGCACCGGAAGAGCAGGCGGCGTTTTTCGGCGGTGATCCGGATAACTTTACCTATCCGCGATATGACCTGGATATGGCGCTGTTTCGGGTGTACGACAACGGGAAGCCACTGCATACCGACAACTTTCTGAAGTGGAGCGCAAAGGGCGCGGCGCCGGGCGAACTGATTTTTATCTCGGGGCATCCGGGATCGACATCGCGGCAGGACACGATGGCGGAACTGCTTGTAGAACGCGACATCATAGAGCCGGCGGTGACGGAGTATCTGAAACGGCGGATTGCAGCGGCCCAGGCTTATGGAGCACAGGGACCGGAGCAGGCGCGGCAGGTGGGTACTTTGATTTTCAGCTTGCAGAACAGCCTGAAGGTGTACGTGGGGCGGACGGAAGCTCTGGCGGATAAGAGCCTGATTGCGAAAAAGCAGGCTGACGAAGATGACTTCCGAAAGAAGGTTGCGGCGAATCCGGAGTGGCAGAAGGAGTATGGCAGCGCGTGGGACACGATTGCAAAGGCGGAGGAGCAAGAGAAGCCGTTGATCAAGTCCCAGGTTTTTCGCAGGACTGACAGCAGGCTTTTTGCGATCGCGTTTCAACTGGTGCAGTACGTGAACGAGATCAAGAAGCCGGATGGCGAGCGGATGGCGCAGTATCACGATGCGAATCTGCAGTCCATGAAGTTCCAGCTGCTGTCGCCGGCGGCGATTTCGAAGGCGACGGATAAGTTGTACATGACAACGGCTCTGAACCTGGGCGTAGAGAAGCTCGGAAAAGACGATCCATATATTCAGGCTTTGACGCATGGCGAGAGTGTCGACACGACCGTGAATTCGCTGGTTGACGGCACGAAGTTGAGCGATGTTGCAGAGCGCAAAGCGCTGATGGATGGCGGCGAAGCTGCTGTTGCGGCGTCGACGGATCCCATGATTGTGGCGGCGCGGCGCGTGGACCCTGTTGTCCGCGAAATGAACCGCAAGATTCGGGACACCGTGGACAGTGTGTTGACACCGGCGGGCGAGAAGCTGGGGAAGGCGCGGTTTCTGGTGTATGGAAAGAATGCTTATCCAGATGCGACGTTCACACTGCGGTTGAGCTATGGGACGGTGGACGGATTTCCATACAACGGTACGATCGCGCCACCGATTACGACGTTCTATGGTCTGTACGATCGCGCAGACAGCTTTGGCGATAAGGCGCCGTTCAACCTGACGCCGAAGGAAGCGGCGGGGCTTGGCAAACTAGATTTGTCGACGCCGCTGGATTTTGTTTCGACGGGCGACATTATTGGCGGGAACTCTGGCTCTCCGGTAGTGAATCGCGAGGGTGAACTGGTGGGGCTGGTTTTTGACGGGAACATTGAATCGCTGGCCGGGGATTTTGTGTATGACGGCTCGAAGAATCGCGCGGTGGCCGTGCACTCCGCGGGGATGATTGAAGGTCTGCGCAAGCTATATGGAGCGGATGCGCTGGCGGATGAGGTGGAGGGGAAACGATAGTTCAGAGTTCTTCGTTCACGGTTCGTAGTTCAACGTTGTAGCGGAAGGGGAGCCCTTGGTGGCTTCCCTTCCCTTTTTGCGGTTGAATTCACGGAATAACAAGAAAGAACAATTGGGAAAGCACCGTCCCTACGGGACTCGCCCTCTCCTGGGAATCCGATTTCCCCACGCTGAAGCGCGGGGCTAACAAACCGTGCGCCTCCGGCGCGCTTCTTGTTCGCAGTTGGGAAACTCCAGCGGCGGACTGTTACTGAGTTGTTGGTACGGGGGGTTGGTGGTTGCGGAGAGCAAGGAGAAGAAAAGCCATGACGAGCAGGGCAGCGGGAATGGTGAGCATTCCGGTGCGCAGGCTGCCGGTGTGGGTCGAGACGAAGCCGGCGATCCAGGGGAGAACGGAGCCGCCGAAGCCGGCGGTAAAAAGGATCCAGCGAGAGTCGGCGGTGTGACGGCTGCGAGCGAAGAAGGCGGCGAGGACGAGGGGATAGGTCGGGGCCAGGGACGCGCCGAGGAGGAACATGGCGATATTACGGGCGGCTAGAGAAGGCGCGAACTCAAGAAGCAGGGCTGAGGCGAAGGCGACTCCAACTGCGATGCGGAAGACGCGCATGGGTTCGGCGCGGAGCAGGAGGAGCGAAGAGAGACCACGTGAGCAGAGGAATCCTGCCCAGTAAAACGAGGTGGAGGCGGCGGCCAGGACGAGTCCGGCGGCTGCGGTGCGCAGTGCGTAGGTAGGGAGCCAGGCGGCGACGGTGTTTTCGATGCCGACTTGGAGGAACGCCGCGAATGCAAAGATAGCGATGAGGTAGAACGCGGTGTTGCTGCGGGTGTCCGATGGTGCTCGTGCGGGTTCGGGCGGGTCACTAAGAACAAGCGCGGAGGCGAAAGCGGCGACGGCCGAAGCGGAGGCAAAGAGGACGTACGACGCCTGGTAGGAGTGGTGCATAAGAACGCGTGCGGCGATGAGCGGGGCGGCGAGTGCTCCGATGCTCCAACTGAAATTGAGGAAGGTGAGGAGCGGTGCACAGCGTGCGGGATAGGTGTGTCCAACGAAGAGCGTGACGGCAGACATGGGAACGCCGACGCTGATGCCCAGGAGCAAAAACACCGGCGCGAGCAACGAGCGCGGGCAGACAGACACTGCAAGGCAGGTACAGACCATCGCGGCGAAACCGATGGTGATGAGACGGGCATAGTTGCCACGGCATAGAAGTGCACCGAGCGAGGTTCCGGCGAAGTAGAGGAGAAAGAGCAGGCCGGAGGTGGAGTCGTTGAGATGAAAACGCGCGGCAAGGGAAGGAAGCAGAGCGCCACCGACCGTGTGGAGGACGCCGGTTAGCGCGAAGACCGGATGAAGAACAGCGAGGGTGCGAACAGATGGGGACCTGGGCAGGACTGGCATCGAAGACTCAGGTGCGCTTGATGCGGTTGCGTTTGGGATTCGGCGGACTGGTGGACTCGCGAATGACGAGTTCGGGGTGAATGGGGACGAAGTCAGGGAAGGTTGCTTGCCCGCGGATGCGCTGAAGCAGGATGCGGGCGGCGGTGGTTCCCATTTGAGCTAGCGGCTGGCGAATTGTGGTGAGGCTCGGGTTGTGAAATGCAGCAGTCTGGATGTCGTCGAAGCCAACGACGGAAATATCTGCAGGAACGTGGAGGCCGTGGTTCATGAAGGCGCGAATGGCGCCGATGGCGGCGATGTCGTTGTAGCAAAGGAGCGCAGTGAAATCGGCTCCGCGCTGGAGGAGTTCATTGGCGGGCTCGAATCCGAGTTCGGGAGTGGAGACGCGAAGCTGGAGTTGCACGACGAGTTCGGGCGGTACAGCCAGCTTGAGGTCTCGGGCAACGGCCATCAGGCAGTTCCAGCGATCATCGGCGTCGGAGCTATGGCTGCCGCCGCGCATGAATGCGATTTTGCGGTGGCCGAGCTGGTAGAGGTGACGCAGGGCTAGCTCGGCGGCGCGCTTCTGGTCAAGGACGACGTTGGTGACGCCCGCGATTTTGCGGTGTCCGGCGACAGCGACGACGGGAAGAATCCCGAGGCTCTTTTCGAGGCCCGTATCGATGAAGATGAAGCCTTCAACGGAGCGATCCATGAAGAGGCGCGGGTATTCTTCGATGAGATCGGGTTTGCGGCGGTGACTCGCAGTGAGATAGAAGTAGCCTTCTTCAATGAGGTGCTCTTCGACACCGCTGAGGACCTGCATGGCGTAGCTGTCACTGAGTTCGGGAACGAGGACACCGACGGTGAACGTCTGGCGCTTGCGCAGGGAGCGGGCAAAGAAGCTGGGGCGATAGTCGAACTTGGCTGCAGCTTCAACGACGCGGTCGCGGGTTTCCTGCGGGATAGAGCGGACTCCGGGAGCATTATTCAAAACCAGGGAAATGGTGGCTGGCGAGAGGTTGAGGTACTCGCCCAAGGTGCGCAGGCTAATGGGCTGGCCGGGGAGCGGTGGCGCGCCTGGTTTCGTTCGCTTGGGCATGCATCCTTGTTTTAACACCATGGAGCTAGAACGCGCTCGAATTTTGCCGCGAGCCCTGCGGAATGACCATGGATGCGGGCAGTGCGTTTGACTGCGGCAAGACGCGCGGAAGGGGAATGCGCGAGAATGATCGCGCCTGACAATTGCAGTGGAGGGTGAAATGAATCGGTGGGTCTCTTCATTTTGTTTTGTTCTTGTTTTTGGATTGAGCGCGGGATGCGCGACGGGACAGGTGGGGTATGGTCCTGTGGGCGTGTTTGACGGACACCAGGATGTGGGGACGGTGTTGCATCCGGGATCGGCGAGTTACGACGCGGCAAAGCAGAGCTACACGGTAATGGGCAGCGGCGACAACATGTGGTTCGGCATGGATGATTTTCAGTTTGCCTGGAAGAAGATGAGCGGAGATGTGGCGATCTCGGCGGACATCGCATTTATGGGAGACAAGGGGAACGCGCATCGCAAGGCAGTGCTGATGATCAGGCAGAGTCTGGACGGGAACGCGCCGGCGGTGGACATTGCGCGGCACGGGGTTGGACTGACTTCGCTGCAGTTTCGCGATGCGGCTGGCGCGGATGACCACGAGGTGCAGTCGACTGTGGATGGGCCGTTGCGGGTGCGGTTGGAGAAACGCGGGGACTATTTCTACGCATTCGTTTCGGGCTCGGACGGGAAGTTGGAGCCGGCAGGTGCCTCAACAAAGCTGGAGTTGAACGGGCCGTTTTACGTGGGGATCGGCGTTTCGGCGCACGACAAGGATGCGACGGAGACGGCGGTGTTTTCAAACGTGAAGATTGAGGCGCTCGCCGCGACTAGCGAGAAGCCGGTGCTGTACAGCACGTTGGAGACGGTGCCGATTGCGTCGGCGGATAGGCGCGTGACATATGTGGCGCGGGCGCATTTTGAAGCGCCGAACTGGTCGCGGGATGGGTCATATTTCCTGTTTAACCAGGACGGCGGGATTTATCGTCTGGCGGTGACGGGCGGTGAGCCAGCGCGGATCAAGACTGATCCTGAAGTGAAGTGCAACAACGATCATGGGATTTCGCCGGACGGGACGATGCTGGCGATCAGCGATTCGACGGAGACGGGCAAATCGCTGGTGTACACGGTGGCGATTGCGGGTGGAACGCCGAAGAAACTTACACCCGTGGGACCATCGTATTGGCATGGGTGGTCGCCGGATGGAGGGACGCTGGCGTTCGTGGGAGAGCGTGGGGACAACTTCGATATTTACTCCGTCCCGGTAAATGGCGGCGAGGAGAAACGGCTGACGACGGCGCCGGGGCTTGATGACGGGCCGGAGTACTCACCGGACGGGCAGTGGATCTATTTCAATTCGGAGCGCACCGGGCATATGCAGATCTGGCGGATGCATCCGGATGGAAGTGAGCAGGAGCAGGTGATCACGGACGAAACGAACGACTGGTTTCCGCACATTTCGCCGGATGGGAAGTGGATGACGTTTGTTGCATTCGAAAAGGGTGTGACCGGGCATCCACCAGACAAGGATGTGACACTGAACTTGATGTCGCTGGCGGACAAGAAGGTGAAGGTGCTGGCGAAGCTGTTTGGCGGGCAGGGGACGAATAATGTGCCATCGTGGTCGCCGGACAGCACGAAGGTGGCATTTGTGAGTTATGAGTATTTGACGGACGGGACGCGGGAATGAGCGGCAACTGGAATCTTGGGAAACCGGAACGGGTAAAGCGGAGAGCAGATGGACGCGAGGGCATGGCTGCAGTCAGGCGGCATGAAGCTGGGCACAATCGTGACGATCGATCATCCGGCCATTGTGGAGATCGCGCGGCTGGCGGGCTTTGATTGGCTATGGATTGACGGGGAGCATGGCCGCTTCAACGAAGTCAGTGCAGCCATTGCGTGCGCAGTGGGTGCGGGCGGAGGGCCGACGTTTGTGCGGTTGCCGGATCGATCGGCGACAGCGATCAAGCGGTTTCTGGATATTGGATGCGATGGGATCATTCTGCCGCAGGTTTCATCGGCGGAGGAGGTGGATGAGATTGCGCGGGCCGCGCTCTATCCGCCGCGTGGAGAGCGCAGTGTGGGCATTGCACGCGCGCAGGGTTATGGAGCGAAGTTTGCGGAGTGCCTGGAAAAGCAGGATTATGCGATTGTGGTGCAGATCGAGTCAGTGGCCGGGGTGAAGAATGCCGAGGCGATTGCCAAACATGACGCGGTCGATGCCGTGGTGATTGGGCCGTATGACCTGAGCGGGTCGTTTGGAATTCCGGGCCAGATCGAGGCGCCGCAGGTTGTCGAGAGCATTGCCGCAGTGCAGGCACTCTGCAAGAATGCGGGCAAGGCATGCGGGATTTTTGCGGCGACGGCGGAGAAAGCGAGAGCTTACGCTGGGGCGGGATTCGATCTAATTGCCGTTGGCATGGACTGCAGCGTTTTGCTGGTCGGGTACACGGCGGTGCTGGAGGCGATTGTCCGACGATGAGGCGATCATGGCGTACTTCGGTTGCGAGTGCCTTGGAATACTCGTCATCGACTTTTCTTCGTATAATCAGTCCACGGAGAGTTGGCAGAGCGGTTGATTGCATCGGTCTTGAAAACCGACATACCTGAAAGGGTATCGGGGGTTCAAATCCCTCACTCTCCGCCATTGAGTCCGTAGAATCAGCAGTTTGAGAGAAAAAATCAGAGATTCTGCGAATTTCCCGGGCGAATTTGCTCGACTCGACCTCCGAAAGGGACTGGAGAAAGCTCTCCTCGTCTCAAAATCCGAGGGAAATAGCCCTTCTTCTCTGTTCGCAAATGTGCCAGTGCCCTTTCGAGAAGGCCGAGGTTTTCTGTCTTCCCTCTGGAGGCTTTGCATTGCCGCCTGGAGAATGTCTATCGTTTCTCGGGTGAGTCTCGAAAAACGCGAGGACGGGATGAAGCTTTTGTGGGGTAGGGGGATAGGGGCCGGGAAAAGTGCACCCCCTATCCAAGTAGACGCAATTCCACCGCCATTTCGACAATGGCTGACCTCTCCCCCTCCTGAGCAAAAAGACAAGATCAAATCAGTGGCTCTCGCAATGCGTCCTTCAGCGAATACCGTACAGACCGCAAGTCACCGTAAATGACGTCATAGCCGAACTCGGAATGCTTTATCGAATTCTGTCGGTCGTACTCCGCAGCTACCCATTCTCTGGCTGATTCAGTCAGCCCTTGGGCTCGCGCGATTGCGTGAGGATATGCGCATTTCTTCCAAGGTGTAGGGTTCTGCAACATATCCTCATAAAGCGCTGCCCCCAGTTCGGGGTCGCGTCCGATACGCAGAATCAAAGGGCGCCGAATATATCGCCCCCAATACGAACTGTGTGCAGCTCGATGGAGCTGTAGAGGCAGCTTCTCGACAATACGATCAATCGTCGCCGCACCGAAGAAGACATAGGCCGCGACGAGCGGATCAATTGAATTAAGATGAGCTAGAAGACCTTGAACCAGAGCGTTCTCGGGCCACCCGAGACATAATGCCAGCATTGGTCCATTTGTGAATCGCTCTTCGCGGACGAGGTCTTCTAAATCAGCAGCCAACCGCTCGTCTTTGAACTGATCCAAAAGAATCTCGCATGCCGCGTCAATTGGTAGAAATTCCACCCACGATGCTCCTGAGCTGTTTATGGCGTTGAGAGCCGCGGCTCGCAGCTGAGGTGCTCGCGGTTTTGTCTTCGCGAGAAAGCGCAAGCCCTGTGCAGTTGCTTGAAGTTCTTGATATTTCTCCATCGCCTTCTCTGCATCAGAGGCCATCTCAGCGTTCTGATGTGCGAGGGACAAAAGTGTAGTCCACGCGTTTATCTCGCTGGAAAAACGCGTAAACCTTTGCAAGAGGCCATCTCCGAACGCAGCTTTTATCTCGGTCCAGTGCGCCGCAATAAAGTCGAGAAGAGGATAGTTTGTTCGCAGGCCACGTTCCAGAGGTATAGATAATCCAGTACGGTCTCCGATGCTCTCCTCGTTGTTGAAGTAGATGTCAAACTTCTTGACTATAACCGAACCACAAAAAGCAGCCTGTCGGCGATCGTCATGGTCTGGTCCATAGCTCTTCGCTGCTGTGATTAACGCTTCGACACTCTCGTTGGGAAGGGAATTGCTTCGGTCGAGATGCGCGTAATAACCGATCGCCATCATATAATTCGGTGCTTGTCGAGTTTCCAGAGATCTCCAGGTTGATTGACGGCCTGCCCATCTCTGTCCGGTTCCGGGACCGGCGGTTCTGGCTCGGATTCCCCAGATACTGCCGTAATCACCGCATCGACTTCGGGAATCTCAAATCCAGTGATGGTTACGTCTAGATCCGCAGAGTTGAGTTCAACTAAATACTGGAGCTCGATTGCCAGGATCTGCGAATCCCAGCCAGCATTCTCAGCCAGTTTATTGTCGGCGAGAACGTAGGCTCGGATCTGATCCTCGTTCAGACCCTCAAGTCGAATCGTTGGAACTCGCTCCATTCCCAGTAGCTTGGCCGCTTCGACGCGACCATGCCCTGCGATGATGCGATTGCCGCTGTCTATAAGGATTGGATTGGTAAAGCCAAAGGCAACGATGCTATTTGCGATTTGTCTGATCTGATGTTTGGTATGGGTTCGTGCATTGGCTCGATAGGGTTTCAGCGATGAGACAGGAGTCTCCTCTACAACAATTGAAGAGACACCTGTCCCAATGATTGGAGTGGAATTCCGTTGAGTAATCATAGTTACTATAACGAGGAGGGAATTCTCGCTCGGATAGACTTTTCAAATTGTGTTTTGGATTGCCTCTGTTATAGCACTTCGCGAGTTTGCAAGGACGTTGCTCGGATTACTGGAATAGCTCCGCTGGGCATGGACTCGGTCAGCAATCTAATTCTTGCTGGCTTCTTTTGTGGCGGCGAGCGCGGCATAACGGAGATCGAATGGCAAGATTTGTCCTTGTACACGGCGCATTTTCCGGCGCATGGATCTGGGGCGGCCCGGTGCTAGTGTGACGTGCAAGGCAGCCAGAATGTTGTACTCGGAGACCACTTGGGAACCGGCACGTGGCATCTAGAACTAAATCGGAATCGATCCCGGCATCCTAAATTACAAAACGATCGCAAGTTTCAGGAGCGGCCAGATGAAAAGCATCCCTATCCTAACTGTGGTTGCGGCGATGTCCGTGTGTGCCGCAGCGCAGGCGCAAACGCCGGTCTTCGGACATCGGACGTACGCAGTTACGCCTACAACCACGCCGACCTCAACAACGACGGTCGCGAGGACCTGATATTCCACACGCAGACCGGCTATTTCACGACCGATGGCGGTGATCCAGGCACGTCCTCCAGGGTGTATGGCGGGCCGATCTCAGTACCGACGAATTTGACGCTGAAAGCGATCGCCGCGGCGAGATACTATGCCCAAAGCAGTGTGGCTTCGGCCGATTACACTTTCGATTCCAACTATCAACCGGACAGTGGTCTGCCCAAACCTCCAACATCCGTCGATCTCAGGGTTGGGTCGGTAAAGACCCCGGGTGGCTTGAAGGTTGTCGATTGGGCCGGTTTCAGGGCCGCGGTCACGTACACCTTTGACGATGCTGCACAAGCTGATGAATACCCCGAGTTGCAAGCGACCGGTCAGAGAATGACATTCTTTCTGACCTGCGGCTGGAACCATGACCCCTCCTTGTGGTTACAAGCTGCGAGAGACGGGCAAGAGATTGGGAACCACACTCAGCATCAGTGCTCTGCAGATGGCGCAAACTGTGGCGCCGGGCCGTGGGCCGTTAGCATCGAGGCCGAATATGATGAATGCACGGAACGTCTCAAGCAGGCCTATGGTCTAGACAACATTTGGACCACTGCCGCTCCTTATGGCGACACCGGCTACGATGAAGTGGCAGCTGCGCAATGTGGATATGCTGACACTGCACAGTGGGGATGAATTCAAGATATGCTGTTTGGGTTATGCTTGTCCGTAGAGAGCGCTCACGACTGCACCTGAATCGTCTTATGCCCACCTATCTCAGGCACCTGAAGAACCTAAGCAAGCGAGCGATGCGGAGCGGCTTCGAACTTGGCCAGCGACTTGGAGTGGATATCCTTCCGCGACATTTCTACTCCGAGATTCCCGACATTCGAACACTCCGGTCCACTTCGACTTGGCGAACCCCACGAAGCATGTATGGAATCCGCGCGGACATCGACGCCCAGGTGCACTGGGTTGGCCAGTGCACTGAGCCTTATCGGCATAAGCTCCGAAACTTCAAAATGCACGAAAACGCCGTACGAATTAACGGAAGCGATGAAGGTTATGGGCAGGTTGAAGCGGACTTTCTCTATTGCTTTGTGCGGAGCATTCGTCCGCAAAGGATCGTGCAGATCGGTTGTGGTGTTTCGACTGCCATTTGCCTGATCGCCGCCGCCGATGAAGGCTACACGCCGGAGATAACTTGCATCGAGCCGTTTCCTACCGAGTTCCTGAAGCGCGAACATTCCGCAGGTAGACTGATTCTAGTGCCTAGAAAGATTGAGGAAGTGGGTATAAAATGTTGTTCCTCTCTGAAACCGGGAGACTTGTTCTTTGTAGACTCAAGCCACACGCTGGCACCTGCGGGAGAGGTGAACCTGATTTTGCTCGAAGTCCTGCCGAGGATTGCCGCGGGTGCCTATGTTCACTTTCACGACATCCACTTTCCTTACGACTACGGTCCCGACACACTTTCTTCTGCGTTATTTTTCCAGCATGAGACTGCTCTCCTTTATGCTTTCCTTTCGATGAACGATCATTACGAAATTGCTGCCTCGCTTTCCATGTTGCATCACCTGAGACTCGAGGATTTGGTTCGTTTCTTCTCGGATATGCAACCACGGGAGTTTGACGAAGGTTTGACTCGGAAGAACGGCGACTATCCCAGTTCGATATTCCTGCGTCGGCTGGGGGCGTGAAACCTAGGGGTTACGAGGCAGGAAAATCTAGGTTACTTCGATTTGCTTGGCTTCGGGGACGCTTGCAGCTTCCAACTTAACGAACTTCGCACCCGTATCCGCAGTTTGGCGATCCGCGCTCCGCAGTCGATCGGCGCTTTCGCGTGGCGTGATGCGCGACGGCCACAGGAATTTGGCGCCAAGACTGTTGAGTAGAAGAACTTCGTTCAATGTCCCTATCTCCTTCGTTCGTGCTTCGACAAGTGAGTTCACCAAGCGATCGTTCAGCGGACCATTTCTAATGAGCTTCCGTGTAGGTGTAATCGTGGTATTGCAGTCCGCCGTTGATCACCGAGTAGAGCCGGACGTAGATAGTGGCACCGTTAGTGGGCAGGCTGACAGTGGCGCTAGTGGCAGCCTTGGGTCCGATGTTGACCAGGTCATAGCCACCGGGCGTGGTGCCGACAAAGAGATAGTATGCGGTTGCGCCGGAACCAGCGGTCCAGATGAAGGTGGTGCTTGCGCCGGTCAACGTACTGCCCGGCGCCGGGGAACTCATCGATGCGGGAGTACTGGCAAACTCGGTGTAGGTGTAATCGTGGTACTGCAGTCCGCCGTTGATCACCGACCAGAGCCGGACGTAGATGGTGGCCCCGTTGATGGGCAGGCTGACGGTGGCGCTGGTGGCGCCTTTGGGTCCGATGTTGACCAGGTCATAGCCACCGGGAGTGGTGCCGACGAAGAGATAGTATGCGGTTGCACCGGAACCGAAGGTCCAGGTGAAGGTGGTGCTTGCCCCGGTCAACGTACTGCCCGGCGTCGGAGAAGTCATCGCCGCGGGAGTACCGGCGAACTCGGTGTAGGTGTAGTCGTGGTACTGCAGTCCGCCGTTGATCACCGAGTAGAGCCGGACGTAGATGGTGGCACCGTTAGTGGGCAGGCTGACAGTGGCGCTCGTGGCCGCCTTGGGTCCGATGTTGACCAGGTCATAGCCACCGGGCGTCGTGCCGACAAAGAGATAATATGCGGTCACGCCGGAACCGGTGGTCCAGGTGAAAGTGGTGCTTGAACCCGTCAACGTGCTGCCCGGTGCCGGGCTTGTCATGGCTGCAGGAGTACCGGCGAACTCGGTGTAGGTGTAGTCGTGGTACTGCAGTCCGCCGTTGATCACCGACCAGAGCCGGACGTAGATGGTGGCACCGTTAGTGGGCAAGCTGACAGTGGCGCTTGTGGCGGCCTTGGGTCCGATGTTGACCAGGTCATAGCCACCGGGGGTCGTGCCGACAAAGAGATAATATGCGGTCACGCCGGAACCGGTGGTCCAGGTGAAAGTGGTGCGTGAACCCGTCAACGTGCTGCCCGGTGCCGGAGAAGCCATCGCTGCCGGAGCAACCGAACTTGGCACCTCCAACTCCCACAAGTCGTTCAGGAGGCCGTTGTTCCCTAGGGAATCGTACCCTTCACCGCCGAAGAGCCAGAGTTTGCCATCCGGGTCGACCCAGGTGGCACCAGTATTGCGGCCTCCCGGCACGCTAGATGACAAGAACTCATACTCAGTTCCGTAAATACCGCTGCGGCCATACCCAAGCATAAACGTATTGCTACCTCCCATCCACAGCCACTCACCATTGCCCCCCTGGGAGGGGTCGAAAACCCATAGGTCATTCAAGTAGCCGTAGTGTCCCAACGAATCGTACCCAAGACCACCGAACAGCCAGAGTTTGCCGTTCTTATCGGTCCAGCTCATGGCCTCGTAGCGGGACCCGGGCACATTGGATTCAGCGAACTGATACTCCGTACCGTAAACTCCGACCGCACGTGCGACCTCGCTTCCCCCCACCCAGGCCCACTCACCGTTAGCGCCCTGAGTGGGGTCGAAGACCCACAGGTCATTGAGTTCACCGGCGGTTCCTGCAGAATCAAATCCATAACCACCAAAGAGCCAGAGTCGTCCGCTGGTGTCGGTCCAGCCCGTGGCGCTGGCACGAGCACCGGGAGCATTGGAAGCTGCGAACTGATATTCAGTGCCGTACGCTCCGTTCGCATATCCAACTTTATTTCCTCCCATCCAGGCCCACTCGCCATGCGCGCCCTGGGAGGGGTCGAAGACCCACAGGTCGTTCATAGTCTGTTCTGCCGGATCCCCTGCAGAGTCGCAACCTCCACCACCGAAGAGCCAGAGTCTGCTGCTCTGATCCGTCCAGGTGAGAGAACCGTCGCGGTGTCCCGGATAGTTGGAGTCGGCAAACTGATACTCGGTGCCGTAAGGGGTAGGCTGGCCACAGGCGAATTGGGCTGAGGGAACCGTGTTGCTCCCTCCCATCCACGCCCACTCGCCATAGGTGCCCTGCGAGGGATCAAAGACCCAGAGGTCGCTGAGGTAACCCGCGTTTCCTGCGCCGTCGAACCCGTCTCCTCCGAAGAGCCAGAATCTGCCGCTCGCGTCGGTCCAGTTGATTGCAACATAGCGGCCGCCCGGAGAATTCGACGCTGTAAACTGGTACTCCGTACCATAGACACCGGGCTGGCCAGTATAGCCAACACTATTTGTTGAGAGAGTACTGCTCCCTCCCATCCACGCCCACTCGCCATCCGCGCCTTGGGTAGGGTCGAAAACCCACATGTCGCCGAGATAGCCTGCGGTTCCTGAAGCGTCGTATCCAGAACCGCCGAAGAGCCAGAGTCTGCCGCTCTGATCGGTCCAGCTGAGAGCCCCCCAGTTGCGGCCTCCGGGGGCATTGGATGGCGCGAACTGGTACTTGGTGCCGTAAACGCCGGGCTGGCCCTTTCCGGCTGGAACTGTGTTGTTCCCGCCCATCCAGGCCCATTCGGGGGTGCTGCTGCCGCCTGTCTGCGACTGAGCGAAGGAAACGATATTCAACAATGACACAATCGCTAGAGGGGCAAGCAGGTAAGTTCCTGACCTACACGGAATGGAATTCGCTGGTTTTCCCATTCCAATTAAGCCGAAATGAGAAACAGAGGGAAAGAAGATCGTACGAATTGCAGCAGAAACAAACCGAAGCGAAGGGTTCATGGCGGTTTACTCCCTGGGGTCGAGCTTGTATGCATGCCACTCAAGGTACGGCGGACGAACACGTGCTGGCATTAAAACTCTTGAGGCTCGCAAACCGCGCAAAGCATCCGAATAACTCTCGTTGGGGAACTTCGAAAACGAGAGTAGCACGCACAACGGAGATTGGTCCTCTACAAAAAAGTTGAAACTGCGGTGACTTGCTCGACGTGTCGATTAGTCACAAAAGTAATTTTGAGGGAGATTACTTTCAACGAAGGGAGGTGGACTGGTTGCGCTGCAGGAGGGGGTTATCACGCTAAGTAAGCTTGCAGAATATTCATCTCCAATAAAGATGTATGTAACGTGGCTGGTGCGAAGCCATTTTCCCTTGCTACGTGGGAAAGTGCGCCGCCGGCGGCGTGGCCGCGGATTCAGGAGTCTGGGCGCCCCCGGGGTCAGCGGGAACTCTTCTCGCCAGGATGCGCCACCACAGTTCCTACTCGCTCAATCATAACGACATCCGCAACCTGCCTTGCGCAACGCGTGCGCCCACCTCCCAGGTTCTCTAGGAAGGACGGCTCCCATCTGCGAGCGAAAGGGTATATGGGCGGAAGCGGACTCGGCATAATATCAAGCGAGTTGTAAATGGCACCATGCTCGCTGCAGAAGACCGCAACGTAGACCCGTGGATGCCGAAGCTCAAGACCAAGGGCCAGATCTCCTCAGGCCACGACGAACCTTGCGGTACGTTCAGGAGGACAGTACACGCCAAACTGCGGCGCCGTCCATCTGCGAACGTCGATGATGAGCATCTCGAAGGCACAGCATCTCGCCGGTCAGTCCAATCTGCACCGACGATCATTGCGGACGCTACGTGGGCCTTCTCCAGCAACCGGCTACGCGTCGAGATTACCCGACTGCCGGCGGCGAAAACGATCGCTTCGGGCGGCCCGGATGAAACGTTTATCGTGATCTGCCGTGGGCTCTCCTAGTCGAAGGTCTCGGTAACAAACTCTCCCGTGACCGCACCGGTGACTCTTCGTCGGCCTGACTCAGTTTGCGGATGACGTGATTGCGTCGTACTTCTTGAACCCGTATCTCCAAACCTAAAGAAAAATGAGACAAGCTAACTTGATGCCTAGCCTTATTCCCCTGCGCACAACCTGGAGCCAGAAATGTCAAGGAGACATTCCGCCGCAAGGGTAGGCGTCCATCAATGCGGTCAGAGCAACGTCACTTGCCGCGTGGTGCATCTCTGTTGGATGTCGTTTGATGAACTTCATCACAACAATGGCGATTTCGCGGGCTGTAACCCCATTTGGAACACACGCAGGGGGAGGATTGTTCTGTCTTCGCTGATCATTGAAGACTTTCCACAAATCGAATGTGTCGGACATTCCCCTGAGATAAGCTAAACAGCTCACGCCATCAAGCATCGCTGTGTTGTTAGGTTTCCCTTCAAGCACAACTTGACAATTCTTGAGGAGGTCGGCACCAGATAGTGTTTGTGCTCCGGAACGATCAGGAAACGCGGCGAGAGCAACGAAGACCGCAACCAGTGCAAGGGTTCTCATGAGTTCTCCTTGAATGTATCGCAAAGCATTGTACCTCGATTCTGAATGCCCCAAGCAGCTAGACGCCGCCTGCGAGTCTCAACAACTGTCAAGCACTGACGGCGATGACTAGTGTAGTCGACACGGCAGTAAACGCTGGCGGAACGGACGCTAGTCGAGCACGACTCGCGGTTGAACAGTTGGCACAAGGTTCGCTAGCGGCTTCTCCGAGATTCCAGTTGTCAAGGGTTCGCCGCACGTTGTTAAGCGTGCGAAACCAGTTTCCGCTGAGACACTCGTCGCGTAGCCGTCCATCGAGGCTTTCGACGTGCCCGAGGTCTCTTTGGCAGGATGTGAATCAGGTTGACCTTGCTGCTGCTCTCTACTTCCTTGTGAACAGCCCAAATGTTAAAGTGAGGACATGGTTGTAAACAGGCACGCAGTATCTGCTTCTGTCGTCTCGACTGCAATCTGGTTAATGGGGCTCTCCAGCTTAAACATAAACTGGGCGAAAGCAGAGACACCCAAAGCGGTAGTTGGCGGAGGGCAAGCCGTGCCAGACACTGGGCGCCCGGTTCCCGTGTGCGAGCCAGCAGATCTTGGTTCTCCCTACATTCCGGTCGATAGTTGGGTCTATCCCGCGGTTCTGCGCCTATATGGCCTTGGCTACATTGACACGGTCTATCTCGGTATGCGTCCGTGGACTCGTGCCAGTGTCGGTCGCATGCTCGAACAAGCGGCCGCGCGCATCGAGGACGCGCAGGACTCTCCCGATCCAACAACTGCCGAAGCGGTGCAGATCTACGAAGCTCTCGACTACGAGCTTCATCCCGAGATCAGCGGCCCATGTGGCATGCTGAAAGGGCATACGCGTGTCGAGTCAATTTATTCTATGTTCCGGGGCATTCGCGGCACCCCCCTCCGCGACAGCTTCCATCTCGGCCAGACCATAATCAATGACTACGGTCGCCCCTACGAGAGCGGAATCAACAACTACACGGGGTTTAGCGGTTTTGCATCGGCGGGTCGTTTTGTGCTTTATCTGCGCGGTGAGTTTCAAGGAGTACCTTCCGCATCAGGCTATTCATCGCAGCTCGCACGGACACTCTCAACCATAGATCAAATTCCTTTCCTTGATCCCAAAACAGGCCAACCCTACCATCAATCGACAATTCCATTGGGACCAATTGATTCTACGATCCGAATCGGCCTGATCGAGGCATACGCTTCCGCCCATGTCCTTAATCACGAGATTTCGTTTGGCAGACAGGATGACTGGCTCGGTCCCGGCCTGGGCGGGGGGTTCGCATATTCTAATAACGCCGCCAATATTTATTCGTTCTGCATTAATCGTATTGAGCCTTTGCACATACCCTTGCTTTCGTCCGTGACAGGTCCGTTTCGCTATGAATTCGTCATTGGCCCACTTCAGGGCCACGCATACATACCCAATCCGGCCTATCCGCCTGGACTTCCTGACGTTTTCAATCCCGGTGATCCTTGGATGCACATTGAGAAAGCCAGCTTCCGTCCGACTGAGAACCTAGAATTTGGTTTCCAACGAACCGTCATCTGGGGCGGAAAGGGCCATGGACCCATCACGATGCATACCTTTCTGAAGAGCTTCTTCAGTTTTGCATCCCCGCCCGGTAACCAAAAATTTACCCGAGAGGACCCCGGCGCACGCTTCGGTGCTTTCGATTTCTCCTACCGCCTGCCGTTCGCGCGCAAGTGGCTCACTCTCTATTCAGATGGAGAAGTGCACGACGACGTATCACCGATTGATGCGCCGCGGAGGGCCGCGTGGCGCCCCGGTCTATATCTTTCCCACGTGCCTGGAGTACCAAAACTAGATATCCGTGCCGAGGCTGTTTCTACCGACCCTCCAATTGTCAACAGCCAGGGTGGCGGCTTTATGTACCGTGAGACCGTACAACGAGAGGGATACACGAATAATGGTCAGATTTTCGGCGATTGGATCGGACGCGAAGCAAAGGGCGGCCAGGGTTGGATCACGTATCACTTTAGCGGCGACGAGTGGATCCAGATTGGCTTGAGAAACGGGAAAGCAGCGAAGGACTTCATCCCGGGTTCCACCACAGAGATCGACACTGCGACGGGTGGGCTGATTGAGGGCGGGACCACAATCAACGACGTCAATTTGCAGGTGGTCAAGCGCATCGGTAAGGATTTTGAGATCAACGGCAACTTCACTCTTGAGCACTGGAAGGCACCCGTTTACCTACCGGGCGAGCAAACAGTCACAGCGACCACTTTCAGGCTTACGTGGTACCCCAAAGGCAAAGTTATCTTCTGAGGTCTTTCTTCCCAAATTGCGCGTCCGCGAGAACCTTTCTCGTGAACCCGTATATGCTTTCACCGTGCGCAATCATTTGGCTCCGCCTTTATGGAGCGTGGGGCTAATTTGTTGGACTTTCTGAATCCCATTCTTCCAAGAATTGCATCGCCGCGTCTTCATCGGAGGCAAGCAAGTCAACTAACCGAGGAAGCCTGGCCAGAAGACGTTGATGGGTTGCTTGCGAAACCTTATTTATTTTCTCAGTGTTCTCCCAGCGTCCGCGAGCAACAGCCTTGTGTATTTCGTCCTCCGTAAGACCTTTGGCTTTGCAAGCGGCGGTAAAGAGAATCTGATAGAGCATCATTTCGTGCTGCAACACTTCGGAGCTATCGGCAAAAGCTTCTAGAAGTTTGATCAGCGTTTCTCGGTTTATTTCCATGGCTATCGAAGATTATACGGTTTGAGGATCAAGCAAGTTGACCACTTCTCGATCCAAGCGTTTCTTAAACAGTCAAAGGTGCATGGAATGCATTCGCTGTGGGTGTCAGTACAGTAGATCACCCAATCGCTATAATCCAGGACTTGCGCCCGTCCCTCACTTCCCAATTCAATGCGGCTCAGTTTATGGCTTAAATTCGACAGCAATCTGATAGAGAATTCGCCGTCAATGTGTCAATGTGGCGCTTCTGGATACCTTCTTCTCTGGATGTGGGAATCAATGGCAGATCGTTCCTCCGTTCTTCTTGCCGAAATGGGTTTTGAACGGAAAGCCGATACAGGGGGGTCGGCTCGTCCTTTACAAATCGGACACGCCGTTTTGAGGGCAGCGACTTTTCGCTGTGGCCTGGACCTGTCTGTAGCTGCCACGGGTAAATCCAGCTTCGGCCTTATTCAACACTCTTATAGAGGCGTAGGGTCGCTAGGAAATCGATCTGAACCGGCAAGTCATTTTCCACGTACTTAATGGAACACGGGCGAGGATGACCACTTCTCGAACGTAAGGCTCGCCGAATTCCTTCACTGTCAGACCGCACAATACTTGTCCCTCTGCCTGCGACGCTGGGGACCAATGACATGCAATAAGGTTAAGGCGCGAGCCAATCGTGTACGGGTGCCCGACAGCATCGTCACGCCAGAACCGTGTTGGGCAGTGATCGCGCAAGGCCAAGGCCTCTTTCTTACGCCGGATGGCCTTGGCCCCATTGCGCAATCGGGGTCGAATGGTCACGTTTTATTGCATAGTTCGACGCTTCAATGGGCTTCCGTGTAAGTGTAATCGTGGTATTGCAATCCGCCGTTGATCACCGAGTAAAGGCGCAGATAGATGGTGGCACCGTTGGTGGGCAGGCTGACGGTGGCGCTGGTGGCAGGCTTGGGTCCGATGTTGACCAGGTCATAGCCGCCGGGAGTGGTGCCAACGAACAGATAGTATGCAGTTGCACCGGAACCAGTGGTCCAGATGAAGGTGCTTGAGTCGGTCAACGTGCTGCCCGGCGCCGGAGAAGTCATCGCTGCGGGAGTACCGGTGAATTCGGTGTAGGTGTAATCGTGGTATTGCAGTCCGCCGTTGATCACCGACCAGAGCCGGACATAGATCGTGGCACCGTTGGTGGGCAGGCTGACAGTGGCGCTGGTGACAGCCTTGGGTCCGATGTTGACCAGGTCATAGCCGCCGGGAGCGGTACCGATGAATAGGTAGTATGCAGTTGCACCGGAACCAGCGGTCCAGGTGAAGGTGGTGGTTGCGCCGGTCAACGTGCTGCCCGGTGCCGGAGAAGTCATCGCTGCGGGACTACCGGCGAACTCGGTGTAGGTGTAATCGTGGAACTGCAGTCCGCCATTGATCACCGACCAGAGCCGCACATAGATGGTGGCACCGTTGGTGGGAAGGCTGACCGTGGCGCTGGTGGCAGTCTTGGGTCCGATGTTGACCAGGTCATAGCCACCGGTAGTGGTGCCGACGAACAGATAGTATGCAGTTGCACCGGAACCAGTGGTCCAGATGAAGGTGGTGCTTGAGCCGGTCAACATGCTGCCCGGTGCTGGAGAAGTCATCGCTGCGGGAGTACCGGTGAATTCGGTGTAGGTGTAATCGTGGTATTGCAGTCCGCCGTTAATCACCGAGTAGAGCCGGACATAGATCGTGGCACCGTTGGTGGGCAGGCTGACGGTAGAGCTCGTGGCGGCCTTGGGTCCGATGTTGACCAGGTCATAGCCGCCAGGAGTGGTGCCGACGAAGAGATAGTATGCGGTTGCACCGGAACCAGCGGTCCAGGTGAAGGTGGTGCTTGAGCCGGTCAACGTGCTGCCCGGGGTCGGAGAAGTCATCGCTGCGGGAGTCGGTAATTCCGTGGAAAGGGACGCGTATTCCCACATGTCGTTGAGATCGGCAAAATTTCCAGCGGAATCAAAACCCGCTCCTCCAAATAACCAGAGATTGCCTTGTGTATCAGCCCAACTACTGGCCGCGAGTCGACTGCCGGGTACGTTTCCGGAACCAGGTGTACCCAAGGTGCCGTAGATCCCGAGCTGTCCGCAAATTGTTCCGTTGGAGTAGCAGTTGTAGGCTCCGCCCTTGCTCGATTTACTCCCGGCGATCCATGTCCATTCGTTTGTCAAAGGGCTAAACTCCCACAGGTCATTGAGCGCGCCAAGGTAGCTCGTCGAATCGAAGCCCATTCCTCCAGAGAGCCAGAAGTTTCCGCCGTCATCCGTCCATGCGACTGCAGAGTAGCGACTCCCGGGCGCATTCGTAGGTGAAGCGGTCGCCAAAGTGCCATATATCCCCGGTTGACCTCCCGTGCTATCTATCGTGCTGCTGCCTCCCATCCATGTCCATTGCAGTGTAGAGGGATCCAACATCCAGATGTCGTTAAGAATACCAACGACACTTGGGGTGGATGAATCGAAGCCTTCTCCGCCGAATAGCCAAAGTTTTCCGTAGGTGTCTTTCCAGGAAACAGAGCTTTGTCGACCACCAGGATTGTTGGCGGACGACGGCTCTCCCAAACCGCCGTAAACTCCGAGTTGATTCCTCGTGCTACTCCCGCCCAGCCACGTCCATTGAAACGTCGAGCAGTCAAACATCCAGAGATCGCTAAGTTCACCTCGCAGAACAGTTGAGTCGTTTCCGTAACCCCCAAATAACCAGAGATTGCCGTTTGTGTCCGTCCATCCAACTGCCGAATCTCGGGAGCCAGGAATATTCGATCTCGACGGAATACCCAATGTTCCGTACACACCAGCATGGGCCTCATTACTACCTAGCGTGCTGCTACCTCCCATCCAGGCCCATTCATTTGATGACACGTCCAACTTCCAAAGATCGTTCAACTCGCCAGCTACATTGCCCACGGAGTCGAAACCGTAACCGCCGAAGAGCCAGAAATTCCCCTCCCCGTCGGTCCAAGAAATTGCAGATTCTCGTCCTCCAGGAGCATTGGCAGCAGCAGGAATTCCCAGGGTGCCGTAAATGCCCGGAGTTCCCATGTGATAACCCGGTACGGTGCTTGTTCCACCGATCCACGACCACTGGTTGGTTGTGGGATAGAATTTCCAAAGGTCGTTGAGATACCCCTGTGTTCCGTTTGCATCGGCACCAATCCCACCAAACAGCCAGAGATTGCCATCTTTATCGGTCCAGTTGTTTGCTGTTCCTCGACCGCCAGGCAGATTCGTAGGAGATGGCGAGCCTAAAGTGCCGTACACACCAGGCCAACTCACATATGCGAATTGTCCATGCTCAAGTACCTTGTTGCCGCTGAGCCAAGTCCATTCTCCCGTCTGCGCGACTGCCCCCATTGCACTGCCGCATATGAGTAAGACAACAGTGGAAAATAGAACGACGACCCCAATCGAGGATTGGAAGCGGCGGCAATCCCAGTGAGAGACAAGTTCAGAATTAGACGAAGAATAAAACCGCGTGAGGCTATTCATGTCGGTCCATTCCTGGGGTTGAGTTTGAATGCCGGTCACTGACCGTACGCGAACCAACATGCGTGGACACAGAACTCCGGGTGCTCGGAAACCGCGCAAAGCATCGCACTTGACTGCGTGGGGAACTACGTAGAAGAGCGTATCACGAGAGCCATGGCGAGTTAGCTCAAAGAATTAAACTGTAGTGACGCGCGTTTGAGTACCAGATGCCGGATAAATAACCTGGTGCGGAACGCCAACGACGCTCCAAGGTCGCTCGTTGTTTAGCTGGCGCGCCCCAGGCATAAACCTTCGATAGGGTATCCCTGCTTTCCTGTCTCTAGCAAGCTGAATGCAACATTCCAATTCCAATGGGTGCCACGCATTCATGATTGGCAAGCCGTTGAGGTCCGTTCGAGTGAATTGCGCGAACATCATTGCTGTGATTTGCTGGTTTGCTTTCGCTCTAATTTTCTATTTCATGCGCGCTCTTGGGTTCCATTGAAGGTCTGTGACACTTTCTTCATCAAGGTCCTCCAGCGCGTATCGTTTTGGAAATTTATTGATTCCGGCGAACGAAAGGCTGGCTGTTCACGGCCTCGGGTCCGTTACTGAATGACCCTGACGTTATATGTTGTGCGGGTAGGTGACCCTGCTGCGATTGCACAGACGGAGACGGTCACCGTGCCTGAGTTTGTCACCTGTGCTTCCCAGACATAGCCAGTACCCGGAGAAGTTCCACCTGCCGGAGAGACAGCCGCCACCATCGAGGCCGTTGCACCTCGGATGGAGACCGTCCCAGTGGCACAAGCCCCGGCAGCGAGAGCCGAACCGCCGATTGGGCCTGTCGTGCCCGAAAGCGGAAGCTGCGAAGTTAGTACAACAATTCCCGAAAGATCGGGGAGAGTGTAAGTCTGGTTTCCAGATAGAGGGGTAGCGCACATCGTTCCGTCCGCTCCATTCACAAAACCGACGCACTTCAAATTAAACTGACCAAGGTAGTCGCTTGCAGAAGTTTTGTTAACGGAGACGACCCCCGTTGATGGGTTGCCGAATAGCTGCTTCGTATGGACGCTCTCGGGCGTTGTATTTCCGAGTGCTGATCGCGATGCAAATGCGGATGCGAGCGCGGCTTGCACCTGTGCAGTGGTCGCAACCTTGGTGCTGTTGTCGTCCGCCGCCTGTGTAATTGCGGTCGAGCTTCCTAGTTGCAGAGTCACGGCTGGCTGAATCCCAATCCACGCCACGTAAGGCCTATTTGCCGAAGTCGTTTCAAATCCAATGTTCTTTCCACTGTAGGGGGCTAGATTTGCAGTGAAGCTGTAAAGCTGATATTTGGTTGAGCAGGTGATCGAAGTCCCGTTAAGCAGGCTCCCGTTCGCAGCAATCGCAATCTCGCTCAAAGCGTATGCAGAAGGGCATTTAGCCATTGCTGAGACTGTAACCAAGCCCGCCGGGATGTTGGTGCCGACCGTCAGGTTGAAATTGTTTGTTGAAAATTGAGCGAAGCTCGCGATAGCACTGTTTATCGGCAGAATCACGTAGGCACCCGATGGTGAAGCAGCGTCCTTTTGGACACTCAAAGGCCAGAGGCCGGGTGTTCCCGATTTATTGAACAGAATGTCGTTCGGCCAAATCAGCAGATTTTCGGAGTTGTAGGGTGTCGAAAAGTTCCCGTCGCGGATGAAATCGCCGGATACTCGTCCTGATTGATCCGTAAGCCCCTTGGTTGGAACAGCGGGGATTGAATAAGCCTGCGGGATACTGTCGAATGGGTTCGGATTCGTTCCGTACCAAATCCGGTTTCCAAGTCCCAAATCGTTGACCGTGACTCCCACAAGACTTGAAAAATCCAATTTGTTGTCAGCACCGCCCACGTTAAGTGTTCCGCCACCCATGCTGCAATTGATGCAGCGTGCGCCTTGAGTTTCCAGATAGGCTGTCGCGCCTGCTCCGCCTGTGAGTTCGGTATTTGTGAACGTGTTCTGCGCCCCCTCCACGCGATAACCATAGGTGCCGGTATTGCCTTCAAACTCGGGGACGCTGATCTGCGCGCTTTTAAAGGCATCGAAGTTCACGTTTCCAAGCCCAACAAACTGCGGACCATTTTGAGCAGTTATCTCCGTGTCTTCAATCTTGAGGTCTTGGCCGTTAACCTGAATCCACGGATAGGTGATTGACTCCAGCGATCCGTGATTAAACTTCATGTAGTCTCCAGCTGAAGACTGATCAAAGGAATTCAATTCGGAACTGCCAATAACGACCCCGAAGGTTTGTCCTCGAAATTCAAAATTCTGCACGTCCAGTCCGTACATTCCCCACGTTCCCTGTGTGTAAACCCCGCAGACATTGTTCGTCCCAGTGTTCACCGCATAGAAACTTATGTTGCTCATTGATGAGTAAAGAGAGCCCGCCGCCTGCCAAGGGTTGGTCCAATCTGCGGTATTCCCATCCACGTCGTCCATTCCTATTGCGCAGTTGCCGATGTTGGTCGTTACCGGCAATCCAAGCAACGATAGATAGGCATGTGCGTTAGTCACAGTCCGTGATGCCGGGCTTGTCAGCGTAATCGCTATCCATGAACTGTTGCTTGCGCCGCCTAAAGACCAGCAGGGTGCCACTGAGGCAATGGTCGTGACAAGGTTGGCGCCGCTCGGCCCTGCGCCATTCACCTGAATCGCCTGTCCAATATCTGAACAGTTGATTTGGCTGTTAGCGGTGTAGAGCGTGCTGAGATTTCCAGACGGTATCGTAGCGTCATCGAACCAGCGTCCCGGCCAGCGGTGCGGAAAATTACCTGCTGAGGAGTTATCGACTAGGAAAAAGATGTTCTCCATCTTCCAAAATTTATTCCAGATGAAAGTATTTGACGTTGGATCAAGGACGTGTAGCACATCCAGGCCCGGCTTGCTCCTTAGAATTACCGGTTGCCCCTGAGTTCCTGCCTGCTGGCCCACGAAAGTCGTTCCATGCCAAGTAATACTCATCAAATAGCAGCCACCAGGCGGCAGAGGAAAATAAAGAACCTGATGTGTCGTCGCAGCTACGTTTTCAGCTTTCTGAATCGCAGTACTATCGTCTGTAGTGCAAGCACCCGTCGCGCCATACATCATTACGTTGAGTTGAGTGTTCACGGAAGCGTTCACAGTCGCGGCCTTCACGTTGGCCTGAACGTTGAGGCCAGCGGAACCGTCAGAATTCACACCGCTGTGTGGATACCCAATGCCGTCTGATCGGATGACCCAACCATCCGCGCCGCAGGTATAGAAATTGTTTCGAGTGGTGCTGATCTCCGTGTAGGGCATACCGAAATTGACCACGGAACAGCTACCCCGCCGCGAAATAGGAGTTCCCACTCCCGAAACCGGAGCCCAATTGATTTGAGTCTTGGCATGTTGCTTTTGCTGTCCGTGTAATACCGCACACAACACGAATAGAAGACAGCTGACAAATATGCGGCGCATATAGTTGCTCTCCCGAGGAGGTCGAATTGATGAACGCAATAAAGGCTTCAGACAGAGTGTAGTTTGGGCGGTCCTTCCGTTCCAAAGGGACGAATGACGGCAAAATCGTACATTCCTCGGAGGCCAGCTTGCTCGTTGCGCCAGCGGTGGCAGAGGCGACGTGCATGCTGAGGCTTATCACAAAACCGACGAGCAAGGACCACATGAATCTCCTCTTCATGCCATAGCTTATAGAAATTGAAATCAACCGCTTTGCAAAATTGACGGTCCGATATTGATTTGTGCTCGGAAGAAATGATCTGAGAGCAGTTCCGGGCGACTGACCAACCCGGAATTTATGGTCCGCCGCCTTTCTGCAAGCGAATCGTTGAGAGTGACGGTTGGTCTGCGCAAATGTATTCGACCTTTGGCCTTGTGCCGGGCTTTCCAACTATGCAAGACCTGAACTACCAATCCGGTCGCGCTTCCGATATACCGAGCACCGTTTCATTCGATTGGATGGTGTACCCCAGACCCCAGGCAATTTCCTGACTTATCCATTCGCTTGGTACGGCGCTACTGTCCTGGTATTCGAAGCGAAAGGTCAGGGAGTTCTCAACGACGGTGCTGTATCCGGATATTCGCAGAGTTTGCCAAATGCTCTGACGAGCTATCCAACGTCGTACACTAAGCCAAACATTACATCGCATGACATACCGTTCGCAGGCTCATTCACGGCGCGTGTTTCTTTCCGCCGCGTGTCTTGCACGAACTCCCGTGTGTCGGCATCAGAGCAGCACATGGACCCAGCCCGAAACCGATATCGCTTCCAATCCAGTTAGTACATGGTTTCCATTCAGCGTGCCGGCCGTGCCGCTGGATAGCTGGCAACGCAACTTCCACCTGAATTAGAGCAGCTAGCCTTTCCATCGGTGCTTGATACGCTTCCGGTACCGCTCACGCCGACGCATTGGCACAATGGGTCCACAATCGCTAACCAGCGCGACATGCACTCCCTCAATGGATTGGACGGTCTATGGGTAGTGGTGCAGTTGGTTGTAGTCTTCAACTCTAAGGACGTGGCCGTCCATTGCATGGGGCAGGCATTCGCCGACGAGATTTTTTGGGCTTTTGATCTACAGCATCCAGAGACCGAGGTCCACGACAGTAACACCAATTCCGAATTTCGTCGGATGATTGACTGCGCACGGTCAGACGGGCAGGATGAGCCATCAATTCCTACTACTCTTGGGGATGCGCTGCTTCCCTAACGATCCGCGCGGCGGCCCGGCTCACGTCTTCTCGGCGGTGCTTCTGTCTTGCGTGGAGATCGAATTGAATTTCGAACCATTTCTTGCTTTCCACTGACGAAGCGCCCATAGATTGCATGAGCGGCATTTGAGTGCCGCAGGCGGAACACTTTGCAGAGACGCGATGAAAGTCTTCGCTATCAACTAGCAATTGCGGTTTCGTCGTCATGCCCAAAGTCTAGGCCGTGTCGTTCGCCTGTGGAAACCAAACTGAACCACCACCGGCCTATGGAATTCGTTGACAGGGAGCTGGCGTGTAGTGAGTGTAGCAAGACATTCGCGTTCTCGTCTGCCGAACAGCCGTTCTATGGGTCGCTCGAGAGACTTCGTTTATCGTCTCTGATCCCTCCATCCGACCGCGCTCAACAGCCTTCTGTATCTCGTCTTCCGTAAGACGCTTGTCTTTGCCGGCAGCGGTAAAATGCAACTGATAAAGCATCAGTTCGCGATGCAACACTTCTGATGTGTCTGCAAATCCTTCTAGGATAAGCGTCTCCCGGTCGAATTTCACAATGCCGAGAATTATACGGGCCATTGCGAGACGGCTGAGTCCCGTCAGGCGATAGTAAACTTCCTACTCAAGAATGTGCGTTTGTTACACTGTTTCGAACATCTCTAGGGGAAATTGCCTACTCAGGTATTCCTAAATGAAGTTTGGCTTTCTAAAGATCGGCCTCTTAGCATTGTCTCTGTCCGCGCCTTCCCTTGGCGCACAAGACCAGAGCGTCGGTGTTCCGTCGGCCGGGGCCGATCATTGCAACTTCTCAGGTGAACGTTTCGGTCAGCGATTCATCGTTGCGGATTTCAACAACGACCAAAAGCCAGACAGCATAACCCTAGTGAGTCTCGGGCAGCACGGTGGCCAAAATGTATTCGCTGTGCGCGTCTGCGATTCCGGGCGGGCTGTAAGCCTGCTCACCTTCGAATCCAATGAACCGTCGCCTATAGTCACCGCCATCGACGTGAACCAAGATGGTTCACCTGATATTGTCGTCGAGCAGCGATACACCCAAAGTCGCATTCAAGTCTGGCTCGATAACGGGCACGGGGGGTTCCATAAGGCGAATGTAGCCGACTTTGCAAATCCGGACACGCGAGCGTCGTGCACCGTCGCGGCACTCTCCACGGGACGCCATTCGCCGTCCCGTGCTCATGTACGCCGAGGCAAAAGGTTAAGCATTCAAACAGCCAAGCTGCCCACGGCTCATCGCTATTCTCCCGGCGGGTATCATTGGTCGTTTTCTGTTCGCGTCCAGAAGGACCTGGGCGGACCCAACCTATCCCGCGCTCCACCGATCGCACTCCATCTCTAAGATATCTCCCTGCGGCTGAGCCTTGGCAGAATTCTGTGAGACTTCGCCACGCCAAATCCAAAGGGATCTGAGTGTGGTGCGCCCAAGCCGTTCGGCTCAGAAGACCCGCCCCATTGTTGTGGGTGAGCGCGCCCCGATGTTTCTTCACCAACTCCATCGCGGCTAAACGTCGAGTATGACGAATCGCGGGATTCGCCGCCGCGCCGGGCCGTGTTCGGTCAGACGAGACAGAGAGAATACCCCAGATGTGTGGCATTGCTGGATTTGTGGTTCCACCCGGTTATCCTCCAATTACAAGCTCTTCGTCGGTGAGGGTGGTTTGACGTGCACAATGGGTTATTGGGGAAGGTTCCAGCCTATTTACAGAGGCGGACTCGGCTTCGCCAGCCTGACGCAACCCGGAAACGGCACAGGTAACCTTCACTCGACGTACGACACTTGGTTTCTCGGAGGAGGCGCGGAATACCACACGTGGGGACATTGGTGGACGCGCGTTGATTACACCTACGACGCCCTAATGGGTTTCACAGTAGTATCACCAACCAGAATCACACCCTGAATCCGCGAGGCATAACCGTCGGGTTGACTTACCGTTTTGGCCCGTCTGGAACCCGTTTCTGACCGGATTGGAATCTGAACAATGGTGCGGTTCGATTCGCTTCAAGTACAAAGTAAGCATCGATTGCATTTCCGCCCGAGATTCAGAGAAGACAGATTCGAGATGTCCCGTTTTCAATAAGTCACAATGTGAAGATTGGTACGGCAGTACTTGATCACGCATCTGAAAAGAAACGACGATGCACGAACAACAATCGAGTTTTGTGAACGGATCAATTCTGAACGATCTGGCTATAACCACCATCCAGTACAATCATTACCAACCGCGACTGAAATGGCCTATTTGCCGTTCCAAGTTTTCGATGCAATGGAGAATCAATGTATTTTCATTTGACGAATATTGAAATCATCCTTGGGGGTTTTGCACTCCTTCTCATCATCATTTTTGCATCAGCGATATTCTTTGACAAATACTGGAAAACGCGGGCACCACGTGACTTTGACTCTGACCACAAAGGCAACTCCTTTCGGCAAAATTCCAGACGCGAATAGGATAGTTCGAGCAGTTCTTGACGCGCTGACCCACACCCAAAAACATATCAGATTTCAAGTTAAGAGATTGCAGCCTCCGTGTTTTCCGAAAGGGAGAGGAGAGTTCAAGGCGGTAATATTCTTCGGCTAACGTTGGGACTCTTTTCGCACTCTTGATATTGTTGGAATGAGTTGGAGGTTGTCGGGTTGAATTTGATTCTTCCCTTTTGTCCTCGAACCGGCAACATTATCAGTCAAGAACGAAGGATTTTCGGCCTCGCTTAGATCTCCATATTGCAGTCCCGATAAACAACGTGTCTACATTTCGAATAATCGATTTGAAGTCGGTCGTTGGAGGGCTGGTATGAGCAGGAGGAGCGAGACCCCTTAGGCGCGAGAGAGATGGAGCCGATAAAGCGGAAAGGTTCCCGCGCCAAGACAGCCACCAACTCGCCGAAGGCCAGCTCTTCTTCGACCCGTCTGCCGCTTCGCTTTCATCGTTTGATCGGGTCCATGTACCGGCGACAGCTTCAATCACCCTTATGTCAAAGACCTCTCGGCGGTTCAGCCTCGCGCTGCACCACAACACGAGCTTGTCGCGATGCGATCACTTGTAAAGCGGAAAGCCATGCTTACTAGACGGCTCAGCTATCAGCCTTTCAATCTGCTGTGTTCAAGTCGCGCGTCCGGTCGGCCTTGCGGCCCGCAAGGCTATTCATCACTCATTTTGTTCCTAAACCAGTGCGGACTTTGTCGAGCACTTCGCTGCGAATCGATCCAAATTCCTCGCGATGGGTTAGCGCAGACGCTGATGAGAAAGATTCCGATCGCAGAGAGTCATTCCTCCTCTGACGTTGCTTGCACCGGTTTTTGATTGCTCTGTTTGGTCTTCAACTGCTGAAACTCTCCAACAATTCAAACAAACGACCCGCACTGCTCTCAATTTCAAAATATCGCTCAAAGCAAAGATGACAATTGGCCCTCATCGTTGAGCGTTCGACTTCTCCGAGACGGTTCCAAGCCTCAAGAAGGTTGACAGTTCCGCTCAGAGTATCAGCTTCTACAAAACCGGCATTTGCGCTCTCTATCTCTCTCCAGATATTCACCTGATTCGAAAGTAAGACTGGTACGCCACAGGCGAGCGCTTCTGCAACCACAATACCGAAGTTTTCCTGGTGCGAAGGTAGTACAAAAACCTCTGAGGCGGCTAATGCAGCCCATTTCCGCTCATCTTGCAGCATTCCCGTCCACGTAATGCGATCCTTTATGCCGAGCGTCCCACTCAGCCGCTGCAGATCAGCTTGCCAACCAATTTGGTCGGGCCCGACAATCAATAAATGCCAATTCGGATCTCGAGCTAAGGTACGGTGAAATGCTTCGATAAGCAGATCAAGGCCCTTTTTAGGATGAATGCGGCCGATAAAAATCGCCAGCCGTTTATTGCGCAAATCAGGAAATCGTGCGAAGAATTCATAACGGAGCGCTTCGACGTCGAACTTGGGGACGCGGGTTCCGTAGCCCACAACATACGGATTGGCCCGGTAAAGCCAGAATGACTCTGGCGCGAGCGAACGTTCCTGCTCAGTTGTAAATAAAACGGCCCTGGCATCACGCAGGACTCGATAATCCGCCCATGGCCAATAGAGCCATTTCTTGAGATGCTTGATAGGATAGTGACGCCTAAACCAAGGGTCCAGCATTCCATGAGTAAAAACAACGTAAGGCGTCTCCGTTTTATGTAGTGCGAGCCAACCGCCGTAGCTATGAAACTGCCATATGCCGTTGATAATCACGCAGTCATAGTTTCGATGATTCTGCCGGAGCCAAGGAACGAATTGACTTGAATAACCATATTTGCTGGCCCCTACGGCACCGAGTGCCCGAATCTTGACAGGAAAGTTCCTTAGATATGAGGCATTGGGTGGATCGAGCGTGAGAATTTCGATCTCGATGTTGCGGGCCAAGCCAACCGAGGCGATTTGCTTTATGCCTTCGATCGGGCCGCCGCTCGCGGGATTGGCGGTATGAATTAAATGTAATAGCCTCATCTGCTCCAGATTAAAGAATTACTGAGTTTCCGGGACAGCTGAAAAATTCTCGAGAATTCCCACAGTTAGATGCCTTTGAAAGCCGCAGTCGTCCACCCAACGCACCCCCGATAAAAGTAGTAATCGCGGCTTCTTCCACTCATGTTCTTCATCGGAACTTCCACGAGAGACGTGCGGGCTCCATGGACGAAGGCCGATAGAAAAAGATGGAGATTGACGAGGACTTTAGTAGGTTCATTTTGATAATAGCTTGTTTTGGACTTTCACGTTCCTGATGCTCTCGCTCGGTAGTCAGCCAACGTGACCACCTGCGAGTGAGGGACGGGTAATTGGTACACGATGCCAACTCGCCTTGCCGCGTAACGTCCGATCCGCTGGGACTCTCAATTTAAGAAGATCCACAATGGCTATGAGGATGAAGGCTTCGAAGATTCGGGAGGTGCTTCCGAAAGGGGAGAATAATATATTCCAAAAGAAACCGACGAGGAGCCATGAGTAAACCGGCGCCATAGGTGGACGGCGAACTGCAACTATGACGATGGCGTTCGTCAGAAGCCAGATGACATATCCCCAGAAGATGGCGCCGAAGAGCCCAGCATAGACCCAAGCACCAATGATGTGAGAGTGAGATGGAATCAAACCCCGTGTGTCTGCCTCGGTATCGGTCAAATCACCGTTAATTCCGTATTCTTGCATCAGGTCATACTGCATCTCGGTGTACTTCATGTCCCTGGCCCAGGAACCATGCCCAAGAACTGGGCTGTCCATCACTGCATGCAGACCGATGAAAACCTCGGGTCTTCCGCCCAGAAGAAGGTTCCCCGCTTGCGCCTCCGATTCGTTCTTCTCCTGAGCCTCTTCGCTAATGAGACCGGATCGAGTGACTAGGCGCAAGAGTTGGTTGGCCGACCATCCAGCCGCCAAGGCAAGCACGACGACCATTGCAACACGGAACAGATTGTTCCTCTGGGGAAGAAGTCCAAATCTACCGATCTGATCGGGAATGATTGGAAAAGCCAGCACAGTAGAGACGAGAAGCATTAGAAATGCGGATCGAGAATTCATCAAAAGGTCAATGGCAGAAACTCCGATGAGCAGGAGAAGAGCAAATACTTGCCTTCCGCGCGCAGCGAGGAGAGAGCTCGCAAGCAAAGCAAGTATAGTGACTCCGAATGAATAACTCCACTTCCAAGCATCTGCGCCCTCTAAGCCAATCGCTGCAACGTTTGGCTGATACCGGGTCAGAACGACGGATCCAATGGCAAATGCAGTGATGAAAATGGTCTTTCGTCGCTCATTTTCAGCAACAACCATAGCAAGGAAGGCTATCTCTGTAGTGAAGACGATGATCCCCGCCATTCCACGCATCCGATCCAGCCATACAGTGTGGTTGTACGCGTCGGAGAGGACCTGAGCTAGAAACCATAGGCCGAGCAGTACGAAGAGGCGTATGAGGTAGGGTCTTTGCAATCGCCGGATGGAAAAAGCAAGCACAAATGGAAACGTGACGATCATCGCGATCTCAGCGACAAAGAGATCCCCAACGAGGCGAACCACCACACTGCTCGAAATGCCCAAAGCAACAAGGAATCCCTCTATCATGAGGCGGGAGACTGGCCTCGCAAACTGCACAGAGCGCACGAATCTCGATCGAGTGGTTCTCATTCCGAAGTGTTTTCGTCCCATCATTTTGTGCTCGTGTTCAGGTCGCCCGCGAGGAGATTCTTATACACTGCATATGTTTCAGCGGCGCATTGCTCCCAGGAAAACTTAAGGGATTGGGCCCTTCCAAGTGCAATCAAATGCAATCTTGTTTCCGCGGACGATGTTACTTGCATAAGGGCATCTGCGATAGCGCTGGAGTCTTTCGGATCCACATAGATTGCTGCATTGCCGGCAACCTCGGGCATGCTGCTGGTTTTGCTAGTTACAATCGGACAACCAACGCGCATGGCTTCAACCAGCGGAATGCCGAATCCCTCATATAAGGATGGAAAAGCAAGGGCGTCTGCGCCTGCATAAAATCGTGCCAGGAGTGCATCGTTTCCACTAACTGTCACCATCGCACTCTCCGGAACGCCCGCGCTTCGCATCACGTTCAACTCGTCTCCACTCCATTGCTTGTTAGTGAAACTCACGAGTTTATGTGTCCGATGCAGTTTTGCATCTCCAAATGCATGGATGATCCGATTAAAGTTCTTGTGTGGAAATCTGTTGCCAACGTGCAAAAGGTAAGGCGCGCCGATGTCGATAGGCCCTTCTCTTGAGATGGTAAGAGATGAAGCGAGACGCACTACAGACACCCGCAAAGGATCGACATCGTAAAGTTCAAGCAGATCGCTTCGCGTCGACTCTGACACGCATATTAACCAATCTGCACGACTAAGGACTCTCTGTCTCTCTGCATGATAACGAATCAAGTTCGAAGTTACACCAGGCACTCGTTCGGGGATTGTGTCATGCACTGTGGCCACGATCCGAGAGCCTCTGGGAGCCGTCCGTGCCGTGGCATAAAATGTTTCGTGAAAAATATCGGGAACGGTGAATCTGGCGTACTCGCGCACAAGAAGCTCATTGATAAGCCGGACTAACCTGTCTGGCAAACTCGTCGCCATCGGTACGCCTACAAGGTCAACCCCAAGGGTTGCGCACTGACCGCGCTGCTCTGAAAGAAGTGGACTCCGGCTAATCGGAGCGACGATTTTTAGTCGAACATCCGGAAATTTGCTCAATTGCGATGCTAACTCAACAAAATACCGTGAAATACCTGATTTCCCGTTGTTTGAAAACACCTGATGATCGTAGATGACGCGCATCTGTGCAAGTGCGGCCCCTCTCCCGCACGAATTACAGCCATTCTCCAACCGTACTCTTATAGGTAATCAAGCACTAACTTGATCGATTGAGATGGCTTTTTCTGCTTCCCTGATTTTCCAGGCTAGTTCCCGATCTTCCTCATGGATAAATGCAATATCGACATAACTGCGGCCCAGGCTGCGCGAGTAGCGAAGGTGAATATCCTCGATCAGCGTATGATCAGCGAGTTTGGCTGTCAACATATACTCACCTGTATTTTCCCAAAACACAGCAAGCTCATAGCCTACCGATGCCATTTCAGAGAAGATGTTACTGGAGCTATAACCTTGGGCCCGCGTCAAATACGGATCGTATTCAATGAATGTGACTGGGCGAGCCTCGGATATCCATTTGAGTTCTGCAGCCACAATCTGGCAGTCAAATCCATCCGTATCGATCTTCAGTAATTTGGACTGTCTGAAGTTCGGGAACTTCTCGAGAATATCAGATAGGGGAATCTGGTTGGTAGATTGCGCTGCGCTCGATGAATACGACGCCGTGCCGCTCGCGTGCCGAAGGCCACCCCTTATCTCGCATTGCTCGGCGCCAACGAATGCAAAGCAGGCCTCTATGTCACGCATCCCGCTCCGCGCGACGTTAATTTGCAACAGCCTGAAGAAATATGCATCGCCTTCGATACATAAAATAGGGGCTTTGCTGTTCGCCCGAATGATGGCTGCCGTATCTCCGACGTTCGCCCCTATGTCGATAATAGTGGCGGACGGATATTTTTGCAGCACGCTGGAAGTAATGCGACCGATGTTGCACGAATACTGGGGATGACTGCGGCGGAACAGCGGCAGTTCATGCGAAAGTGGCAATAGGAGTTCTGTTCCGTCCAGCCGGTAGCGCACCAGACGTTTCTCATTGTGCGCCAGCATTGCCCGCGCCTTCGAGAGGGACCTATACTTCAGCTTGCCGATTAGGCCATTCGGACATGTCTGAACTAGAGAGTTCAATACTGCTTCAGCGAAAGGTGATTCCTTCATCCGATTTCCTCAGGGATCGTTTGGGCAAGTTTGCTCCAGCCGACAATGATGGCATTTATCTTCTGGCATCTACGTATATCTGGAACATTAAGAAACACTGCTACTAAATTGGCGGCTTCCGAGACAACTTCTCGAACGCCCAGCACAATGAACAGACGGAAACCGATTGAGACTTGACCATGACTACTCGGATGATCCATGGGCCGAATTAAGCTGACAGCGCACATCCCAAGGTGCATCGTCTCCGCCAACAGTCACCATAGCACTTTTCGGAACGGCAGCTTTCAGCATCGCGCCATCGCTTGCCAATAAAGCTCACGAGCTTACGTTTCCGATCTCGTCTAACTGCTCCAGATGCTCGGGTGATCCGGTTAAAGGAGCGGCGAAAATTTTAGGTGAATCTCCGACAATTCGCATAATCGAGAGGCTAGCACAATGAAATACCTTGAAAAGATCCATTCAAATTGCTCGAAAGGACTTGCTGATCGTAAGAGACGCGCATAATGACGGGATCGGACAGCGATCCCTAAATTCGGAGAACGCTACCGAGTCATCGTTGCGAGGTCGCGGGGCACCAAGCTCGGGCGGCGGAAGAAGAGATTCACCAATCTTGCGGCGCGAGGCCGTGTAGCCAACTTGAACAGCATCCTGTTTTTTGGCTTTGCGCTGAAAAGGTGATACGTGTTGCAGGAGAGCAAGTGCCTATTGAACCGTCTCGCAATTAACTGGAGACTCTTCTCAGTGTAGAAAGATATATGCTGACCACAGCTGGGCATGAAGTACCACCACTCTCCGACCCTTGGCGCCGGATTTGGCACAAGTCCAGTTGAGACCAGAACATTCTCAGACAGTTCCATGAGGTTAGAAATCTCAGCTACCGGATCGGTAAGGTGTTCGAGAACTTCAAAAGCAGTCAAGAAATCGAATCTCCTCCCTGGAGGTGCATCGAATCCACGTGCATAATCATTGGTAGCATATCGGTCAAGCCAGAAGAAGTTGAAACCTCGATCTCGCATCATGCGGACCAAAATGCCGTGTCCAGCGCCAAAATCGATCGCATCCTTGGTGTTAGGGAATAGGAGACCAAGGATGGCCGAGACCACTTCCGAGTTGTTGAGATTCCTGCCTATAATACCGACATCTTGACCGGCTATCGCAGCCGAGTAGGCTTCTTCAAGCCAATATGGTTCCTCGGTTTGAATGAAACCGCACTCGACACAGCGGAAGTAACTTACTCTGTGTTTCTTGAGAACAGCCGCTTCTCCGTGAAGGAGAGACGGAGAGTGGCAGACCCTACAAATCTCGGGGGACTTCTCTGACATTTTGTTTGACCTCACCGTTCATCGGGGGGAATCGTGCGGATGACCTTTGCAGGGTTTCCGCCGACGATTGTCCAAGCAGGGACGCTCTTTGTGACAACGGCTCCAGCTGCGACGATTGCACCCTCGCCAATCTCCACGCCCTTAAGAATGATCGCATGCATCCCGATCCAACATTTATCTCCGAGCTTTACGGGGCCCGTGATGACATGTGTCCAGTCCTTCTTCCCTTGATAGGCCTCGCGAACGTCATTCATTCGTTTGGACCATGAGATCGGATGGGAGTTGTGATCGTCGATCGTGCAGCCCCACGCGATTAGCACATCGTCTCCGATTTCCACGCGCGACGCACATACTATGTGAGAAGCTCCAACCCAGCTATCCCTTCCAACTATGACCTCTGCTCCATCTCGTTCGAAGGAGATCATTCCCCCGATTACACTTCCTTCACCGACGGACAGACGATCGTTGGGACGGAGTTTGAGCCTTTTATAGGAGACTTTTGCCGAAGGGGCGATCTTGAGATGCTGGTGGTTTCTTAGGCGCATCTTGGCGTACCAATCCAGAACCGACATTGCTAGCCGCCTCATAAACAGACTCGCCTACCTAAGACTTTGTTCATTTTTCCACATCACGACAACAGCTGTAAGTCGGATTGTGAAACTCAGTTGTCAGGCAGCAGAACACCGGACGCCCGTTTGGGCTGCGCCTCTGCCATCCTTGAAAAGAGACCATGGATCAGGAATGCACTGGCGGGAAGCGTAATCGCCAACTGGGCAATAATAGAGCCAAGACACACACCGACGACTCCGAATCGCCTGGTCAAAAGAATAGAAAGGGCAAGGTTGCTCAACGCCGCTATGACGGCGATTATCATCTGGCCTCTGAGAACGCCTGTACCGTTGAGTAAAACCGCCACTAAACCGGACGCCGCGGAAACAACCCCCCAAACGGCCAGGGCGATGAAGAGAGAGACCGGAACCAGAAGAGACTTACCCATCATCACGCGAATGATCCAGGGACCGAGCAACGCCAAGAATACACAAATCGGAGCTACAGCCAGCATCACCCAACGGAGCGAGCCCCAAAACGTCTTCCGCACCCATTCGACGTCGCCTCGCACAATGGCTTCGCCGTACGCCGGCCACAACGGTCCCGACCCGATCGTAACGAGAACGGAAACAAGGCTGAAGAGTTTCTGGGGAACGGCGTAGACGGCAACGGCAGCGGCACCAAGGATCTGCGTGATCACGATATTATCTGAGGCAAAACCTAGAGTGGAAGCAAATTGAAGCACAAAGAACATCAAGCCAAGCTTCAGTATCATTATGGCTGAATCAGCGCTGAGGGCACTCCGCCTAGGAAGCAACCAGGAGCGGCGACGAAACAGGAGCCATGCATTGACAAAGACTCCCAGAATGGTTCCGAAAGTTGAGGCGAAAACCAGAAGAGGAAGCGTCCCGCGAATGATGACCGCAACCACGAGAGCCGCGAGAGATAGCACACTACCGCACGCTGCGACCGCTTGCGACCAGTAAGCTTCTTGGAAACCAGCCTGCACACGCGCCACGATTCCGAGCGGGATATTCACGACAAACCAGAGAAAGAGCACGAGGAACGCCTTAGCGCCCTCTTGTGCAATGGAGGCGGAGCCAACATTGAACACACGCATCCACGGGATGAATGGATAGGATGCGAAACCCGCCGCGCAGATGATAGTTGCAATACTGAGCAAGAGCGTCATAGCACTGGTCAGGTGACGACAAGCCAACTCGCGATCTCCCTTGCCATAGGCTTCAGAAATCGCGTTTACAACGCCATTTCCGATGCCGAGATCTGCGAATGCCATCGCTCCAATGATGGAAGTCAATACCATCCAGATTCCGTACCGCTCGGCTCCAAGATACCGATACGTGAGAGGAATACTAACCAGCGACGTAAGGAGTGTGACGGCACGCGCCCCGAGGGACGCAACGCTAGTCAGCGCCATTCTCCGAAAGCGCTCTCGCGAGCGAAAATGAGCAGATTCTGCATCCCCTGGCCGGCGACGGAAGATAGAAATAACCTGGAAAGCGATACTTCGGATAAGTGAGAATTTGTCCATAGTCGGTATCTGTGTCGCAACTGAAGCAAGGTCAAGAACATTTGGTTAAGTTAAGTTCTTCATCCGAAATGGTGTTGATTGTTTGCCAACCAACCGCAGAAGAGCATCGAAACGGATTCAGCACTCAGTGTGTCATTTACTTTCGCGCAATCGCCTGCATCTCATGATGGAAACTTCAGTCCCAAAAGCGCGACATGTGAGGCAGTGCGATACAGGTTCGGTCCGGCAGCCAAAGGGTTCAGCATATGGACCGACGCACAGCTCTTTTCGATCTGCGCAAAATCATTGAAAACGGAGTAAGAGTAGGCTAATCCGTCGTTCGCTGAGATTGTATAGCCTTTCCCTTTAGTCCTTACTCGGTACAATAGGGACCAAAGTCCGGCTGCGTTGATCATTTGTTTAACAAGGCGAGATAAACGACTACCTTGTCCAAAGTTATTACAGTCTGAAATAAAGATTGCCGTTCGTGCGACACGCAACATCTCCGCTACGGCTTCAGATGGGACGGGAATATGATGAAGGGCTCCAAACTCGCAAACCAGATCGAATGAGCCGTCCTGGTAGTTCAGTTTCATCGCATCGCCGTCGACTAGCTCAGTATCTCCTAGTCCTTTTGAATGTCCAACTTTTCGAAGGTCGTGAGAGGGCTCAACTCCTACGACTGAAATATCCTGAATTGCTGATTTGACCTCCAAAAGCGCCCTGCCTGTCCCACTGCCAACATCCAGTATCGACCTTATTCCCAGATACCTGCACGCCGAGATCATGAACTGCAAGGCAAAATTATGCTCCACATTACTGTTCCCGTGAATGTTGTCATACCGTTCCGCGGTTTCTGCATAATATCGTCTTTGGATTTCAATGGCGGCCTCAGTCGAGGCCTTAAGATCTCTCATCGCCTGCTGTCCTCCATACTGTTCATATCTCACCAAAGCCAATTGGCACAAACCCCGCTTCAATTTCGTTTCTTATCGGGAGAACTGGCTGCTTCTGTTCCTGAGTGTCTAAGCAGTTCAGTTTGTTTGTGCCCCCCAAATTACCGTCCTCGTCGAAGACGTTCGCCAGTGGATAAGATCGGCCGCTAGAATGAAAACCTCGTGCAAAAATTTCACGCCGAGTGATTCTCGGTCAAACGAAGTAGATTCGAATAAACTTGCATCAATTGTGTACCGTATCCTGGCCAAGTGAAGTCCCGCTGTATGTGTGACGCTGCATTTCGGCCGATCTCCGAACGCCGCTGTTCATCGGACGCCAGTTCTGATACTGCAGTTGCCAGAGCATCGGGATTCGACAGAGGCACGTAGACGACTTCCTGCTTTTCAGCCCTGAGAGGTAAACCGCAGTTCTCTGTGGTCACAATTGGCAAGCCGGCAGCTGCCGCCTCCATTGCAGACCGAGACGAGCCCTCCACCAAGGTTGGAAAGACAAACAGATCGGCCTCAGCCAACTCTTGCGACAAATGCTCTGGGGGTACGAATGGCCTATGTGTAAAAAAATCCGAATCGGAATCGCGCAGGCAGATCGAACCATCAGAGAGATTGCCAACCAGCCGCAAATGCACCTCAAGCCCGCGGCGCCTGAGAATTCTGACAGATTCGAGAAGGGTCGCCACCCCCTTTCGAACGCCAAAATTACCCGTGAAGAGAAGGCGAACCGGCCCCTTGATCGAGTAGTCTTTTTTTAGTGAAAAGAACTGTTCCTTGACACCAAGATAAGCGACGTCGATCCTGTCCCGAGAGAATCCCCTCTCGACAAATGTGCGCTTGACGAAGTCTGAATTCACCAGAAGGCGATCGGCGTCATGACAATCCCGCAGGACTCGTGTCCATAGTCCATCCGTCGCCCACGTCTTATAAGCCAATCCAAGGCGGCGGTGCTCGGGACCAAGTATTTCGTCAACGTAAGCGGGATGTGCGATGGAATGGTCCGTCAGAACTCGCATCCCATGCGCTCTGGCTGTACATATAGCGCCACCCTGTCCGGCACCACTGCGAACTTGGAAAATGTCAGCATCGTGCAGCCACTTGCGGCTACGCGCTCCGGTGATCGCGAACGCAATTCCAGAGAGATCTTCGCTCGAGGCGATTGGTTTCAAGAGAAAGGTAATCGCTCTGCCACCAAACTCGGCAAGAGCATTTGATCTCATCGTGACTCGTGGATGATCGACGATTCGGGCCTGCATGCGCGAGGCCAGGGATACCTCTCCAAGCAGATGTCCCAGCGCATCTACCCATCGAGACTGACTCCTGGAGGGAATCCAGCCGGCGATGAATTCAACATCAACTCCAGCTAAAGCGGCCGCCCTCACTGTTTCGTGGAAGTGAAGCTTGCCCAAGCCGCTTGAAATGATTACTTTCATTGCTCGTTTCCTGTGAGCGCTGCCACGGAGTATCTCTCAAAACCATCTTCACAGCAGCTTGGCAGAGAGTGGGACGGATAGTTCTAAACAACCAAAATGTCTGGCGCCGTGATCCCCTTCGCCATACACTTTCTCCTCATGAATCCCTTGAGCGCGCATAGGAAGAGCCGCGCCAAGTGTTTCTAAATCTCACTCCACGGTACAATCTCCAGAGTTATAGTCGGATTAGTTCAAGCTATTCCGCATTACGCTCGCCGTAATAATCGTAGTATTTGCGACCGTAGTATTCGGAATAGTCTGGCGAAGAGTAGTTCACTACGTTGACTGCAACGCCGAGCAGGTGTGCGCCTGATCGATCGAGCATATCGATAACGCGCCTCGCAACTTGCCTTTGCACTGCACCGTAGCGGAGCACCAGGATCACACCATCCACAAGACGCCCGAGTACGGAAGCATCGGTAACTGCCAAAACGGGGGCAGTATCGAGCACAACAAAGTCATACTCATCTCGCGCCTGCCTAAGCAGATCTTCCATCTGTTTCGAGCCGAGCAATTCAGAGGGCAAAGGAGGCACCGGCCCAGATGGGAGAATATGCAAACTAGGCAGATCGGGCCACTCAACTATTGCATCCTTCAGTGCGGCTTTGCCGGAGAGCACCGAAGACAGTCCGAGCCCCTTGCCGATCCGAAATCGAAGATGAATGGCGGGCCGGCGGAGGTCACCGTCAATCAGCAGTACTCTTGAGCCATTCAACCCAAAGGTTATTGCTGTGAGCGCTGAAATTGATGTCTTTCCCTCTTGTGGGCGCGTACTGACCAGCATGATCACCTTCGGAGGGGCTCCGGGACTCGAAAGAAGAATGGATGTCCGCATGCCGCGGAGGGCTTCAGCAATCCTCGACCAAGAAGATCCTCCCGGCGCCATTGCATGCTGTTTAAACTGGGCCGGTACAAGGTGATCAGCATCCACCTCGGGAATTGCAGCAATGAGGGGAGCCTGCAAACTGCTCTCGATGTCCGACATCGTTTTGAGGTTCGTGTCCATTGCTTCAAGCAGGAGGGCCAATCCTAGACCAAATGCAAATCCAAGCCCGACACCAATTGCGAGGTTAAATCTCGTGCGCGGACTACTTGGAAAAGACGGAACATCCGCAGTGTCCAATGTATGAATCAAGGTCGAATGCAGACCAGCCATTATGCTAGCTTCCTCTAAACGCTGCTGGAGACCGTCATAGAGCAGTCGATTTGTTTCGTATTCGCTTCGAGCTAGTTCGTACTCGACTGCTTTCTCACCCTTTCCAAACACTTCTTCCTCTTGCTGCTTGAGTGCCGAGAGTAGCTTTGCCTCATTAGCTCTGGCTGCTTCGAATTCCTTCTGCGAGCGCGCTCGCTGTGCCCGCTCCTCGCGTTCGAGTTCTTTCTGAGCTTGTTCGACCTGGACCCTAAGTGTTTTCAGCCGCGGATACGCGAGACCATACGTCTCAGCCAAAGCGGAATACTGGTCATTTAGTTGTGCGAGTCTTTGCTTGTCAGCAACGAGGGCCGGATCGGAGCTTCCGAGTGCAGCATCAATCACGTCCGGCGACGAGCTTTTGATCTGTTCAAGACGCGACTCCTTTAATAAGCGATCCACTTGAGCATCTGCATACTGCTTGTTCAGTTCTTCAAGGTTGGCCGCAACAACGCTGTGAGACTGATCTATGCCGTAAATGCCGATAGACTTCTGTAGATCGAGAATGTGTTGTTGACTCTTTTCGAGCTTCGCTTTCAATCCACCGAGCTGATCATCGAGCCAAGAGGATATCTTCGCTGTGGCCGCATAGTTTTCATGAAAAGAGTGTTCAATGTACCGGTCAATGAGAGAGTTGGCGATCATTCTTGCCAACTCCGGACTCTCGGAGGTTGAATAGATCTCAATGATGTCAGTGTGGCCTAATCTTGTGACTTTGACGGTACCAAGAAAGTTCGCAATCAGTTTTGCGCGGATTTCCGGTCTTGATAGATCCCAAGGGTGACCGACGGGAAATGGATAGAACTCAGGGTTACCGTCGAGATGCAAGGACCTGATTGTCTCAAAGGCAAGCGCCCGACTATGAATAATTTCGATCTCTGTGTCGATTCGCTCAGCCGTGTCTACATCTGCTCCAATGCTTTGGCTCTGTTCCACGCGAAACTGCGAAGAAGCATCACCAGACTGCAAGGCGATGCTGGCTCTGGCAGTGTATAGCCGGACTGAAAAACGATTGACCAGAATGCCAATTAGCGCTCCAACTAGAACGGCACATGCAAGAATCCATGCACGTTTCTTAAGAAACTGCAAAAGAACTCGAAAAGGTTCTTCCTCGTGAACTGGAATTGCAAGCTCCACCGGGAGGTCAGATCTGGTCGCGGCAGCATCGGATCCTTCGTTTGCTCTAATTGCCAAGTTAATATCCTTGAGTCTGCTTGAGAGTCAGCTTGAACTCTGAGTTACATGCGCGCAGCTGGTATGCGAGCAGGATCGGTCAACAATAGCTCCACGTGCAAGCTTAAATAGTTAACTGATCTAAATGGATTTGAATGAAGCGGCCCCGCAGAAACTAAGCAAGGTTTTTGACCATTGCTTGGGAGTGAATTGCTGAGAAAGGGAGAAGCTAGCCGCTGCCATTTGCTCGAGGTGGGCATCCGTCATCGATGCGATCCGGGCCATGAATACTGCGAGTCCCCTGGCGTCACCATTGTCAAAGATATAGCCATTATATCCCGGCTGCACCAGGTGTGGCACAGCACCAACGCTTTCTGATGCAAGAATCAGCCTTCCCGCCGATGCCGCTTCATGAACGACCAACGCCCAAGGTTCAAAATAACTCGTCAAAATGAGACAGCCTGCGGAAGCAAAGACATCTGGCATATGCTCTGGCTGGACGAAGCCTTTGAGAACGATCCCCTGCCGGCTTTCCAAACGTGAACGAAGTGGTCCAGTTCCACAACATATCAGCGGCCAAGGGTTTGAAACTGAGGAGTGGTAGATGGCATAAGCCTCCGCAAGCACGTCTATTGATTTCTGAGGTACGAATCTACCCACGAATAAAAACTTGCGCGGCAGCAGTTCACCTCGCTGGATTCTCGAAGTGTGAATTGCAGCAAACGATGCATGATCGCAGGAGTAGCATCCGCGCAAGATCTGATTCTGTGAAAATCCCAATTTTCTTGCGAATGCTGCCTGCCTTTCTCCTGGTAGCCAGACTGCGTCCGCTATCGGTCTTACATAAAATGGCGATATGAGTGTGCCAAACCACTGTTTCAGACTGCCTTTCCAAGGATTATCCATCACCATTATGCGCCAGCACTTTCCTGCGAATTTCCGAGCCACCCGTCTATAGACGGAAATATGCCAGGAGGAAAGGATTATGATGTCGGGCTCGAAAGAATGCAGCTTTTGTGCCAAAACCTCGGCACTACATTTGTTTTGCCAAGTTGTTCGATTTGGCATCCAGTCAAATTGACTTTCATCAAACGGAGCATCATCAACGGGCACCTCGTGACAAATGAACAGTTCAACGCCTTCCTGCTTGCCGAGTTCCTTCAGACAGGCGTTCAGATACCCCGAGAGGCATGTCCAGAGGATTGCAATTTTCATCGACCGGCGCTCTCCCGTTGCGCTTGAAATCTCTCATTAAGGCTCTTTATAAAGCCTTCAGCACGGTAGAAGATTCGTAGCAATTCATCGGTTGTTCTCCACTCATGTCTATGCACCTGGCGGAAGATTCTTCGTTGATCCTGTCCATATTGTTCGTTCATCTTTCCCGATCCAGAAATAGACGCGTCGTGAATACGAAATCCCGCGAGATCCGCATTGATGTATTCAATCCTTGCTCCCAGCGTTGCTAAGTTGACGAAGAGTTCGCCATCCCAACAGGTTCGGTTTTCAGGATTAAATTTTGGGGAATTGTGAAAAATCTGCGCACGAAAGAAAGTGGACTGCTGGAGCCACCGAGACCCACCATAAAAGAAACGGCGCGCTGTAAAATCTCGCGCTCTGCAATGTCGAATCCTCCGCCCCTTCGCATCAATGATGTATCCGTTCCCCATCAATATGTCGCATTCTGCATGCGATTCAAAAAACTCCCCAACCAGCCGAAGAGACCCAGGAAAGAGGAGATCGTCCGCATTAACGAACCCGAAGATCTCTCCTGTCGCACGCGCAAAGCCTTTGTTCAGTCCGTCAGCCGCCCCGCGATCGGTCTCGAAAATCACGTGTGCGATACGTTCGCCATAGCTCTTGATCAGTTCTCTGCTTCCGTCGGCCGACCCCGGATCCAGCACGATGTATTCGAGATCCGGATATCCTTGCGACAGGATGGAGTCCATCGCTTCTCTAAGATAGGCGTTCTGATTGAAGGAAAGTGTAACGATGCTGATTTTCACACGGCTCCGTAAGCGCGTCGGCTGGCTGGAAGAGGCCCTCGATGATTCGGTTCATAGCAGATTGCAGAAAACTATGGATGATAGAGGTAAAGAGCTGACGGTGCGAGTGAAATCGCAAATGCAAGGGCCCCCTTCAAAATCTCTTTAAGCGGACTCGGCGAGACATAGATAATGTCGTCTTCGTGTACTATCGGATCGCCTACACGCGACGTTAACACCTTCTTCAAATCAATTTGCTCTACGACTTTTGTGCCGTCCGGTTGTGCGCGCACAAGATATGTCTTGCTTGCAGAGGCGTTCGGAGCGATTCCGCCGGCTAGCGTCATCACTTCGGACAAAGTCATATTCGGCGAGCCACACAGTGAATAGGCGCCAGGTTTCAGGACGTTGCCTCCAACATAGGCAATGCCACACGCGCGCACTAAAACCCGGTCGCCCGGAGAAACAGTTCGATCGAAGTTCTCAGTATTGTGCATAGTCGGATCCCATGACACGTACATCTTCTTTCCAGAATCTCGATCATTGGTGATCTCAATTATGCGACCCGTGTTCGCAGTTAAACCGCCAGCGGTGGCCAGTAGATCTGAGAGTTGGTGCTTGCCGGGCGGTGGATAGACTCCTGGACTGTGGACCTCACCAAGCACGGTAATACCTGTGCTAGAGGAATCGATGGTAATCATGATTTCTGGGTCAAGCATGAGATTCCGGTCTTTCAATTCCTTGGCCAGCATTCGCGCTGCAGAAGCACTGTTAAGACCCGCGACGTGCAACTGGCCCAACATCGGAAAAGGAATGTCTCCACTCTCAGAAACCCGGGTAATGAGGGAGAAGTCGGGCGCATCGAAGACGCTGATATGCACGACCTCGCCAGGAGATATCGGACCATCAGAAAGACCGCCGACGGATGACGCCGGAGTTGCTGATGCCGCTGGGGATGATCCGCTACTTTGCGCAAGGGGAATGAGCGCGGGGCGCGCCTCTTGCGCCGCACTGGAAAGCGGTTCAAGGAATAGGAGTGCCGCGAAGATCAGACTACATTTTCGAGAAGCCATTGTCCTACTTGGGGTCGGAGTGACCTACTAGTCTGGCGCTCTTCTCGATTGACGAGAGCGCGCCAATTTGTCAAGCTACTGGCGTTAGCGAAAGTCCCTTGTGATTTGCCAGAACGGCTAATGAGCGGAGAATCTAAACCGTGCAAAGCTCCGCCATCCTCACTTGGCATGAGGGATTTCACAGTTTTGAGGAAAACCAAAAACAGCAACACGGACGAGAGGCTGAGAGATATGTTGAAAGCGAATGCTTCCATCCACTTGCCGACACCGCATAGGCTTCCAACTCTCCTCTTAAGTATATCAGTAGATTCACAATTCGTTGATGAAAGAGACCGAAACCAGACACGCAAGTTGGCGGTTGTGACACCGGCCCATGGCCAGATTGTGTCGACACGTCCCGGTGGGGCGGACTTTACACTGCATCTTATTCTTCCGCCGATCTGCGACGCAATACCACATCAGAATTCCATGGCCCAAAAACTCAGCCACGGAACAACGGAGCTCTCCCGTTGCATGAATGAGGGAACTGGGGCGACAGAGCTTTGCGCTTTGGATGCGAATGAGGCGCAGTCTCTGCTGCAGATGGAAGATGGGGACGTTCAGCTAAAGCACTGGATACCGATCCGAGTCAGGCATTAAAAGCGTCATAAAAAAAAGGGGGCTGGAGATTGCCGCTGTGAGGAAGAATTGCGGCCGTCTCAGTGGGTTTCATCTGACCGAGCGCAGGTCCCGTAAATTCGTGGACTCAGTTTGAGCCGGCTATCGGTACCAGCCGAGGTCGGATCTTCGAGGCTCAATGATTTATCTCAGGTGCTTCGCTTCAACGCAATTTCGCAGGTTTTTGCGTTTCTGAAAGCTTTGATGATTGACGAATTTGTCTCCTCCATGGGCGGCATCGTCAGTTATGGGTAGTGCTGGCGATGTTGCGCCCAGAAAGATTCACTTCGGAACTTCGTCCTGGCTGTATGCTTTAGGCCTACTCGCACGGCTCAATAGTTGTGCATCGAGGTGGTCAGTTTGCACTCAGCTGACCTTCTGATCGCCACTCCCAAAAACACCTGCCATCAAACTCTCAAATCTTTAAAGGGCATTTTTTACCTCGAATATTCGCTTTTGGCATATTGCGACCTAAAGCCGTAAAAAGGTGGCGTCTGAAAGGCGCCTTTTGAAAACCTCCAATTATCGACGGTCCTATGCAGCGTTCCGAAAGCGCTTGAGAGAGGCTCGCGAGAAAGCGAATCTGACCCAAAACGATGTAGCCTCCGCTTTGAAGATCAATCAATCCATCGTTTCGAAATGTGAAAGTGGAGAGCGCCGCGTTGACTACGTCGAACTCAAAGAATTTGCACGCCTCTATGAGATTCCGCTGAGTTTTTTCGACTGATCTCTCGCATTCCAATCGGGCGAACAATTGGCTATGGTGAGATTATGCAACGTGAGCGGCCCTTCGCGGGGGTAGACGCTGGCAAGGATTGCAAATTGCAGATCAGACTCTTTATTGCAGATAAGATTGGACGTCTTCTGAACAAATTAGCTTCTTGGCATAAAGTTAGTTTACGCAACTTACCAATGGATAGCCTTTGACCGGCACTTTCCTGATTTCATTCAGCAGCAATTCGTTGCTTTCCATCGAATCCATCTCCGATGCCCAAAAGGCAGCCAAGAAATTCCTCTTAATGTTCTAACAAGTTCCCTTCCCCCATGGGAACAGGTACGTCGAGCAATCGCCTCAATCGGAGACTCCAGCCCCGCCGACCTGCGAGCCAAAGCAATGTTTTTGCTGTTTTCGATATATGGACTACGATCAGCCGAGGTGAGGGGTTTGATGCTTGAGGACATCGATTGGCGTAAGGGATCGATGATCGTACGCAGAGCCAAGCGAGGAAAAACTCAGCAGTTTCCATTGCAAAACGAGGTAGGTGAAGCAATCGCACTGTACCTAGAAAGGGCGCGGCCCAGATGTGGATGTCGCGCTCTCTTCGTCACGCTGCACCCACCCTATCGACCAGTTTCAGGGCAGTCAATGTCCCCGATCATCAACCCGCGCATGAAAAGAGTCGATATAACGTTGCAACGATACGGGCCACACATGCTGCGCCGAGCATGCGCCACGCACCTACTGAGAACAGGATTATCTCTCAAGGACATTGCGGATTTCTTAGGGCACAGCGACCTGCGATCGGTGGGCAGCTATGCCAAATTTGATCCCGAGTCCCTCAAAAGTGTGGCCAAATTTAGTCTTCGAGGTGTTCTATGACGCTCGAACAGGCGATCAACTGGTACGTCCGGCGAAAACAGGCTACGGGCATATCTTTTTCCAAGGGATACTATTTGTACCGAGCTTTCTTGAGAGCGACCGGTAATTTGGATCTCAGCCGCGTCAACGTAAATCACGTTTCTCAGTTCCTGAATCGATCCCGAGCTTCCACAACTGTTTTTCGCGTTAAGCACAGCCTTCTTCGGCATTTCTTCGAATATTGGGCCGCTCATGGCGAGATTTCAGAATCGCTGATGCCCGCCAATCGGCCGCCAGAACGCTCAACGTTCTTGCCCTATATCTATACCAGGGAAGAACTCCATCGCATGCTGCGATTGGTGCCAACTTGCATCACGAAAAATGACAAAATACACCCCAAAACGTTGCGCGCTATTCTTCTAGTGTTGTACGCGACCGGTGCCAGCGCTTGCGAGGTGACAAGGCTCGTTTGCGAGAGCGTCGATCTTCAGAACTGTATTTTTAAGCTTCCAGGTAGCCGGGGGAAGACGAGTCGATCTATCCCTCTCGGAAAGGACCTCATCCGAGTAGTACAGCAATATGCTGATTGGCGAAAACGAGTGGAAACACAAGGTGATCGCTTTTTCTCCAGAATGGATGGAGGATTTATTAGTCCACGAGCGGTCCAGCGCAATTTCGAGCGTCTGCGTCGGAAAGCGGGGATTGCGGGCTTTCGAAAAAGCAGTCAAAAGCCTTGTGTTCGGGATCTCAGGGCAACGTTCGCCGTCCATCAGATCACTTCATGGATAAAGAAGAAGGAAGATTTAGACGTCATGCTACCTGCCTTGGCCGCGTATATCGGTAATGCCGGCCTCGAATCAACTGAACGTTTCCTCCGATTGACCCCCGCACGCTTTCAAGACGCTCTGAATAAACTGAGCCCGTCGAGATTACATGCAAGATGGCAGGATGATTCGAGGCTCCTGAAGTTTCTTACGGAGTTGTAAACGAAGCGCGATGATCGATGCGGAGGTATGCCAAATCTTCGTGCCCGCTGATTGTAGCCACCGAAGAAGACGCTGCACAGATGTGGGAAGAAGCGCGCGCCATCGCCAGCAGCATCCTCGCCGCCTGCCCAACCATCTACCCTCGCCGGAGACTGGCGCATTCGCTTTGCATAGATACTTCTATGATGCCCGGCCTAGTGAGAATGCCTGCAGTGAACTTTACCCCTAGAGAGCAGCTAGAAATTTCATCAGTTGAGGATTATCGCGCCAGTGCCTCTTCGCTTGCCCTGGACTGAGTCTGCTCAGGTCTTTGCGGAAGCGTTCAGGCGTGAGAGCCATATATCTCTCGGTCGCGGTCAGGCCAACAAGTCCCATATACGCAGCAAGCGCAGGGAGCATCCGATTCAGATCCGCCCCGCTCTTGATCCAAGAGGCAATTCGATGAACGGCGAAACTGGGTCTGAGATCGTGCATCCGAGGCTCACCTCTAGCGCCGTTTCTACTCTGAACTCCGGCGAGAACTCGAAGGCGCTGAAATCTGTTGCGAAGGGTCCCGGCAGTGGCCGGGCGACCATCCCGGGTAACGAATAGGCGGTCGTTCGTCAGGCGCTTTTGATGCCGGAAGCCAAGATAAGAGTTCAAGTTCGCACGGAGGTCCGGCCCGATTGGAATCGTGCGAGATCGTCCGAACCGACCGCCGCCTATGGAAATGTACCCGCGTTTGGGGTCGACATCGCAAACTCGAAGGTTCGCAATCTCTCCCACTCTCGCGCCAGTTGCATAGAGCAGCAAAATTGCACATCGGAGTGTCTGCTTACCAAGCCTGCACGCGAGACTACCCTGGCATTTGGGAATCGCCCGCATTAGCCTCCGAATTTCATCGCGGGTATAGATATGGGGGACGAATGACCGTTGCACAGGTGGCCTGTTTGGCGGCATCAACACCGGAGCCATGGCATCTCGGGCCGCCCAGTACTCGAAGAACCTGCGCAGAAGGCTATGATTGACACGCCACGACGTCACAGCGGATGGACGGCGGTCCAAAAAGGCGGAGATATGCTGAGTTTTTATCTCGCTAATAGAAGAGTCCCCGATTTGATCGCAAAAAGTGCCCAGCGTCTTAGAACCGGATATAAAAAGAAGCCCCTCCTTGCGCTTTCTGCGCACATATATCTCGACTGCTCCGCTTAGATTCATAGCACACTCGCCAGACTGAAGGCCGCGACACTGCGCAAGGTACTGGGATCATGCTTGGCGTAGACGCTAACCGACCCGAGACTCCGATGACCGAGGAAATCTGCGATGTCCCTCAATGAAGATCCCTTTCTCAATAGCTCTGTAGCGCACGCATGCCGCAGAGTGTGAGTCCCCATCCTCTCCGATTTGATTCCCAAGTTGACCATCGGTTTGGCCACAACGGACCGAAGCGTGGTCGTCAAGATGGGCTTATGCGGATAACCTCGAGTGACGAAAAGGTGTCGACATGGGCAATGAGGCCGCACGAATTTCAGATACTGCAAGACCGCATCTCCCACCTCGTATTGAAGCGGAAACTGCTGTATCCTGCCACGTTTGCCCCGCCGTACGGTCAGGGTCTCGCTATACCAATCGAAGTCCTCCAGGCGCAAATCCACAATCTCACAGCTTCTCAATCCGTAAATTGCACAAAGCGTCAAAATAGCCTTGATGCGAATGTCTCCGAGCGACATCTTTTTTGAGAACCTGAGAAGTCTGCGCACCTCGGGCCATGATGGCCCCTGAGGGACCCCGCTGTATCTAGGAACCGAAGTCCCATGGATGTTGCCTGCAATATTTCGTAAACATCCTCTCTCAGAATCGACAAACAGGAACAATGCCCGCAGTGCCTTACAAATTACGTTGATGGTTCTCGGTTGGAGCTGTTCTGCCCGCTTGAAATCGAGATAATCGTCGATATCTTGCAAAGTTACACTTGCGAAACAGTCGTGCCGTCGGGAGATCCAGTTCAGGAATTCGGCCGCGCGCGCGCCGTAGCTTCGGATCGTGCTTAGTGCCAGGCCCTTCGTTTCCCTAAGATGCCGCGTGAAGTCGGTTAGCAGCGTAGAAAATGACTGAGCGGGAGCTTTGGGCTCGGTCATCCAATGGTGAAAGCGAAGAAAGTCCAGGGCTAGACCGTACAAGGCAGGTGCGCTTCGAGCGCTGGCTGGCAGAACTTTGTGGAAAGCAGTGTCGTTCGCCCAAGCTTCGGCTGCTTGTCGCAGTTCATCGAGAGCTACTTGTCGCGCCGTTGGAATGCCTATCAGCCGGATCACATGAATTAAAAGGGAAGCCTTAGATCGAAGGGACTTGACTTTATATCCGTGTCGAAACAAGTGGGCCAGGTAGTCCTCTCGCTCTTTCAGCAACGGCGCTTGGAGATGGCGTGCTCTAGCATTTGGTCGAAAGATAATGCTCTCAATCATCTCAATTCCCTTCCGGGAACAATCAGAAAGAACGGCTGGAATTCAAGTTTGGCCGCGATCAGTTGTAAACTAGCCCGCAAGCATGAAACGAAAAGATGATCCTTGGCAACGGCGAGTGCTGGTTGCTGTCGCAAATTTGGAGTCATCCCCGCGAGCGGCTTCGACAGGCCATGCCCGCTCCCACCATCGCGATTCTTGCAGCACAGGTTTCTGCAGAGAAATTCTGTGATCTGATTGCGTCCAGTCCTGCTCTCTCGCTCTATGTTCTCAGAATCCTGGCAGTCGCTGTGAGCGGCGCTGAACTTCAGGTTCAATGAACGGTATTCCATGTCGAATGCCGCTGGCAGTCCCACAAAGGAGCTGCCTGCGCGCAAAAACCCATACCATCCGCGTCTGGCAGGGGAAGCACGAGACGGACGTTTACCGGTCTCGATGAAGTAGAACGCAAGTGCCCCCTCACCTGCCCTGAAGAGAACGCGAGCACTCGGGCGTTATATCTAAGTGAAGAGTCCTTGGATTCTTACGGAAACGAGATTCGGTCCTGCGATCTCGCAGCGCGCGAGTCGGGGCAAATGGTCCCCCCCCGGGGGGAAGTCTTAGTGCATTGCCGGACTCGTATCAGGGAATGCCAATTCCCTGATACCGGTGTGATAATTCCCTGTTTGGTAAAGGCCTCAACTTCACTTTAGATCTGATGGAAGCTCCCGAATATCAGATACCTAGGGCCCCAGAGCTGCCGGAGAAGTCGGGGGTAAACTTAATATTTTCCCTGTATTTTTCCCTGTTAGCAGGGAAAACCCAAATCCGGAGAGAGGTTCGCGGCCGACTACTAGCACCGCCATTTCTCATTCAGCGCAGTCCGCAACCCTGCAAAGCGCTCCGTTAACGATCTCCTATACCATTGAAAACAAGAGAACTTGCCCATCAGTCCGCTGATGTTCTGTTGGTGAACGGAATCGCACAGATTGGCTCAGCAGTTCTTCCCGACCAAACATCCCTGAGTGTCAATCGGACCTGAAGCACATCGGAGGTCGCTCACTGGGCAGTTCATAAGGAACTACACAAGTGCAAGATTCAAGTTGCTGATGGCTTCATCAATCTCTTGCGTGCTCTTGAAGCCAATCGTCGCACTGTCGACCCCGGCATTCTGGAAAGCAAACCTCATCGCCTTCACGCGATCGTCGTGACTGTTCTGGAACTGGCCGCCGCCGCACAGCTTCATGCCGATCACCCCCAGCCCTTCCTTTTTCAACTGGTGGATGTGATCGACCACTTCGCTCACGTTGTCGGGGTGGTTGGTGTCTTCGTAGGTCGGCCCGTCCATACGCGCGCCGTTGTGGTTGATGCGGATCAGTCCCACGTCGAGCCAATTGGTGCCCGGCATCTGACGCAGCGCCGGCAGCCCGTGCACTGAGGCGCCATGGGTACGGATGATCTTCCTCTGCTGCGCTGCAAGAATTCCATCCTGCCAGCGCTTCGTGGTCTCCGGCCAGTCAGCCGTGTGCTGCCAGTGCAGCAGCATGATGTCGAAGTATTCGGTTTGCGAGGTGCTGCGCAACTCGTCGAATTTTGCCTGCGGGTCAATACCTTCGTGGAACGTGGTCACCTTGCTCATCAGTTGATAGCTATCGCGGGGCAGGCCCTTCAGTGCCTCGCCCAGCATTGCCGGCGTCTGGTAAGCCTCGGCTGTTTCGAAGAAGCGGATGCCGCGGTCGTATGCATAGCGCACCAGCCGTGTGAACTCCTGCTGGCCCAGCGCTGCCTGCACAGCACCGCCATCCGTTCCGGTTCCGAAGGCCAGCCGCGTCACCTCCATCTTTGAGCGCCCCAGCACCACGGTATCGGTCGCGGCGCGCTTGGCGCTCAGGGGAAGGGTTCCGACGGTCGCCATGGCTCCAGCGGCCAGACCTGTTTTGAGGAAACTACGCCTTGTGGTTGGACTCATCTTGACCTCCGTGGCTCAAGCCTGTGGCGAGCCGGATGAGTGGATGTTAGCACGCGGGCAATGCAATCCGATCTCAGGCTGTCGCAACGGTTCGGGTATGCTGGATTCCGCTGTTCAGCTCAAGACCTCACCTGCGGGAGCCCCATGAAGAAGGCTGTACTGGTCGCTGTCACCCTGTGCTTTTGCCCGGCGGCTTTCGCCGCATCTGTTATCACTACCCGTCTCGAAGATCCGAAAGCCATTTATGTGGATGCTCCGGCGACGACTGCGGACAGTTCCGCCGCGCTGCAGGCAGCCATCGACAAGGCCGCAGGCACCGGGCGGGAGGGCATTGTGTTCGTGCCCGCAGGCCGCTACACCATCACGCGAACTGTCTATCTGTGGCCGGGCGTACGGCTCATTGGGTATGGCGCCACGCGCCCGGTGTTCGTGCTTCCGCCGAATACGCCCGGGTTCCAGAAGGGCATGGGGGTGATGGTGATGTTCACGGGCCTGACTCCTCATGAGCGCCCGCGGGCCGGGGATCGCATTGCATTTCCTCCGCCGGGATCGGTGCCGCCCAACAACAACGTGGCCGATGCCAATCCGAATACATTTTATTCGGCCATGAGCAACATCGACATCGAGATCGGAGACGGCAATCCTGCAGCGGTGGCGGTGCGTTTTCATGTGGCGCAACACTCGTTTCTGACTCACATGGATTTTCATCTGGGCTCAGCGCTGGCAGGGATCTACCAGGCGGGAAATGAGGCGGAGGACCTGCGATTCTACGGAGGGCGCTACGGAATTCTGACGGAGAAGACCTCGCCGGCCTGGCAGTTCACGCTGATTGACTCGGTATTCGAGGGGCAAAGAGAAGCGGCCATCCGCGAACATGAAGTCGGTCTGACCTTGATCCGAGATACATTTCGGGACGTGCCGAAGGCTATCGATATCGATGAGGGCTATCCCGATCAGCTTTGGGTGAAGGATTCGCGATTCCAGAACATCAGCGGGCCGGTGGTGACGATCAGCCTGGAGAAGAGCCCGCTGACGGAAATCGGATTCCAGAACGCAGTGCTGAGCAATGCACCGGTCTTCGCCAAACTACGCGAGAGCGGAAAGACGGTTGCAGGAAAGGGCGCGGTTTACGAAGTGAAGAACTTCGCCTACGGGTTGATTGTGCCCGGCGAAGGGCGGATGGGGTCCATTGGCATGCAGTATGAGGCTGCACTGCTCGCCTCGATGCCGGCCACGCTGCAGCCGGCGATTCGAGCGCTGCCGTCGAGCAGCGAATGGGTGAATGTGCACACGCTGGGAGTGAAGGGCGATGGAACAACGGATGATACTGCCGCATTACAGCAAGCCATCAATGGGCATCCTGTGCTTTATTTTCCCGGTGGGCATTACGTGGTGCGCGACACGCTTACGCTCAAGCCCGACACGATGCTGATTGCGCTGCATCCCACGCTGACGCAGATTGACCTGCTGGATGAGACGCCGGGATACCAGGGGGTGGGCGCGCCAAAGGCAGTGATTCTTGCTCCGCAAGGCGGGAAGAACATTGTCAGCGGGATCGGAGTGCTCGCGGGCGGCATCAATCCGCGTGCGGTAGCGGTGTTGTGGAAGGCGGGTGAGCAGTCGCTTATGGATGACGTGCGCTTTCTCGGCGGCCACGGCAGCGGCACCAATCCTTACAACAACGACCACACGGCTGATTCCGATCTGCACAAGCGCTGGGACGGGCAGTATCCGAGCCTATGGGTTGCCGATGGGGGCGGAGGAACATTCGCAGACATCTGGACGCCGAATACGTTTGCGCAGTCAGGCTTTCAGGTATCGAACACGAAGACGCCCGGGCACGTGTACGAATTGTCGAACGAGCATCACGTGCGGAACGAGATCAAGTTTGATCATGTAGAGAACTGGGACATCAATGCGCCGCAGACCGAAGAGGAGGCCGGGGAGAGCCCCGAGTCGCTTTCGCTGGAGATTGATGATTGCCACAATCTCACCATTGCGAACTATCACGGATACCGCGTAACGCGTTCGCGGGCGTCATTCCCGGCGGCTGTGCGCATCTATCGATCGTCGGATATTCACTTCCGCAACCTGCATGTGAACGCGGAGAGCGGGTATGGCGTTTGCGACGCGAATGGCTGTGGCACATTCCTGCGCCTGAGCAAGTTCCCCTACGAGAACGCAATCGAGGATATGACGCATCATCTCGAGGTGCGTGAACGCGAGTTCGCAGCGCTGGACATCCTGGCTGATCCGCAGAGGCCTCAGTTGAGTGATGCGTCGATTGTGCTGGACAACGGAACAACCGTGAGAAAGCTGGAGGAGGGTTTCTTCTCGATTTCAGGAGCAGCGGTGGATGCGGCGGGCAATCTCTATTTCGTGGACCACCACAACCAACGCATCTACCGGTGGACGGAAAAAGAGGGCCTTACGGTTGAACGGGATAATCCGCTCGATCCGGTGAATCTGGCGATCGACAAATCAGGCAACCTGATGGTGGTTTCGTCGGCTGGGCCTGAGAGCACTGTGTACACGTTCCGGCCGGGAACATCCGCGGAAGACCTCACAGTGTTGACACCGCAAGCTGCCCAGTCTCATGGCAAAGCCGCCGTGATTCTTCCGGTGAACTGGTGGAACAACGGGGAGTTCAAGGACCAGTTGAACGTGGACACGATGCGTTTTACGACGTTGGCGGAGATGTTCGCCGCGGATGCGAATACGCTCAAGACACGCGAATATGTCTCTGCGGATGGCAGCGTGTTTCTACCGGCAGGCCGGGTGTTTGAGCAGGGTCCGGCGAATGATACGTCGGGTTGGCGATTCAGCGACAACCTCGATACGTATGGGTTCATCGTCGCAGAGCCTGGACAGCAGGTGTATGTCAGCAGTGAGTCTGAGGACATTACCTACAGCGCGAGGGTGAAACCGGACGGGACACTCGCGGAGCTGAAGCCGTTCGCGCAGCGAGGAGGCGAGAGCGTGGCAGCCGATACGCGCGGGAACGTTTACGTGGCCAACGGGCAAGTCTTCGTCTACGCGCAGGATGGACATCAAATCGCCGAGATCGATGTGCCGGAGCGGCCCTTGCAGTTGATCTTTGGGGGGGCGGATCACCAGACGCTCTTCATTCTTGCGCATCATGCATTGTTCGCGGCGCATGTGCGCTGACCGTGTTTCCACTCGGCCGCAGATGCCCCACCGAGGAAGCTCGATTAGAAATCTTGCCGCGCATTCAGTTGGAATCAAGTCTCAATTCGCGATCGGACGAGGCTTCGAGCGAGAATGCACCGGAGGAGATTTTTGCGGATGCGGTGTGCGGAGAGCCGGCAGCCAAGTAGAGGCACATCATTCCCCATGGTTCCGCGAACCGGACCTTGCTGGCCTTTATGATGCCGGCAAGCTTCTTTTGCAATGCGTTTCGGCTGCTCTGGAATTGCGGACTCGCAATGACGGTGCGTAGATCGGACTTTCCGATGAAAGATCGCATCGACTGGACCTCGACTCCGGCGTCGGCCATGCCATTGGCCCATTGAGAAATGACATACACATCGCCAATCAGCAACTCCACCCTGACGTCATCAGAGCCGAGTCCCACGAGGGGGCCGAGGGCGGGTAAAGGCCCCAAGGAAAGGGCACGAGGCCACACGTCATCCTGGGTGATCTTCATTCGAAACTGATCGTTGGATGAATTTGCGGGATCGATTGAAGCACGCATCGCCTGGCGTCCGATTTCGAGGAAGTAGTCCTTGGCGCGAAGATTTCCATTGGTATCGAAGAACATGGCGTCGCAATCTTTATCGGCGAAGGATGTTCGCAGGACGCAAGTCGATCTACCTTCTGTATCGAGACGAGCTTTGGCTTCGAGTCGCTGCTGTGGTGTCAATAAATCGAGATTCGCGCACCATCGTAAATATTGCTCGATGGTGGCTGCGGAGGTTTTTTGATTGACGGCGAAGTGGACCTGTTCGCAATTGAGATTCGATAAGGACACTGCCCCGCCCGCTCTATAGGTAGTGGTGGCAAGAACGGAATCAAACATCGCTTTGCGCAAAGCCTCATGGCGGTCCAGAGGATCAGATAGCGCAGAAATCGTATTTCCAGAAACGGTTTCCTTTATGGTGACGTCGCCGGATGCTTCGTCTGTAAGTACTTCACTTTGGCGAACCAGGTCAGCGAACGAAGCAAAGTTGAGAATGCCAAGGAGGTTGAGGTTGAGTTTTACGCCACGATCGCGAGTTGCGGCCAAGAGGCTTTTGTTTAGCGTGATCCCATCAGCAAGGCTGCCGCCGGGTTGCTGATTCTTCTCCAATGCGGTAAGCATTCGCAGATCGCCATGCAATGCCCGGTTTACAGCAGCGATAGAGGCCGAATTCAAGAGCGCTGGACGAATCTCGTACTGGAATGCTGCGCCATCCTCGTTGTCCGCTGAGAGAATCAAGTCGAGTGAGACCTTTAAGTGATGGTCGATTCCGCTGCGGATTGCAGAGATGAGGGTGGCGGTCTCGGAGGCGCTGAGGCCGGCGAACGAACTGGCGTCTGCGGTTGGATTCTTGCTGATGGCACCGATAATCGCCGAGAGTAGATCCTGGTCATTGAATTCGGCGGTGAAGCCACCCGACGCGGATGCATCCACGCGATATGCGGCATTCTTGTCGCGGGTAATCGTGAGTTCGATCGTTTCAGCATCGACTCTGCGAATTCGAACCTGATAATCGCAGGAAAGAGTGAAGCCAATGGAAACACCTGCCGCTACGCCTGCCTGTATTGAGATCGTACCTGCGCCAAGAGGAAGCGCCGCGGACGCCAGCGGATTGGGGGAAGCGGCAACCTCGATAGAGCCGGAAACGTGCAGGGAGCCATTTCCGGAAATCGTCGCAATGTCGCCAACACCTAGTAACCCGAGATCAGCCACAGTTGCCGGAATGGTGTATTGAGACAATGTGTCAGACAGGGCGCTCAAGAGCGTGGGTTCAGCGGCACCTAGTGGAAAACGCTTGTAGTATTGCAGGGTTACATTGCTGGATTGGGAGAAACCGAAAGCCAGGTCTCCCGCGGAAGCAGAGGCGTCGAATTCGAAAGTGCCATTGAATTCCAGTCCAACATAGGCCGTACTGGCAGGGACAAGGTATGGCGGCGGGAATGCATCGTGATCAAAAAGAGCCGAGCCCGGACTGGCGTTTACCGAAATGTCGAACTTGGCCGAGGGCGCTACGATAATGGCCGGAGGCGCATCGCCGATTTTGAAACCGTGTTGTGCGCTCGCCTGAAACTGGATCGGCTGGGTGGCAGCTTTACTGAGGATCTCCTCCTTCCGTTCGAGAAAATCGGGTAAGACTGCCAGGTGGAGCGCTTCAGACTCGAGGTAATGCAACAACGAGGACGGATGGTGAAGATCGATTGCTGGCCGGGCGACGGTGTTATCCGTCTGATCAGTGATTGAGATATCAGGCATTTACCATCCTTGTCGTGCTCAGGAGATGATCGAGCGGATTAGAGCGAGAATCGCGCGGGTTTTGGGTTTCAGCCCGTTCGCGATTTTGACACGTTTGCAAGCAACTTTCCAGGGTGATTGACGCGCGTGGCTGGAGACAGAAAAATGCGACAGATCCGGCATGCAACGATGGGACGCGAGGATTTGGCTTGCACACTCTTCTTTAATAGTGGCATTCTGCATTCCGATTTGAAACTTTGTATATTCTTCCCGTGGCGATATCCGCTTTCAGGGTGAGAACGTAGATGGGCGTGGCCGCAGAATTGCGTAGGATATTTTCTCCACCTGGAGGCCTGGATGAGCAGCTTACAAGCTTCGCCTGAGTCCTCAAGCCTGGAAGTCTGTATGATTTCGGGATTCCCAATGTGAGAGGTGAGGAATGCCCAAGACACTGGACGTGCTGATAGGTCTCGCGACCATCATGCTGTGCTTCAGCCTCGGTGTAACGGTGGTCACTCAAGCAGCGGTGAGCCTTTCGAATCGACGTGGCAAGTGCCTGCTCTACGGGATTGAGCGGCTGCTCCGGCAGATCTGGCCTGACTTGGGTCAAGATTTAACGAGAAGGATTGCACAGTTCCTGCTAAGGCATCCGCTGATTGCAACGCACGAAAACAGGCTCGCGAGCGTGTTGCAACGTGAGGAGATGGTCATCTTGCTATTGGAGGCAGCAGCGGGAGAATCCTCGGCATCGCTTGATCCGGTGGCCAAGGGTGCGCTATGTGGTGTCCTTGCCAAAAGCGGTATTGCTGATCCAAGCGCAGTGCTCGCCGAAATACGTTCGACCGCACAAGACCTCGAGAAGCTACGGCCCGAGCTCGCAGCATCAGAACGAAGGACGATGGCTATCTTGAAGGTCGCTTCGGGTCCATTTACGGCAAAGCTATTTGGCTGGTTCGACCAGACCATCGACCGCGTGACCGAGCGGTTCACCGCGCATGCCCATGTGTTGAGCGTGGTGATGGCTGCACTCATTACCTTTATTTTTCAACTGGACGCGATATGGATTATTCAGCGGTTAAGTTCCGATGATGCAACGCGGACGGCGATAGTAGCCCAGGCGCAACTTCTCGCGGACCAATACCGTGCGACAGAGGAAAAGAGTGCGGGGAATCCACCCTCGCAGCAACAGATTGCGATCGCCACGTATGACAATCTTGGGCTGATTCAGACACCCGCGCAGATGCCGTGGCGCGAGTGGCTTCGGGGATGGGGAACCTGGCATCGCATGGCTGGCGGACTGCTCTCTGTGTTGCTGCTCTCGCTTGGTGCGCCATTTTGGTACAACGTTTTGCAAAACTTTGTTCGGTTTAAATCATTGCTTTCCGGTCGCGACGATGAGCAGAGGCACTCCCGCCAATCACTCGACCGCGGGGACGGGGCTGATGCAAAGGAGGCAGATTCAGGAGCGATGGGATAATCAGTGGCCCGCCAATCGTTCCTTGGCTAGCCGTTGGAAGGATCGAGCACAACACTCGAGAATGTGACTTGGGGACCAGAGAGAGCATATGGCTGAAGACATGGAAAAGCTCGAGGCAGTAACGAAGAGGACGTGGCCGATCGTCATGGCTTGGATAGGTGGAATTTCTGCCCTGGTTGGATTTTTTGCCATGATAAGCGGAAACGTGAATCGCCTCATACAGCGCCATCGGCACCACGCTGAGCATGAGGCCCAGATGTCCCTTGCGCAGACTCAGGCCAATCAAGGCGAATACAGGGCATCACTCGCAACCTATACAGAGCTCTTGAAGAACGATCCACTGGATCGGCCTGTGCTTGACGCCCAGCTAAATACTGCGATGCTGTGGGTGGAAGATTTTGGAGTATATGTCCGCGAAGGGCAGAACGAGGCCGATGTTTCCGCTCCAGCATTGGATCAGATTCTGCCGGTACTAACCGCAGGATTGACGCGGGCGAAGGGCGTGGAGGCCGCAGATGTTGAAGCACATCTTGGTTGGGCTCACTGGCTCAATGGTCAGATGGCGCAACGTGAATCGGGTTCGATAGCCGATTCCGATTTGCAGGCTGCGCTGAAGATCGATCCACATAATGTCTATGCGCACGCTATGACAGGGTTTCTGCAATTGAAGACCGGAGGAGAACTCGAGCTCGCGATGCAGCATTTTCAGACCGCAGTTGCCACAGGGCGAGCGCGATCCTTCGTGAGAAGACTGCAACTCAGTGCCTTGATCTACCTTGACGAGCCGGGAGCGAGAGCGGAACTGATTCGAGTGGCAAATGACATGCGAAAAAACAACGAGGTGATGGAGGCGGGCAATCGCAACCGTATCCTTGGATTCTGTTTCGACCCTATCGTTACCAATCACAAGGAACTGGTTGAGTCACTGTCGGCTATCCCGAACGACGAGGCGCGGAAGACCTATGAATGGCTCGATGGCAAGCCATCAGTCGGTGAGTCGGAGGACTGGTGGAAGCTAAAGAACGACTACGTCGATGCAAATCTGTTGGAATTGAACGGCAATCGCGAGGAGGCACTGGCGAAATACCGGGAACTGCAAAAGAAGATGGGGAAAGGCTACAGTTCCCTTGGAAACGCTGTGAACGCGGGAATCGCAAGATTGTCGTCAACTAAATCCGCACGGGCGAATGAGGGGGTTCAAGTTGAAGATGGTATGTTCAGTGTCCAGATCCCCTCGTTCGTCATCAGGGATGTGCGCAAGAGATCGCTTGCCGGCGAGAATGTGGCCTAAAAAGAGTTCTCAAGGTAAACCTACTTCATTGTTGCGAGCGGTTTAGATTAATGCTAAGATTCGTCTCTCTTTCCCCTCTCGCGATTCACTGGAGAGCAATGAGAGAGTCGCAGCACTCGAATCATATGCTGTATGACTCCGATTATGCTCTCTTCGATCTGCTGAAGATTCGATCGTGATTCGGCGGTTGCGACTTTAGTTGCCTATCTCGACAGAGTTGCCACTCGCGAATACCTATCCAGTATGCACCATGCAAGGTCTACGTCGGGAATGTCCTGGACCCACAATGCTTGAAGGGTGGGATGAAACGGTGTCGAGTCCGCGATCACTACGTAGTTGGCGCGAATGCTTTGTCACGTCGGAGGATGTGAGATGAAACGGCTGTTTATAGCGACACTCTTTGTCGCGATCGTATGCGCAGGGAAAGGGCAGCCCAACCCTGGCATTACTCACTCCGGCAAGGAAGAGGAGGCCAAGGCACTTCGCGGATGCGCACAGATGGTGGTCGATCAGCTGAAGGATTTGAAGATACCTAATGCGCGCGCTTTACGCTTTCAAGGAAAAGTGTCGGAGGCGACCGACCTTTGTCGCGGTGGAGAACAGGCGCTGCTGTTTCGCGGGACACCGTGGGTTGACTGGGGCAACTATTGGGGAACCGGCGATCTCGGGTCACTTCCCCAGGGATTTATTTCAGCGAAGCTACCCTCCAATCGCGGAGTTTTGGGCGCCTTGATTGACCTGGAGTTGCAACGAATTGAGTTAATCAAGTTCAACCTATTCGACAATTCGGGCACCTACTCAACATATGTGCAAGGCAGCCACGGAGTGGGGGGTGGTGCAATCAAGGTGTGGCCGGAAATGCGCCTGCTGGCAACGAATCCGGCGTACGACATTGTCGGCGGGAGCGGGCCGCAGGTTTGCAAGGGCGACCTGATCCGTTGGAGGAACACGACCGGGATCTGCAACGACATCGTGAACCCCGCGATGGGTTCCTCGGGAATGTTGTTTGCGCGCAATGTCGACTTTGAGACGAGCTTTCCGGACCTTGGGCTGAATACCCTGACTCGCAATCGACATGGAAATCGTCTGTCGCTTCTTGAGCCGGATCCGCAGGTGATTAGCCGCCGTTTATTTACGCGCCTCCAATCCAGCGCTGGCGCGTGCAGGGAAGGTTATGGCTTGCCAAATGACTCGAGCCAGGCAAACTGCGATTACAAGAAGGCACCGTTCTTCAATGTCCTTGCCGCGTACTGGATTCAGTTCATGACACACGACTGGTTTTCGCATCTGGACGAAGGGCACAATGATGCGCAGTACATGAAAGTCGGATGCGCGGAGAAGCTGGTGAACAATGCCGAACAGCCTTTGAGCGATGAGGATGTCAAAGTGCTGGGCTGTCGGCCGGAAGACAGGATCGACAGGGGGTATGTTGCGCAGGATAGCGCGCAGGATAGCTTCACCAGCAACGGAGAAGCGCATCTGGCGCGTGCACCAAAGACGATGCGCAATACCAACACGGCGTGGTGGGATGCTTCGCAGCTGTACGGATTCGACGACCGCTCGCGCGCGCGCGTGAAACGCGATCCAAGCGACATGGCCAAAATACTACTGGTTCCTGTTGCAGGTCAGACGGGACCGGGGGTTCTCCCGGTATTTGAGCAAAGCGATCCGATCAATCCCGAATGGGCCGGGCAGGAGGCAACAGCATTTCCCGATAACTGGACGGTCGGACTGAGTTTTCTGCATAACCTTTTTGCGCGGGAGCACAACGCGTTTGTTGCCGAATTCAGGCGGACAGCCACACTGAATCCTGATGCGGATAGCGGATTGCGCGATCCCAGCCACCCGAAGGACGTAATTCGTTACCGCGATGTGACTCCAGATGAACTGTTCGAGGTTGCGCGCCTTGTGGTGGCAGCGGAAATTGCGAAGATTCACTCAACAGAGTGGACACCGCAGTTGCTTTACAACGAGCCTCTCTACCTCGGAATGAATGGCAATTGGAACGGCCTGCTGGGAGCCAACGGCGGCGCGTTGTCAGACGCACTTCGAGAAGTGGTCACGAAGAATTTTGGAAGATCGACGGATGTGGTCAAGGCAACCCAATGGTACTCAGTGTTTGCCTCTGGACCTGGCATCTTCGGACTTGGAAGCAAGGCAATCGGTTATGACATTACCAACCCGAAGTTCACCAATGGCGGTGTCAATCATTTCGGATCGCCGTTTAACTTCCCTGAGGAATTTGTCTCTGTGTACCGTCTGCACCCGCTGGTTCCGGACTTGCTGGAATATCGGGATCTTTCGGTTGACCCGAACAAGATCGCGAAGAAGGTGCCGGTTGTGGAGACCTTTCAGGGTAAGGCAACGGCATTCACCCATGGCATGCCGCTTGCGAACTGGGGCCTGACGCTCGGACGTCAGCGCCTGGGATTGCTGACCCTGCACAACTCTCCGATGTTTCTGCAGAATCTGAAGATGGGCAGGCTCGATAGTCCGACTCAACAGATCGATGTTGTTGCCTTGGATATCATTCGAGACCGCGAGCACGGCGTTCCGCGTTTCAACGAATTCCGGCGGCAATATGGCCTTCGACAGCTCAAGAGCTTCGACGATTTCATGGACCCTGGTGTACAGCCGGGATCTCCCGAGCAAGCGGAGCAGCAGGATACGGTTAAGACATTGCGCGAAGTCTACGGTCAGCATGTGTGCGACTCGTCAAAGGTGATCACCGATGCGCAGGTAAACGAGGACGGAACGCCCATCAATGACTGCCTTGGCCATCCCAATGGAACAATGGTGGACAACATCGAAGATGTCGACACCGCGGTCGGGTATCTAGCTGAATATCGCCGTCCTCATGGCTTCGCGATCTCCGAGACGCAATTTGTAGTTTTCATCTTGAACGCCTCGCGCAGGCTTTTCAGCGACAGGTTTTTCACGTCAAGTTTTCGTCCGGAATTCTATTCCTCACTTGGCGTGAACTGGGTGAATAATAACGGCCCCGGGCCCGTGGTGATGGAGAAGGGCACCCCGAATGGGCACGTCCAGCCTGTTTCTCCGATGAAACGAATCCTCATCCGGAACATACCCGAGTTGGCGCCTGAGCTTGATTCTGTTGTAAATGCTTTCGACCCGTGGGCGCGGGACAGAGGCCAGTACTACAGCGTTGCGTGGAAGCCCCGACCTGGTGCGGAGTCGGATGATTCCTTCCAAAGTCAATCGCCACAGCCATGAAATTTTTCGCCGGACGGTGCAAGCCATGAACCTTGCCGAAGACATCGCGGAGCGAGTTGCCGAACTGCGCAGACAGCGAGCGGACCTGTCTGCCCTTCAACCCTCGATTGATCGTTGTTCGCAACAGTGCTTTTGGAGTCGCGATCGTGATGGCCAGGTGGCAAGGCTTTTAGATGCACTTGGGCCTAACCTGAATTTCCAAAAAGATCTCGCGACCGCGCTCGATTGGGTGAAGCCAGCGAGTGACAGTCCGGAATTGACCCTACTGGCAATAGACGCTGCGCGAGGGAGAATCCCGTCGCCGCCACTAACGGTTTTCGGAAAAGATCTGGACTGGGAACTCTGGAAGGGACAACCAGATCTGCGGCTCCTGCAAACCCTGTTCGAAAATAATGGTGCGGTGCGAAATGCATTTGCCCGCGCGGTCGGTGCATACCCAGGCAGGCGTCACATCAATGAAATTGCGGCGAAGGGAATCGAAGAAATTCATGACGGCGGAACGAAGACGCCGAGTGTCACACAGGTACTGGAGAAGCATCTTCTAAACTGGGCGGCTTTTGAACGTGGTGAACAGGATAAGGAATTCCTGGCCGCCCTGCAGGAAGAATTTACTTTTCGCGACGAAGTAGCGCGAGCTATTCGCTTTCGGACAAACGAGGCGAACGAACTTGCCCAGTTCGCTACGGATATGTGGAAGGCTACGCCGCTGAAGATTTCCCGTCAGAAAACACGCCAAGTTCTACTGGACCAGCTTAACAAGAGAGAAGACGGCAATGGCGTCGCAGCCATCTTGAGGGGTTCGGTCTCGCGCAAGCCGGATGGAGACTGGAGCGACATTCAATTGCAGCTGGGAGAAATGTTTGCACAGGTTCCTATGTGCGCCTGTGCCCTGTGGGAGGCTATGGAATGGCCGAGGCCGTTTGCGCTTGTATTACGCGAAGAGATGCGGCAGATCGAGGAAAGTCGGCGTTTGAGGCTTCTGGATGGAGAGGTCGGCGACCCTCCTCTTGCGCAGACCTCACTGGACGCTTCCGACCTGGCGGCGCACAAGAAACTCTTCGGGCTTGCATTCTCAGGAGGCGGAATTCGAAGTGCCACCTTCAATCTCGGGGTACTTCAAAAACTTGCGGATATTGGCTTGTTGAACAAGGTCGATTATCTCTCAACCGTGTCCGGTGGGGGATATATCGGATCCTGGCTTGCTGCGTGGATTTGTAAAAATGGCTCCGAACCATTTCAGTCTTTCTTGCCGAAGCTCAAGGCGCTTTTGGCGCCCTCCTGCCCAGATCCGAGGGCGGAACCGCAAAGGCCAATCCGGTTTCTGCGCGAATTCAGCAACTACCTTACACCACGCCTGGGCAGTTTCAGTTTTGATACGTGGACGATGGGTGCAGTTTACTCGCGCAATGTGGTCCTAAATCAAGCAGTGCTCATCTCGTTTCTCGGCACGATGCTCCTGATTCCCAGGCTGCTTCAGGCGCCGCTGATGGTTGAGGGAGCGGATCAGTGGATGTGGCGACTTGCCGCCGTCGCGCTGGTGTTTGCCGTGCTTTGTATGTCTCTCAATATGCGAAAGGCAGTAGCGGACTCACTGGGCCCCCCGGGACGATTGGCGCGATGGCTTGATCCGAAGTTGCCCATGGCCCTTTATCAGCCTCGGTACATTCTTGCATTGGTTGTGGGCAACATCCTGCTCGCGGTTTACCTGGGCTCTGTATGGATGTGGAGACACATCGTTGAGATCGACTCCAACGAAAGAGCCCTTCTAGCGAAGGCCCTGATATTTGCTGCAATTCTGTCTTTGCTTCTTTCTGGGCTTGGTGGATTTGTCCACAAATTTCGCACGCGCCAATCAGGGGCGAGGCTATGGCCGATAGTCCTCCTGCTTATCACGCTTCTCTCCGCGGGAACGAGTGTTGGCCTTTTCCACCTTTACATTTCGATCCTGCTATCGATGTACCGTGCTGGCTGGGAAGTATGGCATGCCGAGGTCTGGGGTCCAGTGCTGCTTCTGGCTGTTCTTGTGGTGCCGGGGACGCTGCAGGTTGGCCTGATGGGGGTCGACTATCCCGATGCGGGACGCGAGTGGTTGAGCCGCTTCCGCGCAGTGTGCAGCATCTTCTCGGTCTATTGGGTTCTGCTGACGAGCTCAACTATCTTCGGCCCCTATCTTGTGTTGAAGATGACGCAATGGAGTTTGCATGGATTTAGTGTGTGGATCTCGGGTCTGACGCTAGGATGGGTGGCTACCACGGTTGCCGGTTTGTTTGCAGGCAGAAGCAAACAAACCGGAACGACTAAAGATGGAACTCCATCGTTCTCGTGGATGCAGATACTTGCAAAGGCGGGCCCTCCAACCTTCATTGTGGGGCTCGTTCTGATATTGGCTACCCTCGAGGAACTTCTGCTTGCACATGGAGGACGCGGGTCTCTTTCCCTGGAGATGCTAACGCAGCAGCACTACTGCCTGTTGAGGCCCTGGCCCATGTGGGACAGGAGCGGCTGGTATGTCGATAGCATAGGCTGGCTGCTTGTCTGTCTGGCGACCGCATCCGCGATATTGGCCTGGCGTGTCGACATCAATGAATTTTCAATGCACCACTTCTACAAGAACCGGCTGGTCCGCTGCTATCTTGGCGCATCGAATGAAAAGCGTCAGCCGAATAAATTCACCGGCTTTGATGGGAGCGATGATTTTCATCTATCAATGCTGACCCCCATCGTGCCGCCGGCTGTGCCGGACGCGAACGCGGCAAATCCACGAGCGCCATATCTCGGTCCCTATCCGATCGTGAATGCGACGTTGAACCTTTCTGTCGGGAAACAACTCGCGTGGCAGGAGCGGAAGGGGACGTCCTTCATCTTCACACCTTGCTACTCCGGATTCGACGCGCAAGGCTGGATTGGCTCGACCGATTCCGCTTCAGGCCACGTGACGACCAAGAAAGCAAGGTTCTGGAGTCGAGAGACGCTGCGGCCGCTGGGCTACAGAAAGACGGAGACATATACGCAGACCGGCGGCCCCCAACTGGGAACGGCAATGGCGATATCCGGTGCGGCTGCTAACCCGAATCAAGGCTACAATACATCTCCCGCCGTCTCGTTTCTGATGACGATGTTTGACGTGCGACTGGGATGGTGGTTAGGCAATCCGCGGAGAGACGGCAGCTCGAAGCTCTCGAGCCCGCGGTTTGGACTGGCGGCGCTGCTGAGTGAATTGATCGGATCAACTGACGATCAAACGCGGTTTGTGAATCTCTCCGATGGCGGGCACTTCGACAATATGGGCCTCTACGAACTGGTGCGCCGCAGATGTAGCTTTATCCTCCTGTGCGATGCGGAGCAGGATCCAGAGTACAAGTTCGAGGGACTCGGCTCAGCGATCCGCAAGTGCCGGATAGACTTCGGTGCGCTGATCGAGATCGACCCGATCCGAATCAAGCCAACTCCCGGTTCGGCGGCTAGTGACAGTCACTGTGCGGTAGGGAGAATTCAATATCTGGACGGCAGCCAGGGAGTACTGGTGTATCTCAAGGCATCTCTGACCGGAGACGAGCCTGAGGATGTGGCTCAATATCATGCGACACAGAGCCAGTTTCCGCACGAGACAACGGCAGACCAGTGGTTCGCGGAGTCTCAGTTTGAGAGCTATCGCGCGCTGGGGTATCACGCGACGCATCATTCCCTAACCCCGGCAACGAACTGGATCGCGTGGGATGCTCAGCGTCCGGATGTGAAGAAGTTCTTCGCTGCGCTGGAAGACTACTGGTATCCCGTCAATCCGAATCTGCAACACGGGGCGTCGAAGCATACCTCAACTCTCTCTGACATCTTCGAGCAACTGCGAAGGGAGCCCGCGCTGCACGCCCTTGGCGCCGATTTGTTTCCCGGCGCGTTTGTGGCTTCGGGGGTCCGTCCGCGCGATGCGGTTGCGGAGTTTTATTTCAGCATGACAATCATTCAACTCATGGAGGATCTGTACTTCGAATTCCAGCTTGATCATGGAAAGTGGTTCAAGGATCCGCGAATTGGAGGATGGAGACACCTGTTCGAGCGCTGGAAATATGTCCCGGCGGTGGCCGGTGCGTGGGCGGCTGAACGCGACACATTTCGGAAGGACTTTCAGTTATTCTGGAATGCGCTATAGAATACCGCCCGCGCAGGTCTTTGATTTCATCTTGAAGCAGTCCTGGATGCGTGCAAGTTAGGAAACAATGAGCAAGAGCCGTATTTTGGCAATCGGGCACCGTGGCGCCGCGGGACACGCGCCTGAAAATACACTTGCCTCGATCGAACGCGGAATAGCGCTGAGAGCGGATATGGTCGAGGTGGATGTTCAGAGAACCGGCGACGGCGCCTTAGTCCTGATGCATGACAAATTTGTCGATCGCACGACCAATGGCAGCGGCCGCCTCTCGGCGATGCGGCTTGACGATCTGCGCAGATTGGACGCAGGAAACGGCGAGAAGATCCCCCTGCTGGGCGAACTTCTGGAAGCCGCCAAGGGACGAGTAGGCCTGATTCTAGAGACGATCACACCTGGAATTGGACCGATCGTCTCAAAGTTCGTGAACGATTTTGGTTTTAGAGATCCAGTTATCTTTGCATCTTTCCTGCACACAGATCTTCTGCGCATTCGTGAACAGGATTCCGCCGCCTTAACGATGGCATTGCTCGAAGGGGTTCCCATCGAGCCGATCACATTTGCTATGGATGCGAAGGCTACACACGTAGGCATCGGGCTCGATTCAGCGACGCCGGAATTTGTCGACGCGCTTCATAAGTGCGGCTTGCAGGTTTGCGCGTATACCGCCGATACCGATGATCAGATTGACTTGGCCAAGAGTCTCAACGTCGACGGAATCATCTCCAACTTCCCAGAGCGGATCCGGGACTAGAACAGAGAAGGCCGCGTCGATCCGCCGAGAAGCGACGGGTTCAAGTTGAATATGTTGTGATGTCCTTCGCTTCCACCCCAGGCAAACATCATTGAGACCATGGGAAAACCTCCGGCTCGGAGGGTAAGTCCCGCACTGAAGCTGTGCTTCAGATGGTCGAAACCGATGTCGCTGCGCGTGTTAGCGACCCTGCCCTGGTCTGCCAAAAAGCTGATACCGAGAGGACCCCAGACGGAGTGCTCGAAACCCTCGCGCAGAAGTAAGGCGCCTGGTGCGCGGAAGCGGTAGTCCTGATAGCTCGAGAGCGCCGATGATCCGTTGATATCGGATCCACCGAACGTGGGCTGAAAATAAAAAGGAATGGTGTTTTCTGACGAAGCGAACGACTCCGTTAGCAACAAGCGAAAGGAAATGGAGCCGTTCAAGTTTCTCGAATGAGATACCGACGGACACGCCTGGTCGAGTTTGGCGCACTCGTCCGGGCCGTGTTCGTCAGAGCTGTTGACTCCTGCTGACTGGGTGTTTCCATACAGAGCGAAAGTATGGTTCAAGTCGGCCGTCCAGCGCATAAAAGAGTGGCGGGAATCAGAAGAAGCGGCAAATTGCTGAAAGTTTCCGAAATAGTTCAATTGGAGTCGTCCAGCAAGAGTCGGCTTGATCCTTATCCCCTCTCCAAGTTGGATCATCGATGGTTGAGATGCTAATCCCGGCGCAGTCGCTTCAGAGTAGATGGTTTCGATCGAGGGCTCAGACTCACCATGGTTGGCACGCAGGCTCACAAACCGGCCGTTCACTTCTCCGAGAAGAGAGAGATTGAGTCCACGGATCGCTTGCCACTCATAAACGGGCTTAATGGCGCTTGCACCAATAATTGTCTGCGACATGCCAAAGACGGATTGTCCCGGAAGGGTCGAGTCATTACCGAGACCGAAGTAGAAAAGCTTGTTGAGCGAAATCGTCTGGGCATAAAGATTCACGACCGTGTAAGGATGGACGAAGTTCTTTGTGGCAGAGCTCGGCGCAGGCGCGCCTGCACTCGAACCGGGAGACACTGGTTGCAGGACATGAATTGCCTGCGGCGGCGTGTGAATCATCTTCATGTAACCGCCGGCGCGAAAGGAGCCGTTGACAGAACCTACGGCATCCAGATCCCATGTCATTCGCCAGTTTGTCGTGTTCTTGCCCGCGACAAAAGCCGCTCCCAGTGCAAAGCCATTCTGCGGAGGCATGCTTCCCACTGCAATGTGCAATGGGTGATCGGTGAAGAGCTCAATAGCGCATCCTGGTGCGGACTTGACGCCGCCCTTGCAAGACTCCGCTACTCGCTCACCTTCGCGTCGGAAGTCGGCCTGCAACGCACCTTCCTGAGCGAACGCAAGTGTGGACGCAAACCACAACATCAACACAATTCCCAATCGCATTTTGCGGCCTCTATCGGCTACTTCTTCGGTCGAGTCTTGCTGTTTTCTTTTTTGCTGGCGCGTTTGATAGTACGCACTGGCGCTGGCTTCTCGTCGGCTGCTGCGGCTATTTGCAGCGTTCGCGTGCGCTTTGGCGTCCGCTGAAGTCGTGATCTGGCCGCGTCCGCGTGAGCCTGATGAATGGCCTCAGTGACTTCGCGAATATACCTGGCGGCTTCGCGTTCGGTTCGGATGGCGTTTATGTAGATGTCGGTCCGATAACGCAGCGGGAGGCGCTTCTCCGCAGCATGCATTTGCTCAACCTGCGTTAATAACAGAGACGAGGCCGGACGGTTTGGATTCATCGAGGACTTCGGGGGGCGAGGCACGTGAATTGTTGTCATCGTGTTTCTTCCTGATCTGCTCTAGACATCAAATTCCGGACAATCGTTGCGCATGGACGTGAGCGAAAGCAAGTTTCTGTTCGAATCCACGAGTTGCGTATTTGGTTCGAGGAACACATCTGCATTCTTTTCGCGCGGCGAACGCGGGGCATAGTCGCCCATGAAGAACTTCGTCACGGTAGCGGGAATGGATGCGTGATCGAACGTGCGATCCACAACAGTTCCCTTTTGGATCCATGGCGAGATGAGCACCGCTGGCACCCGCACCCCGAGCCGGTCGAACTTGAATTCTCGCCCGGTACCGGTGTCGTTTGCGGTGGCTGTGAATTGATCTGCCTGGCAAGCCGGAGGCACGACATGGTCGTAGATGCCGCCGTGTTCATCGTAGACAACGAGAAGGGCGGTGCTGGCCCACAGTGCCGGATTTCGTTTGATTGCCATGTATACCTGAGCGATGTACATCTCTCCGGCCTGAACGTTGTGGTCTGGATGCTGATCATTTGCCAACTCTTCACCGGAGTCGGTGTCGTGGTCGCTGTAATTTGGCTCGATGAAGCTGTAGTCGGGCAGTTGCCCCTTGGAGCAGTCGCCCAGGAATTGATCAAAGGTTCCGAAAAGCTCAGGCTGGTTCTGCAACAGGTTCACAATTTCCATCGTCGAGCTTGCAACGTCGTAGTAGTAGAGTTTCGAGGTGTGCTTGGGAGAAGCATTGATCAGACGGCTATAGATACTCTTGAACGGCTCATTGATGTACACCAGGTTCATGTCGACCCGGCCAAAAGAAGTGCCGTAGTGTGCGAAGGCGCGATTGCAGATCGTTGGTCCGGGTATCGAAGCGAACCAGCGATTGAAGACGGCGAACTCTGTCGCGAGCGTAGTCAGGACGGGTAGCTTTTCCTTGGGGAAGTAGTACATGATCTTCTGCGAATGCTGTACATCTCTTCTTTGGTTGAAATAGCTTTTCACGAAACCGCTCATGTTAGCCGTACGATTGTCGCTGGTATCACCTCCAAAAATCTGCAAGTCCACAGCGGGGAAATGATGATCGGGGTCGGGGTCAAGCTGGCCCTGAAATTCTGCCAGAGGTTGCGCATTGACTTTCGCGCCGGTCGTATCCGGATTACTCAGCGCGCTTGTGATTCCGTCGATGCGCGGGTCGTCAGCCGACAGAGAGCCGAGCATGTGGTCGAACGAGCGGTTTTCCATCATCAAGACGACGATATGCCGAAGTCCATCAAGCCCGGGTGCTGATCCGTTTGCCATATTTTCGCCATCCACGAAGCAAAGGCTGATTTTCGCAGAACCAAAGGCCAGCCTGCAATTAGATCGTGACGCGATTATCGCCTTCGTTTCAAGATTACTGTCAATTCTCTTGTCACATTTTGGGATTTGTTGTTAATTCATTTCCGCAGGGTCCTTGCAGTTCCAATTCAACCCATCTTCACATCCGTGCCTAGACATCTTTGCTCCTTCGAAACTACCTCGTCGATCGGGAGTATTGGAAGCTGCGAGCGGCCCGCTCAAAATCCTCGCGCCTGTGGAACCAAGGGCGCCCAGACGATGTGCATGTCATGGTAGGTTGAGGCAAAGGAGCAGTTTTATCCCAATCTATGCCCACCCGAATCAGAGTGTGTCTCCTCGTGGCCCTGATCTCTGGCCAAAGCCTGTTCGGCGCCGATCTTGCCATGAGGGTGACCGACAAGAAAACCCTCGATACTCAAGGTTTTAGCGTATTTCTCTACGACAGCACGTACCATCCTGTTTTCGTAGACCAAAAGAACACAGCCATGGAGATGATTCTCCACGGTCAGCGCATCGCCACGAACGGCGACGTGCGCCTGATGCCAACGCCCGAGCAGTGGGACCTGGTGGCAACCCTCAAAGGGCGCCAGGCCGATAAGGCCAACAATCGGCTCACCGCGAGTCTTGCTTTCCCGACCTTCGATCTCAGCTACACACTGGAAGTCGCAGCGGAACCAGGCGGCGTGAAGGTTACCATCAATCTCGACAAGCCGCTATCGCAGAAACTGGCCGGGCGGGCGGGCTTCAACCTGGAGTTCCTGCCCTCGATCTACATGGGCAAGGCTTACCTCGTGGACGGAACCAAAGCCGGCATCTTTCCGCGAACGCCTGACGATCCGATGGTCAAGGTGTTGCCTCTGACTGATGAACCGAAGAAGGCGTACTACCTGGAAGATTGGGATAAGGCCAAGGGATACACTCAGCCACTGCCGTTCGCCGAGGGCAAGAGCATCACCCTGGGGGTCGACGACGCGCTGGCCCGGGTCAACGTTAAGTCGGATACGGCCGACCTCATGCTGTTCGATGGACGGAACCGCGCCCAGAACGGCTGGTTCGTGTTGCGTTCGCTGATCCCTTCAGGGAAGACCACCGGCGCCATCGTGTGGCACATCAGACCGGACGTGATTCCGAACTGGACGCGGCCGCCCATGATCGCGCACAGCCAAGTCGGTTATGCGCCAGGTTTCTCCAAGGTGGCGGTGCTCGAACTCGACCCGAAGTTCGAGGCCCCGAAGACGGCCAAAGTGCTGCGCCTGATGGAGAACGGATCTTACAAGCAGGTGTTTGAGGGCCCGATCACGCCTTCAACGCCCTGGCTGCGGTACGTCTATTCGAAATTCGATTTCACCCCGGTGAAGGACCCCGGCCTTTATGTCATCGAGTACGCAGACCAGCGCACGGCGACCTTTCCTATCTCCAAAGACGCTTATGCAAACGTCTGGCAGGACAGCCTAGACCATCACCTTGCCGTGCAGATGGATCACGTTTCCGTTCGCGAAGCCTACCGCGTATGGCACGGCGCTTCGCACCTGGACGATGGCCGTCTGGCGCCCGTGGTCGGGGAGCAATTCGACGGCTGGAATCAGGCTACAGCAATAGACGGGAAGTACAAAGGCGGCGATCACATTCCGGGGATGAACGTGGGCGGCTGGTATGACGCCGGTGACTTCGACCTCGAGGAGCCTGCGCAACTGAGCGTGATTCAGAGTCTGGCCCTGGCGTATCGCGAATTTGATCTCAAGTACGACGAGCTTACGGTCGATGAAGGCGCGCGTGAGGTGGAGATGCACCGTCCCGATGGCGTGCCGGATACGGTGCAGCAAGTCAAGCACGGCGCACTGCTCATCCGGGCGCAGTTCCACAATTTCGGCCACGCGATCCGCGGCACGCACGAACCGGATCTGCGCCAGTACACCCACTTGGGCGACGGAGCGTCGAAAACTGACGGCCGCATCTATGACCCGCAGCTCGGTCCGAACGAAGTGAAGGGCGAGTATTCCGGCAAGCCAGACGACCGCTGGATCTTCTCCACTACGAACCCGTTTTTCCAGTGGAATGCCATCGCGGCGCTGGCTGCAGCGGCCGACACGCTGAAAGGCTATGACGACGCACTAGCGAAAGACTGCCTCGACACCGCCATCAAAGCATGGAACGCCGAGAAGGCTCACCCAACGCAGAATCCAGTGGGCGGCCTGGGCGGAGCCGCGCCGGCAGGTGGCCAGGGAGGCGCTCCTGGAGGTGGCGTGCTGGCTGCGTCTCAGGGTACGGTTTCTGGCTCAGGCGCTCCGGCAAGTTCTGGCACGACGAGCGCACCAATAGCACCGCCATCCGGCTTCGACCGTGGCGGCTTTGGCGTCGGACAGGACTGGGCTGCGGCTCTGGAGTTGACCATTGCCACGAATGGTGCCGAGCCCTACAAGTCCCGTCTAAAAGAGTTGTTCCCTCAGATGATCACCCCGCAGCAGATGGGATTCCGTGGTTGGACGGCAGTCCGAGCATTGCCTTATTTGGACGCGAGCGCGAAAGATCAAATGCGAGAAGCGGTGAAGACATACATGGCGGGTCTGGACAAGCAGTTGGACGCCACGCCATTCGGCGTGCCTCCGAGCCTGGGCACCTGGGGTGGATCGGGCGCCGTGGTTGACATGGCCATCCGGATGTACTTTCTGCACAAGGCGTTTCCTGATCTTGTGAGTTCCGAATACACACTTCGTGCCGTCAATTACATTCTCGGCACGCATCCGGTATCCAGCACTTCGTATGTGGCTGGGGTCGGTACAGTCTCGAAGACAAAGACGTACAGCAACAACCGCGCCGACAACGCTTACATACCGGGCGCCGTGATTCCGGGATACATCATCATCAAGCCGGATTTTCCGGAGTGCATCGACGACTTCGGATTCCTCTGGTTCGAGGACGAAGCCGTCGTGGCCGGGTCGGCAAGCTGGGTCGTGGCCGGCAACGCTGCGGACGCGATCACTAAGGAATCGAAGTAGGGCCAGTACTCGAAGCGTCCGGCAGCCCCGAGGGTGCCGAGCGCTTTTTTGTTTGGAGAAATCCCATTGCGGCGCGGCCTTCGAGATTTATTGCTCGCTGAGGGAGACGAATCCTGTTCGGAAGCCGGCTTCCATAAGCATCGATCTAGCGTCACCAATCGAGAATGATGCGTGATCCGGTCGTTAGACGCGAGCCGATTCAAGGGACTTGATGTATGCAGATGTGGCAACCGCGCCAGCAAAAGAATGCCGAGACTGAGCCGATCGCACGGCGATGGGGTCCATCGCTCTCATTGCCGCGGGAGCAGTCCTGCGCGATCAGGGGTTTGGGGCGCTTCGTGAAGCTTGCCGATCGGACGTGGCCTTTCGCGAAATCAAGCCAAACCCTTTGGCGCCGGCACTATTCTCGACCGCAGTCAGTTGCTCTTGTGCCAGAGCATCGCGCCCCATCTTGTTCGCCAGTTCCGCCTGCAAGAGCCGATCTTCCAATTCGATGCCATTAAAGTCTCGTCTCCGTGCTTCCTCATCTATTTGTATTAGCAGAGGCCGTGATTCGGCTGGGCGATCGGAGTTGAGCTTGACTCGTGCCCCTGCTAGTGCACATTGCAGGCGTACGTATGGGTTCTGGCTCTTCTTAGCCAGATTCTGCAGTTGTTCATATTCATGCTGTGCATCAATCTGTTTCGACTGGGTGAGCAAGGCCTTGATGAGCACGACGCCGGCTGCCAGTTCGTCATCGGACGATCCTTCTCGATGGAACTCAGGCTGGAGTTTGCGAACTACTGCTTCAGCATCTGCGGGGTGGCCTTCCTCAATCGACACAAGGGCTAATGCAGTCTCGGTTTCCGCAGCCATTTGCTTTTCTCCTGCTTGTTTTCGCAACGCCAGAGATTCTTCGTACGCTTTCCGAGCAGCCGCAAGATCACCTCTATCCAGGAATACGTCACCTTCTCCAGTGAGGACGTAGGCGATGGCATTCTTGTCGTCGATTTCCTTTGCGGTAGCTTTGGCCTGAGCATAAAAGACATCGGCTGTTTTCAAGTTTCCGTTTTGCCGCGACAGGTCGCCAAGATTATTCAAGTTCAGGGCCACGCCCTCCTTGTCCTCGGTAGCCTGGTAGTCAGGGATGGATTCTTCCAGTAATCTCTTCGCCTCAGTCAAATCTCCAAGCGAAACACGGACGGCTGCGATGTTACTCAAGGCCGTAGCGGCTCCCGAGAGGTTTCCGACCTGGCGAAATCCGGCAAGTGCCTGCCGAAAGATTTTCTCGGCTTCTTTCAGATCGCCTCGCTGATAGTAGATCGCTGCAAGGTCAGTGCGCATCATCGATTCCCCGTTCACGTCATGGGTCTCAATGGAACTGTCGAGAGCATTCTCGCAATCGTTCAAAGCCTGCTCGAGGTTGCCGGCCGAGGGACCTTGTTGACACAGAATTCCGAGGGTCCTTGAGACCAGAACGTGCGACCCCTGTGCACTCGCTTTCGCGATCGCGCGCCTGGCAGCTTCCTGCGCGCGATTGAAGTCGGTATTGATCCAAGTTGAAGCCTCAGCTACGTCGATCCGGGCATCGTCGCGCATGGGAGGCGGAAGGCGTCGAAGCGTGGCCAGTGTTTGCAGTGCGTCAGAATGCTTCAAATAGTTTTGTGCAGATGCCAGATGCAATCCGTAGTCCAGATTGTCCGGAAACATATGAAAGAGCGTCTGATAGGCTTCGACGGCTTTGGGGTAGTCTGCAATCGCCTTTCGGTACGTCCCTTCCACCAGGAGGCGCTGCTCTTGAGATAGATGATCCGAGAGGTCGACAGCAAGTTGCGCCTCCTTGCGGGCTTTAACTTCGTAGCCTGAATGCCACAAGGCATCCGCGAGCGCCGAATGGGACAGCGGATATTTGGGATCGGCCGCGATTGCCTCGGTGAGCAATCTTCGGGCTGACGCCAAATCGAAAGCCCAAAGCTTTTCGCGTCCGGCGGCAAAGAGTCGGGCAGCTCTTTCGTTTGATGGCATTGCGGCCCGGATAGCGGTCGAGTTCTCAGACGAGATCGGATGCAAGCCAAGCTTCTGACGCAGATCTTGTCCTGCACGGTCGGCGAGTTGGAATAGATCATTCTCGTCACCGGAAAGTGCTTCTTCCGCGATTGTCTCGCCGACCGCGGTGTCCTGAATGCGGAGGTCGAGACGAATTTGTCCTCCTCCTGGAAGCAGCGTATACGATCCCAGCACCACCACATCGGCACCCGGATCAGTCCGGAGTCGATGCAAAGTTGATGGAGCCAACGTGTCTTCATCTGCCAAGAGCAAGTCACTTTTCGCCCGCGCAACATCTTCCCCCGAAACCATTCGTACTTCGCCGTCCGCTCCAAGCTCGGTGTTGAGCATTTCAGAGAAAGCAGCCGAGAGCCACTTGTCTTCGGCACGCCCTGGCAGATTCCGAAAACCCAGCACAGCGACCGATCTCCTGATATTGACCGGCGACAGGGCACTGTGAGCCTCCGCGCTATGAAAAGCGGGGCGCAGTAGAGAATGCAGCGAATAGAGCCCGAGGACAACGACGGCCGCGGCTGCGATGCCGGCGATCATCGAGTTGCGATTGAGACCATGCCGGGGCGCGGCTGGTATTGCGATGGAGGCGGCGCTTTTAGCCACGAGTTCCGCCTGTGTGGGCACCGCAGCATGCATGGTTACCGGCGCCAAAAATTTGTAACCGCGTCTCGGAACCGTCTCAATAAACCTCGGGTTGGCGGCAGCGTCGCCAAGTGCCTCACGCAGTTTTCCCACAGCCACGCTCAAGCAAGCGTCGAAATCCACAAACGTATTCCCCAGCCACAGCCGCTGGCAGATGGTCTCGCGGCTCACGAGCCCGCCGGCATTTTCGAGCAGAAGGATCAGCAATTGGAATGGCTGTTCCTGCAGCTTGAGCCGCGCCCCCTTTCTTTGCAACTCACCAGTCTGGGGGTTGGCTTCGAACACACCAAAGCGATAAACCGATGCGGCTTTTGTATTCTCGATCATTTGAATCACTTGAACATTGGTGGGAAGAAGTCCGAAAACGTATCTGGAGTTTTACCACAGATTGGTAGCGGAGCGGATCGGCCGGTTTAGAGTCGACGGTAATTAATTGATAAATAGCCGTTTATCTGTTTAGAAGGATTTTGGCCGCTGTTTCTTTGACTCCGGTTGCAATCTCGCGGAAGGTGTCGGTGTCAGAAGGCAGAATCTTCGGATCATGGGGGTGGTTATGGTTGAGCTTAGGGGAGTCAGCAAAGATCAGGAAATCATTGGAAGGCAATTCTTTCAGAGAGCTGCCTCGCGCCGACGCGTGATCGGAACCACAACTGCAGCACTCGCCGCAATTACGGTCGCCATCCTCTTCGCGGCCGCAACCCAGAATCCGGTCAATGCTTCAACAAGCGTGCACCCAATGAAAGGCGACGGAACAGCCGGCTACGTTGCGAAGTTTATCGACGAATATGACGTTGAAAACTCCGTCATTTTCGAGTCACTCGGCAGCATTGGAATCGGCACCATCACTCCGCAGGCAAAGCTCGACGTCTTGGGGAATCTCCGGATCGAAGGAATGGGGAACGCACTGATATTTCCCGATGGCTCAGCCGTTCATAACCGGGCCGAACTCATTGGTCCCCAAGGTCCGCAGGGTATTCAGGGACCACAGGGTCCAGTCGGCCCCGCAGGTCCGACGGGGCCAACGGGATCGCAAGGTCCTGCAGGAGCCAACGGTGTTGGTCATGCCTACGCGCTTAGCAACAGTGGAGACGTAATTCTCGACAACAGTTTTCCTACTGTTATCTCTGTAACCGTCCCAGCCGGCAGCTATCTCATCTTCGGCAAAACCATGGTTATCAATGCCGATGGTTCAGATCAAAATGCCATTTGCAAGCTCAGCACGGGCGACACAACCGAGGTGCATCTTGCAGGGGTACGCGACGCCGCTGACAGTGAGGCTGTGCCGGTACAGGACGCCGTCGTGAATGTTCCGGACGGAACCAAAATCTCCATGAGTTGCGCGACCTTCGATGGTTTGGCGAGGTACGCAAAGCTCACTGCGATCGCAGTCGATCAGGTCAACTGAAGTAACAATTCAGGAGAGCTGCCTTAATCGGATTTAAGCATTGGAGTTTCACCTCACCTTGCAGAAAGAACTTTATGACATCGAGGAACACTATGCCGAAGCATTCCTTTTCAAGCTCGTCAACCTTGGCCTTTGCCGCCGTTCTGGCAGTAGCCTCTTTCACGCCTACGCCAGCCGCAGCGGGTGGCGGGGCCTGGATCGACAACGGTGCCACCGCTTGCGAAAAGTATTTGACCCCTGATGTGGAGGCCGCGATCCTGCGCACTCCCGGCGGCCGCCCGCGGCGGCTCGACGCGCATTCCTGCAATGTCGGCCCGATTTACATCAGCCTGAAAGTTACCGACATCGACGTCTTCCGGCAGGAGATCCCGAGAATTTACGGCGCGCACACGATCAGCGGCTTCGGCGACGGCGCGTATTGGAACGAGGCAGGCGCCTTCTCTGCTGTCAAGGGTCATGATCGCGGTTGCGAAATCAGTGTGATCGACCCCGGAGCACCGAAGATCCACAACGCTGCGCTTGGACAAAAGCTCGGCGAGATATGCAACAAGTTATTTGCCATACCGTGATTTGCGTGGCGCCGCGCACTTTAAGGAATATTGCGTTCAGCTTGTCCACCACCCATAGAACAGCCTCGGATCCCGGATATTCCCGGGTATCCCGTTTGAGACTTCGGGACTCTGTCGATCCACCCTGCCAGGTTTTGGCGCAAATCGCAATTAGGAGTTAGCAAACATGAGCAAATTTTGCGGTACGTGCGGCTCACCGCTGACTGACGGACAGAAGTTTTGCGGCAAATGCGGAATCGCGAACATAACGGTTCAACAAACTGCCCCACCCACGGAGCATCCCACCTCAGTCTCTGCACCGCCAGCTTACGCTCCAGTTGGCTCATCTCAGCCGGTCATCACGTCCGCTCCGGCCCCGGCTCGATCCAACACGCTGCTCAAAGTAGGCATCGCCGCTGTCGTCATCATTTTTGTCGGCGGCGTTGCCGCGCTCGGCGCCGTGTACTACGCGGTGCACAAGGTCAAAGAAAAAGTGCAGGCCGTTACGCACCAGGTGGAGGGAGACAGCTCCAACCCAGCGCGAGGTGGACTTGCTTCTCTGGTCCAGAAAGCGGCATCTTCGGCAGCGTCGAGCGACGACGGCAGCGATGACTTCAAAGGCGATCCATGCCGGTTTCTCAGCAAAGAAGATGTATCGAAGGCAGTTGGCATCGAGATTTTCCGTACACAAGCTCAGGATACTGGCTGCAGTTACATCGCTAAAGGCGATCCGGCAGACATGGTCTCAAAACATATGACCTCCATGGTCAGCAGCCAGGCCAAAAGCAATGGCACAACTCCCACTGCGGACCAGACGAAGATGATGCAGCAGATCACCGGCGCCTTCTTCAAGCAACAGGAGGCTTCTGACAAGAGCCTGTCGAAAGAAGCAGCAACCGGTGAGGTTCTCATCCTTTCAGTCAGCTTCACCACCGGCAACGCAGAACTCGAAATGAAGATGAATCGCATGGCCTTCAACCATGTAACGGGGGGCAACGGTGACGGCAAAACTACTGATCAGAAAGCATCAGGCGATCTCGAGGGCATTGGTGACGACGCTTACGAGATGGGCGGAAGCGGCCTCATCTTTCGCAAGGGCCACACTGTCGTCCACATGATGTTCCCCGAGTGCCCCTGCGATGCCAATGCGATCAAACCGCTCGCCGCCAACATCGCCAACCAGTTGTGACACCAGAACCCAATCTTGAAAAGGAAAATTCTATGAGCTTCTGTCAGAACTGCGGCCGCCTCCTTACTGAAAGCTCGTCGGCCTGTCCCATCTGTGCCTCTGCTGGACCGGCCGCGACCGTTGCTGCTCCAGCGCCCAGCACTTCCGGATTGCAACCTCACAGCGCTGCTGCCCTTGCGTATCTTGCCGGATTCGTCACGGGCATCATTTTTCTTGTGATTGATCCCTTTAAGGCAGACCGTTTTGTGCGTTTCCATGCCTTCCAGTCGATTTTTTTTAACGTTGCCTGGGTCGGTTTTTGGATTGTCTGGATGATTGCCGGAATGATCCTGGGCGCTATCACAAAGGGTCTGTTCTTCATCGTCGAATTGCCAGTGAATCTGCTGCTGATGGTGGGTGGATTCTGCCTTTGGGCCTATCTCATGTACAGCGCATCTCAGGGCAAGACCTTCAGGTTGCCGGTGATCGGCGCTCTTGCGGCAAAACAGGCTGGACTATGACGCGGGGAAAGCAGGCGTGTTTTCCCAGAATCAGTACACGAAGGATGATGTTATCGGGCGTACTGATTTGTACGCTCGCTGGCGGATGCAGAAAATCCGCCGCGCCAACGCCTGGCCCCAGCCTCAGCCAGCAATCAGCCGACCAGGGTTCGAAGCCCACGGTCGCCGACGAGTTGTTCGATTTCAAGCGGCATCCGCGCAAGTCAATGATCAAGCCACTCGAAGTCTCCGCATTGTCGGAGACAGAGAAGAAGTATGGCCGTGCGCCGCAGCTTGATCCCAGCGTCGAGTATCAGCCCGGCATCATCCTCATGACGCAAGGAGACAAAGCGATCCGCTCCGTGGGCACCGATGCAATGTCATGGACTTTCGATGCGAACGCTCCGCACGTGAACGAATTCGAGAAGGGCAAGATCGTCTTTGCCACCGGCCGGGCGGTCGGACGAATTCTCTACATCAAGCGGGATGGCGACACCGTAAAGGTTGTCCTTGGCCCGATCCAGCTGACCGATGTCATACGCAACGGTGACTTTGGCATGAGCGAGGATATCAACCCCGGCAACGCGCTGGTGTACATCAATCCGGACCTTCCGGAACCTGGGGTTGAAAAGACCAAACCGAATATCTCCCGACTCGAACCTCCATGGAAGGGATGGAACAAAACAGTTGTTGTGTCCTCTGTGTCCGCAACAGGTAAGTGGACACCACTGAAGATGATGAAGATCGACCCGAAAGGACAAGCCACCAACTTTCGCCGCATCGGTCGGCGGTGGGCAAGGACAAATTATCTACCCGCAGAATTTTCCAGGTTAGCAGGTGAGAAAAGAAACGGAGCACTGCGGTTCGAGCACACAGCATGGGGTGGCCAAATCACAATGCCGGGAGCACCAGGTCCTTCAATCAATGTCCCGAAGATACCGTCGCTCGATGTGCCCAAGGCCATTACGGTCTCTGTTGCGGATTTGACGGCGCATCCTTTTGCCACAAGCTCATCGATAGGCGTGAAGTACATCTATGACAAGAATGATCTCTATTACGAAGCCACCGGTATTCTCGAGCTGCACAATCTCCACGCTAATTTTGCGCTAGGTATTTTGAACGGCGTACCGGCCGACTCAGGTCTGGATCTGGGTGGAGAACTCGGCGTGCATGTTCATTTGAACGCCCATACGTCGCAAAATTTCCACGTCAACTCTCAGACCAAATTGTATGTGCCGGTGGACTTCTCCATCCCATTGGGTGGCCCGATTCCCTTCGCTCTCTCGTTCGAACAGGCGGCAATCATCAATACCGGCTTTAGCGCCAAGAACTCCATCATGAACGCCGATGGCCTATACAACTTCTCCGGCGGTCTGAAAGCAGGAAGATTCGGTGGTAGCTGGGGTGTCAGCGTGCCCATGAAGATTAGCTACGTCACCGACGTCGGACAATCGCTCGAGGGCCTATCGGTAGGAATCAACTCTCTTGTACTGGGATGCTCTCTGGAAGGAATCGTGGGCCTGGGGGTGGCTGGATTCACAACCGGGGTATACGTGACTCTCACCGTCAGTGCAACCGTGCTCCGAGCTCCCGATATTGCTTCTGCCTGTCGCCAAGGCACCATTGAAGCATGGCTCTATTCGGGTTTGGGCTATGCCATGCCGAAATGGCTAAACGATGCGGTCAACTACGTACTCAGCTTCTTCACCGATGACCGCGTCGACCAGGTGGGCTCCCTACTGAAGGGTCCGGCAACGCGCCTGTTCCATGGTGACACGAGCATCCCCAGAAACTGCGCTTCTCAAACCAAGGGAGGAGCTTAGTCCTCTTGACTTACTGCACACAATGCGGAGGCCAACTCGAAGCCGGCATACAGTTCTGCACTGGCTGCGGCGCGCGCGCTGGGGTCGAAGCGCAACCCGCCGCATCGCAAGCGTCAACTGAAACAGGAGCGCCTGCCTCTCCACAACCGGCCACAGCATCTTCCTGGCAAAGCACGCCGGTCGTCCCGCAGCAACAGACCGTGGCGAGCACAAAGAATGGCTGCTTGCCTACCGTGCTGGTTGTGCTGGGAGTGCTCGCGCTGATTGCGGTTCTCGGCATCGGCGGGTTGGTTTATGCCGGCTACAAAGTCAAACAAAAGGCCACCGCACTCCTTCACAACGCAACACCTGATGGAACCAGTCCCGGTGCGCCGGCAGCTCCTCCTGGCGAGAGCAAACCGGGATCGCCCGCCGCAAGACCTTCAGACGATGCGGGAGGATTGCTCGACGGCCTCTCAAAGATGCTTGGCAGCGAAGACGATGAGGGAGATCCGGTCCAGCCCGTCAACGACGCCACCCCTGTCGAACCCTGTGCGCCCGCCCCGTTTCCGCCGCAGAGCGCAGCGAAGATCCCCCTGCAGGTAGGAACAGTGGTCACCACGGCTTGGGGCCTCAAAAACGGAGATGTAGAAAACCGAATCACCATCAATTCCACCACCCCCACTTCATTCGTTGAGGACATGGCAACGGAGGAGTACAAAGACGACAACAACCACGATTGGAAGCCCACCAACTATACAGACACTGTCTGCAACGTAGATCTTGCATCCGCAAACACCTACGTGACAGTCACGGCTTTGCACATGCCGCACTTGTTCCACGGCGTAAGTCGACTCCGCCTTTCAGACAAATCCTTTCAAGAGGCAAAGACCACTGGCCAGCTTGATCTTCGATATCTCGATGTCTTGTCGCTGCAGGAAGGCGTGAAGCCCACCTATGAGGGTGGCATTCTCTCACGGGTCGAATCGCAGGATGTTGCCTATCCCATAATCGTGAACGATCAACCCGTCACTCTCCCGGCGATTCATCTCACCGGCATTATGAAATCTGTAGGCAAAGATCCGTCTCCGAAAAAGATCCGCCCATTCCACAGCGAAGCAGAAGTCTATGTCATCGACGATCCGTTGAATCCTCTGGTGCTCTTGTGGAGACTGAAAGACCCGCTTTTTCATGGTGGAAAATTCAGAGTCGAAGTCGTGAAAATCGAGTTCAAGGTTCCGCACCCGGTAAACCTTGTTGAGAAGCAGCTCGCCGAGCAGAAGCGCGCGATTACGTATGGCATCTACTTCGACTTCAATAAGGACACCATCAAGCCCGAATCCGATCCCGTGCTGAAACAGATCGTCCAGGCATTGTCGGATCACCCGGACTGGAAGCTGACCGTTAACGGCCATACGGACAACATCGGCGGCGACGCTTACAACCTGGATCTTTCCAAACGCCGCGCCGCGGCTGTCAAGCAGGTCCTAGTCAGTCGCTTTCACATCGCTCCCGACCGCCTTTCCACAAATGGCTATGGCGCGTCGGGCCCCATTGATACCAATGACACGCTCGAAGGCCGCGCGCGCAACCGCCGCGTCGAGCTAACCCGCGAATAGAACCTAACGCTCCAAATATCCACGCATCAAGGAGATCGTAATGATATCAACATGGCTCCTCATCTTCGCTGCAGCGGCTCTTCAGCAGCCGCCTGCCCACACTGACGTCAGTTATCAGGAAACAACGCAAATCACCGGCGGCTCACTGCAAGGCATGATGAAGCTCGCCGGCGCATTCAGTTCTCAGGCTCGTCAGGCAAATGCCCCCACGGTCACCACCGTTTTGCTCCACGGCAATCGCATGGTCCGGTCCAATCCTCACACCACCGAAATCATCGATCTCGACCAGCAAGCCATCACGTTCATCGATCACGACAAACACAGTTACTACGTTATGACTTTCCAGCAGCTGAAGCAGGCGATGGCAAACGCCATGGCTAAGGCTAAGGAGCAAGGTGCATCCTCCAGCAACCAGCAGCCCTCAGCCAGCGGCGCGCAAATGAACTTCGACGCGCATATCAGTTCCAATGGAGCCACCCGCACTATCAATGGCCTCCAGGCGAAAGAAGCCCTGATCGCCATCACCATGATCGCGAACGCGAACGATGGCTCCAACGTAAAGGCGGGCCTGGCTGCAACCAGTGAGATGTGGCTCGTCCCTGAGATCCCAGGCATGGATGAGCTGTGGGCCTTCAACCTGCGCATGGCACAGGAGCTTTCCATCGACACTACAGCAAACCAGATGTCCGGCTTGCTCGCCGCACAGCCAGGCGGCGCAGAAGCGTTGGCTGATCTGAAGAAGGAAACATCGAAAATGCAAGGCTTCCCAGTTTTGCAGGTCACACGCGTCGGCCTCTCTCCTGATGGTCAGCCTCTTCCTGCCCCCTCTGTTGTGCCTGCCTCGAACAGCCAAACCAGTCCCTCGACAGCAGGAAATGTGACCCGCGAGGTAGCGACTGACACAGGAACGCAGACTGCCAATAGCGAGATAGGCAAGCTCGGCGCTTTTGGACGCGCGCTAGGCGGTTCCAGCCTCGGCGCATTCATGCGCCACAAACCGCAGCCCAAAGCAGAAGTCGCGGCGTCTCCAGGTAGCTCTGCCGCTGCAAACGTGTTGCTGGAAAGCCAGACAAGCATCGATCACTTCTCCACATCGGTGGCCGATTTAAGCAGCTTTGACGTACCAGCAGGTTACAAACAGGTCACCTCACCGATGCTCAAAAATGCGAAGTGACTGCGCACCGTTCTCTCACTCTGCACTGCTGCGCGGTGCGCTTTCAACCCGAATCGACAAGGAGGTTCATCTCACCATGCGAATCCTGATCGGCGTCCTCTTGCTCTACGCCGCTGCATGTGCGTTCGGCCAAAATCTCCCCATCAAAGAAGGCCTTTGGGAGAACACCGTTCTTGATGACGACGGTTCTGTCGCCATGCGATCTCTCAACTGCATCACGAAGAAAAGCATCGCCGACATGATTGTCAAGGCCAATAATCATCCCGGCTGCACCGTCACGGGACAGAACATAACCAGCCACAGCATTACTGTCGACATCTCCTGCAGTCGGCCCCGGGTTCAGACGAGCGTGCACACTTTGATGGATCTTGTCGATTCCGAGCACTGCCGTGCTACGACCACCATCAGGATGACGATCAATGGAAAATCATCGGAATCTACCAGCAAATCGATCTGCCACTTCGTCAAGTCCGAGTGCGGCAGTGTTAAGCCAGGCAGCCCTGAGATCACCTCGCAATAAAACTGGTCCAGGAGGGCGAGCTCAGAATATTCGATCGCGCGCTCGGAAGCTCCCGCCCCGGCGCATTCATCCGGGCAGTTTATGAGCGCATGCGCCTCCAGACGTTGGGCCGCGACGTCTTCCGACGACGTCGTTCTGAGGCAAAGTTCAATCCACCACTGAAAGTCAAGAAGCATCGCCGATGCGGTTTTAGCGCGTCGCTGTCACAGGCTCCTCTATGCGGAGAATGCGGTCTCCGGCTACATTCTTCAGTGTCTGCACGATGCCGCTTGGCCAGCGAATCTCTATGGCCTGTGCAACGGTGCTGCTTCCGAGCCCGAAGTGGGCCCGTGGATCGCTTGAAGATAAGTACCCGCGCGACGTGGAAACCGTCTCCCATTGACTACCTGCGGATGTGGTCACCTGAATCAAAGCACCGATGCCATCGCGGTTGCTCTTATGACCCACCAGCTTGAGCGTGAGCCAGTGATTTGCAGTCGGCGTCTCGTTGTGCAGAATGTGCGGCGTGCCGCCATTCGTCGTCACCACAGCGTCCGCTCGGCCATCGTTGTCGAGATCGCCAATCGCCATGCCGCGGCCCACCCACCGCTCTTGCAGTCCGGGACCAGAGGATGCGGTCACATCGGTGAATTTACCCGCAGCGTTACGCAGGAGCATCATGGGCTCGCGGTAGTGCAACTGCGGATAGCTTTTTTCTACGGTGTCGAGATCATGCCCCTGCGCGATCAAGAGGTCCTTCCAGCCGTCGTTGTCGTAATCGAACCAGCAGAGACTCCAACCGGAGTGGAACAAAGTCATACGCGCAAAGCCCGCCTTATAGCTTGCGTAGTCGAAGGTCCCATCATGTTCGTTGTGGTAGAGCGCATACTTTTGATTCGCCAGTGTTGTGACTACGAGATCGGGCCAGCCGTCGTTATCGTAGTCGGCAAAGTCCACGCCCATGCCGGCATAGGTGCGGCCATCGCCATCTACTGCGACTGCTGCCTCGAGGCCAACTTCTTCAAAGGTGCCGTCCTTTTTCTGATGAAACAGGAACTCAGGCATGGAATCATTGGCCACGAAAAGATCGATGCGCCCATCGCGGTCGTAGTCGCCAATCGCAATGCCCAGCGCTTTGCCCGGCTTATCAAGACCAAGTTTGTGGGACACTTCTGTGAAGTGTCCGTTGCCATCGTTGTGATAGACCAGCATGGAGATCGGGTCGAAGACATCAGGGTGGCAGTAGCCGCGGTTTTCCGAAGGGCCGCACCACTTGTCGTCCCAGTCCCACCTCACGTAGCGCAGAACCACCAGGTCCAGCAGCCCATCGCCATCCAGATCAACCCATGCTGCGCTTGTCGACCATCCGCCGCCCGCTACGCCCGCTTCCGCAGTCACATCTGTAAACGTGCAGTTGCCGTTGTTGTGGTAAAGATGATTTCCGCCGTAGCCGGTGACGTACAAATCCTCATGGCCATCGTTGTCGTAGTCCCCGGCTGCCACTCCCATGCCGTATCCCACGCCGGACAGGCCGGATTTCTGCGTAATGTCCTCGAAGGTTCCGTCGCTCTTCTGGTGGTAAAGGCGATTCCAGTAAGCGGATCCCGTTTTTTCGGGAATCGCGCCCTTCGGCGTCGGGTCAGGGTAGGGCGCGCCGTTTACCAAAAATAAGTCCAGCCGTCCGTCGTCATCGCAATCAAACAGCGCCACGCCGGAGCCCATTGTCTCAATCAGGTATTTGCGCGAGGTATGGGGCGCCTGGTGCAGAAAATGCACGCCTGCCTGCGCCGTGATGTCCACAAATCGCCCGGGAACGGATGCCCCCGGCGCTGCAATTGGGGCCCTCGCTTGAGCGCACAACCATGCACAGCCGGCGGCAGCAAGAGCGGCCCATGCGTATGCCCTCCGGAAATGTCTGTTTCCTCTCGTCACGCTTTATTTTGCCTCGCCCACTGTGCCCAGCGCGGCTTCAGGCCAGCCGTTTTTCCATACCACTGTGGAGATCTGCAGTGCGGGCTTGCCTGTTGTCGCGTCGTAGGCGTGAAAGACAATCAAGTCACCCTCAGGGCGCTGCAACACGGACTCACCACCGGGTCCGAGCCAGCGCCTGTTGGCTGTCAGCAGCGGACTTCCGCCGCCCTTGAGCAGTTCTCGGCCTTCGCGGTCCACGTAAGACCCGGTCACTTTATGCGAGCGGCCCACCATTGTGCGATAGGTACTGTGTCGGCCTCGGCAGCACAGATCGAAGGAGACAAAGAGATAGTACAAGCCGCCGTGGCGTATGATGAACGGCGCTTCAATCGCCTGCCAGTCCGGCGGAAGTCCGGGCTTGGCTGGCACTGGATCCTCCGGGCGCGATCTGGCGGCAAGGGAGTAGAGTGTCTGGTCTTCCGATGAGAGTTTTCCCGTCGCCAGGTCGAGGCGCCGCATCTTGATTCCCGACCAGAAGCTTCCGAAACTCATCCATGGCTGGCCCTTTTCGTCGAGTACGATATTCGGGTCGATCGCGTTGAAGTTATCGGTGGCCATGGAGTGCAACACCAGTCCCTTATCCTGCCAGTGGCACTTCGGGCTTGCAGGGTCCAGCGTCTCGTTGGTCGCCAGCGCGATGCCGGAAAGATTCGAGCCGAAGAGCGAATATGCGTAGTAGAGGTGATAGGTCCCATTGAAGAATGAAATGTCCGGCGCCCAGAGATCCTTTGTCCCGGGGCTGGTTTTGTGAATCCACTCGGGGACGGAGTCAAAAACGTGACCGCAGAGCTTCCATTCGGTGAGGTTGTGGGAGCAACGGATGGCGAACTGCCCTCCGCCCGGCGCGGAGCCTGTGGCGAAGACATAATAATTGTCTCCTTCCCGGCCGATCGAAGGATCGTGCGTACCGGCATAGTCGCCACTCAGTTGAAATGCATTGGCCTCCTGCGACCGCGCGGCCGGGGAAGGCGCGCTCAATGTGATCAGTGTGGCAATACAGATTGCTGCAATTGGAGGCAATATGCGCACGGGACTTCTCCTACTGTGCCGTTCGGTTACTCTTTCAGAAACGGAGCATTGGGTAAACCATTTTGAGGCGAAAGTTTTATGCCGCTCTGCGCAGCCGGGATGGCGCCCGGGAACAATACAAGCGCGCTTGGCATCAGGCAACCGCATTGGGTTAGATGCCGAGCGGATGGTCCTGCCTGCAATAGTCATTCGTGGAAAGTATCGCGCGACGCAATGGTGTGAGGCTATGACAATTCGGTGCTCGCATTTACTCAAAACCGGGCTAGCGGTACTGCTGGCTGCCTGGATCGGGGCTGTTCTAACGGCCCATGTCTCGGCGCAACAGACGCCGGTCAAAGGCGCACAGCCGGCAGGCATACCTCTCGGGCGTGAAGCCACAGCATCGCCCAATCCGTCGTTGGCTGAAACTGAAGTAGGCTTGCGCGCCAGTCTCGAGCACAATCCGCAATCCGCGGATACGCTTTATGAACTTGCGCTGGTGCTGCAGCAGGAAAACAAATCTCGCGAGTCGCTCGAAACCTACACCCGCGCCGCGCAGATCCGAAAGCCCAACGTTGCGCAACTCCGGTCCGTCGCCATGGACTATGTGCTGCTCGACGACTACGACGATGCGGTGCGCTGGCTGCGTGTCGCCCTGGGCATGGAACCTAATAACGCAGATGTTCTCTATGGCCTGGGCCGGTGCCTCTACACGAAGAATCTCTTTCCTGATGCAGAAAAAGTCTATCTTCGGCTGCTTGCGCTTGATCCTGCGAATCTCAAAGCAGAAGAAAATCTGGGACTCACTTACGATGCACAGAACGATCCGGAGAAAGCCGAAAAAGCTCTGCGCACCGCCGCGCAATGGGCGAAAGAGCGCGGCCTGAAGGATCCGTGGCCCTATCTCGACCTGGGCATCTTTCTTCTCGATCAGTCCCGCGCAGACGATGCAGAGCCCTTTCTCGAGAAGGCTGTGGAACTGGGACCGCAATCTGCATGGGCGCACGAAAAACTGGGTATGGCATTGGTTGCTCAGGGAGATTCCGCTCGCGGCATTCGCGAATTGCAACTCGCCGTTGGTCTTGCCCCCAAAGATCCCAAGGCCCACTTTGAGTTAGGTCACGCGTATCGCACTGCAGGCCAGCTGGAGAAGGCCCGCGCAGAATTTGAGCTAAGCAAGTCGCTCTACGGAGAGCACAGCCAGAATTAGCCAGCGACGATTACCGCGACGGTTTTGCGAGCGGCTGGCCGGCGGGAAGCGCGGAACCGAAGTTGGGCGTGCCATCGGGGTTCCATGTGAAGGGCTGCGCACGGGGAGATCGCTGAGGGCCGCAGCCCTGGTTCTTCTGCGAGTTGGCGTGGTAGATGATCCAATCCTGACCATCGGGCGACTGGAAAAAACCGTTGTGGCCGGTTGCGTAGACGCTAGCTTCGGGGTTCTGATGGAAAAACGGATGATCGTACTTGTGCCAGGATTTTGCGTCGAGTAGATTGTCGGTGACCCGGGCGCGCAGCATCCCCAGCGCGTAGTAGTCGGTCCAGCATGCGGAGGCCGAGTAGACAAGGAAAATGTCCTGGCTGTGGAAGAGGATCTCGGGACCCTCGTTCACGTTGAGATGAGGCATGGACGGCCGGTTGAGCAAGTCGCCCACCTCTTCCCACGGATACTGCGGGCGCGAGAGCAATGTGCGCTCGGAGTCGATGGTCCACGGGTTTTTCAAGTGCGCGATGAAGATGTCCTGCTCGCCGTCGTGGTCCCCCTGCCAGCCGGACCAGATCATGTACTTCTGGCCGTTGAGTTCGAAAGCGGAGGCATCGATGGCCCACTTGTCGGTGGGATCGGTGACTTGGCCTTTGAATTTCCAGTCTCCCTGCATGGGGTCTTCGGCGGGGTTTTCGAGAACGTAAATGCGGTGGGTCTCGTTGTGGCCGGCGTCGGCCGCGAAGTAGATGTACCACTTGTTGTCAAAGCGATGGATTTCGGGCGCCCAGATCTCATGGCTGTAGGGGCCGGTGGCGGGCGGGGTCCAGACGACGCGCTTCTGCGCGTGGGCTAGATCGGTGATGTCCGGCGTGGCGCGGAGCGTGAGATTGAAGCCGGTCGTGGCCATGAAGTAGTAGATGCCTTTGTAGGACATGACCCAGGGATCGGGGCCCGAGGGAAGGAGAGGGTTGGTGAATGTTTTGGTGGGGGAGGAGGCAGGTGAAGCGGGCTGTTGCGCGGTGAGGAAGATCTCCGAGGCAAGAAGCAACGCGATGAGGAGAACTGTTTGAGAGGTGCGATTCATTAGAGTGCGAATAGACATGACTGAGCACCTTCCTTTGAAGGTTGAGAGCAGAGAGAGAAGAGTATAGAGAAGAGAAGGTTCTGTTAAGGCGGGGGCTGCGGCGTGTTGACGGGTGATGACACAGTAGCATGCGTGCGTCCATCACTTTGCTGAAGTTCATGCCGGGCTTCTTCATTGCGGCCCAGGCGGGCCAGGGAGAGACCGCGATAGTAGTGGGAGCGAGTGTAGGTGGGGTCGGATTTCTCAGCGTGCGCAAGAAGCTGTTCGGCTCTGGAGTAATCCTTGCTACGGAAAGCAAGTTCGCCGAGGCCAGTGAGAGCACCGGCGTGATTAGGATCGCGGGCGAGGACGCGCTCGAAGAGCGGCTTGGCCTCGTCGTCCCGATGAGCGTCAAGAGCAATCTGGCCGAGCTGATAATAAGCCTCCGTCTGCTGGGGCTGCAGGCGGATTGAGGTTTCTAACTCGCGGCGGGCGCCTTCGGTATTCAGGAGCGCGGCATAGACATATCCGAGGCCGTAGTGGGCGGTCTCATCGTTGGGGCGGGCGGCGAGATAGGCTTTGTAATGGCGCTCAGCCTCGGGCATCTTTTGCTGTTCGCTTTCGAGACGCGCGAGCGCGTACAGGATAGTGGGGTTGGCAGGAGCGAGCTTCCGCGCAGCGTGCAGAGCTTCGTCGGCTTCGGGAAGTTGGCCGAGTTCGAAAGCCTGGAGGCCGCGGTCGAGCTGGAGGTCGGGAGAGTCAGGGAGCTTTTCGCATGCATGGCGCAGGGCAGCGAGCGCACGGTCCGGGTGGTTGTCGCGACGGCTGGAAACGGCGAGTTCGGTAGCGGCAGCAACTTCACCTTTGCGGGCGGCAACGTGATCCGGGTCTTGATGCGAGTGTTGCGCGAGGATGGTTTCAAAGCGATCCATGGCTTCGGGATAGCGGTGCTGCGAGAGCAGGAGCTTGCCCGCAGCAAGGTTGGCGGGGATCGAGCCGGGCTCTGCGGCGAGTGCGCGAGCGAAGGTTTGGCCGGCTTCCTGAGTCTGGTGAAGGTCGAGCAGGGTGTTGCCGAGAAGCATGAGAGCGGAGGCGTCGGTGGGGTGCTGCTCGGTGTAAGGGCGTAGAAGCGCAGCGGCTTCGGCGGATTTGTGCTGCGAGCGGAGATGCTCGGCCCTGGCAAGCATGGGATTAGTTTGAGCGTGGACCGCAATCTCCAATCCAGCGAGAATCAGCGGCAGGAGCAAACGGAAGCGACGCGAACCATGCATGGGATTCCGTTATAGCAAATGTTGACGACAGATTTCTGATCGCCTTGGCTCAAAGAAAAATAGAAACAAAAGCAAACGGCAAAAGCAAAGATAAAGCGGAGAGGCAGCATACGCTGCCTCCGCCATGGGTCGTTCGTCAGAAGGTAATGCGGCCGGAAACTTGCAAGTTGCGAGGGCCGTAGTCTACGCCCGTGGGAATACCGAACCCTGTGCTCTGCGAGGAATCGTTTGGCGCAAGATCCGGAAGAGCCATCCTATGCCGATTGAAGAGGTCAAAAGCTTCGCCTTTCAGCTGGAATGTAACTCTCTCGGCGATGTGAAAATCCTTCATAACGCTTAAGTCTTCGGCCAGGTACTTGGGACCGGTGATGGCCTCTGTGACCCGGGCGATATTGCCAAACGCAAACGGAGCAAAAGAACAGGGTGCGGATGGAGTTCCGCAACCAGGGGTAAACGGGCGGGACCAGCCGACGCCCTCTCGATTCTGGTCAACGAAGGCGGCTTGCGACATAGGTACACCCGGATCCGATCCACCGTTGGTACCCGGCACACGGTACGCGGGCTTGAACCAGGATTCCCCATTGAAAACGCTGGGGCCGTTTTTGTTGCCCCTGTACGCATCACTCGCGAAACTCACTCCGTTCTGCGAGGCCGGTCCTGCGCTAAAGGTCATGCAATTCTGGTAGTAAGGGATACCCGTGGCGCAACCGAAATCGATGGGCTGCCCGCTGGAGTAACGCTGAATGGCGCCGATCTCCCATCCGCCGACGATGTAATCGAGAGGCCTGCTTTGATTGAGCCACTTGCGTTTGCTGCCAAACGGAAGCTGGTAGAGGTAGCTCAGTGAGAACTGATGCCTCAGATCCTGAACGCTGACGGCTTTATCCCCTCTCAGGTCTTGAGAGTACTGCGCCTGCTCCCGCTCATTGTTACTCGTATAGCTGAAAGGGATCAGCGAATCGGCATCCGTGAGAATCTTCCCCCACGTGTAGGAGGCCTGCACGTTGACGCCGTCACGGAAACGACGCTCCAGTGATACCACCATCGCGTTGTACGAGGAGTGACCGAGGTTCTCCAGGCAGCAATCATCCGCAATGTAGTCATACTGCGGGAAGGGACGAATCGACTGACCGATCGGACCTGTGAAGTTTGCATAGGGCGCTGAGTATCCCTGGCTGGAGCCACCTAGCGGAATGTTGTACTGCGGGTTGCTCAGCAGATCTCCAAGGGCGAAATCGGATGGGGAGATATTGTTGAAGTTGGTCAGGAAGCCGGAGCGGAGGTTCTGTGCCACCTGGCCGATATAGCCCATTGAAAAGATCAGGTCCTGGGCAAGCTGGTCTTGAAGTTGAAGGCTCCAGTTACTGGTCATGGAAGGACGGCCATCCCTCGCCAGCGTGAGGTCGCCCGCGACTGCGCTGAAGGTGCCGAGGCCATTCACCGCTGTCAGCTGTGTCGGGTCGGTATTGGGGGCGTAGCTGTAATCCGGAAAACCGACGTTCGAGTTTTGCGGATCGGCAAGTGAAGCGGAGTCAAGCCGGAACGCAGGCGTGAAGGCGCCGCCCTGGGTAGCAGTACCACCCAGCGCAACTCCCTTGCTGATGTTGTAGCCCTGCAGCATGCTGCCGCCAAAGTCGTTGTATTGCAGTGGGCCATAAATGATGGATCCGCCGCCTCGCAGAGCCACCTTGCCATCAGTGTTTGGGAGTACGTAGGCGAAACCAAGACGTGGAGCAATATCCTTGTACCAGGTATCCGCCCACGCCGTGTTGCAGTGGCAGTTTGTGCCGAAGACCAGCGCTCCCGGCAGATTGCCGGCAGCAGCGTCAGGCGCGGTGAAGCTGAAATCGGAGGTCCGATTAAACGCTTCATGCCGAGGAAGATCGACGTCATACCGCAAGCCGACGTTGATGGTCAGGTTACTCGTGAGCTTGATATCATCCTGGGCAAAGCCCGCCAGGTACCACGATTTCCAACGTGGATTTACGTTGTATACCGTCTGGCCGCCGAAGCCCACTTCTCCCAGCAGGAAGCTGGCGAACGGGTTGCCTGAGGCGCAGCAACTGTTGCTGACGGCCGCTGTCTGGTCACGGTAGAAATTGAAGTTATCCACGTTGTACAGGTTGGTGGAGTACACCTGATGTCGCCAGTCGACTCCGACCCGGATACTGTTTCTGCCCTTTTGCCAGCTGACAATATCGTTCACGCGAATGCCATCGTCGATATTGACGCCGTTCTGCTGCTGGCCCCAGTTCGAAGGCGCGTCCGGACTTGGAAATGAAATGAATGGATAGAACCTGGAGTGATCGTTCGCGAGCCCGGCAGCTGCCGCAGTGTTCGTCGTGTTGAATTCCTCGGAAAGGTTCACGCTGTTGGTTCGGTTGTACCCGACATTCAGATGGTTCAGCAGGTTGGGTGAGAAGGTGAAGTCCCAACCCCCACGGATGTAATGAGTGGTAAAGGCTTGAGCGTATCCGCTGTTGTTGAACGGTTCAGGAAAATCTGGAGCCGCCGTCAGCTTTGTGTTCTGACGTGTGTTGTAGGTGCCGAATACCTTGTTTCGATCGCCAAGGGTTTGATCGATGCGAACTGTATAAGTTGTATTGTTGTTTGGGGCCACGCCTGTGTAGGCAAAGTTGCCGATGTAACCGAAGACGTCTGTACTCTGGGGCGTCTGGTTTGGCAGAGGTAGCCCTTTGGATAGCGCAGCTGCCGTGGGGCTGAAGAGGGAGCTTGGAATCTGGTTGTTAGCAAATGGCGTACGACAAAAGACACCCGGGCTGACCTGGGTCGTCGTCGAGGGATCATAAATCTGGTTGAACTGCACGGGTAATCCGGTACAGGGATTCAAAAACACATTCTGCCCGTTGTAGGGCGTTCCGCCCGGAACGAACCCGCCGAGGATATCGCTGAAGTCGCCGTTGCGTTCCGCTTGAGTGGGGACTGTGGAGACGATCACCGATCCGGGAGTGAATTGATATTTCTCCCACGCGAAAAGGAAGAACGTTTTGTTGTGGCCATTCCAGACGTGTGGAATCCAGACAGGGCCACTGAAGACGCCACCGAAGTCAAACTTGCTGTCCTGCGGTCTCGAATACGGACAGTCGATTTCGGAGAGGGTTTGACAGTTTTGCGCAATGTATCCGTTGTTGAACCAGTTGTTGGCGTCAAAGGCGCGGTTCTTGATGATGGTGTAGGCAGTGCCGTGGAAATCGTTTGTGCCATTCTTGGTGGCGAAGCTTTCAATGCCGGAAGTGCTGCGTCCGAACTCAGCGGAGGGATTGGAGGTGGTGACTTTAAACTCCTGCAGGGCCTCGATAGAGGGTGAAGTTTCATCGAAGGAGGAACCGTTCTCGCTGCGCTGAATACTTGCGCCGTCGAGCAGCACCTCGGCGCCGTAGGCCTGACCACCGGAGAGGCGCGAGAAGAATACGCCGTTGCCGGTATTGCCGGAAGTACCGCTGCCGGGACCCGTGGTACCCGGAAGAAGAAACACGAAGGTCTCCGGCGAGCGCAGGCCGCCGATGCCTGCGGCGAGCGAAAGCGGGAGGTCTTCAATCTGCTTGTTGGAGACGGTAGCGTCAATCTCAGATGTTTCCGTTTCAATGCGCAGGCCACTTGCGTCGACAGTGACGCTCTCGCTGACTTGGCCCGGCGCGAGTTTGATATCCAATGCGGTGGTGCTGTTGATCTGTACAATCACGCCGGTTTCCGTTGCCGTGGAAAAGCCGGGCGCAACAGCAGTGATCGTGTAGGAGCCCAACGGGAGATTGGGAAAACGATAGACGCCACTCGAGGTGGACTTGGTCACGCTGACAGCGTGGGTAGCGTTGTTTGTCGCGGTAACGGCAGTGTTCGCAACAACTGCCCCACTACTGTCCTGAATGCTGCCTGCAATAGCGCCACTCGATGTCTGTGCGGACAGATGAACAGTTTCGATTCCAGCTAACAGGAGCAGCAACAAACCACAGAAGGGCCTTCCTGTATTTCTGAACATTGGGTCTCCAAAGGTACCGCGAGATAAAGTCGATCTGGATTTGCCTACTCCATCAAAGAAAACGCTTTCCCGTATGTTGCTGCCAATCTCCTGCCTACCTTCAACTTGCTCAATTGGCTCTCCTGAAAATCTCGAAAACAGCGCGATTGCGTTCTCAAGATAACTTAGGAAGGTCCGGCAACGTGCCCCGGAAACTGATGAGAGACGACAGATGCAAAGCACTCAACTGCCATACACCGTGACGGATGCCGGAGCAGCGAATCGGGTTGCTTATCAACGGGGCAATTGACGATTTAATCGCTGGCAGATTCCCTTCTCGTGATCTCTCGTCCGTGGCAAGGAATGGTCCACATCACCTTTGATCGAACAAAGACCGGATCATCGGCCAGGTCGACCATGCTCCGGTCTTTGATTGTCCGCGGTTCAGCGGCTTTCGCGAGGCGTAGAACCTCATCTCCATCGCCATAGAATTGAGGCAACGCCGCCATCGCCCAACCGCGGTTCTGGATTGACCTCTCGCCCGCCTTATACACTGCTTCCTCAGTGGAGACATGGGCCAAATGATCACTCGACGAGACTTTCTTCGCACCGGCGTTGTATCCGGAGCTGCCATCCTTCCCTTGCCGTCAAGCGCTGCCTTTGCCGATCCCGAATCCGACGCCGCCGATCGCGCACTCGCAACCGCCGATCCATCGCCCTCCAATCTCGTAGCTCTTCCATCCCGCCGGCCAATCGCTGCCACTTCGCAACAACCGTGGCAGAAGCACGTCCGCCGCGTGGGCCAAACCAACATGACTGAGCACGATCCGGCGGTCATGGATATCGACGCATGGGCCGGCTACTGGCATTCGGTCAAAGCGGACATCGTCTTCGTCAGCGTCACCGGCATCCTAGCCTTCTACCCATCCAAGGTCCCCTTTCATCGCCATGGAAAGTTCCTCAACAACCGCGACTTTTTCGGAGAATGCGTCGCCGCCGCAAAAAAGCGCGGTATGCGCGTCGTCGCCCGGATGAGTCCCGACCTCAACTGGGACGACGCCCTCGCCGCGCATCCCGAGTGGGCCATGCGCCACAAAGACGGCTCCGTCCAGTTCAGCGGCGAGGAACCCCGCCTCTTCAAAACCTGCATGTTCTCTTCCTACATGGATGACTACATCCCCGCCATCATCCAGGAAGTCAACACGCAGTACGACGTGGACTGCTTCTACGCCAATGGTTGGCCGCCCCTCGGCAGCCTGCCGGAATGCCACTGCGCCATCTGCGCCAATCTTCCGCAGCCCTCTACGCCGGCCTACTGGCGCGCCTTCACCGATCGTGTCCTCTCACTGTGGACCCGCTATGACGCGCTCGCCAAAGAGAAAAAGACCGACAGCTTCTTCTTCGCCAACTCTGGTGGCAACGTGCGCGGCGGCCCCAACCTCGACCGCCTCGGCAAAACCGCTGCCTGGTTTCAAGCCGACAATCAGGGCCGAAGCTGGGAAGAGCCCGCCATCTGGGGCTGCAGCCTGCAGGGACGCGTTTGCAATGCCGTGCTCGACGGCAAGTTCGCCGCCAACGTCACCGCCGCCTATTCCACGGGCAATCCCGGCTGGCGCAACTTGTCAAAAAATCCCGAGGAAGCGCGCATGTGGCTCAGCCAGACTTCGGCTAGCGGCATGGTGCCCTATTTCCACTTCGTGGGCGCGGAGACGGGCCGTGGCGAAGACCTGCGCTGGCAAAAAGTCGGTGCGGAATACTTTGAGTGGACTGCCCGCCACAACGCCCATCTCGCCGCCGCGCGTTCCATTGCCAACATCGGTGTCGTCATCGGTCAGGGCACGCAGCTCCTCTACCCCGGCCCAAAAACTTCGCACTCGCGGGGCTACATGCAAGAGACGACGCAGGGCATCTATGAAGTCTTGCTGCGGGGCCGCTTCGCATTCGATTTTGTTCACGAAGATCGCTTCGAACCCAAGCGTCTCGCGAAATATCGCGCCTTGCTGCTGCCCAATGTGGCTATGCTCAGCGATCGTCAATGCGACCAGCTCCGCGAATACGCACGCGCGGGTGGCTCGCTCCTGGCCTCATTCGAAACCAGCCTCTACGATGAAAACCTCGCCCCCCGCGCCGACTTCGCCCTGGCCGATCTATTCGGCGCCAGCAAAGCTGGCGACGTCATCGGCACTAACGGCAATCCCTACTACGCGCGCATCGCCGATCCGGCCGCGCAGCATCCAATTCTGAACGGCTTCACGGGCACAAATTGGCTCCCCGGCGCTCAAAACCGCATCCCCCTCAAACCCATTCAGAATCCCTTGCTCACCGTCGTTCCAGGCTTCGTGCGCTATCCTCCGGAGCTGGCCTATCCGCCCGTCTCCCACACACTGGAGCCAGCCGTCGTTCTGCGCGAGTCCGGCAACAGCCGCACCGCCTGGCTCGCCGGCGACGTCGAACGCACCTTCTGGCTCACCGGCCATGGCGATCTCCTGCGCCTTCTCCACAACACTATCCGCTGGCTTACGCACAATGAATCCCCCGTCAACGTCGACGGCCCCGGCTTCATCGAAATGTTCTGCTGGGAGACGCGCCCCGGCTACGCCGTTCATCTTCTCAACTACTCCAACGCCAACGCCTTTCACGGCTGGCTGCAGTCAGTCGAACCCATCGGCGAACAGCGCATCGCCATCAAACTTCCCGCAGGCGTCGGCGTCAAATCGGTCGAGCTCTTAAAGGCCGAACACCCCATGCCGTTTCATTTCGAAGACCAGATCCTGCACTTCACCGTTCCGTCCGTCGGGGACTACGAGGTAGCCGCCATCACCACCGCCTAGATGAGGATTGTTGCTCCCCGGCCAGCCACATATCCGTTCACCGCAAGCGAACCCTGATGATTGTCTGCTGATTATGATTGTGCAGATCGGTCCGGATTCCGCCTGACTCAGATGGCAGGTGGCTGACGGTAGAGTTCTTGCTATACAATCCGATGCCATCGGGGCGGGAACGGCGCAGTCTGCGAATACCCTCCGCGGTGGAGGGACTTGTGTCAGCTCCCGACTTAGTCTGGAAAGACGGTAAGTTTGGCCAAACATCGCGGCGCGACGCCTGGTGGCTTTCTCCAACGGCAGTCCTCTTGGGCTTCGGCGCGTTTCTGGTCTATGCCAACTGGGCGGCGTTCCAGAACAGCCATTACACCTACGGTCCATATATCTCGCCGTTCTATTCTCCCGAGCTTTTCGGGAGTTCTCCGCACGCTTTGTTTGGCCCGAAACCAGGCTGGTATCCGAACTTTCTGCCCTTTTCTCCTGCGCTATTCATTCTGTGGATACCCGGCCTTTTCCGCATGACCTGCTACTACTACCGCGGCGCATACTACAAATCGTTCTGGGCCGATCCTCCGGCATGCGCGGTAAGCGAACCCCGCAAGACTTATCTCGGAGAGCGAACCTTTCCGCTCATCATGCAGAATTTTCATCGCTATTTTTTGAGGCTCTCGTATGTTGTCTGGGGCTTTCTTGTATACGACGCGTTGAGGGGGTTCTTTTTTCCTGATGGATTTGGGATCGGAATTGGAAGCCTCGTGCTGGTCGTGAACGTCGTTCTTCTGGCCGGATATGTATTCGGGTGTCATGCCTTCCGGCACCTGATCGGAGGAACATTCGACCAGATCTCTCATCACCCTGTGAGGCAGAAGATATATAACTTCGTGAGTCGACTGAACGCGGGGCATAAGAAGTGGGCATGGGCGAGTCTTCTGTGGGTTGCGTTCTCAGACATTTACATCCGCCTGTGTTCGATGGGCATCTGGCATGACTGGAGAATCCTCTAGATGCCAGAATTTCAACGCTTCTCCTACGATGTACTAGTGATCGGAGCAGGCGGAGCAGGCCTGCGCGCCGCCATCGAAGCCGGAGCCAGCGGTGCGAAGGTGGGAGTGGTTTGCAAATCGCTCCTTGGCAAAGCGCATACCGTGATGGCCGAGGGTGGCATTGCTGCAGCTCTGGCTAATGTCGACGATCGCGATAGCTGGCGCGTTCATTTCGCGGACACAATGCGCGGCGGTCAGTATCTGAACAACTGGCGCATGGCCGAATTGCACGCGAAAGAAGCGCCGGAATGCGTGCGCGAACTAGAAGCATGGGGTGCGCTTTTCGATCGCACGACCGACGGCAAGATTCTTCAGCGAAACTTTGGCGGGCACAGATACCCGCGGCTTGCGCATGTCGGCGACCGCACCGGCCTAGAGATGATACGCACACTGCAGGATCACGGCATTCACACCGGGATGGAAGTCCACATGGAGTGCACCGTGCTCAGTCTGCTGCTCGACGGAAACCGCATCGCCGGAGCTTGCGGATACGACCGCGAGAAAGGCCGGTTCCAACTGTGGACGGCGAAGGCAGTCGTACTGGCCACCGGCGGAATCGGGCGTGCCTTCAAGATCACCAGCAACAGCTGGGAATACACGGGCGACGGACTTGCTTTGGCATATCGCGCCGGGGCCGAACTGCAGGACATGGAATTCGTTCAGTTCCACCCCACCGGGATGGTCTGGCCGATAAGTGTGCGCGGCATCCTGGTAACCGAGGGGGTGCGCGGTGAAGGCGGCGTCTTGCGCAACAGCGAAGGACGGCGGTTCATGTTCGACGACATTCCTGACCTGTACAAGGAGCAGACCGCAGATTCTGAAGAAGAGGGCTGGCGGTATACGCAGGGCGACAAGAATGCACGGCGTCCTCCTGAACTGCTCACCAGAGACCATGTCGCGCGGTGCATCAATCGCGAAGTGAAAGCTGGCCGTGGCTCACCGCATGGCGGTGTCTTTCTCGATATTTCCTGGATTAAGGAGCGCATGCCGAAATCAGAGGAGCATATCAAGCGCAAGCTCCCCAGCATGTATCACCAATTCAAGCAACTCGCCGATCTTGACATCACAAAAGAGCCGATGGAGGTCGGCCCCACGACGCACTACATGATGGGCGGAATCCGCGTCGACGGCGATTCACAGATGTCCACCGTGCCGGGACTTTTCGCAGCGGGGGAAGTGGCGGCAGGATTGCATGGCGCGAATCGACTGGGCGGCAATTCCCTTTCCGATCTGGTCGTGTTCGGACGGCGGGCAGGACGATTTGCCGCCGACTTCGCCAAGGCGAACGGCGCGGTCACGATCGACGAGGTGGAGATTCAAGCCGCGGCAACAGCGGCCCTGGCTGCCTTCGACCGCGGACCTTCCGGCGAGAATCCATATCAGATTCAATTCGATCTGCAGGAGACCATGCAAGACCTGGTGGGGATCGTGCGCCTCGAGAGTGAAATGCAGCAGGCACTCAATGCGATCGGACAACTACGAGCCCGGGCAGAGCGAACGGGGGTAGCCGGAAATCGCGAGTACAACAATGGCTGGCACACAACGATTGATGTTGGAAATATGATGATCGTGTCGGAGGCCGTTACCCGCGCGGCGCTGCTGCGGAAAGAAAGCCGCGGTGCGCAGTTCCGCGAAGACTTCCCCGGCAAAGACGCGGAGTGGGGAAAGTACAACATTGTGATCAGCCGTGGCGCGGATGGTGAAATGCAAGTTGAGAAGCGCGCACTTACGCCGCTGCCGAATGAGCTGAAGGCTGTAGTTGAGGAGATGAAATAGCCGGGAGGCGAAACAGATGGCCACACAAGCGACATTTCGCATCTGGCGTGGAGACCCTGCGGGCGGAGCATTCCAGGACTACGCGACACCTGTCGAGGAAGGAATGGTCGTTCTGGACGCCGTGCACCGGATCCAAGCACAGCAAGCAACCGACCTGGCTGTGCGATGGAATTGCAAAGCGGGCAAGTGTGGATCGTGTTCAGCCGAAATCAACGGCATGCCAAAACTGATGTGCATGACCAGGCTAAGTGACATCAACCTGGATACTCCGGTCATCCTGGAGCCCATGCATGCGTTTCCCGTCATTCGCGATCTGGTTACGGATGTTTCGTGGAATTTCCGGGCCAAGAAAACCATCAAGCAATTCAAACCCCGCCCGCCTGATGCCGCCGATGGCACATGGCGCATCCAGCAGGCCGATGTCGAGCGCGTACAGGAATTTCGCAAGTGTATCGAGTGTTTTCTCTGCCAGGACGTGTGCCACGTTTTGCGAGAACACCACAAGCACGAAGAATTTATCGGTCCGCGTCTACTCGTCTATGCGGCTGCGCTCGAAATGCATCCGCTCGATATTGAGGACCGCGTCAGCGATTTGCGGCACGCGCACAATATCGGTTACTGCAACATCACGACTTGCTGCCGGCAGGTATGTCCCGAGTCGATTACGATCACGGAAAACGCAATCATTCCCCTGAAAGAGCGCGTGGTGGACCGGTACTTCGATCCCTTGAAGAGGCTGTTCCGCATCCTTTGACTGTCCCCCAGCAATGTGGAGATTTGCTATCTCGGCGGGGTTTCCTGGGAGTCGAACGGAACCAATTCCTGTTCCAATTCTCCCCATTCATAGGCTGGATTTTGAAGCAGGCGCACGCATCGATTCCAGCGAAGGATTGCATCATCATTGCCTGAGGGGCGGATCCTCTCAGCCTCTGCGAAAGACTTTAGAGCCTGGTCAAAAAGCGCTACAAGTGTATGAGGCTGTTGCCCGGCATTGAGCTGCGCTTTCGCGCGACGCTCTTGCAGAATCCCGGTGTAGTAGAGCCGCTCGTACGGATCCTGGAGCTGCCGGAAGATCTCTTCGGCTTCCCGGTAGCGATCGGAGCCGCGGCCAGTGAACTGATCTGTAAGGGCGAGACCAAGCAAACGCAATGCAAGCTGATGTTGCGGTTCGATGGTCAATATATCGCGACAGATCGACTCCGCCTCTTCCGGTTCGTTCAGCGAGCGATAGAGTTCCGCTTTCGAGATGGCCTCGGCGATCCCCGCTGTCGAAATGCGCTTAACCTTATATTCCATGGCTCTCCCCCTCCACGCTCAAATTTGCCTGGCGCCGAGAATCTCGCGAACCGAGCCCTAATTCTCCCCGTCCGGCAATTTCACCGAACGCCCGGAGCCAACTCCCGCATCAAACGCAACCGCGCTGGGCACGAGTGGTACACGATAGTCGCCTGCCGCTTTGTTTACTGCTCATCGTTCCGGAAAAACTTCAAGGTCGCGCCTGCGAACGAGCCTTCGGCAGTGATCAGCATCCCAAATTGTTCCATATCCTCGCGAAGAATTGATTCAGATCGTCCACCATCGCAAGGGCACTGGCTTTTAACGCGGCCATCGCCCCCGCCTTCTTGACCACGACATTATGCTTCTTTCCCTAAGCGTAGTCCAGACTTGATTAGGGCCTTGCCAGAGGGCTTTGCGGCTCCACATCTCTGTGACCAGTCATCGTAAACGTTTGATCCCTATCGGGACCGGTCCGTGCCGGAAGAATGCTCCGTCCGCAAACAGAGCCTTGTATAGTGCACGACGCACGCTGTTCCTTTCCTTAGTGAGCCTTTTCGGACTGGTAGCCAAAATAGATGGGGTTGCCGAGCAGGAGCAGACGATCATCGGTATCGCGAACCTCCACGCGCAAAAAATGACGACCTCCATCGGGGTGCCATTCGGCGCGAATAGTCTGATCGCCGCTAGAGATGGGAAGCGACGGGAGATCGGTGGATGTCTCGCCGTCGACAAAGAAATGAATCGATCCTCCATCGCAGTCGACCACATGAACTTCGAGGGAGACGACACCGTCGCGCGTTTCGAGATCCCCACCCATCTCCGCGGATGCAGATCCGGCCTTCGCGTTCATATCAAGCAGCCGATCGCGCGAACCGGCTACGTCAACGAAAACACGTCCAGAGCGGATTCCGTCGAGAATACCCGCGACCGACAGGTTTTGCGCGTAGACGACAGTGGAGGGATAGCCGATCGAGCTCGGTCTTTCCGGCGGCCAGTCGGCATGGTGATTATCGCTTCCACCGATTGCCGTGAGGCGATGGTCTTGACGAAGTTGTTGCTCCCAGAAGTGTGTCGCAGGACTGCCGCCGCCATTGATTACTTCAACAGAGGTAACAAGATTCATGTCGACGGGCTTTATCGGCGTCCAGCCGCAACCCATGCAGATTTCTCCCGTGGGAGATTGGGGATGGTTGATGGAGACGATGGCTCCCAGATGGCGCGCGCTGCGGAACATCGCATTCACATCCGGGACCTGCGAAGCGCCGACGCGATAATCGATGAAGCGGCTGGTGCCAAAGGCGTTCGCATGCCCGTGAAAGGTAGTCAGTTCCCTGCTCGGAATGAATAGCAGCTTATCGAAGTACGGCTGAAGCTCGCGTTCACTATCGGACTGCGAAGTGGTGTTGTGATCACTGATGGCGATGAAGTTCAAACCGCGGCGCGCAGCAGCTTCCGCAGTGAGGAAAAGAGGGCATGGGATGGGCTTGCCACTTTGGCTGGGACAGCTTCCGTCGCTGTGCGCGTCGTGCATGTGCAAATCTCCGCGGTACCAGCCAGGCTGGTCGCGGAGCGGCTGGTCAGTGAATGATGAATCGTCGAGCGCGCGGTTGAACCACACTTCGGCACGCCAGGGCGAAGTAATACCAGGACGAATATTCGGGACGGCGATGAGAAGCTTCCAGCGGCCGGCAGGAATGGCTCCTGGAAGATACGAAGGCGTGGCATCAGTATCGCTGAGAGTGAAATGGTCCTTGTTGCCGCCGCTGGCGCCGCGAAAACGAATTGGGTCGGCGATTCCGAGGTCGAGCACGGTGTGCTGATCGTGACCCAGGTTGTGGAAAGAGACTGTGATGCGATGTACGCCGGCTGGGACGGTGAATGGAGCCTCGATATACGTCTGGTTTTGCGAGGGATGAACTTCACTATGGAGAACAAGGTTCGGCGGCGGAGGAGATTGAGCTGCTGCTGCTAACGGCGCGAGAACAAGCAGCAAGAGCGACACCTGTCGCGATCGTGTAGGCATGAATAAGCTCTCGAGATTTGTCCTGAAGCCAGCGGGGAGTGTCCCGGCTCCAAGAGCAGGATGGTATCAGATGGACAGTCGCAAGGAGAACTGAATCACGCGCGGATCGCCCGAGAGCGAGGTGATGCTGGATATCTTTCCCATGGATTACTGACGAGTGTCTGTTGATTTGCAGCCGCAGGATTCGCGGATGATCAGTGTTAACGGGAGAACATTTTTGACGAAGGCGGATGGCGTCTCGGCATGGATGTTTTTCAGGAGGATTTCTGCTGCCAGCTTGCCTATGTCGATTCCGGGTTGACGGATCGCAGTAATGGCAGGCGTGAGTTGCGCGAAGAAGTCGACATCGTCAAAGCCGACGAGCGCCAGATCCTTCCCGACCTTGACCTTCAGTTCCTTGAGCGCTCCGATAACCCAAATCGTTGTCGCGTTATTCGCGGTGAAGAGCGCATCGGGAGCGTTGCGGGAGGCGAATAGTTTTGATAGGGCCGCCTTTGCGGACTCCTGGTTGGGGATGTGCACCTCCTTCGTAATCTGGAGATTGGCTCGCTTCATCGAGTCCCGGAATCCGGAGATGCGTTCCTGTATTGTGCGCAGGTGGGGATTGGTTACGATGCAGGCGATTCTTTTGCGGCCGTGTTGTATGAGGTGATCTACGGCGAAGCGAGCTCCAGCCCTGTTTTCCACTTCAACAGAGTCTGTTTTTGCTATGTCGATTGGGCGGTCGATGGTGACAACGGGGGTGCTCCCTAAAGCTAGAGATTTGAGGTAGGTTTTCCGGCTATGCGCTGGAACCAGGAGGATTCCGTCTACGCCATAGGTTGTCATCATCTCGACTTGAGAGGCTTCGATGGCAGAGTCTTCACCAGAGGCGGCAAGCCAGAGGATGTAACCGTTTGCGTGGGCGGTTTCCTGGACCGCCTGGCTGATGATGGAAAAGAAACTGTCAGAGATGTCGGGAACGATGAGACCGATGGATCGGGAAAGCTGGCCGGTAAGGACGCGGGCAGCCTGGTTTGGCGTGTAGTTCAGTTGACGAATGGCAGCGCGGACCTTGTTTGCGGTGTGTTCCGATACGTAGGGATGGCCATTAATGGTGCGTGAAACGGTCATGGGTCCAACACCGGAGAGTCGCGCGACATCTGCGAGAGTTGCCCGTTTGGGACGTGTCGAATTACGGGCCTTGGTGCGCCCGCGATTACTGGTGAAAGGAGCCAGCATTTGATTCCCAGCGATTAGGATGGGACATTTTATCCCTGATGAAGGTCCCTTTCCTAACACAAAATTAACAATATTTCTTGACGAGCAAGCGCTAACCCGAATATTCTTTCGCGCTATGATTACGCTACCAGTATGATAGCGCAATCATATTGGTAGCAGGCCTGAATTCCCCCGGGCCGGAGTCGTCTGAAACGGGACGGCTCACGAAGAAACACTGTCAAAAGAGGAGGCCAAATGTTGAAACCTCAGTGGATGCGAAGGCTAGTATCTAGTCTTTTCTGTGCGGTATTGATTCCCATCGTGTTCTCGGCAGGGGCATTTGCCCAGTCCGACAAGGGTACGATCGGCGGGTTTGTCAAAGACTCCTCGGGAGCTGTGGTGGCGGGTGCAACAGTCGTCCTGACCAACGAGGCAACGGGTGAAACTCATCAGGCGATCGCGGATTCGCAGGGTCATTACATCGTTACCAATTTGACCGCAGGCAGCTACACCCTGTCTGCGACAGTAAAAGGCTTCAAGAAATATGTCAGCAACCACAACACGCTGGGCGCGAATACTACGCTGTCTTTGGACGCCCCCGTGACCGTTGGGGCAATGACTGAAGAGGTGACTGTATCAGCGACCGCCGAAGTGTTGCAGACGGAGTCAGGCGCGGTACAAGCTGAGATTACGGGCAAGCAGGTTAGCGATCAGGAACTCAACGGGCGCAATCCGCTCTACATGGGAGCACTGGTTCCCGGTTTGCGAAGCGGCTCGACGCTGGGCGACTTTAATTTCGCGATTGGCGGCGGCAATCCATTTCAGATCAATGGTTCTCGCGCGCAGGATACTCTGGTGACCTTTGATGGGGCTCCGGCAGTTCGAACCCGTGGCAGCGGCGCCATCATCGGCGTCGCGAGCGTGGATGCGACCGAAGAGATGCAGGTCATCAATACCGACTACCAAGCGGAGTACGGTGACGCCGCGGGTGGCCAGTTACGCGTTGTTACGAAGAGTGGAACCAGGGACTTTCACGGTTCGGCGTATGAATATCTGCGCAACTCGGCAATGAATGCCAATACCTGGGTTCGCAATCAGTCTGCTTCGACGCGGTTCGCTTCGCCATTCCGCTATAACAACTTTGGATTCACCTTTGGCGGACCAGTCTGGATTCCGAAGTTGGGTATGGACAGGTTCCGGAACAAGTTCTTTTTCTTTGTGAACGAAGACTGGATCCGCTATCGCTTCTCTGATACGCAGACTCAGGCTGTTCCAACTCTAAAGATGCGCACAGGCGACTTCAGTGAATTCCTGAGCCCCAACCCGTGGCTTTCTGGTGTTCATCAGATTTACGATCCGGCGACGTGCCCGGCGGTTGGAAATGCGGGCTGCGTGGCGTTTACGGGGAATGTCATTCCCGGTGACCAGCTCAGTGCGAACGGTCTGGCAATATTGAATGCGTATCCGGCTCCCACGCCGGGATATCTTTCCGGGACTCAGAACTGGATTGCCCAGGCCGCGCACCCCATCAACCAGCGGAAGCAGGTCATCAATGTCGATTGGGTCATCAACGACCGCCACAAGTTGGAGTTCCGCCGCCAAAACGCGACCTACAACGAGTATCAGCCGTTCGATCAGGGTTCAGGTTTGACCGGGAAGTACTTCATCCGTCCGAATCAGACCAACGTATTGGCGTGGACCTGGACTATTTCGCCGACGATGATTAACGAGGCTCGCGTGACGCTCAGCCTCGATAACGTCTATATTCCTGTGAATGCGTCTCTTGCCGGATTCAACCGGTCATCGCTGGGAATCACCTTTCCGTATATATTCCCGGCTGCACAAAAGGCCCAGCCTGACAAGATACCCACCGCTTCTGTTCAAGACAGCTTCTATAGCCTGGCTGGTGGTCCTTACCCTTCGCACTCGGATGGTCCCATCTTAACGGCGTCGGATAGTTTGACGAAAGTGTGGGGAAATCACGCGTTTAAGGGCGGCTACTACCTCAATATTTCCGGAGAGAACGACAACGACCAGATCAACGTTGCCACCGTTCCTGGAGGCGCGAGCAACCAGAACGGCACCTTTTTCTTTACGGATAACCGCAGCGGGTTAGGCGCCACGACTGGCGTCAGCTTGGCCAATCTGGCGATGGGCATCGCCGACAGCTATGCCGAAATCGGACAGAAGTCCTATACCTATTGGCATGGCCTGATGGACGAGTTCTTTGTGCAGGATTCGTGGAAGGTAAACAACAAGTTTCATATCGACTATGGCGTGCGTATTTCCATCCTGGAACCTTACACGCCGGCGTGGGGAAATGCAGATTACTTCGATCCTGCATCCTATAATCCAGCCAACGCACCCACGGTCAATCCTGCTACAGGCAACGTGACGCTTGGGACCGGCAATCCTTATAACGGCATTGTGATCCCTGGCTACTCCTCCTTCCCGAGTTCCGCAGCCAAGCACGGTGTGCTTGGTGCTGAACCGAACCCCACTGACTGTGACGGTTCTTCGTGTGCTGCTCTGTTTGCTCCGGGCATGAAGAAGGGTTATGTCAACACTTCGCACAACTATCAGCCGCGTATCGGTATTGCTTATCAGCTAACGCCAAAGACAGTGGTTCGCGCAGGCGTGGGCAACTTTGCAACCCGCATGGGCCTGCTGGACAACGTCTTCCCGGGCGGTAACTCGCCCTTTCAGCCAGCCGTTACGGTCAATCCGGCGTCCGGACTTAATGACATGGTCGACAACCCTGGAAGCAGCCTGGCCACCGGTATTGCTGCTCCTCTCCAGATCACCAGCCTGAAGCGGAACCTGCAGTCTCCGCAACGTTGGAACTGGAACGCCACGGTTCAGCGAGAGCTCTTCTGGAAATCGATGGTGTCAGTTGCCTATGTCGGTGGACGGGGACTCTATAATTGGCGGACCGTCGACATCAATCAGCCGACAGTTGGAGCCTTGTCCCAGAACCCGGGCAAGAACCCGAACTACCTGCGTCCGTTTCGTGGATATGCGGCCATTCAGCAGGAGCAGAGTAACGGCAGTTCGCGCTACAACTCATTCCAGCTTGCATGGAACCGGCCGTTCTCGAATGGCGTCATGGTCCAATTGGCGTACACGCTCGCGAAAAGCATGGATGACAGTTCCAACTATCGCGATATCCTTCCCGATTCCTATGACACCAGCGGGTTATGGGGCCCTTCGGAATACGATACGCGCAACGCTCTCGTGATCAATTTCCTCTACGCATTGCCGTTCTTCAAGAGCCAGAATAACCTTGCGGGCAAACTTGTGGGCGGCTGGCAGTTGAGCGGTAATTTTCAATTCCAAAGCGGTGTGCCGTGCGGAATCGGAGCAAACAGTGACCCTGCCAATGTTGGCGAGTTTGGAAGCTTTGGTTGCGGCAGTGAAGGCGAGTTCTACACGATGAACGGGAATCCGAAGTTGTTGAAGAAGTTTGCCGGATACCCTGGTCAAACCGGCAAATGGTTTTCGACAACCAATGCAGATGGCGCAAACATCTTTACAGCGGCACCTCCAAACACCTTCGTCCACCAGCCAGGGGTCCGGGACTCCATCTATCAACCGGGATTCCAGAACTGGAATCTCAATATGAAGAAGTCGTTTGCGATCAATGAGAGGACTGGCTTCGAGTTCAAGGTTGATGCCTATAACTTCATCAATCACCCCAACCTGGCCGGCCCAAACTTGAACCCGACGGCGGGCACATTTGGCGAGGTTACCTCAAAGACCACCACCAACCCTCGCAACTTGCAGGCCGGACTGAGGTACTGGTTCTGAGTCGGCAAGGATAAAGCAAACCCCATGCGTGTGCCGGCGCGTGGGGTTTGTTCTTCTAGCAATTACCTCAAACCTGAGCCCTCCGTGCGGCATCGGTGTGGCTGGACGGCTCCCAATGACACGATTTTCACGCTCCCGAGTTGCACGCCGAATGGTCTGCTATCTTCTTCAATCCATCAGTCTTGGAACGGCGATCTTCGGTTGTTCGTTGCCCGTCGCGGCGCAGACGATGAAGGCGCCGGATATTACCCAGACGCCGACGTTGTATGTAGTGCCATACGCGCATCTCGATACGCAATGGCGGTGGGAATTTCCGCAAACGATCAGCGAGTTTCTGCTCAAGACCATGCGGGTCAACTTCGACTACATCGACAAGTATCCGCACTACGTCTTCAACTGGACGGGAGCCAACCGGTACCGCCTGATGAAGGAGTACTATCCCGCCGATTACGCGCGGATGCAACAGTATGTCGCCGCGGGACGCTGGTTTCCGGCAGGGTCGTCGGTGGCGGAAGGAGACGTCAACCTTCCCAGCGCCGAAGGCATTTTCCGCCAAATACTTTATGGCAATGATTATTTTCGCAAAGACTTTGGCAAGGCAAGCACTGAATATATGCTGCCTGACTGCTTTGGCTTTCCCGCGTCGTTGCCAAGCATTCTGGCACACGCCGGCATCAAAGGATTTTCGACACAAAAGCTGAACGCGCAGTGGCAACCATCACCAAGAGTTGGAGGTCCCGGCTCGCCGGAACAGACTCCGGAGGGTATTCCTTTCAATGTCGGGATGTGGCTTGGCCCGGACGGGAAGGGCGTGATTGCCGCTCTCAACCCTGGTGGATACGGAAGCAATGTTTATGTGGACCTGAGCCAGGAGCCAACGGGTCCACTTTCCGCCTCGGCGCCTCAATTGACGAGCGAGGAGAGCGCACGGTTAACTCCGGAGCAGCAGAGGGCTATTGCTATGCGCCAGCGAGCGCTGGAACAGAACTGGGTGAAGCGTATTGATATCGATGGCAAGGCAGGGGGCATCTTCGCCGATTACCACTACGTAGGAACCGGAGACATCGGGGGTGCGACTCAGGAATCGACGGTCAAGCTGCTTGAAGCCACCGTCACGAAGAGTGAAACGGTATTGCCGTCTCCTCCGAACACAGCGTTCGCAATGGGGCAAACGCCGACAGCGGCTGCGTCCAACGCTCCTGCAATAAGAGTTGGGCTGGGCCCAGTGCATGTGATCGAGTCTGCGGCAGATCAGATGTTCAACGACATTACGCCGCCGTTGGCCTCTCGATTGCCGCACTACCAGGGTGATCTCGAACTGATCAATCACTCTGCGGGTTCGCTGACCTCGGAGGCGTACCACAAGCGCTGGATTATCAAGAATGAACTACTGGCGGACGCAGCAGAGAAGGCCTCGGTTGCGGCCGCGTGGATGGGAGGTCGCGCCTATCCTCAGCAGCGGATCAATGATGCCTGGATGCTGGAGCTTGGCGGGCATTTTCACGATACAGGCGCTGGGACCGCGACGCCACGCGCGTACCAGTTTGCATGGAACGACGATGTGATCGTGTCGAACCAGTTTGCAGGGGTATTGACCGATGCGAACGAGGCAGTCACTTCAGGGCTCAACACGCAAGTGAGCGGTGTGCCGATCGTGGTATTCAACCCGCTGAATATCGAGAGAGAAGATGTGGTTGAAGCGCATGTGGAGTTTCCGAATGGGGCTCCCAAGGCGGTCAGGGTCGTCGATCACGAGGGGATGGAAGTTGCGTCGCAGCTTGAGGATGGCAAAGTTCTTTTTGTGGCGAAGACCCCGTCGGTCGGGTACTCAGTTTACGGAGTGCTCTTCGCTAAAGCGGCGAAGAGCGACTCCGGACTGAGAGTAACCGATTCGTCGCTGGAGAATGATCGCTATCTCGTGCAGGTAAATGCGAAGGGTGACGTGGCGAGCATCTTCGATAAGAGCTTGAGAAAAGAGTTGCTGTCAGCTCCTATTCGGCTTGCAATCTCAACTGACACGCCGAAGGTCTACCCCGCGTGGAATATGGATTTTGAGCAAGAGCAAGCTGCACCACGTTCGTATGTGGATGAGCCCGCCCACGTCCGGATCAAGGAAAATGGCCCGGTTCGTGTCTCACTTGAAGTGACACGCGAGGCAGAAGACTCGAGGTTTGTTCAGACCGTCAGCCTCTCGGCCGGGGATGCCGGCAATCGGGTGGAGTTTGCCAATGCGATTGACTGGCGAACACTGGCCGCGAATCTCAAGGCGACCTTCCCTCTCAGCGCGAGCAATCCAAATGCAACCTACAACTGGGAAGTCGGAACGATTCAGCGATCGAACGCGCAGGAGCGTCAGTTTGAGGTTGCATCGCATCGCTGGATCGATCTCGCTGACAAGAGCGGCACCTTCGGGACGACCATTCTGACGGACTGCAAGAATGGGTCTGACAAACCGAATGACAATACGCTGCGGTTGACGTTGCTGCGGACGCCTGGCATCACGCCTCCGGCCAATGGCAGGCCCGCGACTTACACCGATCAAGCGAATCAGGATTGGGGTCACCACGAGTTTTCTTTTGGACTGGTTGGTCACGCAGGCAGCTGGCAGCAGTCTCAAACTGATTGGCAAGCCTATCGGTTGAACGACCCACTGATTGCATTTCAGACGACCAAACATGCCGGCAAGTTGGGCAGCACCTTCTCTCTGGTCCATCTGAGTAATCCTCGCATTCGAGTGCTCGCGCTGAAAAAAGCGGAAGCTAGCGACGAAGTGGTTGTGCGCATGGTAGAGCTTGATGGCAAGCCGGCTGAGAATGTTCGGGTTTCGTTTGCCGGACCTATTGCAGCGGCTCGCGAGATAAATGCTCAGGAACAGCCAGTCGGGTCGGCGAACGTCAGCGGGGGTGAGCTTTTCACTTCGTTCAAGTCGTATCAGGCGAAGACGTTTGCGGTCCGTCTTGGCACGCCCGGCACCAGGTTGGGACCTATACACTCACAGCCCGTGGCCCTGCATTACGACCTTGCTGTGGCGAGCAATGACGATACCAAGGTAGTTGGGGGCGGCTTCGACGGCGCCGGCAATGCGATGCCAGCGGAGATGCTGCCTGCGACGATCAACTATCACGATGTGGAGTTCAAGCTGGAACCAGCAAAAACGGGAGTGCCAAACGCAGTTGTCGCGAAGGGGCAGACGATTGCCCTGCCAGCGGGACGCTTCAATCGCATCTATGTGCTTGCCGCTGCGACAGGTGGCGACCAGATCGCTTCATTCAGGGTTGGTAATAAGAAAGTCGAGTTGACGATCCAGGACTGGAGCGGATTTGTCGGTCAGTGGGATACGCGCATCTGGAACATTCCTGCGGAGCGTGACTGGGCAATCTCAGCCAGTCACCCGGTGTGGCCTCCTGTCGATGAGGAACAGCGGGAACAGCGTCCGATCATTCCACGCTATCCTGAAGACTATGTGGGCTTGAAAGCCGGGTATGTGAAGACTGCGAGCCTGGCTTGGTACGCTTCGCATCATCACACGGCTTCTGGATTAAATGAACCTTATGAGTATTCCTATCTGTTCGCGTATCCGATTGAGGTAGCTGGGGACGCGAAATCGATTACGCTCCCGTCGAACGATAAGATTCGCATTCTTGCGATTTCTACTGCCGAGGAGAACCCGTCGATCGAACCCGTCCAACCGCTTTATGACACTCTGGGCCGTACAGAGCCTCCACACGAGCTGGAAGGCAAGTCTCGATGAGGAGCAAAATCTCCATCTCGGTAGGCCCCATCACGGCTCTGCTCCGCGCGGGATCTGCACGGGCTGTCGATGGACGCCGACCTCAGGTATGGATACGCGGCTATTAACGGCTAAAGAGGCGGTCCTTTTCAAGAATTGAACGAGGCCTGGCTTGCCTAGTCTTTTATCTTCAGGCGGAGTTCGCGGTTCGGAGTTTTGGTAGGGTCAACTTACGATCCAGAACTGCTTCGGCAGCCCTGAATCGAAAATCTGCCTCCCTCCTTAAGTGTATGAGTTTCTGTATTGGGCTTTGGCGCACTTTCTTCCATGGCAAATGGTTTCTGGTTAACTGTCCTCCCCTGCTGCCCTCTCGTCACTCAATTGCCGCTACACGTCACCTCTTCGAAATGAGGTAGGCAAAACCCGGCGAAATCCGCAATTCAACATGATTCAGCCCTCTGCGAGGGCTAAGATTTTCACGACCAGATGCACTTCATCTGCTCGTCCCATTCTGGTGCGCTTCCAACTGCACATTTCTACCATTCGTCACACGCATGGCCTCGCGAGGTCAGGTAGGCACTGCATTTGCACGTGCTAGCCCCAGAGCCGGCAGTGGACGCGGATATGACTTGCTTTCGACGCGCTGGCATCATTTGGGTTGTCCGTCATGGAACGAAACTTCAGCGGCCTTGAACGGATTGCTGTCACAGGAGTTCCCCAACGCATTTCCGCTCCCCTCGGGGCGGCGACTGAGAGGCATACTATGAAGAATTCTCTGCAGATTCTGGCCCTCGGAGTTCTGGCTGTTCTCCTCCTCTGCACAACCCAGTTGTCAGCGCAAGTTGAAACCGGCCAACTCGCAGGAACCGTTACAGACCCCCTGGGCGCTGTCATCCCCGGGGCGACTGTGACGGTAAGGAACATTGGCACCAACGCCGTTCGAACTGAGACGACCTCAGAAAATGGCGCTTACAAAGCGGCGGGCCTCGAGCCGTCTACCTATGAAGTCACGATTAAATCCACAAATTTTCAGCCATACACTGCGAAGGTGCAAATCACCGTCGGCGGACATGTAACGCTTGACGCCAAGCTCTCTGTGAGCAGCAGCACTACACAGGTAGAAGTTGTCGGCGAGGGCGGATCCCAGGTCAATACGCAGACGCAGGAACTTTCGCAAATCGTGAATGAGGAGCAAATATCCCGTCTGCCGAGCCTCACCCGCAATCCTTACGACTTCGTAGCGTTGTCGGGCAACATCTCATCCGGCGACAGTTCGTCGAGCGGCGACTCACGATCGAATAACACTTACCAGAACGGACCCAGCTCGACGCGCGCTGTGGGGTTCAGTATCAACGGACAACGAGCCAGCGGCACTGAGATCCTGCTCGACGGGGTAGAAAACATATCCGTCTTCGCAGACGGTATCGGTGTGTATGTCCCGGTCGATGCGGTGCGGGAATTTCGTGTAACCACCAGCAATTTTGAAGCCCAGTACGGCCGGGCATCCGGTGGCATCGTAAATGTCTCCACCAAGGCCGGATCGAATGCATTTCACGGCGGCCTGTGGGAGTTCAATCGCCTGGCAGCTTACACGTCGAACACGGAGACAAACGACCAGATCAATTCAGCATTCCTCGTTCAGGGCGGAACAGATGCGCTTCCGGCGCCCAAAGGGCAGTACACGCGCAATCAATTCGGCTTCGCGGTCGGAGGCCCGGTTCTGAAGAACAAGCTCTTCTTCTTCGGCAGCACTGAATGGATTCGCGTGCGCAGCGGCGCTACTCTCACCGCTGCAGTGCCGACTCCAGAATTTCTGGCGCTCACTGCGCCCAACAGTCAGGAGTTCTTTAACACCTACGGCAGTGGCAACAAATTCACATTTAACAAGACCTATCTGTCCGGCCCCGCGGGAATCGGTTCATTCACGGGAGTCCCGGACGGCACGCCGGTGTTTGGACAGGTGTCGTTCATCGCGCCGGCCAACGCTGGCGGCGGGGTACCGCAGAATACATACAACATCGTCGCGCGCGGCGATTATGTTCTCAGCGATAAGACCCAGATGTTCTTCCGCTACGTGAACTACGATGAGGTCGATCAATCCGGCGGCATCTTCGCCTCGCCCTATCCGCAATACAATGTGGGCCAGACGTTCCAGGACACTGCCTATCTCCTGAGCCTTTCTCACATCTTCAGTCCTAGCCTGATTACCAGCACCAAGCTGAGCTTCAGCCGCCTGAACACGTTTCAAACCTACGACACCAAGCTGCAGAACTCCCCCGTTCTCATCACATCGGTGAACGCACAAGTCCCTGGAACGTCGACTTTCATCCAGTTGCCAGGTTTCTCTGATGAAAACCCGGCTGTCGGCGGATTGCCATTTGGTGGACCGCAGAACACGATTCAGTGGAATCAGGACCTGAATTGGACAAAGGGAAGCCACTCGATGCAGTTCGGCGGCCAACTCCTTTACATCCAGGACAACCAAGCCTATGGTGCATTTGCGCAGGCTACCGAGCAGTTGGGGAGCACGGCTGCAGCCGGAATTCAGAATCTTGTTAACGGCGTGCTGACTAATTTTCAAGCTGCGGTCAATGCGAACGGCAGCCTTCCCTGCGTCAGAAATCCTTATACCGGCGCGTTGACTCAGACAGCCGGCTGTTCCATCAACCTGCCCGCGACTTCGCCTTCCTTTGCCCGCAGCGATCGCTTCCATGACTGGGCCGTCTACGGCCAGGATTCATACAGGGTGATGCCAAAGCTCACGCTTAACCTAGGTGTTCGCTACGAGTTCTATGGCGTGCAGCACAACAACAATCCGAACCTTGACTCGAACTACTATTACGGGCCGGGCTCAAACTACTACCAGCAGATTCGTAGCGGCCAAGTATTCACGACCCCGGACAGTCCGATTGGCGGGCTATGGAAACCGCAGTACGGTACAGTATCGCCCCGCGTAGGGTTTGCCTATGATGTCTCCGGGAATGGCAGGACCTCCGTTCGAGGCGGATACGGTATCAGCTATGAGCGCAACTTTGGAAATGTCACTTTCAACGTGATCCAAAATCCGCCGAGCTATGCAGTCGTTGTGCTAAACGGAACACCTGTGACCAGTTCCAATGTCGGCCCACTGGAGGGTTCCTCGGGCAGCGTGCCGCTGCCCCCAACCAGTCTGCGCAACGTTGACGAGAACATTCGGACTGCGCAGACGCAGTTTTACAGCCTGGCGCTGGAACATCAGCTGGCCACGAACACGATGCTGTCAATTCAATACGCCGGGGCGCGCGGCATTCACCTCTACGACATCAAGAACATCAACGGCTTGGGGAGCGGAAACGTATTTGCAGGTGATCCGCTCAGCGATGGAAACGGCAACGTGGGTCTGACCCGCCTGAACAGCCAATACTCGAACATCAACAATCGCGGTTCAAATGGCGACTCCCACTACCATGCGATGAATATTCAGTTCCAGGCGACCAATCTGTATCACTCATCCTTGAGCCTGGTAGCAAACTATACATTCGCTCATGAAACCGATGAATTGAGCACAGCGTTCTCTGAGACCAACAACGCTTTCTTTCTCCTCGGCTACATGAATCCTTTCCATCCCTCCCTCGATTACGGCAGTGGAGATCTTGACATTCGGCATAGGCTGGTCGTCGCGCCGATCTACAGCTCGCCATTCTTCGCGAACCGCCATGGCGCGTTGAAGCAGGCACTTTTCGGCTGGCAGATATCCGGCATATACTCTGTCCGGACCGGTACGCCATTCCCGTATTTCGACAGCACCAACGATTCTCAGGCAGGTGCGGGTTATAACGTTCCCCGGTACACGCCTTCCACACACATCGCCAACCATACGTTCAAGTCAACAAATGGAGCAGATGGTGGAGGGCAGAACGCCTATGTTATCGGCCACCTCCCGTCGGCGGTCTCTTTCACCAATCCAAATCTCGTGATACCGAACTTTCCGGATGGCATCTCCGACTGGGGTCCGTATCCATCGGCTATGACCGCGCGCAATTCATTTCGCGGTCCTGGCGCGTGGAACCTCGACGCGGCGCTCAGTAAAACATTTCCCATTCATGAGCGTCTAAATCTGGTCTTCCGCGCGGAGGGCTTCGACGTCTTTAATCACCACAACCTCTACATCCAGGAGAGCCTGGACGACGTCGCGAATACGGGCTATGGTGCGCCGCTTCCCATCACAGCCTCGAAAGGCGGCATCGGCAACAATGGAGGGGCAAACGACGAACGCCGTTTCGGCCAGTTCTCTCTAGCAATCAACTTCTAGTGGAATTGGCGTTCGATTGCCGTCGCTTCGAATCGTTCGCTGGATCTCCTTGTCGCCAGGAACGATAATCGGTTGATGCCAAATCGCCGCGGCACGTTTCCAGGACAAGGAATTCTGGAAACGATCGCTGGGGCAATGGAGCAATCCGGGGATCGCGGTCACCGCGAATAATCCAACGCACGCACCGAAGCGTGGATCTCTGCTATACGTTACTGGTATGAGATGCCTTCCACTTTTTCGTTGCTTTGCGTTCCGTGTTGTCGTCCTCACCGCGATGGTCGCATGTGGCGTTTTGCAGTCACAGGTTTTTGCTGCGTCTGGACCGAACATGGAGCAGGTGCTTGGCTACTCCTATGTGAGCGGGCTTGCCGCATCTGAAAAGGGGGATCGGTTTGCCTGGGTTGAAAACGTGCGCGGTGTCCGCAACATCTGGTTCGCTCTTGCGACCGATAGTGCGCCACGCCAGCTTACGCACTACACGCAGGATGATGGACAGGAACTGACCCAGATCAACTTTTCGGCCGATGGATCGCAACTGGTGTATGTGCGCGGCGGAGACCACGACGAGAATTGGCCCGCTGCGGGCAATCTGGCTCCCGATCCAGAGGGGAATCCGACCGAGCCCAAAATCACGATCTGGTCGATTGCGACCGACGGCGCGGAAAGTGCGCCGGTGCAAATTGCGGAGGGCGACAGTCCTGCCGCCTCCTCAAGGGGACAAGTGGCGTATGTGAAGGATGGACAAATCTGGGGAGTAGTGCTGGCGAGGGGAACGGGCAAGGCAGGCGAGGGGAAACGGCTTTTCTTCGACCGCGGAAAGGATGGCACGCCGGTCTGGTCAAAGGATGGGACGCGGCTCGCGTTTGTGTCGGGGAGGGGCGATCACAGCTTTATCGGCGTCTATACGTCGCCTGCGCAGCCCCTGGTCTACCTGGCTCCATCGACCAACTTCGATGAAGAGCCCGTCTGGTCGCCGGACGGCGGTTCGATCGCGTTTCTGCGGAAGCCCGGTCACGGAGACGCGCCGGAAAGCTTTCTTGTGCAGCGACCACACCCGTTCGCCTTTTGGACGGCCGATGCCACGACCGGCGAAGGGCACCTGGTGTGGAATTCGCCGGACACCCTCGCCGGTTCACTGTCGTATGTGGGCGAAGACGAGCCGCTGTTCTGGATGGCGAATGACAAGCTGGTGTTTCTGGCGGAAACGGACAACTGGCCGCATCTTTACGCAGTGGACGTAAAGGGCGGCGCTGCGACCCTGCTGACGCCTGGTCGTTTTATGGTGGAGAACGTGGCGATGAGCCCCGACCGCACCGTGCTGGTCTACAGCGCGAACACCGGAGGCGCCGCCGGCGATGAGGATCGTCGGCATCTGTTTCGCGTCCGCATGGATGGGGCGGCTCCGGAAGCCCTGACGAGCGGAGAAAGCCTCGAGTGGTCGCCTGCCGCGCTCGCAGGCGGGAAAGTCGCTTACATCACGGCGGACGCGCGCCGTCCCGCATCGGTTGCTGTTCTGGCGGGAGCGGACGATGGCCATGGACTCGACACAGGCGGTACGAAAGGCTACCCGTCGGGGATGCTCGTCGTTCCAAGGCTGGTGAGATTCAAGTCGCCGGACGGTCTCACCATCCAAGGCCAGCTGTTTCGCGCATCCGGCGCGAGTTCGCGGCAACCGGGCGTGATCTTTGTGCATGGCGGACCACCGCGCCAAATGCTGCTGGGCTGGCACTACATGGACTACTACAGCAATGCCTACGCGGTGAATGAATACCTGGCGACGCATGGCTTCACTGTGCTCTCGGTGAATTATCGACTGGGCATCGGATACGGCCGGGCGTTCCAGCATCCTGCGCACGCCGGGCCAGCAGGCGCGGCGGAGTACCAGGATGTGCTGGCGGGAGCGCACTATCTCGAGAAGGTGGAGGGCGTCGAGGCGAACCGGATCGGCATTTGGGGCGGATCCTACGGTGGCTATCTGACGGGGCTCGCGCTGGCTCGAAACTCCGATGTGTTCAAGGCAGGCGTGGATTTTCACGGCATCTCCAATTGGGTGCCGGAGATGAGCAAGGGTGGAGATCTCCCGGAACACTGGTACGAAGCAGATGCCTCGTGGAAACAGGCGATCGCGACGGCCTTCGCCGCTTCGCCGGATGCGGATATCGCGAAGTGGAAATCACCGGTACTGCTGATCCAGGGGGACGACGACCGGAATGTGGCGTTCGATCAAACTGTAGAGCTGGCGCACCGTCTCGAGCAGCAGAAGACACCTTTCGAGGAACTCGTGCTTCCCAATGAAATTCACGGCTTTTTGCGCTGGAAGGACTGGTTGCGTGCGGATGAGGCGACGGTTCGTTTCCTTTCCACGCAACTGGGATCAACGGCGCCGACTCAATAACCGACTCGTGATCATTGCAAGGAGCGCTTTGCCCTGATAGCGCCGATTGAGAAAAACCATGCCTCACTGGCTCAATTTAGAACCGAGACCAAAGATGCTTCTCTCTTGGGGTGAACGGCTGTCGCATCCTTAGCTAGCAGAGGTCCTATTTGTGAAGCAGAATTTCGCCGCAATTATCCTCGGTGGTACCGGACAAGTCGGCGGTGCAGCCGTCGCAGAACTGCTGGCAACTTCGGAATGCCGCGAAGTGGTGATGGTCACCAGAAAGCCCATTGCACCGCGATCTCGCGTGCGCAACGTCGTTCTTGATAGCAGCGCTGCGGACTTTGCCGAGCGCACTGCCGCCCTTGCCCGCGGAGTTTTAAGCCAAGGCCCCGTCAGCGCCGTGAGCTGTGTTGGCGTCGGTTCCGGATCGATGCGCTGGAGCGAAGAAGAATTGCAGCGACTTGAGATTGGCATCGTCGGTGCCTTTGCGCGTGGCTGCCATGACGCCGGAATCGCGCAGTTTTGCCTACTTTCTGCGGCAGGAAGCACAGCGCGCAGCCGGTTTCGCTATGCGCGAGTAATGGGCATGAAGGAAGACACCGTGCGTAGTGTCGGTTTTGCCCGCCTCGCCATATTTCGCCCCGGCATCATTATCGGCAACACTCATACCCCGGCCTGGGTCGGTTGGTTGGGAAGCCTCGTCCCTGGGTCGTTTGGCAATATAGATCAGCGAATTCTCGGTCGTTCAATCGCCGCAGAGATAGCATTGCACAGTCGAGAGACTGGTGAAGTGACCCGCGAAAATGCAGCAATGAAAAAACTCGCTGCGCAGTTCAATAGCGTGGCTTAGGAATTTTTGCATCGGGTCTAGGCTAAATTTAATTGCGCCGTTCACTCGCGGCAGTACTCGCTCGCCGCCGGAAAAGCCGCTGGAGATTCGGAATGACGGAACACCTCTGACCGAAACGATGCGGACTCCGGGAAACGATCTCGAAATGGCTTCTGGATTCCTGTTGACGGAAGGCACTATCGAGTCGCGCGATCAGCTTGCCAAGATTCGCGCCGCCGGGCTTGATTCCGGCGCAAGATCATTCTTGAAACTTTGCGGATAGTTATTAGTGGACGTATCGTTCGGGTTTTACTGATGCGGATGCTGGAGGAAACTCGGGGACTGTCGATCCGAGAGACGTGTTCGGCGCATCGCCCATGACGAGTTCCAGCGTCCCGCCGCCAGCGATCTGAGAATGTTGAAACCAGACCTGATCCAGCTGCTGGCCATTCAGCCGGATACTCTGCACATACTTGTTGTTGCGGGAATTGTTGCGAGCGAGAATTACGAAATCTTTCCCATTTTTCAGATGAATCGTTGCCTTGTCGAAAACCGGGCTGCCTATGTCGTAAACCGGAATACCCGGGGTGACGGGATAGAAACCGAGCATCGAAAAGACTACGAATGCGCTCATTCCGCCGCCGTCTTCGTCACCAGGAATGCCCTGCAGTTCGTCTGTGAAGAATGATTCCAGCAGCATGCGGGTGCGCTTTTGAGTTTTCCACGGAGCGCCAAGACGGTTATAGATATAGGGGATGGCGAAGCTTGGTTCATTCCCCATCGAGAACTGCCCCACCATGGATGTGGAATCGGGGAACTTCGCCTGGAACTCATATTTTGATCGACCCAACGGCTCGCGGAATAGCTGATCCAGGTTCTCCTCGGCTTTGTGTGCGCCGCCCATTAATGCGATCAGGCCATTGAAATCCTGCGGTACGTCCCAGGTGTAGGTGTACCCATTGTTTTCGTCATAGTAGTCGCGTCCACCCATCCCCCCATCGAACCTCGGGTCGAGAGGGTCAATCCATTTTCCCTCGTCGTCCTTGGGCCACATCATTCCCTTATCGGCGCGGAAAATCTTCTTAAAGTTTGCGGCTCGTTTGAGAAAGAGTTGCTCGTCGTCTGGTTTCTTCAATTCACGCGCAAGCTGGGCGATGTTCCAGTCATCGAAGCTGTTTTCGAGCGTGACAGGAACAGGTTGCCGCTTTTCAAACGGATGGACCTGCGGGTATGTCTCCTTCTCGCCCGGCCGAAGCGCCGGCATATACCCGTGCTCGTTGTAAAAATCATCGAGGGGGGATTTAGGGCCGAGACGCCATGGAAGCAGCGTCATGTCGAGAGATCGCTTTCGCACTCCCTCATAAGCAGTCGGCAAATCGAAATTGCGCACGCCCTTGAACCAGGCATCTGCAAACCATGGAGCGGCATGATTGCCGTTCATGCACGCGTAGTTCCCAGTGAGAATAGCGAACGTTGGCATAACGCCGGATTGCTGGTACATGCGGACATAGGATTGGATCTTGTCTGCTTCCATCTCTGGATTCAGCAGCGTCTGGAGCGGCTCCAGGGCACGAAACGTATCCCAGAGCCAATTGTCGACATAGAAGGGACGCGCGTCTTCATGGACCCTATGATCGAAAGCGCTGTAGTAGCGCCCATCCTCGGTGATATTGACCATGCGTTCTAAGCATCGATAGAGGGCTGTGTAGAAAACTCTGCGCTGCGCCTCAGTGCCGCCTTCAACCGCTATCTGGCCGAGTGTCTCGTTCCATCGCTTCTTTCCCGCATCTTTGACCTGTTCGAAGCCCCATGCTGGAATCTCCCGGCTGAGATTCCGCTTTGCCTGCTCAGCGCTGATGAAAGAAATGCCGTAGCGAAATTCCAGAACCTTGGAGCCCCCGCTTGAAACAATCATGCGCGATTTGTCGCCGGCGGTCTCGAGCTTGGATTGTACGGGTGAACTGAATTCCCCATAGACAAACGCAGCCATGTCGTTGAACCGCTCCTCGCCAACGACCGCGCCGTCTGCCTGCACGTGCAGCTCGCCGGGGAGACGGTTCGCAAGCACCACGGAAGCGTTTCCTGATGGAAACGTCATGCGGAAATAACCGCAGCGCTCGGTGGCCGAAAACTCCGTATGAATGCGCTCATCACCGAGATGGACGGAGTAGTAGTAAGGCGTTGTCGTTTCCTGGTCCCAGCTAGCCGGCCTGCCATCTTCACCGGGCATCAGGCTGAATAGTTCCTGGATCCGGTGGGAGTTAATGGTGAGAGGAAAGGACTCGATCTGATCGTCCATCGCGTCTGCGCGAATCGGGTACACCCGAATCATGCTGTTTGGCATGTAGACGGCTGGACGCGTCGGCACGAGCAGGATCCCGACATTGCCAATGGTTGGATCGACGTACTCCACCTGCGCGGATGCACGCTCCGCGACCATCGCCAAAAGGATTATGAATACAGCTTGCCAGGCAACTGGGCCAATTTTGCCCAGTGGCACCATTCTGACTGCAATCGACGCTGGCACGATCTGATCTCCGGGCAGAAAAGTTGGACGCCTCGTTCAGTCCAATTCCACGAGCACTCTCAAGAATAGCTGAAGGCACACCCCGATCCATCGGTCAGAAGCACAACACGATCCGGTTTACAGTAGGTTGTTCGCAAGCATCCCTTACAGCTGAGGCCCAAGGGCGAAAATTAACGGTATCATTCGAAGGATCCCATGAGACGTCACTATTTCGCCTGCTATCTTCTCTGTCTCTCGGCCGCTGTGGCCGCTCAACAGCCGACGCACGTCCCGGATTCTGCTGCGCCATTCAGGCAGCCAAACCTGCCTATTGAAGATCGTGTGCGCGATTTGATCGCTCGCATGACCGCCGAAGAGAAGGCTCGGCAGCTCGACATGTACGCGGGGGTGCCTGACCTGGTCGACAACGCTCTCGACAAAACGCACGCGGCGGCGAACGCGAAATTCCAAACGAACAAGGCAGACAGGCTGTTTGGAACGCTCGGCGTGGGGAGCATTCATGATCTTTACCCGAGCGCGGAACTGTCAAACGAGATTCAGCGATGGACGATCGAGCACTCAAGGTTCGGGATTCCCGCCATCTTCATCGAAGAGGGTCTGCACGGCTACAACGACGGCACGGTCTTTCCCGCTCCGATTAATTTGGCGGCGACTTGGAATCCTGATCTTGCCCGACGTACCGGGGCCGCAATCGCAAGCGAGATGCGGGCGGCAGGTGTGGATATGGTGTTGGCTCCCGTTCTCGACGTGGCACGCGAACCGCGATGGGGCCGCGTAGAAGAGGACTTCGGAGAAGATCCCTACCTAACGGGACAACTCGGTCTGGCCTATGTGGAAGGCGCGCAGGGCGAATCGCTCAGCAGTGACCATTCCGTAATTGCGGAACCAAAGCATTTCGTAGGTCACGGCTCTCCCGAGAGCGGACTCAACACGTCTCCGGTGCACATTGGCGAGCGCGAACTGCGCACCATCATGCTGAAGTCCTTCGAGCCGGCGATTCGCGAAGGACACGCGATGGGCGTTATGGCTGCGTATCACGAAATCGATGGCGTACCAGTCGCTTCAGATCCAGACCTCCTCAGCACCATTCTGCGCGGAGAGTGGGGATTCCAGGGTTTTGTGCTTTCTGACCTCGGCGCGATCCGCCGTCTCTGGGAGGATCACCACACGGCCGCGAACGCCAAGGATGCAATCGTGCAGGCTATCAATGCCGGCGTGGACATGCAGTTCTATGACTTCAGCCACGAAGAATTCCAGAACGCGATCGTGTCGGGCATGCAGGACCATACGCTTTCCCCAAGTGCCCTTGATCGCGCTGTGTCATCGGTGCTCAGGGCAAAGTTTGCACTTGGTCTTTTCGATCGCCCGTACGTCGACACGTCGATGACTGCTCGTGTGAAACGCGACAAGGAACATTTGGCAGTCTCACTCGAGTCGGCCAGAGAGTCCATGACGTTGCTGAAGAACGATGGGCGACTGTTGCCCTTGCCGAAGACTCTGAAGCGCATCGCGCTCATCGGGCCGAATGCAGCCGTTGCTCGGTATGGAGACTACGAGGATGAGAAGAACGGACTGCGCATCTGCATCGCCGATGGCTTGCGTACGCTGTTGCAGGGTGCTTCGATTGCAGTGGATGACGGCTCCGACATCAAGAAAGCTGTCGACCTTGCGAGAGCAGCCGAAGTCGTTATCCTCGCGCTGGGGGAGTACCCGGGAATCTCCGGCGAAGGATCTGACAGGCAGAGCCTGGATTTGCCTGGTAATCAAGAGCAACTGCTTGAAGCTATTGTTGCGATCGGGAAACCAACGGCCTTGGTTCTGGAAAATGGTCGCCCGCTGACAATTCCCTGGGCGGCGGCACATGTGCCAGTCATCTTGGAAGCCTGGTACCCCGGCGAATTCGGCGGGCAGGCTGTAGCCGAGACGCTCTTTGGCGACAACAACCCGGGTGGAAAGCTCACGATCACATTTCCAAAGAGTGTCGGCCAGCTGCCGGCGTTCTATAACTTCGATCCGTCGAAATCGACAAAGTATGTAGATGGCGATCGGAAGCCGCAGTTTCCTTTCGGATTTGGCTTGAGCTTCACAACTTTCCGGTATGACAACCTATCAGTTCAGGCGCCGCCCGATGGGAGAGACGGCGATGTTGTTGTAACGGTGACAGTGACGAATACCGGAAACGTGGAAGGCGACGAGATCGCGCAACTCTATCTGCACCACGACGTCGGCACTGTGGAAACACCGGATCGGGCCCTGATGGGATTCTCACGTGTCCACCTGAAGCCAGGCGAATCCAGGCGCGTGGAGTTTCACCTGAAGCAGAGCGATCTTGCTGTCTGGAGCACGCATCACCAGTGGATCGTTGAGCCGGGCAACTATACCGTGTTTGCCGGTGGTTCATCCGAGGCAACACTTGCGACGAAGTTCACGATCTCTCGATGAGAGCGAACCAGCCAGCGCAGAGTGAAGATTTGCGGCCGACTCAATCTTCGCGCAGCAGCATCATCGGATCGATCGAGAGAGCGCGCTGAGCTGGAATCCATATAGCCAGAAGGCCCAGCAAAAGCATGGCCAGAACCACGCCCCCCAGAACCAGCGGATCGCGCGGCGTGGCTGTGTACACAATGAACGCAAGAACCCGGGCGGCCAGAATTCCCAGGAGCAGTCCTGTCGCCGAACCGAATGCCAGCAATCGAATGGACCGCCCCAATGCAGCCTTTAACACTTCGCGCCGCTGCGCACCCAGAGCCAACCGAATTCCCAGCTCCCGCAGCCGCTTGCTCACCGAGTACGCCGCCATTCCAAAGATGCCCGTTAGCGAAAGCATTGCACCCATCAGCCCGAGCACTCCCAGCGCCACCGTCGCTACGCGCGAGGGAAACAGGGCCAGATCCAGGCCCCGGGTCCAGGTTTGGATGAACATCGGCAGGCTGTCATCCATTCCTCGAATCTTGTTCCGGATAGCTGTCGCCAGTTGTTGCGGATCGCGTTCCGAGCGCACCACAAGGGTTGTCATCCCAGTCGGAGATTGCAGGAACGGCAGAAACATCGCCGGCCGCGGATCCTCGGTCATCTGATAGTACTTTCCGTCCTCCGCGATTCCAACCACCTGCACCCGCGCTCCATCTTCCGTCTTGTAATACTTGCCCAGCGCGTTGCTGGCTGAGCCGAAAACCATGCGTGCAAACAGCGCATTCACGATGCCCACGCGCGGCGAATCGCTGTCGTCTTGCCACGAAAAACTTCTGCCGTCCAGCAAGGATGTGCCCGCCGCTTGAAAGTATTCGGGAGATATCTTGTACACGGCAACATTTGCCGCGGCGTTAGCCGTCCTCAATTCCGTCGTCTGTTCGGTGAAGACGTCCGCAGTCGAACTGCCCCCACCCAGCGGGATTTGACTTACAAACCCCACCGTCTTCACACCGGGAATCGTCTGCAAGGCATCGATCATGCGCCTCTGCATGGCGTGTAGCCTGTCGCCGCTGTAACCGGCCATGCTGAGCGTCGTATCCACCAGCATCGTGTTCTTGGGTTCAAACCCGAAGTTGCTGTGCATTGAGCGTGCCAGGCCTCGCAAGGCGACCAGCGAAGAAGTCACCAGTACCGCACAGATGGCAATCTGCACCACGAGCAATACATCGCGGAGAGTGATCCGGCGCCCCGTATTGCCCACAATGATTCCGGTTGATCCTCCCTTGACCACTTCGTATGGATTGGCGCGAAGAATCTGCCTCACCGGAACCGCGCCAAAAAGGAATCCGCTGGCCAAAGCCAAAAACAGCGCGACCAGGTAGACATTCGCATCGGGGTATACGGGCACGTGCATGGGATATTCGGGAATCGGCTGCCAGATGCTCAACTGGCGCAAAAGCGCGACGCTACCCAGAAGCCCCAGAACGCCGCCAACGAGTGAAATCAGCAGAGCTTCGGTAAACACCGCGCGCAAAATGCGTTTTCGGCTCGATCCGAGCGCCAGGCGCAGGGCTACTTCGCGGGAGCGATCGGCGGCGCGCGCGGCAAACAGGCTGCCCAGGTTGGCGCATGCGGCCAGCAGAATCAGTCCGGCCAGCAGCATCAATCCCGTCATGAACCCCTTCACCGCTGGCCCTAGCATGTCGCCGATAAGGCTGGGGCGGGCCAGAGAGTAGGTCATGTAGGCATCGTCCTTGGGATAGCTCTTCTCCAGATAGGCCCCAATCGAGTCCAGATCGGCAATGGCCTGCGCAGGAGTGACTCCTGCTTTTACATGTCCGAGCGTCATGAAGATGTTGCGGCGTCCGCGATTGTTCAGAAAACTCGGCCCATCCTCCTGGTTGACCATCGGCAAGAAGAAATCCGGATAGAAAAACAGCAAGGTCCCGTTGAACTCCGGCGGAGCGACGCCCAGGATGGTGTACGGATGCCTGTTCACCTGGACGACCCGGCCCACAATGCCGCGATCATCTTGAAAATGACTGTGCCAATAGGAATAGCTCAGCACCAGATAAGGTGCGCTGTTGGGACCATGCTCGTCGGCGACGTGGAAGAAACGGCCTAGATATGGCTGAATCTTCAGCGCGTCGAAGTAGTTGCCAGTCACCTCGTAGCCCCAGACCTCGGATGGGTTCTTGCCCGTATCGAGCGCCACCTCGTTGAGAATATAGGCCGTCAGACCATCGAAGGTGCGGTTGCGATCGCGCAGATCGAGATAGTCGGGATATGAAGTTGCCTGGTCCTTGTTGTTGCCGCGCTCAATCGTGTAAAGGCTTTGCGCATCAGGCACGTTGAGCGGCCGCAGAATCAGCGCGTTCAATACGCCGAATACCACGGCGTTGGCGCCGATCGCCAGTGCCAGCGTCAAGACCGCGGCGATCGTGAACCCGGGCGACCGGCGCAGGTTGCGCACAGCGATGCGCACGTCGGTCCAGATGGACTCCAGTGTCGGCCACTGCCAGACAAGGTGGCTGCGTTCTTCCAGCAACGTTTTGTTGCCAAACGCGCGGCGCGCGGCCCGTTCGGCCTCCTCGCGGCTCAGACCCTCGGCCATCAACTGTTCGGCCCGCTCTTCAAGATGCAGTTGCATCTCTTCAGAAAGGTCGTCATAGATCTTGCGGCGGCGGAAGATGTTCGGTATCCAGTCCATGAGAGGCTGCTCCTAGCTGGCGGGAGATTTGCCCGGATTGAGGACAAGTGCAATGCCTTCAAACATGCGTTCAAAGCTCGAAATCTGCTGCTCGAGGTGACGGAGACCAGCAGCCGTGATCTGGTAGGTCCGCACCCGGCGATTGGTGGATGAAACACCCCACTCCGCCTTCACCAGCTTCGCCTTGAGCAGTCTCTGGAGCGCCGGATAAAGCGAACCCTCCTCCACTTGCAGAAGGTTGTTCGATCGCTGCTGGATGTGCTGAACCAGTGCATAACCGTGCGCCGGCTGGCGGCGCAGCGACTCGAGGATCATCATTTCGAGTGCGCCGGGAAAAAGATCGCGAGCAGTAGTTTCCGTCATAGGCCTTTTTGCTACAGGCATAGACTAAACAGGTATTCAGTTTCGTGTCAAGAAGAATCGCTCCACCTATCAATGACGGCATGTTGGCCGTATGCTTCGGTTCCTTCGCATCAGCGTCCAGTAAAGAGTTGTAATCACAATCAAGAACGGTACGAAGCTCGGAACCGAGTACTCCAGGCCCGCCACATAAAAGGTACTGATGGCGATGGCAGCGAGGGAGACGAGGGCCACGATCTGCGCGTAAGGCGAGAAAGGAAGGCGGATCGGCAGCATTGCGATGCGCGCTAGTCCTATCGAGCGGCGAAAGGACAGGTGGGCGAACAAGATGACGATCCAGACGAAGAACATTCCGGCCACGGCCACGCCGTAAAGGAGGAGGAACGCACGGCCGGGAGCGAAGATGGCGAGCAGGATGGCCGCAGCCATTCCGGCAGTCGACACTACCAGGGCGACGTAGGGTACGCCGTTTCGGCCAAGGCTTCCGAGGGCCTTCGGGACATAGCCGTCATGCGACAGAGAAAACAGAGTCCGGCTGGTTAGATAGAGATTGGTGTTCGCGCTGGAGAGGGCGGCGGTGATGACCACCAGGTTCATGACCCCTGCGGCGTAGGGAATGCCGACCTTCGCAAATGCGAGCACAAAGGGACTGCCAGTGATCCCGCTGCCCATCGTGTTCCACGGAGTCATCGAGAGCATCACGGTGATCGAGAGAACATAGAAAAGGATGAGCCGAAGAGTAACGGTGCGCATCGCACGAGGAATGGTCTTTTCGGGTTGCATCGCCTCGCCAGCGGTGACGCCTATGATTTCCACGCCCATGTAGCTGGTGAGCGTGAGGCTCAAGGCGAGCCAGACTCCAGTAAGGCCGTGCGGAAGAAACCCTCCGTGCGAGGCGAGATTTGAGAAGCCGATGGCACGCGCCGGGCCAACGCCCAGGATCAGTCCGAGGCCGAGGAGTATGAAGGCCACGATGGTGATCACCTTGATGATCGCAAACCAGTATTCGAATTCACCAAAGTTGCTGACACGCAGCCCATTGACCGCGACCAATCCCACCGAGACGCCAACAACCCAAACCCATTGCAGAACCGACGGGAACCAGACAGAAAAGTAAATTGCAACCGCCGTGACCTCCGCGCCGATAGCCAGGATTTGAACGAAGGCGTAGGTAACACGAACCGCGAAGCCTGACCACTCATTCAAATACGTCTGCGCATAGACGCCGAATGAACCGGCGACGGGATGTGTGACAGCCATCTCCGCAATGGAGTAAGCGACAATGAGAGCGATGACTGCGCTGAAGAGATAAGCAAGGATGACGCCCGGCCCGGCGAGCCGGATAGTGACGGAGCTGCCGAGAAAAAGCCCTACTCCGATCGCACCGCCGATGGTGATCATCGTGAGCTGGCGTTGCGTGAGCGCGCGGTTGAGTTCGGGTGAACTCTTGCGCGTGCCGGCGGGAATGAAAGCCATTGGCACGCTGGCGGAAGTATCTTGTTTATCGCCCCCGAACCATGTCAAAGAGTACCTTCCCGAACTCGTGAATCTCGTCGAGGGTGTTGTAGTGGACGAGCGAAGCGCGGTTGACACCGGTATCGAGACTCGCGCCGAGGCGCTTCATCAAGCGCGGAGCGTACATGTGGCCATCACGAATACCAATACCCCGGTCCGACATGGTCTCGGTGACGAGCGCCGGCACAACGCCAGGCAGGCGGAAACAAAACGTAGGAACGCGTTCAGCCACGCGCGCGCTGTCGTCAATGCCGTAAATAACGGCGCCGGCAGCCCGCAGGACTTCGAGCATCTCGAAAGAAAGTTTGGCTTCGTAATCGCGGATTGAAGTCATGCCACGAATGAGAGAGGCTCGCCGCGATGCGGGTTCAGCGTTTTCGTTTTCACCATCATCGCTTCCGCCGAGCGATTCCAGATAAGCAATGGCGGCTGCCATGCCCGCAACGTTCTCGAAGATGAAGGTACCGGCTTCAATCTTGCCGGGGGGAGCGTCGGGAATAAAGTCCTCGCGGAACGTTGGCAGAACATTCAGAAGCTCCAGTCGACCCCACATGAAACCCATGTGCGGACCGAATATCTTGTAGCCGGAACAGACGAGGTAATCGCAATCGAAAGCCTGCACATCGATGAGGGCGTGAGGAGCGTAATGAACGCAATCGAGAACCACCTCGGCGCCGGCGGCGTGCGCCAGTTTCGCAACGGCGGTGACATCGACAATGGAACCGAGCGCATGGGAGGCAACGGTACAGGCCACAAGGCGAGTCTTCGCGGTGAGAAGCGGGGCAAGATCCTCCACGTGAAGGTTGTTATCTTCACGCATCCTCCACCAGACAATCTTTGCCCCTTCGCGCTCAAGCTGCAGCCATGTGGCGATATTGGCTTCGTGATCGAGGTCCGTGACAACGATCTCGTTGCGGGTCTCGAGGGTGCGACCGATCGCCAGGCTGAGCAGACGGAGGAACGACGTGGCGTTCATGCCGAAAGCGATCTCGTCGCAGTTGCGCGCGTTGATCAAGGCAGCGACGCTCTCGCGGGCCTGCGCGATGGTGGCGTCGACTGCCATGCTCCGGGCGTAGCGGCCGCCGCGCTGCACATTGCGATGCAGAAGATGACCATTGATTGCGTCAAAAACTCCCTGAGGAATCTGCGCGCCGGCTCCATTATCGAAAAAAATCAAGCCTGGATCCTGATGGAGCGCAGGAAAGCGCGAGCGGATTCGGTCGCAGGGAAAGTTGACGACCAGGGATGCGATTAGCTGCTGGTTGACCACATGGCTCCTGACGTTTAGCGATCCGACAACACAGGGTGGGGTATCGGCCGGCCGCTTGCCCTGGCCTCCTGATGGAAGCGTGTCGCTAGTATACAAACTCAGAACAATGTCCCGTCCGGATCGCACTCTCAACTTAACAGGCTGCGGAAAAACTCAATCGGCGCCTCAGTTTTGAAAGGGCGCGACTTCAGTCGTGCCGACAAAACCAATGAAATCAAGGTCGGCTTAGCCGCTGCGGGATGCTTTCGAGGAAGCTGACCCGTAATCACTCCCTTTTCCGCAGCCTGTTAAGGCATCGACGGGTCGAGGAGCTTTTGCGCGGTTTCAGCTCCAAATACAGGTAGCGCCGAGTCCGTAAGCAGACCGATTTGTTTGAGCACCGATGCCTGGTCCCAGTAGATCCGCTCATGCGCCAGCTTGCCCTCCCGAAAGCCTACGACCACCACCAGAGGAATGTCGACGTGTCGATGAGTCGGAGGAACACCGGGGAGCATCCAGGGCATCTCCTCTGTGTGGGTAAAGGAGAAGATCATCTCGTCGACCAGTTGATCCTGGCCGAGCGTCCGGGAGATGAGTTTGATAGATGTATCGGCCGGCATCAGCGAGATGAAGTCTTCAGCGTAGAACCGGCGCAGGGCTGCATGGCCATAACCGCCGGTCATTACTGGAACGTGGTTGACATAGGCGTCCTCAACCATGGTCGCGATGGTCGAAGAGACGTCGCGTGTCGAAAACTCATAGCCGATGTGCTCATCCCATTTCGCAATCATCTCTGCCTGGTTCATGGCTCGCGGTTCCTCTGGGGAGATGTTAATCGATTGCGGACATTTGCCAACACCGTCTCTCTCGAAACCAGTAGAAATGGAAGGCGCGGATGAACCCCATATCGCTGCGAAATGTCCACCGATCCCGCCGTTGCACCCGCATCTTGCCATTCAAGAAATGTCTGGACCGAGAATGCGAATCTCTGTTTATATTGCATTTGAGCGAGGATTCATGCGAGGTTCTTTCACGGTTATCGGCGCTAGAAGCGGGTTTCTATGTACATTGATTCTGGGCGCCACGGCAACCCTTGGTCAAAATCCTCCTCCGAACCACGTAGTCATTCCCAATCCAACTCCTCGTCCGCCTGACTTGAAGCAGGAGCTTAACGACACTCCCAGGGATCAGAAGAAGCGAGAAACAGCCTCGATCGAGAATCAGATGCGCGCTCGAGAGATTTGGCTTGAGTCCAATCAGATATTGTTGCTGGCACAGGAACTTGAGCAAGAGATTGTTTTGAAGAAGACATCTACGTCTATGGCAGCCAACGCCGTCAAGGCGGCGAAGATCGAAAAGCTTGCTCACACCGTGCAAGAGAAAATGAAGACCCAGTAGGCACTTTTCGCTGGTCCGCAAACACGCGTGGTCAGCTGTTCAAAGGAAGTAAGCATGACGAAGTACCTCAAAAAACCAAGGCTAATTCGCTGGCTGCTCTTGCCTGTGGTTCTCGCGTCAGCCTTAGCGCTTCCAGTGCTTTCCCAGTCAAGTGCGGCCCTGGCCTCTTCAACTCCATCGGAACCCAAGCTCCAGACTGATAAAGCTGCTTCCCAATCGAGCCATCCAACGTCTCTCGATTCCAAACCTGAAGCACGCCCTGAGGCGTCGGCAGAGGAAGTCAGACAGGCGCAGATTGAAGAGGACACAAAAAAGCTGTATCAGTTGTCCGCCGAATTACGAACTGAGGTGGCCAACACTTACAAGGAGAGTCTCTCCCTCACTGTGCTCAAAAAGGCCGAAGAGGTCGAAAAGTTGGCCCGGGACCTGAAGCTACTCATGAAGCAGGAAGCAACCGCTGCCAGGAAATAGGAGCAGCGATTGAGCAATATTCATGCGGTACTCAGTATCATCAAGTGGGGGCCGCGTAGAATGTTCCGAGCCAAAGTCGTTTTTCTTCCCGTTTTGGCTGCTTCCCTTATCCTGCGCCCGGCAGTTGCCCTTCACTCGTCGAAAGACACACAATCAACGACCGATCGAACTGACTATTCTGGCGACGCGAGTTGCCAGAAATGTCATAGAGATATCGGTGAAAACTACCATCTCACTCCTCATCACCTGACCTCCCAACTGCCCACTTCTAGTTCGGTTCACGGATCATTTCAAAATGGCGCCAATTCCCTGATCATCGTTGACACAAAGGAGTCTGCCGAACCGGGACTTCAGTTTCTTATGGAGTCGAAAAAGGATGGCCTCTTCGAAACCGCGCGGAGCGGATGGGACTCTGATGTCTATCAAAGAACTGAACGGATCGATCTCATAACCGGTTCCGGGGTGCGAGGTCAGACTTACCTGTACTGGCAGGGCGACCGACTATTTGAATTGCCGGTCAGCTATTGGAGTGACAGCCATCGATGGATCAACAGCCCCGGCTACGTCGACGGCACCGCGGATTTTTCCCGCCCGGTTAATCCGGCCTGTCTGGAGTGTCACGCGACGTATATTCGAACCCTCTCCGCGAACCCGGCAACCAATCGATATGACCGGAAAAGCCTGGTACCGGGCATCTCGTGTGAAAGCTGTCACGGTCCCGGCGCAAACCATGTTCGGCAAGAATTGCGCCAGGAGACCAAGGCAAAAGAGCCGTCGATTTTGAATCCAGCAAACTTTTCGCGAGACCTGCAAGTTGATTTGTGCGCAGAATGCCATAATGGGATTCAGCGAGAAGCTCTGGCGCCGGCATTCTCCTACATTCCGGGCCGGCCGCTGAGTGAATATTTCAAACCGCTTCCGTCCCCTGCTGGAGAGCATCCGGATGTTCACGGAAATCAGGTCGGATTACTCCAGCGCAGCAAGTGCTATCGCTCGTCTGCGAAGATGAGTTGCTCAACCTGCCATGACGTTCATACAACTCGGCAATCCGCTGAGTCCTATTCACTCAAATGTCTCAGCTGCCACAACTGGCAAAGCTGCGGCATGTCCAAAAAGATGGGTCACCGGATCATGAACAAATGCATTGACTGTCATATGCCTATCGAGGAGACCAATGTGATCGTCTCTCAAACGGCGGGACAGGTGGTACACGCCAGGATGCGGAATCACTGGATAAAAGTCTATGCAGACGTTCGGCTGCCGGAGAGTAGCCGATCAGCGGCTCGTCCTTAGACAGTGCAACCAACACGACCGGCGATTGCGCAATGAATCGATTCATTCGAGCAATCAAGGAGCCGGTGTTTCAATCGAATCGATCATCTCCGCGAGAGATAGATGATTACGGGGCGACAACTTTCCCGCCCGTTCGATTTCTTCGTTCGCTTCGTCTTTTCTACCCATCGACCCATACAATTTGGCAATCAGCAAATGCGGCTCAATGTCCTCGGGATCAGATTCGATCGCCTTCTTGAGTTCTCGAATCGCATCTTCGTTTTGACCACTATTCCCGTGGATGATGCCAAGATCAAGGTCCACAATGGGATTCGGCTCGTTGCCGCGAGCGAGTTTCTCTAATTCCGGGAGTGCTTTTGCAAACTCACCCTGCCGGACCCACGAATCAGCGAAGTAGATGCTTGCTTTCAGATTCCCCGGATCCTTCTGAAGTTCCAACTGGAATTCGTTCGCCGCTTCCGGCCATTTGTTCTCAGCCCATAAGAGATAGCCAAGCCCAAAGTGCGCGTTCGGCTGATCGGGATTTGATGCCACCGCAGCCCGCAATTCTTTCGTCGCGCCTGCCTTGTCCCCCATTTGGTTGAGGGCTTCGCCCGCCAGCATGTCCGCCTCGGCGGAAGCGGGCTGCAGCGCAAGAATCTCCCGGTGCGCATCGAGAACGCACTGATATTGCTTGCTCCTCATGCAACTGTGCGCCAAGGCCAATCGCAGAGCGACATCCTGCGAGTCATGCTCAGTCGCCCGCTTCAAATATGGAATTGCGACAAGGTAGTCCTTCATTCCATAGTGCGCCATGCCCAGCAGGATGGTAAGGCGAAGGTCGCCCGGGTGCTTCCTGATCTCGGACGAAAGCGATTTGATGGCGTCGGGAAATTGGGCAACCTTGAACAACGTCAGTCCAAGGTTCATCTGCAAACCTGGCAGATCGGGATTGATTGCTATTGCCATGCGATAATTCTCAATCGCGGATTCGAAGTGTTCCTGACGGGCTTCAAGCAATCCGAGATGCGCGAGGGCTTCTGCATTTTGCGGATCCGCCTTGGCAATGGCAATCCAAATCTGTTCCGCGTCAGCATTCAGTCCTTTTTGCTCAAGGGTTAAGGCATTCGACCGCGCTTGAGACCGATCTTGTTCCTGCGCCACAAGCACGGGCAAGAAGATAAGCGCAATCGCGACCACGCTGGGGCATACAAGTTTGGAATAGCTTCTCTTTCCCATCGACGTCACGGGCGAATTCATTCTCCAAATTTACGCGCAAAATACAAAACGCGGCAGGCTAACCTGCCGCGCTTTGTATGACTGGTTCTGGTTAGAAAACGAACTTACCGCCCAACTCGAGTGCACGCGGATCATAGAACGAGGTTACCGTTCCGAAATTCGAGTTGCCGAGTGTATTTCCGACGCCGTTTGGTTCGGTGTGGTTGAAGGTGTTGAACGATTCCAAACGGAACTCGAAGTGAGCTCTTTCAGTGAACGCGAACGATTTGTACAGCGAGGTGGTAAAGTTCACGCGGTTCGGACCTGGAATGGCGTCTTTGCCCGCGCTGCCGAAGCCCTGGTTGGGGCCGCCGGCCCATGCCGGAGTCGGGTTGCTGAAGGCAGAAGTGTCAAACGCATTCTTGGAGCCTCCCAACTTCTTCACCTTGGCCGATTGATTCGGACGGTTCGTATAGCCGCCGCCGAGGCCAATCGTATCGTAGTTGAGCGAGGTGCGAGGAGTTGTAGGAACGCCAGTCTCATCGATGATCGTTCCGGCAACTTCCCAGCCACCAAGTACCGAGTGAGTGAAGCCCGGCTGCTTGAAGATGGGGAGTTTGTAGATATAGTTCATGCTGAGGATGTGGCGCCGATCGAAGCCTCCCGATCCCTTCATGTACTTAATGTTGAAAGGATTGTCGATGCCCGAGTCGTCGGTGCTGGTGATGTCGATTTCGTGCGAGTAGGTGTAGTCGACTTCACCGCTGAGTCCCCAACGGTTCTGAATACGGAGTCCGGTCTGGAATCCGTTGTAGTTTCCGTTGGTGTTGTTCTCCTGCTCCGTTATGCCGCCGAAGCCATCGAACACTCGCAGTTGGTCTGGGATGGGAATGTTCGCGTGGTTCGGATTCGTGCCCGAGTTGTTGTTTGGGTCACCGGCATTGGCCCGCGAATACTTCAGGTAGTCAGTAGCAGGGCCGCCGTTTACATTGAACGCGGGATTGTTGCCCACGAGGAGAGGAGTGTTCAAGGAGTAGTTGTTAATGTTCCGGCGAATGTTCTGATGCCAAGCGAGATTGCCGACATATTGAACAACCAGGATGACCGACTGAGCCACCTGGTCCTGAACGCCAAGGCTGAACTGGGCAACCGCGGGCGCCCTGAAGTTCTGGGCGAGAGTGGTGCTTCCCTGCGCGAACAACGGTGTGGCCGCCGCCGCGCCGGTTACGTAGCTGACGTGTGGATCGCTCAGGTACACGGTATTAGCTGAGGGAGTGTTGGCAAACGGTGCAGCGGTGGCGACATCGTAAATGTCGTTGCCCTGAAGCCGTTCGTAGAAGGTGCCGAAGCCGCCGCGCAGTACGGTCTTGCCGTTACCGAAGACGTCTTCAGAGAAGCCGACGCGGGGTTGCACGGTGTCGTAGTCGGTCTTGACCAGTCCCGCGGGGGTGCCGTTTTGACCAGCCAGGTGAACACCGTTCAAGTAAAACTGGCCGCCATTGACAGTTTGGAAGCCCGGCCCGTTTGGATCCATGGACCCGCTGACCAGCCATGTTGGAGCCTGCCCCGTTAGATAAGTCGCCGGATCGAAGTTGGCAACCTGGTTGGAACGCTCCCAGGCGAATGGCAGCGCGTCATAACGAAGACCGATCTGCAGGCTGAGGCGAGGCGTCACCTTCCAGGTATCCATCGCATAGGCCGATGGCGTTTGGTTGACATAGTGGCGGATCGGTGCAGCCTGCGACTCCGAATAGCTTGAGGACAAGCCAAGCAACATGTCCATGAAGGAGTCACCGGTTGCGCCCGAGAATGCATAGCTGCCTTCCGCATTGAGGAAGAGCTTCTGGTTTTTGGTGTAGCGGTTATAGCTGGCGCCGAACTTCAAGGCGTGTTTGCCCATGGTGTAGGAGATGTCCACCTTGGGCTCGAGATCGCCGGCGGCGTTGTGCCACGGAGCCGAACCCGGATTCTCCTGAACGCCGCCATAGACGCCGTTCCATTGCATACTCGGAGCAGACTTCGAGCCGTTGTTGAAGAACTTGTTGACCGCGAAGCCCGACGGCAAAGCGCCCTTGGAACTGTTGACGATGTCGATGATATTGCCGTCATAGTTCATGCTTGCTTCGACCAGCAAATTGGGGTTGATGGTCGCAGTCAGCTTGACAGCAGCGCTGTTTGAAGGGTTGTTCAGAGTGCTGGTGATCGTCGGCCAGCTACCGGTTGACCAACCTACCATCGGCGCAGGGAACGCCTGCGAAACAGAATCGTGCATGTAGTGGGCAAGGATTTGATACTTGTCGTTGATGCGATGATCAACGCGTGCAACGTCATCGCGCACGTTGATGGGAAGACTTGCCTGACCCAAAAACTGGTCTCGAGGCGCGTTCGGCTTCGGCACAATTCCGGAACTCAGATATGCCACGGCGTTGGCGTCGAACAAGCCTGCAGGGATTACACCACCGGGGAAAGGCTGGCCCTGCACGCATGTGGGGCAATTGGTTGCCAACTTCGCGGCGAATGCGGGGTCGCCCACGGTCGGGACTTTCAGGACGACCGGTGAGCTGGCGAAGCCAGGCGAGACGTACGCCAGGTTTTGGCCGGCGGTTGGGAAGTCTGCCGCAGGCAAATCGTTTTGAAGATTCGGAGGATTGCCCTGGATCAGCTTGCGCCATTCTTCATTCCAGAAGAAGAACGTCTTCTTCCGATCCTTGTTGTAGAAACCAGGAATGAAAAGCGGGCCGCCGATATTGGCGCCGAAGATATTGTAGTTCAATTTCGCGCGCTTAGTGGGGGTTCCCGACGTGTTCTTGTTTTGGAAGCTGTTTGCATTGTAGGCGGTGTTGCGGTTGAACTCCCATGCTTCACCATGGAAGCTCTGGGTGCCGCTTTTGAGCGAAAGGCTGATTGTGGCGCCAGAGGAGATGCCGTAATCCGGCGGATAGTTGGAGGAGAGAGTTTCCATCTGGGCGATTGCATCCTGCGATGGCAAAATACTGATGCCACCGGCGCCGCCGCGATCATCGGCCTCACCGCCGTCGATCAACCAGATGTTGTGGCTCTGGCGGAGACCGTTGACGCTGATGTTTGCGCTGGCACCTACTGACGTTGGCGTGTTGTTGTCCGGCAGAGTGGAGCTGACGCCGAGACCGAGCGCGACCAGCGAAGCAAAGTTCCGGTTCTCCGTCGCGATTTCCGTGATTTGTTCTTCGCTGACAAGCGTACTCACGACGTTCGAATCTGTCTGTACCGTCAAGACGTCCGACTGAACGGTTACGGTCTGGTCTACGCTGCCAACAGTGAGTGTCGCGTCCACGCGGGTAGTCTGCGAGACGTTAACGACGATTCCCTTTTCTACGTACGCATCAAAGCCCTTCGCGGAGGCCTTGAGATCGTAGGTTCCGACGTTCAATCCGTTGAAGGTGAAGTTGCCGCTGTCGTTGCTGGTCGCTTTGGACACGAAGCCAGTCTGTTGCTGGGTAAGTGTGACCTCGGCTCCCGGAACAGCAGCTCCGTTCTTGTCAAGGACCGTCCCCGTGATTGTTGAATTCTGCTGGGCGCGTCCCGCCAGGCAGGTGAGAAGCAGAACGAGCGATAACACAAACAATCTGTATCTCGCTGGTGTCGCTGAATTCACTTTCATGCGTCACTCTCCATTTGAAGCTGGTTTTCCATTGCTTGTGGCGCCGCGTTCGAGTGCAGTTGGTGCACTGACGATGCGCTGCGGTGTACGTCCCCGCTTTTTTCTGCGCTCGAGACGACCGTAACCTAGTCGCCGATCTGAGCGATTGCATATCCCGGGTTGCAATTGGACAGCTGGGTCGAAAAACTATTCTTCGCCCTGCGCTTCATACCTGAATTCGCTACGAAATTTCAGCTGAAGCGCCTAGGGGAGACGTCTCCAGCAAGTGATCAGAACTGACTTCAGTTTTCGGGGACCCGGGGAAACTGCTGAAGTCAGTTGGCAGCAGGATAAAACGCTTTACTGGTTCGAGGGGCTATATTATTCAGCGGAAAGATCGGTGTCAATAGGAATTTGAGTGCCGTCTCGCAGGGTTGCCGTAGATCAAACAATTCTGCTCTGATCGAGTCAAGGTAAACGCTATCCCGCCCCGCAGGGTGTCAATTTCAGCCCCAAGGGGCTCTATCCCGCGGGTATAGAGAGCCCGGCGCCCCCGTAGAATTCCTTGCCCCGGGCTTGCGGAGGTCGCCCCCATCCCGGCTTGACAGCCCACCTTCCAGGCCTATGCGGGAAGCGTGCCACTGTGTTCGGCCAGGATTGAGCTTGGCGAGCACGAACGGCCTACCTATCATTTCCAGGTCAGAAATACGCCGGCGCAGACGCAGGCCATCGTGGCCGTGGCGATCCAGCCGGTCCACAGCAAATAGGGAGGGACTTTGAACTTGCCCATGACCTTATTGCTTGACGCCATCAGCATGATCACCACCATCAGCGGAGCGGCCACGAGTCCATTCAAAACCGCGGCCCAGACCAGGGCTTTAACCGGATCGATGTGAAGAAAGTTCATCAGCAGACCGATCACGGTTGCTGCGCTGATCGCCGCATAGAAGCGCGGCGCTTCGCGTGGCTGATATTCCAGGCTGGTGTTCCATTTGCAGCCTTCGCCAATACCATATGCCGCCGATGCCCCCAGTACCGGCACGGCTAGTAAACCGGTTCCGACAATACCGCAGACAAAAAGTAGGCCCGCGAAGCGACCGGCGATCGGTTCCAGGGCGGAAGCCGCCTGGGCGCATGTGGAAACGTTCGTGACGCCGTGCGCATGCAAGGTAGCGGCAGCGGTCAGGATGATGAAAAACGCGACTACATTCGAGAAAGCCATCCCCACCATTGTGTCGGCATGAATCCGCTGCAATTGCTTTCCAGCCTGGGACGGCGCACGTTTCAGTGCTTCTTCTCCGCGATTGTTTTTTACCTCCTCCGCCTCTTGCGACGCCTGCCAGAAAAACAGGTAGGGACTGATCGTAGTTCCCAGGACGGCGATCAGCGCTACAAACGATTCTCGCGAAAGGTTCATGCGAGGAATCAGCGTCGCACTCAGTACCTCGCGCCATGAGATGCGCACCAGGAAGGCCACGCCGATGTATGCAAAAAGCGAGAGCGTCAGCCACTTCAGGTATCTTGCATACGCCGTGTACGGAACAAATAGAACGGTTAAAAGAGAGAACACGCCGAAAATGACTGTAAAGAGAGTTGCAGTTCGAGGAACGAGCAAAGCCACCGACGATCCCATCGCGCCGATGTCGGCCCCCAGGTTGAACACGTTGGCTGCCGACATCAGCAACAGCACGAATACAAGAACGGGCTTGGGGTAGTTCTTGCGAAGATTGGCCGCGAGTCCACAGCCCGTCACACGCCCGATGCGACCACAGATCTCCTGAATTGCCGCCATCAGCGGGTACGACAGAAGCATCGTCCACAGCAGCGTATAACCGAATTGCGCACCCACCTGGGAATAGGTCGCGATACCGCTGGGATCATCATCCGATGCACCCGTCACCAGACCGGGACCGAGTTTTGACAGAAGGCCAGCGATAAAGCCGGGTCCGCTGCCTCCTCGGGTAGGGTCGGGTTCAGCCGAGCGTTGATTATCAATTACAAGTGGAGTTCTCATTGCTGCCCGACCCTCATGCTGCACAGCCACCCAAGAGGCATGAGCACACTTAATATGTGCCCTGATCAGATCACTTCTCGCAATTGATCTTCCGCAACGGTCTCCAGAATTTTGATTGCATCCTTTTGCCCGCGGAGCAGCGACTTGGCAAATCTATATGCCTGTTCGGTGGTGACTTTTCCGGGCATGGGCGGCTCATGCGGATCGACTAGAGCCTGGATCACCACGGGGCCGGCAGTTGAGAGGGCTTCGCGCAAAATGCTTTCGGCATGCTCGGGTCTTTCGATCGTGTACCCGCGTGCGCCGCAGGCGTCGGCCACTTTGGCGAAATCGATTGGCTCGAGTTCAACTCCGAATTCAGGATTGCCATCGAGAATCATCTGCTCCCACTTGATCTGGCCGAGGACGTTGTTCTTGATAACGATGACGGCGACGCGAAGCTTGTATTTCACGAGCGTCGCGATTTCACCCATCAACATAGCCATTCCACCGTCGCCGATGACGCAGACGACCTGGCGACCAGGGTACGCAATAGCGGCCGCGATGCTGTACGGGAGGCCGTTGGCCATGGTGGCGAGCGATCCTGACAGGGAAAACTGCATGGTGCCGCGCATCTCAATGTGACGCGCCGCCCATGTGGTGATGGTTCCGCTGTCGGTCACGACAATTGCATCGTCTTCAAGCAGCTTGTTGAGCGTGTGCGTCACCACCTGCGGTTTCATCGGCATGTCTGTGCGCGTGCCCCGTTCTTCCATCAACTCGTTCCACGTCTTCATGCGTTCCTGGGCTTTCTTGAGGAACTTGTGGTTCTTCTCTTTGAGGAGCGGGAGGAGCGCTTGCAAAATCGCCTTGGCATCGCCGACAAGAGCGACATCAACCGGATAGCGCAGGCCGACGCGCGTAGGATCAAGTTCGATCTGCACGCACTTTGCCTGGCCGGGTTTCGGGAAGAAATCCATGTAGGGAAAGCTGGTGCCAATCATGATGAGGGTGTCGCACTCTTCCATGGCATCAACGGACGGAGCGGTGCCGAGCAGTCCGATGCCGCCAGTGGTGTAGGGGCTGCGGTCGGGTAGCACGGCCTTGCCAAGCAGCGCCTTGATAACCGGACCGCCGACAGCCTCTGCCAGTTGAGCAACTTCTTCGCGAGCTTTGAGGGCTCCTCGTCCGACGAGAATCGCGACTCGGGAGCCGTGATTGATGACTTCGGCAGCCTCGCGCAGCAGAGGCCCTGCCGGAACTGCCGTGGGTGGGTGCTCCCAGTCGCCGCTGTGGCCTTTGATGTTGGGTGAGCTGCGCATCTTGTCCGACGCGGGCCACTCCTGGATGTCTTTGGGAATGCAAATATGCGATACGCCGCGCCGGCCGTATGCGGTGCGTACAGCCATGTCGACCACGTTGACGGCGTGCGCAGGCCCCATCACGCGCTCATTGAACTCGGCCACGTCGATGAAGAGCTTGTCGAGATCGACGTCCTGCTGATAGTTCATGCCGATAAGGTCGTGAAATGTGTGACCGGTGATGGCAAGAACGGGCACATGGTCGCACTTGGCATCGTAGAGCCCATTGAGTAAGTGGATGCCGCCCGGACCCGAAGTGGCGCAGCAGACGCCGAGGCGGCCGGTGTACTTGGCGTAACCGCAGGCGGCGAAGGCCGCGGCTTCTTCGTGTCGGACCTGGATGAAACGAAGTTGATCCTGATGCGTCCTCAAAGATTCGAAGACCCCATCGATGCCATCGCCGGGATATCCAAAAATGGTGTCGACACCCCACTCCATCAGTCTTTCCACAATCAGATCGGAAACCCGCTTTGCCATGAGATGCTCCTCATCCCTACCTTGCGGGTTAGATGCGCCGCACGCGATGTCATCACAGACACTTCGAGACATTCATGAAGAAGAGACACGTTCCTTTCCGTGATACGCGTTGAAGCCGACCCTAGCGAGGCCTTTACTCGCGCCAAGGAGGGGAGGACGTCCTCTGAATTTAGAGATTTCAACGCGGATTCAGGTTTTGGAAAACGTCATTCAGCAACCTCCGAATGATCGGATAGCACTCGCAGGCAACCTCGACCAACTGCTCCCTGTTTTCGATACGAATGCGCGATCGCCGGTATTCAATCAGGCCGGACCTTTGCAGACTGCCTGCGGCGAGATTGACGGTTGAGCGGCGCGCTCCGAGCATGTACGCAAGGAATTCCTGCGTCAACCTCATCTCTGTTTCGCCGGTCCTGTCCTGGACCATGAGTAGCCACCGGGCGAGCCGTTCTTCAACTTGATGAACTCGATTGCATGCAGCGAGTTGAGCCAGTACCAGCGCCTCATGCTGTACGAGTCGAAGAATTGCGCTCCGCAGATTCGCATCTTTTGCGAACATTTCTTCGCAACGATTGAAATCCATTCGCAGGCCAGTTCCTGCCACTTGCATGAAGCAGCGTGACGTGCCCGTTAGAGGTCCTAGCAGATGGATCTTTTCCGCAATTCCTTCCCGCCCGACGAATCCCACCTCAACCCCTTCACCGGCGGAAAGGATCGTAACCGTAGAAGCAATACCTGAAGTAATGAAATGGACGTAGTGCGGAGGTGTTTCCGCCTCGAACAAAACGGTGTGGACAGGAAGGTCGACCGGCTCAAGGTGAAGTAAAAGCTCTGACCTGGTTCCGGAAGGAAGCGCTTCAAGCAGACGATTGGTCAATGGAAACGTCACAGGCCGCCCTTTTGAGAATTGCGCTCGGAACTTTCGGCCTCTCGTTGTGCCTAGAGACGTGCGCGCAGCTGAACGCCGCAGAGTCAAAATAGCCGATTGCAGGGAAGAAGTTCTGTTCGATAGCTAACATTCGAATCGACGTGGGATTTCGATCGGGAAATCATGCCTGATTCACTGGCTCGAGACCGCGGAGCAGCTAAATCCGAAACGAGCATTTGTGGTGAGGGTCTTTCAGGCTGATGTGCCAATCCTAGCTGGCGAAACATTCCATCCAGCCGAACTGCAAGAAGCCGGGTTCAATATTCATCGCGCTATCGACGGAATGCGTCTTTTCGGAGAGCACGTCAAAGATCCCTCGCCAAGCGCCAATGACTATGCCATATTTTCTGGCGCGGGTCAGTTGGCTGTGCTCACGCGCAGTGGAATCAATGTATACAGCATCTCCGGCAATTGATCGCGAGCGAACAACTTCTGCACAACGAGTCTGGTGAGACCCTTTTGTCGGAGCAGCGCAATCTACTAAGCCTATACCACGTGCAGATCGGCGGTCTCTCGCGCTAAATGGTAATGTCGAGATGCAGTTGTTTATGATCTCAGGGGCCGCATCAGAACAAAGGGCGGTCAGGGCGCATAATCTTGGACAGCTCAAGAACGAACCGTGGCGAGACTGAGCGTGGATGGGGCAAAGCCGCTCTTCTGTTGCTGGCATGGCTGGGCATGGTTCCTGTCACCATCTCCCAGACATCCGCAGATCATGCCGGAGCAGATCATGCCGTGCCGCCGCCACCCAGCTCGTATGCAGGCGATGCAGCCTGTGCGCAATGCCATCGCAAAGAGTCGGAATTCTACGGGCTCACACCGCACGCCCTTGATTCCGGGCCGGCCACGGCGAAGAACATTATTGGCAGCTTCGGCCAAGGACACAACGTACTACATACCTCGAATCCAAATCTCGTTGTGAACATGGTGGCCGCGCCCGACGGCTTCTATCAGAGCGCAGTTAATTTGGCGGATCAGAGCCGGCTGGCCGAACGATTCGACATTGTGATTGGATCGGGACGTCACGGACAATCGTACCTATACTGGCATGACGACCTGCTGTACGAGATGCCGGCGTCGTATTGGACGTGGAATCACGAATGGGTCATCAGCCCCGGCTTTCCGGCAGGGCAGGTGCATTTTGACCGCGCCATCGTACCCCGGTGCCTGGAATGCCACGCGAGCTACTTCACTTCTTTGGCTCCCCCGCTGAATCGTTTTGAAAAGGGCAGCCTGGTGCTCGGAATCAACTGCGAGCGCTGTCATGGGCCGGGCGCACAACATGTTGCCAACGAGCGCTCAGTCGCCGTGCCGCACAGCGACAAGCACGGTGAGATGATCGTGAATCCTGCACGCTTGACACGCGACCGGCAACTTGACCTGTGCGCGCTTTGTCATGCGGGAGCCGTCGAGCCGACCCGGCCGCCCCTCACCTTCATAGCGGGCGATGATGTTCACAACTACCTCGCGATTCAGCCCCCGACTCCCGACGCTCCGCCGGACGTGCATGGCAACCAGGTCGGCGCGCTGGAACAGAGCAAATGCTTCACCTCAAGCAAAATGACGTGCTCCACCTGCCACAATGTTCATGAGAAACAGGAGAACGCGGATGCTTTCTCGCGTCATTGTCTGAGTTGCCATGAGATGAGCGCCTGCGGAAGGTACGTGGCCCTTGGCTCCAGAATCCGGACAAAGTGCGTGGACTGCCACATGCCTCTGCTGGAGTCCGCAAAGATTACGTCGGACTCGACTGAAGGAACGCTACATGCCCTGCTGCGCGCGCACCAGATCAAGGTCTACCGCGAAGCCAGCGAAACCGTTGAACGCAGCCTTAAAGGCAAGTGACGATCTCGACACAATGATTGTCAACGCAAGGCGGGTGCTGTGTTTGTTGCCTGCGGCTGAGGCCCTGAAGCAATCTGATCCATCGGCAATTCGAGCGCAAAGAGACTTGCATTCCCCTGGTCTGCATGGATCCAGATACCATGAAATGCCTGCTTCAATTCAGGGTGCTGGAGAAGCAACGCGGACATGACATCGGTGACTTGCTTGCGGGCGGAAACGGGAACCCGCAGTTGCGCCGCTTGCGCAGGATTGGGTGCGTAATGAAGGTCCATGTCCAGTGGACCGAATTGAGTGGTCGTGTCGACTGCAGTCACTTCGAAGGTCGAACCCTGTACGTTGAGCATCATTGGTGATTTTCCGGGGAGATCACCGGGACGGGCCTGTTCGGTCTCTTGTTGCAATTTTTCGAGATTCGGACTGGTCAGGAAATCTACGGGACTCAGCAGATTCTGCGCCACGCGGAAATAGAGCAGTGCCGGCCAATTCGACTTCATCTGCGAAAACTTGCGTGCCGAAGCCCAGTACCAGATACCATCATGGTCGGCCACAAGCATCGGTTTGGCATAGAAACCGGCAAGCTGCCATTGATTTCCCGGGGTGCTCGCGAGAATGATTGATATCTGTTGCGGGTGCGGTACCCCTGTGGCATGCAGGATGGCCAATGCGTAATTGCCCGGGGGTATCCCGTTGAATGTAAGCACGACGGTGGGCGTACCACAGAAGAATTGGGTGCGCTCCGCGCCAGGCTGCGCCATGGAGGCATCGAGCAGATACAGCTCTTCAACGGTAATCGTCGAGTTTTGCATAAGCGGACTGAGACTGGTTACCGATGCCGCGATGCCATCGAAATCTGCCGCGATTGCGGGAAGTGTTCGGCCGCGCAATCCCGCAATGTTGCCCTGCTGCACGAATGCAATCATGGCACGCGCCTGGTTCGCGATTAGGTCGCGCTGCTGAGGCGGCATCTGGGACTGGGTTGAACAGGTAGCCGCATGTGCCAGTTGCACCTCGCAGACGATACAACAAATGGCCACATGCAAAAGGGTACGCCGAAGCACTTCAAATCTTGATGGCATGAGTGAACTTGCCCTTCCCCATCCGCGTCGACCGCGTCGACGGCGCAATTCGAAAATACAGCTACAAGGATTTAGATGCGCGAGTCGGTCCAACCGAAACGTGGAGTTTACAGTTCGCTTGCAAGTGCGCCAAGGATGTGAAATGGAGGTTCCCTTCGAAGTTCGGTGCCAGGCCGTTTTTGCGTCCCAGCATATGGACCTCAAAGAGCTGTGTTTGCGAAAAACAAAGCGAATTCTGCGTAATAATTACCCGCTTGCTCCATAAAGCGCGTAGGAAATTCACGAAAATGCGATGGTTGTAATTTTCGTGTATTTTGCTCCCGAAAAGGGTTGCCTGTGAATGTCCAAAAGTGAAATATTGCATTCAGAAATCCAGAATCCTGGGGAGTTGGCCAAGCTAGCCGCCAAGACTCTTACCGGCATCGAGCAGACAAGCATGCTCATTCGTATGTGATCTGGGGACGCCTGAAAGCAGCCGCGTTAACCGGATAGAGGGGCAACCTCGACTCCTGCATCGAGCTGTGCGCAAGGGACAGCCTGCTTCAAATTCCTGCCGGTCGTAATCAACCATCTTTCCCCCAAAAGGATCCTTAATGAAGGTTTCGAAGAAGCTCGCCATCGCAATGTTTTTGTTTGTTTCCGCCATCATTCCCTCCTTTGCAAGCGTCATTGTCAATACCCCTGCAAACAATAGCCAAGTTAGTTCGCCCTTCAGCCTCTCGGCTTTTACATCCCTTTGCTCGGGTCAACAGGTAGGCGCAACGGGCTACTCACTTGATAGCAGTACATACACCGCCATCTTCAAGGCTCCCGCAATCACGACGACGGTTTCAGCAGCTGCCGGCGGGCACGTCCTGCACGTAAAAGCCTGGGGAGTTTCCGGCGCTTCGTGTGTGACGGACATTGCGTTTACGGTTGGAACGTCTTCAGGAATTCCGTCTTCCGCGAGCAGTGTCAGTAGCCTTCAGACCTTTGGCGGCTGGACGGCAATCCACGACACCGGAACGCCGGGAAGTTCCAGCGGATGGTCAGGCACTACCAGTTCGCCATCCCGAAGTGGAGCTGCCCGCAAGTTTTCGATGAACTATTCAAATTACGGCGGGGAGCGTTACAGTATTTCGTTCGGAGACGATGAAGCCGCTTCGAATTTCCTCTTCGACACCTGGGTCTATATTCCCAGCCCGAATAGCGGCCTGGTAAATCTGGAATTGGATCTCAATCAAGTGTTGAGCGGCGGCCAGACCGTTTTGTATGGAATGCAGTGCGACGGATGGTCCAACACCTGGGACATCGCAGTCAATAAGGGAACCACGACACACCCCTTGGATCAGTGGGTTCATACCGGCGCTAAATGCAATGTTCGCAGCTGGTCCACCAACACCTGGCATCACGTGCAACTGAGTTACTCGCGAAACGATACCGGCTGGATTTCCTACAAATATGTATCGCTTGATGGATCTCAGCAAAACATTAACACCACGGCTCTGGGTGCCTACATGCTCGGATGGGCGCCCACGCTATTGGCCAACGTGCAAATTGACGGAGCGACCAGTGGGAGCGGTTCCGCAGCCGCAATTGTGGACGACCTGACCATTTACAGGTGGTAGTTCTTGCCGGTTCAGATCGCTAAAGCGCTTTGAAGCTTAGGTCTCGCTGGAGAGACTGACGTGGAGAGTCTTTTCCAGCGAGCCCTCGGGCGCGAGGACACGAAGCGCCTGGCTCAACACTTCTTGGCTCGCTGTGTCGATTTCAGTCGGCGCAACAATCGTAAAGATTCCGAGCAGTTCATTCAATTGCATGTATGCACGACGGTTGACGCGAACAAATTCAATCGGATACTCCGGTTTTCTGGCGTACGCAGCGTCTGGGTCGGCATCGAGCAAGAAGGAGACGTCCGCTTTAGGAGTGATGCGCAGGATCATGCGAGCATAGGTCCGTGCGATGGCACTATTCAAGTCGAGATTGGCTAGCTCATCGTAGGCATAGCGATCGAATATGACGAAGTCATAATTGCTGCGGAGTTGTTTTCCAACTACATATCGCAACGAAATTGCATCAACAAAGTAGAGAAAGAAGCGAAGGCCGGTCATCATCCAGCCGCCCACGTTCTTATCGCGACGGTTGATGGGTGTCTCGGGGCTGCCAATGCCTTTGTCGCCCTTGAAGATTCGATGGCCGGTGCCTTCGCGGAGTTTTGTGAGCCTTGCGACGTCATCCCAAAAACGTACGACGCGAATCCGCAGGCCCCGCTCTTCGAGACGAGCGCACAGAAGAGCGATCTGCGTGCTCTTGCCGGCGCCGTCAACGCCTGAAAAGCTCACGAACCTGACTCTCTCGCTATCGCGTCTATTTCGCATCCACACCATCCGATTGACAACACGACTTCGAGTTATTGAGGAGTACTGTGAGTCGCCTTGGAGAGTCCCACAACCGCACCTACGGCTGCGCCTGCTGCCAGCACGATTCCGACTCGAATGGCAATGGCTCGCACCCGCCGCTGCTTTGCAGGCGCAATCGCTGCTCCCGCTGGCCTGGAGCCCGGGACACCGGTGGGTTTTTCGTATGGCGCTGCCGCCGTACCGACCGGTTGTTGCGGAGGCGCCTGCTGTTGTGCTGGCGCCTGCTGCGCGGGCTGCGGAGTTGGCGCCGACGGCAACGAGTCGAGGGCTTCGTTACGCGCATCCTGGACGGTCGGCTCCGGTGTGGTCGCCGGCCGCGCGTTCTGCAACTGAGGCGCCTGCGGTGGTATCGGCGGAGCACTTTGCTGGGCGCCAGCTGCAATTGAGGTTTCCAGCATCAGGAGCGCAGCGATACTGAACGCAACGAGTCGAATGCCGGGACTCCACAGATTCCGTCTTTCCCTTCGAGGGAAGGGCCTGCTTCGTGTTATCGCCATACTTGCTCCCACAGTGCCTACGCTGCATTCTCACTTGCGCGCCGGTCGTTTGCGGCGGGCTGTTCGGGCAGGATGAAGCCCACGTGCGGCATCCGGAAGCTCTCAAGCGCATCTTCGATACTCTCGAAAATCTGAAAGAGCGAATCGAGGCCAGTTGACCGAATTTCCGCCATCAGCGCGGGTTGCAGTCCTGCAAGTCGTATGTCGCCGTTCCGCTTCATGGCTTCTTCAAGACAACAGAGAAGGAAGTGGATTGCGGGTTTGTCGACCCGACAGAGCATGGAACAGTCAAGTACCACCGCGGGTCCGTCAACATTGATGCAGCTCTCCAGCTCGCGGTAGAGAGTTCTCAGCTGCGGACCATCGATGTGCCCCGGAAGCGTTCGAACTTCAATTAATCTTCTTCGATATTTCATCGTAAATAATTCCTTTCGGAAACTGTTTGTTCTCATTTCGAATAATCGATGCATTTTCCAAACTTTCCAATTCCAGACTGCCGGAAAACGTCATGAAAGTCCTATAACAAGCGAGCCAGTTCTGCAGCGGGATTCCGCGCGGAGTGCGTAAGAACATTTTTTGCATAGCGAAAGAGAGTCATCAGATTTGTTCTGTACCAGCAGCATTCCGTCATGCGTGGAGAGAGCCCACAGATAAATCGAAGCTTCCTTAACGCCTGCGGCGAATGTAGCATTGCCGCCATCACCCTGTGATTTCCATCAATAACAGTGACTGGGTCCGATTCGCTCACACCAATCATCAATACGGCGCCGAGCTCGGATTCTTCAGCGTCGAAGCGACGGGAAATTGCATCGAGCTTCGACACGAACTGCGCATCAAGCTGATCCTGTCGCTTCTGAATTCCCTCCGCGATCGCGAGCGTTGAAAATCTTCCATTCGCAACCTTGCGCCATTGCGCCCTGGGGAACATGCGAATGCTTGCAAGGTCGTCCGTGGTGATCTCGGCTTCGTACCACTCGGTGTCAGCCGGAATCTCCCTCCACAGGTAGAGATGTCGGAGGAAGAGAAGAGCCCGACGCTTTGCGTTTTCCTGGGGATCTTCAAGATTCGGAGATTTGACGATATTGCCAAGGGTGTTTTGATAGTTGCGGAAGGCTGGGCCGTTGAAGTCGCTCTTCAAGAACTCCGCGATCGCGACATCCTCAGACACTCTGCAGATCAAGCGGAGAGGACGAGAGCTGCCCGGTTGCAGCACGTCCTTGGGATCTGTGAGCGAATTGATAAGAAAAGGAATTGCCACGAAGACAAGCATCAGGCACATGAGGCCAAGTTGAACCAACACGACCTCTCTCAAGGAGGAGTGATATTGACAGATCGCCACAATGAGAATGCCGCTGAACATCAATTGCATCCAGCTGGTGTTTGCAATCTTGTAGGACATTTCAAAGGTAATGATGACCCCGGCGAGCGAGTAGACCACGGTGGCAAGAGCGTAGAGGGCGAGCAGATAGGGGAGGTTGTATTTTCCCGCTATGGCAAAGTCGTTTCCAAAGAGACGTGACCACAGCTCGGCCGGAGCGAAGCAAAGCCCGACGGTGATGGTGAGGCCTACACCGAGCACCAGGGCAAGAGAGGTCGCAATCACGCGGAAATCTCTTCTCTCTTCATTGCTCGTTCCGGCTACGAGGGGAAAAGTGGAATTCACGACAGCCTGGGAGAAGGAGAAGATAACGCGACCGACCATGGCGGTAGCGGCATAGAACCCTGCCTCGCGAGCCAGGAAGAAGTGGTTGACCAGAACGATGCCGGAGTTATTGATGATCATCTGCCCGGCAAAGAAGATGATTGCCTGAAAGGTCTCATGAGCCGCATGGGATAGACGAATCGGATTAGGGGCGTGACCAATGAGCTTGACCCTGGCGCAATAGTAGGCAATCGCAATCGCCGCAGAATTTGCGGCAATAACACCGTAGAGCCCATAGCCGAGACCGATCAATGCAAGCGACCCACCCAGCCGGATCGCCTGTTCAATGACGAGATTAAGAGCGAGGCTGCGGAAGCCGTATGTTCCCTGGATGTAACCGCGCCGCGCTCCAAGCGGAACATAGAACGCTGCGCCGACCGCGATCAGGGTGATGAGATTAGCATCGGGCAGATTCAAGTAGCTTGAAATAGGACCTTGAAAAGCAACCAGCAGCAAGGCAACTGCAATGCTGCCCGCCCATGAGGCGCGATGAAAAAAACGATAGATGGCGGCTTTGTTTGCGGAGGATTCCTGCTGGGCGATCATTTTTGTGGCAATGATCTGAAACGACAAGGTCACGGCCGACAGCAGGACGAGGATGGTGTAAATGACGGTGGCGTGACCGAAACCCTTCGGTCCAAGGTATCGCGCAACCGCAATGTTGTATGCGAGATTGATCCCGGTGTTGAGCCCGGAACCGGAAAGCAGGACAATGCTGCCGGAAACTATGCGTGCCTGCAATGACTTCCTGGTTTGGACAACAGAACTTACCACAGTGAATGGGTCTCCATGCGCTTCTTGAAGGAACTGCGAGTATCGCAGGCTTTCTCAATATGTTCCGGGGACAGCCTCTATTCATCCGATGCGTTAAATGGCTCTATGGCTGCTCACGACCGGGCAACTGCTGTTGCGGGTGAAGCCTGCAACCGAAGTCGCCTTGATAGCTTCTAAACCACTATTGATGCTGAATCGTTTGAGTCTTACGCTCTTTTTCTTTCTTTTTGTGGCACACGGATGCTTCGCTCCGGCTTCAAATGCGCCCGTACAGCTAAAGTACAGAGCGACGGGGAGTTCGCCGCAGGTGATCGCCCTCTATGAGGCGTGGTTTGGACACCCGAGACATATTTCGGTTGGCTATTCTTCCCAGGATCCCGACGAAATTCAACGCCAGATCAAATCCGCCAGGAAAATGGGAATCACCGCTTTCGTCGTCGATTGGTATGGTGACCGGGAACCGTTTATCGATCAGAGCTACGCGGAGATGCAGAAGCAGGCCGGAAAGAACGGCTTCCAGGTAGCCATGATGTACGACGAGACGAACCATGAAGACGACTCAACGGACGAAGCCATTGCGGACTTCACAGTGTTTCACGATACCTATCTCACGTCGAAAGCGGAGGGGAACAAGGCCTATCTGACGTACGAAGGACGTCCAGTGATCTTCATCTTCCCGAAAGGCGGCCATACCGACTGGGACAAGGTGCGTGCGATGGTCAACACATGGAATCCGGCACCGCTTCTGATCCAGGAAAATCTTCCTGGAGCGTACTCGAAGGATTTTGACGGCTTCTATGCATGGATCAATACGGGGACCCAGGGCTGGAAGCCCGATGGCAGCGACTGGGGAGAACAATATCTGACTGAATTCTACGAGACAATGAAGACCAAATATGCTGACAAGATCATCGTTGGCGGCGCGTGGTCTACATTCGACGACAGCAAGGCATCATGGGGATTGAATCGCCATATCTCTGCACGCTGCGGCCAGACTTTTGCCGATACCTTTGGCTTTTGGCGCAAGGAGTTTCCTGGGAACCAGCCTCCGCCCTTCATCATGCTGGAGACGTGGAACGATTATGAAGAGGGGACAGCGATCGAGCGCGGGATCCCGGCCTGCGGCAAGGGGAACGATGGCTTGGTGTCAACCTCCAACGAGACCCCGATCAGCAATCCCACTCCCGCTCATTAAACTGGCATATTCATCTAGAGACCAACGCAACCTGCAGCTTTTCGCAACAAGTAAAACCCCGCTCGCCAAATGGCAGCGGGGTTCAGTACATCCTGTGATGTTCAGGCTGCGTCTTGTTCTGAATACCTCACGGCCTGCATGGCGAGGCTTCCACTGGGAACGCCATAACTGCCGACGGGAACCTCGATCGATCCCGCTTCGGTTTCGATGGTGAGTTGAGGCCGATGGACCTCACTAATCAGCGAGACTGGCCGGTTGCGCACTTCGTCGTAGACGCGACCAATATACTCGCCGAGAATTCCCACGGATAGAAGCAGGAGTCCGCCGACAAAGAACACCGCGCTGGCGATGCCGAACCCCACGGCCGACACGGCAGAGGATGCAATAACCATGCAGAGCGCCAGAAACGCAGCCATCAGCGTGGAGAACCCAAAGAGGCCAAAGCTAAGCCGAAGAGGCTTGTAGCTGAAGCTCGTGATTGCGTCCATGGCATACTTGATTCGGCTGATGAACGAGAGCTTCCCATCGCCAGCGGCACGATCGTGCCGGTCGTAATAGACAATTGAGTTCTTGTAGCCAACCCAGGCGCGCAGCCCAGGAAGGTAACGGTTCTTTTCCCGTAAGGCCACGATTGCATCGACAGCCTTGCGGTCCATGAGACTGAATATTCCGGCATTCAGGGGAATTGGATAATCGGAGAGGGTTCCAAGAACGCGATAGAACAACGGGAAGAGCGCGGCGAGGATTTTGCGGCTCTCCTGCCGGCTGCGACGCACTCCCACAACGACTTCAGCGCCGTCACGCCAGGCTTCGATCAAGCGTGGAAGAACCTGCGGCGGATCCTGGAAATCGCCATCCATCAGGATGACGGCTTGACCGCGCGCTGTCTGGAGGCCGGCGGAAATTGCCCCCATGTGACCCCAGTTGCGCGATAAGTCGACGACGACCACATGCGAATCCACGGCTTGCAATCTCTTCAAAAGTTCGAGAGAGGAATCGGTGGAACCATCGTTGATATAGACGACCTCCCAATCATCCACAACTTCTTTTAAGGCGGCAGCGACAGCATCGTTCAGCCGCTCAATCAACTCCTGTTCGTTGTAGATCGGGATGACTATTGAGACCATTGTTCAGCTCCTGGAGATTCGCATTTGATTTGTGGTTCTCCTTTCACTTTCACTTTCTAGGCCCTTGCCTGAGTTGAGCTGTACCGGAGCATCAGGCTTCCAAAATTAGTTAGATGCCTGGAACTGGCAATTACTCAGGTTGCGCCTGGAAAATTCTTACTCGCCAACGGACTTCTGTAGGGGTAAGAACGACAATGTATCGGGCGCGAACCTGTTCGGTCCCGGTTGCTTTGTCGTGATCGTAGAGCTGCACATCATATTGAACCGCATCGCTCAATTCGATCGACAAGCCGTCTGGAGAGTAGAAAAGTATTTTCACATCGTGAGATTTATCGCGATAGATAGTATGGACGCCGGCCGATTGCTGCTGTTTGATGGTGCCGGCCAGTTTGTCTTGGGCGTCACCGATGAAGCCCTGATCGAGCAGCCCAGGCCGGTTCTGAGAGAAGGCCTTGCCTAATACCGCCCATGAATCGAGGTAGTCCTGAATTACTGCCTTCGCCGTCTGCTGCTGAAGTTGACGCGGCCCCTGAAGATTGGGAGCTTCGATGCGCACGGTCGGCTGGTCTGCGGCGAATGCCGCAACAGCGCCGCCCAGGGCGGAAGCCAGGGTAATCGACTTCAGCAAGTTCATTGTTCCCACCGAACCTGGTTGCCTAACACCACGCCACTAGCGACCGAGATGGTTGCACCGCGATGCGCGGGCATCTCGATGCTGGCCACGCCTCGCTTCAACGGCACATCCACAGTCGATCTCGTATCGTTGTACGACTCCGTAAATGTCACGATCGTGCCGTCTGGAACTGCGTTTCCGCTGCAATCGCGCACCGGATCAGTCTGGAGTTGAACCTTGCCGCCCGCGGATTTTGCGTTCATTTTCAAACTGCAGGGATCGCCCGGCACCTGGTTGACGATGCGGGTGCTCGAGACATCGCCAACGCGGGCGACAAACTGGTCCTTGCCCTCATGCGGCGATGAGTCCATCTGGGTCCAGGCGGCGCCATTACGTGTCTGCACGACATGCGTTTGCGTGGGAGAAGAGGGATTGGAAAGTTCGAATGACAACGATTGCGGCTTCGTGATCAGATTGCCGTAGCTGTCAAATACATAAGCCGCGCCGGTAATCCCCCCCTGCAGCGCCACCGGGAGCCGTGAAGGCTTTGCAATGAAGGTCAGGTCTGCCGGTTTCTCCGCAGGCAAAACCTCAAGCGAGCCTGTTTCGTTCACCGATGGCGCAGAAAGAAACACAACGTAGTGGCCCGCGTTCCCAAGCGATCCCGCGGGGAACGAAGCAGCCTCACCCAATTGCACATCGCGCTTGATCAGTTGCGCTGGACCGACGATATAGAGTGTGGCTTTTCCCGAGCCGGCGCATTGAATGGAAAATGCGGCGCCTGCTTCGATACTCGCGGGGACACTCAGGCTGCCGCTTTGCGCCGAGACAGCAGAAATTCCCAGCGAGAGGCTGGCGAGCACAATTGGCAATCCCCGCTTCACTCGGAACCTCCGAAGCTGAAGGTAGAGACCACCGTTCGTTCACTGCTCACTTTGCGAGCCAGGTCTTCCGGGATGTGGATGTTGAAGGCAACGGGCGTCTGGGGCAGAAGCGCGTGATCGACGTATTGATCTCCGACCCAAATCACCTGGCCTGATTTGTCGTAAAACGTTCCCAGAACATGCGCCACGTTGGCGATCTGACCGCTCTGGTTGGTGAGTTGGCCAGTAAGAGACGCATCCGGCGCAGGATTCAGCTTTTCATTTTCGATCTCAATCACAGGATCCGCGGACGCGGAAATGAGCGTTGAGAAAGGTGTCATCCGCACGCTACCGACATCGGAGAGCGGCACATTCGGAAAGCGAATGAGGAAGGGCGTGACCTGCTTTGGCAAGAGCTGGTGCGAAATCTTGTCGAAGCTGGCCTCGGTAGCAATTGGTTTCTGATCTTTTGAGAGCAGCGTGGCCGAGACCGACACATATGCTGGCACAACGTCTTCATTGAGCAGTTCGCCCAAGAGGACAAGACCTTCCGCTCTCTGAACCGGATGCATATTGACGATGCGGACATGAGGAGCTTCAACGTCCTGCGCGCCCCAATCGTCGCCTGCCGTGCGGTAAATAACATCCCAGCGCAGATAGTTCACGGGCACCACCTGGGGAGGAACAACCGGTGTCTTCTGGATGGGCCATTCCACTTGCCAATCGTTGCCATTTTTTACGACATGAAGATCGCGTGTAGTTACCGAAGGCCCAACGACTGTGGACCACTGCATCTTGAGTTGGACATTTGCTTCAGTCGCAGTTGCGTGCTCCGGCTGCACCTCAAAGCTGCTTAGGGTCGCATAGGTCAGAAGATCGGGATATGCGCTCGTGAGGTCGCGGCGAAACTGACCTTCAGAAAACTCAGCCTTATTCGCAAGTCCAGAGTATGCCCGATCCCATGCCTGAGACCGAATCTCTTCGCCAAGGCCCTGCACCGCAGCTTCAGGCGTCGATGTCGATCCTGTGAAGTGCTCTCCGCTGGAATACGCGGCGGCGGAAGCCGAGGGCCAGATGGTGCCGATCGCAATGAGAGCGATCGTGGCACCTGCCAGTGAAGCCGCAAGAAGGGGTCCTTTGCTCACGAAGCCAACCTCCTCCCCGACACGAGATCTTCCTCTGCCGGGTAAGCGTAGATCCGGCTCTCCAGTGGTTTTTTTTCCGGAATGAGGAGAACCAGCAGGGCAAGAATGCTGCTGCCAAAGGGGAGAATGCCCCACATCAATCCCTGCCAATGGGGCGGGATTTGCGGGACATTCAACGGGGTTGCCGGAGGAATTCCATCCTTGCTCCAGATGATGATCGTCTTGTCTTCAATATTGTCTACGGGACGCCATCCTGCAAATGACAACAGCGGATCGTAGTAGTGATCGCGAACCAAAACCCATTTCAACCCGTAGTGATCCGCATGTTCCAGGATCGCGCGCAGCGCATCAATGCCATTCTTGCCGAAGTATTTCGAACTCGTGAGAGCACCCGCTCCATTTGCCGTCAGTTCAGGAAGCATACGCCCCGAGTTCCATTCCCCATCCACGCTGCCTGCATCGGTCAACATGGCAAGGCGAGCGATCTTGTTTCCAAATCCGAGCGTGATGTATCGATACTGATCATGTCCGTCACGGTTGAGCCAGGCCGCCGCTGAATCAACTTTGAAGTCCTCAGCATCCGCAGGGTGAAACGTTGACCAGCCCACGGCAAGCGCGCATGTCGATGCGGCCAGTACCGTCAAGCCAACAATGGCCGGAGTCCTGAACCTTTCAACAAGTTCCGCTGCGAGAAGTCCGATGAACGGCAGGGCAAGAAGCGTAGCCCAGTAAGTGAAGCGCTCCATCGTCAGCACTTCATATGCGCGACCCAGCAGAATGTGCCCCACCGGTGTTGTTCCACCGAGCCCCACAAGGAATGCGATCCAGAATCCGAACAGAAGCGGTCGCAGCCTGGTCACAGCCGCTCCACGCCAGAATATGAACGGAAGAGCGAGAACCAACGCACCATAAGGAACGATGAAGTAGTTGACCCCAAACTGAGGACTCAGGATGAAATTCGCGCGGCTCGCGTGCGGGATCGGCGCCTGTGTCACGGGATAGTGAATGAGTGCAATCCAGAAAGGCAACAACACAACGCCAATCAGAGCCGCCACCAAGGCCACGATGCCGATAGTGCGGGCAACCACGGCGGCTGTCGACGACTCCTCGCCTTCGTGCCTATCCATTACCGCAAGAGCCACAACGGGCAAAGCGAAGAAGAAAGATCCGAACAGCAACGTTGCATGGTGTGCGGCTGCGGCAGCGGCGAACAGTGCGCTGGCCTTGATGAAGGCACGCCATTTTCCCATGCGAATCCATTCATACAGAAATGGAAGAGCATTCAAATAGATTGGGGCAGCCGCAGTCGTGCCCAATTGGCCTGCCGAATACACAAGAAAGCTTTCGGACCCAAGAAAAACACTGGCGAGAGCCGCAAAGGACGCGGCGCGCGGCGAGACCCATAACAGTGAGAAGCGATACACCCCGACAGCGAGGAGCAGGACCGCAAGCAACTGAATTGCCATGTAGGCAAAGTCAAGCCCGAACACGGGCGAGACTAGCGCCACCCATTGCTGAGGCAACGGAGGATAGGTCGCCTGCGAAAAGCCTGCGTACCACTTTGGGTTCCACGGATCGAACCAGTGATGAACATAGTGCGACGCAAAGAATATATGTTGATTTGTGTCAAAGGACTTAAGTGGCAGCTTCATTAACAGAAGCGGAAGATGAACCATCAACACCGCCAGCAAAACCAACGTTAATGGAATTGGCCGTCTGGATTGTGAAATCGACTCGGACGTCTCCACAGGTTCCTCTCCGCATTGAGTTGATTCGGAAATATTGACTGGCGTGGTCCCCATGCAAATGCAAACGGGGGTCGCGAGCATCGGAATATGCAACCGTTCAGGGGCTTTGATTCACAAACTGCAAGCGCTGGTTGCATTCCACTCCGCATATTGGCATGTGAGACAGGGCTTTTTCGGCAGGCTAGACCCTCAGAATCAACAACCAGCCAACATTCCGGCCTTTTCCGGAATCAAAAGAAACACCGTGAGTTCGCGGCTGTGTGAACTCCTGCAGTAAAGAGCGGACTGGGTGAACTCTTGAAAGATATCGATAAGTGTTTGAGATTTGTTTGCCTCGCGGCATACATTGCGGGGGGTTGCGCGGTGCACGCGCAGACGTATGACATTGGTCCAGATACTTCGAAACCTTCACCGCATCAACAGAGCAATGCACAACCTGAATTAGGATGGGGATCGAGCATTGAGAATGCACGTCTTGCGCGCGCCGCGCAACAAGCGCTCCAACGCGGCGATCGAGTTCAGGCTCTGGCATACGCTCAGCGCGCCGCGCAGGCAGCACCCAACGATCCGCAGTTGTGGTTTCTGCTCGGTTATGCGGCACGGCTAAATGCCCGGTACCCACAGTCTGTCGAAGCGTATTCGCACGGTTTGAAGCTGAGCCCCTCCTCTCTCGAAGGTCTTTCAGGTCTCGCGCAGACTTATTCCGCGATTGGGAAAAACGACGACGCGGAGCGGTTGCTGAAGCAGGTTCTTGCCGCCGATCCTCGGCGTGCCAACGATGCGCTTGTGCTGGGCGATCTTTACATGCGTTCAGGAAATTACGACGCCGCCCTCGATGCGCTGGGCCGTGCAGAGCGCGCTCATCCAGACGCGCGTTCAGAATTGCTGATGGCCATGTGCTACGAGCACCAGAAAAAGCTGGACCTGGCCAATCGATATCTTGAAGCCGCCAAAAAGCATGCTCCTGACAATCCTGAAGTACAGCGGTCCATGGCTGGATATTTTCGCCAGGTCGGCAAATATCCAGAGGCCATTGCGGCTCTGAAGTCGATTCGCAATCCAAAGCCTGACATCACCGCAGAGCTTGCGTACACCTACCAGCTCGACGGCAAGCTCAGCGAATCTGCAGATTTATATGCACAAGCAGCCGACAAGCTGCCCAAAGACCTGGGATTGCAGCTATCGGCTGCGCAGGCACAGGTAGGGGCGGGGTCGCTCGACCGAGCCCAATCTTATTTGAAACGCGCGGAGGAGATTGACGGCAACTCGTATCGGATGCACGCAATTCGCGGCGAGATAGCACGGATACAAGACAAGACAAGTGACGCCGTCAGTGAATACAAAGCGGCAATTGCCAATTTGCCGGCCGAACCCGCGGAAGGCTCACTTTACGGGATTCAGCTTCACATGGATCTTTCCGAGCTTTATCACTCGCAGCGTGATGGAGATGCGGCACGGCACGAGGTCGAGATAGCGCAGGAACAGATCGGTAAAATCAACGATTCGGGCCCCGGCCGGGCGCCATTTCTCCGTCTCCGTGCGCAGATCAAGTTGGCATCGGGCGATTTCAACGGCGCACTTGCAGACGTGAAAGATGCAGTTGGAATTGATGCGAACAATCCGAACGGCCTGCAACTGAACGGTGACGTGCTGATGAAACTCGGACACACGGAAGAGGCCATCGCAACCTACAAGAAGATTCTGGAGATCGATTCGAAGAATCGGTTTGCACTTGCCTCCCTGGGGTATGCATCGCGCGCGGCGGGAAGAGACGCGGATGCGGAAAAGTATTTTCAGCGCCTCGCCCAGGTGGACCCCAACCTGTACGTACCTCACCTGGCACTCGGAGACCTGTACACGGCGCGAAGGCATTTCAAACCCGCACAGGCAGCCTATGAGAAGGCGTTTGAGTTGGATCCGAAGAACGCGCTTGTTGTCGCCGGAGGCATGAACGCGGCAATTGAGGCACATGATCTGCAGACAGCCGGGAAATGGCTGGGTCGATCCACTCCGGATATGGCGCACGAGCCAACGCTGCTTCGCGAAGAGGAGCGCTACTTCTCATTCAAAGGCGATTACCGGCAATCGGAACAACTCGGCCAGGAGGCGATGAAGGCGCTGCCTCGCGATCGCGATGTGGTTGTCTACCTCGGATACGATCTGCTCCACCTTCAAAAATGGGACGAACTGCTGGCATTGACCAATCAATACCAAAGCGTATTGGCGCAAGAACCGGACATTCCGCTTTTGATGGGGTACGTTCACAAGCACCAGGGCGAATCCCAGAAAGCTGAAGAGGATTTCACTGAGGCGCTCAAGCGGGATCCCAACGTGGAGACGGCGTACGTAAACCGCGGCTACATGCTTAACGACCTGCACCGACCAGATGCGGCCGCAACTGACTTTGAAGCAGCGCTCAAGCGGGACCCAAAAGACGGCGAAGCTCATCTAGGACTCGCCTACTCCGATCTCGACCTCCATAGGCCGGCGACGGCCATTCGCCACGCAGACACGGCAAAGCAGTTGATGGGCGACTCAAAGGATGTTCACGTCATCTGCGCAACGGCCTACGGACGCCAGGACATGCTGGCGAAGGCAGCGCAGGAATACAAGGCCGCACTGGCGTTTGCGCCGGACGATCCTACCCTTCATTTCGGTCTCGCCAATACACTCTTTTCCGCACGACACTACCACGAAGCCATCGATGAACTGCAGAATGCTCAGCGGTTCTCGCCGTCAGATCCGAGCATCTCCGCGTTGCTGGCACGCTCCTATGCAAACCTGGACGATCGCGACCAGACTTATCACTACGTGCAACTCGCGGAACAGCAAGCCGCGGCAGCACCACCGGCGCGGGGTCCGTTCGGTGAATCGGTTGAGAGTTCTACGCTGGTCTCGACCGGTGAAGCTCTGAGCGCCATGGGCGATCAGAAATCTGCTATGGAGCGTTTTCGCAAAGCGCTTCAAATGCCGCAAGGCAATCGTGTGGACGTGCGGCTCGCGATTGCGCAGGCGATGGCCCAGCAAGGGCATGACGACGATGCTCAAAGAGAGATTGCCCTCGCATTGATGGAGGCCACTGCGGGCGACGCGCTGCCACCCAGTGGCGGCCAATACATCGAGGCCGCTGATATCTTCCGCTCAATCCACGACTATCGCCTGTCACAGACCTACATCCAGCACGCGAAAACGGCGGGCGCGCCCGATACACAAGTGCGGATTGGACTGGCGAACAATTACCTTGCGCTTGGAGAAACGACCAAGGCCAATGCCGAACTTGCGGCCATCAAAGTGGAGGCAGACAGCGCTCCCGATTATCAGTATCTGCTTGCCCAGGCAAACCTCTATCGCCAGGAACATCACAATGCGCAGGCACTCACTTCGTTTGCCTTGGCCTCCAACGCCGAAGGCGAAGATCAAACAGCCACAGCCAGTCTGCTTGAAGCGGGTGCGAACGAGGGGCTTCGAGTCACTCCCGTGGTGAGCGTGCTGTCCGATTTCTCAATTCAGCCCATTTTCGAGGACACGACCGTGTACGTGCTCGATTCGAAGCTGGATGCGCCGTTTTCCGTTCCGAGTTCGGATGTTTCGCTCCTTCCGCCCCCGCGCTCTTCATTGCAGACTGAATCGACGAATGCTTTCCATCTCCATGTGGGAAACCTGCCGACTCCCGGCGGCTTCTTCCAGGTGCGAAACATGCGCGGTCAGATCTCAGTGCCCGCCACGAACTCCATTGTGAACAGGGATACGACCGATTACACGTTTAACTTTGGCTTGAACCCAACAGTGAATCTCGGAGCCAATGTCATCACGTTCAGTGGCGGCATTCAAACAACGATCCGCCGCGATTCCGTGGCGCCGGTCCAGCTGAATCAGAATCTTTTTCGCACGTTCATTTACATGAACACGAGCTCGTTCTTCAACGCCATCTCTGCCAGCGGTTATCTCATTCGTGAGAGCGGCCCGTTTACCGAGACGAACGAACATTCTCGCGGGCTTACCGGGGCCATCGACTTCAGAGTAGGCGCTCCCTGGGGAAAGACGGCTCTCATTACCGGTTGGGGTGCCAACGACCAACTATTCACGCCCGTAGAGTATGAGGACTTCCTCACCTCGTCGTACATCGGTTTGGAGCATCGCTTCTCAGAGCGTCTACTGCTGAGAGGCATGATTGAAGACCTTCGCGCGTGGCGCGTGGTTGGTGGCGCATCTGCCATTGCGCAGAACGTACGCCCGGCTTTTTCTGTTGATTTCAATCCGAGACGAAACTGGGACTTCCAGGCGTCGACTGCTTTTTCAAGCACGCGCAGCTATCACGTTTACGATGCGACTCAAAACGGCTTTTCGATCTCTTACGCACGTCCGTTCCGTCGCAAATTTCACGACGATTCCGGATCGGTAGTGCTGCAGTATCCGATCCGATTTGCCGCGGGATTCCAGGAAGAAACATTCTTCAACTTTAGCGGCGGCCAGAATCAGCAGTTTAGACCGTTTGTACAAATCAGCATTTTCTAAGGCCAGGTATTGATGAGAATCTGTCTCGTTGCAACCTTCCCACCGAGTGGCAGGCAGTTGAATGAATACGCCTTCCACATCGCGAAGGAACTCAACAATCATGCGGATGTCGAACTGACCATCCTGGCCGACGAGTTGACAACCTATGACTTTGCCACAGACGAGAATGGCGAGTCGTTGAAGATCGATCCGCATGCCGAGTTGCCTGGCTTTAACGTCATTCGCTGCTGGAAATTTGGCGCGCTTTCGACGCCCTGGCGCCTTCTTAGCACGATTCGCAGACTGAAGCCGGATGTCGTTTGGTTCAACCTGGTTTTCTCGAGCTTTGCTACTCCGGAAAGGCCGTTCGCTGCGTTCGCTGGACTCAGTGCTCCGGCACTGGTCCGCGCCGCCGGTTTTTACACGCACATTACTTTGCACCACATCATCGAGCACGTGGATTTTGCCGCAGCCGGGGTGCGGCGCGAACGTCTTTACCGCATAGGTACCGATTTCGCGACACGTGCGCTCTTGCGCGCAAATTCCGTTTCCGTGTTGCTACCGGGCTACCGCAAGACTCTGGTCAAGAAATATTCTGCGCACAATGTCCTGCTTGGCACGCATGGCACATTTGCCTCCGCCCCGACTCCGCCAGATTTCAGCAAACGGGGCAATCCCGCTCAACGCATCCTGGCCATAGGACATTGGGGTACGTACAAACGGCTCGAGACGCTGATGGACGCGTTCCCCATGATCCTTGAGAAAGCTCCGAACGCAAAGCTCGTCGTGGCCGGCGCAAATCACCACACTCGAGCCGGCTACTGGGAGTCTATTCGTGATTTGCAACCGAAGGATCTTCCGATCGAGTTTCGCGGCTACGTCGCGGAAGACGACATTCCCGAACTATTTCAGTCGGCGTCAGTTCTTGTGCTGCCTTACGATTCGGCGACGGGATCGAGCGGTCCTGCACATCAGGCCTGCGAGTACGGCGTCCCCATCGTCTGTGCGGATATTGCGGACTTTCGCGGAATGGTCACGGATGAGGGCATGGCGGTGCGCTTTTACAAGATCGGCAATGCCCGCGATCTCGCGGATCAAATCACCCGCATCTTACGTTCGCCGGAGTTGGAACACAGGATGGCGGGACAGAACTTCACGGCGGGCGTTCAAATGACGATGACCAATGTGATTCGAAGCTATCTCCGCTGGTTTCGTCTCCATCAGGCGAAAAAAGCAATATCAGGAGAACGCGCGTCCAGCGGGACGCGCACTCCATGGAGGAACGGAGATCTCGGCAGAGGGCGATCGCCTCGATGGAATCTCGGACCTGGGCCGTTTTTTCAGCACGAAGACGGCGCAGTTCCTCATCTCGTGTCTCAAGAGACGGACGAATTCCTGATGGACGACGAGACTGAGACCTCATTTGGCATCGACGGGAGTGGTTCGCACGGGATCGATTTGTAAGGTGGACCAGCCAGTCTGATGGATCCCTGAGTCACGACGTGACCTTTTTTCTCATTTATATTCTGGTCGATCGGGCATCTTGACGTCGATAAACGGTCATCTAATTTCACGTTAAGTTGTAGCCATTGACTACATATTGCGGCATATGTATCGACCGTAGAACCCGGCATGAATCATGAACGAGAGAATCCCGACGCGGAGAGTCTTCTACCCCGGCAACTGGGATGTACTTGGGTCTTGATGTAGGCCATCGGAAAAAAAATGGAGAGCACCTTGCATACTGAGCACACGACCAGGCAACTTTCCACTCTTGGCCTTGTCTCAATCCTCGCCGTCTTTTGCGCTCTTTGCCCGGGATGCGCTCTTTTCGTGGGAAGCAATATTCTGAAAGTACCAACGATCACAATTTCAGCGAACCCCACGTCAGTCGCCGTTGGACAGACCGCGATACTTACCGTTATCGCGACCGACGCTACCCAGCTAACCGTCACGGGAAGCGACGGCTCGTCGTTCAACCTTGGAAGGAGCGGTGGAATCCAGTCGGTCAAGCCCTTAGCAACCACGACGTACACCGCGGTTGTCACAAACAGCAAGGGCAGTGCTTCAGCGACAGCGACGGTTACCGTCTCTCAGACCGAGCCAACAGTAAACATCACCGCAACCCCACTGACGATCACCGACGGCGCTTCTTCGACTCTGACCGTCACCGCAACGAATGCGACGCAATTGACGGTAACCGGAACGGATGGCAGTTCCTATACATTGCAGCCGACCGGCGGAACGCAGTCGGTAAGTCCGACGGCGACCGTCACCTATACAGCCACAGCCACAGGCGGCGGCGGCACCGTCACCGCGACAGTCACCGTCACGGTTGAGCCCGCCGCTACGCTTCAGTCCATCAAGCACGTGATTTTCATGCTCCAGGAAAATCACTCCTTCGACAATTACTTCGGCATGCTGAATCCTTACCGGAAAGCCAACGGATGGAATCTCGGCGATGACGGTGTCGACTACGAAGTGGATGGCATCGACGACAAGCTGGGCTCCATCAGCAACACAGATGACGAAGGCGACGTATTCCCAATCTTCAAATTTACGAGCACCTGCGTCGACGATGAAAGCTCAGATTGGCTTTCAAGTTTTGGCGACGTCAATCGATTCAATTTCACTACGACGCGCCCGATCCTGATGGACGGGTTCGTGCACAATGGCGAAGGGTATGCGAAGAGTTGTTCGGTGTTAGGCGCGACTTGTTCAGGGACCTTCACCGATCTCACCGGTCAGCGCACCATGGGTTACTACGACCAGACTTTTCTGAACTACTACTACTACATCGCCTCCCAATTCGCAGTATCGGATCGGTGGTTCTCACCGGTAGCGACTAAAAGCATTGGCAACCGCATCGCCACGTTCACGGGCGGCACGACGCAGGGCCTGGTCAAGGATCCCGGAGGCAACGATCACCTGCCGCAGCTGGACATTGCCACAATCTTTCAGGAGCTTCAGCAGGCGAATGTCTCGTGGAAGATCTATTACACGGTCACCCAGGGTCTTTGCCTGGATGGTGATGACTGCGTCGGATCTGCAAACGCCAATTTCCCTGCAACCGATTTCACGACTTTGAGCTATTCGACCCAATTCGTATACGAGAATCCGACAGGGGCTGCCTGCACTCCGCCACTGCAGGCTTCGAGCGTGGTTGGCGACACGACGAATTCCTTTTGCATCGACACAAATCACATCGCTCCAGTCTCGACGTATTTCACAGATCTCACGAACGGCACGCTTCCGAGTTTTGCCTTTATTGAGGCGGGCTACGGCAACAACGACGAACATCCCGGTTCCGGGCAATCGATCCTGACGGGGCAAGCCGAGGTGGCGAACATCATTAACTCATTCATGGCCAGTTCGTCCTGGACCGATTCCGTTTTCTTCTTCAGTTACGACGAGGGCGGCGGACCCTACGATCACGTGCCGCCCGTGCCCGGCCACTCGAACGATTTCACTGATACGACGCTTGGATCGATTGCCGATATATCGCAAATTTCCGTCAATCCTGATCAGTACAATCCGTGCGTGCCGGGCGGAGGCACGCCGACAACCCATTGCGACCTTTCCGCTACGGACCCCGGCGCGAACCCCGCAGATGCCGCAGCATCCCAGGGTTTTGCTGCGCAACTGGGATTTCGGCTACCCAACTTCATCATCTCGCCATTCACGCGGCGGCATTACGTGTCCCACACACCCATGGATCACACGGCGATCATCAAATTCGTCGAGAACCGATTCATCGACAGTTCTGCACACCTGACCGCGCGAGATGCCGCGCAGCCAAATCTATTGGAGTTTTTCGACTTCAACAAGGTTCCGTGGCAGACACCGCCCACACCACCCGCTCCGGTTTCGTCGGGTTCCTTCGCGAGCGATCCTTGCACGCCGACTAGTTTCGCGCCGCCAGCCTCTTCAGCTGACAAGGGCGGTAACGCCCAGCAATGATATGGAACGATTCAGAACCGCTCCATAGCTACTTAGTACGGGGTTACATTGTGCGCGAGATAGCGCGTTCCATCGTATTCCGCCGCCACGCGTACGTGCTGGCCGGGGCGAACATCCGGCATGGAGGCGATGCTGCTGGAATTGAAGTTGATCTGATAGCTCTGATTGTTTGTTGGATCAAGCACGACCATGGTGCCGGTATGCATATCCAGAGCAATCAGATTTCCGCTGAAGACGAATTGCGAGCCCGGGATCGCCAGAACCGTGACCTTCGTGATGGTGCCGCGGCCCTTGCCGTCGGGCTCGAAGTCGACAGACACCATGGTTCCCTTTTGCAGGTCAGAAGGACCCGACTGCGATGCGACAAAGTTTTCCTGCCCTTTGCGAGCAAATGACGCATCATTGGAAACTCTGAGACGGATTGGTTGTCCACCCTGGCCGCTAACAAGTTCGAGGTCTCCCGTTGAGGGGTTATAGCTCGCGACTTCGCCGCGATAGGCACCCGGCTGCAGCTGGGAGAGGATGTGCACACTCAGGGCGAATACCGCGGTGCCGTCCAGGATGGTCTGCACTGACGCATGGCTGCTGGGGCGCAGATCGCGCAAAGGGATCTTCTTGCCATCGAGAAAGATCTGCGTTCTCTCGTCAAACAGGATCCTGATCGGCTTTTCCCCAACGATGCGCAGCGTAAAGCGATCAAGCACAGGGTCGACATCGTGGATAGCTCCGCCCAGAATCGTGCTTTTCCCGCTGGGCAGAGGTGGCATTGCCGACACATCGTCGTGTGCATTGGCCGCGTTCAGGTCCGACTCTACGGCGATGGCGCCGGCCGCTTGAGGATAGATTTTGCCCGCGGACGCAAGGGCAAACAGACTCGCAAGAGCGAATTCACAAACTCTCTTCATTGTCGAACACCTATTGGGTTTAGGTTTCCAGATTTACCAGTCAGTTGATTGGATGAGACTTTGGCCTGATTCGTGGTCTCGACCCCAAAATCCCTCGGCACGGCAGAGCAACACGGACGACGATTGGGCATCTAACCAAATGTGCAGGTGCATTCCGACCCGATCCGGATTGACGTCTAAAGCCCCGCAGGAGAGTTCGTTGCAATATTCATATTCCAAGATATTTGCCTGTATTGCTCTTGCCGCCGCGCCGGGGTTCTCTCTGTTGTGGGCGGGCGAGGGCAAAGTAATCAAGATTCCGATGCGCAGCGAGTTGACGCCGGTACAGCGTCTGAATCGCGACGGCGTCAAGGCAATCGAGAAGCATGACTATAAGAATGCTGAAGCGCTTTTTTACAAAGCGTACCTGTACGATCCAGCCGACCCGTTCACACTGAACAATCTTGGCTATGTGTCTGAATTGGAAGGCGACCTTGATCGCGCCAGCCAGTTCTATCAACTGGCATCGGAGCAAGGGTCAAACGCGAGCATCGATTTGAGCAGTGCAAAGCACCTTGAGGGCAAGCCGATGCGCGATGCCTTGATCAACCTGCAGGATGCGCAGATCCGCGTGAATCGCACCAACATTCAGGCGATGCGAATGCTCGCGCAGAATCGGGGTTTTGACGCCATTGCCGTGCTCAAACAGATTCTGCCTATTGATCCGCGAAACGCGTTCACGCTCAATAACCTCGGCGTAGCCAGCGAAGCGACTGGCGACCTGGACGGCGCACTTCGCTACTATCGTGCGGCAGCTGCATTGAACTCTACCGAACCTGCCACGGTAACTCTCGACCAGTCGTGGCGCGACAAGTCCGTGAGCGAAATGGCAGCCGCGAGCGCGAGGCGTCTTGAAAGGCGCATTCGCAACGGCGGCCCGGTCCAGGCGCAAGCGGAGATGTATACCATCCATGGAGTTTTCGAGCTGAACCAGAACGACTGGGCCTCGGCACGCAAGGATTTTCTTCGCGCCTACTCGCTCGACCCCACCAGCGCCTTCACGCTGAACAATCTCGGGTACGTTTCGGAAAAGGACGGCGACCTGGAATCGGCGCAGTTTTATTACGAAAAAGCCCAACGCGCCGACAATGCGGGATCACGCGTTGGCTTTGCGAGTCAGCTCTCGGCAGAGGGCAGAAGCCTCAACGCAGTTGCAACCGACAGCAATGACAAGGTCGATGGTGCCCTTGAGATCTACAGCCAGCAGAGACGGCGGCAAACCGGCCCGGTCGAGCTGACTCCGCGCGGTGACTCCGGTGCGATTCCCAACCAGCCTACGGAGACGCCGAAAGCCGCGCCCTCCTCATCGCCTTCAGCGGCGCCGCAGCAGCCGCGGCAACAAGCACCTCAACCACATTAAACGAGCCTTCGCCAATGACAAAGAATTGCACGCAATCTCTTGCCGATAAGTCGCTGAAACTTCTCTCTCGCCTTCTGCTATCAGCGAAGCAGTCAGACGTCGCCGACAACCCCTTCTCAGCGGAGTTGAAGAACGAGGTTGTTGGGCTTTCACGACCTGAATTCGACTGCCTGGTGGCGTTGGCTGAAACCAATCATGTTCTCGTGCGCGGGCTCGGTGCCTTCAGAGAGATCACTCTTCAAGCGGGAGATGCGATTCGGACTTCATGGGCCGATGTTTGCCTTTCTGCGGAGCGGGCACGCATCAACCTGGCGCTTTCCTATCTTTCGCAGATTTGCGATGCATTTACGCGCAATCAACTCCGCATCGCGGTGATCAAGTCCCTGGATCACTTGCCTGACCTCGGCAGCGACCTTGATCTTTACACCAATGCGAAGCCGGAAGAAGTCATCCGGCTTATGGAAAAGGAATTCGGGGCGAGCCCTGCATCGCGAAGCTGGGGCGACCGGCTGGCCTGCAAATGGAATTTCATTGTTCCAAGGTTGCCGGAACTTGTTGAAATCCACATTGGCCGGCTTGGACAGACGGGCGAGCAGTTCGCCATCGCCGATTCATTGCTGGACCGGACGCGTTGCATCTCCATCGGAGAGTTGCTATTTCGCGTGCCGTCAATCTCCGATCGGCTGATGGTTTCGACGCTGCAGCGCATGTATCGCCATTTCTATTTTCGTCTCTGCGACATTGTCGACAGCGCGTCGTTGGTCGAGACGGGCAGTATCGACTACGACGATCTTTGCGTGGCCGCCACCACCGCCGGAATCTGGGAAGGTGTTACGACCTATCTCGCAATTGTTTCGGACTACGTACACCGTTATCGTGGCGCTCCACTCGACATTCCCAACTGGGTGATCGCAGGAGCCCGTTTCCGCGGGACCGAAGTCTACTTTGCCAAAGACTTCCTGCGGGTACCGATCCTGCCGCAGTCTGCCAAGCTTTACGGTTCGCAATTGGCGAGGGTAATTCGGCGTCGACAATTCGAAAGCGGAGCTCGTTTGAGTCTCTTGCCGTGGCTCGCAACCGCGGCTCTTGTAGGACAGAAGATCACGGGAAGCGATAAAGGTATTTGGTGATTGGTGATATGTCTTCACCTCGGGCTAAGTGAGAGAAGCGCCGGAGTTGTGAGGCCGTTTTGAAGGTGAAAGCGATTCTTTGGTTCGACCAATCAGAGAGAGGGGGGCCGGAGGCCTCATTACACCGGCATAGATTATGGGTGACTTTGAACCAAGAACACGAAAATCGGGCTCAAGACTCAAGCCGTTCTCAAGCAGTCTAGGCAGCGCGACACGGCAAGCAGATTTATACAACTCATCGTCGCTGGCTGTTGACCTGCTGGACCACGACGCTGAAGAAATACATCCTCTTTACCTTGTGCATGCGCGTCCGGTGCCGAGGCTAGCTGTTCCGGTCGCAGTACCGACATTCGGCAACCTCGACACCGCGCTTCAAGAGCGCAGTCCGAGGTCGCGGATCGCGTCGGCAATTTTTCATACTGTAGCGATCGGCCTTGTGCTTTGGCTCGGAACGAGGGTGCATCCAGTCATCGTGCATGAGGCCACGATGACGCATGTGGACTTCAAGCTTTTTGCGCCCCCGCCTCCACCGAAGATTTTGCCCGTGGCGGCGAAAGCAGGCGGTGGTGGAGGCGGCGGTGACCATCAGCCGATTCCGCCGACGAGAGGCAAAGCGCCTGAGGTTGCCAAGGTTCAGATGAATGCGCCACAACTGGTTCGGCTCGAACGGCCGAAGCTTGCGGTTGAACCGACGGAGCAGGTAAAAATTCCCGACAATCCCAAGATGCTGAATATAGGCATCAGCAATTCACCGCAGATCGCACTCGCCTCGCAGGGCAACGGCAGCGGCTCAGGATTTGGAAGCGGGTTGGGCGGTGGTCTCGGCTCGGGACACGGAATCGGCGCCGGGCCAGGAAGCGGCGGCGGATACGGTGGCGGCTTGATGAACGTAGGCGGTGGGGTGAGCGCACCGGCTGTGATTCATTCGGTCGAGCCCGAATTCTCAGAACAGGCGCGGTCGGCAAGTCTCCAGGGCACTGTTGCTCTTCAACTTATTGTCGATGCTGAAGGGAATCCCCAAAACATCCGTGTTACCCGCCATCTTGGAATGGGCCTGGATGAAAAAGCGATGGAGGCAGTGCGGCAATACAAATTCAGGCCGGCCATGTATCAGGGGCGCCCGGTCGCTGTTCAGATCGTGGTGGACATCGATTTTCATCTCCACTAGAGAGAGTTAAAACCGGAAGTCGTCCGTCGCAAAAATTCGCGCGTCTCATGAACTGATTGGGCACGGCACACGCCGTGCCCTTTGAGCAGTTGTTGCCTTCCAACGGTTGCCCTCTCCAATCGGCCACCTATTCGACATGCCCATCGTCGTTACACTCATGCGATTCAAATCCAATGTGAGCGTTCTGGGGAGTAGAAACTGGAATAACCGAGGACCATTCTGCAATAGACGAGATCTCAGTTAGCTTGGCACTGGATCTCGCATCCTTGACAGCGAGTCCCCAGGCCTTTGAAAGTCGGAACTCCGGGGCATACTCTGCGAATTTTGCAAATTGCAGATGGCTATGGATTCGAAGGCGGGGTAGCACCCTGTGCGGTTTGATTGACCACCGCGGGTTTCGCGTAGTAACCACGGCGTGTTCTAACGGTAAGTTTGCCGTGATGGGGAGAATAGACTTCAACGTGCACGACCCGATAACCGCCCAGGCTGGCGGCCTTCGTGGAGTGATATCCGACTGTGTATTGGTTACGGATGTCCTCGGCCACTTCCGACGCGATCTTGTTGACTTCATCGAGCGAGCGCGGGAAATAGGCGATGCCGCCGGTATCGTCGGAGAGCGACTGGAGCGATTCGCGGGCGCGTTCATACTCCTTTGGACCGGAGTCGTAGAGCAGCCCAATGGTGTAGACCACTGGTCCCCCGAGATTCTGCACGCGCCGGACGGCCTCCTGTTCGTTTAGCCTCGATGCATTATCCGCACCGTCCGAAACGATGAGCAGCACTTGCTTCTCAAGCTTTGCATGTTTTGACAACTCGTCGGCGGAAGCAGCCACTGCGTCATACAGGGCGGTGGTTCCACGCGTATCAAAATGGGCAAGGCCCCGATGAAGCGCAACCAGGTCCGAGGTGAAACCCTGATCGAGATAGGCGCGATCGTTGAAATTAACGATAAATGCTGCGTCCTTGCGGTTTGATTCCTGCAGCAAGTTCATCGCAGCCCCATTCACGGCGGTGCGCTTGTCGCGCATGGAGCCGGAGTTGTCTACCAGGATCCCCATGGAAACCGGAAGATCCTGATGCCTGAAGGAACTGGTGCGCTGCGGCACACTATCTTCCCAGATACGAAAATCGCTTTGTGTGAGGTCTTCGACAGGACGCCCTTTTTCGTCGACCACGGTGCAACTGAGAAGCACTTCATCCACGTTCTGGTGAAGGGTATAAATGCCGTCCTTGCCCTTTTCAAGGTCAGGTCCGTGAGCCGGCACGTTGGAAGATGCCGCAGGTAATTCGGGGGTCTCGATATCGGGGGAAGGCACCGGATCGCGATCAACCGACAGGCTGGGCTGGATTTCCGCCCGCCTCGGATCGGTTGAATTGAGCGGAACGTTCGCGGCCCGTGGGCCGGAAGCCGACTGTTGCGGTGATGTTACCTGCGCGGCCAAAAACATGCCCGGCAGCAGCACAATTGCAGATACAGACAGGCTCGTCCATCGGGATGGTCTCGCCAATATACGGTGCAACCCCGGCATAACACCACTCTCTAAACTGCGAAATCGCATCTGGTAGTTAGATGCGCGGCGGGGCGATCCCGTCCACTGCATTCAGGCTATGGGGAGCTAAATTTTGGCCCGGCTTCGCCTAACTTTAGCGATTTCAATGCCAAGTCTGAAACGAATTCATCCTAAGCGCGGGAACTCGAGGAGAGTGGCCGTGGAAGGCGCTCCCGCGTTTCGGTGTTTAGCCAGGTCGCGAGATCTTATAGGATGGCTGATACGTCATGGCGCTTACGGCAGGAATCCGGTTACACATTTGTGCTGGAGCCGCAATGTTCTTTGCCGCGTCGACTGCATCAGCCTTGATGCCTTCAGAACCGGGTGTATCCCGCACCCTGGCAATCGACCGTGCAGGGCGACTATCGAAGATCCATTATCAACTCTCTTTCGCAATCAGGGAGCATGAGGCCGCCGTTGACGGGACGGAGTCTCTCTCCTTCGACAGCAAGACCGACGGCGACTTGTTGATCGACTATCGCGACGGCATTCTGCATTCGGCAGAATTGAACGGTCGGCCAATTTCGCCCCAGATCGAGAACGGACATCTGAAGTTGCCGGCGAGCACCGGAAAGAACAAAGTAAAGCTGGTATTTACCAGCAATGCTGCGGCCGCGGGCAAAGCGATTACGCGGTATGAGGACAAGGACGACGGCAGCGAATATTTCTACACACTATTTGTACCGATGGATGCGAGTATGGCCTTTCCATGCTTCGATCAGCCGGACCTGAAGGCTAACTTTCGTCTCGATGTCGAGCATCCTGCACATTGGACGGTGATCGGGAATACAGCTGCAACACTGACGGACGAAACGCATACGAGCTTCGAAGAGACGCGCCCTATCAGCACATACCTGTTCGCGTTTGCGGCGGGCCCGTTTGAGGCAGTGCGCTCAAAAAATGCAGCGGAGCCGACCGTCTATGTGCGCAAGTCACAGATGGCGCGAGCAGAGCAAGAGGCACCCCAGGTGCAGCAGATGGCGGCGCGCGGCATCGGCTACTTCTCAGAGTTCTTTGCGCAACCGTTTCCCTTCCCCAAGTATGACCTTGTTCTAATCCCCGGATTCCCTTTTGGCGGAATGGAGCATGCGGGCGCAACGTTTCTGAATGAGGACGGAATCCTCTTTCGCTCGATGCCCACGCCAAGCGACTTCTTCCGGCGCAACACTCTCGTGCTGCACGAGACCTGCCATCAGTGGTTTGGCGATCTGGTAACCATGCGATGGTTTGACGACCTGTGGCTCAAGGAAGGCTTTGCGCAATACATGGCGTACAAGGGACTGGCGTCGTTAGAGCCCGCGTCGAACCCATGGAAGCACTTCTATGATGACGTGAAGCCGCTCGCGTACGGGATTGATGAGACGCTGGGCACTACGCCCATCTACCAGGACATCCCAAATCTGAAGGATGCGAAGTCCGCGTATGGGGCGATCGTGTATCAGAAGGCGCCCGCGATTCTGAAGCAACTCGAGTTTCGAATTGGCAGCGATGCGTTTCGCGCGGGCCTTCGAACGTACCTCAGTAAGCACGCGTACGGGAATGCAGAATGGAGCGACTTGATTGCCGCATTTGGTCAGGCGATCGCGACAGACAGGGACCCATCGGCAACAAGCAAGAAGGTGCCCGATCTCGATGCATGGGCGGCCGCTTGGATCAAACGACGCGGAATGCCGCAGATTGACGTGGACTGGTCCTGCAGAAATGGCAAGGTCGATCGGCTCACGCTCTCGCAGCATGATGTTTTGCCGGATGGGTTTGCGTGGCCTATCTCGACCCAGGTGATGTTGAACTACGGACCGGAGGACAAACCGAATCGCCTGTTTCGCGTTGATTGGAGCACGGCAGCGATCAAAGTATCTCAGGCTCTCGGACAAGCTTGTCCTGCCTTCGTGTTTGCCAACGCCGGGGACGAAGCTTATGGAAGATTTCCGCTTGATAGCGCGAGCGAAGCGGAAGCATCAAGACAGATTGTTTCGGTACCGCTGGACAAGCAGGAGCCTCTGCTCCGCGCAATGCTTTGGGGTGCGCTCTGGGACAATGTGCACCTCGCGAAATCGCCGCCGAGGGGCTATGTCGAACTGGCGGTCAAGTCACTCCCGGACGAGGTCGATGATGCAATGGCGCGCGTTCAGGGCGGCAGGATCTCGACAGCTCTTCACTCCTGGATGAGCGAGGACGCGCGCAAAGCGGTCCTGCCGCACGTGGAGTCGGTGATTGCCGATCGCATGTTCAATGCGCCGACGCTTGGCATGCGTATCGTCAGTTTCCGCACGTTCACATCGATTTCTGAAACACCCGATCGCCTGCAGAAAGTGAAAGAACTTCTTGCGGGAAAAGTTGGAGTGCCGGGCATGGAGTTAAAGCGGCTCGACCGCTGGAACCTGGTCGGCCATCTGGTCGCGATGAGCGATCCGGAGGCAAAAGCAATCTACGAGGCGGAAAAGGCGCATGACCAAAGCGGCGAAGGCCTGAAATATGCATATGCCGCCGAGGCAGCAACCCCATCCGCCGAGGTGAAGGAGCGCTATTTCAACGAATACCTTCACTCGCCAACGATCCAGGAAGACTGGATCACGCAAAGCCTGCGTCCATTCAATGCGTGGAACCAGGCCTGGCTCACACAGCAATACCTGGTGCAGGCGCTCGACGAACTCGAGAAAATCAAACAGCATCGAAAGATTTTCTTTCTCGGTGCATGGCTGGGGGCCTTCATTGGTGGGCAGGACACCCTCGAGAACAGTGTGAATGCGAAGACCGCAGTACAGACGTGGTTGACGACGCACCAGATCGATCCAGACCTGCGGCGCAAGATTCTCGAAGCGGCGGATGCGCTCAATCGGACAGGCTTAATTCGCAAGACCTATCCAAACTGATTTCGTCGCGATCAGATCTCTGGCCGCTGCCGAAACTGCTCCATCATGCGCCAATTTCCTTTACAATCCCACTCAATCGATTCTGATTGTTTTCCCCGCCGTAGAACAAAATCCTGTTTGTTTTGGAGCCCACCATGTTTGCCGGCCGCCGTCGTTTTGCCGCGTCACTTTGTTTCGTTTCTGCGATTTCGCTTGGAGCACAGCAATATCCCGCCACCATGCTCTCGGGGCTTCACTGGCGCGATGTAGGGCCGATGCGCGGTGGTCGCACGTACGCTGTGGCCGGAAATGCGACGCAGCCCGACACCTTTTATATGGGCTCGGTCGGCGGCGGCGTCTGGAAGACAGAGAACTCCGGCCGTACCTGGTTTCCGATCGCCGATGATCCTGTGACCGGAATTCCGATTGGTTCGATTGGCGCAATTGCGGTGGCTCCTTCCGATCCCAGCATTATTTACGTGGGCACTGGTGAGCCGGATATTCGCAGCCAGCATTCCTACGGTATTGGGCTCTTCAAATCGGAAGACGCAGGTAAGACGTGGCACTCGATCGGACTTGGAGAGACCCGCCAGATTGGGAAGATTGTTGTCGATCCAACCGATCCGAATCGGGTTTATGTCGCTGCGCTCGGGCACGTCTACGAGGCGAACCCCGATCGAGGAGTTTATCGCTCGCTTGACGGCGGAGCACATTGGAAAAAGGTCCTGATCAACACGAAGGACCCTGACAATGTGGGCGCTGTCGATCTCGCTCTCGATCCAAGTGTCCCTCGCACTCTCTATGCCTCGCTCTGGGCGACGAGACGGCCACCGTGGGCAGTGTATGCACCGTCGAACATGCCTGGCGGAGGACTCTACAAATCCACCGATGGCGGCGACTCATGGAGTCAACTATCCGGTGGTCTTCCCGCCGACGATTATGTAGGCAAGATCGGCATTGCAATTGCCCCCAGCAATTCAAACCGCTTGTACGCGGTGGTCGATGATCTGGGAACGGCGATCGCAAGGCCCATTCGAACCAGCACCACCGGCGAGAACGGGCCGGAGCCGAAACCTTCCGGGGGTATTTATATATCCGACGACGCGGGCGCAACGTGGAAGCTGGTGAACAACGAACAGCGCCTTTGGGGCCGTGGGTGGTATTTCGGCCAGATCAGTGTGGACCCCGCCAATCCTGATCGCGCGTATGACATCAACACTGCGACCTACATGACGCTCGATGCGGGCAAGACGTGGGTCCCCGTGAAAGGCGCACCGGGTGGAGACGACTATCACCAGCTTTGGATCAATCCGAAGGATCGGAACCGGATGGTTCTTTCGAGCGATCAGGGAACGGTCATCTCGGTTGACGGCGCGAAGACGTGGAGCACGTGGTACAACCAGCCGACCGCGCAGATCTATCACATTGCGGCCGACAATCGTTTCCCTTACTGGCTCTATGGCGCGCAACAGGATTCGGGCGCGGTTGGCGTCAGCACGTGGTCACGCATGGGCATTCTCGATTACCACAATTGGGAGGCGATTTGTGAAGCAGGAGAGAGCAGCACGGTGGTGCCGGATCCCGATGACGGCAACCTGCTGTATGGCAACGGAGATCAGCGCTGCAATCAACAGCTGAACTTGCCTGCCCCCGCCGGTGGCGCATTACCCGCAGCCGACCCCAACGATCCCAACCGCAGAACATGGACGCTGCCGCAGGTGTTTTCCATGGCCGACAAAGCCCTCTATTATGCCAATCAATTTGTCTTCCGCACGCGCGACCGGGGCAAGACATGGGCAAAGATAAGCCCAGACCTCACCCGCCTGCATCCAGAATTGCCGAAGACGCTCGATGCGCTCACCGCGAAGGACATCGACGAGTCAATGACAGATCGCTTTGGCGTGGTGTACAGCATCGGACCATCGCCGCTCGATGCGAAGACGGTTTGGGTGGGCACCGACGACGGCCTGATTCACCTGACGCGCGATGATGGCGCGACGTGGAAGAACGTGACCCCTCCGGAGATGAACACTTGGAGCAAGGTGTCGCAAATTGAGGCTGGACACTTCGACCCGGAGACGGCATACGCATCAGTCGACCGCCATCGGTTAGCTGACGACCGCCCCTATATCTATCGGACACACGACGGCGGAAAGACCTGGAAGAACGTCATAGAAGGCATCCCCGCTGGCGCATTTGTGAACTCCGTGAAGGAGGACACGAAGCAGAAGAGCCTGCTCTACGCAGCTACGGAATTGCGTGTCTACACATCGTTCGATGACGGTGATCACTGGCAGCCGTTGCAACTGAATATGCCGGTCACATCGATTCGCGACATTGTTGTTCATGGCGACGATCTGGCAGTTGGAACGTTTGGCCGCGGGTTCTGGGTACTGGACCAGATGGCGGCGTTGCGTCAAATTGCAGCGCACGGCAACGACATCGCGGGTTCCCCGGCATTTCTGTATGCTCCCGGTGAGACGATCGCAATTCACCAGGGCGGACAGAACGGAACTCCCTTGCCGCACGAAGAGCCGCAGGAGTCGAACCCACCGGCAGGCGTCGTCGCTTATTACTGGTTGAAGGGCGCGCCCAGCGGCCCGCTGAAACTGGAGCTTGTGGATGCGAAAGGCAGGGTGGATGTTTGTGTCGCGAGCGATACGCCGGTGAAGTCGGTCGACACCGAGGCAATCAATGTGCAGGCCTACTGGCTCGAACCAACGCCACCACCATCCACGGAACCCGGTATGCATCGCGTGGCACTTAACGTTGTCGCTCAACGCGCCTTCGGATTCGGTGGGCGCAAGGCAGCGCCTACGCCGCCCGTGGATGCTTGTCATCCAACGGGAGCCGCAGCACCTAAATCCGAGACGGCGCCGATGCGTCGGGGCCGAATCGCATCGGGCCTGCAACCCGGGAACTACACCGTTCGCCTCACGGTGGATGGTCAGACTTTGACACAACCTGTCACTGTCAAACCCGATCCACGTCCCCTGCCTAAAGGCGCGGATGCTTCTCCGGACGATGACAATGATGACCAGTAAAGGATAATAAGGCCGATCTCAACGCGTGCCGTTACTTCGCGCAAGAAAAAATCGTGCGCCTCGTCTCAACAAGGCGAGAGCGATTAAGATTCAGTCATTGTGGAACATCATCGAAAACAGACGACGCTCCTGGGGATGGCAGCACTAATCGTTTCGCTTGGAACTGCGGCGGCTGTAGCTCAGACCGATCCCGGCAAGGTTGCCTTTTCCCTTGAACGCGAGGGCAAGCTGGCCGAAGCGGAGGCGGCATGGAGCGCGTTGGCGAAGCAGTACCCAACGAATCCGGAGCCACTGGCTCATATGGGACTGATCGAATCGAAACAGGAGCACTATCCGGAAGCGATCAAAATTTATCAAAAGGCGATGTCGCTGAACCCGCGGATGCCGGGATTGCGGCTGAACCTGGGAATCGCGCTTTTCAAGGCCGGCGAATACCGCGAGACGATTGCGGATCTCGATCCGCTGTTGAAGGCGCAACCCGATGATCAGAGGCTGACAATTCTGATTGGCATGTCTCAGTATGGGCTCGAGCATTTTGCCGAAGCATCGCCGCTTTTGAAGCGAGGTTCAGAACAGGATCCACAGAACCTTACGCTCTTGCTGACTCTGGCACACAGCTGCCTGCTGTCGCATCAGTACCCGTGTGTGCTCGATGCCTATCATCGACTGATCTCGTTGAATGCGGAGTCGGCGGAGGCCGACATGCTTGTCGGCGAGGCCCTGGATGAGATGAAAGACCCCGAGGGAGCGGTGAGGGAATTTCGCGCCGCAGTTGCAGCCAATCCCAAAGAGCCGAACGTCCACTTTGGATTGGGCTATCTGCTCTGGACGAAAGGACAATATCCGGAGGCGGCGCAGGAGTTTCAGGCGGAGCTTGCGAATGATCCGCATCATCTACAGGCGAAGCTCTACATGGCTGACGCCCGAATGAAGATGAACCAGATGGATGCAGCGAGGCTGCTGCTGGAAGAGATCGAGAAGGCAGATCCGAATATCGCGATGCAACACCTCGACCTCGGCATCTTGTTTGCTGATGAAGATCGCAAACCGGATGCGAGGAGTGAGTTGGAAATGGCAGTGAAGCTTGCGCCAAAGAACGTGAATGCGCACTACCAGCTGGCGCGGCTATACCGTTCCATGGGATTAGCGGCACAGGCTAAGGTTGAGTTTGATAAGACAAGCGGCCTGAATAAGGCAGAGGACGAGCGACTGCTGAAGATTATGTCAACGGTGCCGTCAACGAAGGGCGCACCCGGAGCTACGAAACTGTCGCCGGATCACTAGGCCAAAATCCGGCAATGGCATCATTGGTTCTGGTGATGGCGTCAGTCCCAGTATTCCTTTTGTTCGTCCTTGTTTCGTTTTTTGAAGTCTTCATGATGGCGGTGGGTATTCGTTCCTCACTGCTCGTAGTACACCGTCTCACCGCCCCAGGGATGGCGATCATGGTAATAGGGGTCATTGTATCCGGCGTGAACTGTGCAACCAGAGCTGAGCCCGGCAACCAGGATTACCAGCGCCTGTGGGACTAAAGAATGCTTTCTAGTAGAGCGCATTTCCTTCCTCTCCTACCGATTCCCGGTACATTCCGATTTCTCGCGTAGATGCAAACTTCTGCTTCAACGGTTGCATGAGATTGCTGGAACAAGATTGCGATCGACGGTCTGCTATCTCCTATCGAATTCAGAACAAAAAAATAGGCCGGAGCTAGCGCTCCGGCCTTTTTCAGGAAAGTGACACCCCTTAGAAGTTAAGCTTTGCACCGATCTGGATGATCCGCGGCTCGTGTGCCGTTGTGACCTGTCCGAAGCTGCCGTCTTCCAGCGAGGAATCAACGGCACTGAAATTAGTATGGTTGAACGCGTTGAAGTATTCTCCGCGCAATTGGAACCTGAGGTGGTCACCAATGTTCACGTTTTTCATGGTTGCGATGTCCCACTTTTGTACACCGGGCCCAAGCAACGAACCAACGCGCTCATTGCCGAAATTTCCGGTGGCGTTTGCCTCGGCGAAGGATGACCTAGAGAACCATTCTGCCCTCGTTTTGGTTTTCTGAATTTTGCCTGTCTGGTTCGGGCGAATCGCGATGTCTCCATTTTGAATGAAGCCCAGGCCATTGATTCCCGTTCCAGGTGCACTGCCTGCCGCACAGACGCCAGCCGTTACGATGCACGCAAACGGATCGACCTGCTGCGTGACGGTAAAGGACGACCCGGAGACAAACGATGAGACACCGGAAATTTCCCAGCCACCCAGAATGTGACCTTCAAAGCCATGTTGAGCCTTGAAGAACGGCAACTCGTAGATGTAGTTGACTTCCAGGATTTGCGGCGTATTCGTAGAAGATGGACCGTAATCCCTTGTGAAGTCGTAGCTGCTGGTTGCGGAAGTGCCGCGATCGTTCGAATTTGTGGTGAGATCTTTCGACCACGTGTAAGCAACGCCCACGGTGAGACCCCGCGAAGAGCGATGGCTGAGCGAGACCTGCAGCGAGTTGTAGTTGTTGGTGAAGAGCGGAGCCCTGTCGTGCATGTATCCGTACCCAAGGTAGGGGCGGATCGCGTTGACATCGGCGTTTGGATTGTTCGTTCTGGCAGAGACGGTTGGTTGATTCAGATCGAACTCGCCAAGCAGATGGCGCGCCAAATTTCCAACATATGCGACTTCGATGGTCGTAGTGGGCAGCAGTTGCCGCTGCACTGACAGATTGTAGTTCGCATAGTTGGGGGCGCGAAACGTGGGTGTTCCCGTCACAGTGAGCGCGTTGGGACCATACGAGACGGCGTTCTGTCCGGACGGACTGTCGAACGAAGTGTTGTTGATGGTCGTGGTTTGCAACAGAGGTGGATCCTGGAACGCGTTCTGCTCCCAGATTCCATTGAGCAAGCGGTCATAGAAAATTCCAAAGCCGCCACGTATCGAAGTCAGCCCGCGGCCATCGGGGTTATACGCAAAGCCGAGGCGCGGCCCGAAGTTGGAGTTCTTATTCGGGTTGATGTTGTTGCCAAAGGGCGAGCAGGTTACCTGAGCGGAAATTGCCTGCGCCGCTGTACATGCACCGCCCTTTGGGAAGATGATGCCGTTGGCGTAGGTGGCCGGAATCAACGATGTCACGGTCGGGTCGAAGTTGCCTGTCCCTGGATTGATGACTGGCGCCTTCGTGGAGCTGTATATCTGAGGATCGAAGTTGTTGAGCGTGTTTCTTACGTCGGACGGCGACGGGAACGCGCTCCAGCGAACGCCGAGGTTGATGGTAATCTTCCTCGAAATCTTCCAATCATCCTGAACGTATGCCTCGCTGTTGATGTAGTGGAGATCGGGAATGATATCGCGGCTTCCCTGCGAGTAGGTACGCACGTTGCCGAGAAGGAAATCACCCCAGGTATTGAACGAGAAGCCCGGACCACCGGAGACCGCGTTCTCAGTCTTGATCATCTGCTGGAACTGGAATCCTGTGCGAACGGTATGTTTTCCGAAGCTCATGGCGAGATTGTCAAAGTAGGTTCGATCGAGGTTGCGCTCTTTCCATGGTGCGGAACCCGGAGAGAATCCTTGCACCCCCGTAATGGAGACAGCGGGAACACGGCCGTACGGATCGTTGTAAGCCCAATTATTGGTGAGCTGGCCGTTGACAGTGGAAGAAGTTGCGAATTGTCCGGAGGCGATTGTCGAGTTATAGGTACCCTGGGCGTAGACAAACTCGACCTCGTTGACGATTTTGGGCGAGATGCTCCACGTCAGGTTCCCGACTACGTTTTTGCCCGGCGAATCAACCAGGGTGTTCACGAGACCGGGGTAGTTCGGACCGGCCCATAGCCCCATGGGGGCGTTGACGGGCATATCGTCGTTCATGCCGCGTGCGTAGAAATGAACTTTGTCGTTGAAGTAATGATCGACACGGACGATATCCTCGTGCAGATTATTCTTGGCCGAGTAAGAGAAGGCATAGTTTCCGCCGGTGTTGGCCGGGAACTTGTCGAAGACATTGGTCAAATAGACGCTGGAATTTGCACTGTAGCAACTAGGATTGATCTTCGTGGTGTTGCTCGATGGATCGTAGGTTGTGCAACCGGCGCCGTTCGGGCCGGCAGGAGTGAAGTTGCCCGGCACAACGCCACCGAGTTCGGCCGCTGTCGCTACCGCCATGCTCTGACTGCCGGGAGCTGTATCCTTTTTCCACTCCTCCGACCAGAAGAAGAAGGTCTTCCTCCTGTCGGTGTTGTACGCCCTGGGAATGAAGATCGGGCCACCGATCGTGAAACCGTAATCGTTGTAGTGGTACACGTTCCGCGGCGTAAATGGCGTGTTGATCTTGTTGAAGTAGGCGTTGGCATCGAGAGCCGTATTGCGCACAAACTCGTACGCGTCGCCATGGAAACTCGACGTGCCGTTTTTAGTGGCCACCAGAATCTGGCCGCCGCCTGAGCGACCATACCCCGCGTCGTAGCTGCCTCTCTGCAGTGTGAATTCCTGGATCGCATCGATGCTGGGCTCATTGGTGATGGTTCCGTTGGAACCGCTGTCGTTGATGTCAGCGCCATCGACCGTCCAGTTGTTCGCAGTCGTGCGAGCTCCATTGACAGCCAGGGCCGTTGCGCCCGCGGAAACATCGTCTCCTAGCCCGTTCACTACGCCGGGTTGCAGAGTAACTAACTGCTCAAAGCTACGGCTGCTCAACTCGAGCTCGCGTACTTGCTCTCCCGAGATGGTGCCGGCCTGCGCGCTGCTTTCCGTGTCGATGGAGACCGGATTGTCTTCCACCGTGACCGTGGTGCTGACGGAACCAGTCTTCATCTGAACGTTAAGCGAGTGCTTCTCCGCAACGTCGAGAACGACGCCCTTTGCATTGAAGGTGTCAAAGCCGGTCGCGACTACTGTGACCGTGTACGTTCCGTTGGTGAGATTCGTGGCTTTATAGAATCCCGTACCGTCGGCTTGGACCACGCGCGATGCGCCGCCAACGCCATTGAGCGCAATGGTGATGGTCGCATTGGGAATGACCGCTCCGGTTGTATCCGTTACGATGCCGCTCAGCGTTGCAGTGAGTTCCTGCGCACGCGTAACGAACGGGCAGATGAGGAACAAGACCGCAACGAGACCCACCATGACTCGCCGCATGTTCGGGCCCCCGCCGTTTGTGGAGCGTCCTGGGCCAGGGTTGGAACGCACCAATGAAAGACTTTGATTGAAAACCCGATTCAGGTCAATCATTGCCATCACACCTTTCCTATGAGATCTCGTGGTGTCGATACGCATCCGCGTATGGACGGGTGAATTCAAGAGCGTTGACACGGATTGCGCTTGAACGAATTCGCCCTGGGATTTCCTGAAAGAGACCGGCCGCCAAAACAGTTGTCCCAGTGCTGCGAGTCTCGCTGCACGTGGTTCAGGTTGCTGGCTCGCTGATGGGCTTTTCGGTACTGGCACTACGCCTCCCAAGGTGCTGCAGATCGGACCGACGGTAAAACTTGAAATTCTCGCCGGCCTTGCCCCGTTACCGAAACCCGAAGGACTTACTGCAAAGAATCGATACGAAGCTTTAAAGGACGTTTACTCGTTGGGGATGAAGATACGACGTTCTTGCGTCAATTTCAACAACAAAATGATCGAATGCGACTTAAACAATCACCGCCACCGTATTATTGGCGACGACTAATCGATTTTCTATTGATCTTTGATCGAATTCACTTTAGTTGTCGGGAACGACGATGCGATGGAATGCGAAATCACTGTGAATGTGGCCGGCAAAATCATCCAGCGGTTTATGCGCTTAACCTTAATTATATGAATAATTTACAACAGTTAATTTTTGAATCGACACGTAAACCGAAATCCTGGATGGCGTGGATCCGACGCAGTTTCTGTTGTTTGCGAGCAATCTGCTCACATATTTGGAAGCGTGTGTCCGTTGATCCAGTGGAGACGTGCCGGTTAGATTCAGGCTCGGATGATGCGAGTACCCTGGCGCTCAAAGGGAGCGAGAGCCTCGGGAGATGCCCCAACATTGGTGATGATGGTATGGATTTCGCCTGCCGGGCAGATAAATGCGGGACTCACATTGCCGAATTTGCTTGCGTCTGTGACCACGATGACCTGTTTGGATTGTTTGAGCATCTTCCGGTAGACGAGTGCCTCGTCGGATTCCAATGTGGTGGCGCCCCGTTCAGCATCCAGACCGGTAACGCTGAGGAAGACTTTGTCCATGTACACATCGTCGAGGAATTCAAGAGCTGCATTTCCGGTGAGCGAAAACGACCACGCCCACGGAATGACGCCACCGGTCAAATAGGTGCGAACACCGGGCTGATTGCAGAGTTCCATGCCTATGTTGATTGCGTTGGTAATGACCTGGATCTTCTCGCGATGTCGAAGACTCCGGCCAATGTGAGTCGTGGTCGTGCCAGCGGTGAGCCCGATCGTCTCATTGGGCTGAACAAGTTCAGCGGCCGCAAGGCCGATGCGGCGCTTTTCAACGGCGAACTTCTGTTCGCGCGCGAGAAATGAACTGTCGTAACGGAATGGCTCGTAAAGGAGTGGCTCGACCAGGGTTGCGCCGCCATGCGTGCGACGAATCAGTCCCCGATTTTCGAGGCGCGCCAGGTCTCGACGAATACTGGGAGCCGACGAACCGGCGACGGCGAGGATTTCTTCGATACTGGCTGAACCTGAGCGGAGCAAAAACTTAATGATAAGTTCACAGCGTTCGTTCAATGTCTCTGGCATGACGGGAACGATTCTACACGCGCAATGGATGAGCATGCATCCGCTTTGCAGATTTTTTGTCAATTTCCCGGTAAAATGGGCGCTATATTTCAATGTAGTGAATGAATTGGACACTTACGATCATGTCGCTCATGGGATTGGCTCCAAGGATTGACGCAAGAAGCACCGAAATAGAACACTTAGGATGCGTTTCCTGCGGTCGGGATTCGACTAAAGCCGCAACGTCCCGATGTCTCAGGACAAGCCCCTGACACCTAACATGCGCCGCTGATGGAATTTGCAGTATTTCAATACAGAGACAATTCCCTTTGCTGCCTTATAATGATCAATCGAAGGCTAAACGATCAAAAATCGTGATCGCGAAATTCAATATCTTCAACTCGCTAGCTTGGTTCCTACTTGGGGGTGATTGTGACGAAATCCTGCGGTCGTAGCTGCGCAACTCTGATATTTGGCATTTCTCTGGCAGCATTTTCTGCTTCGCCAATCCATTCCGAGACTCAGGGAACTCCCGCTCTAATGCCCATGCCGCAGCACGTTGTTCAGGCAGAAGGGCAGTTGAAGATTGACGCCAACTTCACCATCGCTCTTGAGGGGTACACGGATGCGAGGCTTGAGTCGGCGCGCAAACGATTCCTGAACACCCTTTCCCGCGAGACTGGGATTCCCTATCACGACGAAGTGACGAGCGGACCAGCGGTTCTCACCGTCAAGACCGCGGGGGTTGACAATGCGGCGCTGGAACTCGGTGAGAACGAGTCGTACCGACTGGAAGTGACGTCGACCCATGCGCTGCTCACGGCGCCCAATCCGCTGGGCGCGATGCATGGGCTGCAAACATTTCTGCAACTTGTGGCGATCACTCCCGAGGGATTCAGCACACCGGCGATAACGATCGACGATGAACCACGCTTTCCGTGGCGCGGGTTGATGATCGACACAGGACGTCACTTTCAGCCACTGGATGTGCTTGAGCGCAACCTCGACGGCATGGAAATGGTGAAGCTGAATGTCTTCCACTGGCACCTGTCGGATGACCAGGGATTTCGCGCCGAAAGCAAGGTGTACCCGCTTTTGACCGGCAAGGGTTCGAATGGCCGGTATTACACGCAGGCCCAGATGCGCGATGTGGTGGGATATGCTCGCGATCGCGGTATCCGTGTCGTGCCTGAATTTGACATGCCATGCCACACCACGGCGTGGTTTGTGGGCTATCCGGATTTGGCGAGTGGCAAAGGACCCTACACAATTGAGAAGCAGTGGGGAGTCTTCGATCCGGCGATGGATCCAACGCGCGAGAGCACCTTTGAATTCCTCGACAAATTCATCGCAGAGATGACGACAATATTTCCGGATGCCTACTTCCACGTCGGCGGCGATGAATGCGACGGGAAGGAGTGGGACGCAAATCCGAGGGTCAAGGCATTCATGCGCACACACGGCATGAAGGATAATGCGGCGCTCCAATCGTACTTCACGGCGAGAGTCCAGAAGCTTGTGACCGCACACCACAGGATCATGGAGGGCTGGGATGAAGTGCTGCAACCCAATACTCCCAAGGATGTCGTGATCCACTCCTGGCGCGGGCCAAAGTCCCTGGCGATTGCGGCGCGCCAAGGAAATCGCGGGCTTTTGTCGGCGGGATACTACGTCGATTTGAACCAGTCGGCGGCCGAACACTATCTTGTAGACCCGCTTGCGGGCGACTCATCCACACTGACGTCAGAGGAGAAGAAGCGCGTCCTGGGCGGCGAGGCAGCAATGTGGAGCGAGTTCACGCCTTCGGAAATCATCGACAGCCGCATCTGGCCGCGCACCGCTGCGATTGCCGAACGCTTGTGGTCGGTGCAGGCTGTCCGCGATGTGAATTCGATGTATGCGCGGTTGTCGGTTATATCGGACAAACTCGAATCCTGCGGTCTCAAGCATCAGTCATTCACGCGCCCCATGCTGCAGCGGATGACTGGACAGACTGATCCAAAATACCTTGCGGTACTGGCAGGTGTAGTCCAGCCGCCAATGGGATATCAGAGGGAAGAACTGAAGAAATATGACTGGTATTCGCCACTGAATCACTTAGTGGACGCGGTTCCGCCTGAGAGCGAAATGGCACGTAAATTCAAAAACCTTGTGAGCGCGATTGTCGCGGGCAATGCTTCTCCCGACCAGCTTCAAAAAGCAAAGGAGTGGCTGACTCTGTGGCGAGACAACGACGCAAAACTGCAGCCTTCGCTGAAGAACTCCGAGATCACTGCAGAGTTGACGCCCGTCTCCCAAACCCTGGCGCAGGTCTCAGCGATCGGGCTGAGAGCGCTCGATGATCTTGAGAATCATCGTCTCGCTGATGCAGGCACTACGCAAGCAGACACACAGACTTTGAAAGCGGCGGAGAAACCGCAGGCTGTGCTGCGCGATATGGTGGTAGAGCCGGTGGAAATGCTTGTGCAGGCAGCAGGAGCGCAAAAGCCATAATCGGGCACGATCGCAGTGCTTTACCGGATGTGGTGATCGTCACTCTCGGGAATCAGAGCCGCGTTCACTGGAACTAGCGTATCGATACGATTTCGACGTTGCCGCTGCGGCGCAGGATGTTAACGCTCACTGAGTCTGTATAGCGTTCGCAGGAGAGATCAACGCTGCCGTTTCCGACCTTGAGGTTGCGAATGCGAATTTGTTGCAGTTTCTCCGGCAGAGCGGAGTGATGCATATAAATCCGCGACTCACTCGCGCGAATTTCGATCCCGAGACTGGCCTGCAACAACATGAAGACCGATCCGGCGGCCCAAGCCTGAGGCGAGCAAGCGACCGGGTAGAGCGTCGGCCCTTTTCCCGGACGGCGGCCAAAGCCGCAGATCAATTCTGGAAGACGATGGAACATCACCTCAGACGAGAGATCAAGCAATCCGGAGGTAATCCGCAAGGCAAGGTCTTTGTCGCTTCTGCGCAGTGAGCCGAGAGCAATGAGAGCGTTGTCATGCGGCCACATCGACCCGTTGTGATAGGACATGGGGTTATATCGGTGCTCACCGCGGACGAGAGTGCGCACCCCCCATCCAGAGAAGAAAGCGGGCGAGAGAAGCGCGTCGCTGATGGATCGGAATTGTGCGTCGCTGGCGATCCCGGAAAACAGACACTGGCCCGCATTGGAACTGCGCACGCGGCATTGCTTTTTTTCGCCATCCAGCGCCAATGCAAACATGCCGAGTTCGTCTGACCAGAACATGGATTGGAACTTCGCACGCAGTTCGGTCGCCTGCGTACGAAGCCGGTCGGCAAGGTCTTTGAACCCAAGGTCGGCAGCAACGGTTGCAATGCCATTCTTGGCCGCATAGACGTAGGCTTGCACCTCACAGAGCGCAATCGGACCTACGGCCAGACGTCCATCGCTATAAAAGACGGAGTCACCTGAATCCTTCCATCCCTGCTGCACCAGGCCGTGATCGGTCTGGCGCGCGTATTCGACGAATCCGTCGTGATCAGGATCGCCGTAGACATCGATCCATTCAAGGGCAGCGAGAACGTTCGGCCAGATCTCGAGCAGGAATTCTCTATCAACTGTGCGCTCGTAGTAGGCGGCGGCAAGCAGGACGAACAGCGGTGTGCCGTCAACAGTGCCGTAGTAGCGGCCGAAGGGTATTTCGCCCAGGCGAGCCATCTCTCCCTTGCGCATTTCGTGCAGAATCTTGCCCGGATCTGCATCGCGCGCGGCATCGGAACTTGTCGCCTGAGTGGCGGCCAGGTAGGACAGCACGCCCTTGGCGACCGAGGGCACCAGCCACAGCAACTCGAGCGCTGTGATGATTCCGTCTCGACCAAACACGGTGCTGAACCACGGCACGCCTGCGTAGGGATAAAGCCCATGCGGCGTCTGCGTAACCATCATGGCGAGGTCGGAACAAGACCGGTTGATCCAGTTATTGAACTGCTCATTGGAAGTTTGAATTTCCACAGCTGCCAATGGTCCGGTCATACGCTTGTGGTTCATCGCCTGCAGCGATTCACTGTAACTGCTGAAAGCGACCTGACTGTTTCCCTCGTGCTCACACACGACATTGACCGTGAAACTTGTCTCGCCATGAGGTTCGATTTGAAGTGGAACCGAGATGCCGCCGCTGCGCGGTTCACAGGAGGGTGCCGAGCACACGACACGCGTGGTACGCCGGATTTGATCAAGACCCTCATAGGCGAGAGTCACAGATGAGCGGCCAATCTCTTGAGGAAACTTCTCACCGCGGCGCTTCCGCTTCTCGCCGCGCACTTCAAAGATGTCTGCGAAATCCGCTTCGAAGTCGAAGGAGAGTTCGACATCGATCGCCGTATCGCCGTAGTTGTTCACTGTGATCTGGTCGTAGCAGACTAATTCGGTCAGGAACTTGGTGCGGTAGATGTGCACCGTGCCTCGAGGCAGCGACGCACCAGATTCAAGCTGAATGTCAGGATTCGTGAAGTCGATTCCGAGGAGAACATTGTCTTCGCGAATCGTCGAACTCAACAGCAACGGCCGAAATCCGCAAAGGAGCATTTCCAGGCGCGAGAGGTGGCGCGTCTCGTTGTGGAAAATACCTTGCTGGCCGAATCCGACTGGCTGAATGTCTCCTCCGCGATCGAAGACGGCGAAAGTATCGCCATTCAGCAGAACCCTGGTTCGATCGTCAGCAAGGGCCGACGAAGCCCGAATGTAGAATTGCTGATCGACCTCAATGACGTCGCGATTGTGTTCACGCTGCCAGGTTGGCATCATCAATAGACGACTCCTGCCTTAGAGAGTAAGTGTGAGTCCACGTTTGCCGCGTGCGGCACGTTTCTTTTCGCAAATTCCACGTTCGTACGCAGTCAGATATTGTTCACACATGCGTCGTGCGGTGAAGCGCTCCAGAAAACGCTGATGGCAAGCCCGGCGATCGACCGACGGAATTCGTTCGACGGCCTCTACGGCTTCTTCGACGCTTTCCACGATGAATCCCGTTACTCCTTCGTCAATTATCTCCGCTACCGATCCGCCGCGAAAGGCCACGACGGGCGTGCCACATGCCATGGACTCAATCATGACGAGCCCGAAGGGTTCAGGCCAGTCGATGGGAAAGAGCAGCGCAGAGGCGTTGCCAAGAAATTCAGCCTTGTCCTGTTCGCCGATCTCGCCAACAAATTCGACATCGGAATCTGCCAGAAGATCGCTGATCTCTGCTTCGAAGTAGTTGCGGTCGGCGTCGTCAATCTTGGCCGCAACCCGCAACGGCATTCCCACCTGGCGGGCAATCTCAATTGCCCGATCGACCCGCTTTTCCGGCGAGATTCGTCCCAGAAAAGCCAGATAATCTCCCGGTGAGAAACGCGGCTGATAGAGTTCCTCCGGAATTCCATGGTGAACCGTAGTCAGCCAACTTGCCCACGGCATTGGGGCGCGCTGGGCATCGGAGATGGAAATCAGGCGCATGTCGTTGAATTCCCTGAAGAGTGGATAGAGATCGGGAATATCGAGGCGGCCATGAAGGGTGGTAACCGCTGGAATTTCAAGCCTTCGAATCTGCGAGAAGGGCAAATAGTCGAGGTGAAAGTGAACTACATCGAATTCATCCGCTTCCTGTGCAATGGTTTCGATGAGATTCAAATGATGAGCCAGCGGCGAAAGCAACTTTCCTCCGTCGAGCCGTAGCGCCCGTTCGGATACGGATCGCAAGCTCGCCGAAGTTCGCGAGTCACCACTCGCGTACAGCGTTATGTCATGTCCCAAGGCTACAAGTTCTTCCGTAATATATGAGACCACCCGTTCGGTCCCGCCATAAAGCTTGGGGGGCACACTTTCGTATAGAGGCGCAACCTGCGCGATTTTCATGGTGGTACGGTCCCCAGCCCGTTCGTGCCCTGCGGGTCATTCTGGTTTGGTTTGATGCGGAGAGCCCAAGCCCACGTGGTCTGAGGGGGGCGAAAACCGGTCAACAATGAAGAATCATGGCGAGGGGATCGACCGGAAACCTTGCTCAATCAAAAGGAGATTCACGAGGATTTTGCGACCGGAAAGCCAGTGTTGAAGAGAGCAACCGGCTAAGACCTGCCACGCAACAGTTGCAATTTCGCGTACATCCTGAGAATATCAATGCATGGATCTTCGGACCTGTTGTCGCCGCTGTATGACGCCTCGCGCGCACAGGTGACCATGGTCCGTTAAAGCTACCATCTCTCCAAAGGTTTCCTGATTGTCCGCGACGCAGCCTTAGCTGTCGCGGGCTTTCTGTTTTTAGCTCATCCGAATTCCCCCAAGAGGTCATATGACTACTGAAGTCGTTCCACCGAAAGAGACAAAGGCCCAACGCACCGAACGCCTGAAGCGCGCCAAGAACCCCTGGGAAGCGTTTGACGAAGTGCGGGCCTTTGCGCGCGAGGGACGCTCCAGCGTTGTCCCGGAGTGGGCCGGCATGTACTTCAAGTGGTGGGGCATCTATACGCAGGGTGACGGTGTGGGCGCCACCGGAGGCAAAGGTGGCGAGGGGCTTGCTTCTGACCATTTCATGATGCGCATCGGCATCCCGAACGGAATCATCTCGTCGAGCCAGCTGCGGACCATCGGCGGGATCACGCGGAAGTATGCGCGCAATCTGGCCGACATTACGGTCCGTCAGAACATCCAGTTGCACTGGCTCACGATTGAGACCTTGCCCGAAGTGGTGGATGCGCTCGACGCGATTGGCCTTTCGCCTAAGGGGGCTTGCGGCGATGTGGTGCGCAACGTAACCGGCTGTCCGCTGGCTGGAGTCGATCACGATGAGTTGATTGACGCCTCGCCGATCGCCATCGAGATTGCGCACTTGCTCACCGCGAATCCTGATTTCTACAATCTGCCCCGCAAGTTCAAGATTTGCGTGACGGGCTGCCCGACCTGGTGCTCCTATCCCGAGATTAATGACATTGCCCTGACTCCCGTGAAGCGTGACGGCCAGGTCGGTTTCACGGTGCGCGTTGGCGGAGGACTCTCCAACGAGCCGCACCTTGCAGTCCGGCTCGATGCGTTCGTTCTTCCTGAGCAGGCGGTGCCCGTAGTGAAGGCGATCACGGAGATCTTTCGCGATCAGCAGGTTTTGCGTGAGAGCCGCGACCGGGCACGGATGAAATATCTCTTCATGAAAGAGGGCTGGACGCCGGAGAGTTTCCTCGCCGAGTTGCGATCGCGTCTGGACTTTGCGCTGGCCCCCGGTGTCGATGAGGAGGTGCCAGATGAGACGCTTCGCGATCACGTGGGCATTCATCGCCAACGCCAGCCTGGATTGAGCTATGTGGGAGCATCCGTTCTGCGCGGCCGTCTGACCGGAGAACAACTGGAAGCAGCCGCCGACCTGGCCGACAAGTATGGCAGCGGCGCCCTGCGCGCAACTGTTTCGCAGAACCTGCTGTTCATCGACGTGCCGACCGACAAGGCTGCGGACCTTGTGCGCGAACTTGGCGCCATTGGTCTTCACGTGGAAGGCTCAGCGTTCTGGCGCGGCGCTGTCGCCTGCACGGGCACAGAATTCTGCAAGCTCGCCATCACTGAAACAAAAGGGTTCACGCGCTGGCTGGTAGACGAACTTGAGGAACTCGTTCCGGACTTTGATCAGCAGTTGCGACTGCACGTAACCGGCTGCCCCAATGGATGCGGTCAGCACTGGATTGCCGACATAGGCATCGAGGGCAAGAAGATCAAGCACGAGGGCAAGCTGGTGGATGCCTACTACTTCTGCCTTGGCGGGTCGGTGGGGCAGCACGCGGGCATCGCGCGGCCAGTGGGCTATCGCACACCTGCCTTCCATGTTCCCGAAGCGATCGCGCGCCTGCTGCGCAAATATCTGGCGACGCGCGATGGTGAGGAGAATCTGCGTGCATGGTTCGCACGCCACACGAACGACGAGTTGCGCGGCTACCTTGCTGGAGAAATCCTCGCGCCGGTGGAGCGCGATTTACCCACGGGCCGCGTGCCCCACGCCGTTGCAGACTGAGGTTTCCATGAGCTTACTTCCGATTTTTTTAAAACTCGATGGACAGCCGGGGTTGCTGCTGGGCGCGGGCAACGTGGCGCTCGAAAAGATCAACAGCCTGCTGATAACGGGACTGCGCCTGCGCGTGATTGCGCCGGAGGCAAAGCCGGAGATTCAGCAACTTGCCCGCGAGAACCGGCTGGAGTGGATTCAGCGTCGCTTTGATCCGACCGACCTGGACGGCAACTTCGTGGTGATTGCCGCGACCGATGATCCCGAAGTGAATTCGACGGTCTATCGCGAAGCAGTTCGCCGGGGAATTTTGGTGAACAGCGTAGATGATCCCCCGCACTGTGACTTCTATTTCGGATCGGTGGTGCGGCGAGGCGATCTGCAGATCGCAATCTCGACGGCAGGGGAAAGCCCCGCCGTTGCTCAGCGCCTTCGGCGCGAAATTGATGCGCGGTTGTCAGCGGATATCGGGCCATGGCTCAAAAATCTCGGCGAGTTCAGGCGCGAAGTTCTGGCGACCCTTCCGCCAGGCGACGACCGCAAGGCTTTGCTGCATGAAATGGCGGAGCGGCAGTTTTTCGATTCAAGCTCGACGCCATCGGGCCTCTCGGAAAACTTCACCCCGAGCCAATCCGAAGAGAGTGCGGAAGACAAAGTGTTTCTTGTCGGCGCAGGGCCGGGCGACCCGGATCTGCTTACCGTGAAAGCGCAGCGGCTCATTCAGTCCGCCGATGTCATCCTGCATGACGATCTTGTCCCCCCGGCGATTCTGGAGCTGGCTGCGCCGTCCGCCGAAGTCCTAAACGTCGGCAAGCGCTGCGGCACGAAGAACATTACGCAGGAGGAAATTCATGCCCTGATGATTGCGCATGCCTCGACCGGGCGACGCGTAGTGAGACTGAAGTGCGGGGATCCTCTGATTTTTGGTCGCGCGGCTGAAGAAATGAAAGCGCTGACGGATGCTGGAGTAGCCTTCGAAGTCGTACCCGGAATCACGGCTGCTTTCGCGGCTGCTGCGGCAATTCCCTGCTCGCTGACCGATCGCAATGCGGCTTCAAACGTGATCTTCTCGACCGGCCATCACGCACAATCGCACAATCACGCATCCATACCAGAAATCGAAGATGCCACCCGCGTGGTTTACATGCCGGGCCGCGATCTCACCCTGCTGGCTCTTGAATGGCTTGAGGAAGGCCTGCCAGCCGATTTTCCGTGCGCCATTGTGTCCCACGCCGCGCAACCGGGGCAGCAGGTGCAGCGAACCACTCTTGGCGAGTTGGGTAAGGTGCACCCAACCCAGTCGCCCAGCCTGCTGATTGCCGGTTGGGGAGTGCGCGACATGGCAGACAATCGCATTCGCAAGGCCGCCGGCCGAGCCGTTATCGCGTAATTTCGACCGCCCACCTGCCAGGTTCGCATTCAGTCCGAGGCACTCTCGACCTTTATACTGAAGTGTTTGTTGAATCAATCAGGCAGGCGGTCCTATTGCCTGTTGATGGGAGCGACATTGCCTCAGGCAGAGATCGGGATTATTGGCGGCAGCGGGCTTTACTCGATGCCCGGATTTACCAACGTCCACGAAGAACAGGTTGAAACACCCTTTGGCGAACCGTCCGACCCGTTCGTGCTCGGCGAACTGGAGGGACGCAAGGTAGCTTTCCTTGCCCGCCATGGGCGCGGCCACCGGATTTTGCCCTCCGAACTGAACTTCCGCGCCAACATCTACGCATTCAAGAAGCTTGGGGTAGAGCGGATTCTCTCGGTCTCGGCTGTCGGATCGCTTAAGGAAGAGCACAAGCCGACGGATTTTGTGATTCCCGACCAGTTCATCGATCGCACATTTCACCGCATCTCCACGTTTTTTGGCGATGGCATCGTCGGCCATGTAGCGTTCGGCGACCCTGTGTGCTCCGTCGTTGCCATGGCAGCAGAAACGGGATGCACGAGCGTCGGTGTCGTCGGCAAACTGGGCGGAACGTACGTTTGCATGGAAGGCCCGCAGTTCTCCACCAAGGCCGAATCGAATCTCTACCGCAGCTGGGGCGCCGACGTAATCGGCATGACCAACCTGCAGGAAGCAAAGCTCGCCCGCGAAGCGGAGATCTGCTATGCCACCGTCGCCATGGTCACCGACTACGACTGCTGGCGAGAGGGTCACGATGCGGTGACGATTGAAGAGATCGTCGCCGTATTGCACCAGAACGCCGAGAACGCCTGCAAGATGGTGAAGGCCGCGGTTGCCGCAATGCCGGCAGACCGGACCTGCGCGTGCGCATCGGCAGCAAAGTTTGCCGTACTCACGCAGCCAGATGCAATTCCAGCCGCCGCCAAGGAGCGGCTGAAACTACTTTTCGGCAAGTATCACGGCTGGTAGCACCAGATTCATCTATTCATCAAACCCAGAGAGGATTTTGCATGGCAATTACTGTTGTAGGCAGCGTCGCCTTTGACACTGTCGAGACACCGTCGGGACGCAAAGAGCGCTGCCTCGCCGGCGCCGCCACTTACTTTTCCCTCGCCGCAAGCTTTTTCACGGATGTCCGCGTCATCGCAGTCGTCGGCGAAGATTTCGGCGCGAGCGAGCAAGCCGTCTTCGATGCCCGCGAGATCGACACCACAGGCATCCAGCATGCGCCCGGCAAAACCTTCTTCTGGCAAGGCTCGTATCTTGAGAATCTCAACGAGGCCCGGACGCTCCAAACCGATCTCAATGTCTTTGCCGGCTTCGAACCCAAAATCCCCGACGCGTATCGCGATTCGCAGTTCCTCTTCCTCGCAAACATCGATCCTGTTCTTCAACGCCGTGTTCGTGAGGCCACGCCCCACGCGAAATTGGTTGCCGGCGACACAATGAATTACTGGATCAAGGACCACAAGCCCGCACTGCTCGAAGTGCTCAAAGGCCTCGACATCCTCCTCATCAACGACACCGAAACACGCATGCTCGCCGGCAACAGCAATCTCGTCCTCGCAGCGCGCGCCGTGATGGAGATGGGCCCGCGCATGCTCGTTGTCAAGCATGGAGAATACGGTGCAACGCTCTTCCACAAGGCAATTCCCGGCGCCCCCGATTCACGCACCTTCAAAACTCCCGCCTTCCCTCTTGAGCAAGTCACTGACCCCACGGGCGCGGGCGACAGCTTCGGCGGCGGATTCTTCGGCTATCTCGCCTCGCAGCGCGAACTCACGCCCGGCGTCTTCCGGCGCGCCATGTTCTATGGCTCTGTCATGGGCTCGTTCACCGTGGAGCGATTTGGAACCGAGCGCCTGCAGCAATTGACGCGCGAAGAGATCGACCACCGCTTCAACCTGTTCCGCGAGTTGACGCACCTTGACTGAAGAGCCGATTCGCCGCCCCATCAGCCGCAATGAGTGGCTGGTGGTGGTGGCGTCTACGGCGATCATGTCTGCGCTTGCAAGCCTGTGGAGTTGGCGTCACGGCGCGATGCTCAATTATGGAGACGCCGTAGCGCACCTGCACATTGCACGACGCGTCATTGATTCGCATCGGCCCGGCCTGTCGCAACTTGGCTCAGTCTGGCTTCCACTGCCGCATCTGCTGATGATCCCCTTTGTTGCGGTCTATGCGTGGTGGGCCAACGGAATTGCGGGGATGATCCCTTCGGCACTGGCCTATATTGCCGGATGCGCAGGGGTGTATCGTCTTGCGCGTCACTGGCTGCGCCCATCCGCGGCAATTGTGGCTCTCGCTTTTTTCGCGCTGAACGCGAACCTGCTTTACCTCCAGACCACGGCCATGACGGAGCCATTATTTCTCTGCGAAATGATCTGGCTCGCAGTGTGGCTGGTGGAGTGGCGCGGAGCCCTCAATAACGATCCACCTCGCGCGGCGCGCTTATTATGCGGCATCGCGCTGGTTCTCGTGGCGGCAGTTTTTACACGGTATGACGGCTGGATCCTGGCCCTTCTGGCGTGGACTTCCGTCGGTATCGTGCAGCTTCGCATCAGCACCCTCCGCTCGCGAACCTTCTGGATCGCGAGTGCTGTCGTGGTTGCGGCTCCATTGGTTTGGTTCACGTACAACGCAGTCGTCTTCGGAGACTGGCTCGACTTCGCGCGCGGTCCGTACTCTGCGGCAGCAATCGAAATACGCACCGCAACACCCGGATCAGGCCCCCCGCATCCGGGTTGGCACAACCCGTGGGTATCGCTCCTATTTTTCGTCAAGTGCGCCAAGATGGACGTCGCGCCGGAATCATGGGGCAACTTCACGCTGACGCTTGCGCTTCTTGGCGCCGCGTGGGGATGGCTTACGACGCGTCGACGGGCATTCCAGTGGACGCTGTTCCTGTGGCTGCCAATTCCCTTCTACGCGTATTCGATCGCATTTGGTTCTGTGCCGATCTTTCTTCCCGTATGGTGGCCGCACTCCTGGTACAACACGCGCTATGGGATGGAAATGCTCCCGGCCTTCGCTCTCGGATTGGGGTTTGTGGCGCAATTCGTGATTGCGGTTTTCCGCGAATTCAAGCGAAGCTTGGTACCCTTCGCCGCCACCGCAATCTACGCGATCGTAGGCGTCAATGCGTGGGCAGTTCTTCGCGATCATCCTTTGACCTACGTTGAAGGCACCAAGAACATTGAGTCGCGCCGCGCCTTCGAAGTCGAAATACCCCCCGTGTTACGCGCGCTGCTGGCGACGCGGCCTGATGCGCCGGTTCTGATGGGGACGTCGGTATATCCGAATCTGGTGGCGTTTACCGGGATCCCGTTGCGACAGACGATCAACGAGAGTGACAAGGAGTATTTCTCCGATGCGCTGGCTGCTCCCGCCACGCATGCCGCAATCGTGGTTGCGTTCGATGACGACGATATCGATCGCGCGGTAAAGGCTCATCCTGATGGGCTCAGATTTGTGCGGCGTTTTAATTGTCACGGGCAGAAATCCGGCACAGTTTACGTCTCCGATACCCCGCCAGTCACGAAAGCTGCGGAGCGGTGATAGCATCAGCCAAGGTGGCAGCCATGTGCACGACATTGGCCAACATTTCGACGCCTTTCGGCTTCAGCTGGCTGCAGCAGGTCGACGTTTTCAACGGCGCCATTCCGCGGCTGATCGTTGCGTCACTGTTGGGCGCTCTCATCGGTCTGGAGCGCGAGTACAAGCGCCGATCTGCCGGTGTGCGCACGAACCTTCTTATCTGTCTCGGCGCGGCATTCTTCACGCTGCTCTCGGCAGTGCTGGCGGGAGATGGAAGCCCAAACAAAGGTCAGGTAGCGTCAAACATCGTTCAAGGCATTGGATTCCTTGGCGCGGGATTGATCATTCACAACCGCAGCCGCATCAGCGGACTGACCAGTGCCGCCAGCGTCTGGGTAGTCGCATCCATCGGCATGGCGTGTGGCGCGGGTTTGCTCGCCGCCGCTGCTGTGGCCACCGTAATCGTGGTAGTCGCTCTCGAATTGGTCGGCTTTCTTGAGCGCCGGGCCAGCATCAAAATCTATTCGCTCATCTATGAAGCCCGCGGAGACGATCAGACGGCTATGCTTCGCTCGATTCTCGACGCGATGGATAAAGCCGGCGAGCGGTTGGCCGACTTTGCGACAAATGCGATAGGCGATCTGCAGCGCGTGACCTTCACCATAACCGCTACCAAGAAACAGCATGAACGTCTGCACGGCAGGCTTCTCTCGGAGGCGGCGATCAACGAGCTGCTCAATTTCCGCGATCCGGAGGAAGATTGATTCCCTTCGCCAAGGCACACGCGTGCGGCAATGATTTTCTGATTGTGACCGAAGATTCAGCAGCCAGGCGCGACTGGGCAGAACTGACGCGTCACCTCTGCGCGCGCAACACAGGTGTCGGCGCGGACGGTATCGAGTTCTTTGCCTGGACTGGCTCCAAGTCCGGACGAGTCCGGCTTCACAACGCAGACGGCTCGATTGCGGAGATCAGCGGTAACGGAACCCGTTGCGTTGCCGCCTGGATGAGCGCGATGATCGGCGCAAAGGCTGGCGACGAGTTGCGCATTGAGACGGATGCCGGCCTTCGCATCTGCCGGATCAACAACGTGCTCGCAGAGGACGGCTACGCGGTCGAAGTCACGACAGGCATGGGAATTCCCAGTGCCGCGCGCAAGATTGTGACGCTGGCGAACGGCCGTCCCGTGGAAGGAATCGCGGTCTCCACTGGCAATCCACATTTTGTGATCGCCGTCGATAACCCGGACTTCGCAGTCGCCGGGAATGCGTGGCAGGCAATTGGCGCAGAGATTTGCGCCCACTCTGATTTTCTGCACCAGACCAATGTTGAATTTATGCGCATCATAGGTCCGGGAGAAATTGAAATCCGCATCTTCGAGCGCGGCGTTGGCCCCACGACTTCTTCGGGAACCGGGACTTCCGCCTCTGCAACCGCTGCGATTGCATTTCATGCCTGCACCTCTCCCTTGCGCGTCGTTTCGCTGGGAGGAGCGCAGACGGTGAGTTGGCGAGGGGTGGGTAGCGAATTGGAACTGACCGGGCCCGCAACCTTGATTGCGCGCGGCGAGGCTTGGTGCGGATGACGACCGGATCAAAGCCGCTCATGCCCCTCGGCCCGATTCAATCCGGCGCCGGCGTCAATGTCATCTCGCCCGCGTCGTTCGCAATTCCGGCACGGGTCGACCTCGGCATGGAACGGCTTCAGAAGCTCGGATACGCGCCGCGTCTTGGACCAAATACGCAGGCGCGCGGCCCGCTGTTCTTCGCCGGAACCTCGGAAGAGCGCATCGCAGACATGCACGCGGCATTTGCTGATCCTGAAACGAGTTTCGTAGCAGCCGTCCGGGGCGGCTACGGGTCGGGCTACTTGCTGGAAGCAGTGGATCTTAAGCTCATCGCCGATCATCCGAAGCCTTTCTTTGCCTACAGCGACATGACCGGCCTGCAGCTTTGGCTCCTGGACAAACTTGGGCTTCCTGCATTTCACGGCCCGATGGTTGCTGCAGATTTCTACGTTGAGGATGGCGTGCATCTCGAAAGCTTTCAGGCAGCGCTCGCGGGCCGGCCCTATTCTGTCGGAACCACGGAAGGAATGCGCACTCTCAAGCCTGGTTCAGCGCGCGGCACGCTCTACGGCGGATGCCTCAGCATTTTGGCCGCCTTGATTGGAACACCCTGGGAGCCGGCAACGGAAAACAAGCTTCTGTTTATCGAGGATGTTGGGGCAAAGCCGTACCAGGTTGACCGCATGCTCTGGCAATTGCGTCAGGCAGGAAAGCTCGACGACGTGCGTGGCATCGTCTTCGGGGAAATGCTCAATTGCACCTCGCCAGGCGCGCCTGAGAATCTGCTGGACGACGCGATCCTCTCCGCGCTCAACGGAATCGAGGTCCCCATCGCATTCGGGTTACGCAGCGGACACGTCTCGCGTCAGAACGTCACATTGATCTTCGGCATCGAGGCCGAACTACACGCCGACGACGAGGCTCAACTCACGCTAGTTGAACCGGCGGTGCGATCTTGACTCCGACACGCAAGCACATTCATCTCACCGGCATCTGCGGCACGGCAATGGCCTCGCTGGCCGGCCTTCTTCAACTCGAGGGTCATCGCATTTCGGGTTCAGACAAAGCCGCTTATCCGCCCATGAGCGATTTGTTGCATTCACTTGGAATTCCGATACTCGAACCGTATTCCGAATCGAACCTCGATCCTGCGCCTGACCTCGTCGTCATTGGAAACGCGCTTTCCCGCGGCAATCCCGAAGTAGAACGCGTGCTAGATGAGCGAATGCCCTTCACCTCCATGGCGGCACTGGTGCGCGAGGAATTCCTGAAAGGACGCGAATCGCTAGTCGTGGCCGGAACACATGGCAAAACGACGACGACGAGCATGTTGTCATGGATTTATCAGGCCGCATCGCATGAAAACGCCGCGCTCGAGCCGTCATTCCTGATCGGCGGCGTCGCAGAAAACTTCGGAACCAGTTTTCAGCTTCGCCCCACGCACACCTTCATCATTGAAGGCGACGAATACGATACAGCGTTCTTCGACAAGGGGCCCAAGTTTCTCCACTACTTCCCTGACGCGCTCATCCTCACGCACGTGGAGTTTGACCACGCAGACATTTACGCCGATCTCGAAGCGGTGAAGATCGCATTCAAGCGGCTCGTGAACCTTGTGCCGCGTCGTGGCCTGCTGGTTGCGTTTGACGGCAGCCCGAATGTTGACGAGTGCATCAGCAAGGCCTTCTGTCGCGTGGAGCGCTATGGATTCAAAGCTGAATCCGACTGGCAGATTCGCAACCTGCGCTACGCAGACGGCAAAACAAAATGGGAAGTTTGGCACCATGGCGGGCTTTGGTCAGAACTCGCAATGCAACTTGCAGGCGAACACAATGCGCTGAATGCCACAGCGGCGGTCGCATTGGCTTCCGGTCAGGGCATTCGCAAAGACGCAATCCGCTCAGCCCTGGCAAGCTTCAAAAGTGTAAAGCGACGGCTCGAAGTTCGCGATGTTATCCGCGGCATTACCATCATCGATGATTTCGCGCATCATCCCACTGCGATTCGTGAAACCCTGCGCGCGCTGCGATCGGTGTACCCAGATGCGCGCATTTGGGCGGTTCTGGAACCGCGCTCAAACACGCTGCGGCGCAAGGTGCTGGAGAACGATCTGATTGAGAGCCTGCGCCTGGCAGATCGCGTAATGATGACAGGTGTCTATCAGCAGCAGCGCATTCCGGACGCGGAGCGGCTTCATCCCGAGGACGTTGTCGACGCGCTGAGTGCTGCGGGAACGCCGGCCGAACTGCATCCGGATGCAACCGAGATCATCGCGAGTATCGCACCTCGACTGCAATCCGGCGATGTGGTCGCCATCCTCTCCAATGGCGGCTTCGACGACATCTATGAGAAACTTCCTGCGCGACTCAGAACTCGTCAGGACTGATCGCGAAAGCCCGCCATGATCGCTTCACTGCTCCTCCTCATCACGTTCGTCATTCTGGGAATTCCCACCGCAATCATTTTCATTCCATGGTCCATCATCACCGGCAATGTTCTGCCGCTATACAACGCGACGCAGATGATTGTCAGGAGCGGATACTTTCTTGCGCGCATCCATATCGAGGTGAAGGGCCGCGAAAACGTCCCGGCAAACACTGCCTGCATCTTCATGGCAAACCACGTTTCGAACCTCGACCCGCCTGCGCTGATTCCAAATATTCCTGGACGCACGTCCGCGTTTCTCAAACGCTCGCTCATGCACGTTCCGGTGCTTGGCTGGGGATTTCGGCAAGGCGAGTTCATCCCCGTCGATCGCGACGGCCGCAAGGAAAGCGCCCAAGAGAGCATCGCCGCTGCGCGTCTAGTACTTTCGAAAGGTGTGCACATCACGACGTTTGTGGAAGGAACACGGTCAAAGGATGGCCGCATGCTCCCCTTCAAGAAGGGCCCCTTCTACCTTGCGCAGGAGACCGGGGCGCCTTGCATCCCGGTTTCCATCTGGGGAACCGAAACGATGATGTCGAAGGGCAGCATGCGGATTCGCCCCGGCACCGCGCACGTCACGTTTCATCCGCCCATTTTTCCGGCCGATTATGCATCAAGAGAAGACCTGATGGCTGCCGTACGCACTGCAATCGCTTCAGGCCTGCCCGAGTGGATGCGTACCTAGATTCCTCACGCTATTCGACGATGGCGTTATAGCCGTCGTTCAGCAACTTTTGGCGCGTCGCATTTGCGTCGTTGCGATTCGCAAATGGACCGGTCTGCACGTGGATAAGGTTGTCGCCGACTTCGCGGCGGGCTGTAGCTGCGTAGCCCCGCTTGCGCAGCGCATTCACAAGCACTTCCGCATCCTCGGGATGCGACACCGCTGCAATCTGCACCATCCAGCCCTGGACCTGCGTCATCGCCGGTTGCACCTGAAGAACAGAAGCGGGTTGCGACCCGTTGGTTTGCCCCACAAGCGCAGGATGCACCTGGGAATCAATTGCCGGCCTTACCTGAGCCTGCGGCGTGCCTGGATTCCCTGCCACGACAGCGGTCTGTGTCGCGATTGGCGGTCTAACGCTGCCCGATGTATCGGTAGAGCTATCAGCCCTTGCAATCGCCTGTGGCCGCGCCGGTGGCTGCCCTGCCGCTCCGGGCTTGGAACCCGAGCCCGTTGGAGCTGGGAGAGGCTTGGAGTCTCGGGATGGCGAAGACACTGCCGCCGACTCCGACGAAGATCGATGGCCAACAAAGTATCCGATGCTGAAACAGACAGTGCAGAGAACCAGAAGACCGCAGCAGAGAGCGAAGAACATGCCGCCCCCAATGGTGAGTTCGGCGTCCTGGCCTTTCTCTGCAGCTTCCAGTTCATCCTTGCTGAAGTCTCGAATCATTCTTCGCCCTTGGAATCAGGAAATCACTGGATAAGTTCTCGCGAACTCGGTTCTACGAGTTGTCACTCGCGGACTTCGGAGGCATTGAGGCCGGTGTCAGCTTGTTCAGCATTTGCATCAGTTCAATAGGCAACGGGAACACGATCGTTGTGTTCTTTTCGACGCCGATTTCGGTGAGCGTCTGCAGATAGCGAAGCTGTAGCGTAAGAGGCTGTGTCGCCAGCAGGGCGGCCGCGTCCACGAGTTTCTGCGCTGCGTCGAACTCGCCCTGTGAGTGAAGAACCTTCGCGCGGGCTTCGCGCGCTGCCTCAGCCTGCTTGGCCATGGCGCGCAGCATCTGCTCCGGCAGATCCACCTGCTTGACTTCGACTGAGATCACCTTGACCCCGAACGGCTCCGTGCGCTGATCGATGATGGTCTGGATCTTCAAATTCAGCTTGTCGCGATGACTGAGAAGCTCGTCCAATTCCACTTCGCCCAGGACCGAACGCAGCGTTGTCTGCGCAAATTGCGAGGTCTGGTAGACGTAGTTCGCCACCTTGATGGCTGCAGCATTGGGGTCGACGACGTACAAGGTCACGACCGCATTCACCTTGAGCGTCACGTTGTCGCGCGTGATTACATCCTGGGCTGGAACTTCCAGCACTTCCTGCCTTAGCGAAATGCGCACCATCTGATCCATGGGCCGGAAAACCGCAATGATTCCCGGGCCTTTCGGAGGCGTCAAAGCTCGACCAAAGCGAAAAATAACCGCGCGTTCATAGTCGCGGAGAATCTTGATTGAATTGACGAGATACAAGGCAAAAATCGCGACGACAATCAGAATCGGAGTTAGCATTTCCACTTCCCTCACTCAGCACGGATTGTACTCTCGCGTGCTCTACGCAGCGGTTTGCGGGGGTTTGGGCTGTTCGAGGGGTGCAACCCTCAACATGTATTGTTCGTGCCCCACCACGCGCAATCGTGAACCAACGGGAACCGGTTCGCTCGCCACCGCGTTCCAGATCTCGCCTTCCACCAGTACGTGCCCTTCCGGTGCAAGCGCTTCCATCGCCGAGGCCGTGCTCCCTATCAGTGCATCGGCTCCCAGACGAGCTTTCAGTCGACGTGCACGCCACGCCAGGCGCACCAGAAAGACGGTGATGCCCCCAAACCCGACACTCACGGCAATCGCAACCCATGGGCGAATCTGCAGCTCCGGGATCGGCGCGGCAATCAGGGTCAGCATCCCAAATGTCAGACACACAATCCCCGTCAATGCGAGCGCGCCGTGGCCGCCAAACTTCGCTTCCAGAAACATCAGGGCAAATGCCGCAATCAGCAATAAAACTGCCGTAAATCGAATAGGCAGCAGGTCGAGAGCGAAGACCCCCAGCAGCACCATCAACGTTCCCAGGGCTCCCGGTACGATCGTTCCCGGCGTGTTGAATTCGAGATAAATCAGCAGGGCTCCACCCACCAGCAGCAGAAGCGCGATGTTGGGGTTTACTAGCCAACCGAGGAGATTCTCGCGCATGGTGGGCTGCACAACTTCGATTTGTGCGTTTTTCGTATGGAGGGTCAGCTTCGAGCCGTCCATCAGCGTAATCTGCCGCCCGTCGATCGTATCGAGCAGTTGCCCGTCATTGGGCGCGATCACGTCGATCAGGTGCTTGTCCAGCGCCTCTTCCGCAGTGTACGAGTGCGATGATGCAACCGCGGCGATCGCAGCTTCGCTGTTGCGATTGTGTTTAGTGACGTACGACCGCAGAAATGCTTCTGCGTCGTTCTCCACCTTCTGGCTCAGAACCTCATCGGGCTTTCCACCCTCGAAGACGACGTGCGCTGCGCCCGCATTGGTTCCAGGCGCCATCGCGGCGATATCGGCCGCCTCCAACAGAAAGAATCCCGCAGAGCCGGCGCGCGCGCCTGCAGGAGCAACATAGACAATGACAGGTACGCGGGAACTGAGGATCGCGCCTGCCATACTTCGCATGGAATCGACCAGGCCCCCAGGCGTATTGATCTCGATCAGCAGAGCGGCGGCCCCCTGGCTATTCGCGTGCGCGATGGCGCGCTCCAGCAGGCCGGCGCTCACTGACTGAATGGTGTCGTCGAGAACAAGTTTGTCAACCACCGGCTGCTGTGCGCGCACCGCTCCCGCGCATGCCAGCCCGATCATTGCGATCAGGCTGAAGAGTTCGCGGAACTTGAATCCACCCACGTGCCGAAGCATGGCTTGCTCCAATCGCTACGGTTTCTTTCCGGACCTCGCCTCGATTTCCCGGTTTAGTTCCTTTGCTACTGCGCTGCCGGGATCCATTTTCAGAGCCTCTCCAACATCGCGGCTTGCCTCGTCCATGTGATTTGCCGCCAAATCGAGCCTTCCCAGCACCAGGTACGCATCCAGCGAGGGCGAGATCTTCAATGCCTCATTCGCTTCTTTGCGCGCAGCATTCAAGTCTCCGGTGCGCTCCCGAACTGCTGCCAACCCGGCATGAGCTTCGGCGAGCGAGCCATCGTCCGTCTCCGCTGTCTGATACAACCGCTCGGCTTCGAGCAGCAGCCCGCGATTGAAATAGTCTTTGGCACGGGCGGCCAGTTTCACAGCCCGGTCGTGAGCTGGAAGCGCTGCCAGCCGGGTTGCCTCCATTTGGTCCATCACCATCGCCGCCTGCTTGAATGCAACCGCATCGAAGGTACGCACGATGCGCTCGAGCGGTTCACCCGGATCATCGCCATCCGCCGACTTGGGGGCCTTCCACGCCCCAAGCACTTGTTGAGCCTCTGTGTCGCTTGGCCGAAGCTTCAGACACTGGTTCAGCTCGTTCAAAGCACTGGCGTCGGAACCGTGGTGCTTGAGGCTCACAGCGAGGTTGAAGTGGTAGTCGGCATTATTCGGGTCAGCAGCGGCAGCCTGCACAAATAAGCCGGTGCCGTCGTGATCCTGGCGGCTAACAGCGACACCCTCGTTGTTCAGCACTTCGCCAAGCGGCAACTCGCGCGCCACCCCCGCAAAGGCATCCTCTGCCTGCTTATAAGAACCAGAATAGAGCAGGGAAAGCCCACGGTAGAAGCCTGCTTCCAGAACATCCGGGTCGTTAGGACTCACCTTTGCAAACGATGAGGCAGCTTCATCATATTGCTGTCCGTTGAAGTCCTCGCGTCCAAGCGCTATCCATGCCGGGCTGAAATTAGGGCTGAGCGTAACGGCCTGCTTCAAGTGACGCTCGCGCTCCTGCTGGTCCGGCTCTGAGATACCGCGAATGTACTGTTCGAACGAGTCGAGACGGAGCGCGGCTCCAGCGGCAAGAAATGTATCCTGCGCAACGCTGAATCCCGGATCCATGATGCGGGTCAAGCGCCACGCGAGCGAATCAAATACAGCAATCAGGTCGCGCATCTCACCACGCGCCATCACCGCGTCGCTCATGCGCAGATGGGGAACGTCAAGAACGCGCGCTTCGGCCACGATGCCGGTCCCCTCCATGCGATAGCTTCCCACGATGATGGAGTCGACATCCAGCGTCTGCGACAGCTTGAGGGCACTGGCCCGCGAGGGCTGAAACTGCTGTGGCAGGCCAAGATGGTCGAGCGCGTACATGCGGTCCTCGCGACGCATCGGAGCGAAGCCGGCGGACGCAAACCGCGCATCCAGAATCTCGGGTGCAGCTTCGCGAATCCATTCGAGGTTCGGCTGCCCTGTTCCATTGTCGAAAGGCAAGACCAGCAGAATCCGGTTTTTCCCGGCGTTTCCGGCGTCAGCTGCGGCCGCCTGGGCATTTGCGTTGGCATTCAACATCAGGCCCGCGAGCGACAGCAATCCGGCGCATCGAAGCATCGGCCGCATCCATCCGCGAAATCGAATCAGAATGACCACAATAGGCTTGATTATAGGTGTTTTGGCTTGTTCACCGCAGTATCTCGAAGGTGTCGTGCGGTCAGCGTGCGGGGCGCGGCAACTCGACGCTGGCTTCGAACTGTCGATTGAATCGGATCAGTGCGATCCACTGGGCGTGGTCCTGGCGCTCCCAGTTCAACGTCCCATGCAGGCGCATGGCAATTTCTTCGGGCGGCAGGTCGTGATGCAAGCCAAAGTACTTCTCGTCGAGGGCTTCGCTCTTCGGTCCGAGGCTCAATAGCAGCGAGGGAGGATCGTATTTGGTCGAAAAAACCAGGGCTGTCGAGTAGCCGCCGGGGTCATCCGCGGCGCGATCGATCTGTTCTGAGGTGAAGTCCTCGAGGCGATAGACCTGGTAGGGCGTCTTTACGTAGCCCAGTTCCGGCTTGGTGAGTTCATCGGTAACGGGCCACGCGGAGAGAACGGTGGATCCGGCGTAGCGCTTGTTGAGCTGCGCGATGCCGGCCATATGCAAGCGAATTACGCGAGCATATTCCAGGTTGTCCTCGGGTGCAAAGCGGTAGGGCGGGTTGATAAAGAGGCCTGCGACAAATGCCGAAGCCGAGAAAAGTGCCAGCGCCTGCCAAAACGGTACGCGTCGCGAGAATGTAGAGACGGCGACGAGCAAGACCAGCGGATACATCGGCAGCAGGTAGCGAGTGAGAAGAGCGCCTCCGAGAATGCTGAAAAACGCGGCGTTCGCGACGAGGATAAAAAAGATTCGCCACAAAACCGCAGCACTGACGCGAGGCCGCTCGCGAACTTCAACATCAGGGCGTGGGCTCAGCATCAAAGCGGCGATGGTCAGCAGCGACGGCACAAACATATTCATGTGCGCCGTAAGATGGAGAAGGCGGTGACCGAATGCCGCCAGAAAACGTGCCGGTTCGAAGTTGGCCTGGGCGTTGTACTTGAGAAATGCGGGATTGCCGAAGACAAATCCGGTTTTGGCGAAGTGCCAGCCATACCATGCGATGAGCGGAACAACGCAACTTGCGAACCAGCCGGCATCAGCCCAGCGCTTCTTCCTATCCGGCGGCCCTGAACGAAATCCATCCACCAGTGCCATCACCGCCAGAGTCATCGGAATCACGATGGCGCTCTCTTTTGAAAGCACGGCAGCGGTAAACCACAAGGCGGCGACCCATGATCGCCGATTGCCGTCGGGCAGTGCATAAACCAACCCCCACAGGGCGAAGGCGGCAGCAAAGATGTCGGCCTGGGCGAGAGTGCTCTGTGCAAACCAGATGGGGTACAACGCCGTCAGCACCACTGTCCAGAAGGCGACTTGGCCAGAGCCAGCGATTCGATGCGCGAGTCTCCACACCGCGAGAAGGCCGATGGAGGCAATCATCAATACGGCTTGCCGCGTCACCTCCGGGTAGAACCCGGAAAGTTTCCACCACAGCGCAAGGTACACGCTGGGAAGCGGTGGATGCGCATTCGACATTGTGGTGGAGGGGATCAGCGAACCGGTGCGGAAAAAGTCCCACGCAGCGGGAATGTAATAGCCGGCCTCGTCCCAATAGTAGGGCAGGCGCAACAACGAAAAGTGACTGACGTAAAGCGCTGCAAAGATAACGGGAAACACCAGCCAGAGCGCGAATGGCGCGTCTATGCGTGGCTCGAGGATCGTTCTCAGACGCAATCGCTTGCTCATGAATTTGGCTTCTGAGCGCTGGCGTTTGCTGCCGGCGTCCCATTCGCGGCACGCTCGGAGAGCGCCGCCGCTACACTCCGACATCGCTAATTGACCGGCCCCTGCGGGAAGTTCATATTCTGTGGTTCGAGATTGAGCGCGCCGAAGGCCTGTTCGTACTGCGAAAGGTTTTGCCCCAGCACGTTCCAGAGGGCCTTCGCTTGTTGCGGACTGAGAAAGATGGCTTGGTGGTTGCGGATTGTGACCTGGTCGGGGCTTTCGCTTGAGGCAAGGCCGAAGACCAGCGAGAAGTCCCACACGCTTACGCGCACCTGCACGCTGTTGGCGTAGGACTCGCGGTAGTCCGGAGTCTGAACGACATTCATCTGGGGCTGTTGCGGAGTTGGGCTCATAGTTTCTTCAGATTAACCTGTCCGGGCGGTTATCCGCGTCGTCGGGTCCTGCCATGCGGTCTCGACGAGGAAGATCGCAACGGACAAGCTGAGGAGTGGACCGGCGGCGCTGAAGACCGCCCTGGTCGCATTTCCTCCCGCATCGTCATAGGCTCCCATGGCAAGGGCAGCCAGCGCCGCGCAAGTCGACCCAATTACCCATGCCCTGGGCAGGTACCCCAGCCGCCATATCCCTAACGGAAACAGCCAGGCAAATGTATAGATGAACTCCCGGGCGATGAGACACCGATAAAGACCCGGCAGATAGAGAAAGCTGGAACCAGACCTGGCCCATCGCGAAGCGGCGAAGCTCAAGGGAGAATACGGATTCGGGCCCATAGACATCAGGAACTTCAACGCAACGAATCCAAACAGCGGAATTGCTGCTATCCATGCCAGTTGCGATCGTCGTACTGCACCACGCCGAGAAACTGCAAGCCACCAGCCGAATGCAAGCACGAACGAAAGAGGAACGAAAGTCTCCTTCGCAAGCGTACCCAGAATGCCCAATACCGGCAGAAGCCACCAGCGCTCTGTCAGCAATGCCCAGACAATCGCCATGAGCAGACAGTTGACGGCGGAGTCCACCATCCCTGAGAGATTAAAGTTCGAGACCGCGAAGTCCGCAAGGTAAATGAACGCGGCCAGCATGGCTGTGGCATTGTCACCGACGACCCGATAACCGACAACGACCAACAGGGATGCGCTGGTTGCGATGAGGAAAGAGTTGACTACCAGGAGCGCAAAGAAAACAGGATTCCAAGTGTGGAGGTGATGGTTAACTATCCAATAGATTGGTTTTGCCAGGTACGGGACAAGCACTCGGTGCGATTCGTCACCGGCATCCGTGCCGCCGAGCACGATCGAGTAATATCCTTCGGAATCCGTAACTCCGGGAGCGCTTCGCGGGTCGTAGCGATTGAGGGTGGGGTATCCCAGGCCTATACAAATGAGGAAGAACAGCGCCCAGAGTGTGACTCGATGCCTGAGCGCAGGGCCCACAATATATCTCCTTCAGGACTTGCGGTTTTGTTTTTTGGAACACAGTTGAGGCACAAATATCGATCAGAAACCATCACCAATCCAGCCTAAATCGGCTGCGAGTTTCGCCTCCGGTGACTTGCCGGTTCTTTATTTTCTCACCTTCAGCAACTCGGGCAGACGCAGCAAAGTATGGTGCTGCACTCCGTACCTGGTGTACTGCAGCACGTAACTATCAGCCACATCCACGACGACGTTTGAAGATGGAATCGGACTGAGCGCTGCGAAGAGGATCAGGTTCCACACCGCGGTGAGGATCATGGCACGCTGCGCGCTCACGGCCAGAAGCAGGATTGCCGGGGTGAGAAAGTTCAGATAAACAGGATCGGTGATCATCACCAGCACAAAAAACAGCGACCCCGGAACTATCCAGAGCGCCAGTGCCCTAACTCTCCAATCCGCGCGCTCACGAATGGCCTTGCTGACAGCGAATCCCAGAACTGGCCAGACGGCGGCGAGGCTGGAGAGCGGTCTCCGGGTCTCGTCGACGGCTGGCCCATTCGATGTTCAAACCTCCTCGGCATTGACGCCGTCCAGTTCGGTGCCCACCGGTGTGGCGGCAGGCTGGCCGGCTTATCTTCTCGCCATTCCGTTCTATTCCGGCTGTTCGATTGAAAAGAAAGTATCCAGGGAACTGGATTAGGTATGTCTTTTCGACGATCACCTGGACATTGCCAGGCCCGTAGGCAAAGTACACGGTTCCGCGGCAAAGCATCCGGGTAGTCAGAGTGAAGATCGCAAGTATCGCGGGAAAGAGGATGTTGTCGCGCCGATTGTAAGGGAAGCCTGTTTGAATAACTCGCTGCCTCTCTCCACCGGTTGGCGGATCGTTCATGGTGCGAAAGGAGGGACTCGAACCCTCATGGGTTTCCCCGCCAGATCCTAAGTCTGGTGCGTCTGCCAATTCCGCCACTTTCGCACTAGAGCCAATTTAACACCGACGGCACTTTGGAATGAAGGTGGTGGTTGGGGCTGACGCGAAGCGCCGCCCACTCATTTCAGTCCGTAAAACAAAGCGCAATTACCGCCCAGGATCTGATCCTGCTGGGTAAGGTCGAGTTGCCGGATGTAGTCGTTCACGATGTCAATAGTCTCGGCATAGGTTGCGGATAAAGTGCACACCGGCCAGTCCGAGCCGACCATCAGTCGCTGCGCGCCGAAGGCTTCGAAGACCACGTCGAGATAGGGCCGAAAGTCTTCAGGTTTCCAGCGCTTCCAGCGCGCTTCAGTCACCATGCCCGACAGCTTGCAGCAGACGTTTTCATGTTGTGCCAGTTCTCGAATGTCGCTGCCCCAGGGTTCCACCAGGCCATCAGCGATTCCCGGTTTGGCGATGTGATCGAGCACAAAGCGCTGCTGCGGAAACTGCTGCACCAGCTTCACGGCGACAGGCAGATGGCGCGGATAGAGAAGCAGATCGTAGGTGAGACCGTAGTCGGCGAGACGAGCGATGCCGCGCTGAAAATCTCTGCGCAGCATGAATTCATCGTCGGGCTCCGCCTGCACCACGTGACGAACACCGACTAGCCGTGGATGATTCGCAAGCGTTTCCAACTGTGTCGGAAGGTCGGGAGAGCAGAGATCCACCCAACCCACAACACCCCTGATCGATTCGCTCTTCTCAGCGAGCGAGAGCAACCACTGCGTCTCCTCGATCGTCTGGCAGGCCTGCACGGCAATGGAGCCCTCAAACCCGCTCGCGGCAAGCAGCGGCTGTAGGTCCGCGGGAAGGAAGTCACATTGCAACGCCGCCATATCGCCATTGATCCAGTCGTATGCTGCGGCGCTGTATTTCCAGAAGTGCTGATGTGCGTCGATTCTCATCGTTCCATCTCGCAGACACCGATCCAGAGCCATGCTAACCCGTGCGGTCAGACCGGTATAGTGCTGATATGCACCTCTTTTTCCGGCGCACTCTCACCGCCTCACTTTCCCTCTTTCCTTTGATCGCCGCAGCTCAAGGTCCCAGGAGCACGATAACGCTCGATGAGTACCTGAACACGACCGAGGTTACTGCAACCAGCCTTTCGCCCGACGCGTCAGCCGCCGTCATTGCCACGGAAACGCCGGACTGGAAGGCCAGCGTTTATCGCCATGATCTCTGGCTGTGGACCGCGCAGGGTGGCTTAAAACCGCTTACGCATTCCGGCACGGACGAGCGGCCGCGTTGGAGTCCCGACGGAAAGTGGATCGCGTTTGTGTCGGACCGAGCTCCAGCCGGTTCTGAAGATGGCGACGCGGATGGCGACAATGCGAAATCGAGCCGGATATGGTTGATTCCCGCATCAGGTGGCGAGGCATTACCGCTCTACGCCGAAAAGCTCGATGTGCACGCATTTGCATGGGCCCCCGACAGCACGGCCATTTATTTCTCGGCTACGTCTCCGCTAACGCACGTCCAGGAAGACGATAGGAAAGACGAGTGGAAGGATGTTGTGCGTTGGCGCGAGCAGTATCGCGGCGACGTTTTGCTGAAGGTCGATGTAGCTCCAGCTCTGGCGCGGGCGGTTGCGGTGCCTCTTGCTACAGAAGTTCCCAAGGCAGCGAAAGCCAGCGCGGAACCTTCCTCGAAACTCGCACAAGGTGCAAAGGCAGTTGCGAAGGTCGATCTGGCGATCAGCGAGATTGCGCCTTCGCCAGATGGCAAGGAGGTTGCCTTCCTCACCGAACCAATCCACAAGCGGATTGAGAATCCTGCGGACTACGAGATTTTTCTGGTCGGAGTGGCGGGTGGCAGCACGCGACAGGTGACACACAACCAGGCCGTTGAGTCTAATCTTCGCTGGTCATCGGACGGGCACTGGATTCATTTTGCCGTGAATGCCGCAGCAGGTTCGCTGGAGGGGAAATATCGCGATGTGCAGGGGCGGCTTTACCGGCTCGATCCGGCTTCAGGCAAAACCGAGCGGCTTGGCGCATCGTTCGACGGGTCGCTTGACCAATACACGCTGCTGTCAGATGGACGCGAACTTGCTCTTGGGCTGACGGGCACGGAGACGCAGGTTTATCTGGTCGAGGGAGAGAAGGCGACCAAGCTGCCGGGAATCGCGGGAAGCTATGCCGGGCTCGAACCGGCGCATGCGGCCGATGCGCTTCTCGTGAGGCACTCGACCGTAAACGATCCGACGCAGGTTTATCTTGTCGCCGATCCGCTGCACCCTGACAAGCTGAAGAAGCTCTCAGACTTCAATCCGGTATTTGCCGAAAGGGCGCAGCCTGAATGGGAGCCCTACACTTGGAAGTCCGATGACGGTCAGACGGTGGAGGGCATGCTGATTTTTCCGCCGGGCAAGAAGGGCGCGAAACACCTGCGCATGTTCACGCTGATCCACGGTGGACCGGCGGATGCGGATGGCAACCGGTTTGGCGCGGACTGGTATGACTGTGCAACTTTTGCGGCGGACAACGGATGGCTCGTATTTCGGCCGAACTACCGCGGGTCGTCTGGTTATGGTGACGAGTTCATGCTGCAGATCGAGCCGCATCTAGTGTCGAAGCCGGGACGGGATATTCTGACCGGCGTGGACGCTCTGGTGAAGGACGGCTATGCGGATCCGGATCATCTCGCGATCGGCGGGTACAGCTATGGGGGCTACATGACCAACTGGCTGATTACGCAGACCACGCGGTTCAAGTCTGCCGTAACGGGCGCAGGCGCGGTGGAGCACGCGGCGAACTGGGGAAACGACGACGAGACGTGGGACGACGCATGGTACCTGGGCGGGCGGCCGTGGGAGAACCCAACCCTCTACCAGGAAGAGGCGGCACTGTTTCTCTTCGACAAAGTGAAAACGCCTGTGCACCTGGTGCAGGGCGGCGCGGATGTTCGCGTCAGTTTCCTGGAGGGCGAAACGATGGAACGGGCGCTTGATTCGCTGGGGATTCCGCACGCGTTCCTCGTGTTTCCGGGCGAGGGCCACGGGCTCGGCAAGAACCCATGGCATGGCTACATCAAGCTGCGCGAGGAACTGAAGTGGCTGGAGAAGTACGATCACCCGTAAAGAATCTCTAGTTGGTGAAAGATAGCGCATCAGCTTTGCCACCCCGCGCGTCCAACGATTGTGCTGAAGCCACCCGCTTTTTGGCGCATCCTATCCCTGTAGGCAAGAATGAATCCAGTTGTTGAACAAGCTCGGCGCGCAGCGTTTCAGCAGACTTTGCTGAGCGCGCGCCGCACCATGCTGATGAGCGAGATCCTGAAGCTCGCCATCGACAGCTTTCGCGCCAGCAAGTTGCGCTTTGCGCTGACGGCGCTGGGCATGGTGATCGGGACGGCGTCGGTGATCCTGGTTGTGACCATCGGCCTGACGGGGCGGCAGTTCATTCTGAATGAGATCCAGAAGATCGGCACTAACGAAGTCGAGGTCGAGTACTCGGGCGGCGGCGCTGTCGGAGTTGAGAAGGTGCAGTACAACGACTTCCTGACGCGGGACGACGAGAAGACAGTGCTGACGCAGGTGCCGAGCGTGGTGGCGTCGTCGCCAGTGCTGGAGTCGCATGACCACATCAGCTTTGGCAGCGGGGTGGTGAAGGACACGCTGGTTCTGGGGGTAAGCCCGCAATACAGGGACGTGCGCAACCTCATTGTGCTCTCCGGGCGTTTCTTCGACGATCAGGATGAGACGGCGCACCTGATGTGCGCAGTGGTCACGGTGCCGTTTGCACACGACATGTTTGGCAGTGAGGATGCGGCGATCGGTAAGGAGTTTTCCATTCAGGGAATCCCGTTCACGATCGTCGGCATCTTCAAGGAGAGCGTGGATACGTTTGGCGAGACGGAGATAGCCGACGAAACCGTCCTGATTCCTTTCTCGGTTGCGCGATATATTACCGGAACCGACAACGTGAAGCAGCTCTACTTCACGATTCGCAGCATGGACGAAGTTCCGGACGCGACGCGCGAAATTCAGCGTGTGATTCAATCGCGGCACAAACCGAATTCGGTTTACAAAACATTCGATCTGCGCGAGCTGCTTTCGATGGCCAACCGTATTGCGCTTGCGCTGACGGCGGTGCTGGTGCTGGTAGCGGCGGTGACGCTCGCGGTAGGCGGCGTGGGCATTATGAACATCATGCTGGCCAACGTGCGGGCCCGCATTCGGGAGATTGGAATTCGCAAGGCACTGGGCGCAACGTATCGCGAGATCAAGCTACAGTTTCTGGCCGAGGCGGTGATCATTTCGCTGGCCGGCGGGCTGGTCGGGTGCTTTGTGGGACTCGCCGTTCCGTTATCGATTCGCTTGTTCTCCGATTACTCCCTGCCAATTTCGATGTGGTCGGTAGTGATTGCACTGGCCGCGGCGACAGTGGTGGGCGTGGTGTTCGGCACGGTGCCCGCTACACGCGCGGCACAAATGGATCCGGTAGAGGCGCTGAAGTATGAGTGAAGCGCACGGGCCGGAGCAGCAACCGGATCCAACGGATGAAGAGCCGTCGGGACCAAACCTCAAAGTGGCTTACGGCCTGATCGCGATCGCACTGTTTGCGGCAATCTGCATCGCGCTGTTGATTGTGCTGCCGTTCTATCATCGGCGCTGACGCCATCGGTTCGGTGCACAATTCAGTTTCTCTGACCGTTTTTGCCCACGGGTTCGCCCTCGATGACAGGTCCTTCGGGCTTGACCTCGAAGCGCTTCGACTTGCGATACACGTTGGCAACCGCCATCGTCCAGAGGGGGACGAAATCGACCCCGGGAATGAGCTTGCCGAAAAATGATGGCAGAAATTCCCAATGCCAGCCGAGCAGGAAGCTCATCGCCCCCGCCATACCGAGATCGAGGAGGTCATCCGCGGGGGAAGCGGCGCCCTCGATGAACATGGGAAACACGGCAACCTGAAAAAGGTCCGCAACGATCGCCAGCGCGAACGCGGCCCGCATCCGCGTTCGCGGAGAGATCATGATCGTACTTGTGCTCAAATCCATTCCAATCTGCAACGCAATATGTTCTCCCTTTCAACATAGACGTTCATCCAAGTGGCTGGGTTCCCGATTGCCGCGAAACAAATGATCTTCAGGAGGAACAAAGGTGCAGGCAGGCGTTGGATCAGCCGTACTATGATCGTCGCTGGCATCGTCGCTGGGGATGCTCAACTCAATTCTCGCATCGAGGTGATTCATGAAAACGCAATTTGAAAAGGCCGCCATCTTTCAGACTCTGCACGAACGCAAGCAGACATTCGTGATTGGCAACCCGTGGGACGCGGGATCAGCGCGCATCCTGACCAGTTTGAAGTACGAAGCGCTGTCGACAACAAGCGCCGGGCTTGCGTTTTCGCTGGGACGCAAGGACGGCACGGCAGCGGTGAGCCGGGCCGAGGCGCTCGCGAATGCGAAGAGCATTGTAGAGGCGACGAATTTGCCGGTTGCCGCGGATCTTGAGAACGGGTATGGACATGCGCCTGCAGATGCGGCAGAGACGATCCGGCTGGCGGCGGAGGTTGGACTCGTGGGCGGCTCGATTGAGGACGCGACGGGTGATGCGGCGAATCCGATTTATGACTTCGATCATGCGGTGGAGCGGATTGCTGCGGCGTCGGAGACCGCGAAGGCATTGCCATTTCCTTTCATGCTGGTGGCGCGGGCGGAGAACTATCTGCACGGGCGGCCTGATCTGGATGACACGATCCGGCGGCTGCAGGCCTTTGAGAAAGCCGGGGCCGCGGTTCTATATGCGCCGGGGCTGACGCTGCCGGAGGACATTCGGACGGTGTGCTCGTCGGTGACGAAGCCGGTGAATGTGCTGATGGGGATGAAGGGAACTCCCCGGTTGACGGTGAAGGATCTCGCCGAGTTAGGCGTGCGTCGCATCAGCATCGGGTCGGGGTTCAGCCGGGCAGCGCTGACGGCGTTTCTGCATGCGGCGCGCGAGGTGGTTGACGAAGGCACGTTCGGATTTGCGGACGAGACGCTGTACATTTCGGATCTGACGGCGATGTTTGGTTGAGGAAGAACTGCGGGAGACCGGGGTACCCTCGTATACCTGCATCTGGAAATACTTCTTTTTCATCAGGTTACAGCGGCATAAATATACCAGACTCATCAAATCTGGTATGCTGCCAGTGCGGGTCACTCGGGCAATCCGGCCCGCTGGAGCGGGAGCACGCGACCTCTCAAAAGGGGGTCGCGTATGATTAGCGCACCTCAAAGTAGGCCACTTAATCGTCGCCTGAAGGATCCGAGAATGGGAACGTCCGCCGTACCAAATACGAGTCCTCTGTTGGCTCTATTCAAAGAGCAGTTAGAGGCAGAATGTTCTGAAATAGCGACAAAATATACTCTCGCTAAGCGAGGGGACTGGCTGATCTATTGGTATTTCATGCGCCTAAATAATCTAACCGAAGAAGAGATAGACGGAATCTTTTGCGACGGGTCGGGAGATTTGGGGATTGATGCAATTTGGATTGATGACGCAGATTTGGTCCACTTCTATCAGTTCAAAAACCCTGAAAGCCCTTCTAATGGATTCCCAGGTGGAGACGTTGATAAGACAATTTCCGGGTTGAGGTTGATCCTAAATCGAAAGCATCAAGAGATTGCCAACGCCGAATTAAAGGCTCGTGTTGAGGAGATATATCAGAATGTCGCCAAGGGATATCGGGTCCATTTCATAAGCAGCGGAGGAGGATTAGAGATCGATTCCAAAACGAAATTGGATTCGCTAATTAACGAATTAGCTGGTCCTTCTGCGAGCATCATAGAGTGGGATGAGCAGCCCCTGCATAGTCTTCAGGAGATGTTTTATCAACAGAATCTTCCTTCGGTAAAAGAACCAATTCGCCTCAATGCACCGCGTCCCCCGTACACGGTGCGGTCAGGTGTTGCGGACTGCTACCTGTTCCACGTCGAAGGGAAAGTTTTAGCAGGTCTTTATCAGCAGCATGGAGAAGGGCTTCTACAGCGAAACATTCGCGTTGGGCAGGGTGAAACGTCCACGAATAAAGCTATTGAAGCAACATGCATTGGCTCGGATTCCGCAAACTTTCTACACTTCAACAATGGGGTTACCTTCCTATGTGCGAATGCGACTTTTGATTCTTTTTTGCAAGTTTTGACATTGGAAAAGGCGCAAGTTGTGAATGGTGGACAGACTATACGAGCCTTACATCGGGCAATGTCTAACGCAGCCTTAAAAAACGATGTGTTCGTTCCGGCGAGAGTTATCACTTCTAGCGGGGATAAGGACTTCGCAAACAACGTTGCTGTGAATCAGAATAATCAAAACCCCATGGGCAGTTCATTCCTTCGGTCTAACGATCAGCGCGTCGTTCAATTGGACTATGCGCTTGCTGCATTGGGGTGGTACTTGGAGCGGAGAGAGGGGGAGCTAAAGAATTCAACCCCCGAAGAAAAGGCGGCAATTGAAACCCGCATAGGCCGAACTCTTGAAGGTAGAGTTATCACTCTCAAGGAAGGTGCTCAAGCGTATACAGCAACGTTTTACGGACAGCCAGAGGTGGCGAAGAAAAATCCAGCTCGGATCTTCGCGTCAGTGACCGATGGCGGTCACTACGAACGAATTTTCTCACCCGACATGACGGCAGAGAAAGTCATTATCGCTTGGGAAATCAAGGCTGTAGTAGATGATTTTGTGCGCAGATTCTCATCTATGCGCAGAAAACTACAGGCTTCGGACGACTCGATTGCAGCCTACGAGGGTGTTTTAGGGAAGTCTCTGACTGATGGGTACAAGGACATAATTCATCAGGTGTTGCCGCAATGTTCACTATTTCTCTGCGGGATTCTATATAAAGACCTCGTTGATTTTAAGAAGATGGATCCCATCAAGATTCCTGAAGAACTCAAGGTAAATGGACAGCAAATTATCCAACATTTACTTAGTCACATTTTGAATTACGCAAAGAACAATAAGGACAAAGCGAACAAGAGTTGGCCAGTTCTTTTGAAGAGCAACGCATTCTTCAATTATGTGTGCGCTTATCTGCAAGGAGTAAGTGCTGCCGGAGGATCCCCCGATGGGACAAAGTAGGGAAAATGAATTCGATAACTTTTCAGCACTGGTTTCCCGTATTATCTCAGTGCCTAAAATAGAAATACTTCGCCGCGAAGCGGAGTATAAGAAACAGTCTGAAGCCAATCCCAATCGCAGGGGGAGAAAGCGAAAGTCTAAACCTTCCGCTTCCCTCGGTTCTGACGCTGAGCCTCGCGCTTAGTTAGCTTCCGGTTCTTTCGCCTCCTTCCCCGTTAGCTCTGCATAGGTAAGTTTCTTCCCTACGATTTGCATAACCGCAAGCGTGAAACGGTCAGCATCGGTTAACGGGTTATCGCGAGTAGCGCGGTTGTTAAAACGAAATACTTGCTCATCAAGGTAAGCGTGCAAATGAAACGGTTCCACGGCAACGTAAGTACCGCGCAACGTCCGCTTCAAGAGGGACCAGAAGTTCTCAATCCCTTGCGTATGAACCTGCCCGCGAACGTACTCGTGCGAATGATTGATGACCTCGTGAACGAATTGCTTTTCGAGTCCGGTGTATCCGCCATGCTCATCTGTGTAGACCTTGGCGAACGGCGTCACATTGTCGAGGATCATCCCTTGCAACGTCTCACGCTTGAGGTTCGGGAGCACTTGCACGCGAACCTGACGATAGTGACGGTCAAGGATCCCTTGCACGGCAGTCTTGCCGACAAAGCCAGCCTTGAGTCCATCGCGGGCCTGTATACGAGCCTTGCGATCCTTGTGCATCTTTTGCGGGTTCGGTCCAATGTAAACTTCGTCGCCTTCAACGGGTCCACCGAAACCAAACTTGTGAGTCCGCTCATCACGCAGAGCCAAACGGCAACGATGAAGCATATGCCATGCCGACTTTTGGGTGACGCCGACAGCCTTTTGAATCTCATAACTGGAGACACCGTTCTTGCAGTTCGCCAGCATCCACATGACGATCAGCCACTTGTCTACAGGCAATGCAGAGTCTTCCATGATCGTGCCAATCTTGATAGAAAACTGCGACTTGGGATGGCGAGTCTTGCACTGCCAAACCCGACGCGCAGGAACGTGAGAAACGTCATCCCGGCCACAAGTAGGGCACTTGACCTTGCCGTCCGGCCAGCGCTGCTCAACCAAGAAACTAATGCAGTTATCTTGATTCTCGAAGAATCGAATTGCCTCGGTGAGTGTCTTGGGCGTGTCCATGACTAAACAGTACAGGAGATTACCTGATGAGTCAAGTATATTCTTGCCGTTACAGCGATTGCCTGCCGCCAAATTATTCTGTCGATTCGACTTAGCCGCAGATAATTCTCAGCAAAGGACTTAAAGCCGTGGGATTTCCCAGTTCACAGTTTCGCACACCTTTGTTTTCGATTCGAAGAGCTGCGTGGGTTATGTGATTGATAGAAAAATACATAAGGTCAAAACTGGGGGCGTATTCTGGTCGATTTTGACACATTTTGGCGCCGATTAAGGGCTTAGTGGACGTTCGAACTGTGAGACTGTGAAGGCGACTTCGTGCAGGGGCATCGATCTCCCTGATCCAACCGGGACAACTTGATTGTGCGCCGCGGAGTGGAAATTATCTGCAAATTGGCGGAATTTTCTATTTCTTTTGTTTTGTTGGTTTTGGTGGCGAATCCGGGATTGGAGGGGGTTGACACAGAAATGGGGATTTGCGGATTCGCAGTGGTCAAAAGCCAGACATGAGGCACGGACGAGTTTGGATAGGTTCTGCGAATCGTCGGGATCAGTTGCCGCGGTTTATCTCGATGATGAACTAATTCCGGCTTGCGTGACCAGAGTGCTCACGATGCCTGAGTCCCGATGATCTGCAACAACGCTCCCTAACAATCCAAAGTATTGAGGAGACCGGTCTTCGGGACGGACAGCTCGCGGTACTTCGGAGTTCAGCCTGCATGATCGAGTATTTCGAGCCCGTTGCGAAATGGATAAAATCACATTGAATTTCCATGCCAAAAACTGAAGTGGAGGATGAATGGCCGGACCCGTTAGCTGGCTTGAGAAGGTTCTAAAGCCCGATTCCGAGAAGATCGCCGCATCCTTTGGGTGGCTGGAGAAGTTTCTGGCGCCGGAGTCGGACAGAGCAGAGCGGCGGCTTGTGGAACAGTTTGCGGCATATCGATGGAACGGTTCGGAGCTGACACAGGACCTGGTCAGGGATATCAGTTCGACGGGCCTGTATCTTTTGACACAGGAACGCTGGCAGTCCGACACAGTTCTCGCGCTCACCCTGCAACGGGACGGATCGCTGGAATTAGACCGGGCGCGCCGGATCACCACGCAGGCGAAAGTTGTGCGGTGTGGAACGGATGGTGTGGGACTCACGTTCCTTTGGTCGAAAGATGATCCGGAGTCACGCCGATGGGAGACCCTGCTTGAGTCGTTGATCGACCAGACGAAGCCGGGGGACATGCTAAGCCTCGTGCGGATGGTCGAAGCCTTCGCGTTCTTAGGTCGAATCTGTTCCGAAGGAGCTGAAGAAATCGGAGAGTGGGTTCGCACCAGGGCAAGCAGTCCTAAGGTTCTGAACGCTGTGTCAATTGCATTGAAGGCAGAGAGTCTGCTGGGGCACGGCCTCCCGAGTAACACAGCACGTGTCAATCCGCTTGTTGCAGTGCGCATTCTTGAAGTCGGATCCGGGACGGAGGAGGATTGGCTGCATGGTTTCTGGGCTGGCCTGTTGGTTACCTCCATGTCGCCGGATGGAAGAGAAACGACGAATCTGGAGTTTGTTGAATTGTTCAGCCAGCTCACTTCTATTCTTATCCGCATCTTCACAGTTGTATGTACGCGAGCAACCAAGGTCCTTTCGGATTCAGGGGAAGTCTGCGCGAAACCGTTGGCATGCAATCTCGAGGAACTGGTTGCCACTGTAGGATCGCGAGGCACGCAGATCGAGCGCGACCTCGAAGCTCTGTGTGGATTGCAACTAATCGAGAGAAGAGGCGCCACTGCCTCAGCTCTGAGGACGAGTAACGAAACCTACATCACGCCAACGAGTCTCGGTTTGCAATTGTTCGCGCTCTGCAATGGGCAGAGTGGATCCTTGCGAGATTTTTATTTCTAGCCCGGACATTGCGAATTCGATATAGCGACCGCGCCGCCCCTCCGGGGCCGCATTATTTTCAATGACCGGTTTCCCAGGGCTGCCCCTTCGCCTTCGCTCCGGGCTGCCATGGGCCATTCTCACTTCGTCTCTCCGGGACGAGGAGCGGTGGCATTTCCACGCACTCATGCGCAAAGAGAGAAGTTCAAGAAGACCTGGCACCTTGGATTGGTGGCTTCCCATTTCCCAAAATCGGGACATGGAGCACCCAGCTTCGTCCGTTCATCCAGAGTGCGTAATAGCGTCACAACGTGACGATGCGAAAAAAACGAACGGGGTCAATTCCATTCGATAACATCTAGCGGAGGACTCTGCGCCGCACCTTCCCCTTTCCAAGCTCGCCTGGCGCTTCGGTTCCCTACTCTGCTAACGGTCTTGACGCTAAGGAGAAGCATGAAATTTTTGAGCCGTGTGTTGTTGGTTGCCGCATCGATGGTCTTGATTGGCGCCTGTGTTGAGGCGCAGGTGGACGAGAAGCTTTTCTCAGACATGAAATGGCGGGAGATCGGGCCGATGCGAGCGGGCCGAACGCGTGCACTGGCGGGAGTGCCGAGCGAGCCGGCAACGTTCTACCTGGGCGCGGTGAATGGCGGCGTGTGGAAGACCACGGATGCAGGCGCGACGTGGCACAGCGTGTGGGACAAGGAGTCGAGCGGATCGATCGGTTCGATCGCGGTCTCACTAAGCGACCCCAACACGATCTACGCGGGCAGCGGCGAGGGATTGCAGCGGCCGGATCTTTCGACGGGCGACGGCGTGTACAAATCAACCGATGCCGGCAAGACGTGGACGCATCTCGAAGGGCTGCGCGACGGACAGCAGATCGGGCAGGTCGCGATTGATCCCAGGGATGCGAATCGCGTGTTTGTCGCGGTCGAAGGGCATCCGTTTGGACCGAATGAAGAGCGCGGCCTCTATCGGACCGATGACGGCGGCAAGACGTTCAAGCGCGTTCTGTTTGTGAGCAACAAGACAGGCGCGTCGGAGGTGCAGATCGATCCCACGAATCCGCAGATTGTGTTTGCGGGGATGTGGCAGCGCCAGGAAGCTCCGTGGGAAAACGGCTCATTTGGCGGCGGAGAAGGCGGGCTCTATCGCTCCACCGATGGCGGCGACACGTGGAAGAAGCTGACCGGCAACGGACTGCCAGATGAAATTCTGCAACTGCAGATGACGATTTCGCCGAGCAATCCGAAGAAAATTTATGCGGAGATCGGGCCAGTGAAGGGTGCGGTTGGGCTCTTTCGTTCAGACGATGGCGGCGATCACTGGGTGCATGCGCCGGAAGACGACACACGCCCGGAGGAGCGCATTGGCGGCGGGGATGTGCCGGTGCCGTTGGTCGATCCCAAAGATCCCGACACGGTGTACGTGGCAAGCATCGTGAGTTGGAAGTCGACCGATGCGGGCAAGACGTGGAAGGCATTCCGTGGGTCGCCAGGCGGAGACGATTATCAAAACGTCTGGGTGAATCCGAACAACACAAAAATCGTTGCGCTCGCGAGCGACCAGGGCGTGGTGATTTCGCAGAACGGCGGCGAGAGCTGGGCCGAGTGGTACAACCAGGGGACTGCGCAGATGTATCACGCGACGACAGACAATGCGTTTCCCTATCGCGTGTGCGGCGGGCAGCAGGATTCGGGATCGGCGTGCGTGCCCACCAGGAGCAATGACGGGCGCATCACGTTTCACGACTGGCATCCGGTGGGAATCGAGGAGTACGGATATGCCGCGCCCGATCCGCTGGATCCGGATATTGTGTATGGCGGCAAAGTGTCGCGGTACGACAGAAGGACGGGGCAGATCCAGGATGTTGAGCCGAAGCCGCTGCGGAGTTATCGCGCGCTGCGGACGGAGCCGCTGATGTTTTCGCCCGTCGATCCACACAAGCTGTACTTTGCGACCAACACGCTGTGGTTGACGGAGGACGGCGGGAAGAACTGGAAGGAAGTGAGTCCGGATTTGTCGCGCGAGACATGGGAACTTCCAGCGGTGTTGGACAACTACAAGGACGCGCCGGCGGCGAAGGTGACTCGGCGGGGTGTGATTTATGCGCTGGGGTTGTCGCCGTTGGATGGCAATCGGCTATGGGCGGGAACCGATGATGGGCTGATCTGGACGACCGGAGATGCGGGCGCGCACTGGACGAATGTGACGCCGCCGGCAATGAAACCGTTCTGGAAGGTGTTCAACATGGATGCCGGACACTTCGACGCGCAGACGGCGTATGCGGCGGTGAATACGATGCGGCTGGACGATATGCGGCCGCATTTGTTCCGCACGCACGATGGCGGCAAGAACTGGACGGAGATTGTGAACGGCATTCCGGAGGGAGCGGCGACGAGTGCAATTCGCGAAGATCCGAAGCGCAAGGGATTGCTGTATGCGGGATCGGAGACGCAGGTGTATGTGTCGTTCGACGATGGCGATCACTGGCAGTCATTGCGGCTGAATATGCCGGCGAGTTCGGTGCGCGATCTTGAAATGAAAGGCGATGACCTGATCGCCGCTACGCATGGGCGCGGCTACGTGATTCTCGATGACGTGACGCCTCTGCGACAGATTGCAGCGGCAACAGCGAGCGAAGATGCGCATTTGTACGCGCCGCGGACAGCGATGCGCATTCGAAACGATATGAATCCGCCGACGCCGTGGCCCGCGGATTTTCCGTCAACCAAAAATCCGCCCAATGGAGCGGTGATTGACTACTACCTCGGCGCGAGTGCGTCGGGAGTGGTGACGCTAGAGATTGCGGACGACAAAGGACAGACGATTGCAAAATTCAACTCGAATGATCCAGTGCCGGCGACGGACCCGCGGTATCCCGATCCGCCAGTATGGGAGCGGAAGCCGCGCGCGCTGTCGGCTGCGCCTGGACAGCATCGGTTCCTGTGGGACATGCAATATCCGCAGGTGCCGGGGCTGTCGACGGGGCCCGACGACATGATGGCAACACCACACGATACGCCGCAGGTTTCTACCGCACCGTGGGTGATGCCCGGTGAGTACACGGTGAAGTTGACCGCGAATAGCAAGACGCAGACCGAGTTGCTGAAAATAGAGATGGATCCGCGGATAAAAACGCCGATGGCGGATCTCGAACAGCAATTCACCGTCGCGAAGCGGATGTACGACGACCTGATGAAGGCAACCGCTGCGATGCATGAGATCAGCGTGCTGCGTGAACAGCTGAAGGCGCGCAAAGGTCAGCCGGCTGTGGGTCAGGCTGGCCCGACGATTGACTCGAAGCTCGATGCGATCGCGGGGCCTGAGCATGGCGGGCGCGGATTCGGACGCGGGCCTGCGGGACCGGCGACGCTAGCGACGGTACGCACGCAACTGGCGCGGCTGGAGCACTCGATTGAAGCTGCGGATGCGGCTCCGACAGCAGCGCAGAACGAGGCGACCGGGATCGCGGAAAAGCCGCTCGATGGGCTGATTGAGCAATGGAAAAAAGTGAAGGCGTCGGACGTGAAGGCGCTGAACGTGGAGTTGAAGAAGCAACACCTGGCGTTGATCGATCTGGATACGCGGGAGTTGAATCGCAGCCATGAGGATGAGTTGGAGATGGGAGACGAGGAATAATCTCTCTCGAGAATTGCGACGAAAGCAGAATGGCCACCTTTTGAGGTGGCCATTCTGTGTCTGCGAGAGATGAAGTGAGGCGGTTTAGTGGTGCTTGCTGCTGTGGCCGCCGCCGGAGTGACCGCCTCCGGAATGGCCTCCACTGGAGTGGCCTCCGCCGCCGAAGTGGCTGCCGCCGCCACCGAAGTGTCCGCCGCCGCTGAAGTGGGGTGCTTTGGGAGCCTTATACCCGCCGCCTCCGCCGCCAAAGAAAGAGTGGCCTCCACCGCCATAGCTCGGCGCTTTGGGGGCTTTGTAGCCTCCGCCGCTACCGCCGTAGCTGTAGGCACTGGAGCCGTGGCCTCCACCGAAGGGGTGGAAACCGCCGCCGGATGGGGTGCGCGCGATGTTGGAACCTCCAAAGTTGCTGGAACCGCCGTAGGCGCGTGAACTGCCTGCGTATCCGCCGTTATAGCCATAGGAGCGGTTTCCGGAGCCAGCGCTGTAGCTGGGCGAACGATAGGCCTGTGTGTTGCTGCCTCCGAAGCCGGGACGCATGCCGTAATTCTGGAGCGGATGGCTGTAGAGGCCGGATGAGCCGTAGGACTCGCGGCCGCCGGATGCATATCCATTGGACTGGCGGGCTCCGCCGTAGCCTCCCTGCGCGTACTCCCTGGCGCTGCCGTATTGCTGCGGCCGTCCGGTAGCCTGGGGAATGCGATTGCCTTCGCCGTAAGCGTTACCAGACTGGCCGTAGCTGTTGTTGCGCCCGTAGGCGCTTCCATTTTGGCCGTAGCCGTTGCTGCGACCGTAGGTGCTTCCGTTTTGACCGTAGCGTTGACCGAATGTGTTGCCGGAGGACTGGTAGCCGTTGCCACGGCCGTAGGTGTTGCCGTTGCCTTGGAAACCGCGGCCGTATTCACCGCCGCGGTTGCCGAAGTTGCCCTGGTTACCGTATGCGCGCTGGCCGCCGTTGAAGGCGCGGGGCGTAGGGCTGGTTGCATGGGGGAAGTTGCCGCGATCGAGGCCGGAGCGGAAGGTATTGTGTTCCCAACCACCGCGGCCACCCCAGCCACCGCGACCGCGGTAGCCGGCCAGTTCGCCGTGTGCGCCCCAATAGCGGCCCCCGCCGTGGGCAAAGCCCCAGTCGCGCACCGAGCCACTATGCGTGTTCCAGAGGTCGCCGCCAAAGAAGATTGCGTGAGAGAGCCAGTCAAGTCCCCACCCGAGCCAACCAAAGGGGGTTGCAGAGAAGGCGTTCATGGCGATGCCGGGACCAAACTGGAGAAGTGCGTTGCCGATGAAGGAGCCGATGGCGCCGAGCGCATTGAAGCCGGGATAAGGATCGACCGGCTGGCCGTACGATTCCCATGGATTGTACTGGGGCACGTAGACGACCTGCGGTGTGGGCGGTGCGATTTCGATGTTGCCCTGATCCTGGATAACTTCCTGCTGCGGAGTGCTCTGGAGATTGCCGGCTGCCTGGGCGCGGTCGCGCATCACCTGGATGGTCTGCATCACGTCCTGCGGCTGGTTGTAGTAGGCGTTTCCGAGGTCAGTGGTCCACTGGAGGTTCTGCGCCATCTGGCCGATGACCTGGGGAAAAGCGGTAAGCGCCTTGATACTGGGATCCCACGTGGTCTGGGCGTTGGCACCGGCGGCGATCTGCTCAGGCGGTGCGCCTCCCTGCATGTGCAACCACTGGTCGGCGGCGGCCACCTGCGCCGGATAGGTAGAGGCCGCGAGGACCATGGAGACGAGATTATCGGGGTAAAGAGCGACGGGGGCGACCATCTGCTCGAGGCGGTCGGGACTGAGGGCCTGTGCCGGCTGATAGGGCTGGGCAAAGCCCTGGGTGGGATCGTTGTAGCTCTGCTGCTGGGGATAGCCCGGCTGCTGCTGGCCATAGGCAGGCGGCTGCTGGTACTGTGGCTGGCCGTATTGCGCATTGGGAGAGTATTGGCTGGCCGTGGTGCCGGGCTCGTCGGCGGGCCAATTGGGAATGAGGGAGGGCTGCTGCGCAACTGCACGTACACCAGCCAAACCAAGCCCGATGAGGGCCAATCTGGCGGTTGAGCGGCGGAACTCGAAGAATCGCGGCGCCGGCGGAGTGATGGAACTGATAGAAACGTTTGGAGGTAAGCCCGAGAGCGGAGTACGACGAGAGAGCGGGCGCAGAATACACAGATCGAATCGGGGTTTCATTATCCCTCACTGGATTCGTGCGAAGCGCCGCTCTGACTTGACAGCATTTGTCATCGCCGAATGCTCGTGTACCCCTGTTGTTGGTTTCCGACTCGGATTGAACCGCCGCACGGGTACCTAAGTAGCAACCCTGAGAGTATGGGTTAGTTTCGCGAATGTAACCGAATTGTTGAAATCGAAGCGAGGCTCAAGGGAAAGAGGATAGTGGACGCAGAGCATTGATCCCCGAAGGTAGAGTCGGGGCATAACTTCTTTGTTTCTCCAAAGGTGTGTGGTGCGGCGGTGTGACCGGGAGAAGACCGCAGTTCTCCAGCGAGGTGAAGAAAAAGTCACTTTGAGCAGGCTTTTCGCCTCCAATCATGTGGAACGAAAAATCCGCTCAAGGGAATACAATCTACTCGCTATGGCAACTGTGACACTTCCGACCGAAATTCAGCCGGGCTCGCCCCAGGGCGAGTTCCGCAATGAGCCGTTTACCGACTTCAAGAACCCCGACAACGCCCGCAAGATGCAGGCTGCGCTGGACCTGGTGGCCGGCCGCCTGGGCCATGAATACGACTTGATTATTGGCGGACACCGCCTGAAGACTGATGACAAGATCAAGTCCTACAATCCGGCGCGTCCGGCGCAGGTGGTGGGCGTTCATCAGAAGGCCGGTGCTGAACACGCTGAGAAGGCGATGCGAGCCGCGCTCGATGCATTCGAGATTTGGAGCCGGACTTCAGTAGAGACACGTGCGTCGCTGCTGCTGAATGCGGCGAAAATTATTCGCGAGCGGCACTTTGAGTTCTGCGCGTGGCTCACCTATGAAGTGGGCAAGAACTGGGCCGAAGCCGACGCGGATGTGGGCGAGACCATCGACTTCCTCGAGTTCTACGCGCGCGAGGCGCTGCGGCTGTCGAAGGCGGAGACCCCGATCCAGATGCCGGGCGAATTCAATCAACTCATGTACATTCCCCTGGGCGTGGGCGCCGTGATTCCGCCATGGAATTTTCCGTTTGCGATCATGGCGGGCATGACGGTGGCATCGATCGTTACAGGAAACACAGTGATCCTGAAGCCGTCGAGCGATTCGCCAACCATTGCCGCGAAGTTTGTTGAAGTGCTGGAAGAGGCGGGAATGCCGGGCGGCGTGGTGAATTTCTGTCCCGGGTCGGGCGCGAGTTTCGGCAATGCAATTGTGGAGCACCCCAGGACGCGCTTCATCGCCTTTACGGGCTCGCGCGACGTGGGGCTGGAGATTCACGAGCGCGCAGCGAAGCACCAGAAGGGCCAGATCTGGATCAAGCGAACGGTTCTGGAGATGGGCGGAAAAGATTCGATTCTGGTTTGCGCGGATGCAGATCTCGATGCGGCGGTGGATGGTGTTGTCGCTGCTGCGTTCGGATTTAGCGGACAAAAGTGCTCCGCGTGTTCGCGTGCGATCGTTGAAGAGCCGGTCTACGACATTTTTGTGGAGCGGTTGCGCGAGAAGGTTGCGAAGCTGACGGTGGGCGATCCGGCGACCAATCCCAACATGGGGCCGGTTGTAAACAAGTCGGCGATGGATTCGATTCTTGGCTACATTGAGACAGGCAAGAAAGAGGGCCGTCTCGTTTCCGGCGGCAAGGCCGTCGAGAACGTTGAGGGCGGGTTCTTCATCGAGCCCACAGTGATTGCGGATATCGCTCCGGACGCGGTGATTTCGCAGGAAGAGATCTTCGGGCCGGTACTCGCGGTGATCAAGGTTGCGAACTTCGATGAAGGATTGAAAGTCGCGAACAACACCGAATATGGCCTGACGGGCGCGATCTATTCCGGATCACGCGAAGCACTGGAGACAGCGCGGCGCGAATATCACGTAGGCAATTTGTATTTGAATCGCAAGTGCACGGGCGCGATGGTGGGTGCGCATCCGTTTGGCGGATTCAATATGAGCGGAACGGATTCGAAGGCGGGCGGTCCGGATTATCTGCTGCTGTTTACGCAGGCGAAGAGCGTGGCGGAGAAGCTGTAACGATAGTTTGTTTGGTTGAAGAGAGTCCCTCAGGAAATTTGAGCCTGAGGGATTTTTGTTGGTGCACGAGTTCGCAGAGACAGACTACGTTCGAAGACAAAAGCAGGTCCTTCACTTCGCTTACCCACGAACGCTGCTCGTTCGCGGAATTCCAAGCCGCTCCGTTCAGGATGGCACTCGGATGGGGGTATGCGGTTGTGGCAGCTGATCGACAAGCGGTGAAAAGGAACTGCAGGTCCCTCGACTACGCTCGGGATGACACCTTTACCCTGATGCAAATTGTGAAACGAGCCCGAATCAATCAGAAACTTGAAGGCCGCTGAGCGGCCTTGGAGTTGGATCGAAATTGAGTTCTCTACGACTGGGCCAGTGCTGGTGAGTTGGTGGAGATGGCCGGGGCCTGCTGCATCTCGGCTTCGAGCTTGCTGCCGACTTCGGCGGCGGCCTGGGCGAGGACGCGGTGATGGATCGTGAAGAGCGCTAGCTCGAGACGATCGCTGACGCCGGTTTTGTCGTAGATGGAGCGGAGGTAATTCTTGATGACCTGCTCGGTGGTCTTGAGACGCAACGCGATTTCGCGGTTCTTGCATCCCTGGACGATGAGCGCGACAATGCGCATCTCTTTCGGCGTGAGGCGGTCGCGCACGCGAGTGCCAACCATATCCTCTTCGGGCGAGTCAGGAATCTGGAGCTGCGGCGGAGCCCAGGTGTCTCCGGCAGCGACGCGGCGGACGCACTCGACAAGCGCCTGGCCGGTAACGTTGCGGAAAACGACGCCACGGAAGCCCTGCTGCAGGTAGCTGCTGGCTGCCTCCGTGTTTTCGGCGATGACGATGCCACGGCTGTTGGAGGCTTCAAGCAGCGTTTTCAAGCGGGCCATGTCGGGCCGCAATGATGCTGCGAAGACCACGATGGAACCCGGGAAGGTTGTGATGGCATGCATCATCCGGTCCAGGTCGGTACATTGGGCAATGATGCGCAGGTCCTCGTCCATGGCCAGAACCTTGGCGGTCCCAGCACGGAAAATAGCCTGTGAATCTGCAAGAATGACCTTGTTCATGTTTTGCGCCTCTTCGCCTGTGAAAAAACTGTTACATTTGGCCGAAACCGGCTTCACATCTCTCACGGGCCGGATGCTGCTATTCCATCAGTGGCGTAAAAGCCGCCTAAGACAACTATCGGCAACCGCCTAAAAAGCTAAGAGCTCACCGGAATTCCTCTGATTGGTGTAGTGGAAATCATACACATGCCTTTCGTCACCCTCACTGCTCAGAGGTACCTGCACCTAGGTAATACCCTGAAAAATAGCTTACAGCCCAAATGACCGAGCCGTCACTGAGAATCCTTTGAGCTTTCCGGAACATCCTGTTTACCGATTTGGCACAAGAGAGGGTTACCGTAGTGGTATAGAACCACGGATTGGCTATTTGTGGCGGCCAGCAAAAACGGTGGATTTGATTGGAATGGAAGCGGTTGCAGCCCTGCGAAAAGATCGTAAACTGGAAGGGTTATGGCGAGGCCGAATTTACTGGCGGTAGATGACGATGTAAGCGTTCTGGAAGCGGTCGTGCAGGACTTGCGCCGTCAATATGGTGCGGAATACCGGGTGATGCGTGCGGCCAGCGGACAGGCTGCCCTGGATACTCTGCAGATCCTGAAGACACGCCAGGAGCCGGTTTCGCTACTGTTGAGCGACCAGCGCATGCCGGGGATGACGGGGGTGGAGTTCCTGGAACGGGCAAAGGAGCTCTATCCGCATGCGAAGCGGGTGTTGCTGACGGCTTATGCGGACACGGAAGCTGCGATCCGGGCGATCAATACGGCGCGGATTCACTACTACCTGACGAAACCGTGGGATCCACCCGAGGAAAAGCTCTACCCGGTCTTGACGGATCTGTTGGACGACTGGAAGGCGGGATACCGTCCTCCGTTTGAAGGGCTGCGGGTGATTGGCAACCGCTGGGCACTCAATGACTACAACGTCCGGGACTTTCTGTCGCGGAACCATGTGCCCTATCGCTGGCTGGATGCAGCATCCAGCGAAGACGCGCGAAAGCTGATCGAAGAGCGGCACCTCACTCCCGAACAGCTTCCGGTGGTCCTGTTTGCGGATGGAAGCGTGCTGCCGGAGGCCACTCCGGATGCCCTGGCTGGCAAAGTGGGGCTGAGCACCCAGGCGACGCAGGAGTTCTATGACATGTTGGTGGTGGGCGCTGGACCTGCAGGGCTTGCCGCGGCAGTGTATGGGGCGAGCGAAGGATTGAAGACGCTGGTGATAGAACCGGAGGCGCCGGGCGGACAGGCGGGTTCGAGCTCGAAGATCGAGAACTACCTTGGGTTTCCCGCCGGCATCACTGGATCGGACCTGGGGCGGCGGGCGCATACGCAGGCCTCGCGGTTTGGAGCGGAGTTTGTGACGCAACGCGCGGTGGGGCTGCGCATCGACGGACAATACCGGTTTGTGCGGTTGGGAGACGGGCGCGAGGTTTCATCGCACGTTGTCCTGCTCGCCCCTGGTGTGCAGTGGCGGAAGCTGGCGATTCCGGGCTCCGACCGGCTGACAGGACGCGGTATCTATTATGGTGCGGCGCTGGTGGAGGCGGCTTCGTGTAAAGACGAAGAAGTATTTGTCGTGGGGGGCGCGAATTCGGCGGGGCAGGCGGCATTGTTCTTTGCCAAATATGCCCGCAAGGTCACGATGCTGGTGCGCGGGAAGGGCCTTTCGGCGACCATGTCGAAATACTTAATCGATGAGATTGAGCGCACATCCAATATTGTGGTGGAAACGCAAACACAGGTAATGGCCGCGGAAGGCGAAGAAAGGCTGGAGGCCTTGCGTTTGCTAGGTCCGAAAGGCGAATATTGCGTACAAGCCTCTTCGTTATTTGTGTTTATTGGCGCGCAGCCGGGAGTGGGATGGCTTCCGGAGAGCATCTTGCGTGACGAAAAGGGGTTTGTACTTGCGGGGCCGGATTTGCGGCAGGACGGGAAGGCGCGGAATGGCTGGCAGGAGCAGCGCGAGCCTTTCCTGCTGGAGACCAGTGTTCCGGGAGTATTTGTCGCAGGGGATGTGCGGCACGGGTCGGTGAAGCGCGTGGCGTCGGCGGTGGGAGAGGGATCGATCGCGGTGCAGTTTGCCCACCAGTATCTGGCGGGGTTCTAAATGGGGACAGAAACGGGAAAATGAGTGCGGGCATACAGATGATTAGCATTGAGCGGGTTCCTCTCAAGGAACTAGCGGAGATGCTGGGGCATACGCGGCCTTTTGCGGACGTACCGGCGGAAGCGCTGGAGAACATCGGCACCGTGGATCGCGTGAGGGCGAAGGCGGGGGCGACGCTGACGGACCCAGGCAAACCGGAACTGTACTACTGGCTGCTACTGGAAGGCGAGTGCCGCGCCGATCGTATCGAAGCAGATGGTTCGTACACCAACGTGGGAACGGCACAGGCCGGAGAGGCTTTCGGTGAGACGCCGTTTTTGATGGGTAAGACGCACTCGGCATTTCTGGTGACTGCGGTTCAGGATTCGCAGCTGGTGCGATTCACAGGAGAGCAGTTCTGGTCATTGATGGCTTGCTGCCCCGGCGTGCGGCAGGTGGTGCTGGCCGACATGTCGACACGGCTTTCTGCGTACCAGGCGGAGGCGTTGCATAGGGAGAAGCTGGTGTCGCTGGGAACGCTGGCGGCGGGGCTGATGCATGAGTTGCATAATCCCGGATCGGCGGCGAAGCGCGCTGCATCGCAACTGCGCGAGAACCTGATGAAGCTGCAGGACCTGAGTCTGCGCTCGGCAAGCAAGCCAAAGACGCCGGACCAAATGCAGTGCATGCACAACCTGCTGAAGCATGCGATGAAGAGCTGCCACGCGCCGGCATTGAGTTCATTGGAACAGGCGGATGCGGAAGAGGCGCTGGCGGAGTGGCTGCAGGATGCGGGGGTTGAAAACGCATTCACGATTGCGCCCTCGCTGGTGGAGATTGGATTCGAGCAGGAAGAGTTGAAGTGCGCGCGCGAGTACTTCGACGCAAACAGCTTCTCGGATGCGCTGAATTGGCTGGAGGCGCTGGTATCGAGTGTCTCGCTGGTGTGCGCCATCGAGGAGAGCATTTCGCGGGTTTCGGAACTGGCGATGGCGGTAAAGAAGTTTGCCTATGACGATCGATCGCCGGTGAAAGAACTGGATGTGCACGACAGCCTGCAGAGCACGATTACGATGCTGGGGCACAAGCTACGCATCAAGCAGATCGCGGTGAAGAAGAAGTTTGAAGCGTCCCCATCGGTGATCCAGACGCGCGGTTCGGCGTTGAGCCAGGTATGGACGAACCTGATCGACAATGCCGCGGATGCTTCGCCGATGCAGAACCAGATCGAGATTGCGACGTGGACGGAGCCGGCGAATGGCAATGGGGTGGATCCGGGGTGGCTGGTGGTGAGCATTACGGATCATGGGCCTGGAATTCCAACGGATGTGCTGCCTCGGATTTTCGAGGCATTTTTTACGACCAAGCCGCAGGGCTCTGGGACGGGGCTAGGCCTCGAGATTGTTCACAGAATCGTGACCCAGAAATTCGGCGGAAGGATCGATGTGGAATCGCAGCCCGGCGATACGCGGTTTGTGGTGCGGTTGCCGTTGAGTGGCGCGAGTGCTGCGAACAACGGTGCCGGGGCGACGGCAAGGTAGTTCCCTTCTCTTTTTTTCAATTTTGATTCGATGGATGATAGATCACCGTCCCTAGGGGACGGTGATCTATCGCTGCTGGTGCTTGCCCACCCAAGCGGAGCTTGGAAGGGGCATCCTCGTTCGTGCAGATGTCTGCCTTTTCACGGCAGATCCTTCGACTGCCCCTTCTCTGCACTCAGGAGCCACTCAAGATGATGTTTGCCTGCGCGCTCGGTGGTTTCGCAGCCAGAGCTGAATCAAGACGCAGAGTTTTTCGCCGATGAACGGGATGGAAGGACCTTGAACCGTGGACCGCACGGAGTTGCTGGAATCTGCGCTGGACAGTCTGACGGAGGGCGTTGCCCTGGCGGATCAGGATGGCCGTGTTGCGTTGTGGAACCGCCCCGCCGAGACAATATCCGGCTTCACATGCGCAGAGATTGTGGGACGGTGCGTGCGCGAGTGTCTGGACCTGATTGTGGTGGGAGGCGCGCAAGACTGGATCAGGCAGATGGGTGCGGAGAAGGCGCCGGGGCGCGGAGCGCTGGTGCAGTTGCGGCACAAGGTCGGGCACGAGGTTCCGGTGGTGGCGCGTGTGCTCGAATTGCGCGACGGCATGGGCGCGCGAATCGGGGCAGGGGTAGTGTTTCATCCAGCAGAGAGCATGGACGCCCTGCCGTACGGGGAACGGGGCGAGGATTCAAGTGTCGGCGAGAGCCAGACGGAAGTGGAAGACCGCCTGGCGATTATGCACGAGGATTTTCTGCGGAGCGATATCCCTCTGGGTGTGCTGTGGGTGACGGTTGACCAGGCGCGCGGATTGCGGCGAACGCACGGTACGCGGGCTTGCGAGGCGATGCTGGAAAAGATGGAGCGTACGCTGGCAAATGGACTGAAGCCTGCGGAAGAGATCGGCCGCTGGGGCGACGATGAGTTCCTTGTGTTGTCGCACGAACGGAGCGGACCCATGCTTGCGGGGCACGCGCAGAATCTGGCGGGGCTGGCGCGCACGACGGATTTCCGATGGTGGGGCGACCGGGTCTCTCTGACCGTGAGCATCGGCGCGGCCCAGGCTGAACGCGGCGAACCGCTGGCCGGGCTGCTCGAACGAGCGCAGGCAGCAATGCTTGAGAGCGTGCGTGCAGGAGGCAATCACATTACTGCGGCGCAGGGGAGAAGAGCATGTTTGCCATCATAGGCATCGTTGTGGTCTTTGGCGCGGTCATCGGCGGGTTCCTGATGGAGAAGGGACACATGGCCGTGCTGGTGCAACCGGCCGAATTGCTGATCATTGCCGGTGCCTCGATCGGAACGTTGCTGGTGGCCAATCCGCTGCACATTCTGAAGGGAATCCTGGCGGGGTTGAAAGGAGTTCTGGGCGGATCGAAGTTCGGCAAGGCGCGCTATCTGAATCTTCTGAAGATGATGTACATGTTTCTGAACAAGGTGCGCAAGGAGGGTCTGCTGAGCGTGGAGAACGATGTTGAAAAGCCAAAGGAGAGCGCGGTCTTCAAGGCTTTTCCGGATTTTCTCGCCGACCATCATGTGCGGAACTTTGTATGCGACACGCTGCGTATGGCGATTACCGGCGGCGTTGATCCTTTCGACATGGACCAGATGATGGAACTGGACATGGAGGTGCATCACCACGAAGCCACGCAGCCGGTTGCGGCCTTGACGACGATGGCGGATGCGCTGCCGGGGCTGGGAATTGTGGCTGCGGTGCTAGGCGTCGTGATCACGATGGGCTCTCTGGGAGGACCTCCGGAAGAGATTGGCGAAAAGGTTGCAGCCGCGCTCGTGGGTACGTTTCTCGGCATTCTTCTGTGCTACGGCGTAGCGGGTCCGCTGAGCGCAAACATGGCCAAGACAGCGGACGAGCACAACGATTATCTGCACGTACTGCGGGTACTGCTGCTGGCGTTTCTGAAGGGGTCGGCTCCCATGATTGCGATTGAACTGGGAAGGCGCGCGATTCCAGCGCGGGTGCGGCCCACGTTTGACGAGATGGAGAAGTTCTGCAAGAGCCAGGGCGGTGCCGCAGCGCCGCCGGCCAAAGCTGCTTAGGGAGGCCCGGACGTGGCGGCAAAGACGCAACCGATTATCGTCATCAAGCGCGCGAATGGACATGGCGGGCATCATGGCGGCGCGTGGAAGGTGGCGTACGCGGATTTTGTGACGGCGATGATGTCGCTGTTTATCGTGCTATGGCTGATGAATTCAAGCGACAAGGTGAAGAAGGCGGTGGCCGGATATTTCAACGACCCCAAAGGTACCGCGACGTTGATGGGCACCACCGTGACGGGCACCGGCGAGACGGTGAAGGTGGCCGGCGCGGATGACATGCAGAAGCTGAAGGAGAAGCTGGAGCAGGAGATCAAGGCGAAGGCAGACCTGCAGAAACTTTCAAAGCAGATTGAGATCACCATCACGCCGGAGGGATTGCGCATCGAGTTACTCGAGGACAAGAACGGGACGTTCTACCAGAGTGGCAGTGCGCGGCTGAGCGATAGCGGGCAGGAGCTGCTGGAGTTGCTGGCGGCGGAGCTGAAGACGCTGCCGAATTCGCTGCTGATCGAGGGACACACCGATGCGGCGCAGTACTCCGATGACACGAGCTACAGCAACTGGGAGTTGTCGGCGGACCGGGCGAATGCGGCGCGCCGGTTGCTGCAGCAGGATGGTGTGCGCAGTGATCAGGTTACACAGGTGCGGGGCTATGCGGATCAGCTATTGCGCGTGAAGGCAAATCCGTTCGATCCGTCGAACCGCCGCATTTCGATCCTGGTGAAGAACCAGGAAGGGACGCCTCAGGGATTGAAGGGCGCGGCCCCGGTGAGTGTATCGCCGCAAGGCGCGAGGGAGGAGCACACAGCGAAGAAATAGTCCTCTCGCGGCGAGATGACAGCTTTGCATCGGACTGCTTCGCCAGCTTGCTGCGGTGGTGTAGTCTGGTGCCGAAGTTGGAAATCGTTTACCGCGGGAGCTGGGAATGGCCGTTGTAGCCGGTGTGGATTTCGGCACGTTGAGTGTGCGTGTGACGTTGGTGGACAGCCAGATGGGGCCGGTGGGAACCGCGTCGGCTTCCTATCCGCTGCATCGGCGGCGCGAAGATCCGGATTTTGCGACGCAATCGCATGCCGACCAGATGACCGCGCTGGCGGTTGCGATGAAGGACGTGCTGGCCGCCACCGGAATCAGCGGTGGCTCTGTAGAGGCTCTTGCGTTGGATACGACGGGATCGAGCGTGATTCCCGTAGGCGAGGGGTTTGAGCCGCTGGATGAGTACTACCTGTGGTGCGATCATCGCGCGCACGCCGAGGCAGAAGAGATCACGATGAAGGCGCACGCGACGGGGCTCGAAGCGATCGAGTGGTGCGGCGGCGTGTATTCGCACGAGTGGGGATTTGCGAAGCTGCTTCACTGGCTTCGGCACAATCCGGGCAAGCGGGAGTCATTTGTGACGGCGCTGGAACATTGTGATATGGTGGCCGCCACGCTATGCGGCGTGAAGAGCATGCGCGGGCTAAAACGCAGCGTGTGCGCGATGGGCCACAAGTGGATGTGGAATCCAAAGTGGGGTGGTTTGCCGCCGGAGGGTTTTCTAGTGTCGGTGGATCCGCTGCTGGCCGGTGTGCGCGCGAAGATGGGCGGGGAGTATCTGACCAGCGACAAGGTTGCCGGACATCTTTCGGCGGAATGGGCAGAGAAGCTTGGACTGCGCGTGGGGATTCCGATTCCGGTGGGCGCCTTTGATGCGCATTGGGATGCGATCGGCTCGCACATCCGCGAAGGCGACGTGGTGAATGTGGTGGGCACCTCGACGTGCATTATTGCGATGGCGCACGAGACGCACCTGGTTCCGGGCGTGTGCGGAGTTGTTCCGGGAAGTGTGCATCCTGCGTATACGGGAATCGAGGCCGGCCTGTCGGCGACGGGTGACATTTTTGAAGCAATCGCACAGCGGGCGGGGACGCGCGTGTTCGAACTGTCAAAGGGACTGGAGTCGTTTAGCGCCGGACAGACGGGGCTGCTGCGACTGAGCTGGGACAATGGCGATCGAACGGTGCTGGTGAACCCGGAACTTGGCGGTGTGACGCTGGGCTGGAATATGGTGAGCACTGCGCAGGATGAGCTGTTCGCAGCGATTGAGGGAACGGCGTTTCATACGCGGATCATCCTCGAGCGCATGGCGGAGCACGGGGTACGCGTGGAGCGCGTGATCAATGCCGGCGGGATTCCGCAGAAGAACGAAGTGCTGAACCAGATATATGCGAATGTGTTGAACAAGCCGGTGCTGGTGCCGGCAGGAATTCCGACGAGCCTCGGGTCGGGGATTATGGCGCTGCTGGCCGCGGGCATCTACAGGACGATTGACGAGGCGCAGGCAGCGGTGTGTCTGCCGCTGCGAACGGTTGAGCCGGATCGGCGCTCTGTGGGTGTCTACGAGCGGCTCTACGCGCTTTACAGAGACCTGTATTTTGCGCTTGGAGAGCGGCATGCGGCGGCGGTGCCGCTGGGGCGCGTGCTGCCGGAATTGCGCGAGATTGCGGCGGAAGCACGGCGGTGGGCCTAACAGATTACTGTGGAAGGTAACCGTCGGTGTGAAGCCATCAGCGTCGGTCTTGCACTTGCCGCGAACCGGGTTTACCGTGATCACAATCCCTGTTCAACGAGGAGTGCTGTGCACCTTCCTGCCTTGCGCCGTTTTGTACCTTACTTTCTTCTTGTGTTTCCTGGAGTAGCCGCGGTTGAAGCAGGTGCGCAGCAGGCTGCCGCGCCGTGGAGCGCGCCGCACTTCTCTGTTCCTGCCAGGGATTTGTACCAGGCCGCTTCGTCGATGGCCGCTCCCGACGGCGCGAATGTAGTGCTTTTCGACGACGATGAGCAATTCAGTTTTGACGAAGCGGGCAGGCTGACGCATGTGGGGCACTACATCTATAAGGTGCTAACCGCCAAGGGCGCCGAGGGGTGGGACACTTTGTCGGTGGGTTGGGACCCATGGCATGAGGTGCGGCCGGTCATTCGTGCGCGCGTGATCGAGCCCGATTATTCAGAGCATGATCTCGATCCGAAGGCCATTACCGAAGAGCCGGCGCGCGGAGGCGATTACAAAACCTACAGCAACGGAAAGAGACTGCGGGCTCCGCTGCCGGCGATTGCACCCGGAGTGGTGGTGGAGGAAGAGTACCTGGAGCGCGAGACGGAGCCGTTCTTTGCGCCGGGGCGGGTTGGCCGAGCCTTTTTCGGACATGAACGGACGCCGGTGGGACACAGCACCGCGGTTTTCGAGGCACCACTGTCATTGCCCTTGCGGGTTGAAACGCGCCTGCTGCCGGAACTGACACCGGAGCGCGTGGAAACAAATGGACGCGCGACGATCACCTACGAGATTGGGGAGTTGGAGGGGATCGAAGCGCGCGATGCGAATCTGCCGCCCGATGCGTATCTTTTCCCCGAGATTGACTACTCGACAGCCGCTTCATGGCAGACGCTGGCAACGGAATATTCGAAGATTGTGGACAGCAAAGCGGATGGGGATGCGGTGCGAGCGATCGTCGCGGGATTGATCGCCGGAAAATCGTCGGTAAGCGACAAGGAAGCCGTGATCCTGGATTACGTAGACCGCGAGGTCCGCTATACGGGAATTGAATTTGGCGAGGCGGCGATTGTCCCGCACAATCCGTCGGAGACGCTGGCTCTGAAATACGGCGATTGCAAAGACAAGGCGACGTTGCTGGTGGCGATGCTTCGTGCGGCGGGGATTCCGGCATATGTTGCACTGCTGAATGCGGGATCGCGCCTGGATGTGCCGGCGGAGTTGCCGGGGATGGGGTTGTTCGATCACGCGATTGTGTACGTGCCGGGTAAACCGGGATTGTGGATCGATGCGACGGATCAATATGCGCGGCTGGGACAGTTGCCGATCAACGACCAGGGTAGACATGCGCTGATTGCGCGGCCGGAGAGCACCACGCTGACGCTTACGCCTGAGTCGGCATCGCGAGACAATGTGCTGCTGGAGCTGAGAGAGATTCGACTGGGAGAAAACGGGCCGGCAACTGTGATCGAAAAAACTCTGCCGTCGGGTGTATTCGAGTCGCACTACCGCTCTTTCTATGCGGACAAACCGGACAAAGAGACGCGCGACGGGCTAACGGGGTACGTGAAGGCTCAATATATCGCCGACAAGCTCACCAGTGTGGAACGCACGGATCCGGGCGACCTGTCGAAGCAATTCGAACTCACGCTTGCGTGCGAAAAAGCCAAGCGCGGATTCACCGACCTGGATAACGCCATCGCGGCGATTCGCGTGGACACGCTGTTTCAGCAATTGCCTGAAGAATTAAGACGCAAGGACGATGCGGACGCGAAGAAGAAGGATGATGCGGATAAGCCGAAGAAGCCGCGCACTGCGGACTGGGAACTGGATCAACCTTTCACCGCGGAGTGGAAATACAAGATTGTGCCGCCGGCGGGGTTTGTGCCAAAGGAGTTGCCGAAGGACGACACGATCGCGATGGGACCGGCGGTCCTGACGGAGAAGTTTTCAAAGGCCAACGACGGCGCGGTGGAAGCGGACCTTGCTTTCGATTCCGGCAAGCGGCGCTACTCGGTTGCCGAGGCAACCGCGGTACGCAACAAGGTTGCGGAGATGCTTGCGGGACCGGCAATCATGGTGAGTTTTGAACCGGAGGGAGAGGCGCTTCTGCACGAGGGCAAGGTAAAGGAAGCGCTGGTCAGCTACCGAGGGCTGATTGCCGCGAATCCAAATGACGCGGTGCATCATTTGCAGGTGGCGCGTGTGCTGCTGCGGGCAGGCATGGGAGAAGCAGCGCGGGCAGAAGCGCGCGAAGCCGTGAAGCTTGATCCGAATTCGGCACTGGCGGAGCGGACGCTGGCGGACATTCTGAAGCATGACCTGGTAGGCCGTGATCTCCGGCCGGGTACGGATTGGGAAGGTGCGGCGGAGGCCTACCGAGCTTCGGAGAAGCTTGATCCGGACGATCACACGGCGCAGGGGAACCTGGCAATTCTGCTTGAGTATGACGCCGTCGGCCGGCGGTACAGTGGGCAGGCCAACCTGAAGCAGGCCGTGGCGGAGTACGAGAAACTTGGGCAAGACAAACTTGCGGAATTAGAGATTCCGAACAATCTTCCGTATGCGCTTTTCTATAGCGGCGATGCAGCCGGAGCTATCAAGGCGGCACAGGCGCTCAATCCCCAACCGGTGGCATTGATTGCGGCAAGCCGCGCGGTGCTGCAGGGAAGCAAAGACGGGTTGGCGGAGATCAACAAGCTCTCGAATTCCGATTCGGCTTTCAAGGACACGGCGCGCACCGCCGGCGAGATGCTGATGAACACGCGTAACTATGCGCTGGCCGCGGATTTTCTTGCGGCGGGCGCAGCCGGTGACAATGCGGCGCAGACGATGGGGATGGCAAGCATGTTGCGTGGCGCGAAGCGGCACGAGGATTTGCAGTTTGCTAATACGCCAACGGACCTGGTGAAGCGGGCTTTTCTGCTGACGATGGATCCGAACGGAACGCAGGCCACGATGGAAGCGCTCCTCAGCCGCAATGCTGTTGTGGTGTTCCGAGCCGAAGATCCCGAGGAGCGGAAGAAGGAGTGGGCCGCGGGCAAAAAACTGAATAGCCAGTTGGCGCGGCAGGACAACTCTCTCGATGTGACGATCGACATCCTGTTGCAGGCATTCGATCCCAAGGGGGACGGAGACGACGCGACCGGGTACCGGGAAAAAGTACAGATTCCGGGCGGACCGACCATCACGTTCTTCGTTGTCAAAGAGGGCGGGCAGTACAAGGTGCTGGATACCGCGGACAAGCCGAACTCCATTGCGCGGGAGATGCTGGATCGAATCAAGGCCGGGGACCTGAACGGCGCCAAGGTGTTGCTGGACTGGATTCGCGAAGATCAGCACCTGGGCGGCGGGGATGACACGTTGGGAGGCCCGGTATTCCCGCGGTTCTGGATCAAGGGCGAGGCGGCGGACGCACACAAGATGACGCTGGCGGCAGCGGCACTGATGGTGGGCACGAAACCAACAGCCGCGCAGGGTGTGGCGCTGCTGGAAGACGCGCGCAAGCGTGCGGCGACGGATCGCGAGAAGACGAACATCGAGCTTGCGTTGGCTATGGGCTATTCGCAACTCGACGAGTCTGCGAAGCTCGAGGAGGTCGGGTCGGACCTGTTGAAGGAAGTGCCGGAATCACGACTCGCCTTCATGACGGAAGTGGAGGGATTGATCGGTCTGAAACGCTATGATGAGGCGCTGGCACAGGCGGATGCGCGTCTGAAGCTGCTGGATGGCGATGCCGATGCGATTCAGGCAAAGGTGCGGATTGAAGCAAGCCGAGGAAATTATGCAGCGGCACGCGGATGGATCCAGAAGCTGATCGACCAAGGCAAGGCGGATGCCGGCATGCTGAATTCGATGGCGTGGTTCGGGCTGTACACCGGCAAGGTAGGCGAGGCGGATGTAGCAACGGCCACAAAGGCGACCCAGATGGATCGCGACAATCCAGCTATTCTGCATACCATGGCTTGCGTCTACGCCGAGACGGGCAAGACGAAGGAAGCGCATGATCTTTTGCTGCGCGCCATGGACAATCTGAATCTGGACGAGCCGGATGACGATTACTGGTATGGATTCGGGCGCATTGCGGAGCAGTACGGCGAACGCAATACAGCGGTCTCGGATTATCGCAAGCTGGACAAGCCGAAGGAGACGATGATGATTCCGACGTCGAGCTGGCAGCTTGCGCAGAATCGATTGAAGGCGATGGGGGCTGAAGAAGCGACGGCGAGCAAGTAGACAGCCGGTTCGCAAGAGCGGAGATAGAAAAGAAAAACGCCGGAGGAGCGAGGGCTCCTCCGGCGTTCTGTTGTTGAGTTGGTTAGAAGTCGTACCGCAAGCTGAACTGCATGCGGCGTGGGACGCTGAGTTCGGCACTGGCTACACCGAGGTTGCCGCCGGTAAGGCCGGAGCCGATGAAGGCCGGATCGAAGCGCACCGTATTGGTGGCGTTGTAGACCTCCCAGGCAAACTTGAGGGTTCCAAGTTCGCGGATGGCCCAGCTCTTGCTGAGTCCGGAATCGAGGTTGAAGAGGCCATCGCCGCGGAAGGAGTTGCGTTGGCCGGCCTCCCCGGGATAAGAGAGGCGCATGTTCCCGTTGTTGCATCCGCCGCAGGCGACGCCGCTATTGATTGCAGCTTGATTGGCGAAGAACTGCGGATTCCCGTTCTGGTCAAAGTGACGATGCATTTTGACCGGCCCGGTAGCCACGCCGAAGCTCTCGATCTGCCAGTTGGTGGACCAGCCGGGATCGGCGAGCGAGAACGGCAGACCGCTTGACCACCGTTCGATCCCCGAGAATTGCCATCCGCCAATCAGCGCGTTGACCAGGTTGTTGGTGTGACCGCCCCACGCCTGATTGCGACCGATGGGAAGCTGATAGACCCAGTCCGTCGTGATCAGGTGACGTGTGTCAAAGTCCGAGGCACCGCGGGATTGCTTGGGCTTCCAGGTGTTTGTAAGTTCGCTGAAGGAACCAGAGTTTGTAGTGAAGCCGCCAAACTCATTGCTGCGTTCAGTGTCGGAGCCCATATCAATGGAGTGAGACAGGGTGTAGCTGAAATCCACGGTTAGGCCGTGGCTGGTTGGATGCCGCAGGATGAATTGACCAGCGCTGTAATAGCTATTGCCGACCGTGGACAACGCAAACAGCGACGCGAACTGATCCTGCCAGAAGTGGGACTGCCAACCATCGGGACAGCCGTAAGCGCAGAAGAAGTCGATGTCAGCCAATGCCGTAGTTGCGCCAAGCTGTGCCCGATAAGGCGCCCACTCATTGGTGTAGATTGCCTGGGTTGCGCTCTCTCCAGGGCCGTCCAGACCAGCCATAAAGGGGAAGACATCCTCAAAGAACTGGATGGGCTGAACGCTCGCCGAGGGATCACCTCCAGCGGCATCCACAGCCTTTGAAAGCGCTGTGCCGGCGGCAAAGTAATCGCCGCCCCCCTGTGGATCAACATAGTCCACTGGCTCCGCCAGATCGAGCTGCTGAAGCAAGTGATGCCCCAGGCGGCCTACATAGGCACCCTCTACCGCCCATCCATGAGGCAGTTCATGCTGAACGGATAAATCGAAGGTCTCGGAGTAAGGGGTCTTGATCTTGCTGTCGATGCCCCATTGAATGGAAAAGTTGTTCTGCGGATAGAGGTAAGGGAACGAAACGGTCGATGCGGCAGCAGCCCCGGTACTGATATCGGGGAACGTCCTGTTGTCGACAAAGCGCGGCGCTCCAGGGTGCTTGCAGCCCGTAGTGCACTGCCCTTCGATCTGATAAACGCCGGCCGGGTTAGAAATCGAAGAACTCATGCCGAAGGAGCCATTCTGATCGAAGGTGTTCACGAGCGACTGGCCGAAGTGATCGTAGTAGATGCCAGCGCCCGCGCGGATCGAGGTCTTGCCATTGGGCGACCAGGCGACCGCCAGCCGAGGTGCAAAGTTCGACTTCTGTTTAGGCCAATAGCCGGGCTTGTTGTAGAACTTCCCGGCAGGTGAAAAGGAGAGATCGGGTTCATAAATCTGGCCTTTTTGAGCCGCCGACTCGCGCTGCATGAACCAGGTGTGAGTGTCGATCGTGGGCGTGACCTCCTGACCATTCGCTTCGTAGGGTGTCTGCAGGATGGTGTGCCGCACGCCGAAGGTGAGCGTGAGATTCGGTTTCAGGCGCCATGCGTCCTGTGCGTACCACTCCAGCTCGTTGGTGACAAAGTGGCGTTCAAGGGGTACACCATCTGCAAGAGCCGTACCCGCCGTCGGGCTGGTGAGCTTGTAGTTGAACACGTCGGTGATTTGCGGAATGGTACCTACGAGATTAGCGAATGCGATCTCATAGGAGTTCGTGAACGAAGAGTCCACTTCAGCACCGGTTGTGTTGCAGGAGTTGTCGAGGAGGCACGGATCGGGAGCGCTGCCTCCCACCCAAAATGGATTCGAGGTAGCGCTGTTAAATGAGTTCGCGTCCGAGGTGTGGTTTTGATGGACCAGTCGCCAGTTGCCGCCGAGTTGGATAGTATGGTTTCCCTTTGTGAACGTAAAGTTATCGATCACGTTGTTGACCGGCACACTGGTGATGGAAGAGCGCGTCTCCGCCGTGGGCGAATTGATGAAGCGGAAGTTAACGTAGTCGCCGGATCCGATTCCGCTGAGGGAGAATCCCTGACGGATGTAACCGAACCGGATGTCATTAATCATCCGCGAGTTGATGGTCCAGGTTTCTCCGGCGGTGATGCCCTTGCTGTCATCAACCAAAGTCTGCGCCGGCGGCTGACCGGGAAAGTGTTCCGGGAGAGCGGTGGTATCGTCCTGCAGGTTGCCGCGCACAAAGATGCGGTGCTTGTCAGACGGAATATAGTCGAGGCGAGCGATGCTGGTGTTCAAGTGGACCGGCGCCGGCGACGAGAACGAAAACGAGCCGGTATTGAATCCATCGCCCAAAGAGGTTCCGTTGGCCGCAGGCATCGCGTTCAGATATTTCAGGACATTCGGATTGGGTCCTGGCGGGGCAGGATATGCGGTGGTGTTGCAGACCTGGCAACCACTGTCGAGCGAAATAACCTGACTCGCGTTGATGCTCGCTGTATCGCCCGCTGGATCGTTAACGTAGATGATCGTTCCCTGCTGATAGCTCGCGGTCGGCGAGGTGGTGGTTACCTGCTGATTCTCAGAAAGACGCGAGGCCTCGAAGTTGCCGAAGAAGAATAGTTTGTCTTTCTTGATGGGTCCGCCGAAGTCGCCGCCAAAGATGTTTCGGATGAGCTTGCCGGGAATGTTGGGGTTACCGAGGGCGGCTTCCTGCTGCTTGTTGAACCAGTCGTTGGCAACCGTGATCGTGGGACGGTTGTACTCGTAAGCGGCACCATGAAACTTGTTGGTACCGGATTTCGTGACCATGGAAATCTGCGCGCCGGAAGAGCGGCCGGCATCTGCATTCGCATCACCGGTGGTCACGCGAAATTCCTCGATCGAGTCCTGGGTCTGGCGGAGCACGCCCGTGAAGGCAAGGCCGCCAACCTGGTCGTTATCATCCACACCGTCGAGGGTGACGTTGCCCTGGTCAGAGCGGCCGCCGTTGACAGCACCGCTACGGCTGTCACCCATTCCGTATCCGGGAGACGGCATGTAGAAGACGCCAGGCTGCAACGAAAGCAGGTCGGGCACATTGCGCGTTTCACTGGGCAGGGCCTGGATTTCCGCGGTATCGGCGGAGCTACCTAGAGAGGCGTCAGAAGTATTCAACGTCTGCGCGACTGAGGAGACGTCGACCGTGATGGAACTGGCTTGAACCGAGAGATCGAAGTCAATGGTAGCGGGCTGGTTCACTAGCAACTCAGCAGACTTCATCTGGGTGGCAAAGCCGTTTGCGGTGACACTGATATCGTATTTGGCTGGTTCGATCTGTGGGAAGTTGTAGGAGCCGGAGCTGTCTCCGATCGTGGAGATCGATTTGCCGGTTGCTTTGTCGATGATGGTGATTTTGGCTCCGGGTACGAGGGCTCCCGAGGGGTCCTTGATTGTGCCGCGGAGTGAGGTTGTTGCGAGCTGGCCAAAGGAGAGTGATGCGGTGGAAAGGACACATAGAAGTATCCATCCCAGAAGGGATTTTTTCACGGCTGGTTCCTCCAAAAGAATACTTGCTGCGTTGGTCGTGGGTAGCGACCTTATTTGTTATCTGCACGAAAGGTTCGAAGCCGTTCGCGCCGTGGCTGAGTGATTCGTAAGATCTTCACTCTTGTTGGGGTAAATTTGTTTCCCGAACAATTCAGAAATGCCACAATGGAACGTTTGAATATCGCCGGCATCGAACACCGGGCGTAGGGAATACCTTAAATCTATGTGCTCACCCGATAAAGATTCAATAGAAAAATCCTCATGCGAGGTCGCGGCCGGCGTCGAGAATACCGTTTCGTCACTATAACCGCTCGATTCGTCCCCTAAAATTCGCGGTTCATGTCAAATATCAGGCCGTTCATGTCAAATTTCGCCGTTCGTGTCAAAAGCTTCGTGGTTCGTGTCATTGCTGCTGCTGCATTTGTTGCAGATCAATCAGGGGTTGCGGGCGTTCGGGGGGCTGTTGGGCGCGTTCGACCAGCACCGACCAATCCTCCGGAATGGGCATTTTGCGATCAAGGGCGGGGGGTGCCTCGCTGGCTTCGACGTGGACCGCAACATAGAGTTCACTCGAAGATTTGCCGCGGAAAATGCCGTGGGTGGGGGGTACGTCAGCATAGTCGCGGCCAACAGCGGTGCGGATGTGGCGGTGGTGGGCGACGAGATTGTTGGTGGGATCGAAGCCGACCCAGCCGAGGTGGGGCATGAGAACGTCGACCCAGGCGTGTGTTGCGTCTGGGGTAGAGCGATCATTGTCTTCGCGGCTGCGATAGAGGTAGCCGGAGACGTACCGGGCTGGAATGCGGACGAGGCGAAGCAGCGCAATCATCGTGTGAGCAAAGTCCTGGCACACGCCACGTCCGCTGAGGATGGCTTCGTCGATCGGGGAGTCGACGCGTGTTGAGCGAGGAACGTACTCGAAGTGATTGAAGAGACGTTGGTTGAGTTCCTGCACGAGCATCAAAGGATCGTCACGACGCGTGACACCCATCTGCGTCGCCAGCATGGTGAGCGCCGGAGTCTCGACGACAAATTCGCTGGGCAACAGCATCTCCCAGTAGTCTCCTGCTTCGATCATGGCGTCGAGCGCCTGCCATGCATCGGGTGACAAGAAACCGGGGACCTCAGGCATCGGCTGCTGTTCGACAACGGATTCGGCCACGATGACCAGCTGATTGTGCTCGCCGGGAATATCGAAGTGGTGGACATTGTTGCCGAAGTGGTCGCGGTAGGTGAAGACGCGGCAGCGCGGACTGACGGAGAGCGAAAAGGTGAGGCAGTGCTGGTTTGAGTCGGAGCGCGGGTGCATGCGCGTTTCCATGATGCTTTCGCTCACGGGTTGCGAGTATCGGTAACGGGTAAGGTGCCGGATGGAGTAGCAATTCACGTCTATTGGATCCTCAGCTAGATGGCCAGCGCAGATTGGATGGAGTACTGAATGTAGTAGCGGTACACGAGTTCGTGGATGCGCATGCACTGCTGTCGAATGGTGTGGAGGAATGCGGCGGCATCGCCGTTCAGGATTTCGCTGATCGAAGTGAAACTGAGCATGGCGTGCAGCCGGCCGATATCGGCGCTGAGTTCGTCAGGAGGACGACGTCCGCCGGTGTGCTGAATGGACTGGATGGCCTGGCGTACACCATCGACGGAGTAGCGGATGGCGTGAGGGAAGTCGCGGTTGAGCAGAAGAAATTCGAGGATGCGATCAGGCGTGAGGTCCGCGGTATAAACCTGGCAGTAAGCTTCGAATGCAGTACAACAGCGGAGGAGGCCCACTTGCTCAAGATACTGGTAGCCGGAGTGTTCGCGTTCGGGCGGACTCGAAAGCAGGGGCTGGTAGACCTGAAGGAGCGTTGCGATGGCGTAGGCGCGCTCGAGGTAGCGCCCGAGGCGGATAAAGTGCCAACCCTGGCCATGGATCATGGTAGTGTCACTGACGCCTTTGAAGAGATGGATGGCGTCGATGAGCGAAGAGAGCACGTCGTTGATGTTGGAACGAAACTGGGTTTCGGTGTGCGGGGAGTGCATGAGGTGGTAGAGGCGGTTGAGGCGCTGCCATTGCTCGGTGGAGATTTCTTCACGGATCTGGCGGGCATTTTCGCGCGCGGCATCGATGCAAGAGGTGACGGATGCCGGATGATGCTTGTCGAAGACAAGCGATTCAGCATTGGAACCGGGGTCGCCACTCCATTCGAGGCCGGAAGGATTCCCGAGGGAGGAGACGAGTCGCTGCCAGTGGGATTCGGCGCTGGCGCCCCCTGAGTCGAGCATGAGGCTCATGGCAACGTCGAGCTGGCGCACGGTGTTTTCGGCACGCTCGAGGTAGCGGCTCATCCAATAGAGGCTGTCGGCTACGCGCGAAAGCATTTTGGTACTCTCCGGAAGTCTGTGACTCGCTGTTACTCCAGAACCCATGTGTCCTTGCTGCCCCCGCCTTGCGAGGAGTTGACGACGAGTGAACCTTTTTCGAGAGCCACGCGGGTGAGTCCTCCGGGGACGATGTTGATCTTGTCACCAAAGAGAATGTAAGGCCGCAGGTCGACGTGGCGCGGCTCGAGACGGTCGCCGATGAGACAGGGCGCGCGGGAAAAATCGAGCGTTGGCTGCGCGACGTAGTTGCGCGGATTGGCCTTGATGCGTTCGGCAAATTCCTCGCGCTGGCGCGCCGTGGAATGCGGCCCGATCAGCATGCCGTAACCGCCACTTTCGCCGACCGCCTTGACCACGAGCTTGTCGAGATTGCCAAGAACGTGCTCGCGGTGCTTGTCTTCGGTGAGCAGATAGGTTTCGACGTTATTGAGGATGGGATCTTCGTCGAGGTAATAGCGGATGATGCGCGGGACGTAGGCGTAGAGTGCCTTGTCGTCGGCGAGGCCAGTACCGAACGCGTTGGTTACGGTGACGTTGCCGGCACGATAAGCGTTGAACAGCCCTGTGCAGCCAAGAATCGAATCGCCGCGAAAGATAAGCGGATCGCTGAAGTCGTCGTCAACGCGGCGGTAGATGACGTCGACGCGCTTGAGACCGTCGGTTGTGCGCATGTAGACGATGTTGTCGTGGGTAACGAGGTCGCGGCCCTCAACGAGGTCGATGCCCATCTGGCGCGCGAGGTACGTGTGCTCGAAATATGCGGAGTTAAAGACGCCGGGGGTGAGCAGGACGATGTTGGGCTCGGGGCGCCCCTCCGGCGCAAGCGAGCGCAGAGTAGCGAGAAGGAGCTGCGGATAGTGCTCAATGGGGCGTACGCCGTAGCTGTGGAAAAGCTCGGGGAACGTGCGCTTCATGACGCGGCGATTGGTGAGCATGTAGCTTACGCCGGATGGCACGCGGAGATTGTCTTCGAGGACTACGAATTCACCAGTATTCAGCCGAAGCAGGTCAGAGCCGACGACGGAGATGTAGACATCGCGTGGAACCTGAAGGCCGCGCATCTGGCGGCGGTAATGCTTGCAGCTGTACACCAGTTCGCGCGGGATCACGCGGTCGTTAAGGATTTTGGCTTCGGAGTAGACATCGCGGAGGAAGAGATTCAGGGCAGTGATGCGCTGGGTGAGACCGCGCTCGATGCGATCCCACTCCTGCGCTGTTACCAGGCGGGGAAGCAGGTCGTAGGGAAAGATTTTCTCGGTGCCTTCGTCGCGGCCGTAGACGGTAAATGTGATTCCCTGGGTGAGGAAGGATAGCTCAGCCGATTGCTTGCGGCGCTGCAATTCCTCCTGCGGCAGGCGCGCAAGCGTTTCAGCCAGGGCACGGTAGTGGAGGCGAACATCTCCGGTCGAATCACGCATCTCGTCGAATGCGTGGTCGATGGGGTAGTCGCCGTAAAGGGTTTCCACTTCTGTCATGGGCCCGGCGCTCATGGTTCTTGAGATGTCCTTGACGCGAGAATCAGGCTTTTTTGAAAATGGCAGAATGCTCCGGTCGCTGCGAATGAACTGCTCCAGCCCGGAAAGACGGTTCCGCCATGTACCCTGTTCCTTAGCTTTTAACACGCTGGACATAAAGGCACAATCAGGGAACGATGGGAGAGGCCGGTAAGAGCGCACGCAAAGCGAGAATTTTGGTTTTCGGGCGGGCGCAAATTTCGCTAACGGGATAGCATCACAGTATGAGCTACGACCTGATGGTCTTCGAGCCCGACGCCGTTCCAGCGAGCCACGCTGAGTTCCTGGACTGGTATGCAGGGCAGACGAAGTGGGGCGAAGACCACAGCTACGACGATCCGGCTCTCAGTTCGGCCAACCTGCGTGCGTGGTTTGAGGATATGGTTGAAATTTTTCCTCCGATGAATGGGACCTTTGCCAAAGAGCGGACCGCCGAGGGTGAAGCATCGAGTTCTGATTACGCCATTGGCGCCGATTTTATTTACGTTTCGTTTGCGTGGTCAGAGGAGGAAGCGGCCTACATGACCGTGGCGCGCCTTGCGGAGAAACACCGTTTGGGATTGTTCAACGCGAGCTCTTCGGGCGAAGAGGTGTGGTTCCCCATGGAAGGACGGATGATGCTTGCACACGACAAGAGCCCGCCGACGCTTGTGGGGCGGATCAAAGATTTGCTGAATATGAGAGAGTAACTGTTGGAGCCGCCGGATGGGTGCAGCAAGCGGATTAAGGATTACACTCCGCAATGCGTTAAGCTGAATTCCTCAGGAGGCTTCGCCCGGATGCTCACGTTAAAGCGCTGTGCCCATTACTTCCCTGCCCTTTTAATGTTTTCCCTGGCAATTCCACTTGCGCGTGCGCAAAAGGCGCCGATCGAGATCACCGCTGATCTCTCGGATGCGCCGCGCAAACTGTTTCATGCGGAGATTGATTTTCCAGTGTCGGCGGGACCGCTGACTCTGATTTCACCGGAGTGGATTCCAGGGCATCACATGCCTTCGGGACCGGCGTCTTCGTTAGTTGGTGTGGTGTTTACGGCGAACGGGAAAACGCTGGAGTGGCGGCGCGACGACGTAAATCTCTTTGAGTATCACCTGACAGTGCCAAGCGGCGTAGCGACAGTGCATGCGCACGTTGACGCGATCGTGACACGCCGCGTTTCGCAGCGGATGGCGGCACTGGAGTGGGAGGCGCTCATGCTGTACCCGGCGCACGTGCCGGTAAAGGATATTGCAATTCAGCCGTCGGTGAAGGTGCCTGCGGGTTGGGGGATTGGAACGGCGCTGAAGGCGGTGAGCGGTGGAGCTTATCCGGTGCCGGAGGCGGGAAGCACGACGAAGTTTGCGGCCACAACTGTGGAGCAACTGGAGGACTCGCCGATTTTGACTGGGCTGTATTTCCATGAGTATCCGCTCGCGCCGACAATCAAGCCGCTGCACTATTTGGATGTCGCGGCGGATGCGCCAGAGGATGCAAACATGCGTCCTGCGGTGCTGGCTGAAGCGGCCAACCTGGTGCGGGAGGCCGATGCGCTTTATGGTTCTCACCATTACAACGAGTATCATTTTCTGCTGACACTGTCGGATATTGCGGGCGGCATGGGACTGGAACATGGGCAGTCGTCGGACAACGGGGTGGGCGAGAAGGGATTTGCCGACGACGTGCATCAACTGCCGGAGTCAGATTTGCTGTCGCATGAATTCACGCACTCGTGGAACGGGAAGTACCGGCGGCCGGCGGGACTGTATCAGCCGGATTTTGCGACGCCGATGCAGGGCGCGCTGCTGTGGGTGTACGAGGGCATGACGGAATATTGGGGGAATGTGCTGGCGGCGCGATCGGGCCTGAAGAATGCGCAGGAGTACAAGGATGTGCTGGCGGCGACGGCGGCGGAGTTGGATTACACGCGCGGACGCGAATGGCGGCCGACGGTGGACACGGCGGTCGGCGCAAGCATTCTGCGCGGCGGCAATCAGGCGTGGTCGAATGAGCGGCGCGGACAGGACTACTACTTCGAAGGCGAGATGCTGTGGCTGGATGCGGACACGCTGATCCGCAAGATGACAGAGAACAAGAAGTCGCTGAATGATTTCGTGAAGATTTTCCTAGGCAACGGCGGGAATACAGGGCCGCTGATTGTGACCTACACGTTCGATGAGCTGGTGCAGGATTTGAACCAGGTTGTGCCGTATGACTGGGCGACTTTTCTGCACGATCGCGTGGACAAGATCAATCCGCATGTGGATGCGGCTGGGCTGGAGCAGGGTGGATACAAGCTTGTGTTCAAGGACAAGCCGACGAAGTCAGAACGGATGATGGCGGCGGCCGAGGGACGGCGTGGCGGAGGCGTGGATTGCTGGTACTCGATCGGACTGCGGATCGGCGCGGACGGGACGATTGCCGATGTGCTGTGGAATGGGCCTGCGGACAAGGCCGGGCTGGCGCCGGGCGAAAAGATCATGGCGGTGAACGACAAGGTCTACTCGGGCGATGCGCTGCGCGAGGCGATTCGCGTGGCGAAGGATCCTTCGAAGGCTATCAAGGTGATGGTGCAGGCGGATTCGTTTGTTTCGACGGCGCAGATTGATTATCACGAGGGAGAGCGGTACCCCGCCCTGGAGCGCGTGGACGGAACGCCGGCGTATCTGGACGACATCATCAAGCCGCTGACTACGCCTGAGAACGTGCCGGAGCAGCAGAAGGAAGATGCCGACTAGCGGAATGAAGGGTTGTCAGCCATGAAAACGAAACTGAAGCTGGTGTTTGCGATGATGCTCGGTGTCTCGATTGGCGTTACAGGCGGAATCGCGATCCGAGGGCAGCAGGTGAAGACGCTACCTGGCTACGTGATCGCCGAAGCCGAGATAACAGATCCCGCTGCCTTGCAGGATTACGGCAAGAAGATAGTGGAAACGCTGGCGCCTTTCAACCACCGCTACGTCGTTAGCACCAGCAAGATTCAGGCTCTGGAGGGCGATGCGCCAAAGGACAGGGTGGTGGTGATCGAATTCGACAGTGTGCAGAAGGCACGTGAATGGTACGACTCGCCGGCTTATGCGGCAATCAGGCCGATCAGGCAAAGCGCAGCAAAGAGCCGCATATTCATCGTGGAAGGTGTCCCGCCTCAGTGAGAAGAATGACGACTCGGAGTAATGATCTGGATGCATGGATATTGCCCGTGAGGCCGCCCAATCAAGTGTTCTAAGGCAAAATTTGCGAGGCGCGCCCGTTGTGATAAGGCAGCCTCGGGTGATAGGAAGATGGCAATCCGCAGCCAGTCCATCAGGCCCGCAGATATTCCTATTGTGTGGAGATACTGGCGTTCAAAGCGTCCCGATGCGGGATCCGTCCGCTGTTACAGGTGCCGTGCGTCATCCAGCTTTTCTTGACAATGACTTTTCGTCTTGGTGGAATGCGACCTCATTCGAAGTTGAAAAGATCACCGGGAACTTCACCGTAGCTTCAACCAGGTCGTTCGCAATCGCGTGAATTGCCAGAAGACCTTTGTCTCCAAAATGCAACCGTAGGCGATTTTTTACGTTGGTGAGACCTATCCCCGTGCTGCGGGCCTCGGGTCCTTTCACGGGCTTCAACCCGATCCCGCTGTTTCGCACGGAGATGCTGAGTTGTCCATCATCTTCCCTCGCGGTTATCTCGAGGAGCCCCGCATTCACCCGCGAAAGCCCGTGAACATAGGCATTCTCAACGAGTGGCTGAAGAATCATGGTCGGAACCAGGGCATCGTACAGGCGGGGATCGATGATGATGTTCTGCCGGATCTGCCCTGCGGATCGGATGTTCTGAAGCGACAGATACATCTCAATGAACTCCATCTCCTCCTGGAGGCAGATCAATTGTTTTGGTCCTCGCTCCAGAGAGACACGAAGCAAACTGCAGAGTTGCTCCAGCATTCTGTCCGCCGCGCGCACATCGGTGTACATCAGGCTGGAAATGCTGTTCATGGTGTTGAACAGAAAGTGAGGATTGATCTGCATGCGAAGCGCCAGCATTCGAGCTTCTGTCAGCTCGACGGCAAGCTGCGACATATCCCGTTCCTTCTGCCGCGATTCCCGGTAGTAGCCGATGCCGCGGATCACCATGAAGGCTCCCCAAAACACTGCCGTATTCTCGAGGAATTCGTCGGCAAGACTGAAGTCCACTCTCTGCCAGAAACTGATCGGAACGCGACTGATTGGGAAACCGCATGCAGCCAGCGCCATTTCAACTATGATGCTCATCACGATGCTGAGGGGCACGATGCGCAACAGGATGTATCGCCATCCCGCTTTCTGCAAACTGTCTCCCAGCCAGAGCCAAAGAGACCAGCAGAATATGCCCCAGAGCAGATACTGCAGTTCCCAGCCTGCAACTGCGGGCCACAGGTTATAGGCGGATTTTTGCCACATGATTCGCATGCCCAGCCACTGCTGCAAGGCAAACAACAGCCCGACTATAAGAAAGCTGCCGAGAAAGGGGATGGGGCGCATTCCCACGCGCTCTGAGCGACCAAAGAGCCTTTTAATATTCATGGTTAACCCCGCGAAAAGCGGGCTCCATCGTTGCGATCCGGTCGTTAACGTATCTCGTCGGCCGAGGTTCGTCCGTGGCGACGTTGCCAGACGTAACTGTTTTCCGAGCTTTATGTGACCAAGTTTTCGATCATATCAGCTTGTTGGACGGTGCAATTGGGAATAGGGCGCGATTTGTGACGAGCGACGGAAAAATCGATTCGACGCTGACCATGAATAATCTCGCGACGCTTCTCTACGCTCAGGGCAGACCTTCTGGGGCCCGCCAAGTGGTCCCAGAAGGCCCTTCAACTTGCGATCGACTCGCTTGGAAGACGGCATCCCGTTACCAAAAACATAAGGAGCAATTGCAATCGCCTGAACACCGCTATCCCTGCGTAGACATCGAGAAGAGCAATCCTCGCGGCGCTAGTGGGGGCGGCCGGGGAGGACGAAGTGTTCGTCGCAGCGGGGCTCGTAGAAGTCGCCGGCCATGATGATGGGGCTTGCGTATGCAGCGGCCTTGCCGTCGACGAGGCGCTGGGGATAGAGTGCCTTGGCTCCGCAGCTGCAGTAGGCGACGAGCTCGGTAAGGTTACCGGCGTAGATGCGGACGAGCCAGGAGAGCTGAAGCATTTCGCCAAAGGGCATGCCGCGAAAGTCGAGCTCGAGGCCGGAGACGATGACGTCATGGCCCTGCTGCAGCATGCGCTTGGTAAAGAGGAAGAGATCGGCGACGAACTGGCCTTCGTCGATGGCGATGCATTCGACGCGCTTGCCAATGCTCTGCTCCGTCTCCGCGAGGATGGGGAGAATGGACCAGGGATCGGAGTTGGGAAATTCGATGGCTTCCATTTTTCCGCAGCCGCTGGGGTTACGGCTCTCGATGACCCCGACAGCGGACTTGGTGTCGGCACTGGGCTTGAGCAGCAGCACGCACTGCTTGGCGTATTGGCGGCGAATCTCGATGCGACGCAGGAGTTCGGCGGTCTTGTTGCTCCGCATCGGTCCGACGATCATTTCGAGTTTGCCAGGCATGTTATTTTCCGGGTGAGGATGTCTGCGTTGCTGCTGGCGAAATTAATCAGCCGAAGCGGGCGCGCTTGACGGTCTGCCGGAAGTCTTCGCCGGTGACCTCGACTTTGACGCACATCTCGGCGAGGCGCGATCGCATGCGGTCGCCGATGCGGTCGCCGAGGGTTTGCTCGCGGGCGGCGCGCTCAACGTCGGACTTGGCACCGCTTCCCGCAGCCAAATCGGGATAGTTGGTGGTGATGATCGTGGTCTGCTTGTCGTTGTAGCGGGTGTTGAGAATGAGGGCGACTGTGTCCCATACCCACTCGTTGGGCTTTTGCGCGCCGAGGTCGTCGAGCACGAGCACTTCAGCAGCGAAGACGGGCTTGAGCAGCTCGAGTTCGGTGGTATTGACCTGGGAGTTGTAGCTGTTCTGGATGTTCTTGAGCAACTCGCGGTAGTCGCAGAAGAGGCCTTTGCAACCCTTCTCCTGAATGAGACGACGAAGCACGCCGACGGCGAGATGCGTCTTGCCGACGCCGATGGAGCCGGTGAAGAGCAGGCCCTTGCCGGCGGTGTCGACGGGGTAGGCGTCGACGAATTTGCGCGCGGTGAGATGCGCTCGGCTCAGCGATTGATCGGCCCCGCGAAAGGCAGTTTCGTAGCCGTCAAGCGTGTATTGGCGGTAGCGCTCGGGGATGCGCGCGGCGGCGAGGCGACGCTCTTCGCGATCGGCCTCCTGGCACTCGCAGGCGCGGGATACCCACAGGCCGCCTTCGGAAATAACGCGGACCAAACCTACGCCGTTACAGATGGGACATTCGCTCATGTGCTCTATCAAGCCTAGCGCAATCGGGGCGTGCGCGTTGCGGTGGGAAAGGCGTGCGGCTGGTGGAAAATGCGCTCTGGACCCGGAAGCGTATCCGAGACCGTTTTGCAGCGTTAAGATGGGATTTCTCGTGAATTGAGTTCATCTGGAAGGGTGTGTCGCTTTGAATCGGATTTCGTTTGGCGTCGCTGTTGGATTTCTTGCTGTTGGTTCAGGAATTTGTTCGGTTGGTGTTGCAGGGCAGGAGCCTGGGAATGTTCCGGAGACGAAGGCGCCGGCACCGACGCAGGTTGCGCCGAAGCATCCTGACAACGATTACTGGCGCAAGCATGACCAGCAATTGCTCACCGACTTTCCGTGGCTGGAGCGCTTCAAGGAGGCTGATTTTAAATTGGGGCCGCCGGCGGCAGGGGAAAAGCGCGCCGTGTTCATGGGCGACTCGATCACCGAGGGTTGGCATTTTGATGCACCGGGCGGCGCGTTTGCCGCGAAGCCCTATGTCAATCGCGGTATCAGCGGGCAGACGACGCCGCAGATGGTACTGCGTTTCCACCAGGACGTGATCGCGCTGCAGCCGAAGGTCGTGGTGATTCTGGCTGGGACGAATGATATTGCAGGGAACACGGGGCCGATGACGTTGCAAGAGACCGAAGCGAATATCGCGGCGATGGCGGAGATGGCCGATGGGAATCATATTCGGGTTGTGTTGTGTTCGATTCTGCCGGCGTTTGACTATCCCTGGCAGCCTGGGCTGACGCCTGCGCCAAAGATCGACGAGATCAATGGCTGGATCCAGAAATATGCGGCTGAGCACAAGTATGTGTACGTCGACTATCACTCGGCAATGAAGGATGACCGGGATGGATTGCCGGCGAATCTGAGTCACGACGGGGTGCATCCCCTGCCGGCCGGATATGACATCATGGCGCCCCTCGTGGAGGCGGGGATTGCGAAAGCGTTGAAGGGGCGGTAAGACCAGTTGCCAGTTGTCAGTCTTCGGTTCCGGGTTGTCGGTTGTCTGACCTGAGAATCGCCTGCCTCAAGTGAGAACCCCAGGTCTCAGACGCGAGACCTAGGGCACCCAGTCCGCAGATAGTGCTCCCACCTTTTGCGGGCTTGCGATGAGGCCTGTGTCGCGGACGGCGCCCGGTTCCGACTCGACGTGCTTTTTCTCTGATTGCAGTATTCGACCCAGTAGAGCAGGCATCCAGAAGAGTGAATTGCCCCAGAACCTGATGCAAATCATGGGCCAGAATGAGCATCACAACCCATGAGCACATAGATACGTGTCCAATTCTTCTCTCACCTCAGTACTTTTTGTTTTGCTCCTGCTAGTAGGGCTCGCGCAATTGCTTGGCGCATTGTTTGTGAAACTGCGCCAGCCGAAGGTGATTGGCGAGATCCTGGCGGGGGTTGTGCTAGGGCCGGCGCTGCTGGGGAGGCTGCCTTTTTTTGCCGGAGTTGTGGGAAGTGCGATGCACAAAAGTGATGTGCTCGACTTCATCTACTGGCTGGGTTTGTTGCTGCTCATGTTCCTGAGTGGCGCCGAGACGCAGCAGTTGTTCACCCGCGAGGAGCGGCGCGAAGTTGGGTGGCTGACGATTGTCGGTACGGGGCTGCCGTTCGTCATCGGACTGGTCTTCGGACCCGCACTGATTCGACCGTCGCTGGAAGGTCCAAACGGGAACAAGGTTTCGCTCATCATCATTCTTGCCGTGGGCGTTGCCGTCACGTCAGTGCCGGTGGTCTCGAAAATCTTCAGCGATTTGAGGATCCTTCACACGCGATTCGCAAGATTGGTGCTCGGCGTTGCGGTTCTTGAGGACATTGTTCTGTGGCTGGCATTAGCGATAGCAACAGCTGCGGCGGGAAAGCAAGCTCTTGATCCGAAGCGGATGTTTACACATCTCGCACTCACCGTTGCATTTTTCGGGCTCGGACTCACGGTGGTGCCGCGTATTGTGAAGCGCATTAACAAGGCTGAATTCAACATTCTGGCCAAATCCAGCCCCATTGGATATGCGGTAGCTGTCCTGCTCGCATATTGCGCGCTTGCCGGGGCACTGGGTGTAAGCCTCGTGTTTGCGGCATTCCTGGCGGGGTTTGCTGTAGTCCACAAGAAGCGCCGGCTGTTTGCGGAGGCCCTGGACTCGATCGGTAAGGTATCCTTCGCGGTCTTCGTGCCTGTCTACTTTGCGATTGTCGGATTGAAGCTCGACCTGATCCGGGGTGTTTCGTGGGGCATGATGGCGGTATTCATACTTGGCACGTGCGCCATCAAGATTCTTTCGGTTTCGCTGGCGGGGCGATTTGCTGGGTTCCGCGGACTTGACCTGATCAACCTGGCAATTACGACCAACGCTCGCGGAGGCCCGGGGATCGTGCTGGCTAGCGTGGCATTCGACGCGGGGATTATCAGCTCACAGTTCTACACGACATTGGTGGTGGCGGCGGTGCTGACTTCACAGATCGCGGGGGCCTGGCTGGACTACGTGCTGCGCAAGGGCTGGCCGTTGCTAAGTCCTGTAAAGAGCGCACCGAGCCTCGATACCGCCCCGGAAAGGCCATCTGCCACTGCTTGAATCGTTTGCGCTACCTGCTGAATCTCAATACAATAGATAGGGAAGATTGCAGGAAAGGTCTGTCTTTAGCGATGCCCAAGGAAAAGATTCATCCCAACTATGCTGCGGTGCGCGTGATGTGCGCCTGCGGAAACAACTTTGAGACCCGTTCGACCCACAAGGGCGACATTCACGTGGAAATCTGCTCGAACTGCCACCCGTTTTTCACCGGCAAACAGCGTCTGGTGGACACGGCAGGACGTGTCGAGCGGTTCCGGCGCAAGTACGCCAAGGCTGCCGAGACGTCTCCGGCAAAGTAGGCCTGGAGCGACGGCTGTGAGATCGGGCCTCCGCCACGGCGGAGGCCCTGTTGCGTCAGGTGCATTTGTAGCAATGACTTGTCTTACGTTTTGAAAGTGATCAGTTATGCCACGCGCCAAACGATCGGTTCAAGCTGCGGTAACGATCGACGGTTTCCCGCTGATTTGGCGCCTGCACCGTGAACAGCAGGAGTTCACTTCGGACGGGTGGAAGGGCATTTCGATTCATGTGAGAGTTGTAGAGGCTGCACGTCGGGAACTTTATCTGGAGTATCCTGCCGTTCTAGCCCAAAAGATCGGTTTGATCCGGACGCTGCCTCCCAGGCCGACGATCGTAGCGGCGAAGGTAGAGGGCCATATTCGGGAAGCGATGGCGGCAGGCTGGAAGCCTGACTCTCGCGGCAAACCTTTTTTCTATCAAGTGGCGGAATTGCCGAGTTGAACAGGAAATAACCACATGGCTGGCAAGGGATTCACGGTTAAGAAGGACTGGGACAATCCAAGGGAGCATGCGATGCCCGAAGGCGTTCGTGTGCCGGCGGAGATGCGGATTGGGCCGGTTCTGGTTTCTCCAGCGACGGTTTTGGCACCAATGGCTGGGGTTACGGATACCGTTTTTCGGCGGTTTATCCGGCATGCCAGCTTGTTTTCTGCTCCTGCGGAGTCGGTAAACCCTTCTGAAAATCCCACCCAGGGCTCAGAAACCAGCCCCTTCGACAAACTCAGGGCGGGCTCTGGGGCACCGAGTTCTTCGGAGATCGAGGCGGAAGTCACGAATGCGCAGTCGGGGTGCGGGCTGCTGATGACGGAGTTTACTTCGGCAGACGGGCTTTCCCGGATGAGAGAGTCGAAACGCCGGAGATATCTGACTTTTTATGACGATGAGCATCCGATCGGGGCGCAGTTATTCGGCTCGAATGCGGCGACGCTGGCGGAAGCCGCACGGATCGTTGAGGACACGGGGTTCGACACGGTCGATCTGAATCTTGGTTGCCCGGCGAAACGGGTAGTCGGGTGCAACGGCGGATCGGGTTTGCTGCGCGATCTGCCGAAGATTGGCGAGATCTTTCAAGCGGTGCGGAAGTCGGTGACGATTCCCTTCACGGTGAAGTTCCGCATGGGGTGGAACGATGCGGCGATTGTGTGCGTGGAGCTGGCGCGGATGGCCGAGGCCGAAGGGCTGAATGCCGTGGCGCTGCATGCGCGAACACGGGAGCAGGGATATAGCGGGCAGGCGCGGTGGGAGTGGATTGCTGCCATCAAACAGGCGGTGGGAATTCCCGTCGTCGGCAATGGCGATATCCGCACACCTGAGGATGCGGCAGCGATGGTGGCCCAGACAGGGTGCGACGCGGTGATGATCGGCCGCTCGGCGGCGGCGAATCCCTGGATCTTCAGGCAAATTGCGCAATATACGGCAACGGGCCGCTACGATCAGCCGACATTTGCCGACAGGCACCACATGATTCGGGCCTACTTTGAAATGCTGCTGGCCGAGGCGGAAGCAACGAAGGAGCTGCCGCGCGACGCGCGTCTGGGGGAGACGGCAGGCAAGATGAAGCAGTTTGCCACCTGGTTCACGCACGGAGTGATGGGCGGCGGCCGGCTCCGCAAGGCGATCTACCAGGCGAAGACCGGATTGGAAGTCTTAGAGCAGGTGAACGCCTTCTTCACCGCCCAGCCAGTGGCTGCGGACGTTACCGAAGGCACGGGTTCGGGAGCCTTCCCCGAGTCCGAGCTGGTGTGCGATTGATGACATCGCGGGCAGAATCATTCTGTTAGGGCTGATGGCTATGTCCGTTCTTGACTCAGCGCGCTGGTAACCTCCAGAAGTTACTTCAGCACCTTTGTCTTACAACAACTTAGACCAAAGTGGCATGTTCGCAGAGATAGCCCACGGCTATATTTGGGTTACTGACGAGCCAGAGATCGGAATTCGAGATCGAAGTTTGGCTTTGGTTGATTGTTTGCAGGTCTTCGCTGAAGCAATTCCCCCGATTTCACCATTCCAAGCGCCGAGAAAGACCGACCTTGATGAATCGGAGATCCAAATCGAGCAGTTTGCTGTTGCGCGCGATCGTCGCGGTCGTGGCGCTCGGCTCGATTTGTGCGACTTCGTCGGCTCAGCGGTACAGTTTTCGCGAATATATCCAGGGTCTTGGAAATCCCAACATCACCTCAATCCAGCAGGACCGGATTGGCTACCTTTGGATGGGAACGCAGAACGGGCTCTACCGTTATGACGGCAGCCAGTTTCAGCGCTACGGCGCCGCCGAGGGAATTCCCGATCGCATCATCGACAACGTGTATATCGGCCCTGATGGAACCCTCTGGGTGGGAACGTCGGCAGGCGTTTATTTTGAGCGCAAGGACGGAAAATTCTCTTCGGTCCAGCTTCCCTATCCTCTGAACGAATTCACGCACCCGACGGGTACAACGTTTACGTCGAACCGACCGGACGAAGTTGTAACGGCGTCGAGCAGCCACGCAGTGTTGTTGAAACGACGCGGCACCGACAACTGGGTTGCCGTACCCCTGGACCTCAAGGGCGGATTTGTGTGGAGCGTGCTCTACGGACCCGACGGTTCGTTGTGGTACGGCTGCGAGAAGGATCTTTGCCGGTTGAATGGCGGGCAAACGACGCAAATGCGCGCAACGCTGGAACTGCCGGACGAGCAGTGGCTGACGATGATGGTGGCGCGCAACGGGCACATCTGGCTGCGCAGCAATCAGCATGTTGTGGAGATGCTGCCCGACGGCAGCCGCGCTTACGTGCGCGATCTGCCGGGAGAGCAAACATCTGAGGCATATCCGACGCTTGCTGAAGATGGGCAGGGCCGCATTCTGACCGCCCAGGGATCTGAGTTGGCGCTATGGGAGAAGGACCACTGGCGGCTGGTCACAGACCACAACGGCCTGTCGCCGTTTGAAGTGCAGGAACTGTTTGTGGATCGCGAAGGTTCGATCTGGATGGGTGTCGTGGGCCACGGGCTTTTGCGCTGGGTAGGCGAAGACCGATGGGAGGGATATACACAAGCCGACGGATTAAGCGACAACCTGGTGTGGGCGATTGAACGCGATCACCAGGGAAGACTGTGGATCGGCACGGAGTCGGGACTGGACTGGATTCCGGCAGGCGGAAATGCTCCCAAGATCTGGCATTCACCGGGAGTACAAGTGGCGCGCGCGGGATCGCTCGAGGTAACCGCGGATGGAGCGATCTGGATGGGCAGCATGGCGGGGAGCCTGACCAGAATTGATCAGAAGTCACTGGTGGGCAAGCAAGTGACACTGCCGGCGGTGTATCGCCTAATTTCGGATGGACCGCATTGCATGTGGATTGCCACGGCGAGCGGGATGTTTCAGCTGGATCCGAGTGGAGCTGACCGCACCCCTCATCCGGTGATCGATCGGGCGTTCCCGAAGGCTACGCTTCGCTTCACAGACATGAGCAAGGATCAGTCGGGAAACCTCTGGGTGACTTCGGACCAGGGCCTTTTCAAGCACGATGATAAAGGCTGGCACGCGATCGATCCGGGCACGTCGGGAGCCAGGCCTGACCTCATTGCTGTGGACTGGAGCGGCGATATCTGGGCGGCAGGTCCCTCGCAGGACCTGATGCGGCTGCATGTGAACGGATACAAAGTGGTGCAGGCGGACCATATTGGACGTCCACCGCTCATGTCGGAAGAGATTGTCTCGCTAGTGGTGGATCATCGCGGGTGGTTGTGGGTGGGCGAAGACGCTGGCGTCACGGTGTTCGATGGACATCGCTGGCGGAGCTTTACGCAGGACGATGGGTTGATCTGGAACGACACCGACAGCTTCGCGATGACCGAGGATCGGGACGGAAGCATATGGATCGGCACATCGGGCGGGTTGAGCCACCTGATCGCGCCGCAGGATGCACTGGCAGGATCGCCGCCGCCACCCGCCATTTCGCAAGTGATGCTGGGCGCCGTGCCGGTCGGGGATGGCGGTTCAGTAAAGTGGAGTTCCAACCAACTGACGATTTCGATGGCGCTGTTGTCGTTCAAGGATACGCAGGACATCGGTATTCGTTACCGTCTCATCGGGGAACAGGACTCCGTATGGGAGGACACGCGAGAGATGACGCTGCACTATCGCCATCTTGAGCCAGGCTACTATCGCTTTGAGGTCGAGGCAGTAAATGCGGCCGGCAGCGCTGTCTCGCCGGTTGCTTCGTTCTCGTTTACGATCCTTCCGCTGTGGTGGCAGGACAAGTACATCAAGTGGGAATTGGGCACTATGGTCCTGGTGCTGGCGGTGTGGGCATGGCGCCGACGCGTGGGCCAACTGATGCGGCAGAAGCGGCAGCTTGAAGACGCGGTGAAAGGGCGCACGCAGGACCTGGAGCGCGAGAAGACAGAGTTGGTGCGGACCCGCGAGCAGATGCGGCATTTTGCGGAGCACGACGGGCTGACAGGCTTGTGGAATCACCGCATCATCGTCGAAAGGTTGCGTGGCGAAGTAGATCGCTCGCAACGCGATGGATCGCCGCTGAGCATCATTCTGGTGGACCTGGATTATTTCAAGCGCATCAATGATGCAATGGGCCATGTGGTGGGCGACCTCACGCTGCGCGAAACAGGCGCGATCTTCCAGCGCGCGGTACGGAGTTACGACTGGGTAGGCCGCTATGGCGGCGAGGAATTTCTGCTGATTCTGCCGGGATCGGACTTTGAGGCGGCGCGTGCCAGGGCGGAACATATGCGCGCCACGGTGGAAGCAACGCGACTTGGCGAGAGCGACAATCCATATTCGGTGACGGCAAGTTTCGGTGTTGCGGCTGGATATCCGACGAATTACGAAGAGATGATCCAGATTGCCGATGCGGCTCTCTATCGCGCCAAGAATGCGGGACGCAATTGCGTAGTGGCGACGGAGATCAAGTCGACGGTGGTATCCATTTCAGCCGCGGGATAAAGCAATCAATCAGCCGAGGGGCAGATGAATAATGGCCCGGGCCCCGGGTCCATCCTCACGATTTACAAGTCGGATTTCGCCGCCATGAGCGCGGGCGATTTGCTGCGCGAGCGCGAGCCCGACACCGCTGCCTTTGGGTTTGGTGGTATAGAACGGGACAAAAAGATTCTCAGTATTGGCGATGCCGAGGCCGCTGTCTTCAATGCCGACAACGATATCCGATTCTGCGATGCGCCATCCGATGCGAACCGGCTTGGCGCCGTTTGCCAATGAGGCGTCGACCGCGTTGGTGAGCAGATTGATGAACATCTGTTCGAGCTGATCGGGATCGGCATTGAGCATGACGGGCGGGCCAGGATCGAGGCGGACGGGCACGCGCTGCTCGAGGAGCGCAACCCGTTCGAGTAGCGGGCCTGTCTGCACCGGCTTGAAATGCGGCGGCGGTAATTGTGCAAGCAGGCGATAGGACTGCACGAAACGATGCAGGGCGTCAGCGCGGCTCTCAACTACACTCAGGCCGCGGCGGAAGTCGCGAATTGTGGCGTCATCTCCGCCGATACTCTCGGCACGCGCCAGGAGGCTTCCGGCGATGGACTTGATGGGCGCGAGCGAGTTGGATAGCTCGTGGCCGAGAACACGAATCAGGCGTTTCCACGCGATCTGTTCTTCTTCCTGCAAAGGCTGGCTGACATCGGCAAGCAACAGAAGAGTGTGCGGTGCGCCATCCTGGCGGAAGAGCGCCTTGCGAAGAAGCCAGCGGGAGGGCTTGGTGCCGAAGGAGTGAACGGTCTGGTCGGCGGAGGCGAGAAGATTGTCGAGCGCAAGTTCTCGCGCGCTGTGGCCGAAGCATCGCGCCAGAGGGCGGCCAAGAAGCTGCGCACCGGCGTTGTTCACTAGTTGGAGGAGGTCCTCGCGATCGAAGGCGAAGAGCGGCGCGTGCATGACTTCGAGAATGCGAGCAAGAAGGGCGGTGGCTTCGAGCGAGCGCACGCGCTGCTTCTGCAGAAGGTCGGCGAGGGCGTTGATTTCCCCAGCCAGCTCTCCGAGGGCGTCTCGTGAATTTGCGCCACGGGCGCGAAACGAGTAATCCCCTTCCCGCAGGGACGAGACAACGTTGGAGAGAGTCTGCAACGGGCGCATGAGGCCTTCGATGAGTGCGGCCGCAATGAGCAAGAGATAGATGAAGATGCAAAGCAGAAGCAGCAGAGCAGGAGCGGTGGTTACATGCTGTTGCCAGAGCAGGATGCCGGCGAAGAGGAAGGTTGGCAATGCAAGCAAAAAACAGAATAGCCACGCCCGGCGGAGTGCCGAGGGCTTGCGCTTCCGCCTGTGCCGTTCATAAGCCATATTTTTCGATGCGGCGGTAGAGCGCTGCCCGGCTGAGACCGAGAGCCTCAGAGGCCTGCGATATGTTGCCGTCGCAGCGGCGGAGGACCTTGCGAATCAGCAAAGCCTCAACTTCATCGATACTCATGTTCTCAAAATTGGTTGCCGATGATTTTGCGGAAGCAATGGCGAGATTAGCCGGCTCAATTTCTTCACCGCGACACAACAACACGGCGCGTTCCACAGTGTGTTCGAGTTCGCGCACGTTGCCGGGCCATTGATATTGCATCATCTGTTGCATTGCGGCGGGTGAGAAGCCGGTGACCTGCTTCCGATAACGTGAGCGGTTGCGATTGAGGAAGTGCACGGCAAGCAGCGGGATGTCTTCGCGACGTTCGCGGAGGGCCGGGATATGGATCTCCACCGTATTGATGCGGAAGAGCAGGTCTTCGCGAAAATTTCCCGCCTTGGCTTCTTCAGGCAGGTTGGCGTTGGTAGCGGACAACACGCGCACATCGACCCGCCGCGTTTGGGAGGAGCCGACCCGCTCAAGCTCGCCCGTTTCGAGAACACGCAGGAGCTTGGCCTGCTGGCGCAGCGGGACGTTGGCGATTTCGTCGAGAAAGAGGGTGCCGCCGTTGGCCAATTCGAAACGCCCTACGCGGTCAGAACGCGCGTCGGTGAAAGCGCCTTTGACGTGGCCGAAGATCTCGCTTTCAAATGTGCCTTCCGGCAATCCGCCGGCATTAACGGCGACGAGGGCCATGCGGGATCGCGGTGATGCGGCGTGCAGGAGCTTGGAGACGATCTCCTTGCCGGTGCCATGTTCACCGGTAATGAGGACATTGGCGTCAGATGGACCCACCTGGCCTATGAGTTCGAGCACGGGCTGCATGGAGGGCGCGCCGGCCACGAAGTCGGGCATGCCTTCAGCACGCAGGAGCCGGTTTTCAAGTTCGAGCTGGCGTGCACGGCGAAGGGCCTGGTGCAATTCAGCGTGAACGCGAATCAGCGAGATGAGGCGCTCGTTTTCCCAGGGTTTCTGGATGAAGTCTCGGGCCCCGCGCTTGATGCTTTCGACGGCGAGGTCGATGTTGCCCCAGGCCGTCATGACGATAACCGGCATGCGCGGATCGACCTCCTGCAGACGAGCGAGCAGATCGAGGCCTTCCTTGCCGGAGGTGGTGTCGCGGGTGTAGTTGAGGTCAATGAGCAGGACATCGTAGTCCGCCTGGCCGAGCGCCTCAAGGAGCAGTTGCGGCGAGCGCACACAGTCCACATGAATGCCCTGCGGCTCCAGCAGCAGTTCCACAGCCTCGAGGATGTGCGGTTGATCGTCGGCAACTAGAACCCGGATTCTTTCGTTCTTTCTTGAGTCGGCCATTTTAATGGTTGTCCGCCTCTACCACGCCGGTTTTT